>NZ_FODS01000045.1 GCF_900110425.1 Salinihabitans flavidus | reverse complement strand
CGCGCCGGATGTGTTGAGAGCCGTTGCATCGCGCTCCCCCATGCTGCGCCATGTCTTTGCGGATGGCGGTTATGCAGGACCCAAACTGCGCGATGCGCTGAAAGCCATCGGACGTTGGAGCGTCCAGATCGTCAAACGCTCCGACACCGCCGACGGGTTCGAGGTTCTGCCACACCGATGGGTGGTCGAGCGCACCCTTGCTTGGCTGGGCCGATGCCGCCGCCTGTCAAAAGATTGGGAAAAATCCATCGCCAGCGCAGAGGCGTGGATCACAATCGCCCACATTCGACGCGTCACACGCCATCTCGCAAGGGATTAATAATGCTCAGATAGTTTTGAATCAGACTCTAAGGTATTGCCGCAGTGCAGCGCAATACCGGGTGAGCGCTATCAATCAGGCTTATGGCCGGTTTCAAGCCCATGTCGCCCGCGTGAAACGGCACGTTCGCAGGCGGATACGACACGGGCGGTGTGCTGTGATGCCAGAAAACTGGCGCGACGATCTCCCGGCGGAACACGGTGGCGGAAAGCGCGGAACATTATGGGAACGTGTCTTTCGTTCGCCGGCGCAACGCGCTAGATTGCGGGACATGAGCAGTTTCGACGAAAACGACGCCTTCGAGGGCGCCTCACTGGCCGCGCGCGCGATGGCCGCGCGTCCGGCCCCCTATCTCGACGATCTCAACCCCGCGCAGCGCGAGGCGGTGGAGGCGCTCGACGGGCCGGTGCTGATGCTGGCCGGGGCGGGCACCGGCAAGACAAAGGCGCTCACCGCGCGGATCGTGCATCTGCTCAACACCGGGCGCGCCCGGTCCAACGAGATCCTTTCCGTGACCTTCACCAACAAGGCCGCGCGCGAGATGAAAAACCGCGTGGGCGCGATGCTGGGCCAGTCGATCGAGGGGATGCCGTGGCTGGGCACGTTTCACGCCATCTGCGTGAAGCTGTTGCGGCGGCATGCCGAGCTGGTGGGGCTGAAGTCCAATTTCACCATTCTGGACCGTGACGACCAGATCCGCCTTCTCAAGCAGTTGATCGCGGCGGAACATATCGACGAAAAACGCTGGCCCGCGCGGCAGATCGCGGCGCTGATCGACGGCTGGAAGAACCGCGCGCTCACGCCCGAGAAGCTGCCCGCCGCCGATGCGGGCGCCTACAACCACCGGGGCGGCGAGATTTACCGGCAGTATCAGACCCGCCTGCGCGAGTTGAACGCGGTGGATTTCGGTGATCTTTTGCTGCACATGGTGGTGATTTTCCAGACGCACCCCGATGTGCTTGAGCAATATCAGCGCTGGTTCCGCTATGTGCTGGTGGACGAGTATCAGGACACCAACGTGGCGCAATACCTGTGGCTGCGGCTTCTGGCGGGCGGGCACCGCAATATCTGCTGCGTGGGCGACGACGATCAGTCGATCTATGGCTGGCGGGGCGCAGAGGTGGGCAACATCCTGCGATTCGAGAAGGATTTTCCCGGCGCCAAGGTGGTGCGGCTGGAACAGAACTACCGGTCCACCCCGCATATTCTTGCCGCCGCGTCGAATGTCATTCGCGGCAACGAGGGGCGGCTTGGCAAGACGCTCTGGACCGAGGCGGAAGAGGGCGAGAAGCTGCGCCTGATCGGCCATTGGGATGGAGAGGAAGAGGCGCGCTGGATCGGGGAAGAGATCGAATCATTGCAGGGCGGCACCCGCGGTGTGCGCCCCATGAGCCTTGACGAAATGGCGATTCTGGTGCGCGCCTCCCATCAGATGCGCGCCTTCGAGGATCGGTTCCTGACCATCGGCCTGCCGTATCGCGTGATCGGCGGCCCGCGTTTCTATGAGCGGCTGGAGATTCGCGACGCGATGGCCTATTTCCGCGTCGTGGTCAGCCCGGATGACGATCTGGCGTTCGAGCGGATCGTGAACACGCCCAAGCGCGGGCTTGGCAATGTCGCGCAGCAGAAGATCCAGACCACGGCGCGCGCGCATGGCGTGCCGCTTGTGCAGGGCGCGCGGATGCTGCTGGCCAAGAAGGGGCTGGGCGGCAAGGGGGCGACCGAACTGGCGCAGCTTCTGAACGGGATCGATCGCTGGGGCCGGATGACGGGCGATGCCGATCTGACCCATATGGAACTGGCCGAGATCATCCTCGACGAATCCGGCTATACCGCGATGTGGCAGAATGACAAGACGCCGGAGGCGCCGGGGCGGCTCGAAAACCTCAAGGAACTGGTCAAGGCGCTGGAGCAGTTCGAGAATCTGCAAGGGTTCCTCGAACATGTCAGCCTGATCATGGACAATGAAAGCGACGACGGCGGCGCGAAAGTGTCGATCATGACGCTTCATGCCGCCAAGGGGCTGGAGTTTCCGGCCGTGTTTCTTCCGGGGTGGGAGGACGGGCTTTTCCCCTCGCAGCGGTCCATGGACGAGACTGGCCTCAAGGGGCTGGAGGAGGAACGCCGCCTTGCCTATGTCGGGATCACGCGCGCCGAGGAGCTTTGCACGATTTCATTCGCGGGCAACCGGCGGGTGTTCGGGCAGTGGCAATCGCAGATGCCCTCGCGGTTCATCGACGAATTGCCCGAAGAGCATGTCGAGGTGCTCACGCCGCCGGGGCTTTATGGCGGCGGATATGGTGCGGCGCGCCCCTCTGCCGGGATCGAAGCGCGCGCGGCGCAGGCGGATGCCTATAACTCCCCGGGATGGCGGCGGATGCAGGCCCGCGCCCGAGAGTGGGGCACCAGCCAGCCCCGAGAGAGCCGCACCACGGTGATCGACCTTGACGCGGTGTCGAGCTTTACCGTGGGCGAACGCGTGTTTCATCAGAAATTCGGCTATGGCGCGGTGACGGCCATCGAGGGCGACAAGGTCGAGGTCGATTTCGAAAAGGCCAGCACGAAGAAGGTCGTGGCAAGGTTCCTGACAAGCCCGGACGATATTCCCTTCTGAGCGTCTCCCGATTGCTGGATTCGGTGCGCGGCACTGTGCCGGAAACAAAAAAAAACGACGACGCCAGGGAGGAGGAGGGCGCCGCCGTTCTTGTTGGCATCCGGCCCAGGGAGGAGGAAAGGACCGTCTGCGTCTTGTTCGGGCCGTTTGGCCCGGAAAATCCGGCCGACGACGCAGGGAGGAGGAGAGCGCCGCCGGCCTAGTCTGCACCCGGCCCAGGGAGGAGGAGAGGACCGTCTGCATCTTGTTCGGGCCTTTCGGCCCGGAAAATCCGGCCGACGACGCAGGGAGGAGGAGAGCGCCGCCGACCTAGTTTGCACCCGGCCCAGGGAGGAGGAGAGGACCGTCTGCATCTTGTTCGGGCCTTTCGGCCCGGAAAGTCTGACCGGCGACGCAGGGAGGAGGAGAGCGCCGCCGGCCTAGTCTGCATCCGGCCCAGGGAGGAGGAGAGGACCGTCTGCATCTCGTTCGGGCCGTTTGGCCCGGTGTCCTTGCGGCGGCGTCAAGGGGAGGAGAAGCGCCGCCGCTGTGTTCGGAAAGCCAAAGGGAGGAGAGGCTTTCCAGAACTGGTGTCTTAGTTCGCGTAGGCGGCCTGATAGGCCACCGAGCGGATCGCAGAGCGATTCAGGCCGAGATCGGCCAGTTCGCGATCCGAAAGTGCGCTGAGCTCGGTTACCGTCTTGCGAAAGGCATGACGCTTGCGAAGGGTGTCCGTGACCGCAGCAACCGTCGCCGCCATCCAGGCGCCGAGCCCGGTGCGTGCAAAGCTGTGTTGAGTTGCCAGTGCCATGTTCGTATTCCTTGTCGTTCTCGTGTGTCTGATGTGCACGTCCTGTGTCGCGCTGTTATGAAACTCATATAGGCGGATGCTGCACCTGCACAATGAACTCCTGAGCAATGCCGCTATGCAGAAAATGAATAGCGTATGCTGACCTAATTTTTGATCGCCCGGTTGGTATTCCTGCACTGAAACCGGGCAATTCTTGAACAGCCTCTTGTGGATCGGCACAGAGTTGTCAGGTATGAGACAGTCGATTCAGGAGGATGACATGGCGGTGACCGAGGCACAGATTCGCGACGCCCTTGCACAATTGGCGCTGCCCGATGGCGGCGACCTGATCGGGCGTGACATGGTGCGCGCGCTGAGCGTCGATGGCGGGCAGGTTCGATTCGTGATCGAGGCCCCGTCACCGGAGATCGCCCAGCAGATGGAGCCGCTCCGCAAGGCTGCTGAATCGACCGTGGCGGCCCTTGAGGGGGTGGAGTCGGTGTCGGTGGCGCTGACGGCGCATGGCCCCGCCTCCCCGCAGAAACCCGCGCCGAGCCTGAAGGTTGGCGGTCATCCCAAGCCGCAGCAGGGGCCGATGAAACCCGCCGGGGTGGATCGCATCCTTGCCATCGCCTCGGGCAAGGGGGGCGTGGGTAAATCCACGGTGTCCAGCAACCTCGCCGTCGCGTTGGCGAGGCAGGGGCGGCGCGTGGGGCTTCTGGATGCGGACATCTACGGGCCCTCGCAGCCGCGCATGATGGGCGTGAACAAGCGCCCGGCCTCGCCAGACGGAAAGACGATCATCCCGCTGCACGCGCATGGCGTCACGATCATGTCGATCGGCTTCATGCTCGACCCCGATCAGGCGGTGGTCTGGCGCGGTCCGATGCTCATGGGGGCGTTGCAGCAGATGCTGGGTCAGGTGGAATGGGGCGAGCTTGACGTGCTGATCGTCGATCTGCCGCCGGGCACGGGGGATGTGCAGCTCACGCTGTGCCAGAAATCCGAGCTGAGCGGGGCGATTGTCGTGTCCACGCCGCAGGATGTGGCGCTTCTGGATGCGCGCAAGGCGATCAACATGTTCGAGATGCTCAAGACGCCGGTGCTTGGGCTGATCGAGAACATGTCCACCTATATCTGTCCCGAATGCGGGCATGAGGCGCATCTGTTCGGGCATGGCGGCGTTGCGGCGGAGGCCGAGAAGATGGGCGTTCCGCTTCTGGGCGCGCTGCCGATCGACCTCGACACCCGGCTTGCGGGCGACAGCGGCACGCCGATCGCCGCCGGCGATGGGCCGGCGGCCGAAGCCTATGCGCGCATTGCCGCCGGGCTGGTCAAGGGCGGGATGGCCTGAAGCGGGTCTGCGTCATCCTTTGCGAAGGTAGTCCGACAGCTCCGCGAAAAGCGCCTTGCGCTCATCCTCTGACAGAAAACGGCCAATCTCCACCGTGCGGCCATTGCCTGACAGCGTGATGTAGAAAGGCACCGGCCCGCCATTGTCATGCAGTTCGGCCTTTGCCCAGTAGATATTGCACTCCCAGCTTTGCGGCGCGCCGCGTGCGGGGGTGTGGATCAGCGTGAGAATGTCCCCCGCGCGCGTCAGTTCCTCCAGCGTGGTGCCGTCGCGGTAGCTGCGTCGCAGCCCCCACCACAGTCCGGCCACCCCCGCCAGCATGAACGGCAGCATCCCCCAGACCAGCGCAGTGCCCAGCAACGGGTAAAGCGGAATGGTGATCACCACGAAGGTCACAAGAATGACCACCGCGAATCCCTTGTGCGGCAGGGAGCGGTAGGGCCAGAGGGTCAGTACGGCCCCCGCGTCAGGCGGGTTTTCGGTCCAGTGGTAGGGCATGGGGTCATCCGGTGCGAGTGGGGCGATGCCCGGGGTCGTTTCCTTCGAGCGAATGGAGCGCGGTCAAGAAAAAGGCCCCGGCGGGTTCACCGGGGCCTCTTGTCAGCTTTGGAGGCGTCGGCACCTTAGTGCGCGTGGCCCTTGTCCCAGTCTTCCTGCTTGGGGAGCGTTTCGAACGTATGCTCCGGTGGCGGGCTGGGCAGGGTCCATTCCAACGTATCCGCGTATTCGTTCCAGTAGTTGTTCTCGGTCACCTTGGCGCCGCGGAACAGCGCGTAAAAGACGACGCCAAAGAAGAACACGAAGGACGCAAAGGAAATCAAAGCCCCGACCGTCGACCACCAGTTCCAGTACGCGAAGGCCTCTGGGTAGTCGATATAGCGCCGTGGCATGCCCTGACGGCCAAGGAAGTGCTGCGGGAAGAAGGTCAGGTTCACGCCGATGAACATCGCCCAGAAATGCAGTTTGCCCGCCCATTCCGGAAGATGCCGCCCGGTCATCTTGCCGAAGTAGAAGTAGATCCCCGCAAAGATCGCGAAGGCGGCACCGATGCTCATCACGTAGTGGAAATGCGCCACGACATAATAGGTGTCATGATAGGCGCGGTCCACGCTGGCCTGGCTCAGCACGATGCCGGTCACACCACCGATGGTGAAGAGGAACACAAAACCGCACGCCCAGAGCATCGGCGTCTTGAACTCGATCGAGCCGCCCCACATGGTCGCGATCCACGAGAAGATCTTTATCCCCGTGGGCACCGCGATGACCATTGTCGCCAGCATGAAGTAGGACTGCTGTGTCAGCGACATTCCCGCCGTATACATGTGGTGCGCCCAGACGACGAAGCCGAGCGCGCCAATCGCGATCAGCGCCCAGACCATCGGCAGGTAGCCGAAGATCGGCTTGCGCGAGAAGGTGGCGATGACGTGAGAGATGATGCCGAACCCGGGCAAAATCACGATATACACCTCCGGGTGGCCGAAGAACCACAGGATGTGTTGATAAAGCACCGGATCGCCGCCACCGGCGGGATCGAAGAAGGTGGTGCCGAAATTCCGGTCGGTGAGCAGCATCGTGATCGCGCCGGCGAGCACCGGCAGGGCCAGCAGGATGAGCCATGCGGTGACGAAAATCGACCAGGCGAACAGAGGCACCTTGAACAGGGTCATGCCCGGCGCGCGCATGTTCAGGAAGGTGGTAATCATGTTGATCGCGCCGAGGATGGAGCTTGCGCCCGAGACGTGGACGGCGAAGATCGCAAGATCCATCGACATGCCGGCCTCGTTGGTGGAGAGCGGCGGGTAGAGGACCCAGCCCACGCCGGAGCCGAGCTGCCCGTTGCCGCCCGGCGCAAAGAGCGAGGCGACGCCCAGCGAGGTGCCCGCGACATAGAGCCAGAAGCTCAGGTTGTTCATGCGCGGGAACGCCATGTCCGGCGCGCCGATCTGAAGGGGCATGATATAGTTGCCGAACCCACCGAAAAGCGCGGGGATCACGACGAAGAACATCATGAGCACACCATGATAGGTGACCAGCACGTTCCACAGGTGCCCGTTCGGGGTGCAGGTGTCGGGTGTCGTGAAGAGGTGGAACCCTTCAAGGCACATATACTGCACGCCCGGCTCCATCAGCTCCAGCCGCATGAAGATGGTGAAGATGACGGCGATCAGGCCGACAAAGGCGGACACGATCAGATAGAGAAGACCGATATCCTTGTGATTGGTGGACATGAACCAGCGGGTGAAGAACCCCCGCTCGTCCTCGTGATCGTGGCTGTGAATGGCTGCGTCTGCCATGCGTTGCCTCCTGCTGGTGTGTTCAAAGGGCTCATGAGGCCATACATGTGCCCCGGTTCATGAGATGTTTTAGAGGGATGGGCGGGGCGCGGCAATGTCCGTATTTGACGCAGATCAAGAAAAAATGCCGCATCCGGAATATGCGAGGGTCGCCTTGACAGGTCGCGCGGCGGCTGGATCGTGCTGGCCGGGGGCGGAAAACACAACGGGCGCGGTTTGATCCGCGCCCGTCATCCTATTGAAAAAGCTTGGCTTTATTCTTCTTCCGAAGAGAATGTGGCCAGGTAGGCGGCCACATCGTCGCCGCCGTCGCGCAGCTTGAAGGTCATCTTCGTGCGCCCGTCGGTGCCCAGTTCCTTCAGAAAGGCGCGCGGATCGGCCACATACTCGGCCAGATTCTCCTCGTCCCAGACGAGGCCGTTTTCCCCGGCCTCTTCAAGGGCGTTGGAATAGCGGAAGTCTTCGACAGTGCCGGCCTGCTGGCCGATGATCCCGTAGAGGTTGGGGCCGGTGCGGCCGCCGCGGACGATGGTTTCGCCTTCGGGCGACTCGATCATGTGGCAGGATTTGCACTTGCGGAATTCGCTTTCCCCTTCTTCCGCGTCGCCCTGGGCGAAGGCGGGCAGGGCGAAGGCCAGCGTGGCGGTGGCTGCGAGTATGGTCTTCATCAGGGGCCTCTTGTTTGATTGCAGTTTGCGTGCCGTGCAGGATCGTTCATTACGTTAACCGGATCAACGGGCAAATCAACGCGGTGCGACGATCCGCCGGCTCGGTGTCGGGCGAATCACCCTTGCGCCGTTGATGAACAGGGCAAACCCGTTGTCTGCACCCTGTCGGTAAAACGTCGGTATCGCGTCGGTGCCGCCGACCGCGAGTGCCCCGGTTAACCCGGCGCGCGGTGAGATGTCGTTAACGGTCCGGCGCGGGGTCCGGAAGCGGCGCGAAGATCTCGTCGAAAGTCTGGCGCAGGGCGACATCGAGATCGGCCATCGTGACCGGCAGGCCCAGATCCACAAGGCTCGTCACCCCGTGGTCGGTGATGCCGCAGGGCACGATGCCGGAAAAATGCTCCAGCTCCGGCTCCACGTTGATCGAGATGCCGTGAAAGCTCACCCATTTGCGCAGGCGGATGCCGATGGCGGCGATCTTGTCCTCGGCCGGTGCGCCGGTCGGGCCGGGCGGCTTGTCCCCGCGCACGACCCAGACGCCGACCCGGCCCTCGCGCAGTTCGCCGCGCACATTGAAGCGGTCCAGCGTGGCGATCACCCATGTCTCCAACTGATGAACGAAGCGGCGCACGTCGCGCCCGCGCCGCCCGACATCGAGCATGACATAGGCCACGCGCTGCCCGGGGCCGTGATAGGTATACTGCCCGCCGCGTTTGCTCTCATGCACCGGAAAGCGGTCCGGGTCGGTCAGGTCGGCGGGCTTCGCGCTCGTCCCGGCGGTATAAAGCGGCGGATGCTCCACCAGCCAGACGCATTCCCCGGCCTCGCCCGCGGCGATGGCGATGGCGCGCGCCTCCATCCAGGCGCAGGCCTCGTCGTAATCGGTCAGCCCGTCCGAGATGATCCAGTCCGTCATCGCGCGCCTTTCGCGTTCTCGCCGTGGTTATGCCCCGCGTCACGGCGGTCCGCAAGCGCCTCAGCCGGGCAGCAGGCCCGCCTCGCGGATCGCGGGCATGTAGCTTCGGCTGACGGGCAGCGCGTCGCCCCGCGAGGTGGTCACGAGCGCGCCGTCACCCCGCCGCCTGACCGCGCGCACCTCGGGCAGCGCCACCCAGTAGGAGCGGTGCACCTGCATCCCTTCGGCGGGGGCCGTCTCGGCGATGGCGTCGCGCAGGCGCATCAGCAGCATTTCGCGCCCCTTTGTCGTCGTCACCTCGACATAGTGATCGCGCACCGCCAGAGAGACAAGCGCGCCGCGCTTGTCGAGCGGCAGGCGACGCAGGATCGGGGGCGTGGACGTGGTGGACGCCTCTGCCATGACAGTGCCGCGAGAGACCAGCATCAGCCCGGTCACGACGCCTGACACCAGAACACAGATCCCCGCAAGCCGCAGGATGCCCGCCGCTCCGTCGACCGCACGGCCCAGAAACAGCAGGTTGAGCGCCAGCAGGATCACGGTGCAGCCCAGACCGATCCCTAGCACCGCCACCGCGATACGTGCTGGTTGCGGCGGGGCGTTCTCGGGGAAGGCCGCGATGAACACCGCCGCCCCAAGGCTATAGGTCAGCCATGCGACCAGCGCCCAATACGCCATGCGCGGCAAGGCGGGCAGGGTGTCGATCGTGCCGAACGGTCCGGACACGCCCAGAAGGATCGACACGCCGATAAGGGCCAGCAGCACGAAGCGGCTGGCGAAATGCGCCCGTATTCCGTCCCGCAACTCGCGAAGCGCCGATTGCGGGGGGGGGTGGCGGTCACGTGATTTGCTCCGTCATTCGCGTATCGGTCCTTGAGACGTGGCAAAGGACCATGCAGGCGCCCCCTGTCGCATTCCGAACTGTAGGAGGTTTCGCATGACCCTTGATCCATTTCTTCATGCCCCGTTCATTATCCAGTTTCACACCGTTTGCGCAATCTATGCGCTGGTGATCGGACCTGTCGCGCTTTTCAGCCGCCGCAAGGGCCGATGGCATCGCTGGGCCGGACGGAGCTGGGTGCTCGCCATGGCGCTCACGGCGGTCTCGGCGGCGTTCATCTTCACCATCCGGGTCGTTGGACCGTTCTCTCCGATTCATATCCTTGTGCCTGTCACGCTTTACGGTCTTTGGCACGGGGTCAGCCTGATCCGCAAGCGCAAGGTCGCAGAGCATGCCCAACACATGCGCGGGCTGTATTTCGGCGCGATGGGGGTCGCGGGCCTGTTCACCCTGCTGCCCGGCCGCCTGATGAGCGAGATACTGTCGCCCGGCGCGCCCTGGGCCGCGTTCGCGGTCGCCGCCGTGGTCTTGATCTTCGGGGTCTGGCGCGCCTATCGCGGGGAACTGCCGCTCCCGCGGTCCGCCACAAAGGGCGGGTGACGCCCCATGCGGGCCGCTCAGACGGGGCGGCCCGGTCTCCGGAGGGGGCCGGCGGCTGTCGCCGGCGCCCCGCAGTTTCACCCGATTTGTTGCTTTTTCACGGTTTTGCTCGCGTCAGCGGGGAATTTCTTGCTAGACTGGTCGAAATGAATTTGAACAACGGGGAGTGCACGCGATGTTTTCAAAGTCGCTTAAGTCCGTCTTTCTGGCGGCATTTGTCACCACATCGGCCACGGGGGCGGCGCAAGCCGACAACCTTGGCGCGGCGATCGTCGGCGGGGTGATCGGCGGGGTGATCATGAACGAGGCCAACAAGAACCGGCGCACACGCACGCGCACGGTGGTGGTTCAACCTTCGGCCACGCGGGCCTATCATCGCGAAACGCAATCCTCGCTGAATTACTTCGGCTTCAACGCGGGCACGCCCGACGGCATTCCGGGCAGCCGGACACGTTCGGCCATCTCGCGCTATCAGGCGTTCATGGGCTGGCCGGCCACCGGGCGGCTGTCGGATTATCAGCGCGATTTCATCGTCTCGTCGCACAACCGCGCGCAGATCGGAGGACCGGAGGTCGTCAAGGCGATGCAGTCCGATCCGCAGGGGGTGCGCTCTCTTTTGCAGAAATGGCACGGCGATTCGTCGGGGATTCGCACCCGCACCACCACCTATAACGGGATGCCCGAGCCGGTTTCGGCCGCGGTGGACGAGATCGCCGACAGTTCCGACCCGAGCGCCGAGCAGCTTTTGCAGCGGTCGGGCTTCGTGCAGCTTGCCGATCTGAACGGGGACGGGAAAACCGACTATATCCTCGACACCTCTGTCACCGGAAGCCAGTTCTGGTGCGGCGAGCAAAGCTGTTCGGTGCTTGTCTTCGCCTCCAGCCCCGATGGCTACAAGCGCAACGATTTCCTGACGCATGAGGCGAAACCGGCGGTGTTCTCCTGTCATCAGGGATCATGCCGGATGAATGAGAATGCGACGATGGAGGCCAGCGCGGAGCCGCAGGCACAGCAGCCCCAAACGCAAACCGCCTCTGCCGAGGCAGGGCAGCAGGAGCCGGTGAAGATTCAGCCCTTCGCGCTGAGCGGCAAGGACAAGCCCGCGCCGTCGCTGGCCAGCCATTGCAGCAAGGTGAGCCTTCTGACCAACTCCAACGGCGGATTTGTCACCAAGGCCACGCTGAACGATCCCGATTTCGCGCTGAGCGAGCAGTTCTGCCTGACCCGGACCTATGCCATCGGCACCGGAGAGGACATGGTGACCAAGGTGCAGGGCGTGAGCGCGGCGCAGGTGGATGCGCAATGCGACGCCTTCGGCCCGGCGCTGGCGCCCTATGTCGCGCGGTTGGGCGACGAGAGCGCGGCGCAGATGACCGCGCAAGTGCAGAAGTTTGCCCTGCAATCGGACATGTCGCTGTCGCAACTGAGCGATACGGCGAAGATCTGCCTGTTCTCGGGCTATCGCCGGGATGACATGGACGTGGCGCTGGGCTCTGCCCTGCTGCTGGTGGGGACGGGTGACAAGCCCTATGCCGAACTTGTCGGCCACCACCTGTCACAGGGGTTCGGCGCGACCACCAACGCCGATCTGGCCCAGGACTGGTACATGATCGCGGTCGGCGCGCTGGATCGCGGGGCCGAGCCGGTGTTCGCCCCCGGTCAGCCGGAGCGGGCGGCGCTTCTGCGGGCCGCGGCGACGCGGCTGGGCGGAGACACGTCGGCGGATGTGAAGCCGGAGCCGGCGTCCTCCACGCTGCCCAGCTTCTCGCTGGAGTAAGGCGGGCGCCTTCGGGAAATTCCTTGCTGAAGGGGCGAAATTGCCCCTTCACATCCCCGGACGGCTCGTCTATATCGCCCCTCACCAAGTCAGACAGTGCGGTCGTGGCGGAATTGGTAGACGCGCAGCGTTGAGGTCGCTGTGGGGTAACTCCCGTGGAAGTTCGAGTCTTCTCGACCGCACCATTTTTCAGAATAATATATAAGAAAAACAATAAAATAGCTGAATTCGATCGGTATATTCACCCAAATGACCACCTTTCGAGCTTCCATGATGCGATGACCTTACTCGCTTAAGTCAGTGAAATGGGCGGGAGCCGACTTTCGCCACAGTATCCTCGAACGATCGGTTTGGAGAAGTGATCGATTGGCGTCGTGGTTGACTAGGTGTCACATCCCGCGTGATTATACGGTCGTTTCTTGAAGATTTCTGGTTTCTGGCGATGCCAGTCCTTGAGCGCGTCGATGGGCGTTCGGCCCTTGAGCACTGATTGCGGGAGCTGGCCATTATAGAGCCGGACATAGCGAAGGATGGTCTGTTCCAGGTCTTCTCCGCTGCGGAACCGGTGGCTCTGCAGGACATCTTCGATCCGGCCGTTGAAGCGCTCCACCATTCCGTTGGTCTGTGGCCGCATCGGTGGGGCAAGGCGGTGCTCGATACCGAGATCGGCGCAGAGCCGGTCGAACTCGTGGTTTCCAGTGGCGGCGCGTTTTCGCAG
>NZ_FODS01000029.1 GCF_900110425.1 Salinihabitans flavidus | reverse complement strand
GCGTGGATCACAATCGCCCACATTCGACGCGTCACACGCCATCTCGCAAGGGATTAATAATGCTCAGATAGTTTTGAATCAGACTCTGAGAGGCGAGGCGCATTTCGCCTCTGGCCCACCTCGTGATTGTCTGACTAGTGGCGGTTCCGCTCGTGCTCGAAGCGCTGACGTGCCACTTCCTCATGAAGAATCGTTCGCCGTTCATCCGAAAGCCGCGCCTCGACATAATCGAGATGCGCTTCAACGGCGGTGCGGGCGCCCTTGGCATCGCGGGCCTGAAGCGCCTCGTTGATGGCGCGGTGCTGCTCAAGCAGCTCTGACCGGGTCGCGCGCTGCTTGAACATGATGGTGCGATTGTAAAACACCCCCTCTCGCAGAAGCTGATACATTGAGCGCATCATGTGCAGCATGACCACATTATGGCTCGCTTCGATGATGGCGAGGTGAAAATCGGCGTCCAGCCGTGCCTCATCGGCCGGGTTGCGCTTGGGATGGGCGACCTGCATCTTGTCGAATACCGTCTGGATCACCTTCAGGTCTGTATCGGACGCCAGACGCGCCGCACGCTCTGCGGCAAGCCCCTCCATGTCGCGGCGAAACGAGACATAGTCGATCACCGCCTCGTCATGCGTGGAAAAAAGACGGATCAGGGCGTCGGAGAATGCATTGCCCAGCACATCTGCCACGAAAATGCCGGCCCCGGCTTTCGACGCGATCAACCCGCGTTCCTGCAATTCGGCAATCGCCTCGCGCAGCGAGGGGCGCGACACACCGAGGCGATCCGATAGTTCACGCTCTGACGGGAGCCGCTCACCGGGGCGCAGAATCCCGCGCAGAATCAGCAGCTCGATCTGACGGACAACCGATGTCGAGAGCTTCTCCGGCGTGACTTTCTGGAAGGGCATTGGGCATCCTGCGGAGGTGATCCGAAAAACTGATCGAAGCATATGACCACGCCAGTCGGACCTGTGCAAGTCCGGGCGCCCCCAGCGAAAGGGGCGCCCCGGCAGGGCGCCCCAGCAGTGCGATCATCTGGTGGCGGGTTATTCCGCAGGCACGGTTGCCGCTTTCTCGCGCGAGAAATGCTGACGGTTGAGCCGCAGAACGAGCGCGATCATCGCCACCTGCGCGAGTAGGGCCACCGCGGTGACGATCCAATAGGCGGTGCCGAATTTCTCGACCAGCCCGGCGCCCACGAGCCCCTTGTTCACGAAGAACTGGATCATCACCGAAAGCGCCACACCGGGGCAGACCAGCGCATAGGATCCCGGAGAGGTCTTTTCGCCGAACACGAAATCCTTGAAGTACTCCTGCCGGATCAGCACCAGCATCCCGAGCATCAGGAACAACACCTGCACGGCCAGCAGACGTGCGGTCAGCATCATTGTATCTCCTGCGCCGACCTCCACGCCGAAGCCGTGCAACCCGTGGTTCTGCCTCAGGAACATGATACCGAGCACCGTCATCAGCGGGACCACGACCATCAGGGTCGGACCGGCCTCGCGCGCTGTGCCATGCTGAAGCATCGAGCTGAACGCGGTCGTGATCGCCAAAAGGGCATAGACGATGGCCGCCGTTCCGACAAAGGTGGACAGGATCAGAGAGATGCCCACGGTGGCCGGGTTCACGCTCATGGAAGCCGGGGCGGACAGCCCCACCGCCACCATCGACAGCGCGAAGGCGGGCAGCATCTGGGCAAAGCTGTTATGCGCTGTCACATCGAAAAGCCCGCCTTTCGACAGCACCCGACCGAGAAAATCGCCGATGATGCGGAAGGCGATCCACCCTATGGCCGCAAAGGCCACCAGCGCTAGAGGGAACAGATATTCGACCACGGACCACAGACCCGGCACGAACACCAACCCCACGATGAACAGCGCATTCACTGTCATGGCCAGGGCCAGCGGCATCGCGGCAAGCGTTGATTCCGCATTGGAGTTGCGCAGCGTTTCATAGGCTTTCGTCTTGCGAAACGCCGAAAGTGCCGAAAGATTCCAGAGCAGCGACTTGATGTTGAGAAACACCATCGCCGCGATGCCCAGAACCGCGATCACTATCGCGGCCTGAAGGGCCGGGCCGCCGGTTGCGAAGGCGGCGGAAATGTCCTCGAATGTCGGCACTGGCTTGCCCGGATGCGGCACCCAGAACATCAGATACATGAAAAAGGTCACGGAAAGCCCCCCTGCCCCGAGCGAGGCGAGGAAGTAGAGCGGCGAATAGGTATCCGCCGGGCGTGTGGATCGGGTCGTCATGGCGAGGTCCTCCAATAACATTCCATTTGCCGAATATATTTACATTCCATTTTTGGAATATAAATGCGGCATTGTGATCCACCCTCACGAGCCTGGTTAAGGGTTCGTTAACGAATGCCATCGACTCTGGGATCATGAAGAAGTTTCTCGGCGCGGCCCTTGTCTTTCTGGCCGCTTGCAACACGCCAAGCCCGCATTTTCGCGGGGCGGAGGTGACACGCATCACCGTGCAAGGCAGCACTTTCGACGTGCGCCGCCGCGGCCGGCTGGCCGAGGCGATTCGCGTGAACCCGCAGTATGCCCCAAGATTGGGGGCCGTTGCGCGCCGGGCCGAAACCGCGATCGAGCAGGTCACCGGCTGCCCGGTGAGAGAGTTGCGCGGCGATGCGGCGGTGGTTCTTGGTATCCTGAAGTGCGGTCAGCCGGACGATCTGGCACGTATCAGGCAGGGACCGCAGCGCGCGGTGCCGATCTGCGATAGGAATCCGCTCGGACCGCCCGGATGTGATTAGCCCAATGCGCGCTGCATGAAGACCGATGTGGCGTTGGCCTCGTAGTCGCCGAAAGGCTCGCATTCGGTGAACCCATGCCGCCGATAGAGGCGGATCGCCTCATGCAGGGCGTTGCCCGTTTCCAACCGAAGCTCCGGAAGTCCCTGTTCGCGCGCCTCATACTCCAACTGTTCCAGCAGACGATCGCCAACGCCCTGCCCGCGAGTCTCGGGGTCCACGAACATCGACTTGATCTCGCCATAGCCTCCCATGTCCGCCAGCGCCGCACACCCGAGCAGCCGATCACCCTTGCGCGCAACGAAAAACCGGATGTGCGGCGCGCAGAGCGCGTCGATGGGCAGATAATGGTTGTCCTCGGGCGAAAACAGCGACCGCATGAGCATCTGACTTGCCTCAAGCAACGCGGTGGCCTGCGGATCGCGCGGATCGCCAGTGGTTATGGTGAGGTCGGTCATGAGATGCTATGGCTGCCGGGAACAAACCTCATTTTGCCATCGCAGGCGCGAGTCGTCCAGCATGAAGGGGCCGGGCATGTCACATGTCATCCACATCTGCGAAAGCTGCGCCAGAGCCGGGCAGCCCCCCGAAGGGCGCGAATTCGCAGAGGCGTTGCGCCGCGCTTTGGAGGCCGATGACGGGCTTTGCGGGGTCGAAGTGCGCGGCGCGGAGTGCATGAATATCTGCGACGATCCGGTCTCGCTCGCGCTTCGGGCGCCGGGCAAGCCGGCCTACCTTTTTTCAGGGATCAGGCCGCAGGAGGATCTCGACGATGTGCTGGAACTGCTGCGCCTCTATTGCCATGCCGGACCCAAGGGGATCACCGACGCGCGTCCGGCCGGGCGGCTTCGGTTCTGCCTTGTGGGGCGGGTTCCGGCCTGATAGGCGCGAATCAGGGTTAATGCGCTGATTTCGCTAAAAATCCGCTTTCGGCATCGCGTCGGTATAACGTCGGTATTGCGTCGGTATTGACAGGCTGCAAACGACCATCCGGGCCGTTGTGAACGTGGCGTGCGTTGCATTTCGAGTATTTGCAGAACAGAGAAAGACAGCGCGCGCGCCGCCGCGATCAGGGATGAAACAGGCTCCCGACCGCGAAGGCGAGCGCCGCCGCCACGCCGCCGATGGCGAGCGTTTCCAGACCGGAGCGCCACCACGGGGTGATGGTCCAGCGGCTTTTGAGCGCGCCGATCAAGAAGAACACCCCGGCTGTTGCGACCGCCGACAGCACGAAGGCATCGCCCAACCCCAGAACGAAAGGCATCAGCGGAATCATTCCGGCCACGAGAAAGGCGCCGAAGGTCGCCAGCGCCGCCCGCATCGGGTGCGGATCGACCCCCGCCAGCCCGTATTCCCCTTCGAGCATGAGTTGCACGCTGGCGTCCGGATTTTCCAGAATGGCATCCGCCGCGGCCTCCAGCACCTTGCCGCTCAATCCTTTCTGGCGGAGGATCTCGACGATTTCGCGGCGCTCTCCTTCCGGGTGATCGCGCAGGTGACGCTCCTCGATCCGCCGCAGGCGGCGCATGTCATCCAGTTCCGACTTGGTGGCGGCATAGTTTCCGGCGGCCATCGAGAACCCGTCGGCGAGCACGTTCGCCAGACCCAGCGCCACGATCACGAAGGGCGAGAGACCGGCGCCGGCAACCCCCGCGACAATGGCAAAGGTGGTGATCGACCCGTCGATTCCGCCATAGATCATGTCACGCAGAAAACCGCGCCCCGGCGGAGCGTTGATCCGCGCCTCCACCTCTGGCTGGGTATGTCCGTGTTCCGTCATGCCTTCACCTCCGCCCTCTCCGACGCCGCATCACGTGCCGGGAAACAACCCGGTCAGCGCGCGCCGCACGATGCCCGACACCGAGGGCCGCCGCCCCGAGGTGAAGGGAAGCGGGCGGCAGACCTCCATCGCAGCGACACCGACCCGCGCGGTCAGCGCACCGTTGACCACGCCCTCGCCAAAGCGGCGGCTGAGCTTTGACAGCAGCCCGCCCCCGGCCAGCGAGCCGAGCATGTCATCGCCGACCGCGACGGCCCCTGTCGCGATCAGATGAGTCATCACCGCACGGGTCAGGCGCCAGCTTCCCAGCACCCCGGCGCGGCCGCCGTAGATTTCCGCGATCCGCCGGATCATGCGCATGTTGGCCGCCAGCGCAGTGATCACATCGGCCAGCGGCAGCGGCAGCAGCGCCGTGACCGCAGCCACCTGCCGAGCGGCCGCCTCGACCTCGACGCGGGCCGCAGCATCAAGCGGGGTGAGAAGCTCCGCCTCCGCTAGCGTCAGGAGATCCTCGGCATCGACAATGTCGCCCGCACGCTCTGCCATCCGCTGCCGGCCCCAGGCGGCCTCTTCCCGCCCGGCATAGAGGTCGTCCAGCCGCGCCAGCACCGCGCGCGCGCCCGACAGATCATCCGAAGCGCGCGCCTCCGCCGCAGAGTGATGCAGCGAGTCGATACGCTTGAGCCGGGCAATCCCGGAAAGCTCGCGCACAGCGATCAGAAGCAACACGACAGCAAGCGCAGAGATCAACGCCGTCACCGACCAGCCCAAAGCCGGTGAGCGTGCCAGCAGGGCAGTTGCGAAGTCCCACGCGCCCACCGACAGCGCCACGGCGAGCAGCGCGCCCGCAAGCCCCCAGAACCAGCGCGCCAGCCGCGACGGGCGGCGGGCGGCAAGATGCGCGGCGGATTGCATGGCCTGGCCCTGCGGCGCGGGACCATCATCGGGCACGGGCTCCGCCTCCGCCACGCGCGGGGCATCTGTGGTTTCTAGGTCAATCAGGATCGGACCTTTTGTCATGTCGCCTCCCTGCGCCATTCATAGCCGATGTCGGGCAGGTTTTCATCGTTGTCGCGCCCGTCGCCCCGGTCCGTCTCGGCAAATCCCAGACGGGTGTAGAACCGGCGGGCGCCGGTATTGGCAGACAGCACACGCAGGCGCAGTTGATCGCGCGTGCGCCTGGCGTCCTCGATCAGGCGTCGTCCGATGCCCGCCCCGCAGGCGCCGGGCGCGAGATAGAGCGCGTGGATATACCCCTGCTCACGCGCCAGAAACCCCTGCACCGCGCCGTCATGCTCTGCCACGCGAACCCAATCACGCCCGATCATCTGCCCGCAGAAGGCGATCGCCTGCGCCCCGGAATAGAGGCCCTGTCCGGGGGATGCCTCTTCAAGGCGGGTATGAAGAATCTCTCCGGTCGCGCCGGCATCGGTGGGCCGGGCAGGCCGGATCAGCGCGGTCAAAGCCGGTCCCCGATCAGGAACTGCGCCGCCCGGTCGAGCCGGATATGCGGCGGGCCATCACCGGGGCGCAGCGTCAGCGGGGCGGGGGCGAAGCGCATCGCCCCGTAGTCTCCGTCGAGCCACGCCTGTGCGCCCTCCCGCGCGGGGCCGAGAAGGCGCGCGGGATCGTCGGGCAACTCACCAGGGTGAAAGGCGGCCTGCCGCCCGCTCTCCAGCAGCGTTCCGCGCACGCATCCGAGGGTCCGCCCCTCGTGCTCGCGCTCTTCCTCGACGGTGGCGCGCAGGGCGGCAATGGCCATCGCCTGCGTTTCCGCCCCGGCAAAGCGCGCCCGCTCTCGGGCATCGCGAACGAGCGCCTCCATGATCGCGGTCAGGCGGGGATGCTGCCGGTGGTGCAGGTGATCGGCCTTGGTCGCGGCGAAAAGGATTCGCTCCACCCGCCGCCCGCGCAGAAGCCGGGTGAGAAAGGCATTCCGCCCCGGACGGAAGGCCCCGAGAATATCATGCATCGCGTGGCGCATATCCTCCACCGCCCCTGGTCCCTTGTGGATCGCGCCAAGCGCATCGACCAGCACCACCTGCCGGTCGATGCGGGAAAAGTGGTCCCGAAAGAAGGGCTTCACCACCTGCGCCTTATACGCCTCATAGCGACGCTCCATCTCGCGCCAGAGAGAGCGGCGCGGCGCGCCCGGCACCGCTGGCAGCGGGGCGAAGGTCAGCACCGGAGAGCCGGCCAGATCGCCGGGCAGAAGGAACCGCCCTGGCGTGCAATCGGAAAACCCAGCGTCCCGCGCCGCGGCCAGATAGGCGGTGAAGGCATCGGCCAGCGTGCGCGCGGCGCCCTCCTGAAACTCTGCTGCCGCGTCGGCGGCCCGCATCGTGGTGAGAAAGCCCTCGGCCTGCGGTCGGGCGTCGAGGCGCGACAGAACATCGGCCGACCATGCGGCATAGGATTTATCCAGCAGCCCCAGATCGAGCAGCCATTCGCCGGGATAGTCCACGATGTCGAGATGAACCGTGCGCGGCCCGGAGAGTCCCGACAGGAACCCCCCGGGCCGCACCCGCAGCGACAGCCGCAGTTCGGAAACCGCGCGCGTGCTTTCGGGCCAGTGAGGGGTTGACGCGGTCAGCGCGGCAAGGTGCGATTCATAGTCGAAGCGGGGCACGGTGTCGTCAGGCTGCGGTTGCAGAAAGGCCGCCTCGATCCGCCCCTCGCGCGCCGCGACAAGCCCGGTCATGCGCCCGCGGTCCATCAGGTTGGCCACCAGCGAGGTGATGAAGACGGTCTTGCCCGAGCGTGCCAGCCCGGTGACGCCCAGACGGATCACCGGCTCGAAGAATGTCTCTGAAATCGAATCGCCAACCGCATCGGCACCGCGTGCCAGGCTGTCCGCGAGGAATGAAATCACCAAACTGCCGGCCCCCTGCCTGTTCTGCGCAGCAGGCTAAGCCCCTGTTCGGTGGATTTCCAGTGGCAAGCGACAGTCGCCTAACCGCGCCCGATAAAGGGCATCTGCGTGGCCGTCACCGTCATGAACTGCACGTTCGCCTCTGCCGGAAGCTCTGCCATGTGCAGCACCGCACGCGCCGCGTGGGTCACATCCATCGTCGGCGGGCCGGACGCGTCGGGATCGTCTTGCCGCGCCTTGTCCACCAGCGCCTGCACCAGTTCGGTGCGCGCGTTGCCGATGTCGAGCTGTCCGCAGGCGATATCAAAGGGCCGGCCATCGAGCGACAGCGATTTTGTCAGCCCGGTGACCGCGTGCTTGGTCGTGGTATAGCAGATCGACCCGGGCCGGGGGCTGTGGGCGGAGATCGAGCCGTTGTTGACGATCCGCCCCCCCTGCGGCACCTGCGCCCGCATCTGCGCAAAGGCGAGCCGCGCGGCAATGAACATCCCGCGCAGATTGACCGCCATCACCGCGTCGAAGTCCTCCACCGTCACCTCGTCGGGCGGGGCCGAGGGGCCGAACATGCCGGCATTGTTGAACAGAACGTCAAGCCGACCGGCCTTCGCGGCAAAGCTGTCGAAGGCGCGGGCCGTCGCGTCGGGGTCGGTGACATCGGCGGGCAGGATCACGGCGCCGTCATGGCCCTGCGCCACATCCTCCAGCGCGTCGCGGCGCCGCGCCAGAAGCCCCACCTGCCAACCCTTGTCAAGGAACAGCTCCGCCGTGGCGCGGCCAATGCCTGAACTGGCGCCGGTGATCAGAATGGTTTTCATGACATGTCCTCTTCCTCAAGTTCGAGCGGCGCGGGCGCGGCGCGCAGATCCTCGGTCGTGAGCGTGTAGGTCGGGCGCGACAGTCGGTTGCGCACCACCCAGTAGAGCCGCGATTGCGCCCGCGTGATCGCAACATAGGCCAGCCGTTTCCAGAGCGGTTGCCCCGCCTCGACCCGCCCCATGCGCGCGGCGGCGAAAAGGTCGGGGGCAAAGACCTGCACCTCGTCCCATTGCGAACCCTGCGCCTTGTGGATCGTCACCGCCGCCCCGTGCAGGAAGGTCGCCCCCATGCGCGCGGCGAAGGGGATGAAGGGTTCTTCCTCGTCCGGTTTCTCGATCTTCACGATGGAGGCGGCGGACACCTGCGGATCCTCGGCCCCGATGACATGCAGCCGCGAGAAACCGGGCTTGCGGCCGGGACCGAGATAAATCACCTGCGCGCCCTTGATCAGGCCCCGCGCCTCAAGATCCAGACGCTTCTTGCGATGCTTGAGCGGCAGTTCCAGCCCGTCGCACACCAGAGGCTCTCCGGGCAGAAGCGCATCCTCGGGCGCACCGTGGACCCGGCGAAAGGCGTTGATCAGCCGGATGCGCGTGGCGTTGCGCCACACCAGCACCGGAGAGCGCGCCATCAGGTCCACCTCGACCCGCTGGCCGAGAACCACGCGGTCATCGCGCGCCGCCGCCTGCTCCACCAGCCGTTCGAAATCCTCGAACCCCAGATCGGGATCGGCCAGCGCATGGGCCAGATCGAGGATCGGGTTGTCCGCCTCCTGCCGGTGAATGCGGTGCAGTTCGAGCTTGGACCGCTCCGGCAGGCCATCGAAGATCATGGAGCCGGACTGATTGACTGGGGCGAGCTGCGCCGGATCACCGAACAGAAGGAGCGTGGGGAAAATCGCCTTGAGATCCTCGAACTGCCGGTCGTCGAGCATCGAGGATTCGTCCACGAAGCCGACATCGAGCGGTTCCTCGCGCCGTTTCCAGCCGGTGATGAAATCGCTGCCACGCAGCCCCGCCGCCGCCAGCGCGCCGGGAATGGATTTCTGCACCTGATAGAAGGCATGCGCACGATCGAGCGCCTGTTCGGTCAGCCCTTCGATCTCTGGCTTTTCGCCGTTGCCGGCAAGCCATTCGGCGATCCGCTCGTATTCCGGGTCATAGACCGGGGTATAGATGATGCGGTGAATGGTGGTCGCGGGCACGCCGCGCATGCGCAGCACGCTCGCGGCCTTGTTGGTGGGGGCGAGAACCGCAAGGGTGCGGCGGTCCTTGCGCCGCCGCCCCTCATAATCGCCAGAGACTGTTTCGACGCCTGCCGCCTCCAGCGCCTTGACCAGTTCCGCCAGAAGCATTGTCTTGCCCGACCCGGCCTTGCCGATCACCGCCGCAACGGTCTCGGTTTCGCCGCGTGGCGGGGTCAGCATCCCCTCTTCGATGTCGATGCCCGTGCCGCGCAGAAGCCCGGCCACGGCATCGTAGGCCGTGGCCTGATCATCGGAGAAGGTAAGCGCCGTGCCGGTCATGGCGCGACCCTACCCGCCGCCGCGCCGGAGTGCCAGACGCGATGCGCCTCAGGCGCTGCGGGCCATGCAGGGTTGCGGCGCGCGGCCGAAAGCGCGATCGAACCAGAGCTTTGAGACCTCGGGCGAGAGGCCGGCCCGCCGGGCCACCGCGCGGCGCGCTTCGGCGGTGAAACTCCACAAGCCGACGCTGATCCGGTCGCGGCCCCTGCCCTCTGCGCCGATCACCTCTGGCGAGGAACCGATCATGCGGTAGATCCGCACCATGCGCGCATCGAAGACGCCCGCGTAATGCTTCACCCCGAAGCAGCGCATGATCTCCCCCCCGCCGAGCATCAGCGCCGCGGCGGTGCGCGGGTCGGTCTCGGGGGCGAGACAGAAGCGCGTGCATTCCCAGATCAGCGGGCTTTCGATCCGCACCCCGCCGGTCAGATGCAGAAAATGGTCGTTGACCATGCAAGGCCCCGTCGTCGGCAAGAGGCGCATGGACCCGCCGTGCCGCCCGTCGGCGCGTTCCCAGATGACATAAAGCGGATTGAGCGCATCGTATTCGTCGCGCTCTTCGCCATGCTCATCGACGCTGACCGCCCAGCCGAGCCGGTGACTGAACTGCTCCGCCCGGTCGCGGAACATGCTGCGTTGCAGCTTTGGATAATTGTGGAGGTCCTGCGCGTAGATGTAGCGGAGCATTCTGCGTCCCTTCCCCTGTTGCCGATGGGGAAAAGGGCTAGGGCGCGGAGGTTAAGGCGCGGCAAGCCGGCGGCGCGGCGCGTTAACCCTCAGACAACGATCAACCCGCGACTCAGCGCCCGCGCGACGGCGTGGGTGGTGTTGAGCGCCCCGAGCTTGTGACGCGCCGATTCGATATAGACGCGCAATGTATGTTCCGAAATATTCAGCGAATCCGCCACCTTCGCCCGCGAATAGCCCATCGCAACAAGCGTCATCGCGTCCACCTCGCGCGGGGAGAGCGGGCTGGTCGGGTCGGGGCGGCGGTCCGGTTCGAACTCCAACGCCTTCTTGTTGAAGGCATGGGCGATCAGGATCAGATCCTCCCGGTTGGCGTCGGTGAAAGTGGCCCAATCGTCGTCCCGGCCATGGTGGCTGACGGTAAAGAGGGCAAATTGCCCGTTGGGGCCGCGCACGGGAACGGAATAGCCCTGATTGCCGACGCCATGCGCCATGGCCTCTTTCTGAAAGGCGCGGGTGGCCTTGCCCGACCAGTCGAGTTGTTTCCAGTCAACGGGGTGGAAAGTCTGGTAGCAACCGATGATCACCGGATCGACGCGGACATACTTCATCTCGATATAGCGATCGCGCCATTCGTCGGAATAGGTGCCGCAGCCGTATTGCTCCCCGGCGGAATTGACCCAGTGATAGACCATATGGGTGACCGCAAAATCGTCACGCAAGGCCTCGATCGCGGCCTGCATGGATTCAAGCCCTTGCGCGCGTTCCAACTCCTCCAATATGTGCGTGCGCCGCTGCTTCATGCCCCCCCGCGTGGTTTTCACCACTTCCTTCGTGCAGTGCCACGATCTCCGCCGTAGCGACAAAACGGCTGTCTTCAAGCTGGTCGGACAGCAGCTCCAACCCGTTGGAACGGGCAAAGGTTTGCAGGTCCGCAAGCACGTCAAGTATCCAGTCGTATCTCATGCCAACTCTCTTTTTCAGAAGTTAATGGAAGGTTAACACAAGCATAGCACGAGTGACTTCTCCGCGAATATTCACGGATTCCAACTCCCCAGAAATGGTGAGGGGCCGATCTGCAAGCCCTTGATACTCCTAACCCCACCCCGCCGAACGCAAACCGCCCGCGACGCGGGCAGGCGATTCGCGGGCGGTTCGAAGGCGCGGTTTGAGACCGAAGGTTACTTGCCAGCTTCGATGACATCCTCCAGCGTGCGCAGCCCCGTCCGGGGCGCCTGCACGAGTACGGCCATATTGCCGGGCTTGTGTTCGTTGCGCAGCATCTTCATGTGCGCGCCCGGAATGTCTTCCCACGGGAACACCTCTGACATGCAGGGGTCGATGCGGCGCTCCACCATCAGGCGGTTGGCGGCCGCCGCCTGCTTGAGATGCGCGAAATGGCTGCCCTGAAGGCGCTTCTGGTGCATCCAGATGTAGCGCACGTCGAAGGTGCAGTTGAACCCGGTCGTGCCGGCGCAGATCACCACCATGCCCCCCTTCTTGCAGACAAAGCAGGACACGGGGAACGTCGCCTCTCCGGGGTGTTCAAAGACGATATCAACGTTGTTGCCCTTGCCGGTGATATCCCAGATCGCCTTGCCGAACCTGCGCACCTCCTTGAACCATGCGGCATACTCGGGTGTGTTCACCGTCGGAAGCTGACCCCAGCAGTTGAAATCCTTGCGATTGATCACGCCCTTGGCGCCCAGATCCATGACGAACTGGCGCTTGTCCTCGTCCGAGATGACGCCGACCGCATTGCCGCCTGCGGCATTGATAAGCTGAATGGCAAAGCTGCCCAGACCGCCGGACGCGCCCCAGACGAGCACGTTCTGGCCCGGCTTCAACTCATGCGGATGATGCCCGAACAGCATCCGGTAGGCGGTGGCGAGCGTCAGCGTGTAACAGGCGCTTTCCTCCCACGTCAGATGCTTCGGACGCGGCAGAAGCTGTTGCGCCTGCACGCGGGTGAACTGCGCGAAAGAGCCGTCCGGCGTCTCATAGCCCCAGATCCGCTGCGACGGGGAAAACATCGGATCACCGCCGTTGCATTCCTCATCGTCGCCGTCGTCCTGGTTGCAGTGAATCACGACCTCGTCGCCCACCTTCCACCGCTTCACCTTATCCCCGACGGCCCACACGATCCCGGAGGCATCCGAACCCGCGATGTGATACTCCGCCCCGTGCCCGTCGAAGGGCGAGATCGGAACGCCCAGGCCCGCCCAGACACCGTTGTAATTCACCCCGGCGGCCATCACGAGGACCAGCACCTCATGGCTGTCGAGCGTCGGCGTGTCCACCACCTCGACCTGAAAGGATTTGTCAGGCTCCCCGTGGCGTTCACGCCGGATCGCCCACGCATACATGGTCCTGGGCACATATCCCATCGGGGGCATTTCCCCCACCTCGTAAAGATCCTTCTCCGGCGCCTCATACGTTGCAAGGTCGCTTTCAGTGTCCAGAGCCATCGTTGCCTCCTGAAGTTGCGCTTTGCCGCAATGCAGAATCGCGGTTTCTGCGACTTTGGATACTAATCGCAATGAAATATTGCAACCAAGATAGGCGTATTTTTGTAATTTTATGACTTCGCAGATGCAGAAAAACCCGAGTCCGGCCTGAAGTGGCGAATGGAATTGGCATAGAAGGCCACCGTATCGGCTTGCGCCGGGTCAATCGCGAAGACTCCGCCACGTTCCGCGATCACCTGCCGTTCGCACAGGGCGCGAAGCCCGGCCTCCACCGCCCGTGAACTCTCCCCTTCGGGCAGATACACATGCGCGTCCTTCAACGCCTCGATCCTGGCCGCGAAGGCGTCCTGCACCTGCGCGCGCGACAATGGCGCGGTGGCATCCTGAAGAATGCTCGCCACCATCGGCACCGGAAGCACCGGCACCGCCGCCTCGATCCGCTGCATCAATTCACGCGCGAGCGGTTTGGTCAGATCCCCGCCATGCCCCGCCGAAAAGGCGCGAAGCGACAGCGGATGGCCAAAGCTGACCGCCGCGTAGCCGAACTTGCGATACCGTCCCCGCACACGCCGCCACAACAGTTTCAGAACGGACCATGCGACCACGCTGATCCGGGCGCGAAACCGCCGCCCGCCGCCGTCACGGGCCCGCAGCAGGATGCGATCCTCCAGCACCCGGTCGTAGTTCAGTGCAACCGGCACGAACACCACGTCCCGTCCGTCCGGCGTATAGGCATCGGTCAGGTATTTGAGCAGCCCCAGCTTCGGCGGCTGGATTGCCCCGTCGAGGCTCAGCCCGCCCTCGGGGAAAAGCGCCTGTGTCACCCCGCCCTGCGTGGCCAGCGCAACATACCGCGCAAGCACCTTGCGATAGAGCGCATTGCGCGACCGGCGGCGGATGAAATACGCCCCCATCGCCCTGATCAGACGCGACAGGGGCCAGACCTGCGCCCATTCCCCCACCGCATAGGCCAGCGCCGAGCGTTCCGCCGCAAGGTAGGTGACAAGCACATAGTCCATGTTGGAGCGGTGGTTCATTACGAAGATCACCGTTGAATCGCGGCTGATCGTGCGCAGCCCCTCTTCGTCCACATGGACCAGCCGCACGCGATACAGCGCGTTGGACAGGAACCGCGCCACTCGGATCGCAAACCCGAAATAGGCCGAGGCCGAAAATGATGGCACGATCTCGCGGGCATAGGATTTCGCCTGCTGGAAGGCCACCGCCTCGGGAACCCCTGTTTCGTGGGCATGTTCGACGATGGAGCGGTTGACCTCCGGATCATACACCAGCCGCTGGATCATGTCGTAGCGGCGGGTGAGCTTGAACGGCTCTATGGGACGCTCCAGCCGCTCATTGAGGCGCTTGACCGCACGCTCCAACCGCCTGCGGAAGAACCAGCGCACCGAGGGAAACAGGAAATGCGATGCAAATGTGACCGCCGCGAAAAGCAGGATCAACACAAAAAGCCAGAGTGGCAACTCCACAGTCGTATTCATCCGCGCACAAGATCAGGGAAACACCGGAAGGTAAATACGGCCATGCCGCGTCGCAGCGAATTGACAAGCATACAAAATTCCAAGTATCAAAACACCTGCGCAACATAATTACCGTTTCGATTCAGGGGGCCGACATGTCGCAACCGCAGAAAGACCGCCAGGCCGATCGCCCCTGGCTCATTCGCACCTATGCCGGGCATTCCACAGCGGCAGCCTCCAACGCGCTTTACCGGGCCAACCTCGCCAAGGGGCAGACCGGGCTTTCGGTGGCTTTCGATCTGCCCACGCAGACCGGCTATGACAGCGATCATGTCCTCGCCCGCGGTGAGGTCGGCAAGGTCGGCGTGCCGGTCTGTCATCTGGGGGACATGCGCGCGCTGTTCGACGGTATTCCGCTGGACCAGATGAACACCTCAATGACGATCAACGCCACGGCGCCGTGGCTGCTCGCGCTTTATATCGCGGTGGCCGAGGAGCAGGGCGCGGACATCACGAAGCTGACCGGCACGGTGCAGAATGACCTGATCAAGGAATACCTCTCGCGCGGCACCTATATCTGCCCGCCCAAACCGTCGCTGCGGCTGATCGGGGATGTGGCCGAATATTGCTACAAGAGCGTGCCCAAGTGGAACCCGATGAACGTGTGTTCCTATCACCTGCAAGAGGCCGGCGCGACGCCCGAGCAGGAACTCGCCTTTGCCCTGAGCACCGCCACGGCCGTGCTTGACGAATTGCGAACCCGCGTGCCGGCAGAGGATTTCCCGCGTCTCGTCGGGCGCATCTCGTTTTTCGTGAACGCCGGCATCCGCTTTGTCACCGAAATGTGCAAGATGCGCGCCTTCGTCGATCTGTGGGATGAGATTTGCCGCGAGCGGTATGGCGTTCAGGATGCGGAATACCGCCGCTTCCGCTATGGTGTGCAGGTCAACAGCCTCGGGCTGACCGAACAGCAGCCGGAAAACAACGTCTACCGCATCCTGATCGAGATGCTCGCCGTCACCCTGTCGAAGAACGCGCGCGCCCGCGCGGTGCAGCTTCCGGCCTGGAACGAGGCGCTTGGCCTGCCCCGCCCCTGGGATCAGCAATGGTCCATGCGGATGCAGCAGATCCTCGCCTATGAAACCGACCTTCTGGAATTCGACGATCTTTTCGACGGCAATCCGGCGGTCGATGCCAAGGTGGAGGATCTCAAAGAGGGCGCGCGGCGCGAGATGGCCAATATCGACGGCATGGGCGGCGCGATCGACGCGATCGACTACATGAAGTCCCGCCTTGTCGACTCCAATGCCAAACGGCTCAACCGGATCGAGCGCGACGAAATCGTCGTCGTCGGCGTCAACAGGTTCACCGAAGGCGAGCCCAGCCCCCTCATAGGGGAGGATGGCGGCATCATGGTGGTCGATCCGGCCACGGAACAGGACCAGATCGACCGTCTGAACGACTGGCGGGCAGAACGTGACCCGGCCGCCGTGAAAGAGGCGCTCGCCGCCCTGCGCGCCGCCGCCGAAGCGTGCGAGAACATCATGCCGCCCTCCATCGCCGCGGCAAAGGCGGGCGTGACCACGGGCGAATGGGCCGCGCAGATGCGCGCCGTCTTCGGAGAGTATCGCGGCCCCACGGGCGTCTCGCGCAGTCCTTCCAACATGACCGAGGGACTCGACGATCTGCGCCGCGCAGTGGACACGGTGAGCGACCGCCTTGGTCGGCGACTGAAATTTCTGGTCGGCAAGCCGGGCCTCGATGGCCATTCCAACGGCGCCGAGCAGATCGCCTTTCGCGCACGTGATTGCGGAATGGATATCGACTATGAGGGCATCCGCCTGACACCCGAACAGATCGTCACGGCGGCGCTGGACACCGGGGCGCATGTTGTCGGGCTGTCGATCCTGTCGGGCAGCCATATCCCGCTGGTCGAGGACCTGTTGCAGCGAATGCGCGATGCGGGTCTTGGCGACATCCCGGTGATCGTCGGCGGTATCATCCCCGAAGAGGACGCAAGGCGCCTGCGCAGTATGGGGGTGGCAAAGGTTTATACGCCCAAGGATTTCGAGTTGAACACGATCATGCACGACATCGTGACGCTGGCCGATCCCGCTGCGGTCGCCGCCGAGTAAATCCCACCTGAAATGCCATATATGTGAGCAGTTTGCCAGAAATGCGGGGATATCGGATAAAGATTGAAACCTTTTTGAATTGACACAAATCAGCATCTTGTATTGCAAATCATCATTCGCAATACCTGCCACCGAGATGGAAAAAGGATGCTGGTATGAACCTTGATAAATTGACCCGAAAAGAGTTGCTCGACCTCAAGAGAGAGGTTGAGCAAAAATTGGTCAAACTTGAAAAACAACACCGCGCCGATGCCATCAAGGCGGCCGAACAGGCCGCCCGTGAATACGGCTTTACATTCGATGATCTCTTGCAGGAAACCGGCAAACGCGCATCCCGCAAAACCGTTCGAAAGGGTGAACCCAAATACGCCCACCCCGACGACAAATCGGTGACGTGGACGGGCAAGGGCCGCAAACCGCGATGGTTTACCGAGGCTATCGCCGCCGGATGGACGCCGGAGCAACTCGAGATCTGAGACGCACAGCCGGACCTTGCCTCGACTCGGGTGTTGCGCGACACTCGGACCCGGAGGTGAGACTATGACGATGATCGCCGTGAAAGCCCGCGTGACGGGTCATGTTCAAGGGGTCGCCTTTCGCGCCTGGACACAGGCGCGCGCGGAGGCGCTTGGCCTCAAGGGTTGGGTACTCAACGAGATATCCGGCTCTGTCCTCGCCCTCTTCGAGGGGGAAAAGGACGCCGTGCAGCAGATGGTCGATGAGCTTTGGACCGGCCCCGGCGCCGCCTCGGTTCAGAACGTGCAGGCCGACTCCGCCCCGCTGGGCCAGGCCGGGGACGGGTTCGTCATCCGCCACTGATCCGATTCAGGCTTGCACCCCGCCGCCGTGCCGCGTCAACTGGCACCCGGGGGCCGGCTCAGGCCCTTGGATCCGTCGATACGGTTGCGGGGAATGTCATGACAATTCATATTGCCGCCAAATCGGGCGAGATTGCCGAAACCGTCCTGTTGCCTGGTGATCCCCGTCGCGCCAAATGGGCGGCAGAGAGGTTTCTGGACAATCCGAAACTCATCAATGATCTGCGTGGAATGCTGGGCTTCACCGGCACATGGAACGGCCACAGAGTCACTATTCACGGCTCCGGAATGGGAATGCCGTCGCTTTCGATCTACGCCAATGAATTGATACGCGATTACGGCGCAAGGACTCTTATCCGCATCGGCTCCTGCGGGGCGATGCAGAACCGGGTGAAACTCCGCGATATCATCCTCGCCATGACCGCCACGACGTTCACGACGCCCTCCAGCGGCATTTTCCGCGAGTTGAAATATGCGCCCTGCGCCGATTGGGGCCTTCTGCGCGCCGCCGCCCGCGCGGCGGAGGCACTGGGCACGACGCCGCATGTGGGGGGCATCTACTCCTCGGATGTGTTCTATGACGAACGTCCCGATCTCAATGAACAAATGACGCGCCACGGCATCCTCGGGGTCGAGATGGAGACAGCAGAGCTTTATACACTGGCCGCAAGACACGGCTGCCGGGCGCTCGCGGTTCTCACGGTCTCCGACCATCTTCTCACACATGAGTCGCTGCCCGGCGCAGAGCGTGAAACAGGCTTTGCAGAGATGGTGGAGATAGCGCTGAACGCCGCATTTGCGCGCCACCCGGAGGAGACCGCGTAATGCCCCAACTCTCCCGCCGCCCCTGGGTTCCCGAAACCTGCGAGGGCCTGATTCAACGCATTGCCGCCCGCGCATCCGATGCGGGCAGTGACACCATTGCCGCGCGCCTTGACACGCTTGCCGGAAAGAACCGCCAGATTCATGAGCGGGATTGCTTCAACCTCAACCCCGCCACCAACGTGATGAACCCCGCGGCCGAAGCGATGCTGGCGCGTGGGCTCGGCTCACGCCCCTCGCTCGGCTATCCCGGCGACAAATACGAGATGGGACTGGAAGCGATCGAAGAGATCGAGGTGATCGCGGCGGAGCTTTGCGCCAAGGTCTTTCAGGCGCATTATGCGGAACTGCGCGTCCCCTCCGGCGCGATTGCCAACCTTTACGGGTTCATGGCGCTCTGCCGGCCCGGCGATGCAATCATCGTGCCGCCCGCGAGCATTGGCGGCCACGTCACCCACCACGCCGCGGGCTGTGCCGGGTTGTATGGGCTGCGCATCCATCACGCCCCGGTCGACGCCGATGGCTATACCGTCGATCTGGACGGGCTGCGCGCACTGGCGCAACAGGTCCAACCGCGCCTCGTCACCATCGGCGGTTCGCTCAACCTGCGCGAACATCCGGTGGCCGGGATCCGCGAAATTGCCGATACGGTGGGGGCCCGTGTGCTTTTCGATGCCGCGCATCAATGCGGCCTGATCGCAGGGCGCGCATGGCGCAACCCATTGGTCGAAGGCGCGCATCTGATGACCATGAGCACCTATAAAAGCCTTGGCGGGCCGCCTTCCGGGCTGATCGTGACGAATGACGCGATGATCGCAGAGCGGCTCGATCATATCGCGTTTCCGGGCATGACCGCGAATTTCGACGCCTCCAAGGCGGCGGCACTGGCGCTCACCATGCTGGACTGGTGCGATCATGGCGTGGCCTATGCGCAGGCGATGATCGACATGGCTCGCGCGCTGGCGGATGCGATGCAGTCAGAGGGGCTGAAGGTCTTTGGCGGCGGCACGGCCTCGCATCAGTTCGCAATCGAGGCGGCAGGGTTCGGCGGCGGGCAGGCCGCATCGAAAACCCTGCGCCGGGCCGGGTTTCTGGCCTGCGGCATCGGTCTGCCCATCGCTGAGGTGCCGGGCGACATGAACGGGCTGCGCATCGGCACCCCGGAAATCGTTCGCTGGGGGATGACCCCCGATCACGCGCCGGAACTTGCCCGCCTCGTCGCCGCCGCGCTACGGGCGGACCGCCCCGAGGACATGGCCTCAGAGGTCGGCGCATGGCGCCGCGGCTTTGACAGGCTGCATTTCATCCGCGGGGCCTGAGACAGCGGCGCGGCGCCTTGCCCGGCTCGCACAGCATCGTCGCCCCGCAGGCCGCGCAGACGTGAAATTCCTGCCCGCCGGTGTCACGGCTGCGGTCGCGGCGCCACCGGCAGTTGCGCATCGACGGGCGCGAGAAGATCACGATCAGCACGATGGCGACGATCAACCCGACAACGATCACCATGGGCAGGCTCCGGGAGCGCGCGACCCGGCGTCATTCCCCGCCGTCAGGCCGCCTCGAGATAGTCCTCGTAGGGCGCGCCGAACGGCTCTGGTGCGGGAAGCGGGGTGTAATAGGACAGCGCCTCGGCAAGTTGCGCCAAGGCGTCCTGCGGGGTGGTTTTCAGGGTATCGGACATTGTGGGCCTCATTGTTCAAAGGTCTGCTCCTCCCACACCCGTCAAGATAGTCCTCTTCCCCATCCCTGACACCCCACATTCGGGCCGCGACGACTTGCACGGTTTGCATCGCTGCCCCTGCGTCATGATATGACAAAGGCGGCACCGACAAGAGCGCCGCCTTCGGTCCGTGGCGCGGCCGGATCATCCCGGCCCCGCGTGTCTTATACCACGCGCTCCAGCATCATCTTCTTGATCTCGGCGATCGACTTCGCAGGGTTGAGGCCCTTGGGACAGGTCTTGGTGCAGTTCATGATCGTGTGGCAGCGATAGAGCTTGAAGGGATCCTCCAGATCGTCAAGCCGCTCCCCGGTGGCCTCGTCCCGGCTGTCAATGATCCAGCGATACGCATGCAGGAGCGCCGCCGGCCCAAGATAGCGGTCGCTGTTCCACCAGTAGCTCGGGCAGGAGGTCGAGCAGCAGGCGCACATCACACACTCGTAGAGACCGTCGAGTTTCTTGCGGTCGTCGATGGATTGCTTCCATTCCTTCGCCGGACGGTTCGTCTTGGTCTCCAGCCACGGCATGATACTGGCGTGTTGGGCATAGAAATGCGTCAGATCGGGGATAAGATCCTTGACCACCGGCAGATGCGGCAGCGGATAGATCTTCACGTCGCCCTTGATCTCGTCCATGCCGTAGATGCAGGCCAGCGTATTGATCCCGTCGATATTCATCGCGCAGGAGCCGCAAATCCCCTCGCGGCAGGACCGGCGGAAGGTCAGCGTCGGATCGATCTCGTTCTTGATCTTGATCAGCGCGTCGAGAACCATCGGCCCGCAGCTGTCCATGTCCACGAAATAGGTGTCCACGCGCGGGTTATCCCCGTCATCGGGGTTCCAGCGATAGATCTGGACCTTGCGCAGATTGGTCGTCCCCTCCGGTTTCGGCCACGTCTTTCCCGTGGTGATCCGCGAATTCTTGGGGAGTGCAAATTCGACCATCGTGTCGCCTCCTTCTTTCTAACTAGACCGCGCGCAGGCGGGACATACGGGTTCGGGACAGTCTCATTACCGATCATGCCCCACATAAACTTCGAACGGGAACTGCGCCTGACGCACGAACTCGCGCAGCATCGCTAGATCTTCGGGCATCAACTCGCCCATCAGATCCAGCAGCCGCTCATCCTGCGACGCGGTCAGCAGCAGCACCTGATAATCCGGGCTGGGCACCATGAGCTGCCAGCGCTCCGAGGTGGCAAGCTGATCGGGCGCCGCCGCGTCCTTCTGAAACGACGAGCCGCCGCCATAGGATTGAACATCGCCAAGACTGTTGTCGCGCAGCGGCAGTTCCAGCCGCCCAAGCACCCGCGCCCGATAGGTTTCCGACGCGAGCCAGCTATCATAACAGACCGGCAGCACCTTCGACAGCTGCGGATCGCTCGCAAGCTCCAGCCCCTGCCGGTATTTGTCCAGCGCGTTGATCATCACCCGCATCCGCGAGGTGAACCCATAGCGCGCGTTGCCCTGCAACTTCTTGAGAAGCGAAGCCGACCAGTTCATGAAGTTGCGATAGAGGATCAGTTCGCGATCCACCCGCGCCTCGTCGATCCCCAGAGTCAGCGCGCGCCCGGCATCGGCGGGGCCGGGCATGTGATCCTCGTAGGAGATGACAAGCATCGCGCCATCCCCGGCCTGCGCCGTCACCGATGACAGCGGCGCGCGGCGGCGCAGGCTGCGCCGCTCTCCATTGACCTCAAGGCTGGCGTAACTATCGAACGGACTCTTGCGAAGGGTGCAATTGTTGAGAAAGACAGCCCCCCCCGGCGCGTTCCGCGTCAGCCAGTTGAGCATCGCGTGATTGCCGGCCCGGCGCATCCCGAAGGCACGCAGAACCAGACCCGGAGCGAACCCCAGCTCGCTCCAGCCGCTATCTGCCTCCTGTTGCGCCACGACGGTCATCTGCCCTAGAACGTCCGCGCCTTCGGCGCGATCTTCTCCAACTTGATCCCGCCCTCATCCTCGGTTGTGAGCGGGTCGGTGATCACCGGACGATAGCTCAGATCCACCTTGCCGCCGTCCAGCCGCGCGATAGTGTGCACGCGCCATGTCTTGTCGTCCCGCTCGCTGAAATCCTCATGCGCATGGGCGCCGCGGCTTTCCTTGCGCGCCTCGGCGCCGTGGATCGTGGCCAGAGCGTTAGGCATCAGGTTGGTCAGCTCCAGCGTCTCCATCAGGTCGGAGTTCCAGATCAGGCTGCGGTCCGTGACCTTCAGATCGTCCATCTTCGCGGCGATGCCGCCCATCTTCTCGACCCCCTGCGACAGCGTCTTGGAGGTGCGGAACACCGCGGCATCGGCCTGCATCGTCTTCTGCATCTCAAGGCGCAGCTCTGCGGTCGGCACGCTGCCCTTGGCATGGCGCAGCCCGTCGAACCGTTCCAATGCCTTGTCCACCGACGCGGTGTTGGCCTCTGGCGTCGTCGCCTCGGGATCGACCACCTTGCCGGCACGGATCGCGGCGGCGCGGCCGAACACCACCAGATCGATGAGCGAGTTGGAACCGAGACGGTTCGCCCCGTGCACCGACGCGCAGCTTGCCTCGCCCACGGCCATCAGGCCCGGCACCACGGCGGACGGATCGTCCTTCGTCGGGTCGAGCACCTCGCCCCAATAGTTGGTGGGAATACCGCCCATGTTGTAATGCACCGTCGGCAGCACCGGGATCGGCTCTTTCGTGACATCCACCCCGGCAAATATCTTCGCGCTTTCCGAAATTCCCGGCAGCCGCTCGGCCAGTGCCTCCGGCGGCAGATGATTGAGGTTGAGGTAGATGTGATCGCTCTCTGCCCCCACGCCGCGCCCTTCGCGGATTTCCATGGTCATCGAGCGGCTGACATAATCACGCGGCGCCAGATCCTTGTAGTTGGGCGCATAGCGTTCCATGAACCGCTCGCCCTCGGAGTTGGTCAAATAGCCGCCCTCGCCGCGCGCGCCCTCGGTGATCAGGCAGCCGGACCCGTAGATGCCCGTCGGGTGGAACTGCACGAATTCCATGTCCTGAAGCGGCAGACCCGCCCGTGCCACCATGCCGCCGCCGTCGCCGGTGCAGGTATGCGCGGATGTGGCGCTGAAATAGGCCCGGCCATAGCCGCCCGTGGCCAGCACGATCATCTTGGCGTTGAACACATGCATCGTGCCATCGTCGAGCTTCCAGCAGACCACGCCCTGACACACCCCGTCATCGGACATGATCAGGTCGATGGCGAAATACTCGATATAGAACTCCGCCTTCTGCTTGAGCGACTGACCGTAAAGCGTGTGCAGGATCGCGTGCCCGGTCCGGTCAGCGGCGGCACAGGTGCGTTGCACCGGGGGGCCTTCGCCGAATTCTGTCGTGTGCCCGCCGAACGGGCGCTGATAGATCTTGCCCTCTTCGGTGCGCGAGAAGGGCACGCCGTAATGCTCCAGCTCATAGACGGCCTTGGGCGCCTCGCGGGCGAGATATTCCATCGCGTCGGTATCGCCGAGCCAGTCGGACCCCTTCACCGTGTCATACATGTGCCATTGCCAGTTGTCCGGCCCCATGTTCGACAGCGACGCGGCGATCCCGCCCTGCGCCGCCACGGTGTGCGAGCGGGTCGGGAAGACCTTGGTCACGCAGGCGGTGCGCAACCCCTGCTCGGCCATGCCAAGCGTCGCGCGCAGACCCGCGCCACCCGCGCCCACCACGACCACGTCGTATTCATGTGTCTCGTATTCGTAAGCAGCCATAGTCATATGTCCTCAGAGCGCGATTTTCGCCAGGGCAAAAAGCCCGGTTGCGGTGACGGTCCAGCTCAGCGCGATGACCGCGATGATCAGCGCCTTGCGCCAGAAGCCGCGCGCGTAATCCTCGATCATGATCTGCGCGCCCTTGCTGAAATGCTGCATCCCCACGACGAGAACCAGCCCGGTCACGATCGCCGGAAAGGGCCGCGCGAAGATGTCGAGCACCGCCTCGTGCCCCTGCCCGAGGGCGCGGCCGAAAATGTAGATGAAGACCGGCACGAGAAAGGCAAGGCCGACCGAACTGATCTTCATGTGCCAGTGGTGTTCTGTCCCGGTATGGGCCGCGCCCTTGCCCTCGGCGCGCTTGCGGGCGGTCAGATAACGCATGATGCCCTCCTCAGACGATGATGATCGTGAGGGTGGTCAGAACGACCGCCCCGATGATGCAGGCCCAGCCCAGTCGCTCGGCTGTTTCAAGCTCGAGCCCGTGCCCCGCGTCGAAGTAGAGATGCCGCAGCCCCGCGAGGTAGTGATACCAGATCCCCAGAAGCGAGAGCGTCATCACCAGATCCCCGAACCATGAGGTCAGAACCGCATCGGCCGTGGCGAAATAGTCCGCGCTTGTCGCCGCCGCCAGAAGCCACCAGACGATCAGAACAGCCGTCACGATAAGAGCGTTGCCGGTGATCCGTGTCAGGATCGACGAGATCGACGTGATCTGCGGGCGATAGATGGTCAGATGCGGTGAAAGCGGGCGCTCGCCCCGGTTCGCCTCGGCCATGGGTGCCTCCATTCGGTTCCGTTGATCAACTTACTAACGCATTTTTCGGTGCTGTCACCTGAGGGGAACTCTAAAAGACCGGGTTTCACGGTGCAAACCCGCGATTTTTTTTGATTGGGCGATCTATGTGATCACAGGTGTAAATCTTGTGATCACAAGATTACGCGTATTCGCCGCAATGCGGAATCATGGCCCGCCCGGCCTCTCACCCGGCCCCACGCCCCCGGTATCGGCCCGTTTTTGCGGGCCTGCCGAGTTCGCACGCGCCATTCGTGATCACACCCACGCCAGCGGCCCGTTTCTTGACCAGATCTTACCGAACGCTCTGTTAAAGGCCCGGATTCCGGACACCGGCACCGACGCAATACCGACGTTATACCGACGCGATGCAGACAGCGGTTTTCGCGCCATTACAGGGCCTTAAGGGTGATTCGCCTATTGCGCGCGCCGCGTGTCGGAAAGTGCGAAAACCCGTCCCGATCAAACCGGCATCAATGCCCAGTAGTCGAGATCAAGCAGCACCTCCGGCAGGTATTTCCCCGCTTCATCCCGAAGCTGGAACGGCGCGCCCTCGCTCGTCGCCACCAACCGAAGCCGGATCGCCCCCACACCCGGCGCGGGTGTCTCCGCCTTGTCGAGCACTTCGGACCACGCCCGCACCGTCCTGCCTGCTAGACATGGGTTGGCATGGGCCCCGCCATTCAACGCCACGATCATCTGGGCATTGGCCAACCCATTGAAACTCAACGCTCTTGCAAGCGAAATGACATGCCCACCATAGATGAGCCGGTTGCCGTCGGCGCGCACCGTGGCATCGAAATGCACCTTCGCGGTATTCTGCCACAGCCGGGTGGCAAGCATATGCTCGGCCTCTTCGACGGTCACGCCATCCACGTGGTCGATCCGCTCACCCACGGCGTAATCGCCCCAGCGATGCGGCTCCCCGGCGAGGGTGAAATCATAGCCCGTGAAATCAAGACCATCCGGGATCGCAAGATCCCCCGGCGCCACCGCTTCCGCCAGCTCCGGCACCACCGGCTCAGGCGCGGGATTGCCAATATCGCGCTTGCGCACCATCACCCAGCGGACATACTCCAGCACCACCTCGTCGCGCTGGTTATGGCCCTGCGTCCGCACCCAGACTACCCCGGTCTTTCCGTTGGAATTCTGTTTGACACCAATGACTTCCGAACTCGCCCGCAGCGTGTCGCCGGGGTAGACGGGCATCCGCCACCGCCCCTGCGCATAGCCAAGATTGGCCACCGCGTTGAGCGATATATCCGGCACCGTCTTGCCGAACACCAGATGAAACGCCGCCAGATCGTCGATCGGGCTTTCGGGCAGGCCGCAACTGCGGGCGAATTCATCCGAGGAATACAGCGCATGCCGCGCCGGATAGAGCGCGTGATAAAGCGCCCGCTCCCCTCCCGACACAGTGCGCGGCACCGCATGGTGGATCAGCTCGCCCACGGTGTAGTCCTCGAAAAACCGGCCCGGATTGGTCTTGGCCATTCACTGTTCCCCCAGTTTCATGTCGGGCGAATAGCTCCGCTCGACCTCTTTCACCACCGCCTGCCCGCAACGCATCACCCCGTTGGCGGCATCGAACGCATAGGTGGGGGAGCCATGAAGCACCCACCCCTTGCTAAGCGCCTCCGTCACCTTGTGACAAAAGGCCGGCGTGTCATCCGCGCTCAGAAACCGATAGAGTTTCATGGCCTACCCCGGGAACGGCCAAGGGCCGATCATGCCGTGGATATAGCCGACGACCACCAGCAATACGGCAGACGCGACAAGGAACATGGCGTCCTTGGCGATGCTGCCCTTCGGTCCGGGTGTCCAGCCCGGCTCTGCCCGGTTGATCACGCCCATCATCACCACGCTCCACAGGCCCAGCCCGCCAAACAGGATCACCGACGCCAGATCGCCGTTCACCAGCAGATGCGACACCGCCCAGAGCGCGAAGCCCGTCTGCATCGGGTGCCGCATCCGGTAGAAGATCGCGCCCTTCTTCGGCCCCGGACTCATGAAATAGAACGCCAGCAACATCAGCAGGTTGTTGACATGCAGTGTCCATCCCGGCGGATACCACAGGTTGACAAACGGCGCCGCCCGATAGCCCAGCACCATCAGCACGATCGACAGCAGAACGCCGACCGCCACCAGCCCCTTGCCCTTGTCCCCAAGGGCCGCGCGCTGTTTGGGCAATATCCGCTTGAACTCATGCGCCACGATCCACAGCAGCACACCCAGAATAAGAAGTTCCATGACCGCTCCCCCGCGATGTTTCCTGCCTCAAGTCCTAGCCCGAAATCGCTGTGATTGCATCCGCCTTCGCAAGAATCTCGCGCGCTGTGGCGACATGCAGGTTCTCGACGATCCTGCCATCCACCACGGCCACCCCCTTCCCCGATGACTCGGCCTCTTCAAAGGCGGCGATCTGGCGGCGCGCGAGGTCGATCTCGTCTTGCGTCGGGGCAAAGGCCGCATTGGCGATCTCGACCTGCGCGGGATGGATAAGCGTCTTGCCGTCGAACCCCATGTCGCGGCCCTGCGCGCATTCCGCGCGCAGCCCCTCGTCGTCCTTGAAAGCGTTGTAAACCCCGTCCACGATCACCAGCCCCTCGGCCTTGGCGGCCAGCAGGCATAGCCCGAGCCCCGCCATCAGCGGCTGGCGGTCGGGCCGGAACCGGGTCTGCAATTCCTTGGCAAGATCGTTGGTCCCCATCACGAAGCCCGCCATCCGCGGATACGCGGCAATTTCGGCGGCATTGAGCATCCCGCGCGGCGTTTCCATCATGGCCCAGATCGGTATCTCTCCGACGATTTCCGCCAGCGCCTGCACCTGCGCGGCGCTTTCCACCTTTGGCAGAAGCACCGCATCGCAGCCCATGTCGCGCGCCGCCTGCGCATCGGCGCGGCCCCAGTCGCTCTCAAGCCCGTTGATCCGCACGATCCGCATCCGCGCGCCGTATCCTTTGGCGGCCAGCGCTTCGGCAAGGATGCCCCGTGCATTGGCCTTTTCCTCCACCGCGACCGCATCTTCGAGATCGAAGATGATCGCATCCACCGGAAGGCTTCGCGCCTTGTCCAGCGCCCGCTCCTTGGAGGCGGGGATGTAGAGAACGGAACGAAAGGGGCGGTTGCGTTGATCCATGACTTCTCTCCGAAATAATCTTGCGCGGAGACAGCCAGTTTTTGCCGATAAGTTCAAGGGTGGATTTGCCGCGATGCGGCAATACCCCGCGCGACCGCCATGTTAACTTCAGTTTACCTTGTCGTGACCATACTTCCTCTGGTTCGGTCAATGGCCGAAGCGATGCGACAAACCTCCGGCCCGACCCTCACAAACCGAGACCGTCCCATATGAGTTTGGCGCCCGTCACGGTCAGCAGCACATAGGTGATGGCAAAGAACGCCCGCTCCGGTACAATCCAATGCGCCTTCACGCCAAGCCAGGCCCCGAGAAGCGCGAAAGGCGCCAGAAGCAGATCCGCGACGAAGGTCTGCGCCGTGAAGATACCAAGAAAGGCATAGGGCACGAACTTCAGGATATTGATCACCCAGAAGACAAGAACCGTGGTCGCCTGATAGGTGGTCTTTCCGATCCCCTGTGACAAAAGGTAGACGGCGGCGGGCGGCCCCGCCCGCATGGCTCACGAAACTGGTGAACCCGGCCGCCAGCCCCTCCAGAAGTCCCGCCCACCCCGGAAGCCGCGAGCTCGGCGCATGGCGTCCGGGTCAGAGCCCCCAAACCACGACGACCCCCCCCCCGAGATCCCCCCGATCAACAGTCGCAGCAGATCGTCGTCGGCCACCGCGTACAGCCCCGCACCAAGCGCCGTGCCCCAAGGATCAGAAGCCGCCCGTCCGGCCAGCTCCATTGTTTCCAGTATGGACGCAGCGTCGCCGCGTCGATCAGCATCAGAAGCGGCAGCATCAGCCCGATCGCCTCTCTGGGCGGCAGAACCAGCGCCAGAATCGTCGCGCTCGCAAAGGCCGCCCCCGATCCGAAGCCCCCCTTCGAGATGCCCGCGAAGATCACCGCCGGTACGGCGATCGCGCAAAAGCCCGGCTCCGTCATGCGCCCTGTCCTGCCCGAAAAATCCCCTCTGGCCCAGTGCTTACCGCGGCGCACCCCGGCTGTGCAATCGCCCCTCGGCGCCGCGCTGCGGCGCAAATACCTTGCGCCGAGGGGGATTCCGCACTACCCATCGCGCAAATTTCAACCGGACCGGAGACTTTTCCCATGGCACGACCCAAAATCGCCCTCATCGGCGCAGGTCAGATCGGCGGCACGCTCGCCCATCTCGCCGCCCTGAAAGAACTCGGCGATGTTGTCCTCTTCGACATCGCGGAAGGCACCCCCGAGGGCAAGGCCCTCGATATTGCACAAACCGGCCCCGTCGAAGGCATCGATGTCAAACTCAAGGGCACGCAATCCTACGAGGATATCGCCGGCGCGGATGTCTGCATCGTCACCGCCGGTGTCCCGCGCAAGCCGGGCATGAGCCGCGATGATCTTCTCGGTATCAACCTCAAGGTCATGAAGGCCGTGGGCGAAGGCATCGCCGCCAACGCGCCCGACGCCTTCGTGATCTGCATCACCAACCCGCTTGACGCGATGGTCTGGGCACTGCGCGAATTCTCGGGTCTGCCGCGCGAAAAGGTTTGCGGCATGGCTGGCGTTCTCGACAGCGCGCGCTTCCGTCACTTCCTCTCCGAGGAGTTCAACGTCTCCATGCGCGATGTGACCGCCTTCGTTCTGGGCGGACACGGCGACACGATGGTGCCACTGGTGCGCTATTCCACCGTGGCCGGCATCCCGCTGCCTGATCTGGTGCAGATGGGCTGGACGACGCAGGACAAGCTTGACGCGATCGTGCAGCGCACCCGCGACGGTGGGGCCGAAATCGTCGGCATGCTCAAGACCGGCTCGGCCTTCTACGCTCCGGCCACCGCCGCCATCGAGATGGCCGAGGCTTACCTCAAGGATCAGAAGCGCCTGCTGCCCTGCGCGGCATGGGTCGATGGCGCGCTTGGTCTCAAGGGCATGTATGTGGGTGTGCCCACCGTGATCGGCGCCGGCGGCATCGAACGGATCGTCGACATCAAGATGACCAAGGACGAACAGGCCATGTTCGAGCACTCCGTGAAAGCCGTGAAGGGCCTCGTGGACGCCTGCAAGGGCATCGACAGTTCGCTGGCCTGAGCCTGACATATCCCGAACCCGAAAGGCCCGCCCCACATCCGGCGGGCCTTTCTTTGACCCCTTCGGCCGCGACGCCGCATGATTCTCCTTGTTTTATGCCAAATTCGTGATGTTTCCATTTTGTGATCACACGATTTTCGCCTGTGATCACAAAACCGGGAAATTCCGCGAAATTCCCCCCGATCCGCAAAAAACCGTTTAAACCGCCCCCCCTCTTGTGCCTATACCAAGGTAATCGCAGCAAGATGGGACAGCTTCATGAATATCCATGAATACCAGGCGAAGGCGCTCCTTCGCTCCTACGGTGCCCCGGTTTCCGAAGGGCGCGTCGTCCTGAAGGCCGAGAATGCAAAGACCGCCGCGGGCGAGCTTGACGGCCCGCTCTGGGTGGTCAAGGCACAAATCCACGCCGGCGGTCGCGGCAAGGGCCATTTCGAGGAATCCGGCGCCGGTGAAAAAGGCGGCGTGCGCCTGACCAAATCGGTGGAGGAAGCCGCCGAGGAAGCCAAGAAAATGTTGGGCCGCACCCTCGTGACCCATCAGACCGGCCCGGCAGGCAAGCAGGTCAACCGCATCTATATCGAAGACGGCTCCGGCATTGAGCGGGAACTTTACCTCGCCCTGCTGGTGGATCGTGTGAGCAGTCGCGTGTCCTTCGTCTGCTCGACCGAAGGCGGCATGGACATCGAAGAGGTCGCCGCCAACACTCCCGAAAAGATCCTGTCCTTCTCGGTCGATCCGGCCACCGGCTATCAGCCGTTCCACGGTCGCCGCATCGCCTTTGCCCTTGGACTAGAAGGCGCGCAGATCAAGCAGTGCGTCTCGCTCATGGGTCTGCTCTACAAGGCGTTCATCGAGAAAGACATGGAGATGCTGGAGATCAACCCGCTGATCGTGGCCGAGGGCGGCGCGCTCAAGGTGCTCGACGCCAAGCTCAGCTTCGACAGCAATGCGCTCTATCGTCACGACGACATCGCCGCGCTGCGCGATGAGACGGAGGAAGATCCCAAGGAGCTTGAGGCGTCCAAATACGATCTCAACTACATCGCGCTGGATGGCGAGATCGGCTGCATGGTCAACGGCGCGGGCCTTGCCATGGCAACGATGGATATCATCAAACTCTACGGCGCGGAGCCGGCCAACTTCCTCGACGTGGGCGGCGGTGCCACCAAGGACAAGGTGACCGAAGCATTCAAGATCATCACCTCCGACAAGAACGTCAAGGGCATCCTCGTCAACATCTTCGGCGGCATCATGCGCTGCGACGTGATCGCCGAGGGCGTGATCGCCGCGGTGAAAGAGGTCGGCCTCAAGGTGCCGCTGGTGGTCCGCCTGGAAGGCACGAACGTCGACAAGGGCAAGGAGATCATCTCCAATTCCGGCCTCGACGTGATCGCCGCCGACGATCTCAAGGACGGCGCACAGAAGATCGTGAAGGCGGTCAAGGGATAATCGTAGAGTGGGTGCAAACCCACCTCTGAACAAAACAATGGTGGGTTTGCACCCGCCCTACACAGGAGCCAAACTCCATGGCAGTCCTCGTAGACGAAAACACCAAAGTCATCTGTCAGGGCCTCACCGGCTCGCAGGGGACATTCCACACCGAACAGGCCATCGCCTATGGCACGAAGATGGTTGGCGGCGTCACGCCGGGCAAGGGCGGTCAAACCCATCTCGACCTGCCGGTGTTCAACTCCGTGCATGAGGCGAAGGCCAGGACCGAGGCGAACGCCTCCGTCATTTACGTGCCGCCGCCCTTCGCCGCCGATTCCATCCTTGAGGCGATCGACGCCGAGATGGAGCTGATCGTCTGCATCACCGAAGGCATCCCGGTGCTCGACATGATGAAGGTCAAGCGCGCGCTGGAAAGCAGCAACTCCACCCTGATCGGTCCGAACTGTCCCGGTGTCATCACACCCGACGCCTGCAAGATCGGCATCATGCCCGGCCACATCCACAAGCGCGGCAAGGTCGGCGTGGTCTCGCGCTCCGGCACGCTGACCTATGAGGCTGTCAAACAGACCACCGATGTCGGTCTGGGCCAGTCCACCTGCGTCGGCATCGGCGGCGATCCGATCAAGGGAACGGAGCATATCGACGTGCTGGAATGGTTCCTTGCCGACGACGAGACCGAGGCGATCATCATGATCGGTGAAATCGGCGGCTCCGCCGAGGAGGACGCCGCCGAATTCCTCGCGTCCGAGCGCAGGAAGGGCCGCTGGAAACCCACCGCCGGATTCATTGCCGGCCGCACCGCGCCGCCGGGCCGCCGCATGGGCCACGCGGGCGCCATCGTCGCCGGTGGCAAGGGCGGCGCCGAGGACAAGATCGAGGCGATGAAGGCCGCCGGGATCGTTGTCGCCGACAGCCCTGCAACCTTGGGCGAGGCAGTGCTGAAGGCAATTGGATGATCTGATGCCGTTGGATACCGCGCAACATCCCGGGCAGGCCAATCAGGCGACACGGGATCAGGGCCGTCGCGCCCTGATCCACATTGGACTGCCCAAGACGGGAACGACGACGATTCAAGGCTTTCTGGCCGAGAATGCCCATCTCCTTGCTGCGCGGGGCATTCACACCCAGCATCCCGACACCTATCCGGCATGGTTCCGAAATGCCCATGCGGGCCCTGCCATCGTGGCGCTAACGCGGGCAGGCAGGCTGATCCCGAACCTAGTGCTCCGCAAGAAGCTCGGTGTCACGACACTTCAGGATCAGGCCCGCTTCGCCAATGAGTTTGAAACGAAATTCGGCGCGTTCGTTCGCGATCGGCCCTCCGGGCTTTTCGTGATTTCAGGCGAACCGATGTATAATTTGCTGGATAAGCCCGATTTGATCCGCACGCTTGACGGCTTCTTCGCCGAGTATTTTCCGCAGCGCAGCTATCTTGTCTATCTGCGCGATCCGGTCGATTGGGTGGCAAGCCAGTACTCGCAGTCCATATCCAGCGGGCAGGACATCAATTTGCGAACGCTGATCGACCAGGTTGCGCGAAGGGACCAGTTCGCGCAAATCGCCGCGTGGGACGATCTGCTGCCAGAGTGCGGTATGCAGGTGCGCTTGCTGGAACCGGACACCCTCCACGGCGGCGGGTTGCTGTCCGATTTGTGTCACGTCATGGGATGCAACCTTGATGGCCTGCATGTGTCGAGGGATCGCAAACTTGGCCTCGCGCGACACGAAATCGCGCTTCTCCGATATGCCAACCGATTGGGCAAGAACGATCTCGGCTGGCGGCTGCTGCGACAGACGAGACGTTTCCGCTTCTCTGGGCGACGTGGCTCTTTCAAGTTGCCAAGGCACCACCGCGATGCCGTTCGCGCGATGTTCGCCTCCTCGATCGAACGGATACGCGCGCGCTATTTCCCGAACCGGACAAGCTTGTTTGGCGACAAGTCAACACCGGCTCATACCCTGAAGGACGCCACCCCATGATTCGCGTTTCTTGCACCACCAGCGCAATGCAGACGGCACCTTCGCCGCGCGCCCCCCATGCCGCTGTCGAGTGCCGCCATACCCAACCCGAGGTTTTCCCATGACCGACCAAAGCCCCAACGATCAGTTCCATGCCTCTTCCTTCATGCAGGGGCACAACGCCGAATACCTCGAACAGCTTTACGCCCGCTACGCGAGCGATCCCGAGGCCGTGGACGAGGCATGGCGCGACTTTTTCAAACAGCTTGGCGACAATGACAGCGACGTGCAGGCAGAGGCGACGGGCCCCTCGTGGGCACGCCGCGACTGGCCCCCCATGCCCGCCGACGATCTGACCGGCGCCCTTACCGGCGAGTGGCCCGCCCCGGCCGAGGTCAAGAGCGCGGGCGACAAGATCAAGGGAAAGGCCGCGGAAACGGGCGTCATGCTCACCGACGAGGCGGTACAGCGCGCCGTGCTCGATTCGATCCGCGCCCTGATGCTGATCCGCGCCTACCGGATTCGCGGCCATCTGGTCGCCGACCTCGACCCGCTGGGGATGCGCGACCAGACCCCCCATCCGGAACTTGATCCGAAATCCTACGGTTTCACCGAGGCCGACATGGATCGCCCGATCTTCATCGACAATGTGCTGGGCCTTCAGGTCGCCAGCATGCGGGAGATTCTCAGCATCGTGAACCGCACCTACTGCGGCACCTTTGCGCTCCAATACATGCATATCTCCGATCCGCAGCAATCGGCTTGGCTCAAGGAGCGGATAGAGGGCTTCAACAAGGAAATCCGCTTCACCCGTCGCGGGCGCAAGGCCATTCTCAACAAGATGGTGGAGGCCGAAGGCTTCGAGAAATTCCTGCACGTCAAGTACATGGGCACCAAGCGTTTCGGCCTCGACGGGGGCGAAAGCCTCATTCCCGCGATGGAACAGATCATCAAGCGCGGCGGCGCACTGGGTCTGAAGGAGGTCGTGATCGGCATGCCCCACCGTGGACGGCTGAACATTCTGGCCAATGTGATGAACAAGCCCTACCGCGCCATTTTCAACGAATTCCAGGGCGGCAGCTTCAAGCCCGAGGATGTGGACGGCTCCGGCGACGTGAAATACCATCTCGGCGCAAGCTCCGACCGCGAATTCGACGGCAACACCGTTCACCTGTCGCTCACGGCCAACCCCTCGCACCTGGAGGCGGTGAACCCGGTCGTGCTCGGCAAGGTCCGCGCCAAGCAGGATCAGCTTGGCGACAAGGACCGCACGCAGGTTCTGCCCATCCTGCTGCATGGCGACGCGGCCTTTGCCGGTCAGGGCGTGGTGGCGGAATGTTTCGCCCTGTCAGGCCTGCGCGGACACAAGACGGGCGGCACCATGCACCTCGTGGTCAACAACCAGATCGGCTTTACCACCGCGCCGCATTTCTCGCGCTCCTCTCCCTATCCCACCGACAATGCGCTGGTGGTCGAGGCGCCGATCTTCCACGTCAACGGCGACGACCCCGAGGCCGTGGTCCACGCCGCCAAGGTCGCGACCGAGTTCCGGCAAAAGTTCCGCAAGGATGTGGTGATCGACATCATTTGCTATCGTCGCTTCGGGCATAACGAGGGCGACGAGCCCATGTTCACCAACCCGATGATGTACAAGAAGATCAAGAGCCACAAGACCACGCTCTCGCTCTATACTGAACGGCTGGTGAAGGACGGTCTCATCCCCGAAGGTGAGATCGAGGACATGAAAGCGTCCTTTCAGGCGCACCTGAACGAAGAATTCGAGGCCGGGAAGGATTACAAACCGAACAAGGCCGACTGGCTCGATGGCCGCTGGTCGCATCTCGACAAACAACGAGAGGACTATCAGCGCGGCACCACCTCCATCGCCCCGGACACGCTGACCGAGATCGGAGAGGCGCTCACCCGCGTGCCCGAGGGGTATCCGGTCCATCGCACCGTCGACCGCCTGCTGGCCGCCAAGCAAGAGATGTTCTCCTCGGGAAAGGGGTTCGACTGGGCCACCGCGGAGGCGCTCGCCTTTGGCTCGCTGCTGACCGAAGGCTACCCGGTTCGCCTCTCCGGTCAGGACAGCGCCCGCGGTACTTTCTCGCAGCGTCATTCCGGCCTCATCAACCAGGAAACCGAGGAACGCTACCTGCCGCTCAACCACATCCGCGGCGGGCAGGCGCAGTTCGAGGTGATCGACTCCCTGCTCTCGGAGTATGCGGTACTCGGGTTCGAATATGGCTACAGCCTCGCCGAACCAAACGCCCTGACCTTGTGGGAGGCGCAGTTCGGCGATTTCGCCAACGGTGCGCAGATCATGTTCGATCAGTTCATCAGCTCGGGCGAAAGCAAATGGCTGCGCATGTCCGGCCTCGTCTGCCTGCTGCCCCACGGCTACGAGGGGCAGGGTCCGGAACACAGTTCCGCCCGGCTGGAGCGTTTCCTGCAAATGTGCGGGGGCGACAACTGGATCGTGGCCAACTGCACCACCCCGGCCAACTATTTCCACATCCTGCGCCGGCAGTTGCACCGCACCTTCCGCAAGCCTCTCATCCTGATGACGCCGAAATCTCTGCTGCGTCACCGCCTCTGCATCTCCAACGCGACGGATTTCACCGACGGGTCGAGCTTTCACCGGGTGCTCTGGGACGATGCGCAGAAGGGGCACTCCGAACTGACGCTCAAACCTGACGACGAGATCCGCCGCGTGGTGATGTGTTCGGGCAAGGTCTATTACGACCTTCTGGAAGAACGCGACAAGCGCGGCCTCGATGATGTCTACCTGCTGCGGTTTGAGCAGTTCTATCCCTTCCCGGCGATCTCGGCGGTCAAGGAACTGGAACGGTTCAAGCAGGCCGACATGGTCTGGTGCCAGGAAGAGCCCAAGAATCAGGGCGCCTGGACCTTCATCGAACCCAATATCGAATGGGTGCTGGATCGTATCGGGGCCAAGAACACCCGCCCGATCTATGCCGGGCGCTCCGCTGCGGCCTCGCCCGCCACGGGCCTCGCAAGCCAGCACAAGGCACAACAAGAGGCGCTGGTGAATTCCGCGCTGACCATCGAAGGATAACGACATGACCACCGAAGTGCGCGTCCCAACCCTAGGCGAATCCGTGACCGAGGCGACCGTGGCCACATGGTTCAAGAAACCCGGAGATCCCGTCGCCGTGGATGAAATGCTCTGCGAGCTGGAAACCGACAAGGTCACCGTCGAGGTGCCAAGCCCCACCACCGGCAAGCTGGGCGACATCGTCGCCGCCGAAGGCGAAACGGTGGGCGTCGATGCGCTTCTGGCGACCATCGCGCCCGCCACGGAGGCCGGATCGGAACAACCCGAGGAGCGCCCCGCGGAAAGCAAGAAATCCGCGCCGGACGAAGACGAGGAGGACGCGGACAGCGATAGCGGCGCAAGCGTCGATGTCATGGTGCCCACTCTGGGCGAGTCGGTCTCCGAGGCGACGGTTTCCACATGGTTCAAGAAGGTGGGCGATACCGTCGCGCAGGATGAAATGCTCTGCGAGCTGGAAACCGACAAGGTCTCGGTCGAGGTGCCAAGCCCCGCCGCCGGCACGCTGTCCGAGATCGTGGCAGATGAGGGCGAGACCGTGGAGGCTTCCGCGAAACTGGCGGTGATCTCCTCCGGCGATGGCGCCAAGTCTGCCCCGGCCAAATCCGGGGCGAAGTCCGACGCCAAGACCGAGGCCGCGCCTGCACCCTCCTCCGACACCTCGGGCAAGGACGTGGAAAACGCACCGTCGGCCGAGAAGCTGATGGCCGAAAAGGGAATCGACCCGGCGACCGTGAAAGGCACGGGACGCGATGGTCGCATCATGAAGGAAGACGTGCAAAAGGCCATTGCCAGCCCCTCGCAACCCAAGACCTCCGAGGCCGCCGAACCGGCCTCCACCCCGCGCGCGCCGGTGCCCGCCGACGATGTCGCGCGCGAGGAGCGGGTGAAGATGACCCGCCTGCGCCAGACCATCGCCCGCCGCCTCAAGGACGCGCAGAACGCCGCCGCGATCCTGACAACCTACAACGAGGTGGACATGACCGAGATCATGGCCCTGCGCGGCGAATACAAGGAACTTTTCGAGAAGAAACACGGCGTCAAGCTGGGCTTCATGTCCTTCTTCACCAAGGCCTGCTGTCACGCGCTGCGCGAGGTGCCCGAGGTCAACGCCGAGATCGACGGCACCGACATCGTCTACAAGAACTTCGTGCACATCGGCATTGCCGCCGGCACGCCGCAGGGCCTTGTCGTGCCGGTGATCCGCGACGTCGACGCGATGAGCTTTGCCGAGATTGAAAAATCCATCGCCGAAAAGGGCAAACGCGCCCGCGACGGCAAGCTGTCCATGGCCGAAATGCAGGGCGGGACCTTCACCATCTCCAACGGCGGCGTCTATGGCTCGCTGATGTCCAGCCCGATCCTCAATCCGCCGCAATCCGGTATTCTCGGAATGCACAAGATCCAGGACCGCCCGATGGTCGTGAACGGCGAGATCAAGATCCGCCCGATGATGTATCTCGCGCTTTCCTACGATCACCGCATCGTCGACGGCAAAGGCGCCGTGACCTTCCTCGTGCGCGTGAAAGAGGCGCTTGAGGATCCGCGGCGGTTGTTGATGGATTTGTGAGAAAGGTCCGTGATAAAACAGCGCCAACCAGAGGGCGGTGCCCGCCCCCCACGGGTGGGCGAGAAGCGCCCGCCCGTGGGGGGCGGTCGGGCGCTGCCCGGGCCGCACGCGCCCCGGGCGAGGGAAACCAAAGTACCCAATGCGCAATACGGCATCGTTTCTTCGACTATTGTGGGACAGTGATCTATGGATGATCTGCAGCGCAGCGAAACGGTGATTGCAAAAATTCTGAGTCTTTTGATGGAATGGGGCATTCAAGAGACGCAGTTGGAGTTTTCGGAACTTGATCTCTCTGACGAATATCGTCCCTTCTTCTTTTCTTGCGTCAAATGGTTGGAAGCAGAGGGAGTCATTAGGTGTCCCATCCCGGATGATCATATAGACCCTCGCCGAACTGCATTGTTCATGGCAAGATCGATCCTGCGCGAGGTTCGGGACGAGGAAATGACATGCTGATCTCTCTTCACAAGCAGGCCACCACGACGCCGAAGGTGCGGGCGGCGATCCAGGCGAGCACTGAGCCGGCGTGGGTCGTGGCGGAGCGCTACGGCATCTCCGAGCAGACCGTTTGGAAGTGGCGCAAGCGCGACAGCGTGCAGGATCGCAGCCACACGGCGCGCCGGTTGCAGACGACGCTGACGCCGACGCAGGAGGCTGTGGCGGTTTCCTTGCGCAAGAGCCTGTTG
>NZ_FODS01000017.1 GCF_900110425.1 Salinihabitans flavidus | reverse complement strand
CCCATGCTGCGCCATGTCTTTGCGGATGGCGGTTATGCAGGACCCAAACTGCGCGATGCGCTGAAAGCCATCGGACGTTGGAGCGTCCAGATCGTCAAACGCTCCGACACCGCCGACGGGTTCGAGGTTCTGCCACACCGATGGGTGGTCGAGCGCACCCTTGCTTGGCTGGGCCGATGCCGCCGCCTGTCAAAAGATTGGGAAAAATCCATCGCCAGCGCAGAGGCGTGGATCACAATCGCCCACATTCGACGCGTCACACGCCATCTCGCAAGGGATTAATAATGCTCAGATAGTTTTGAATCAGACTCTTAGATCGCGGGTGTTGGCGGCCATGTCGAGCACCGGAATCCCCGATCCGGCAATTGCCCGGGAAAACTCCTGCACGATGATGTTGCGGATCTGGAAGCTGATCTCGTCCATGGTGAATTCGCCGTCCGTGCCGACGATCTCCGACAGGAATCGCGCCGGATCGCCCACCCGGATCGTATAGGTGCCAAAGGCCCGCAGACGCACCGGCCCAAACTCGGGGTCGCGGCAGATGATCGGGTTCTTCGTGCCCCACTTGAGATCCGAAAACCGCGTGGTGTTGACGAAGTAGATTTCCGACTTGAACGGCGACTGGAACGCGTGGTCCCAGTGCTGAAGCGTCGTCATCACCGGCATGTTGTTGGTCTCCAGCATATAAAGACCGGGGGTGAAGACATCGGCAAGCTGGCCTTCGTGAACGAAGACGGCGGCCTGCCCCTCGCGCACGGTGAGCTTTGCGCCGTATTTGATTTCATGGCCCTCGCGCTCGAACCGCCAGACCATCGTGTCGCGGGTGTCGTCGGTCCAGTGGATGACGTCGATGAATTCGCCGGCGAGGAAATCGAAGATGCCCATGCCCTAGGATGCTTTCGGCTTTTTCACGGCCGATTCGGTTTTTGGCAGCTTGGGAGGGTGGCTATTGCCGTTCGTTTTGCCCGCTCCTTGCGCCTGATAACCTCTGGCCACAAGCTTGGGCTTTGGCTGATAGCCATCGACCAGAAATGTGCGCTTATCTTTTGTCATTAGTCTCTCCCGCATCATCCAAAAATTCGATCGACCTTACCGAAGACAGGCTGACCAGTCCGGAACGCCCCGGCTGCGGTTTAGTCCATTGTCCCGATTCATCTTCATTATATAGGCGTTCAAGATAAATGTCGCTACGGTTGCTGTCACTCGCAGCGAGTGAAGACTCTCCGAAATACCCTCGTATCACGGTGCCATCCTCAAAAGTGACGATCACCAGACAAGGTTGGCGATCATTTCCAAATGCGTAGTCGTGGGCCCGTTGAACCGGATGAACAATCGGCATGGACAAGCGTCGCAGGATCGCATTGTTCCAGCCATGTGACAGGTTCCAGCCCAGCAACAAACCAATAGCCGCCGGGCTGACGATCACCTCAAGAAACAGAAGGGCCTTGTCGGGAACGGATACTGTAAACCCATAATTTTGAAGAGTGAGCAGAATATATGCAAACAGTGGTGCCACAAAAATGAGGAACAGCTGGTTCACCAGGCTTAGAACAATCGCTTCCACGACGAGTTCGGAGGATTTGGGCCGAACGCCAAGGATGAAACGAGACCTGATGATGATCACGACGTACCCTGCGAGAAGATAGCGCGCAGCGAACTCGAAGGTATCAGGAGAAAGCAGGTTCTGCATATCGCTCAATCGCGGCCCATCTGTTCGCGGGCCAGGGTTCGGATGACGGGGCGGGCCTCTTCGCCGCTCTGGCCGGGAGAAAGGCGTGGATCGTAGAGCATGGCGAGCAGTTTTTCGTCATGCTCGGTCAGAAGCGCGAATTCGTCGTCGTCGTTGAAGATCGACGGGCGCGCTTCGGGGCTGTCGTTGGCAAGGCCAAGCCCCTGCGCGAGTTCCTCGTGGATGCAGGCGCTGCGCAGAAGCTCTGGGTGTTCGGCGCGGATCAGGGCGATGGCACTGGTATAGGTGTACTGGTCCCCCCCGCGCGAGAAGGCGACCACGAAGCAATGGATGTCGCGCGGAAGGAAGCGGAAATGCCGGATGGTGGAGGGGGCGGCATAGGGCGCAATCTCCCGCACCTTGTCCATCATCGTGTCGCGGTCGTCCTCTCCCATCACGAGGACATGGAAGTTCGACGATCTTTCGCTTGTGGTGATGGGATGGCCTGTGATCCGTGCCAGCCGCGCGGCATAGTCGCGGACTTCGGTCCGGGTCGCACTTCGGATTTCATCATGGACGGAGGGCCCGAAGGTCAGGCCGATGCGCACCGGCCCTTTCCAGCGACGCAGGTTGCTTTCGCGCCCGGCGCTGCGGCGCAGGCTGCCGGTGTCGTCGTATTCATCGAAGAAGGTGATCCGCTCGAAATTCGCGGCGAGCATCCTCGTGGAATAGGGGGTGTCTGTACCGCCGCCATCGGTGCGCAGAAGCCCGCGTGAGAGAAGTTCGGCCTGCACCCGCGAGTAATAGCGGGCAAGTTGCGCGCTTTGTTCGGAGGGTGCGCGCGGCGCGGGGGCGGCGGCAGGTTCCGGTGCCGGGGATTCCGTGGTGGGGGCAAACTCGTCACAGCCTGCAACCACCAGAAGCGTCAGCGCGCCGATTATGATGGATTGAGCGCGCAAACGATCATGCCTTCCCGGTGGAGGTGGCGACGGTATCGCCCAGCCCGGTGGACTTGGCCTTGGCGGCGGCGAGCGTGTCGCGCAGCTCCGCCTCCATCTTCCTCAGTTCCTCTTCGGCGGCGGCGCGGCGGGCCTTGCCCTCGTCCGCGATCTGGAGGCTTTCCTCGATCGTGCCGATGAGATCGGCATTGGCCGTCTTGATCGCCTCTATGTCGAACACGCCACGCTCCATCTCTTCGCGGATCACCTTGTTGCTTTCGCGCAGGTTGGCGGCGTTCGAGGTTAGAAGATCGTTGGTCAGATCATTGGCGTCGCGCACCGCCGAGGCCGCTTCCGCCGACCGCTGAATCGTCACCGCCTGCGCCAGTTGCGTTTCCCAGAGCGGAACCGTGTTGACAAGGGTGGAGTTGATCTTGGTCACGAGGCTCTTGTCGTTTTCCTGCACCAGCCGGATCGAGGGCAACGACTGCATCGTGACCTGCCGGGTGAGCCGCAGATCGTGCACGCGGCGTTCCAGATCGTCGCGTGCGGCGCGCAGGTCGCGCAACTGCTGCGCCTTCATCACCTGTTCATCCTCGGGGGCGTCTTTCACCTCCTGTTCCTTGGCGGGGATGTCGGTGCCGTCGAGTTCGGCGATCTTCGCCTCTCCGGCGGCGATGTAGAGGGCCAGCTCGTCATAGAAATCAAGGGTCTTTTCATAGAGCATGTCCAGCCCCTTGATGTCCTTGAGCAGCTTGTGTTCATGGCCCAGAAGATCGGTGGTAATCTTGTCGATCTGCGCCTGAACGGTTTCGAAGCGGGCGGTGAACTGCGCGATCGGGGCGGCACGCCCCAGCAGCCGTTCCCACCAGCTTTGCTTGCGGTTGAGGTCAAGCTCGCTTCCGGTAAACCCACGGATCGACGAGACGATCTCGCGCAGGGCGTTGCCGGCGGGGCCGACATCCTTGTTGCGCACATCGGCGAGCATGGCCTGACTGATCTGCTGCAACTCCGCCTGCGCGGCCGAGCCGAAGGAGACGATGGAATTGCTGTCGGACATGTCGATTTCCGCGAGGCGGCGGGTGATCTCGGCAGAGCGGGGCGCGTCGGCCTGTTCGAGCGGCACAACGGCGTTCTCGGGTTCGCGCAGCTCGACGGCGGCGGTGTTGACGATTTCGGCCATTTCCTCTTCGGCTTTCTGGCGGGTTTGGTCGGACATGGGGATTCCTTGTGCGTTTGGGTCTATTGGTTGGGGTCAATCACTTTGCGGAGCGACGCCCTCGCGCCGGAGCCGGTCGCGCAGCACGTCGATCTCGATCGTCAGGTCGGAGCGGTCGTCAAGCAGCATCTTGCGGGTCCGGGCGGTGAAGTTCCGCTCCAGATCGTCAAGCAGCGCCTCGTAGTCGGCGCGGGCCTTCGCATCGCCGGTGCGGGCATGGATGTCGGCGAATTTCACCGTCGCGTCGCGCGCGCCCAGCAGGTAGACGCTGAGGTATTTGCGCGCGGCGGTCAAGTCGCGCGGGTCCTGTTCCACCGTGCGGAAGAGGTCGCGGGCAGTGGCCTGAAACCGTTCCACCCGCGCCTGCAGCGTTCGGTCGCGGGTTCGGGCGATGGCCTCCGACATGGCGGTGAGGTGTTTTTCGGCCTCGTCCACGGCGCGGGCGACACGGCGCGTCTGAAAGGCATCGGTGCTGTCGGCGCCCTTGTCGGTCATCGGATCGAGGCCGAAGGCCAGCCCGTGCAGCACCGCGCCCACCACGCCATAGATGGCGGGCGCGACGATTCCGCCGCCCACCGCATAACCGGCGATCGCCAGCCCCGTGCCGGTGAGCACCGAGCCGGCCATCTTGCGCGGAAAGGCCGGGCGGCGGGCCACCCTGCGCGCCTCATAGGCGTCCTGCGCCAGCAGCCCCTCGCGCGTGAGCCATGCCGCCAGCAGCAAGAGCCCCAGCGCCGCGAGGTTGAGCACGAGCCCGGCGGGACCGCTCGTGAACGCCTGCCAGACAAGCGGCAGGGGCACGATGAAAAGCAGGTTGACGCGTCCGCCCGCGCGACTTCGACGGGCGGTGGCAAAGGCGCTGCGCGGGGGCGTGTCGCCGCCAGTGTCCGCGCCGTCCGGGCTGTGAGGTCCGCCATAACGCCGCGCCATTACACGCCCCCCCCGATGGTCACGAAGAGGATCAGCAGGACAAGCAGAACGAAGGCGAGTTTTTTCAATCCGGTATCGGACATGTTGCGCGGCACCCCTGTCAGCCCCATAGCGAACTTAGGAACAATTGCGCGTCCTTACCAGTGGCAAGATCGGCGCGAGGGGCAGCCGGCGGGATTCAACCCGTGGTTTCGGGGGCGTGGGGCGGGGTCTGCCGCTGCTGTCCGGCCCCGAACTACTCGGCGGCCTTTTTCTTCGGGGCGGCTTTCTTTTTCGGCGCGGCCTTCTTCTTTGCCGCCGGCTTGTTGGCGGCAGGCTTTTTGGCGGCGGGTTTGCGCCCGCCTTTTTTCGCCGCCTTCTCGGTAATCAGTTCCACCGCGCGATCCATCGTGAGGTCCTGCGGGTCGGTCTCCTTGGGCAGGGTGGCGTTGATCTTGCCCCATTTGACATAGGGGCCATAGCGCCCGTCCATCACGTTGACCGGCCCGCCCTCGGACGGGTGCTCGCCCAGTTCCTTCAGCGGTTTGACAGCCGCACCGCGCCCGGCGCCGCGGCTGGCGGCCTTCTTTGCGAGCTCTTCCACCGCGCGGTTCATGCCGATGGTGAAAACGTCGTCCACCTCCTTGAGGTTGGCATAGAGCCGGCCGTGTTTGACGTAGGGCCCGTAACGGCCGATCCCGGCCTCGATCATCTCGCCGTCGTCGGGGTGGGGGCCGACCTCGCGTGGCAGGCTGAGCAGGGTCAGCGCCTTTTCAAGGTCCATCTCGTCCTTGGACCAGCCCTTGGGCAGGGAGGCGCGGGGCGGCTTCTTGTTCTCTTCGGTCGCCTCGCCGCGCTGCACATAGGGGCCGAACCGACCGGAGCGCAGCGTGATCTCATCGCCGTCATCGACGCCCAGAACCCGGTCGCCACCATCGTCGGCATCGCCGCTGATCGGGCGCGTGTAGCGGCATTCGGGATAATTGCCGCACCCGATGAACCCGCCGCTGCGCGAGGTCTTCAGGTGCAGCTTTCCCGTCCCACAGAGCGGGCAGATGCGCGGGTCGCTGCCATCTTCGCGCGGAGGGTAGAGCTGCGGGGCGAGCGCATCGTCGAGCACGTCGAGCACCTCGGTGATGCGCAGCTCGCTCGTTTCGGCGATGGCGGTGGAGAAATCGCGCCAGAACCGGGCGAGCAAATCCTTGTAGTCGGCCTCTCCGGCGCTCACGCGGTCAAGCTCTTCCTCAAGGTTGGCGGTGAACTCATAGCCCACGTATTTGCGGAAGAAATTGAGCAGGAAGATGGTGACGATCCGGCCCTTGTCCTCTGGAATCAGGCGATTGCCGTCCTTGCGGACATATTCGCGATCCTGAATCGTGGTGACGATGGAGGCATAGGTGGAGGGACGGCCGATGCCCAGCTCCTCCATCTTCTTGACCAGCGTCGCCTCAGTATAGCGCGGGGGGGGCAGGGTGAAATGCTGCTCGGGCGTGACGGAGCGTTTTTCCGCGCGCTCGCCCTCGGTGATCTGCGGTAGGCGCTTGTCGTCCTCATCGACCACCGTATCGTCGCGGCCTTCCTCGTAGATGCGCATGAACCCGTCGAAAAGCATCACCTGACCCGTGGCGCGCAACCCCACCTGCCGGTCGGCGCTTTCGATCTGCACCGTGGTGCGTTCGAGCCGGGCCGCTTCCATCTGACAGGCGAGCGTGCGCTTCCAGATCAGATCGTACAGCTTGCGCTGATCGGCGTCCCGGAGCTTCAGCGCGGCGGCGTCGCGCGTCATTTCGGTGGGGCGGATACATTCATGCGCTTCCTGCGCGTTCTTGGCCTTGTTCTTGTACATCCGCGGGCTTTTGGGCAGATATTCGGCGCCGAAGCGGTCCTTGATCGCGTCGCGCGCGGCCATCACCGCCTCTGGCGCCATGTCGATGCCGTCGGTCCGCATGTAGGTGATATGCCCGGCCTCGTAGAGGCGCTGCGCGGTGCTCATGGTCTGGCGTGCGCCCATGCCGAACTTGCGGCTCGCCTCCTGCTGCAGGGTGGAAGTCATGAACGGGGCAGAGGGGTTGCGCGCGGCCGGCTTGGCCTCCACCGACGCCACGCTGAGATCGCGCGATTCGATGGCCTGCACCGCCAGTTCGGCGGCGGTGCCATCCTTCAGCGACATCTTGTCGAGCTTCTCGCCGCCCAGAAGCGTCAGCCGTGCCTCGTAGGTCTGGCCGCGCGGGGTGGCCAGCAGCGCCTTGACGGACCAGTATTCCTGCGCGTTGAACGCCTCGATCTCCATTTCGCGCTCGACGATGAGGCGCAGGCAGACCGATTGCACCCGGCCGGCCGACTTGGCGCCCGGCAGCTTGCGCCACAACACCGGAGAGAGGTTGAACCCCACCAGATAATCGAGCGCGCGGCGCGCCAGATAAGCCTCCACCAGCGGGGCATCGATATCGCGGGGGTTGGCCATCGCGTCGGTCACGGCGGCCTTGGTGATCGCGTTGAACACGACGCGCGAGACGGGGGTGTCCTTCTTGATCGCCTTGCGATTGCGCAGGGTTTCCTCAAGGTGCCATGAAATCGCCTCTCCCTCGCGGTCGGGGTCGGTGGCGAGGATCAGGTTGTTGTCGTCCTTGAGTGCATCGGCGATCGCCTTCACATGTTTGCGTGAATCGGTGCCGACCTCCCATTTCATCTCGAAATCATGCTCCGTATCGACGGAGCCGTCCTTGGGGGGCAGGTCGCGCACATGGCCGTAGGATGCGAGAACCGTGTAGTCTGACCCCAGGTATTTATTGATGGTCTTGGCTTTGGCAGGGGATTCGACAACGACAACGGGCATTCAATATCCTTCCGACTCGGGGCGCGAGCGTTATGGCGGGCAAAAGTGTCGTGTGGAAGGGGGGAATGTCAATGCGGCCCGGCAATGCGCCCGCCGAGCGGGAGGCCGCGGGCAGGGGGGAGGCGTCAGCCCTTGCCGCGCGAGAGCAGCCCGCCGGACTGGCGCGTGATCCGGCCGTCAAGTTCGAGATCGACAAGCACAGGCGTGACCTGATTGGCCGGGGCGTCCAGATCGCGGATGAGCTGATCCTCGGCCAGCGGGGCGGGGCCGAGACGGTTCAGGATCTGCCGATGCAGCGCCGCCGTCTCCCGCAGGGAGCGTTGGGGCGATGCGGCGCGCGCCGGCGCGGAAGGTGGGTCGAGCGGCAATTCCTGTTGCTCGCGGGCGGGTGCGGCGGCGGGGCCGATTGCCTCCAGCACGTCATCGGCGCCGCGCACCAGCGTGGCCCCGTCGCGGATCAGCATGTTGCAGCCCGCCGCGCGGGCGTCATGGGGGTGGCCCGGCACGGCGAGCACCTCGCGCCCCTGATCGAGCGCGTTGCGCGCGGTGATGAGAGAGCCGGAGCGCGCCGCCGCCTCCACCACCAGAACCGCCGGGGCGAGGCCCGAGATGATGCGGTTGCGGGCCGGGAAATGGCGCGCCTGCGGCATGCGGCCCATCGGCTGCTCGGACAGGCACAGGCCGGTTTCGGCAATGTTTTCCGCCAGTTGGGTATTCTCCGCCGGGTAGATCACATCGATACCGCCGGCAAAGACCGCGATCGTTCCGGTCTCCAGCGCGGCGCTGTGCGCGGCGGTGTCCACGCCGCGGGCAAGGCCCGAGACGATGGCAAACCCCCGCGCGCCGAGATCGGTGGCCAGTCGCCGGGCCATGCGCGTGCCCAGAGAGGAGGCGTTGCGCGCGCCGACCATCGCGAGGGCGGGTTGACGGAGCAGATCCGCCCGCCCCTTCGCCCAGAGGACCGGGGGCGCGTCGGGCAGATCCGCCAGCAGAGCAGGGTAGCCCGGCGAGCCGAAGGCGATCATCCGCGCCCCGGCGCGGCGGGCGGCGCGCAGTTCGGCCTCCACCACCGTTTCGGGACATATTTCGTAGGAGGTTTCGCCAGCGGCGCGGGCGATTTCGGGCAGCGCGTCCAAAGCGGCAATCGCGCTGCCATGCTCTGCCAGAAGACGGTGGAAGGTGGTCGGGCCGACCCGGCGAGACCGCAAGAGGCGAAGCCACGAGAACCGTTCTTCTTCCGTGGTGGGTGGGAGTTGGGGGTGAGTGGAAGAATGGTCGTCTTCGGTCATCCGCGGCTCCGCCTGCTTGCTGAGACCGTTTTAGGGACAGGGTGGTTAATGGCAGGTAAACCGATTCGGGGACGAAGCGCATTTTTCTTGAATTTTGCGTAACTACATGAAAATCCATGTTAATTATATGATGAGATCGAATAGGCTCATGTCGGTATCACGTCAGTAAAACGTCGGTATCGCGTCGGTCCCGCCGCCTTGGCCCGGGGTGAAAGCCCGATCGTGACCCCGGCGGACGTTGCTTCGGCGCGTCTGACGGGCCCCATCCCGCCCGCCCTGTCCCGCCAGCCGCGCCGCGCGCCGGCGGGCGCGGATCGCGTATTTGCGCAAAGGTGAAGCGGGCAAACAGGCCTGCCGGGCCAGCGGCGGCGCCGTCAGGTGCCCGCGCCGCCCACGGTCAGCCCGTCGATCAGCACCGTGGGCTGGCCGACGCCGACCGGCACCCATTGGCCGGCCTTGCCGCAGTTGCCCATGCCGGGATCGAGCGCCATGTCGTTGCCCAGCCCCCGGATCCCCTGCATCGCGGTGGCACCGTCGCCGATCAGCGTGGCGCCTTTCACCGGCGCGCGGACCTTGCCGCCCTCGACGCGATACGCCTCGGTGCAGGAGAAGACGAACTTACCGTTGGTGATGTCCACCTGCCCGCCGCCGAAGCCCACCGCGTAGAGGCCGTCCTTCATCTCGGCCAGAAGCGTCTCGGGGTCGGCGGTGCCCGATTCCATGTAGGTGTTGGTCATGCGCGGCATCGGCGGGTGGGCATAGCTTTCGCGGCGCCCGTTGCCCGTCGCCTCCACCCCCATGAGGCGGGCGTTCTGGCGATCCTGCATGTAGCCCACGAGAATCCCGTCCTCGATCAGCACGTTGCGGCCCGAAGGCGTGCCCTCGTCGTCCACGGTGATGGAGCCGCGCCGGTCGGGCAGGGTGCCGTCGTCGACCACGGTCACGCCGGGGGCCGCGACGCGATCTCCCATGCGGCCCGCGAAGCGCGAGCTGCCCTTGCGGTTGAAATCGCCCTCCAGCCCGTGGCCCACGGCCTCGTGCAGCAGGATGCCCGGCCAGCCGGGGGCGAGCACCACCGGCATCGCCCCGGCGGGGGCCGGTTCGGCCCGCAGGTTGACCAGCGCGATGCGCAGCGCCTCGCGCGCCTTGGCCTGCCAGTCGGCCGGTTGCAGAAGCCCGTCCAGACCGACGCGCCCGCCGCCCCCGGCGGTGCCGCTTTCGCGCAGGCCGTCCTGTTCGACGATGATCGAGACATTGACCCGTGTCATCGGCCGCACATCGCGGATATGGCTGCCGTCGGGGCGCAGGATCTCCACCTCCTGATGCGCGGCCGAGAGGCTGGCGGTCACCTGCACCACGCGCGGGTCGAGATCGCGGGCGAAGGCGTCGATCTCGCGCAGGGTGTCGAGTTTCACCGGGAAATCGGCCCCTGTGATCGGGTCGGCATCCGTATAGAGGTGGCGGTTGGTGGCGCGCGGCCCGTCGGACAGCACCCCGCCGCCATTCCCCACGGCCAGCCGCGCGGTGGCCACGGCGCGGCGCAGGGCGGATTCGGAAATCTCGGAGGAATGGGCATAGCCCGAGACCGCGCCGTTGACCGCGCGCAGGCCGAATCCTTCCGCCGCGTCGTAGCTGGCGGTGCGAATCCGCCCGTCGTCGAAGACCAGCGCCTCGGCCCGGCGGCGTTCGAGGAAAATCTCTCCATCCTCGGCCCCGGCAGTCGCTTCGCGCAGCAGCGACAGGGCGCGATCAGGGTCGAGCGTAGTCTCGAAAGGGCGGAATTTGGACTCGGTCATGGGCGGTTCTCCCCGGGAATTTGACATAAATCAAAAAAAGCGTCTGTTCGCCGCAGGCATCTTTCTTTATCTGGACGCCAGAATATGATCTTTAGCATCGACAAAACAAACGGATTCCGCCGCAGGTGCGGCAGACCGTCCGCCAAGATACCGATGAAGACCGCAACCGATCAGGGTGAGCCATGCGAATTCTCAAACCAACCTTTGGCCTTCTGGCCGCATTGACCGCAGTTCCCGCCGCCGCGCAGCAGGCGGAGTCCGTGGGCAAGCCCGTGGATCGCGGGACCGGGTTTCAGCCCGCCGCGACCGAGCTGGCGCGCGACCTGCAGTCGCTGGATTTCCTGATCCTCGTGATCATCACCGGCATCACCCTGCTGGTCTCCGCGCTGTTGCTCTATGCGATGGTGCGGTTCCGCCGCCGGGCGAACCCGAACCCGTCGTCCTTCACCCACAACACCCCGGTGGAGATCGTCTGGACCGTCGGGCCGATCGTGATCCTTGTGCTCATCGGCGCGTTTTCCCTGCCGGTTCTGTTCAAGCAGCAGGAGATCCCCGAGGCCGACCTGACCATCAAGGTCACCGGCTATCAGTGGTACTGGGGTTATGACTATGTCGATCACGACTTCGGGTTCGAAAGCTTCCTGCTGCCAAAAGAGGATCTGGCCGAGTATGGCTACAACTCCGACGAATACCTGCTGGCGACCGATACCCGTGTGGTGGTGCCCGTGGACAAGACCGTCGTGATGCAGGTGACCGGCGCCGACGTGATCCATTCGTGGACGATTCCCGCCTTCGGCGTGAAGCAGGACGCGGTGCCGGGTCGTCTGGCCGAACTGTGGTTCAGGGCAGAGCGCGAGGGCCTCTATTTCGGCCAGTGTTCGGAACTGTGCGGCAAGGATCACGCTTATATGCCTATCACCGTGCAGGTGGTCAGCCAGGAGGAATACGACGCCTGGCTGGATGGCGCGATCGAGGATTACGCGGGCACGCCGCGGCAAATGCAGGTCGCGGCGGCAGAGTAGGACACCGCAAGGGGAGGGGCGCCGGGGCGCCCCGCCACTGGGCGGCGCGGGTCGCGTGACCCGCCATAACGGATGAGAGACATGAGCGACGCGAGCCTTCACAGCCAAGCCAGCGACCGCGATGCCGGGTTTGCCGACTACTTTGCCCTGCTCAAGCCGCGGGTGATGTCGCTTGTGGTCTTCACCGCGATGGTGGGGCTGCTGGCGGCGCCGGTGGCGGTGCATCCGATGATCGCCTTCGCCTCCATCCTGTTCATCGCGGTGGGGGGCGGCGCGTCGGGTGCGCTCAACATGTGGTGGGATGCCGATATCGACAAGGTGATGACGCGCACCGCGCAGCGCCCGATCCCGGCGGGCCGGGTGTCTCCGGACGAGGCCTATGCCATCGGCATGACGCTGTCGGTCTTCGCGGTGATCATGCTCGCGCTCGCGGCGAACTGGGTGGCGGCGGGGCTTCTGGCGTTCACCATCTTCTTCTACGTGGTGGTCTATACCATGTGGCTCAAGCGCTGGACGCCGCAGAACATCGTGATCGGCGGCGCGGCGGGGGCGTTTCCGCCGATGATCGGCTGGGCTGTGGCGACCGGCGGGATCAGCGTGGAATCGGTGCTGATGTTCACGCTCATCTTCATGTGGACGCCGCCGCATTTCTGGGCGCTGGCGCTGTTCATGAAATCCGACTACCGCGACGCGGGGGTGCCGATGCTGACCGTGACCCACGGGCGGCGCGCGACACGGGCGCATATCCTTGTCTACACGCTGCTGCTGGCGGGGATCGCGGTGGGGATGGGCTTTACCGCGGTGGGCGGGCCGATCTACCTTCTGGTGTCGGTCGTGATGAACGCGCTCTTTGTGTACGGCGCGGTGGCGATCTGGCGGCGGGACGAGACGGCGGCGCAGGCCGACGGATACCGGCGCGAGAAATCCTTTTTCGGGCTTTCGCTGCTGTACCTCTTCCTGCATTTCGGCGCCATTCTGGGCGAGGCGGCGCTTGCGCCCTACGGGCTGGGAGGCTGGTGAGATGAGCTTTCGCGAGGAACACGAGCTGCACAAGCGCCGGTTCGGCCGCAACCTCGGCCTGGCGCTGGTGCTGGCGGGATTCATCGTCATCGTGTTCGGCCTGACGGTGGTCAAGGTCACGCGCGGCGATGGTGAACCGGAAAACGCAACGGCGGTGCAGAACTGATGGCGATGCAAAAGACACACAAGACACTTGTGCAACTGGTGGGCGTGGTCGTGGTGATGGGCGCGCTGGCATGGGCTTCTGTGCCCCTTTATGACTGGTTCTGCCGGGTCACGGGCTTCGCCGGGACCACCGGCGTGGCCGAGGGCGGATCGGACGTGATCCTTGACCGGACGATCAAGGTGCGCTTCGACGCCTCCAAGGAACGCGACATGCCGTGGGAGTTCACACCGATGCAGCGCCAGATGGAGGTGCGGATCGGGGAGACGGGCCTTGCCTTCTATGAGGCCTACAACCCGACCGACCGGCCGGTGGCGGGGCAGGCCACCTATAACGTCGCCCCCTATGAGGCGGGCGGGTTCTTCACCAAGATCGACTGCTTCTGCTTTACCGAACAGGTGCTGCAACCGGGCGAGCGGGTGCAGATGCCGGTGACCTTCTTCGTCGATCCCGAGATCGTGGACGACCGGGACGCGAAATACACCAAGCATATCACCCTGTCCTACACCTTCTATGAAATCGAGTTGCCCGAGGCCCGGCAGGCGGCCTTGACGCAGTCCCCTGAAACCGATGTAAATTAAGCCTTCCAACGAGGGAAAAGACAAAAATGGCGCACGTAAAGAACCACGATTACCACATTCTCACCCCGTCCTTGTGGCCCTTCCTGGGCGCGCTGGCCGGCTTCGTCATGCTGTTCGGCGCGGTCTGGTTCATGCATGACAAGGGGCCGTGGCTCTTTCTGATCGGGCTTGTCGGCACGCTTTATGTCATGTTCGGCTGGTGGGCCGACGTGGTGGCCGAAAGCCGGCAGGGCGATCATACCCCGGTGGTGCAGCTCGGTCTGCGCTACGGGATGATCCTGTTCATCATCTCCGAGGTGATGTTCTTCTCGGCATGGTTCTGGACCTTCTTCAAGCATGCGCTCTATCCGATGACCGAGGGCTCGCCCATCGTGGACGGGCAGTGGCCCCCCGCGGGGATCGAGACCTTCGATCCGTGGCACCTGCCGCTGATCAACACGCTGATCCTGCTGTGTTCGGGCGCGGCGGCAACATGGGCGCACCATGCCATCGCGCATGAGAACAACCGCGAGGACATGAAATGGGGGCTGATCCTTGCGGTCGTGCTGGGCGTGTTCTTCACCATCCTTCAGGCCTATGAATACAACCACGCGGCCTTCGGCTTTGCCGGCAATATCTATGGCGCGACCTTCTTCATGGCGACCGGCTTTCACGGCGCGCATGTGATCATCGGGACGATCTTCCTTCTGGTCTGTCTGATCCGGTTGCAACGGGGTCACTTCACCCAAGAAAAGCATGTCGGCTTCGAGGCGGCGGCCTGGTACTGGCACTTCGTGGACGTGGTGTGGCTGTTCCTCTTTGCCGCGATCTACGTCTGGGGCGGCTGAACGGGCCAAGCCACCTTGCAATTCGATCCGGTTTGACGGATCACCCGTCGCGGGAGGGACACCTCCCGCGATTTCGCGTTCCACCCCAAGCAAAAGGAGCCGTGGTGCCCCGCCTTGTCCTGCCCCTTGCCTTCGGCATTGTCGGAACGGCGATCCTGTTATCGCTGGGCGCGTGGCAGGTGCAGCGGCTGGCGTGGAAAGAGGCGGTTCTGGCGCAGATCGACTCGCGCATCGCGGACGATCCGGTGCCGCTTCCGGCGGACCCCGCGCCGGACGCCCACGGCTTTCTCGCAGTAAAGACGCGCGGTACGATCACCGGCGATGAGTTGCACGTTCTGGCCTCGACCCGCGATCTGGGGGCGGTCTACCGCGTGATCGCCGCCTTCGAGACCGAGGACGGGCGCCGGATCATGGTCGATCGCGGCGTGATCCCCACCGAGGAAAAGAACGCCCCGCGCGCGCCGGTCGATGTGACCCTGACCGGCAATCTGCACTGGCCGGAAGAAACCGACAGCTTCACGCCCGAAGCCGACCCCGAGGCGAACATCTGGTTCGCCCGCGACGTGCCCGCGATGGCCCGCGCTCTTGAGACCGAGCCGGTCCTGATCGTGGTGCGCGAGACATCCCAATCCGATCCGGCGGTGACGCCCCTGCCGGTGAGCAGCGCGGGCATTCCAAACGATCACCTCGAATATGCCGTCACATGGTTCGGGCTTGCCGCCGTCTGGGTTCTGATGACCGTATTCTATCTGCGCCTGATGCGCAGCCAGACAAGGAAGGGGTAGACCCGTGAAATACATCTCCACCCGCGGCAACGCGCCGGACTTGAGCTTTGCCGAGGCCATGCTGACCGGGCTGGCCCGCGATGGCGGGCTTTACGTGCCTGCCGAGATCCCGCGAATGAGCGCAGCGGAGATCGCCGCGCTGGCCGGGCTGTCCTATGAGGAGGCGGCGTTTCGGGTGATGCGCCCCTTTATCGGCGACAGCTTTACCGACGATGAGTTTCGCGGCATCCTTTCGCGGACTTATGCGGGATTTCGCCACGCCGCCCGTGCGCCGCTGGTGCAGCTTGGCCCCAACCACTTTCTGCTGGAGCTGTTCCACGGCCCGACGCTGGCGTTCAAGGACTTCGCCATGCAGTTGATCGGGCAGATGTTCGAGCACGAGCTTGAGAAGCGGGGCGAGCGTGTCACCATCGTGGGCGCGACCAGTGGCGACACCGGATCGGCGGCGATAGAGGCGTTCCGGGGGCTGGACAACGTGGATGTGTTCATCCTGTTCCCCGAGGGGCGCGTGTCCGACATTCAGCGCAAGCAGATGACCACGCCGGAGGACGCGAATGTTCACGCGCTCGCGCTGGAAGGGGATTTCGACGACTGTCAGGCGCGGCTCAAGGATATGTTCAACGATTTCGCTTTCCGCGACGGGGTGCGGCTGGCCGGGGTCAATTCGATCAACTGGGCGCGGGTGCTGGCGCAGGTGGTGTATTATTTCACTTCTGCGGTCTCGCTCGGCGCGCCGCACCGCGAGGTGAGCTTTGCCGTGCCCACGGGCAATTTCGGGGACATCTTCGCCGGCTATATCGCCAAGCGGATGGGCCTTCCGATCAACCGGCTGGTGATCGCCACCAACCGCAACGACATCCTGCACCGGGCGATGGAAACCGGCGCCTACACGAAAGAGGGCGTGACCCCCACGATCAGCCCCTCGATGGATATTCAGGTCAGCTCTAACTTCGAGCGGGCGCTGTTCGATGCCTACGGGCGCGACGGGAACGCGGTGGCGCAGCTCATGGAGGAGTTGAAATCCGGCGCCTTCACCATAAGTCAGGGCGCGATGCAGGCGCTGCGCGAGGATTTCACCTCCGGCCGCGCCTCCGAGGAGGAAACCCTCGCCACCATCCGCGCCACCCATGACAGCACCGGAGAAGTGCTTTGCCCTCACTCCGCCGTTGGGGTAAAGGTGGCCGGAGATTATCTTGATGAAACCCCAATGATCACTCTGGCCACGGCCCATCCCGCCAAGTTCCCCGACGCGGTGGAAACCGCCATCGGCGCGCGCCCGGACCTGCCGGCGCATATGCGGGACATGATGGCGCGGCCCGAACGGGTCAGCCGCGTGCCCAATGACCTTGCCGCGCTCCAGACTCTGATCAAAGACCGGATTGCCCAGAATTGACCGTCAGACAGCACACACTCCCCAACGGATTTCGCATCGTGACCGAGCAGATGCCCGGCCTGGCCTCAGCCGCCATCGGCGTCTGGGTCGGGGCGGGCGCGCGGCATGAGCGCGAAAGCCAGAATGGCATCGCGCATTTCCTCGAACACATGGCGTTCAAGGGCACGAAGCGGCGCAGCGCGCTCGACATCGCGGAGGCGATCGAGGATGTGGGCGGCTATATCAACGCCTATACCAGCCGCGAGGTCACGGCCTATTACGCCCGCGTGCTGAGCGAGGATGTGCCGCTCGCGCTCGATGTGATCGGGGATATCGTGCTCAACCCCGTGTTCGCGCCGCGCGAGATCGAGGTGGAGCGGGGCGTGATCCTTTCGGAGATCGGACAGGCGCTCGACACGCCCGACGACGTGATCTTCGACTGGCTTCAGGAACGCGCCTATCCCGATCAGCCCATCGGGCGCACCATCCTTGGCCCCGAAGAGCGGGTGAAGGGGTTCTCGCGCGCCGATCTGGCCGGTTTCGTGTCCGAGCATTACCGGCCCGACCAGATGATCCTCTCGGCGGCCGGCGGGGTCGATCACGACGCCATCGTGCGCATGGCCGAGGATCTGTTCGGCGCGATGACGCCGGGCAACCTGCTGCCGTTCCCGCCCGCGCGTTTCGCGGGGGGCGAATACCGCACTGAGAAGCCGCTGGAGCAGGCGCATTTCGCGCTTGGCCTGGAAAGCCCCGATTACTGCGATCCGGCGATCTATACCGCGCAGGTCTATTCCACGGCGCTCGGGGGGGGCATGTCCTCGCGCCTGTTTCAGGAAATCCGTGAGAAGCGCGGGCTGTGCTATACGATCTTCGCGCAGACCGGCGCCTATAGCGACACCGGCATGACGACGATCTACGCCGGCACCAGCGGCGCGCAGATCGCGGAGCTGGCGGAAATCACGATTGATGAGCTCAAGCGCGCCGCCGACGGCATGAGCCCGCAGGAGATCGAGCGCGCGCGCGCCCAGATGAAGGCGGGGCTTGTCATGGGGCTGGAAAGCCCCTCGGCGCGGGCCGAGCGGCTGGCGCGGATGCTGGCGATCTGGGACCGGGTGCCCGATCCGGCCGAATCGGTCGCGCTCATCGAGGCGGTGACGGATGAGGACGTGCGCCGTTTCGCCGAGCATATGGCCGTGGAGGCGCGCCCGGCGCTGGCGCTTTACGGCCCGGTGTCCGGCGCCCCCGATCTCGACGCCCTTCAGGGGCGGCGCGCTGCCTGATGCTGCGGTCCCGGCGCAAGCTGCGGATCGAAACGGAGCGTCTGACGCTGCGCCCGCCGGTGCATTCGGATTTCCGCGCATGGGCCGCGGCGCGCGAACGCAGCGCGGAGTTTCTCACCCCGTGGGAGCCGTCATGGTCGCCCGATCACCTTGGGCGCAAGAGTTTCACCAACCGCGTCTACTGGGCGCAGCGGTCCATCGCGCAGGGCACGGCGCTGCCGCTGTTCCTGATTCGGCGCGAGGATGAGACGCTTCTGGGGGCGATCACGCTCGACAATATCCGGCGCGGCCCGGCGCAGGCGGGCACCATCGGCTACTGGATCGGGCAGGAGCACAGCCGCCGCGGTTACATGCGCGAGGCCATCGAGGCGGTGGTGCATCACGCCTTCCGCCACCTCGACCTGAGCCGGATCGAGGCCGCCTGCCTGCCCGAAAACGTCGCCTCGCGAGGGGTTCTGGAGAAATCGGGCTTCAAATACGAAGGTGTGGCGCAATCCTATCTTCAGATCAACGGGCGCTGGCGCACCCATGTGCTTTATGCCGCGCTGCGCAGCGACCGGCGCGGGCGTACCGACGCGGGATAGGCCAGACCTGCCGTCCGTGGGGGGCTGCGCCCTCAGATATTCGCAATTTCAATACCGGATTTCACGCATCACGATTGAGTTGATACCAGAAGATGCGCAAGCTGCTCTCAAAGAGGAGACCTGCGCAATGGCGAAACTGAGTGCGTTCAACTTTCAGAACTGGATCGACGAGCATCGGCACCTGCTCAAGCCGCCGGTGGGAAATCAGCAGATCTGGGAAGACGCCGATCTGATGGTCACGGTCGTGGGCGGGCCGAACAAGCGCACCGATTACCACGACGACCCGGTGGAGGAATTCTTCTACCAGCTTGAAGGCGACATGGTGCTGAAGATCTATGACGGAGAGGAATTCTATGACGTTCCGATCCGCGAGGGGGAGATCTTCCTGCTGCCGCCGCATGTGCGCCATTCGCCCCAGCGCCCGCAGGAAGGCTCCATCGGGCTGGTGATCGAGCCCAAGCGCGCCGAGGGCGAGCTTGACGCCATCGAATGGTATTGCTTCAACTGCGGCAGCCGCGTGCATCGCGCCGAGACGCAGCTTCAGTCCATCGTGCGCGACCTGCCGCCGATCTACGAGAAATTCTATGCCTCGACCGAGGCGCGCACCTGCCCGAACTGCGGCGAGGTGCATCCGGGCAAGGAGCCGCCGGAGGGCTGGGTCACGCTCTGACCGGACCCGCCCCATCCTCGCGCGGGCGGCTCTGCACAATAAAACAAGACACACCCAAGGGAGACACGCATGACACACCACCTTCTCAGATCGACCGCGGCGGCCGTGGCCGCGGCGCTGACCCTCGGCGCGGCCACGGCGGCGCAGGCGGCGGAATTCCGGCTGGGCCTGATCACGCCGCCGCCGCATATCTGGACGCGCGCGGCCGAGAGCTTCGCCGCCGACCTCAACGAGGCGTCGGGGGGCGATCATTCCGTCACCGTCTTCCCCTCGCGCCAGCTCGGCAACGAGGCGCAGATGATGCAGCAGTTGCAGACCGGCGCGCTTGACATGGTGTTCATGACGGTGGCCGAGGTGTCCAACCGCGCGCCCGATTTCGGTGCCTTCTACGCGCCCTATCTGGCCAGCGACATCGACCACGCGGCCCGCATCCTGCGCACCGATACCGCGCGCGATCTGCTGGAGCAGCTTCCGGCCAAGGCGGGGGTTGTCGGCCTCGGCTATGGCATGGCCGGGCTGCGCCAGATCGTGACCCGCGGCGAGGTGGACAGCGTCGATGATCTCAAGGGACTGAAACTGCGGATCACCCCGTTCGATCCGATCCTCGATTTCTACAACGCCATCGGCGCGGCGCCCACGCCGATGCCGCTTCCGGATGTCTATGACGCGCTGGCCAACGGGCAGGTGGACGCCATCGACATGGACGCCGAACTGATCTGGCTGCTGAAATACTATGAACACGCCGACACGATCATTCAGTCCGATCACATGATGTTCCCGATGGTGGGGCTGGTCTCGGCCCGCGTCTGGCGCGACCTGCCGGAAGAGGACCGCGCGATGATCAGCGAGCTGATGGCGGAGCATCTCGACAGCACCATCGACAGCTACATGGAGAAAGAGCCCGAATGGCTTGAACAGATTCAGGACACCGGCAAGACTTACATGAAGGTGGACGCCGATTTCTTCGAGGGTGCGGTGGCCGAATGGGACGCGATCTGGAGCGAGCGCAGCGCGGTCCTTGACGATATCCGCGCCGCGGCGCAAGACGTGGAATAAGGCCGGACGCATGGCACCCCGCCGGGGCGCGTTGGCGCGCGCCCCGGTTTCGCTTGAGGAGATCACAGAGTGCTCGCGAAGATCTCGGCAGCCTGGGCATGGGCCGAACTGACCCTCGCGGCGCTGCTTGCGGTGGCGATCTCCGGTCTTATCCTGCTCAATGTGGTCACCCGTTCTCTCGGTGCCGCGATCTACTGGACCGATGAGCTGGCGATCTACGCCATGGTCTGGATGACCTTTCTGGCCGCCTCCGCCGCGCTGCATCACCGGCAGTCCATCGCGGTGACGATCTTCCGCGATTACCTTCCCCCCCGCTTTCGGCTGCCCCTGGCGAAAGCCGTCGATCTGGTGATCTTCGTCTTTGCCTGCCTGATGGTGTGGTTCTGCTGGCGGTGGTTCATGCCGCTGGATCTGCTGCGCGCGGGATTCGACGTGGAGGCGTTTCAGGCGGAGACCTTCAACTTCATCTATGCCGAACCGACGACGACGCTTCGGATTCCCAAGGTCTGGGTCTGGCTGGTGATGTGGCTCTTTGCCCTTGGCGCGCTGCTGCACAGTGTCACCAACCTGCTGGAGCCGCCCGGCGGGACGGAGCCCGCCAAATGACCCCTGTTGTCTTTGTCCTGCTGCTCTTCGGCGCGGTGCCGGTGGCGCTGGTGCTGGCGCTGACGGCGATCTGGTATGTCTGGGAGAGCGGCAACACCGTTCTGTTCGACAGCTTCGCCCAGCAGATGTTCTCGGGGGTGGAGAATTACGGCCTTCTGGCGATCCCGCTGTTCATGCTGACCGGCGAATTGATGAACGAAGGCGGCATGACAAAGCGGCTGATCAACGCCGCGCGGGTCTTTGTCGGCGGGTTTCGCGGCGGTCTGGCCTATATCAACCTTCTGGCCAACATGTTCATGGCGGCGATCATCGGCTCCGCCGCGAGCCAGATCGCGGTGATGTCGCGCGCGATGGTGCCGGCGATGGAGCAGGAAGGCTATGACCGGGGCTTTGCCGCCGCCACCACGGCGGCGGGGGGGCTTCTGGCGCCGGTGATCCCGCCCTCCATGCTGTTCGTGATCTACGGCGTTCTGGCGCAGATCCCCATCGGTGACATGTTCATCGCCGGGATCATTCCGGGGCTGATCCTGTCGGTGGCCTTCGCGCTGGTGATCGCGGCCATCGGCATCTGGCATCAGCACCCCAAGGGCAACTGGCTGAGCTGGCCGGACGCGCGCCGGGCGCTCCTGCAATGCCTGCCTGCGGCGCTGATTCCCGTGGCGATCATCGGCGGCATCCTTCTGGGCATCGCCACGCCGACGGAATCGGCGGCGGTCGCCTCTTTCATCGCCTTCCTCATTGGCTGGCTGATCTATCGGGAGTTGCGCCCCGCGCAGCTTTTCACGCTGTTCAAGCGCACCGCGACCAATGCGGCGATGGTGATTTTCATGATCGCGGCGGCCAATGTCTTTGGCTGGGTTGTGATCTACGAGGCGCTGCCGCAGAAGCTCGCGGCGCTGATCACCTCGGTGACGCAGGACCCCTTCGTGTTCCTGCTGATCGTGAACGCCATGCTGCTGGTGGTGGGGATGCTGATCGACGGGATCGCGGCGCTTATTCTCGTGACACCGATCCTGCTTCCGATCGCGATGAACTCCTATGACATCGACCCCTATCAGTTCGGCGTGGTGATGAGCCTCAACCTCGTGCTGGGGCTGCTGACGCCGCCGGTGGGCGTGGGGCTCTATATCGCCTCGGCGATGAGCGGCGCGCGCACCGGGGAGATCTTGCGCGCGCTCTGGCCGTTCCTGCTTGCGGTGGCGGTGACGCTTCTGGCGCTGAGCTATTTTCCGGCGCTGTCCACCGCGCTTCTGTGACGGGGCGCGCCCTCACATCGCGGCGGCGACCCCGCGCAGGGCCTGAAGAAACGCTGCCCCCGCCGGCGACAGGCTTTCCTCGGAGCGGTAGGAGACGCCGACCGGCCCGATCCCGAACGGCAACGCCCAGGGCAGCCGCTCAAGCGTGCCGGTCGCCAGATCCTGCGCGGCCACATGGGCGGGCATCAGGCCGATGAAATGCTGGCTTTGCAGCAGGGCGCGGTTGGTCAGGTAGGACACCGATTCCACCGCGACGGGCGGGAAATACTGCCCCTGCCGGATGAAGTACTGATCGAGTTGCCGGCGCAGCGTCGTCTCCACCGGCGGCAGGATCCAGCCGTATTGCTTGAGATCGTCGAACCCGATGTCGGTTTTTCCCACAAGCGGGTGATCGCGCCCCACCACCGGCAGGATCTTTTCCTCGAACAGCGTCCGCTGCATCAGCTCGCTGCGGTGGCGGTGGGTGGGCAGGCGCCCCACCACAAGGTCGATCTCCCCCGCGCGCAGCGCGGGCATCAGCACCTCGTTGGTGCCCTCCACCACCTTGATGGCGACGTTCGGGCGTTGGCGCAGCACCTCCTCGATGGCCATCGGCAGAAGATGCGGAGAGGCCGCCAGAAGCGTGCCGACCACGACGCGCCCGCTGCTGCCTTCGTTGAGATCGTCAAGCTCCTGCGCCGCGTTCGACACCTGCGCGAAGATCAGCTTGCCATGCCGGATCAGCGCCTCGCCATAGATCGTCGGGATCACGCCGCGGTTGGTGCGCTCGAAAAGCCGCACTTCGAAGTCAAGCTCCAGATCCTTGATCATCTTGGTCGCGGCGGGCTGCGACACGTTCAGCTCGCGCGCGGCGTTCTGGATGTTGCGATGCTTGCCCACCGCCACAAGAAGCCGAAGCTGCTTGAGCTTCAGTCGCGTCAGAACGCGTTCGACGATACGGGAATGACGCAGGGCCAATGGGGCGCTCTCCTCGCTGGTGGCGGGTGGATCTGTTCGAGAATAGAACGCCACAACGCCCATCGCCGCAAGGGCGGACCTTTCGGGATGGCCCGGCAGGCTCTGGTCAGTGCCATGACAGGCAGGCCGCGTTGCCGATCAGGCCGATCATCACACCGACCCCGCTCCGTTTCGGGGGCGCTCCGGCTGTCGCCCTCACCATACGCACTACCTGAAACCGTGGCTATCCATTTGGGTTATATCAGGTTCCGTTCTTTGTATTTTATCCGGCCCGGCGATCATGCTCTTTTCGCCCTGCGCTCAGGAAGTTGTTTGGGGCCATGATGCAGGACAATCAGGCAAGGGATATTGGGGCGCCGGTCCCGCGCCGCGAGGATGCGGCGCTGGTGCGCGGGCAGGGGCTCTACACCGACGACGTCGCGCTCGACGCGCCGCTGCATGTCGCCTTCCTGCGCAGCCCCGTGCCCTTCGGGACCATCGACGCGGTTGACACCGACGAGGCAGCCGGGGCCGAGGGCGTCGCCGGGGTGTTCACCGGCGCCGACGTGGCGGATCTGGGCGATCTTGCGGTGAACCCGGCGCTACCGATCACCTATCGGCCCGATTTTCCGGTTCTGGCCACGGGGCATGTGCGGGCCGTGGGACAGCCCGTCGCCGCCGTTCTGGCCGACAGCGCCGCCCGCGCGCAGGACGCCGCCGAACTGATCTTTGCCGACATTGCCGACGCGCCGACGCCCGCCCCCCGCCTCGTGGCCGAGAAACACTGGCGAAGCGGCGATGCGGAGGCGGCCTTCGCCGGGGCGGAGATCGTGGTGGAGTGCACCCTGCGCCATCCGCGCCTCGCCCCCTCCCCGATGGAGCCGCGCGCGATCGCCGTGGCCCATGACGCTGAAACGGGGGGCGTGACCGTCTGGCTCTCGACGCAGACACCGCACCGCGCCCGTAGCGAGCTGGCGCAGATCCTCGGCGTTGACGCTGCGCTGATCCGTGTCATCGCCCCGCATGTCGGCGGCGCCTTCGGGATGAAAGCCTCGCTTTATCCCGAAGAGGTGTTCGCCGTCTGGGCCGCCTTCCGGCTCAAGCGCAATGTGAAATGGACCGCCACGCGGTCGGAGGAGTTTCTGGCCGCCACCCACGGGCGCGGCGTGACCAGCCACGGGGCGCTGGCGCTGACCCGCGACGGGCGGTTCACCGGCCTGCGCGCGCGGGTGGAGGCGCCTCTGGGCCACTGGCTGCCCAACAGCGGGCTGATCACGGCGTGGAACGCGGGGCGGATCCTGCCCTCGGCCTATCGCGTGGGGGCGGTCGATGTGACCACCCGCGCGATGATGCACGCCACGGCCGCCATGGGCATTTATCGCGGCGCCGGACGACCCGAGGCCAACAGCCTGATGGAACGGCTCATCGACAAGGCGGCGGCGGCCACCGGGATCGACCCGCTGGAGATCCGGGCGCGCAACCTGCTTGGCCCCGCCGATCTGCCGCACACCACCGCGACGGGCGAGGTGCTCGATTCCGGCGACTATGCCCGCGCGCTCGACCTGCTGCGCGACAAGGGCGGCTACGTACAGGCGCTGGCCGAGCGCGACGCCCGCCGCGCGCGCGGTGAGCTGGTGGGGGTGGGCACCGGGTTTTATATCGAGCCGTCGGGCAGCGGCTGGGAAACCGCGCGGGTGAGCGTGGATGAAAACGGCGATGTGCTGGTGGCCAGCGGCTCCTCCTCGCAGGGGCACGGGCGCGAAACCGCCTTTGCCCAGATCGCCGCCGACACACTGAACATCCCGATGGACCGCATCACCGTGCACTGCGGCGATACCGGCACCTGCCCCGAGGGGATCGGGGCGCTGGCCAGCCGCAGCACCGCCATCGGCGGTAGCGCCGTTCTGCGCGCCTGCGAGGTTCTGCGCGCCCGGCTCGACGCGGGCGCCAACGCGCCCCAAAACGTTGAGGTCAGATACACGAACAAGGGGCCGGCCTGGGGCTACGGCGCCTATCTGGTGCTGCTGAGCATCGACCGCGTCACCGGCGCCCCCCGGATCGAGCGGGCCGCCTGCGTCGATGACACCGGGCGGATCATCAACCCCACGCTGGTCGCGGGGCAGATCCTCGGCGGCTTCGCGCAGGGGCTGGGAGAGGCGCTTCTCGAACAGGTGGTCTATGACGACGACGGGCAGCTTCTGACCGGCTCTTTCATGGATTACGCCATGCCGCGCGCCGCCGACATGCCCCCGCTCGATCTGCACAAGTTCGAAACGCCAAGCCCGATGAACGTCCTTGGCGCCAAGGGCGTCGGAGAGGCGGGGACCATCGGCGCCCCCGTTGCCATTCTGAACGCGGCCATCGACGCGCTGCGCCCTCTGGGTGTCGAAGACCTCGACATGCCGCTGACGGCGCAAACGCTGTGGCGCGCGATCCGCACCGCCGAACAAGGAATCGCTCCATGAAATACGCCAAACGCGACGCCAAGGACTACGCCAGAGAGCATATGCGCGGCATCTGGGCCGCCGCGCTCAACCCCTTCCACGAGGACGGATCGTTCAACGAGGACGGGCTGCGCCACAATATCCGCCACTGGATCGACGATCTGGAGATCGCGGGACTGTTCATCGCCGGCAAACAGGGGGAGTTCTTCTCCATGTCGCTGGAGGAGCGCAAGCGCAACATCGAGATCGCGGTGGAGGAATGCGACGGCAAGGCGGCGACGATCATGTCCGCCTCCGATCAGAATTTCGACACCGTGCTGGAGCTGGCCCGCCACGCGCAGGACTGCGGCGCCGACTACGTGGTGGTGCACGCGCCCATGCTGCATTTCGTCACCGACCCAGACGAGACCGTCTACAACTACTACAAGCTGCTGTGCGACCGGCTCGACATCGGCATCGCCATGTGGAGCCACCCCGACAGCGGCTATCTCATGAGCCCGGAGCTGTGCGCGCGGGTGGCCGAGCTGCCCAATATCGTGGCGATCAAGTATTCCGTCCCGCGCGAGATGTATGTGCGCCTGACCCATATGGTCGGCGACAAGATCCAAGTCTCCACCGCGTCCGAGGATGACTGGCTCGACAATATCGAGGAACTGGGCTGGAGGCTCTATCTCTGCTCCTCGCCGCCCTATCAGCTTCAGACGAAGACCGACCGGAGGATGCACGACTACACGCAGCTCGCCTTCGCCGGCAAATTCGACGTGGCCCGCAAGATCCGCGACAGCCTCGATCCGGTGCGCGAAGCGATCCGCGGCACCAAACCCGGCGGCAAGCCGCAGGCGCATGGCAAATACTGGCAGGAGCTTCTCGGTCAGGTCGGCGGCCCGGTGCGCGCGCCGCTTTTGCAACTCACCGAAGAGGAAAAGGCCCGCACCCGCGCCGCGTTCGACGCCTGCGGCCTGAAACACTGACCCGGCCCCGTCGGGGAAACCGACATGCACCTGTCCGGTGAACACCTCATCCGCCGCGTCCTGCGCGCCGCTGCGGGTCCGGCGCGCCTCTCCCTTTCTCTGTTCCGCAAATACTCGTAAAGCAACGCCCGCCGCGTTAACGGCGGGCACGGGGCGCGCGCGCCGGTTGCCGACACCGACGTAATACCGACGTTATACCGACGCGATACCGAAACGGGTTTTTCCACGATTTCAGGGCGTTAACCCCGATTCGCCCAAAAGTGTCCCGGCTCCGTTCACAGCGGGCGGATTTTCAGACGCGTGATCCGGTTGTCCTTGCGCGCCACCACCTCGAAGCGGAATCCGTGGAACGAGAAGACCTGCCCCACGGTCGGGATCATCTGCGCCTCGTGGATCACCAGCCCGGCCACGGTATTGGCCTCCTCGTCGGGCAGGTTCCACTCGCTCGCGCGGTTGAGGTCACGGATCGTCATCGCCCCGTCCACGATATACTGTCCATCCTCTGCCTTGCGGATCGGATGTTCGGCGTCGGGGTCGAATTCGTCCGTGATCTCGCCCACGATCTCTTCGAGGATGTCCTCCAGCGTGATCAGTCCGCGCAGCGATCCGTATTCATCCACCACCAGCGCGAAATGCGACCGACGCCGCAGAAACTGCCGCATCTGCTCATCGAGCGAGGTGGTTTCGGGCACGAAATAAGGCTTCTTGGCCACATCGGTGATGCGAAAACCGCTCAGATCTTCCATGGTCGCGTCGGGCTCGGCGATCTGGCGATACATGGCCCGGAGCAGATCCTTGGCATGGACCACACCGATGATGTTTTCCGGGTCGTCTTTGAATACCGGAAGGCGGGTGTGGCTGCTCTCGAGGCATTGGTTGAGGATGTCCTCGGGCGCGTGGTCGGCGTCCACCATCTCTATCCCGGAGCGGTGCAGCATGATCTCTTCCACCGCGCGCTCCGACAGGTCGAGCGCGCCGAGAATCCGGTCGCGGTCCTCCTTTTCGACAACGCCTTCCGAATGGCCAAGCTGGATCGCGCCGGCGATCTCCTCGCGCACGGCGAGGATATGGCTGTCAGGGTCCGTCTGCACCCCGAAAGCCCGCAACATAAGGCGCACGAACATCCGCACCACCCCCACCACGGGTGCAAAGACCGTCACAACCATCGCGATCGGGGCGGCCACTTTCGAGGCGGCCGCCTCGGCGTTGGTGATGGCATAGGTCTTGGGCAGAACCTCGGCGAAGACCAGCACCAGAACGGTCATCACAAGGGTCGCCAGCGCCACGCCCGATTCTCCGAACAGTCTTGTGAACAAGGCCGTGGCGAGTGAGGCGGCGAGGATGTTGACCAGATTGTTGCCCAGAAGGACAGAGCCGATCAGCCGCTCGTTGTCCTCGGTGATGCCAAGCGCGCGCGCCGCGCCGCGATTGCCCTTGTCGGCCTGGCTGCGCAGCTTCCCGCGTGAGGCGGCGGTGAGCGCGGTCTCACTGCCCGAGAAAAACCCCGACAGCACCAGCAGCGCAAGGATGGCCCCGATGCTGATCCAGAACCCGGCGTCGAATGTCATAGATGTCGCGTCCATGAAATAACCTGTCCTCTTGTTCGCAAGCGTTATGGGCCGCAAGGGCCGCGCGATCAAGGGACAGTGCGGTCACGGCTCGTCCGGCGGTGCGTCTCGCGCCAGCGGATGATGCTCCAGCACCAGATCGGACAACCGCTCGTCGAGCACATGGGTATAGATTTCGGTCGTGGCAATATCGGCATGGCCCAGAAGGGTCTGGATCGCCCGCAGATCGGCGCCATTGGCCAACAGATGCGTGGCAAAGGCGTGGCGCAGCGTATGCGGCGTGACCTTGGACGGAGAGAGGCCGCCCGCCACCGCCAACTCCTTGATCAGAAGGTAGAAACGGTGCCGCGTGAGATGGCCCAGCTTGCCGCGCGATGGAAACAGGAAGGTCGAGGGGGCCTTGCCCTTCGCGCGCGCGGCATCCTCGGCGGCGTCACGATACGTGAGCCATTCGGCCAGAGCGCCCCGCGCGGGCGGCGAGAGGGGGACCATCCGCTCCCGTCCGCCCTTGCCGAGGATCAGAAGCATGTTGGGATCGCCCCGCGCCGCGGACACGGGAAGCGAGACAAGCTCACTGACCCGCATTCCCGTGGCATAGAGCAGCTCGATCAGGCATGTATTGCGCGCGCGATCCTGCTCCGCCCGCCCCGACCGGCGCGCCGCGTCGAGCAGGCGGTCCACTTCCGCGATATCAAGCGTTCCGGGCAGGCGGCGGTTTCGGCCCGGCCCGTGGATGCGAATGGCCGGATTGTCCTCGCGCCAGCCTTCCTCGAAGGCAAAGCGGTAAAGCTGCCGGATCGCTGATAGGCGCCGGGCCCGCGTCGATTGCGCCAATCCCTGCGTCTCGCAGTGCACGAGGTAGGCCTCGATGTCCTCGCGCGCGGCGGTTTCGAACTGTCCGGGGCGCCGGGACAACCACTCTCCGAAATCCTGAAGATCGCGCGCATAGGCCATCTGGGTGTTTCTGGTCGCGCCCTGTTCGGCGGCCTGCGCCTCAAGAAATGTGGCGATCCAGCGCGCCGCCCCGGTCATATCCGCCGCTCCAGAAGCAGCACCTGAAGCGCGGCGCGGCGGGCGGTATCCTCAAGCCCCAGAGCCCGGAGACTCGCCAGCGCCTTGGTCAAAGCCTCCGGATCGCCCGCGGCCCCACGGGTGTAAAGCTGCATGGCACGCAGAATGACTTCACCGAGTTGCCCGCGCGCGAGTTTGGCGGAAAGCTCCTGCGGCACGCCCGCGCCGTGAAACGCATCCGCGATGGCGCGCGCTGTCTGTTCTGACGGGGTGCGCGGCGGGCTGCCTCTGGCAAGCCCGGCAAGCATGTCAGCCGGGCCGCGCTCTGCCGCGGCTTCATAGCGCGGCGAGAGCATTACGATTCGCCGCGCGATGTCCTGCGCCGGACCGCTGAGCGTCATGGACAGAAGATCGGAGGCATAGAGACCCGCAAAGGGCACCTCGAGCCGCGCGGCGCGCATCGCCTCCCACGCGGGAATGATCGTGTCCGCAATAGCGCCCTCATCGCCAGAGCGCATCGCCGCGTCAAAATTCTGCACCGCCGTCACCCGCTCCCAAATCATGCCGGAAGCCGCCGGCTCGCGTTCCGTGTAGAGCCCCAGAAGGTGGTTGCCGGGCAGGGCCCCCGTTCGCGCCAGGCGCTCCGCCGCCTCAAGCTGCGCCTTCCAGCCCGCCGTGTCGCGCAGGTCGGCATGGGCGAAGGCACGCGGCAGAAGAGTCGTGGGCCGGCTTTCGCCGACCGCCTCATAAAGTCGAAAGAGAAGCGGCGAGGGCTTGCGTGCAGCGACGAGGATCGGTTCTTGGCCAATGACTTCAGGGTCGAGAAAGCGCAGCAAGAGCGCGTCTTCCTCCTTGCTCAGCAGCCCGAGCGCGTTGGCCGTGCCGAGCGTGAGTGCCGCCGTCTGCCAATCGCCCGACCGCGCGGTGCAGAAGATGCGCGCCGCATAGCCGGGTGCCAGATGCGGTGCCCGCAGAAGCGCGTCACAGGCGGTGTCCTCTTGTCCCATCAGAAGCGTTACATCGAACCAGCGTGCGAAAAGCGCGGGCGTGTCGGCGCCGGCTCGTTCCAGTAGCGCGTTGGCCTGTTCCAGTGCCCCGAGATCAACCAGCTTGTCGATCCGCGCCAGCAGAAGCTGATCTCCGGATCCACCCAGCGGCGGGTTCGCCTCTGCCAGCAGGAGCGTATAAAGCAGCGCCTGCATCGCGGGCAGGTCGCTGACCCGCTGCTCGGCAATGAGCCGCGCCAGCATCTCCGCCCGGCTGGACTGCCAGAGCGTCGCCGGAAGCCCGGTCACGCTCGCTGGTAAAAGCCCCACCGCATCGCGCCGCGCCTCGCCCAGCTTGCCGACGGAAATCTCCGGGGACGTCGCGCTTTCGGCGACGGGCGGCTCCCCCGGTGCGGTGTCCATGTCGAGCGTGACCGTCGGTGTGGTCGACAGCCAGTCGATCGCGCTCAGCGGGGTTTGCGCGCCGGCCTGTCCGGCCAGAATCGCCAGCACCGTGGCAAGATATGCGCCCTTATTCGGCATCGAGCGTCATCGGCACCCGGATTTCCTCGCTGGGGGCGGTGAAGTCGGCACCGAAAATCGGACCGAGATAGGCATAGCCCACAAGCCCGACGGCCGCGATAACGATGAGATAGACTAGTGTCCGGAACACTCTGCCCATGAGATTTCCCCGATGATGTGCCTGCCCGTTTTCTTTTGGTTTATATATGGTCTTTTGCTCAAGTTCACGTCATTCAATGGCCTGAGGCGAAATTCCGCCCGGATTTTTTCCGGCAGAGGACGAGACGGAAGCGGAGACCTGCGTGAGGCTGAAAAAGACGGTTGTGATGGTGGGCATGATGGGCGCTGGCAAGACGGCCGTGGGCCGGTCACTTGCCGCGCGGCTCGGTGTGCCGTTCCTCGATTCGGACGCTGAGATCGAAAGCGCCGCCAACATGACCATCGCCGAAATATTCGCCCGCGACGGGGAGGCGTTTTTTCGGCGCAAGGAAAGCCAGGTGATCGCGCGGCTGCTCGACGCCGGGCATGGTGTGCTGAGCACGGGTGGGGGGGCCTATCTGTGCCGCGAAAACCGCCGCGCCATCACCGAAAAGGGCGTGGCGGTCTGGCTCGATGCCGATCTCGACCTGCTCTGGCAACGTGTGCGCCACAAGGGAACGCGGCCCTTGCTGCAAACCAGAGCCCCCTATGCCACGCTCAAGGCGATTTACGAGGAGCGCGTGCCGATCTATGCGCTTGCCGATCTTCGTGTGCAGGCCGATCCGGCCTTTTCAATCGAGCGCATGACCGACGCGGTGATCGCGGCGCTGCGCACAAGACCCGATGTTCTGGAGGCGGTGCAATGATGGAGACGGTTCACGTCGGGCTTGGCGCGCGGAGCTATGACATTCACATCGGTCCCGGGCTTCTGGAGCGGGCGGGGGCGTTGATCGGCCCGCACCTCGCGCGTCCACGCGTCGCCGTTGTCACCGATGAGAACGTCGCCGCCGCCCATCTCGATGGCCTGCGCGCGGGGTTGGCAGCTGGCGGCGTGTCGATGGAGGCGTTGATCCTGCCGCCCGGTGAGGCGACGAAGGGCTGGGTGCAGTTCGAGCGCACGGTGGAATGGCTTCTGGATCAGAAGGTTGAACGCCGCGATCTGGTCGTGGCCTTCGGCGGCGGGGTGATCGGGGATCTGACCGGCTTTGCCGCGGCCGTGTTGCGCCGGGGCGTGGGATTCGTGCAGATCCCGACATCGCTTCTGGCGCAGGTGGACAGCTCCGTTGGGGGTAAGACCGGGATCAACGCGCCGCAGGGCAAGAACCTGATCGGCGCCTTTCATCAGCCCGCGCTGGTGCTCGCCGATACCGATGTGCTTGGCACGCTCCCGCCGCGCGATTTCCTTGCCGGCTATGGCGAGGTGGTGAAATACGGGCTTCTGGGGGACGCGGCGTTTTTCGAGTGGCTCGAAAGGCACGGGCCCGCCCTTGCCGCCGGGGACGCGCCGGCGCGCATCGCCGCGGTGAAACGTGCCTGCGAGATGAAGGCGGAAATCGTCGCGCGCGACGAGACCGAACAGGGCGATCGCGCGCTGCTCAACCTCGGGCACACCTTCTGTCACGCGCTTGAGGCCGCGACCGGATATTCCGGCCGGCTCCTGCACGGGGAAGGCGTGGCGATCGGATGCGCGCTGGCGTTCGAGCTTTCGGCGCGGCTGGGGCTTTGTCCGCAAGAAGAGCCGGGCCGTGTGCGCGCGCATCTGCGCGATATGGGCATGAAGGTCGATCTCGCGGATATTCCGGGTGATTTGCCGGATGCCGACGCGCTTCTGGATCTGATGGCGCAGGACAAGAAGGTGGTGGACGGACGGCTTCGTTTCATCCTCGCGCGCGGGATCGGGCAGGCCTTCATCACCTCGGATGTGCCCACCGATACCGTGCGCGAGATGTTGCAGGAGGCGCTGGCGACGCGGGGCTGAGCGCCCCTGCGATCAAAGCTGCGCCATCACCTCGTCGGAGGCGTCGAAGTTTGTCGTCACGCGCTGCACGTCATCGTCGTCTTCCAGCGCGTCGATCAGCTTCATCAGCTTTTGCATGTCCTCCAGATCGAGTTCTGTCGTGTTTGTCGGTCTCCACACCAGACGGGTGGACTCGGACTCCCCCAATTCGGCCTCGAGCGCATTGGACACGTCGTTCAGTTCGGTATCGGCGCACCAGATCACATGCCCGTCGTCCGAGCTTTCGACATCCTCCGCGCCCGCCTCGATCGCGGCCATCATTATCGTATCGGCATCGCCCGCATCAGCGGGGTAGGTCACTTCGCCCTTGCGCTCGAACATGAACGCGACAGAGCCGGTCTCCCCGAGGTTGCCGCCATTTTTGGTAAAGGTGGAACGCACGTTCGACGCGGTGCGGTTGCGGTTGTCGGTCATCGCCTCGACAATCACAGCGACCCCGTTCGGGCCATACCCCTCGTAGCGGATCTCCTCATAGTCGTCCGCGTCCCCGCCCTGCGATTTCTTGATCGCGCGTTCGATCACGTCCTTGGGAACGGAATTCGACTTGGCATCCTTGACGGCCAGACGAAGCCGCGGATTCTTCTCCGGGTCGGGATCGCCCATCTTGGCCGCTACGGTAATCTCCTTGGACAGCTTGGAGAAAAGCTTTGATCGCGCGGCATCCTGACGCCCCTTGCGATGCTGGATATTTGCCCATTTGGAATGGCCGGCCATGCGTCCTCGCCCTGATATGTTCCGAGTTTCGACACCCTATAGACCAAGCCGACAGGGGGCTGCAAGCCGCCGCTGAGCGAACGGACAATCCGGCGCCGAACGCCTCAGATGAAGGTCGCGCGAAGCTCTGCCAGACGGGTGATCGGATCGTCGGCCCGCCAGATTTCTTCTCCGATGGCGAAGAAATCGGTGATCGGGGCAAGGCGACGCAGCGACTCTTCATCCAGCGCGCCCTCGGCCACAACCGGGATCTCGACGACATCCGACCACCACGCAAACAGATCGCTCTCGGCCACTTCGCCATCGCCGAGCGGTGTCCGGCCCACGGGTCCGAAGCTGACGTAGTCGGCCCCGGCCTCGCCCGCGCTGAGCCCATCGTGACGGGAAGCGCCGCAGAAGGCGCCGACGATGGCATCGTCGCCAAGGGCCTTGCGCGACTTGCGGACAGAGCGCGCACCATCTGTCAGATGCACCCCGTCGAGACCGAGCCGTTCCGCAAGGATCAGGTGTTCGGAGATGACAAGGGCGACGTCGCGGGCATGCGTCACCTCGCGCAGCGCGTCCGCCGTGCGGGAAACATGATCCTCGTCGCGGGTGGCCAGCGCCAGCCGAACGCAGGCAATCTCGGTGCTGTCGAGCACCCTTGCCAGCGTGTCGGGAAAGCGGCTGAGCTCGATCTCTGGCGGCGTGACGAGGTAGATCTGCGGGTGCTCGGGATCGGCCATTTGCGGGCTCCGTCTTCTTGCCGTGAGTCGTGCCCCTATATCGCGGATAAACCGTCTTGGCTACGCTGGCGGCGGGCCGGGCGGTGGATTGCGAGCGTGGTTTGTGCCCTCGGCTTGTCATGCCGGCGGGGTGGGGCTATCAGCGGTGCGTTCGCCCCGGATGCAGAGGATACCATGTCCGACCCCAGCCCCCAGCCCGCCTTCGTTCTGGTGCGCCCCCAGATGGGGGAGAATATCGGCGGTGCGGCGCGTGCGATGTGGAATTTCGGGCTCGATCGGATGCGCGTGGTTGCCCCGCGCGACGGCTGGCCTAATTCGAAGGCCGTGGCGATGGCCAGCGGGGCGGGGCGACTACTCGACGAGGCAAGGCTCTGCGCCACCACGGCCGAGGCGCTGGAGGATTGCACCTATGTCTTTGCCACGACGGCGCGGGCGCGTGGATTAACGAAACCCGTGGTCACGCCCGAGCGCGCGATGGAACTGGCGCAGGACAAGATCGCCGCCGGGGGGCGGGTCGCGGTTTTGTTCGGGCCGGAGCGCGCGGGGCTTGAAAACGACGACATTGCCCGGGCCAATGCGATCATCAACGTGCCGGTGAACCCGGAATTCGCCTCTCTCAATCTGGCGCAATGCGTTCTTCTGACTGCTTATGAATGGCGCCGCCGGACCAGCATGGCGCCGCCGGAGACGATGGAGATGGCCAAAACGGAATGGGCCAGCCACGTCGAGATGGACAAGCTCGCCCAGCACTACGAAGAGCGGCTGGACGAGGCGGGTTTCTTTTTCCCGCCGACGAAGGCCGAGGGGATGAAGATGAACCTGCGCAACCTGTGGTCGCGCATGCCGCTCACACGCGCCGATGTGCAGATGCTGCATGGCATCCTGCGTCAAATGGTGCGTTGGAAAGACCGGGGCTAACCGCTTGAAGCGCCACGGGGTGCGCCCTACTCTTCGGTCCAACGTGAGGAAAGCGAACATGAGCAACAAGCGCAGTATCTTTGAGGAGGTGGGCGGAACACCTGCCAAACCGGGGCCGCAATCGGGCCTGATCGACAAGCGGCCGAAGGGGGCCCGGCGCGGCGTGCGGGTGTGGCTCATGGTGCTGTTCGCGCTCGTGGTGACGATGATCGTGGTGGGCGGGCTGACCCGGTTGACCGATAGCGGGCTGTCGATCACCGAATGGAGGCCGGTGACTGGTGCCATCCCGCCCCTGTCGCAAGCCGAATGGGAAGCGGAATTCGCCAAGTATCAGACAATCCCGCAGTTCACGGAGCAGAACCACTGGATGGGTCTTGAGGATTTCAAGACGATCTACTGGTGGGAGTGGGGGCACCGGCAACTGGGCCGGGTGATCGGTTTTGTCTGGCTTTTCGGATACCTCGGCTTTGCGGTGGCGCGGCGGGTGCCGCCGGGCTGGCATGGCCGGCTGTTCCTCATCGGGGCGCTTGGCGGGGTGCAGGGAGCCGTGGGCTGGTGGATGGTGTCCTCGGGGCTGGGGGACGGGCGGTTGAGCGTGGCGTCCTATCGACTGGCGGTGCATCTGGGGCTGGCCTTCGTGATCCTGGGCTTCATTGCCTGGTATGTGTTTCTGCTTGGCAGGCCGGAGCGAGATCTGATGCAGGCGCGGCGCGGGCGTGAGGGGAAACTCTTTTCGCTCTCCACCGGGCTTTTGCACGCGTCCTTCGTGCAAATCCTGCTTGGTGCGCTGGTGGCGGGGATCGACGCGGGCCGGACCTTCACCGACTGGCCGCTTATGGCGGGGGGGGTGTTGCCGCCCGACATGTTCGGATTGTCACCGCTTTGGAGCAACTTCTTCGAAAATCCGGGGCTCGTGCAGTTCATTCATCGGGTCTGGGGGTATCTGCTGCTGATCTTCGCGGTGGTGGTCTGGCTGCGCGGGCGCCATTCCGCGCATGCGGTCACGCGGTCCGCGTTCAACGCCATGTTGGCGGCGCTGGTGGCGCAGGTCGTGTTGGGCATCGTAACGGTGCTTTATATCGCGCCGTGGCAACTCGCGATCCTGCATCAGCTTCTGGCCGTGGTGGTCTGGGTTCTGATCCTGCGCGCGCGCTTTCTGTCACACTACCCTGTCGCCCGTTCCATTCGAGAAGGATAAGCCATGTCTGCCTATGACGAACTGATGCGGTTTCAGCATGACACGGAGGCGCTTGCACAGGTCGCTGGCCGGCTTGGCTGGGATCAGGAAACGATGATGCCGCGCGGCGCGGCCGATCAGCGGTCCGACGAGATGGCCGCGATGGAAACCGTGCTGCATGCCCGCCGCATTGATCCGCGTGTGGGGGCATGGCTTGATGCGATCGACCCCGAAACGCTCGATCCCGTGGGCCGCGCGCAGGTACGCGAGATCAGGCGCAGCTATGAACGGACGCGCAAGATTCCGGCGGATCTCGCGGCCCGGATCGCCAAGGTGACGAGCAAGGCGCAGGGCCAATGGGCGATCGCGCGCGCGAATGAAGATGTCGCGGCCTTTCTGCCCGTGCTGGAAGAGGTCGTGCAGCTCAAGCAGCAGGAGGGCCAAGCGCTGGCAGATGGCGGCGATGTCTATGATGCGATGTTGCAGGATTATGAGCCGGGCATGAGCGCGGCGGCGCTCGATGAGATATTCGGTGCGATGCGGCCCCGCCTGGTCGCCTTGCGCGCGGCGGTTCTGGACCGGCCCGCGCCCCCGGCACTCGCCGGGCATTTCGACGCGCAGACCCAGATGCGGCTGGCGCGTCAGCTTGCCAGGACCTTCGGCTATGACATGTCGCGCGGGCGGCTCGACAAGGCGGTGCATCCGTTCTCGTCAGGGTCGGGGCATGATGTGCGGATTACCACCCGAACCTCCGAGATCGACCCGTTCAACTGCCTCTACTCCACAATCCACGAGGTCGGCCACGCTTGCTATGAGCAAGGGATCGACGACGCCTATCTGCTCAGCCCTCTGGGGCAGGGCGTGTCCATGGGGGTGCATGAAAGCCAGAGCCGGATCTACGAAAATCAACTTGGCCGCTCACGGGCCTTTACCGGATGGCTTTACGGGCAGATGCGTGATGCCTTTGGAGATATCGGAATTGCGGATGAAGAGTCCTTCTATGCCACGGTGAACCGGGTGCATGACGGTTATATCCGCACCGAGTCCGACGAGGTGCAATACAATCTGCATATCATGCTGCGCTTTGATCTGGAGCGCGCAATGATGGCGGGCGATCTGCCTGTGAGCGATCTTGAGGCCGCGTGGAACGATCGCTTCGAGGCGGATTTCGGCTATGCGGTGGACAAACCGTCCAACGGCTGTTTGCAGGATGTGCATTGGTCGGTCGGGCTGTTCGGGTATTTCCCGACCTATGCGCTTGGCAATGTTTACGCCGGGTGCCTGCATGAGGCGCTGCGCGGTGCGGTGCCGGATCTTGATGCGCAGCTTGCCGAGGGCGATACGTCGGCGGCAACGGGGTGGCTTCGTGACAATCTGCAACGGCATGGCGGATTGCGTCTTCCGCGTGAGACGATCACCCATGCCAGCGGTATGGAGCCGGGGCCGGAACCGTTGCTGTCCTATCTCGAAGCGAAATTCGGGGCGCTTTATGCGCTGAAGGCGGCCTGAGAGGCCGCCTTCGGGGGATGGTTCCGCCAGTCGCGCCGGCAGATTATTCCTCTGCCGCGTCCTCGTCTCCCTGATCGGCGATCCAGGCCACGCTGACCACCTCCTCATCGGGGCCGGTGTTGAACACCTTCACCCCCCCGGCGCTGCGCGAGCGGAAGGAAATGCCTTCGACCGGAACCCGGATCGACTGCCCCTTGGATGTGGCAAGCATGATCTGATCCTCCAGGTCCACCGGGAAGGACGCGATCAGAGCGCCGCCCCGCATTGCCTTGTCCATGGCCGCCACACCCTGACCCCCACGACCGCGCAGGGGGTAGTCATGGCTGGAGCTGAGCTTGCCCATGCCACGGGCGGTGATGGTCAGAATCAGGTTCTCGGCCGCCGACATCTGTGCATAGCGTTCCTGTGTGATGGAGCCTTCCACGGTATCTTCATCACCCTCGACGTCATCGGGAAGTCCCGCAACCGCACGCCGCATCTTCAGGTAGGCGGCGCGTTCTTCGGACGTGGCCTCGAAATGGCGGATCACCGACATCGACACGACACGGTCGCCATCGCTGAGCCGGATACCGCGCACGCCGGTTGAATCGCGCCCCTTGAAGACACGCACATCAGTGGTTGCAAAGCGGATTGCGCGGCCAGAATCCGTCACCAGCATGATGTCATCGTTCTCGGTGCAGATGCGCGCATTCACCAGTTCCACCCCGTCGGGCAGTTTCATGGCGATCTTGCCGTTCCGCTTGACGTTGGTGAAATCGCTGAGCGCGTTGCGCCGCACATTGCCCGCCGAGGTGGCGAACATGATCTGAAGGTTGTCCCACTCTGCTTCGGGAACGTCCACAGGCATGATCGCGGCGATGCCGACCCCTGTGGGAATGGGAAGGATATTGACCACCGCCTTGCCGCGTGAGGTGCGCCCGCCCAACGGCAAGCGCCAGGTCTTGAGCTTGTAGACCATCCCTTCCGTTGTGAAGAACAGAAGCGGCGTATGGGTGTTGGCCACGAAAAGCGTGGTCACCACGTCCTCGTCCTTGGTCTGCATCCCGGCGAGGCCCTTGCCGCCGCGGCGCTGTGCGCGGAAGTCGGATAGCGCGGTGCGCTTGATATAACCGCCGGAGGTCACGGTTACGACCATGTCCTCACGCTCGATCAGGTCCTCGTCCTCCATATCACCGGACCAGTCGGCGATCTCGGTGCGGCGCGGCACGGCGAAAAGGTCTTTCACCTCTTGCAGTTCGCTCACGATGATCCCCTTGATCCGGTCGCGGGAAGAGAGAATCTCCAGGTATTCCTTGATTTTGCCAGCCAGATCCTCAAGCTCGTCCGTTACCTCTTTCACGCCGATCTGGGTCAGGCGTTGCAGGCGCAGATCGAGGATGGCACGCGCCTGAAGCTCGGAGAGATTGTAGGTTCCGTCCTCGTTCATCGTGTGGGTCGGATCGTCGATCAGCCTGATATAAAATGCGATGTCGGAAGCGGGCCAGCGCCGTGTCATGAGTTTCTCGCGGGCCTCGGCGGCGTCGGCAGAGCCGCGAATTGTGGCGACCACCTCATCCACATTGGACACCGCGACGGCCAGACCACACAGAACATGACTGCGTTCGCGGGCCTTGCGCAGCAGGTAGGCGGTGCGCCGCGCGACCACATCTTCGCGGAAATCAATGAAGGATGTCAGGAACTTGCGCAGCGTAAGTTGTTCGGGCCGCCCGCCATTCAGGGCGAGCATGTTGCAACCGAAGTAGGTCTGCATCGGGGTGAATCGGAAAAGCTGATTGAGCACCACTTCCGGTGTCGCGTCGCGTTTCAGTTCAACAACCACGCGGACGCCGGAGCGATCGGATTCGTCCTGAACATGGGCGATGCCTTCGATGCGTTTCTCGCGAGCGGCCTCGGCGATCTTCTCGATCATCGTGGCCTTGTTCACCTGATACGGGATCTCGTCGATGACGATGGCATAGCGATCCTTGCGCAGTTCCTCCACGCGGGTTTTGGACCGGATGATGACCGAGCCGCGCCCTTCGAGATAGGCTTTGCGCGCACCGGACCGACCGAGCATGATCCCGCCGGTTGGAAAATCGGGGCCAGGGACATACGCGAGCAGTTGTTCCGAACTCAGATCAGGATCCTCAATCAGCGCAAGGGTGGCGTCAATCACCTCGCCGAGGTTATGCGGCGGGATATTGGTCGCCATACCCACGGCGATGCCCCCGGCGCCGTTGACGAGCATGTTCGGAAATCGCGCCGGCAGAACCATTGGTTCGCGATCCTTGCCGTCGTAATTGTCCTGGAAATCAACGGTTTCCTTGTCAATGTCCGCCAGCATGTAGGAGGCGGGCTTGTCCATGCGGACTTCGGTATAGCGCATGGCGGCGGCGTTGTCGCCGTCCATCGAGCCGAAGTTGCCCTGGCCGTCGAGCAGTGGCAGCGACATGGAAAAATCCTGCGCCATGCGCACGAGGGCATCGTAGATCGCACTGTCGCCGTGGGGATGGTAGCGGCCCATCACATCGCCCACCGGCCGCGCCGATTTGCGGTAGGGCTTGTCGTGGGTGTTGCCGGTTTCGTTCATCGCATAGAGGATTCTGCGGTGAACCGGCTTGAGACCGTCACGAAGATCGGGAATGGCCCGGCTCACGATCACGCTCATCGCGTAATCGAGATAGGAGGCCCGCATCTCGTCTTCGATGGAAATTGTAGGTCCATCGTGCGCCATATGGCCGGGGCCGGATTCTTCTTCGTTTTCAGGTGGTTCTGGCGTATCGCTCACGTATGTGCTCGCTTTTTCTGCGCGGACTATATCTTGTTACCCGACTTATAACAGAGGCAGGATATGGGCTGCAATGGGCCTTCCCCAGATGCTTTGGCAGCCACGGAGAGGCGCTGCTAACATATTGTTTTTATTGATAATTAAATTATTGATGGCATCATGGGTTTATAAGGCAGTTCAGGAGGCGCGAAAATGGCCATGTCCGAAACCGAAATGATGCTCAAGGGGTATGGGCTTACCACGGCGGAAATGTTCTATCGGATGCCCGATCATATCCATGTCATCAACAGCTTTGTCTGGCAGGATTACGATCAGGCGCCGGACCATAAGCGGTTGTTCGAATTCATAGAATTCTGGCAAAATGAGATCGACGGTCCGCTGCATTCAGTCCGCTTCGCACATCGCAAGATGATCTCTCCGGGCGAGTGGCGCAATGTGGTCGGAGAGTTCACCTTCCACTGACGCGGGCCCGCATTAATCGTTGCGACAAATTCGCGGAAATGCCGGATTTCGCCTGTCGGTATAACGTCGGTATAACGTCGGTATTTTGTCGGTATCGCGTCGGCATCGTTTTCCGGCCTTGCATGAGCCGAGCCGGTTAACGTGCCGCACTGTTGGGAGAACCGCTTGCGGCGCGGAGGCGCCGAACGCACCGTTCAGGACGAGCAGCTTGCCCCGCCCAGCACACAGAACTTCGCGCAGTGGGGATGATTGAGACGCACCTCTCCCTCGGCCTCGGCAAGCGTTTCGCCAAGCTCGAATTCCGGGGTGTAGGGCAGCAGGGTGCAGGCGATCACGGCGGGCCGCGCGGCGCCTTTGCGCTTAACCACCATGCGCGAGCTGGAACACATCACGTCGGACTGGGATTTCCCGAGGATGTCCCAGCATCCGGTCGTGATCTCGGGCACGTCCACCGTCTCGTCCATTTCGGGAAACAGCACGGTTTGCGCCGGATCTTCGGCGTCGATGGCAAAGCCGTTTTCAGTGTAGAGCCGGGCATAGGCGGCGCGCGCCTTGGCTTCGCCCTCGTGCCAGAGGCTGCGGCCCGCCACCGTCATGCGCAAACCCGCATCGCGCAGCCAGCGCATTCCGGCGAGCGTGCGGGCGAAGCTGCCCGCGCCGCGTTCGGCGTCATGCACCTCCGCCTGCCAGTGATCGAGCGAGATTCGGAGCGTGAGCCTGTCGCCGAACTCCGCCTGAAGGGCGCGCAGACCCTCCTGCACCTTCGGGCGCATCATCGGGCGCATTGCGTTGGTCAGGATCAGAACCTCATAGCCGCGCGCCAGAGACCGTCGGGCCATTTCGATCATGTCGGGGTTCATGAACGGCTCCCCGCCGGTAAAGCCGATCTCACGCACGCGCCAGTCGCGGGATTCGAGTTGATCGAGATAGGCGCTGACCTCATCGGGGGTGATATAGACCAGCGCGTCGTTCGTGGGAGAACTGAGGATGTAGCAGTTGTTGCATTCGATGTTGCACAAGGTCCCGGTATTGAACCAGAGTGTCTGCGGGTCGCTGAGCGGCACGGAGGCACGATCCTGACCGTCGGCGGTCACGAAACGGTCGTTGAACTTTCCGGTATTGGCGATGTCTTTCATCGTATCCTCTTCTGTCTATGGCGTCTTGGTAGTCAATTGGGGAAGAACACAAAACCCGCTTTGGCACCTTTGACGGAGTTGTGATGGCAGCGATTGCTGCTAGAGTTGGGCTGCAAGGCGTGATGCGGCCCGCGTTGAGCGGGGTAAACCACGCACGGGCAAGAGGAATTCATGGTTTCGCGAGTCATTCCCGTCGATCCTTTCGACCTGATCATCTTCGGTGGCACCGGGGATCTGGCGCGGCGCAAGATCCTGCCGGGACTGTTCCGGCGGTTCTGTGCGGGGCAGATTCCATCCGAGACCGAGATTATCGGCGCCGGTCGGAGCGAGATCGGCCAACAGGGCTACCGGGAGTTCGTCGCCAGCGCCATCCATGAGTTCAGCAAACGCGAAGAGTGCAGTATTTGTGGCTTGAATGAGTTTCTGGAGCTGCTGGATTACATTTCTCTGGATGCGCAGGGAGAGCGGGGTTGGGCCGATCTTGCCGCGCGGCTGCATCCGGGGCGGCTTCGGGCGTTTTACTTCTCCGTCGGGCCGAGCTTGTTCGGGGATCTGGCGGAGCGTTTGGCCGGGGGTGGGCTGACCGATGCCGGTAGCCGGATTGTCGTGGAAAAGCCATTCGGTCACGACCTTGAGAGCGCGCAGGCGCTGAATGCGGCGCTGGCGGCCCGATTCAACGAGCGCCAGATCTATCGGATTGACCATTACCTCGGCAAGGAAACGGTTCAGAACCTGATGGCGGTGCGCTTCGGCAACATGCTGTTCGAGCCGCTGTGGAATTCGCAGTATGTCGATCACATCCAGATCACGGTTGCTGAGCGCGTGGGCGTGGCCGGCCGCGCCGCGTTCTACGAGAAGGCGGGCGCCATGCGCGACATGGTGCAGAATCATCTGATGCAGCTTTTGTGTCTCATCGCGATGGAGCCGCCCGCGAAATTCGAGCCCGACACGGTGCGGGACGAGAAGCTCAAGGTGATCCGCGCGCTCGACCCGGTGGAGCCGCACCACATCGTGCGCGGGCAGTATACCGCCGCGGAAGGCGTTGCCAGCTATCGCGAGGATGTGGACAATCCCAGATCAAGAACCGAGAGCTTCATCGCGCTCAAGTGTCATCTGAGCAACTGGCGGTGGGCGGGCACACCGTTCTACCTGCGCACGGGCAAACGGCTTCGTGCGCGCGACAGCCAGATCACGGTGGTGTTCAAGGACGCGCCGCATTCGATTTTCGGGCCAGAGGCGGGTCGGCACCGCAACGAGTTGCGGATCAAGTTGCAGCCCGATGAGGGGATCACGCTCAAGGTGACGATCAAGGATCCGGGACCGGGGGGCATGCGACTTGTGGACGTCCCGCTCGACATGAGTTTCGCCGAGGCGCTGGGTTCGGACGCTGACGCGCCGGATGCCTATGAGCGGCTGATCATGGATGTGATCCGGGGCAACCAGACCCTGTTCATGCGCGACGACGAGGTCGAGGCGGCATGGGCCTGGACCGACCCGGTGATTCGGGGCTGGGAATCGCGCGGGGACGCCCCTAAACCCTATGATGCCTACTCCGCCGGACCGGATGATGCCGCGATGCTGATCCGCCGGGACGGGCGCGAATGGAGGGAGATCGGTTCATGAAACTGGAGACCTATCCCGATGAGGAGATGCTCGCCATTGACCTGGCCAACACGATCGCCGGGGAATTGAACAGTGCGCTGATGCAGGACGAAAGCGCGCGTGTGTTACTGGCGGTGCCGGGGGGCACGAGCCCGGGGCCGGTGTTCGACGATCTGTGCGCCGCCGACCTGGAATGGGAGCGGATCGACGTCGTACTGACCGACGAACGCTGGGTGCCCGAGGACGATCCGTGCTCCAACACGCGGCTGGTGAAAGAGCGGCTTCTGACCGCGCGCGCCGCAGCGGCTCGGTTCCTGCCGCTTTACACGGCTGCGCATGAGCCCGAGGAGGTTCTGGCCGAACTGGAATCGATGATCGGGCCGGAGCTGCCCATCGCGGTGGCGCTGATGGGGATGGGCCCGGACATGCATGTGGCCTCTCTGTTTCCGGGGATGGAGGGGCTGGAGCAGGCGCTGGCGCCCGACGCGCCGATCCTGATGGCGGTGCGTGAGCCGAGCCGCCAGGAAGCGCGCGTGACGCTGACCGCGCGGGTGCTCAATGGCGCGCTGTCCAAGCATTTGCTGATTTCCGGGGACGAGAAGCGCGCCGCGCTTGAACGGGCCCTGAAACTTCCGCCGGAGGAGGCGCCGGTGCAGGCGGTTCTGGGCGGGACCACGGTTCACTGGACGGAGTGAGTGTATGAATGACGCGTTGAAGCGGTGCCATCGCGAGAGCCTTGAGCGCCGGATCCTGGATCTGTTTGCCGAAGACGGGCGGGCGCAGGATTTTTCCGTTTCTCATGACGGTCTTCTTTTTGATTACTCCAAGACGAATATCGACACGGATACGCGCCGGGCGCTTGTGGCGTTGACCGAAACTGCTGATGTGGCCGGGCGGCGCGCGGCGATGTTCAGTGGCGCACCGATCAACGCGACCGAGGGGCGCGCGGTGCTGCATACGGCGTTGCGCAATCTCGACGGCGATCCGGTCACGGTGGACGGGCAGGACGTGATGCCCGGCGTGCGCGCGACGCTTGAACGTATGGCCGACTTTGCCGCCGATGTTCGCGACGGGCGGATCGCTGGGCAGGGGGGGCGGATCACGGATGTGGTCAATATCGGTATCGGGGGCTCGGATCTGGGCCCGTCGATGGCGGTGCGGGCTCTGAAGCCCTATCACGACGGGCCGCGCTGTCATTTCATCTCCAATGTCGACGGCGCCGACCTGACCGATACACTCGGCGGCCTGGATCCGGCGCGCACGCTGGTGCTTGTGGCCTCCAAGAGCTTTACCACGCAGGAAACGATGGCCAATGCCTGCGCGGTGCGCGCGTGGATGGCGCGTGCCGTCAAGGATCCGGCGCAGCAGTTCGCGGCGATCTCCACCGCCAAGGAAGAGGTTGCCGCCTTCGGTATTCCGCCAGAGCGAATGTTCGGCTTTGGCGACTGGGTGGGGGGGCGGTATTCGGTGTGGGGGCCGATCGGGCTGTCGCTGATGATCTCCATCGGCCCGGATGCCTTCTTCGACTTCCTGAAGGGCGGGCAGGCGATGGATGCGCATTTCCAGAGCGCGGAGCCAGAGCGGAACATGCCGGTGATGCTGGCGCTCGTGGGGTTGTGGCACCGTCAGATCTGCGGTCATGCTACCCGCGCGGTGATCCCCTATGAGCAGCGGCTTGAGCGGCTGCCGGCCTATCTTCAGCAGCTTGAGATGGAATCGAACGGCAAGCGCGTGGCGATGGATGGCAGCGCGCTTGAGTCGGACAGCGGGCCGGTGGTCTGGGGCGATGCCGGGACCAACGGGCAGCACGCGTTCTTCCAGCTTCTGCATCAGGGCACGGAGGTGGTGCCCTGCGAGTTCCTTCTGGGCGCGGAAGGGCATGAGGCGGATCTGGTCGATCATCATGAGATCCTTGTGGCGCACTGCCTTGCACAGTCAAAGGCGCTCATGACCGGGCGGGATCTGGAGACCGCACGCGGTCAGGTGGAGGCATGGGGGCTGAGCGGCAAGACACTCGACAGGCTGGCGCGGCACCGGGTTTTTACGGGCAACCGGCCCTCGACAACGCTTCTGTATCCAAAGCTCACACCCTATGTGCTGGGCCAGATTGTCGCTCTGTATGAACATCGGGTGTTTGTCGAAGGGGTCGTGCTTGGGATCAACTCCTTTGATCAATGGGGCGTCGAACTTGGCAAGGAACTGGCCGGTGCCATCCTGCCCGCGGTGCGGGGCGAGACAGCACCGGACCGCTGGGATGGATCAACGCGGTTCCTGTTGGACCGGATCAGGACACCGCGAACGGGGGAGTAAGCCGACAGGCCCCTGTGGGAGTGGTTCGCGCGTCAGGCCAGCGCGGCGGCGAAGCTGCTGCGGTAGATCTCTGCCAGCTCTGACAGCGGCGCCTCGGACCTTCCGAAGCGCACGGTGCTTCCGGTGAAGCGCCCGACCGATGAAATCGGCACCCCGGCGCGACCGGCGGCGATCATCAGCGCCTCGGCCTGATCGAAATTGCAGGCCACGAGATAGCGCGCCTGATCCTCTCCGAAGAGTGTCGCGGTGTCGGCGGTATCAAGGTAAACGCCCACACCTGCGGACTCGGCCATTTCGAACGCCGCGAGCGCGAGCCCACCGTCCGACAGATCGGTGCAGGCCTTGATCAACTCCCGGTTGGCGCGGATGAAATCGCCGTTGCGCCGTTCCGCGTCCAGATCGACATGAGGGGCATCGCCATCCTCGCGGTTGAACACCTCGTGGAGAAGGGCGGACTGACCAAGATGGCCCGATGTCTCCCCGACGAGAACGGCAACATGACCGTCGCGCACCTCGCCGATGATCGGCTCTTCATCGGCGGCGATCAGGCCCACGGCGCCGATCGTCGGCGTGGGCAGGATGCCCTGACCGTCGGTTTCATTGTAGAGCGAGACGTTGCCAGATACGATGGGCATGTCAAGCGCGGACACCGCCGCGCCGATCCCCTTGATGGCGCCCACGAACTGCCCCATGATCTCGGGCTTTTCGGGGTTGCCGAAATTGAGGTTGTCGGTCGAGGCCAGCGGTTTTGCCCCCATTGCGCAAAGGTTGCGGAACGCCTCCGCCACGGCCTGTTTGCCGCCCTCGAAGGGATTGGCGCGCACGTACCGCGGGGTCACGTCCGATGTGAAGGCGAGCTTCTTGTCGGTGCCGTGAATCCGGATGATCCCAGCGCCGAGACCGGGGCCGCGCACCGTGTCGGCCATGACCATGCTGTCATACTGGTCATAGACCCATTGTTTCGCGGCGTAGTTGGGCGAGGAGATCAGCGCGCGCAGCCCATCCACCGGGTCAATCCCCGGCAGATCCGGAAGCGGCTCTGGCGCGGGCGTCTCGACCCAGGGGCGGTCGTATTCGGGCGCGGAGCCCGACAGGGTGGCCAGCGGCAGATCGGCCTTCACCACATTGTTGTGCAGGATGAGAAAGCGATCCTCGGGGATGGTTTCGCCGACGATGGCAAAATCGAGATCCCATTTGTCGAAGACGGCCCGCGCCTCCTCCTCTTTTTCCGGGCGCAGGACCATGAGCATGCGTTCCTGCGATTCCGACAGCATCATCTCGTAGGCGGTCATGCCCTCTTCGCGCTGCGGCACACGTTCGAGGTGGAGCTTGACGCCCAGACCGCCCTTGTCGCCCATCTCGACGGCCGAACAGGTCAGCCCGGCCGCGCCCATGTCCTGAATCGAGATCACCGCGCCAGTCGCCATCAGCTCCAGCGTCGCCTCCATAAGGCGTTTTTCGGTGAAGGGATCGCCCACCTGCACGGTTGGGCGCTTTTCCTCGATGCTCTCGTCGAACTCGGCGCTGGCCATTGTGGCGCCCCCGACACCGTCGCGCCCGGTTTTCGCGCCAAGATAGACCACAGGCATGCCCACGCCCGAGGCGGCGGAGTAGAAGATCTTGTCGGCGTCCACGAGGCCCGCGGCAAAGGCGTTGACAAGGCAGTTGCCGTTATAGGCAGCGTGAAAGCGCACCTCTCCGCCCACGGTGGGCACGCCGAAGCAGTTGCCATAGCCGCCGATCCCCTCGACCACGCCATTGACGAGCTGGCGCGTCTTGGGGTGAGTGATCTCGCCGAAGGACAGGGAGTTCATCGCGGCGACGGGGCGCGCGCCCATCGTGAAAACATCGCGCAGAATGCCTCCGACACCCGTGGCCGCCCCCTGATAGGGTTCGATGTAGGAGGGGTGGTTGTGGCTTTCCATCTTGAAGACGACGGCCTGATTATCGCCGATATCGACGATTCCCGCATTCTCTCCGGGGCCGCAGATCACCTGCGGACCGGTGGTGGGCAGGGTGCGCAGCCACCTCTTGGAACTCTTGTAGGAACAATGCTCATTCCACATGGCCGAAAAGATGCCAAGCTCCGTGAAGGTCGGCTCTCGGCCCATGATGTCGAGGATACGCGCGTATTCGTCGGGTTTGAGACCGTGGGCGGCGATCAACTCTTCGGTGATGGCTGGTTCCTGCATGTGGCGAATTCCCCCGGGATGGCCAGTGTTGCCGCGTCTATAGATGGTTGAGGGGAAAGGGGGAAGGGGGGCGCCGGGGGAGCCGGGGCACGATGCGGGGCGCGCAAAAAAAGGCCGAGCTAATAAGCTCGGCCATAGTCCAACAGGGAGGTATGAAGATGATGCGCTTTTCAGCAACCAACATCTTCGGAAGCTGAATTATGCGTCAACGTTGAAACGTTCAAGAGAAAGAATGCCGTATACGCGACATGCCCGCTATGCACCTGACGCATGGCGAGGAGAAATCAGGTTTTACCCTTTTCCTTGAGTAACTTGCGATGTGTAATAATTTCATCCTGCACGAAATCACGGAAGGCGGCGATCCGCTTGGAATGGCGCAGTTCCTCGGGGTAAGCGAGGAAAACCGGCACTTCGATGGATTCATAGTCCGGCAGCACGCGCACGAGGTCGGGAAAGTCCTGAATCAGATAGTCGGGAAGAACCCCGATTCCGAGATCGTGCAGAACCGCCTGCAACACACCGAAATAGTTGTTCACGGTCAGCAGGGACGGAATGTCATAAGACATGAGTTCCTGCACCATGGAGGCACCCGCGCCGACCTGCGCCGAGTTTGGATTCTGGCAGATCAGGCGATGTTTGCTGATGTCTTCCAGCGTCTCGGGGATACCCCGGCGCGCAAGATAGTCGGGCGAGGCGTAGAGCCGCATGCGCACGCCCATTAGACGTTTGCGGATGAGGTCGGCCTGGCTTGGTTCCTTCATGCGGATCGCCAGATCTGCCTCTCGCATGGGCAGGTCCAGCACGCGCTCTTCCAGCATCAGGTCGATCTTCAGATCGGGATACTTCTCATAGAGCTTGGGCAGGCGCGGCGCGAGCCAGAGCGTGCCGAATCCGATCGTGGTCGTCACGCGCAACTCGCCGAACACCTCGTCCTCGCTGTCGCGGATGCGCGCGGCGGCGGCGTCGAGGCGCTTGAGCATGGCAGTGGTGGCGTCGAACAGCAGCTCTCCCTGCTCTGTGAGAATCAGACCCCGCGCATGGCGATGGAACAACGTCGTGTTGAGCGATTCCTCAAGCGCGCGAATCTGCCGCGACACGGCCGATTGCGACAGATGCAGCGTTTCACCGGCGTGGGTGAGGCTACCCGCGTCGGCCACGGCGTGAAATATTCTGAGCTTGTCCCAATCCATTCCGGCAACTTTCCTGTCCCTTTGGCTTGCTTACGGGAATCAGCGCAATAACGGAACCTGTACAGTCACGATTTCGGGATCGCAGGGCAGTTTTTCCTTGGTTGGTCAGTTATTGTGACCTAATATCGCGCTATACTGCCCATGACATCATCAAGCGAAGGGAGGCGCCAGATGAGCATCCAGAAAGTATCGCTCAACGACCGCTACGACCTGACGAAATCGCCGGTTCTTCTGAACGGCACGCAGGCGCTGGTGCGGCTGATGCTGGCGCAGCGGGCGCGCGACGAGGCGGCGGGGCTCAATACCGCCGGCTATGTCACGGGCTATCGCGGCTCTCCCCTCGGGGCGGTGGACAGCATGATGACCCGCGCGCAGAAGGTTCTGACCGAGTCGCAAGTTACGTTTCAGCCGGGGCTCAACGAGGATCTGGCAGCGACCGCGCTCTGGGGCAGCCAGCAGGCTGAACTGCGCGGCGAGGGCAAGTATGACGGGGTTTTCGGGCTCTGGTATGGCAAGGGGCCGGGGGTGGACCGCTCTGGTGACGTGATGCGCCATGCCAATATGGCCGGCACCTCGCCCAATGGCGGCGTGCTCATGGCGATGGGGGACGACCATACCGGCGAAAGTTCGACCGTTCTGCATCAGTCCGAATGGGCGATGGTCGATGCCTATATGCCGGTTGTCAGCCCCGCAGGGGTGCAGGAAATCCTCGACTACGGGATCTACGGCTATGCGCTGTCGCGCTTTGCCGGGGTCTGGGTCGGGCTCAAGACGATGAAGGACACGATCGAGGCCACGGCGGTCGTCGATGGCGATCCGCAGCGGATGCAGCTTGTGAACCCGGTGATCGACCTGCCCGAGGGCGGGCTGAACATCCGGCTGATCGACACCCCGCACGCGCAGGAAGCGCGGATGATCGATTACAAACGCTATGCCGCAGAGGCGTTCTCCCATGCCAACCGGATGGACAAGCGCATGTGGGGCAAGCCTGGGGCGAAGATCGGACTGGTCGCGGCGGGCAAGAACTGGCTCGATCTGGTGCACGCGCTGAGCCTGCTGGGGATCGACGAGGCCGAGGCCGAACGGCTCGGGGTGACCACCTACAAGGTGGGGCAGACCTTCCCGCTCGACATGAAGGGGTTTTACGACTGGGCCGAAGGGCTCGACCTGATCGTTGTGGTCGAGGAAAAGCGCAAACTGATCGAGGTGCAGATCAAGGAAGCGATCTTCGACAATCAGCAAGGGCGCCGCGTTTATGGCTGGCACAAGGGTGGCGGTGCGGGGTCCATGCACGGTGAAGAGCTTTTCCCGACGCGCGGGGCGCTCGATCCGATCCTGATCGCCGAGAAACTGGGCGGTATCTTCGTGGAAGAGGGGCGCGGCACCGACCGGATCAAGGCGGGGCTGTCCGAACTGGCCGATGCGCGCCGCGCCGACAATGCGCAGGAGATCGCCACGCGCATCCCGCATTTCTGCGCCGGGTGCCCGCACAACACCTCGACCAAGGTGCCGGAGGGGAGCCGCGCCTATGCCGGGATCGGCTGCCATTACATGGTGCAGTGGATGGACCGGGAGACCACCGGGTTCACCCACATGGGCGGCGAGGGCGCGAACTGGATCGGGGAGGCGCCGTTTTCGAACACCGAGCATGTGTTCCAGAATCTCGGCGATGGCACCTATAACCATTCCGGCATTCAGGCGATCCGCGCCGCGCTCGCCGCGGGCACCAACATCACCTACAAGATCCTCTACAACGATGCGGTGGCGATGACCGGCGGGCAGCCCAACGAGGGTGGGTTGGACGCGCCGCATATCGCGCGCGAACTGGTGGCCATGGGCGTGAAGCAGGTCGCGGTCGTCTATGACGACAAGGAAGATATCGACCACGACGCCTTTCCCAAAGGCGTGACCATGCAGCCCCGCGACGCGCTTCCGGACGTTCAGGAAAAAATACGTGATGTCAAAGGTGTATCCGCAATTCTTTATGTTCAGACCTGCGCCGCGGAAAAGCGGCGCAGACGCAAGCGCGGCAGTTTCCCCGACCCGGATCGCCGGGTGTTCATCAATACCGATGTCTGCGAGGGGTGTGGCGATTGCGGGGTGCAGTCGAACTGCATCGCGATCGTGCCGGAAGAAACCGAGCTGGGCCGGAAGCGGGCCATCGATCAATCGGCGTGCAACAAGGATTTCTCTTGCCTGAAGGGGTTTTGTCCGTCGTTCCTCACCCTTGAGGGGGCGAAGATCCGCAAGCAGGCGACAGCCGACATCGACCTTCCCGACGACATGCCGGAGCCGGAGATCGCGACTATCGTGGATACGCATAACGTGGTGATCACCGGCGTGGGAGGCACCGGGGTCGTGACCATCGGCGCGGTGCTGGCGCAGGCGGCGCAGATCGACGGCAAGGCGGCCGGGATGATGGAGATGGCCGGTCTGGCCCAGAAGGGCGGCGCGGTGCATATCCACTGCCGTCTGGCCGAACGGCCCGAGGATATTTCCGCGATCCGCGTCGCCACGGGGGAGGCAGACGCGCTCATCGGGGGAGATCTGGTGGTCAGCGCGGGGGCCAAGACGCTTGGCCTGACCCGCGCGGGTCGGACGGGGGCTGTGGTCAACAGCCATGAGATCGTCACCGGAGAGTTCACCCGCAACACGGAATTTCGCATTCCGACAGGGCAGTTGGAGCTTGCTCTTCAGGCGCGGTTGAAAGAACGGGTGGCGCTGTTCGATGCCTCGGAACTGGCGCGCGTGGCGCTTGGCGATTCGATCTTTTCCAACACGATCGTGTTCGGCGCGGCCTGGCAGCAGGGCTATGTCCCGGTCAGCCGCGAGGCCATCGAAGAGGCGATCCGCCTCAACGGTGCGGCGGTGGATGGCAATCTGCGCGCCTTTGCCATTGGTCGCTGGGCCGTTCTCCACCCGCAGGAGGCCGAACGGATTGTAACGCCCAATGTGGTCGGTAAACCAAAGACACTTGACGAAAGGATCGCCTTTCGTGCCGATCACCTTGTGAAGTATCAGGGCAAGCGGCTTGCGAAACGCTATCGCAGGATGCTGGATGGAATCGCCGACCCGCGTCTGAAAGAGGCGGTGGCGAAAGGCTATCACAAGCTGCTGACGTACAAGGACGAGTACGAAGTCGCGCGCCTGCATCTGGAAAGCCGTGCCAAGGCCGAGGAGGTCTTCGAGGGCGATTTCAAGATGAAATACCACCTCGCGCCGCCCATGCTTGGTAAGACCGGACCTGACGGACGCCCGAAAAAGCGTGAGTTCGGTGCATGGGTGGGTCATCTCTTCCCGCTTCTGGCGCGGATGAAGCACCTGCGCGGCACGCCGTTTGATCCCTTCGGGTATGGTGCGGAGCGCAGGATGGAACGCGCGCTCATCCGACAGTATGAAAGCGACATGAATGACGTTCTGCCGGGTCAGGGCGACACGGCCCATGACGCGGCGATAGCACTCGCCGAATTGCCGCTGTCAATACGTGGCTTCGGACCCGTCAAGGCCGGCAACGAGACCAAGGCGGCCAAGAGGCGTGAGGAACTTCTCAGCGCGCTGCGAAGCGGGGGCGAGGTGCCGCAGGCGGCGGAATAGCGCCTGTCGCTGCGCACGAACTGGCCCGTGGTCATCATGCTGTTACAGGCACTGGCCTATCCTCTTGGGCGCATTTAGAGCGCGCAGCAGATGAGGTCGACCATGCGAATGCAGTCCGGGATCGCCCGCGAGATCAGCTATGCCCATTCGGCGGAAACGCGAGGCGGGCGGGCGATGATCCGGATGATGGAGAATGCCACCGGGCGGATCTCTCTCATCAAGCGGGCGGAGGGCTACGAGCGGGAGATCGCGTCCGGGCGGGATTTCTGGCAGGTGATGACCGAACGCTATGGACTCACGCTGGAGGTCATGGGCGGATCGCTGGACACTATTCCGGCAAAGGGGCCGCTTCTGATGATTGCCAATCACCCATACGGCATTCTCGACGGGCTGATGCTGGGCCATATCCTGTCACGGGCGCGCGGCGATTTCCGTATTCTCGCTCATCAGGTGTTCCGCAAAGCGGAGGATCTGAACCGTGTTGTTCTTCCGGTGAGCTTCGACGACGACAAGGCGGCGGCAATGCGCAACCTTGAGACGCGCCGCGTGGCGCTGGAGTATCTGCGGGCAGGCGGGGCGATCGGCATCTTTCCCGGCGGCACCGTGAGCACGGCGCAAACCCCCTTTGGCCGCCCGCTCGATCCCGGCTGGCGCGGGTTCACGGCGCGGATGTTGGCACGGTCGGGCGCGGCTGTTGTGCCGGTCTATTTCGACGGACACACAAGCCGCCTGTTCCAGATCGCCAGCCATCTGCATGCAATGCTGCGCATGGGGTTCCTGCTCCGAGAATTCAAAAAGCGGGTGGATACGCCTGTCCGGGTCGTGATCGGAGAGCCGATCGCAGCCGAGAAACTGAACGCCCGCGCCGGAGACAGCAAGGCGTTGATGGACTTCCTGCGGCGGGAAACCTATGCTCTGTCACCGAAACCGCCGGGCGATGCGCTCTACGGGTTCGAATTCGAGGACAGATACCGGAACTGAAACCCCGGAAAAGAGCAGGCGGAACATGGCGGTTGGACTCTTCGACAGTGGCCTTGGCGGGCTGACGGTGCTGGATGCGGTCTCAAAGCGTCTGCCAGAGGTGCCGTTTGTCTATTACGGCGACAGCGCTCATGCGCCCTATGGCGTGCGCGGCGCCGATGACATCCATGAGCTGACCAAGGCCGGGGTAAGCCGACTCTGGCAGGAGGGGTGCGACCTTGTGATTCTGGCCTGCAATACGGCGAGCGCCGCAGCGCTGCGGCGGATGCAGGAAAATTTCGTGCCCCGCGACAAGCGCGTGCTCGGCGTGTTCGTGCCGTTGATCGAGGCGCTGACCGAACGGCAATGGGGCGACAACTCCCCGCCGCGGGAGGTGGCGGTGAAACATGTCGCACTTTTTGCCACGCCTGCCACCGTCTCAAGCCGCGCGTTTCAACGGGAACTGGCCTTTCGCGCCATCGGTGTCGACGTGGAGGCGCAAAGCTGTGGCGGGGTGGTGGATGCCATCGAGGAAGGCGACATGATCCTCGCCGAGGCGCTGGTGCGCAGCCATGTGGAGGCGCTCAAGCGGAAGATGCCGCATCCGGAAGCCGCCATTCTGGGGTGCACGCATTACCCGCTCATGCAGGACGTGTTTCAGGAGGCGCTTGGCCCGGAGGTTACGGTCTATTCGCAGGCTGGGTTGGTGGCCGAGAGCCTTGCCGATTACCTGACGCGCCATCCCGGGATGATCGGGCCGGGTACGCAGGCGAAATTCCTGACGACCGGCAATCCGCGAAAGGTGTCGGAACGCGCGACACAATTCATGCGACGACAGATCACCTTTGAGGCGGCATGACAAATCGGTTGGGTGGGACAATCTGCGCCCTATCGACTTTGCCCTTTGTTCTTATGTAAATACTCAGGCGGCCCGGCCAGCAGGGCTTGCAGCCGCACCGATCCGAAAGACCATGACGAGATGACACACAAGATCGCAATTCTGGGCGCCAGCGGCTATACCGGCGCGGAGCTTGTCCGGCTGATCGCCACCCATCCAGCGATGGAGATCGTCGCGATGAGCGCGGACCGCAAGGCCGGGCAGGAGATGGCTGAGGTATTCCCGCATCTGCGTCACCTTTGCCTTCCAACGCTTTGTAAGATAGAAGAAATTGATTTTTGGGGCGTGGACCTTTGCTTCTGTGCGCTGCCGCATGCGACAAGTCAGGCCGTCATTCGCGAGCTGCCGTCGGATATGAAGGTGGTGGACCTGAGCGCCGATTTCCGTCTGCGCGATCCGGAGGACTATGCCCGCTGGTATGGCGGGGCGCATGATGCGGTGGAGTTGCAGAAAGAGGCGGTCTACGGGCTGACCGAGTTTTACCGTGAGGACATCCGCAACGCGCGGCTTGTGGCGGGGACGGGCTGCAACGCGGCAACGGGGCAGTATGCGCTGCGCCCGCTGATCAGCGCTGGGGTGATCGACCTCGACCAGATCATTCTCGATCTCAAATGCGCGGTCTCCGGCGCGGGGCGGAGCTTGAAGGAAAACCTGCTACATGCTGAGTTGAGCGAGGGATATCATGCCTACGCGGTGGGTGGCACGCACCGTCATTTGGGCGAATTCGATCAGGAATTCAGTGTCTTGGCCGGTCGTCCTGTGAAAGTGCAATTCACGCCGCACCTGATCCCGGCAAACCGCGGCATCCTTGCCACCGTCTATGTGCAGGGCGATGCGAAGACCATTCACAAGGTGCTGAGAGATTCCTACGCGCAGGAACCGTTCGTTGAAGTGCTGCCCTTCGGGCAGGCGCCCAGCACGCGGCATGTGCGGGGATCCAATTTCTGCCATGTCGGGGTGACGGGAGACCGGATCGAAGGGCGGGCGATCGTGATTGCCGCGCTGGACAATCTGACCAAGGGATCGAGCGGGCAGGCGATCCAGAATGCCAACCTAATGCTGGGCGAGGAAGAGACGTCGGGTCTCATGCTCGCGCCCTGTTTCCCGTGAGGAGAGACCATGCGAAACCTGAAAAAAAAGCGGCGAATTCAAGTGATTATGGTAGCGGTGTTGACACTTCTGGTGTCCACCGCGCTGATTGGATACGCCATGCGCGACGGGATCAACTTCTTCCGCTCGCCCAGTCAGGTGATGGAGGAGCCGCCGGGGCCGGGAGAGACGTTCCGGATTGGCGGTCTGGTGGAGGAGGGCAGCATCGTGCGCGGGCAGGGCGATACGGTGCGCTTTTCGGTGACCGATGGCGGCGCATCGGTGCCGGTGACCTTCAAGGGGGTGCTGCCCGATCTCTTTGCCGAGAATCAGGGGATGGTGGGAACCGGGCGTTACGTCAACGGCGTCTTCGAGGCCTCTGAAATCCTTGCCAAACATGACGAGACCTACATGCCGAAGGAAGTGATGGACGCGCTCAAGGAGCAAGGCGTCTACAAGGAGCCCGACGCCTGATCACCCCCATCTGTGCCGTATTTCGGAAAGGCCCGCGCCCGGCAGAGCGCGGGCCTTTTTCGTGAGTCGCCGGATCATGGTTAACGCCGCGAACGCCACGTCGGTATAACGTCGGTATTTTGTCGGCATCGCGTCGGTGCCGGGGGCCGCTCGGGCCGCAATGAACGGAGCGCGCCCCGGACATGCAACGCGCGGCGCGCTTGGGCTCGCTTAACCGATCTGCGCCAGTCTGCGCCGCGATGATCACAGCGGCGAGGCGGACCCGATGAAAAGCGTTGAGCAGATTGCCGAAGAGATCGTGGCGCGGGAAGGCGGGTTCGTGAACGACCCGGACGATCCCGGCGGGGCCACGAAATACGGCGTGACGATCCACACGATGCGGCGCCTTGGCGTCGATCTGAACGGCGACGGGGATGTGGGCACGGCCGATGTCCGGCGGTTGAGCCGGGCGCAGGCCAGGGACATTTTCATTGCGCATTACTACGAGACACCCCGGATCGGCGACTTGCCCGAGGTGCTGCGCGCGACGGTGTTCGACATGTATGTGAACGCGGGCGCCAACGCGGTGAAGATTCTGCAAGAGCTGCTCAATGACATGGGCGAGGCGCTGACGGTGGATGGCGTGATCGGCCCGCAGACCATCGCGGCGGCGGAGCGTGCGGCGCGGGCCGCGCCCGATCTTATCGCGGATGCCTACGGGATCGAGCGGCGCAATTACTACTTCGCGCTGGCCGACAGGCGTCCGGCCAGCCGCAAGTACGCCCGCACGCGAGCGGGCGGCAAGGGCGGCTGGATCCGCCGGGCCGAGGAGTTCATTGCGCCGCGCTATCACCTGTCGGACGCCGCGTTTCAGCGGAGGGTCGCGGCATGGGGCTGATCGCGGCGATTGTGGAGGCGGTTTTCGGCGGCGGACGCAATGTGATTCGCGAAACCGCCGAGGTTTTCCGCGAAAACGCCGAATCCGGCGCGGCGCGGGGCGCGGATGCGCGGGCGCAGGCGATGCAGCAGTTCGGCGCAGAGTTCGCAGGGCAACGCCGGTCGCGGTTCGACGCGATCATGGACGGGATCAACCGTTTGCCGCGCCCGATGATGGCGCTTGGGTGTATCGGGCTGTTCATTGCTGCGATGGTCGCGCCCGTATGGTTCGCGGAGCGGATGCAGGGTATCGCGCTTGTGCCGGAGCCGCTGTGGTGGCTGCTTGGCGTGATCGTGAGCTTTTATTTCGGGGCGCGCTATCAGGCGAAGGGGCAGGCGTTTCAGCGCGACATCGCCCGCAGCCTGAGCCGCGCGCCGCAGGTGGTGGAGAGTATCGAGGATCTGCGCGGGTTGCGCACGCCGGACAGCAGAGTAGGCGCGCAGGATGAGACCGGGGCGGACGCGAATCCGGCCCTGCGCGACTGGGGGCGGGACCGCGGTGCGCAGCGGTGAAAGCGCGCAGACCAGCGGCATGATGGCCGGGCCGCGACAATGTGATCGCCCGCGTGGCACCTTTGCCATTGGCGCGGGGCGGCGGGCGTCTTATAGATTGCAATATGATAGTAGAACTCGGCCACTTTGCCCTTATCCTCGCCGCCTGCACCGCGATCGTGCAGGCCACGCTTCCACTGATCGGTGCCCAGACGGGGCGGCCCGCCCTGATGGCGGTGGCCGAACCTGCAGCGAAAATTCAATTTCTGCTGACCGGGTTTTCCTTTGCCGCGCTGACATGGGCCTTTATCGGGTCCGACTTCTCGCTGCGGCTGGTGGTGGCCAATTCCCATTCGCTCAAGCCGCTCATCTACAAGATCAGCGGCACATGGGGAAACCACGAGGGCTCCATGTTGCTTTGGGTGCTGATCCTGACGCTGTTCGGGGCTTGCCTTGCATGGTTCGGGGGCAACCTGCCGCCCGGCCTGCGGGCGCGGGCGCTTGCGGTGCAGGCCGCCGTGGGCGTGGCGTTTTTCGGATTCATCCTCTTTACCTCCAACCCGTTCACGCGGCTGGCCATGCCGCCCTTTGACGGGCAGGATCTCAACCCGCTGTTGCAAGACCCCGGCCTCGCGTTCCATCCACCGTTCCTTTACCTCGGCTATGTCGGGCTTTCGATGTCGTTTTCCTTTGCGGTGGCGGCGTTGATCGAGGGGCGGGTGGATGCCGCCTGGGCACGCTGGGTACGGCCGTGGACGCTCGCCGCGTGGATTTTCCTGACCATCGGGATCGCTCTGGGATCGTGGTGGGCCTATTACGAGCTTGGTTGGGGCGGCTTCTGGTTCTGGGACCCGGTCGAGAATGCCAGCTTCATGCCGTGGCTACTCGCGGCGGCGCTGCTGCATTCGGCCATCGTGGTGGAAAAGCGCGAATCGCTCAAGAGCTGGACCATTCTTCTGGCGATCATGGCTTTTGGCTTTTCCCTGATCGGAACCTTCATCGTGCGATCCGGGGTGATCACGAGCGTGCATGCCTTTGCCAATGATCCGGAGCGCGGGGTGTATATCCTTGCGATTCTGGCCGTGTTCATGGGCGGCTCTCTCACGCTTTTCGCGGTCCGGTCGGGGGCGTTGCAGGCGCGCGGCATGTTCTCGATGGTCAGCCGGGAGAGTGTTCTGCTGCTCAACAACGTGTTGCTGGCAGTGGCCTGTTTCGTGGTCTTCGTCGGCACGATCTGGCCGCTGGTGGCCGAGATGCTGTTTGACCGCAAGCTGAGCGTGGGGCCGCCGTTCTTCAACATGGCCTTCACGCCCTTCATGATGGTGCTGGGTGCGGTGCTTCCGATCGGCGCGATGATGCCGTGGAAGCGCGCGAAAATCAGCCGGGCGATCCGTCCGCTGTTTCCCGCGCTGGGGCTGGCGCTGGCGATCGCCGGGCTGGCATGGACCATGCAGACGGGGCGGAGCCTTGTGGGACCGATCGGGCTTTTCCTCGGCGCGTGGCTGGTGTTCGGGGCGCTCACCGATCTGTGGAGCCGGGCCGGGCGGGGCTTCAACGTCGGGCGCTATCTGCGGCTGCCCCGCGCGGACTGGGGCCGGGTGGTGGCCCATTCCGGTCTGGGTGTGACGATGCTCGGCATTGCCGGGCTGACGGCGTGGCAGGAAGAGGATATTCGCGCGGCCCGGATTGGCGAGAGCTTCACCGTGGGCGCGTTTGAATTGACACTGGAGGGTGTGCGCCAGGTCGAGGGGCCGAACTATGTCTCGACCATGGGCGATGTGCGATTGTTCCAGGACGGACAGGAGATTGCACTTCTGCATCCGGAAAAGCGGGTCTACCCGGTGGCCGGGATGCCGACGACCGAGGCGGCGATTGATTATCGGTTCCTGCGCGATGTCTATGTGGTGCTGGGCGATGCGCAGGACGGGGGCGGCTATACCGTGCGCACCTATATCAAGCCGCTGACCAACTGGATCTGGCTCGGCGCACTTCTGATGGCACTGGGGGGCACGCTGTCTCTCACAGATCGGCGGTTCCGCGTGGCGGCGGGCGCGGCGCGCAAGACCCCGGTCGCCCCGGCGCAGGGGGTGCCGGCGGAATGAATATGCGACGACTGATCGGGGCCGCACTGACGGTGGCGGCACTGGCGCTGCCCGCGATGGCGGTGCAGCCCGATGAGGTCCTCGACGATCCGGCGCTGGAGGCGCGGGCGCGCGAACTGTCGCAGGATCTGCGCTGCCTTGTGTGCCGGAACGAGAGCATCGACGAGAGCAACGCGGAACTGGCGCGGGATCTGCGGCTACTGGTGCGCGAGCGGCTGGTGGCCGGCGACAGCGACGCCGAGGTGATGGATTTCATCGTGGCGCGCTACGGCGAATACGTGCTGCTGCGTCCGGGCACGGGCGGGAGCAACATCATGCTCTGGGCGGCGGGGCCGGCGGGGCTCTTGCTGGCGCTGATCGTGGCGGGGTTTTATCTGCGGCGGCGGGCGGCGTCGCCGGGACGCAGCGAGGACGACCTGAGCGCGCAGGAGCAGGCGCGGCTCGACGAAATCCTGAAGGACTGACGCGCGGTTGTGCTTTGATCGCGGGGCGGCGCGGGTATGCTGGCCCCGACAGGCAACGCAAAGAGGGCGCGAAATGGATTACCAGACCATAACCTATGAGCTCAGCGGCGGGATCGCGCGGGTGACGCTCAACCGGCCGGACGTGATGAACTCGATGACCGCGCAGATGCGCGCCGAGTTGACCCATGCCTTTCGCCGCAGCGGTGAGGAGGCGCGGGTTGTGGTGCTGACGGGGGCGGGGCGGGCCTTCTGCGCCGGGCAGGATCTGGGCGATGGCGGCAGCGCGGCGGAGCTTGATCTGGAGCGTATCCTGCGCGACGAATACGCCCCGATGCTGCGTGCGCTGAGCGGTTGCCCGGTGCCGACCATCGCCGCTGTCAATGGCGCGGCGGCGGGCGCGGGGGCCAATCTGGCTCTGGCGGCGGATGTGGTGATCGCCAGCGAGAGCGCCTATTTCCTGCAAGCCTTTGCGCGGATCGGGCTGATCCCCGACGCGGGCGGCACCTACGCCATGCCGCGCGCCATGGGGCAGGCCAAGGCGATGGGGGCGGCGCTCTTTGCCGACCGGATCAGCGCGAAGCAGGCCGACGACTGGGGCCTGATCTGGGAGGCGGTGCCCGATGAGCGGTTCGAGGACAGGGTAAACGAGCGGGCCGCATTCCTTGCCGAAGGGCCGACTGCCGCCTATCGCCATATCAAGGAGGCGATCCGCGCGACCTGGGGCAATGACCTTGAGGAGCAGCTGTCGCTCGAGGCGAAACTGCAGGGCAAAAGCGGCGCTTCGCGGGATTTTCAGGAAGGCGTTCTGGCCTTTCTCGAAAAACGCCCGGCACAATTCGAAGGACGCTGATCGGCGCAGGCGCGCGGGCCTGACGCGGGCAAAGCCAAAAAAGCCGGCCGCCGTCTGCAAAATCCCCTTTTGCAGTCAGGCGGCCGGCGGTCAGGCCCGCCCCTCCCCAAGACGGACCTGATCTTGTCGGACAGGGGCGTGGATCAGGCGAAGACCCCATGTTCTTCCAGCATGGCGCGGACATGGGCCGGCGGGCCGCCGGGGCCGTCGTCCTCGTCCTCTTCCGGGGCGGAGTCGTCTTCCGACTCTTCCATCGTCATGAGTTTCATGACGTCCTCAAGCTCATACTGGTATTCGCATTCGGGATCCTTGGGATCGTCGCCGCCCGGCGGGCATTGCCCGATCAGCTTGAGAGAGCCGTCACGGTCCCCGCCTTCCTCGCCCACGGAGGTCAGGCGCAACCCGATGTCCTGCCCTTCGAAATCCGCAAGGCTGAGCCCGTCGGGATGGCTCAGGATAAAGCTGGTTTCCTGAATGTCATCCTTGCCCGCGCCCGGCGTGCCGAAGGAGACGCCGCCATCGAAGGCCCCGTTTTCATTCACGATCTCGCCATTCAGATTGTTGCCCTGACCGAGATTGGTTACGCCATCGGCCTCGAACTCCGAACGGGTCACATCGTCGCCGGTGATGGTGAGCCCTTCGAGGATGCCCTCGTCGGCAACATCGAAAAACAACCCGCGCAGATCCCCGATGGAGCCGGTGGCGTCGGGGTCGTCGCCCTGAAGCACGGACAGGTCGAACTGGATCGAGCCGTCCTCAAGCTCTGACATGATGACCTCGACATTGACCTCGCCTTCGACGGTGAAGGCGCAGGTGTCGGGGTCCTCCTTGTCGCCATCATCGTTCGAGTCGCCTTCGAAGCTTTCGATTTCGCCCTCATTCAGCTCGTCATTCGTGGTCAGCACCAGACCATCCTCGGTATCGGAATTGATCACTGCGGCGAAGCTTTCGAGGTCGATATCGTCGAGCGACAGGTTGCCTCCCGAATACAGGGTGAAGGCGATCTCATTGACCTCGCCTTCCGTCGAATCATCGGTGGTGCCAAATTGCACTCCGACATCGTATTGCTCTGTGAGGGTGGCCCCATTGCTCAGGCTGTCGGCGCTGTCAGCTTCGGCCTCGTATCCTGTAACCTTGAGGCCGTCGCTGTTTTCAACGTTGACGCTTGGGAAAACAGTCAGTGTGTCAAGTTTGGACTCATCGGTGACATTGAAGAAGAAACCATCCAGATCGGGCATTTCCGCGTCCGGGTCTTCGGGCGCGAGGCTGAACATCAGGTTTCCATCGGTTTCAGTAACCGTGACAATGATACGTGGTTCGCAGCCAAGGGTAATCTTGACGGACTCTTTCTCCGGTGTTTCCGTGACATCTCCGGTCATGTCGGTTCCTCCTGAAATCCATACGGGTCAAACGCGCAGAAGTTTGTTGGGCAGAATTTGAGCGCGGGGCAGGAGAATTTAGGCCGAGACTTTTCACACAAAGAACACAAAAAAATCACATTCTGCCTACGGCATTGATTTTCAAGAAGCTTTCTGTGCGGGCGGTGTTTCCTGATGTTGGACACTTGGGGGCCCGTCGAAGATTGTCCCAAGCGTGGAAACATGGCCCTGGTGCGGATACCGAATCACTTTGAGTAAAACTGGGGTGCGACAGTCAAGGCACCGCGCCGAAAATGGCGCGATGCCCGCAAGATCAGGGACCGACAAGGCCCGAGGTCAGCGGTCTTCGATATCGACGTAGTCGCGCAGCGTTTCACCGAGATAAAGCTGCCGCGGGCGACCGATCTTGTTCTGCGGATCGGCGATCATCTCCTTCCACTGGCTCACCCAGCCCACGGTGCGCGACAGGGCGAAGACGGGGGTGAACATGGAGGTGGGAAAGCCCATCGCCTCAAGAATGATCCCGGAGTAGAAATCGACATTCGGAAAGAGCTTCTTCTCAACGAAATAGGGATCGTTGAGCGCGACCTTTTCCAGCTCCTTGGCGACTTGCAGAAGCGGGTTGTTGTCGACCCCGAGAAGCTCCAGCACCTCGTCTGCGGATTGCTTGAGCACCTTGGCGCGCGGGTCTGTGTTCTTGTAGACCCGGTGGCCAAAGCCCATCAGGCGGAACGGATCGTCCTTGTCCTTGGCGCGGTCGATAAACTCGGGGATGCGGTCGGGGGTGCCGATCTCCTTGAGCATTTCGAGGCACGCCTGATTGGCACCGCCATGCGCAGGGCCCCACAGGCAGGCAATCCCCGCCGCGATACAGGCGAAGGGGTTGGCGCCGGATGAGGAGGCCAGCCGCACCGTGGAGGTGGAGGCGTTCTGCTCATGATCGGCATGAAGCGTCAGGATACGGTCCATCGCGCGGGCAAGGATCGGGTTGACCTCGTATTCCTCGGCGGGAACGGCGAAGCACATCCGCAGGAAATTCGACGCATAGTCGAGGTCGTTGCGCGGATAGACGAAGGGCTGTCCGATGGAATACTTGTAGGCCCATGCCGCGATCGTCGGCATCTTGGCAATCAACCGGATCGAGGCGACTTCGCGCTGCCACTCGTCGGTGATGTCGGTGCTGTCGTGATAGAAGGCGGACATGGCGCCCACGACGCCGACCATGATCGCCATCGGGTGCGCATCGCGCCGGAAGCCGCGGAAGAAATACTGCATCTGCTCGTGCAGCATGGTGTGATGCGTCACGCGCTCTTCGAAATCCTCAAGCTCCGTCGCGGTGGGCAGATAGCCGTAGAGCAGCAGGAAGCACACTTCGAGGTAATGCGATTTCTCGGCAAGCTGGTCGATCGGGTAGCCACGGTGCAGAAGCTCCCCCTTGTCGCCATCAATGAAGGTGATGGTCGAGTCGCAGGACGCGGTGGAGGTGAATCCGGGGTCATAGGTGAATACGCCGGCCTGACCGTACAGCTTTCGGATGTCGATCACATCCGGGCCGGCCGTCGGCGAATACACCGGCAAGTCGAAAGACTGACCATCAAACGACAGGGTCGCGGTTCTCTTCGTGTCAGACATAACTCATCCCTTCCTCTCAAGCCCTGGCGCGGACCGCCAGAGGGGTTGTTGCGTGCAGAGCGTTAAGGGCGGGTTACCCCTGTCCTTTCTCCGCATTGGCCTGTGCTGCCTCCGTGATCCGCGCGAGGCTTTCCTCGCGGCCAAGGACCAGCATCATGTCAAAGACACTCGGCGTGACCGACCGACCGGCAAGGGCCGCCCGGAGCGGGCCGGCCATCTTGCCGAACTTGATCTCTTTCGCGTCGGCGAAGGCGCTTGTCGCGGCCTCCAGACCTTCGCGCGTCCAGCTAGCACTTTGCAGATGCGGCGTCAATTCACCCAGTATACGACGGGATACTGAATCAAGATGCCCGGCCGCCGTCTCATCCGGCACGATGGGCCGGTCGTTGAGAATAAATGCAGCTTTTTTAAGAAGTTCCGGGAAGGTTCTGGCGCGATCCTTGAGGCAATACATCGCCCGTTCCATCGTCTCGGCCTGCGTTCGGGTCAGGGCGCGCCGCTCTGTCACAGCGATGAAATCCTGCAATTCATGCAGCAGCGCAGCATCGTCCGTCGCCGCGATATGCCGGCCGCAGAGATTCTCCAGCTTCTTGGTGTCAAATCGCGCGGGGCTCTTGCCGATACCGTCGAAGTCGAACCATTCGAGCGCCTGTTCGTCGGTGAAGAACTCGGCGTCGCCGTGGCTCCAGCCCAATCGGGCGAGGTAGTTGCGCATCCCCGCCGCCGGGTAGCCCATGGCCTGATATTCCCGTGCGGCAAGCGCGCCGTGGCGTTTCGACAGCTTCTTGCCGTCGGGGCCGTGGATGAGTGGAATATGCGCCCAGACCGGCACGTTCCATCCCATCGCCTCGTAAATCAACATCTGCCGCGCGGCGTTGTTGAGGTGGTCGTCGCCGCGGATCACGTGGGTCACGCCCATGTCGTGATCGTCGACCACGACCGCCAGCATGTAGACGGGGCTGCCGTCCGAGCGCAGAAGCACCATGTCGTCAAGCTGATCGTTGCCGATCGTCACGTCGCCCTGCACCCGGTCGCGGATCACGGTCGTGCCCTCCAGCGGTGCCTTGATCCGCACCACATGGGGCGCGTCGGGGTGATCGGCGGGCGCAGCGTCGCGCCAGGGGCTGCGAAAGAGGGTGGATGTGCCCGCGGCCCGCGCCTGATCGCGGAAGGCGGCGATCTCGTCCTGCGTGGAGAAGCATTTATAGGCCTTGCCGGCATTGAGAAGCTGATGGGCCACCTCGGCGTGGCGCGTGGCGCCCTCGTGCTGGCTCACGACGCCGCCGTCCCAATCCAGGCCAAGCCATTTCAGCCCCTGCAGAATCGCCTGCGTCGCGTCGGGGGTGGAGCGGGCGCGGTCCGTATCCTCGATCCGGAGCAGGAACTTGCCGCCCCGCCCACGGGCATAGAGCCAGTTGAACAGCGCGGTCCGTGCCCCGCCGATGTGCAGAAAGCCGGTGGGCGAGGGGGCAAAACGGGTGACGACCGAGCCTGTCATGAGCCAGCTTAACCTTTCAGTAACCAAGTCTGGATTAACGTTGGCGCCCTGTCTAGCGATCCGCCGGAGAGAGGACAAGACTTGCGCGTCGCAGGGGTCATCGGGGCCGCGCTTCTGGAGCAGCGCGGACATCTCTTCGCGTGGACTCCGGTTCTGCTTGGCGCGGGGATCGGGCTATACTTCGTGCTCTGGCAGGAGCCGGGGGGCATGGCGGTGGCCCTGCTGGCCGCGCTTGGCGGCGGGGCGGCCCTTGGGGCGTTGCGGATCGGTCCCGCCTATGCGCCCCTGTTGTGGGCGGTGTTGCTCGTCGTGGCGGGGATGGTGCTCGGCCTCGGGCGCAGCATGGTGGTGCAGGCGCCCGTTCTGGGCTGGCGCTATTACGGGCCGGTGGAGGGAACGGTGGTCGGGATCGACCGCTCCGCCTCCGACAAGCTGCGGCTGACGCTTGGGGATGTGGCGCTCGACCGTGTGCCGCCCGTGCGCACACCGGGACGGGTGCGCGTCTCTCTGCACGGCGCGCAGGGATACATCACGCCGGAGCCGGGGATGCGGGTGATCCTGACCGGGCACCTGTCGCCGCCCGCCGGGCCGGTGGAGCCGGGCGGTTTCGATTTTCAGCGCCACGCCTGGTTTCAGGGGCTGGGCGCGGTCGGCTATACCCGCACGCCGGTTCTGCAACTGGCGCCGCCGGATGGGGCGCAGCGGGTCTTTGCGCTACGGATGCGGATGTCCCGGGCCATCCGCGCGCGGTTTGAAGGGGCGCGCGGCGGCTTTGCGGCGGCGGTGACGACGGGCGACCGAAGCGGCATCCCGATGGAGGTGATCGAGGCGCTGCGCGTCTCCAACCTCGCGCATCTTCTGGCGATTTCAGGGCTGCACATGGGGCTTCTGGCGGGGTTCGTTTTCGCCGCTCTGCGGGTCGGGATGGCATTGATCCCCTTTCTGGCGTTGCGGTTGCCGGCCCGGAAGATGGCGGCGGCCGGGTCGCTCATGGCGGCGGCGGTCTATCTTCTGCTGTCCGGGGGAAGCGTGGCAACGCAGCGCGCCTTCGTGATGGCGGCCGTGGCGCTATTTGCTGTCATGGTGGATCGGCGCGCGATCAGCCTGCGCGCGGTGGCGATTGCGGCTCTGATCGTCCTGTTGCTGCGGCCGGAGGCGGTGCTGAGCCCCGGTTTCCAGATGTCCTTTGCCGCGACCACGGCGCTTGTGGCGGCCTTCGGGGCGCTGCGCGGGCGCGAGGGGTGGTTGGGGCCGCGATGGGTTCGCCCGGCGATGGCGGTGGTGATCTCCTCGGCGGTGGCCGGGGCGGCCACGGCGCCGTTCGGGGCGGCGCATTTCAATCATGTGGCGCCATACGGATTGCTTGCCAATCTGCTGGCGGTGCCGGTGATGGGCACGGTGGTCATTCCGGCGGCGGTGCTCGCGGCCTGTCTCCTCCCGCTGGGGCTGGAGGGGGTCGGACTGTGGATCATGGGGCAGGGGCTGGGCTGGATTCTCGGCGTGGCCGATTGGGTGGCCGGGCTGGAGGGCGCGCGGGTGGCCGTGCCGAAACCTTCCGGCGCGGTGCTGCCGCTTGTGTCGCTGGGGATGCTGGGCGTGTTTCTGTGGCAGGGGCGATGGCGATTCGCTGGCGTTCTGCCGGTGGCGGTTGGCCTTGCACTCTGGGTGCAGGCGGATCGCCCTGTCGCCCTTGTTTCGCGCGACGGTGCGTTGGTGGGGGTGATGACAGAGGCGGGCCGGGCGCTGAGCAAGCCGCGCGGGGCCGGGTTCGTGGCGCGCATCTGGCTTGAGAACGATGGCGACGGCGCCGATCAGCAGGAGGCCGCCGCGCGCTGGCGCGGGGAGGAGGACAGCGGCCTGCGCCGTGTGGACCTAGGAGGCGTGACGCTGGTGCACGCGACGGGCCGGCGGGCGGCGGAGGCGATCAACACATGCGCGCCGGGGCAGATCGTGGTGCTGCCGGTGGCGCGTGACAACCTGCCCGGCGGCTGCGAGATCCTCGATTCGGGCAGGTTGCGCCGGACCGGGGCGGTGGCGTTCCACTCAGGCGAGGAGGGAACGCTGCAGCGGGTCACGGCGCGGCGGGCCGGCAGCGCCCGGCCCTGGACCGCCGGTCAGTAGCTGCGGATCAGCCCGACGAGCCGGCCCTGCACCTTCACCTTGTCGGCGGGGTAGACGCGGGTTTCATAGGCCGGGTTCGCAGCCTCCAGCGCGATGGACCTGCCCTGATGGTGGAAGCGCTTGAGCGTTGCCTCCTCCTGCTCGATCAGCGCCACGACGATATCGCCATTGTCGGCGGTCGACGCCTCGCGGATGATCACCACGTCGCCGTCGTTGATCCCCGCGCCGGTCATGGAATCGCCTTTGATCTCAAGCGCATAGTGGTGGGCGTTGCTGCTGAGCATCTGGCCGGGCACGGCGACGTGATGGTGCACATGGCTGATCGCCTCGATCGGCACGCCGGCGGCGATCTTGCCCATCACCGGAAGCTCGCGCGCATAGAGCGATTCCAGATCGCGGGTATTGGCGGGGCGTTCGGGCGCCGGGTGCGGCCCCTCGATCACCCGCGGCTCGAACCCTGCCGAGGAGGGACCGCCAAGGCTCTCGGGCAGTTTCACGATCTCGATCGCGCGGGCGCGGTGGGCGAGACGGCGGATGAAACCGCGTTCTTCCAGCGCGGTGATCAGGCGGTGGATACCGGATTTCGACCGCAAGTCCAGAGCGTCCTTCATCTCATCGAAGCTGGGGGGGACGCCGTCGCGTTGCATGCGGGTGTGGATGAAATGGAGAAGGTCGCGTTGTTTCTTGGTGAGCATGACTGCCCCCTTGCTGTTCGTTTGTTTTGTTCTACTGATGTTCCCGTTTTGTGTCAACGGGGTGTGTCTGTTCCCAGCGTAAGGCGCCTGTGGCGGGAGTACTTGGAACAAAGATGAAGGGAGTGCACCAGATCGGTGCCCGATTCACAGCGGCAGGTAATCCACGCTTTGGCCGGCCTCGCGGGCCGGGTCGTGCGGCGGACGGATGAGCAGCGCGTTGGCGCGGGCCAGAACCGTGAGCAGGCTGGAATCCTGTCGCGCGAACGCGGTGAGGCGGTCGCCTTGCACATCAGCGCGCATGTAGTGCTCGCGCGGCCCGTTGGCGGGCAGGTCTTCGGCGAGGACGGCGGCGGCGCGCGGGGCCGGAGCGCGGCCCAGCCCGAGCATGGCACGGATCACGGGGGCCACGAAGACATGGCCGCAGACCATGGCGGAGACCGGGTTGCCCGGCAGGCCGATCATCGTCGCGCCGGAGGTCAGGTGCCCGGCCATGAGCGGTTTGCCCGGACGCATGGCGATCTTGTAGAAGCTGCGCTCCATTCCCAACGCGGCGGCGACCTCTCCGACCAAATCGTGATCGCCTACAGACGCGCCGCCGATGGTCAGCAGAAGATCGGCGTCGTCGGCCAGCGAAAACGCCGTCTCCAGCGAGGCGCGGGTGTCGCGGGCAATGGGCAAAAGCCGCGCCTCGGCGCCCAGATCGCGCAGCATCGCCTGAAGCCCGAAGCTGTTGGAGGCGATGATCTGGTCGGGGCCGGGGTCTTCGCCGGGCATCACAAGCTCATCCCCGGTGGCCAAGATCGCCACCACGGGGCGGCGCGTCACCGGCAGCTCGGCAATGTTCATCGCCGCCAGAAGCGCGATGTCGGCGGGGCGCAGAAGGCGCGGCGGCTCCATCGTCTCTCCGGCGCAGAAATCGGCCCCTGCCGGGCGGATGTGCGGGCCGGTGTCGAGCCTGTCGCCAAGGGTGATCAGATCGCCGGCGCGGGTCACGTCCTCTTGCAGGATCACGCGGTCCGCGCCGCCGGGCAGCGGGGCGCCGGTGAAGATGCGCACCGCCTGACCGGGGGCGAGGACGCCGTCGAAACGGCGGCCTGCGGCGGATTCGCCCACCACGATCAACTGCGCGCCGGGGGCGGCCTCCGCGGCGCGGACGGCATATCCGTCCATGGCAGAGGCGGAAAAGGGCGGCTGATCGCGTCGCGCGGTGACCGGCGCGGCCAGAACGCGGCCGTTGCCCTGCGAGAGCGGCACCACCTCGGAGGGCAGCGGGCGGGCGAGATCGAACAGATGGGCGAGGGCGTCGGAAACGGAGATCATGGGGCCTCATACCGGCCCGATTTGCCACCGTCCTTGAGGGTCACGCGGATGCCGCCGATGGTCATGGCCTTGTCCACGGCCTTGCACATGTCATAGACGGTCAGCGCGGCGATGTTCACCGCGGTCAGCGCCTCCATCTCCACGCCGGTCTGGCCGGTGGTGCGCACCGTGGCGGTGATGCGAAGGCCCGGCAGGGCCTCGTCCGGCTCCAGCTCCACGGCGACGCGGGTGATGGGCAGCGGATGGCACAGCGGGATGAGCGTGGAAGTCTGCTTTGCCCCCATGATCCCGGCGAGCCGCGCCACGCCGAGCACATCGCCCTTCTTCGCGCGCCCCTCCATCACGGTGGCGAGCGTTTCGGGGGCCATGGTCACATGGCCTTCGGCTGTGGCGATGCGCGAGGTCACGGCCTTGTCCGAGACATCGACCATATGGGCATCGCCCTTCTGATCGAAATGCGTGAGCCCGGCCATTACAATCCCCCCGGCTGCACCAGCGGTTTGGCGAGCAGCGCGCGGGTCGCGGCGGCCACGTCGTCGTGGCGCATGAGGCTTTCGCCGATGAGGAAGGTGCGCACCCCGAAACGGGCCAGATCGGCAAGATCGTCGGGCGTGTTCAGCCCGCTTTCGGAGATGACCATCCGCTCGGCGGGCACCAGCCGCGCCAGCCGGCGGGAGATGTCGAGGGAGGTCTCAAAGGTCTTCAGATCGCGGTTGTTGATCCCGATCAGGTCCGACGTGAGGGCGGTTGCGCGTTTAAGCTCGGTCTCGTCGTGCACTTCGATGAGCGCATCCATGCCCCAGTGCGTCGCCGCCGCTTCGAGTTCCTGCGCCTGCGCGTCGGAGACCGAGGCCATGATGATCAGGATGCAGTCGGCCCCGAGGGCGCGCGCCTCGGCCACCTGATAGGTGTCATACATGAAATCCTTGCGCAGCGCGGGCAGGTTGGTCGCCGCGCGCGCCTGTGTCAGATACTCTTTCGCGCCCTGAAAGCTGGGCGTGTCGGTGAGAACCGACAGGCAGGCGGCGCCGCCCTCTTCATAGGCGCGGGCGAGGGCCTCGGGGTCGAAATCGGCGCGGATCAGCCCCTTGGAGGGCGAGGCTTTCTTCACCTCGGCAATGAGCCCGTAGCCGCCCCGCGCCGCATCGCGCAGCGCCACGCCAAAGCCGCGCGTGGGGGGGGCAGCCTGCGCCTCGGCCTCGACCTCTTCCAACGGTTTGGCGGATTTGTCGGCGGCGATCTCTTCGAGCTTGTAGGCCTTGATCCGGTCCAGAACGGTTTCAGTCATTCAGCGGTCCAGTCGATTGGGGGCTCGTCGCGGTCCGCGAGCCATGAATTGATGCGCGAGAACGGCCGGGAGCCGAAGAACCCTCGGCGCGCGGAGAGCGGCGAGGGGTGCGCGGTTTCGATGATCAGATGATCGCCGCTTCGGATATGCGGTGCAAGGGCCTGTGCCTGCCGGCCCCAGAGCACGAAGGCGGTCGGACGTTGCGAGACATGATCGAGCACCTGATGGGCAAGCGTCTGCCAGCCGAGATCGCGGTGGCTGTTGGCCTCGCGGGCGCGCACGGTCAGCGCGGTGTTGAGCAGCAGCACCCCCTGCCGCGCCCAACCGCGCAGATCGCCGCTTTGCCGAGAAAAGCCCAGATCATCTTGCAGTTCCTTGAAGATATTGACCAGCGAGCGCGGCAGCGGCGTGCCGGGCGTGACGGAAAAGGCAAGTCCGTGCGCATGGCCGGGCGTGGGGTAGGGGTCTTGCCCAAGGATCACCACGCGTGTGGCCCCCGGCGGCGTGAGGGTGAGGGCGGCGAACCGCTCTTTTGCGGGGGGAAGAATGGGGGCGATTTCCGTGCGCAAGGCCGCGTCGATGCGTGGCAGAGTCTGAGAGAAGAATGGCAGAAAACCCCAGCCGCCGAGCGGTGCGCCCTGTCGCATCAGGCCGCCCCGGAGGTGAGGCGCGCGAGCGCCTCGACCTTGCCGCGCGCCGCGCCCGAATCGATGCTGGCCTGCGCCATCCCGACTCCCTCGCGCAGATCGGAGACGATATCGGCCACCACCAGCGCGGCGGCGGCGTTGAGCAGCACCGCGTCGCGGTAGGCGCCTGGCGCGCCGTCCAGCAGCGCGCGGAAGGCGCGGGCGTTGTCCTGCGGCGTGCCGCCAAGGATCTGCTCGAACGGATGCACGGGAAGGTTCGCGTCCTCGGGATGAAGCTCCACCTCGCGGATGACGCCGTCGGGGTCCAGCGCGCAGACCCAGCTCGTGCCGGTGATCGTCAGCTCATCGGTGCCGTCGGAGCCGTGGACGATCCAGCAATGCGTCGATCCAAGCGCCTTGAGGGTTTCGGCCATCGGGCGATTGAGGGTGCGGTCATAGGTGCCGGTGAGCTGACGTTTGACGCCGGCGGGGTTGGTCAGCGGGCCGAGGATGTTGAAGATCGTGCGGGTGCCAAGCTCTGTCCGCGTCGGCCCGACATGAGCCATCGCGGGATGGTGCATGGGCGCCATCATGAAGGCGATGCCGCATTGGGCGAGCGCGCGCTCCACGACCTCGGGGCCGACCATGACGTTCACCCCCATCTGGGTGAGCGCATCGGCCGCCCCGGATTTCGACGACAGGTTCCGGTTGCCGTGCTTGGCCACCGTCACGCCCGCGCCGGCCACGACGAACGCGGTGGCGGTGGAGATGTTGAGCGTGCCCTTGCCGTCGCCGCCGGTGCCGACGATGTCCATGGCCCCCTCGGGCGCGCGCACCGCGTGGCACTTGGCGCGCATGACGCTCGCGGCGGCGGTGTATTCATCCACCGTCTCGCCGCGGGTGCGCAGCGCCATGAGCAGCCCGCCCATCTGGCTTGGTGTCGCTTCCCCCTCAAAGAGGATGCGAAAGGCGCTCTCGGCTTCCGTGCGGGTGAGGGGGCGGTCGGCGGCGGTACCGATGAGGGGGCGGATGTCGTCTCTCATGCGGGCACCTGCATCTGGTCGAGGAAATGGCGCAAGAGCGCGTGGCCATGTTCGGAGGCGATGGATTCGGGATGGAATTGCACCCCCTCGATCGGCAACTCGCGGTGGCGCAGCCCCATGATGGTGCCGTCCTCAAGCTCCGCCGTGATCTCAAGACAACCCGGCAGGCTGGCGCGGTCGACGATCAGCGAATGATAGCGCGTGGCGGCGAAGGGGCTTGGCAGGCCGGCGAAGACGCCCTTTCCACCGTGGTGGATGGTGCCGATCTTGCCATGCACGATCTCGTGGCAGCGCACCACCTTGCCACCGAACGCCTGCCCGATGGTCTGATGGCCCAAACAGACACCGAGAAGCGGCACGCGCGCCTCTGCGGCGGCCTGCGTCAGGGCAAGGCAGATGCCGGCCTGATCGGGATCGCAGGGGCCGGGGCTGAGCAATATGCCCGCCGGGGCCATTTCCATCGCCTCCGCCACGCTCAGCGCGTCGTTGCGGTGCACGGCGACATCGGCCCCAAGCTCGCCCAGGTAATGCACGAGGTTGTAGGTAAAGCTGTCGTAGTTGTCGATCAGTAGCAACATCTGGCGTTCATCGTCCCGGCATGAGAAACGGGGTGGAGCCACGGGGCCCGGTCGGGATATACATGTTCAGGCTTGGCGCATAGGGTCAAGGGGGCAAGGGGCCGGCGTGCCCCGGTCAGGGACGTGAATTCGGGGGCGAGCAGATGTTGCGAGGTGTGATCGGCGGTCTGATCTGGGGAGCGGTGCTTGCGGTGCTGGCGCTTGCGGTCGCATCGTTGCTGGCGCCGCTGCCCGCAACCGTGACCCCGCAGACCGAAACCGCCGCGACGCGCGGCGGGCAGGATGCGGGCGGCGGCGGCGGGCTCGACCAGACCTCGCAGGCGGATGCGCCTGTCGCCTCGGGCGACGGCGGTCCGGCGACCGAGCCGGCGGGCGACGATGCGCTGCCCGATACCGATACCGCCCCCGCGCCGGTGCCCGAGACCGGGACGGCGTCGGACTGGATGGACGTCCCCTTCCCCGGCGCGGAAAGCGGGATCGTCCCGTCCACGAACGGCGACGATGCGCCGGTGGCCGGAAATGCTGCCCCCGCCCCGGAAGTCCCGGAGGCCGAAGGAGATCTGTCGATCTCCACCGACCCGGCGCAACCCGCACCGCCGCCCGTGCCCGAGACAGGCGCCTTTGACGAACCCGGCCAGATCACCGCCCCCGGCGAGGATGCGGGCGCCGCCCTTCCCGGTGACGATCCGGCGCCGGAGACGGGACCCGTAGCAGAGGCCCCGGACGCTGTCGGATCGCAGGATGCGGTGCCGGAGGCGGAGACCGGCTCTTCGGGCATGCGGTCCGCGCCCGAGATCGAAGATGGCAGTGGCCCGGAGATGGCGGCGCCCGGCGATCAGGATGCGGCGACGGAGGAGACGCTTCTCAAGCCCGCGGGCGATCTCAGCGAGAGTTTTCCGCAGCTCAAGTCGAACCGCCTGCCCACGGTCGGAGAGGATAACTCCCCGGCCGGAGTGGCGGAAGATGCCGCCGCGCAGGCGCCGCGGCGGGCCATCGACCTGTATCGCGCGGCGCATGACGATCCGGCTGGAAAGCCGCTCATGTCGATTGTTCTGATCGACGACGGGCAGGCCGCGATCGGGGTCGAGGCGCTGGAGAGCTTTCCCTATCCGCTGAGCTTCGCGGTCAGCACGCTGGCCCCCGATGCCCGTGAAAAGATGGAATATTATCGCAGCCGGGGCTTCGAGGTGCTGGCGATGATCGACCTGCCGGAAACGGCGGCGGCGCGCGATGTGGAGGTCGCGATGCAGGCGCATCTGGAGGCGTTGCCGGAGGCGGCGGCGGTGCTGGAGGGCACCGCAGACGGGGTGCAGGGCTCTCGTGAGGTCTCCGATCAGGTGACGGAGATTCTGAAAGAGACGGGGCACGGGCTGGTGATGCATCCCAAGGGTCTGAATACAGCGCGGAAACTGGCCGAACGCGAGGGCATTCCGGCGGCGACCGTGTTCCGCGACTTCGACGGCGAGGGGCAATCGCCGGTGGTGATGCGGCGGTTTCTCGACCACGCGGCCTTCAAGGCGCGGCAGGAAGAGGGCGGGGTAATCATGCTGGGTCGGTTGCGGCCCGACACGGTGTCTGCGCTGCTTTTGTGGGCGTTGCAGGACCGGGTCGAAGAAGTGGCACTTGTGCCGGTGTCGGCGGTTCTGCTCTCCGATCAGGGCGAATCTGGTTAATTCCCTGTTTTTGCAGGAAAACCCATGTCGGTAAAACGTCGGTATCACGTCGGTATCGCGTCGGTGCCGGTATCGGGATTCTGTCCGGGTAAAGGGGCGTTCGGTGGGCAGGGCCAAGAGCGCGTGAGACGGCGCGGCGATCCCGGGCGGTCCCCGATTTTCTGTTTGCCGGCTGGTTGGACGAAGACCGGAGCCGCGGACGGCGGATTTTCCGAACGCTTCGCGATGAGTATATGGCAAAGGTGAAGAGGCGGGCGGTGTGTATCGACCGCGGTGGTCCCTTTGCCAGCCGGTCCATGTGTGTCGGCGCTTGATCTTGCAACCGCCTGCGGGCATCTTGGCCCGGTTGCGCCTGAGGAATGAAGGCGGGCACCATGAAAACAGGCAGGCGGATAAAGTGGCAGACATCAGGCAGGCTGCGAGCGCGCAGACCACCGTCGAGAGTGACCGCGCGAGCATCTCGCCGCAATCGCGGCGGCATTTGCAGATGCGCAAGGAGGCGCTGGCCGGGCATCCCGAGCTGCGCCGCCTTTCGGGACCGGACCGCCGGACCGTGTTGGCCGTTCCGGTGCTACTGGCGGTGCATTGGGGGGTGGCATGGGCCGTGTCGGGCAGCAACCTTCTGGTGGTGTTCCTGGCCGCCTTCTGTCTGGGGCAGTTCGTCATTCACGCGGCCGGATCGCTGGTGCATGAGACGGCGCACCGGCTGATCTTTCGCGGCAACCGGGCGAAGCTGGCCTTCGATCTTGGCCTTGAGACGATCCTTGCCTCCTTCGGCAAGCAACTCATCTATCAGCACGAGCACCTGTCGAGCCATCACCCGTTCATCGGAGACTATGAACGCGATTACGAGCATGAGGATCTTTGCGCCTTCAAGGCGCGCGATATGGTGATCCGCGATCATCCGCGCCTGCAACGGGTGCTGACGGTGGCCACGCTGATCGTGCATCTTCTGCCCTTCGGCTTCATCATCAGCGACGAGATTTTCCCGCGTCTCTACAAGCGCCTGACCGGGCATGAGGTCCACGACCGGCAGCGCCGGATCGGAGCGTCCTCCGCGCCGCGCTGGCAGATGCGTCTTTTCATCGGCTGGTCGCTGGCGATGAATGTCGCGCTGCTGCTGCTCTTCGGGGTCTGGGGCTGGCTCTATCACAACTGGGCGCTGTCGATCTTTCTGGGCAAGTTCGGCATCAGCAACCTTGGCCAATCGCTGAGCGAGCATGCCGGGGATGATGTGCACACGCCGACCCGGTCCACCTATGGATGGGTCAACCGGCTGTTTTTCAACACCGGCTATCACAACGAACACCACACGTTCCCCAATGTCGCATGGACCCGGCTTCCCGATCTGGCGGAGGGTGCGCCCGAGGTGTTCAGCGCCCGCGCCGATAAATCCTATCTCGGCTACTGGTGGGATCACGTGCGGGGCGATTTCAAGACCTCGCGCCGTAGCGTGCTTCAGGATCAGGACCAGTCCGACCGCTGCCCAAAGGTCAGGGCCGGGTCCGGCTAGGCCGGGCGCGGCGCGGCGGCGCGTGCCGCGCCGTGAGTTTGCGCGTTGGGGTCGCACGCGGCCCGGGCAGAATGAATCCGATGGAGCGCGCGCGCTAGCGGAACTTGTCGGCGAGCTTTTGCAGGGGCGAGCGCCGGTCCTCCTCCTGCGGGCTGGGCGTGTCCGGCCCGGCCTTGTCTGGCGGTGGGGGAGGCGTTTTCGCGGGCTTGTCCGGCGTCTTGTCGGGTTTGCCGGCGGGCGGCCCCATGCGCAGCGCCACGGCATTGGTGAATTTGCCACCGTCGCCTGTGGCCAGATGCGGGGCGCCGTCGGCGATGCCGCGCATCAGATCGTCGAGCCAGCCGTCGTCCGCCTTGGCGAAATCATGCAGCACATAGGCCGAGACAAGATCCTTGTGACCGGGATGACCGATGCCGAGCCGCACGCGGCGAAAGTCGGCGCCGATATGCTGCCCGATGGAGCGCAGCCCGTTGTGGCCGGCATGTCCGCCGCCCTGTTTCACCTTCAACTTGCCGGGGGCGAGGTCCAGTTCATCATGGAAAACGGTGACATCCTGCGCGGTGAGCTTGTAGAAGCGCACCGCCTCGCCCACCGATTGGCCCGACAGGTTCATGTAGGTTTCCGGCTTGAGCAGCAGCACCTTTTCGTCGCCGAGGCGGCCTTCGGTCAACTGTCCCTGAAACCGCGCTTTCCACGGGCCGAAGCCATGATCCTCCGCGATCCGGTCCACGGCCATGAAGCCGATGTTGTGCCGGTTACGGGCATATTTCGCGCCGGGATTGCCCAGCCCCACGAAGAGTTGCATCACGCCTTGCCCCTGCCTGTTGCCCGATTGGCTTGCGATATACGCAATCGCCCCGTAGGAATCAATCAAAGGGGCAGGGGGGGACGGTGAGGCAATACACGCTCAACGATGTCAGGCTGGAACTGCCGGAGTGGTTGCAGGAGAGTGCGATCGCGGACCGGCTGTCGCGCGGGGCCTACGAGGTGCATGAGGCCCGTGCCGTGATGCAACGGGTGCGCGCGGGGATGCCGGTTCTCGAACTGGGGGCGGGGCTCGGGTATGTCACGGCGCTGTGCGCCCGGCTGGCGGGGCCGGAAAACGTGGTGAGTGTCGAGGCCAACCCGAAGATGATTGACGTGGTGCGCCACAATCTCTCGCTCAACGGGGCGGATGCGGTGACACTCATTCACGGCGCGGTCAGCGAGGGTGATCTGCAGTCGGAAACGCTGGCGTTCAACGCCGGCGCGCTGTTCTGGGGCGGCAGCATCCTGATGTCCGACACTGCGCGCGAGGGGGCCGAAGAGGTGCCGGCGCTGCGGCTCGGCGATCTGCTGATGCTGCATCGGCCGCGCTTCGTGATCATGGATATCGAAGGGGCGGAGCGGTTCCTGTTCGACCGATCCTGGCCGCCGTTCGTGCGCTTCGTGGTGCTGGAACTGCATCCGAAGCGGTATCCCGACAGCGTGGTCAAGAAAATCGTGGATTGCATGTCACGCTCGGGGCTGACCTATGATCCGGTGACATCGACGGGCCGGATCCTCGGGTTCCGGCGCGTCAGGGACCGAGGGGCATGAAAAGAACGCGGCCCCGGGGGGGCCGCGTTCGGGTGTGTTCTGACTGGCAGGGAGAGGATTACTCCTCCGCGGTCTCTTCGGTTTCGGCCTCTGCGGCGTCTTCCTCGTCCTCGGCGGCATCCTCCGAGCGCAGTCCGGACGGAGCGGAGATGTTGGCGATCACGAAATCGCGGTCGATCGTCGGTTTCGCGCCGGCGGGCAGATCGACCGAGGAAATGGTGATCGTGTCGCCGATGTCCAGCCCGGCCAGATCGACGACGATCTTTTCGGGAATGTCGCCGGCGGTCACCTTCAGCTCCACATCGGGGCGCACGATGGTCAGAACGCCGCCGCGTTTCAGGCCGGGGCAGGTCTCTTCGTTGAGAAACTCGACATGGATGAAGAGGTTGATCTGCGTGGTGCGGCGTAGGCGCAGCAGGTCGAAGTGGGTGGGCAGATCCTTCACGACATCGCGCTGCACATCGCGGCAGATCACGCGCACATCTTCCGCTTCGTCGACCTTCAGGTTGAACAGGGTCGATTTGAACCGGCCCTGATTGAGCCGTTTCATCAGCGCGTTGAAGGGGATGTTGATCGGAAGAGGGTCGTTGTCGCCTCCAAAGACGATACCGGGGACCATGCCATCGCGGCGTGCTTGACGAGCGGCGCCCTTGCCTGTCCCCGTCCGGACCTCGGCGTGAAGATCTGGGATCTGTCCAGCCATTTTGTAAACTCCATATGTTCGGGCGGGGTTCCTCCAAGGCTGTAACCCCGCGTGAAGCGCAGCGCATAGCCCAGGGTCGGGGATTTGACAAGGGGGCAGGCGGGGAAAACCGCGCCAGACGCGCGCGATCAGACGGCCGATTGCCGCAGGTGCCCGCCTGCCTCCATCAGCCGGTCATAGAGGGCGAATTCCCCGGGGCGGGCGGCTTTCAGGCGGGCCGCCACCTCGGGTGAGAGAGGGGCGTCGATGGGGGGGGAGACATTCTTGCGCCGAATGTCGAGCGGCTTGCCGAACCGTTCTTCGAGAAAGGCGCGCAGCTTGGCCTGCCGTTCATAGGCGAACAGGTGATGCAGCGGCAGGGTGCCGTCGCTCAGCGTGAGAAAGCGGTGCTGGCTTCCGATCTGTGCGGGCGGGGGCGGGGCGTCCGAGATCACGTCGCGCACGAAGTCGTCGAAGCTCTGTCCGGCGGCGCTGTTGACCTGCCCTTTGAGGCGCGGCGCGGCGCGGTAGCGATACCAGCTTCGGATCTGTTCGACCGGATCGCGCATCACGGCCATCCGCTCCGGCCGGGCATCATACATCTCTGCGAGAAAGGGGGCGCATTTGTGGTGAAACTGCCCGGCGGTCATGTGCTTGCGCCGCTTGGCGAAGATGATGTCAGCCTCGCGCCGGAGGGCCATTTCGAAGGCGGTGGAGCCTGTCTTGGGCACCGCCAGCATGGCGAGGTTCTGCTTGATGAAGATCTGCACGCGCGCGGGCCCCGTTTTTTCATGACTATCGCGCGCTGGCGGGTTGCTGTCAAAGCGTGCGATCAGTCCTGCCAGCGTCCCTCGAAATCCTCGGGGATCAGCAGCACGTCGCGATCGAGATCGGTGACATTGCGCCGGCCGCAGAGCGCCATTGAGGTGTCGAGTTCCTTGCGGATCACCTCCAACGCAGTCTCGACGCCGGCCTGGCCCATCGCGCCCAGACCGTAGACGAAGGCGCGCCCGATGTAGGTGCCCCTCGCCCCCAGCGCCAGCGCCTTGAGCACGTCCTGACCCGAGCGGATGCCGCTGTCGAGATGCACCTCGACCTTGTCGCCGACCGCATCGAGGATCGCGGGCAGGGCGCGGATCGCGCTGAGCGCGCCATCGAGCTGCCGTCCGCCGTGATTGGAGACCACGATCGCATCGGCGCCGACCTTCAACGCCATGCGCGCATCCTCGGCGTCGAGAATGCCCTTCAGGATCACCTTGCCGCCCCACATCTCCTTGAGCTTGGCGACCTTGGCCCAGTCAAGCGAGGGGTCGAACTGTTCGGCAGTCCATGCGCCGAGGTTGGCCGCGTCGCTGACGCCTTCGACATGGCCGACGATATTGCCGAAATGCCGCCGTTTGGCGCCGAGCATCCCGATGCCCCAGCGCCATTTCGTCATCAGGTTGGCAATCGTCGCGGGGGTGAGCTTGGGCGGGGCGGAAAGGCCGTTGCGGATGTCTTTGTGCCGCTGTCCGAGGATCTGGAGGTCCAGCGTGATGACAAGCGCCGAGCAGTGCGCGGCCTTCGCCCGTTCGATCAGGCGGCGCAGGAAATCCTCGTCCTTCATGGTGTAGAGTTGAAACCAGAAGGGTTTGGTCGTCGCCTCGGCCACATCCTCGATCGAGTTGATCGACATGGTGGAGAGGGTGAAGGGCACGCCGAACGCCTCTGCGGCGCGGGCGGCCTTGATCTCCCCGTCGGCGCATTGCATCCCCGTCAGCCCCACCGGCGCGAGGGCGACCGGCATGGTCACGTCCTCTCCGATCATGGTGCTGGCGGTCGAACGGCCCGACATGTCCACCGCGATCCGCTGCCGCAGGCGGATGTCGGCGAAATCGCTGGTGTTCTCGCGGAAGGTCTGTTCCGTCCAGCTTCCGCTTTCGGTGTAGTCGTAAAACATGCGCGGGGCGCGGCGCTGATAGAGGCGTTTGAGGTCGTCTATACAGGTGATGACGGGCATGTCGGCCTCTTCACGTGATTGGTAAAGAAGGTTTACCGAAGCCCGTCCCGAGACGCAATGCACACCGCTTGCCGCGCAGGCGGTGCGACTGATCGCAGGACTCTGGTCGCATGAAAAAAGCGCGCCGACAGGGGCCCGCCGCTGTCGACCGGCACCGGCGCCGATCAGGACGCCTTGCCGATCTCGATTCGCTTGGCGCCGTCGCCGTTCGTCTTGGGCAGCGTAATGGTCAGCTCGCCATTATCGAAGCTGGCCTTGACGTTGTCTTCGTCGACCTCGAACCCCAGCGGGATCTGGCGCACGAAGCGGCCCATGAACCGCTCGGTGATGCGCTTGTCGGCATCGGCGTTCTCGGTCTGGCGCTCGCCGCTGAGCGTCAGCACGCCATCCTTGAGCGTCACCTCAAGATCGTCTTCGTTCAGGCCGGGCACTTCGGCATCGACCCGGAGATGATCGCCGTTGTCGGTCACGTCCACGGCGGGCCACACGCCGCGCGCCGCAGCGCTGCCGCCAACGCCGCGAAAGGCGTCGTCGAACAGCCGGTTCATTTGCTGCTGCAGCGTCATGAACGGGTCACGCTCGCGCTGCCACTGTGCGGGTTCGCTGTGGGTCCAGGGTGCAAGGCTTTGAATGTTCATCGCGTACCTCCTTTCGTCTCGTCAAAAGCAGACATCGCGTGGCGAGCGGGGCAGGTGGCGCCGGGGCGCTTCGTCCCTGCGGCGCTCCGGCATCCGCCGCCCGCACCGACAATATTTGAATGATCAACGCCGCGTTCAAGCCCTGCGGGCGGCAGAGTTGCAAAAAAATCTTCGAATACAGATACCTGCCCGGATCAGGCCCGATGCGCGCCCGCCGCCAGAGAGCGGACGAATGCCGTGACCTCTTCGACCGGCTTGCCCGCCGCCATCTCGGCCACGATGGCCGAGCCGACGACGCAGCCATCCGCGACCGCGGCGATGGCCTGCGCGCTTTGCGGTGTGCGGATGCCGAAGCCGACGATCACCGGCAGATCGGTCTGCGCCTTGATGCGCGTCACTTCGGGGCCCACGTCGCCGGCGTCCGCTGCCGCCGCGCCGGTGATCCCGGTGATCGAGACGTAATAGACGAAGCCGGAGGTGTTCTCCAGCACCTTGGGAAGGCGTTTGTCGTCGGTGGTCGGGGTGGCCAGCCGGATGAAGTTGAGCCCGGCCTTCTGCGCCGGGATGCAAAGCTCTTCGTCTTCCTCGGGCGGCAGGTCCACCACGATCAGCCCGTCGATGCCGGCGGTTTTCGCGTCGTCGAGGAACCGCTCCACGCCGCGATTGTAGATCGGGTTGTAGTAGCCCATGAGCACGATTGGCGTGGTAGCATCGTCCTTGCGGAACTCTGTCACCAGATCGAGGGTCTTTTGCAGGGTCATGCCGCCTTCGAGGGCGCGCTGTCCGGCCCGCTGAATCGTCGGGCCGTCGGCCATCGGATCGGTGAAGGGCAGACCCAGTTCGATGATGTCCACGCCCGCGCCGGGCAGCCCCTTCACCAGATCGAGCGAGGTGGCGTAGTCGGGATCGCCTGCCATGACGTAGGCGACGAACGCCTTTTTCCCTTCGGTTCTCAGCTCTGCGAACTTGGCGTCGATGCGGCTCATCCCTGCGGTCCTTCTTCTGCGGCTGCCCTGTCCATTGCCGCAAAAGCGGGCCTCGCGCAATCCTCGCGCGCCGGGCCGGGGCATTTATCGCCGCAGGCGTGGCCCGGCAGGCCCGGCGCACCGCTTGCGTGCGGCCCCTTTGCGGCATAGAAGCGGCGCGGCAACGACTAGGAGGGCCGGCAATGGGCTTCAAGATGGGGATCGTGGGGCTGCCCAATGTGGGCAAGTCAACGCTGTTCAACGCGCTCACGCGCACCGCCGCGGCGCAGGCGGCCAATTTCCCGTTCTGCACCATCGAGCCGAATGTCGGCGACGTGGCCGTGCCTGACGCGCGGCTGGAGACGCTGGCGAAAATCGCCGGCTCGCGCCAGATCGTGCCCACGCGGATGACCTTTGTCGATATTGCCGGATTGGTGAAGGGCGCCAGCAAGGGCGAGGGGCTTGGCAACCAGTTTCTCGCCAATATCCGCGAGGTGGACGCCATCGCGCATGTGCTGCGCTGTTTCGAGGACAGCGACGTCACCCATGTGGAGGGCCGTGTCGATCCGGTCTCCGACGCCGAGGTGATCGAGACCGAGCTGATGCTTTCCGATCTGGAAAGCATCGAGAAGCGGCGCGCCAACCTCCAGCGCAAGCTCAAGGGCAACGACAAGGAGGCCCAGCAGCAGGATCGGCTTCTGGCGCAGGCGCAGGAGGCGATCGAGAACGGGCAGCCGGCGCGGGTGGTCGAGGTCGCGGAAGAGGACGCGAAGGCGTGGACGATGCTTCAGCTTCTGACGACGAAGCCGGTTCTTTTCGTGTGCAACGTGGCCGAGGCGGAAGCCGCCGACGGCAACGACCATTCCCGGCGCGTGGCCGAGATGGCCGCCGCGCAGGGCAATTCGCATGTCATCATTTCAGCCCGGATCGAGGAGGAGATCAGCCAGCTCGACCCTGAGGAAGCGGCGATGTTCCTTGAGGAGATGGGCCTTGAGGAGCCGGGGCTCGACCGGTTGATCCGGGCGGGATACGAGCTTTTGAACCTTCAGACCTACTTCACCGTCGGCCCCAAGGAGGCGCGCGCCTGGACCATCCGGGAGGGCACGCGCGCGCCGCAAGCCGCGGGGGTGATCCACGGCGATTTCGAAAAGGGATTCATCCGGGCCGAGACGATCGCCTATGACGATTATGTCGCCTGCAAGGGAGAGCAGGGCGCCAAGGAGGCCGGCAAGATGCGCGCTGAGGGCAAGGCCTATACCGTGCAGGACGGCGACGTGGTGCATTTCCTGTTCAACACCTGACGACGGGCGCGTTTTGTCTGTCTGTCACCTCTGACAGGAAGGTGTTGAGATCGCGTTAATCCGGCGCCGCAACCTGCAGGCCCGGCGCAACAGAAGGCGGGGCGGGCATGGGTGCGGCGGCAGCGGGCTTTGTTCTTGGGCTGTCCCTGATCCTTGCGATCGGGGCGCAGAATGCCTTTATCCTGCGGCAGGGATTGCGCGGGGAGCATGTTCTCGCATTGGTTCTGGTCTGCGCGGTGTCGGATGCGGTGCTGATCGCGCTTGGCGTCGCGGGCTTTGGCGCATTGGTGCTCAGCCTGCCGTGGGTCGTCGATGTGGCGCGCTGGGGCGGGGCGATTTTCCTTATTGTTTACGGGGGGATGAGCCTTCGGGCGGCGTGGCGTGGCGGGCAGGCGCTGGAGGCGGCGCGGGGCGCGGCGCCGGGGCTTTGGCGGGCGGTGGCGACCTGCCTGATGCTGACATGGGCCAATCCGCATGTCTATCTCGATACCGTGGTGCTTCTGGGCGGGCTGTCGGCGCAATACGAGCCGGCATGGATGTTCGGGGCGGGCGCGGTGGCGGCAAGCTTTTTCTTCTTCTTTTCATTGGGCTACGGCGCGAAGCTCTTGCGGCCGGTGTTTGCCAGCCCGCGTGCGTGGCGGATGCTCGATGCCGGGGTGGGGCTGGTGATGTGGGCGATTGCCGCGCGGCTTGTGACGCAATAGGGGCGACTCGACCCAAGCCCTTGCGAACGCTGGAAAACCCACGTCGGTAAAACGTCGGTATTTTGTCGGTATCGCGTCGGTGCCAAGGGGCGAATGGGCACGGTCGACGGAACGTGCGGCGCGGCCCGGATCCGCCGCGAACGGGCCAATCTGCTTAACCTGTTCGGCATCTCGACATTCCCGGCCAAAGCTGGTGTTTATGGCACATGAGCGATGATGCGATAGCAAGGCCAGCCGCCAGCCACCCGGTTCGGGGCGTGCTGTGGATGCTGCTGGCGGGGGCGAATTTCGTCGCCGTCACTGCGCTTGTGAAGTATCTCGGCCCGCGCGTGCCCGCCGCCGAGAGCGCGTTCCTGCGCTACCTGCTCGGGTTGGTGTTCCTGATCCCGGTGATTCGCCCCTTGCTGCGCGTCCGGCTCAGTCGCCGGCAGCTTGGGCTTTTCGGGCTGCGCGGGGCGTTTCATTCGCTGGGCGTGGCGCTTTGGTTCTATGCGATGACGCAGATCCCCATCGCGGAGGTGACGGCGATGAACTATCTCTCGCCGGTCTATGTCACCATCGGGGCGGCGCTGTTTCTGGGCGAGGCGCTGGCGGCGCGGCGGATCGCGGCGGTTGTCGTCGCTCTTGTCGGGGCGGCGATCATCCTGCGCCCCGGTTTCCGCGAGATCAGCCCGGGGCATCTGGCGATGCTGGTCACGGCGGTGACCTTCGCGGGCAGCTATCTTCTGGCCAAGCGCATGTCGGGCGAGGTGAGCGCGGGGATCGTGGTGGCGATGCTGTCGATCACGGTGACGATCGGGCTGGCGCCGACGGCGATCATGGTCTGGGTGACGCCGACGCTCTTCGATCTGGCGATCCTGTTTCTTGTCGCCTTCTTCGCCACGGCGGGCCACTACGCGATGACGCTGGCCTTTGCCTCGGCCCCGGTGACGGTGACACAGCCGGTCAGCTTCCTGCAACTGGTCTGGGCGGTGCTGCTGGGCTGGCTGGTGTTCGGCGAGGGTGTGGATGTCTGGGTCGTGGCGGGCGGCGGTCTGATCATCGCGGCGGTCAGCTTCATCACATGGCGCGAGGCGGTGCTGCGGCGGCGGCATATCACGCCGCTTGTGGGCGCGACCAAGAGCTGAGCGGCGCCCGCCCCCGATGCGCCGGGGGTTGCCAAACCGCCGCGTTCTATCCCAGAACGGTGTCCGAGGGGGCTGGCGGGCGATGCGCGTCGCCCCGGTTTCCCGGCAATGGCGAGGCGCGACGATGACACGACCGAATATCCTGATCTTCATGGTGGACCAGCTCAACGGGACGCTGTTTCCCGACGGGCCGGCCGAGTGGCTGCACGCGCCGAACCTGCGCAAGCTGGCGCAGCGGTCCACCCGGTTCGCCAATGCCTATACCGCCAGCCCGCTGTGCGCGCCGGGGCGGGCGGCCTTCATGTCGGGGCAATTGCCGAGCCAGAACGGCGTTTACGACAATGCCGCCGAATTCACTTCCTCGATCCCGACATACGCCCATCATCTGCGCCGGGCGGGGTATCAGACCTGCCTGTCGGGCAAGATGCACTTCGTCGGGCCCGATCAGCTTCATGGCTTCGAGCAGCGGCTGACCACCGATATCTATCCGGCCGATTTCGGCTGGACCCCCGATTACCGCAAACCCGGAGAGCGCATCGACTGGTGGTATCACAACATGGGGTCGGTCACCGGCGCCGGGGTAGCGGAGATTTCCAACCAGATGGGGTATGACGACGATGTCGCCTTTCAGGGGGTGCAGAAGATCTATGACCTGTCGCGCGGTCTGGACGCGCGGCCCTGGTGCCTGACGGTGAGTTTCACCCATCCGCATGACCCTTATGTGGCGCGGCGCAAATACTGGGATCTTTACGAGGATTGCGAGCATCTTCAACCGGAGGTCGGGGCGATCCCCTATGACGATCAGGATCCCCATTCCAAACGCATCTTCGACGCCAACGACTGGCGCAGCTATGACATCACCGAAGAGAATATCCGCCGCGCGCGGCGCGCCTATTTCGCCAATATCTCCTATCTCGACGACAAGATCGGCGAGGTGATGGAGGCGCTGGAGGCGACGCGGCAGGAGGCGATCATCCTGTTCGTGAGCGATCACGGCGACATGCTCGGCGAGCGGGGGCTCTGGTTCAAGATGTCGTTCTACGAGGGGTCGGCGCGGGTGCCGCTGATGGTGGCAGCGCCGGGAATGACGCCGGGGCGCGTTGAGGCGCCGGTGAGCACGATCGACGTGTGCCCGACGCTGTGCGAGCTGGCGGGCGTGAGCATGGAGGAGGTGATGCCATGGACCACCGGCGAGAGCCTTGTGCCGCTGGGGTCGGGCGGGCCGCGCAAGAGCCCGGCGGCGATGGAGTATGCCGCCGAAGCCTCCTATGCGCCGATGGTGGCGCTGCGGGTGGGGCGGTGGAAATACACCAACTGCGCGATTGATCCCGAACAGCTCTACGACATGGAGGCCGACCCGCAGGAGCGGAATGATCTGGCGGCCGATCCGGCGCACAGCGAGGTGATCGAGCGCTTCCGCATCGCCGCCGCCGAACGCTGGGATCTGGAACGGTTCGACGCGGAGGTGCGCGAGAGCCAGGCGCGGCGGCTGGTGATCTATGAGGCGCTGCGGCAGGGCGGCTATTACCCGTGGGATTACCAGCCGCTGCGCGATGCCTCGGACCGCTACATGCGCAACCACATGGATCTCAACGTGCTCGAAGAGAACCAGCGCTTTCCGCGCGGGGAGTGAGGAGCGGCGATCAGGCCGGGGGGGGCGTGTCGAGCAACAGGCCCGCCACGCGGCGCGCGCCCTGCCGGGCGCGGGCGGGATCGAGCGGGGCGGGCGATTGCGCGGCCTCCAGCCAGACACCGTCCATGTAGCATTGCAGCGCCTCGCGCACCGTCTCGCGGCGCGGGGCGGGCACGAGCGCGCGCAGCTCGGCGCGGAAATGGCTTTGCACCCGGCGGCGGTTGATGCGGTGCAGCCGCGCAAGGCTCGCCGAATAGGGGGCGTTGGCCCAGAACTGCATCCACAGGCTGCATTGCTCGACCGTGAACAGGCGGTCGTCGAAATTGGCGTCCAGCACCGCGAGCAGCCGCTCGCGCGGGGTTGTCGCGTGCTCATAGCGGTCCAGCAGGGCGGCGCGCAGCGTTGACAGAAGGCGGCGCATCGTCGCCTCCATCAGCCTTTCCTTGGAGCCGAAGTAATAGTTGATCGAGGCGGCGGAGGCGCCGGCCTCCTGCGCGATTTCCGCCATGGTCACAACCGCGTAGCCGCGCTTGTGCACCGCGGTGATGGCGGCGTCGATGAGTTCCTCGTTGCGGATGTCGCGGATGCGTTTGCGGCTCATGCGGGCAGTTTTGCCGCGCGGCGCGGGACATGCAATCCCGATTGTTCTGATAAAAATTGTATGAGTATTCAAGAAATGATATGAACAGTTTAATTTCTCGCGGCGTCGCATGGGGCGACGTGTCGGCGGGACCGCAAGCCGAAGGGGCCGGGAATGAATGCCGATTACGTGATCGTGGGCGCGGGCTCTGCCGGATGCGCGCTGGCCTATCGCCTGTCGGAGGCGGGGCGCAGCGTTCTGATCATCGAGCATGGCGGAAGCGATGCGGGGCCGTTCATCCAGATGCCCGGCGCGCTCAGTTATCCGATGAACATGGCGCGCTATGACTGGGGCTACCGCTCGCAGCCGGAGCCGCATCTGGGCGGACGGCGGCTGGCCTGTCCGCGCGGCAAGGTGATCGGCGGGTCGTCCTCGATCAACGGGATGGTCTATGTGCGCGGCCATGCCGGGGATTACGACCACTGGAAGGACAGCGGCGCGGCGGGCTGGGGCTATGCCGACGTGCTGCCCTATTTCAAGCGCATGGAGACATGGGACGATGGCGGGCATGGCGGCGACGCGGGCTGGCGCGGCACGGACGGGCCGCTGCATGTCACGCGCGGGCCGCGCGACAACCCGCTGCACGCGGCCTTCGTGACGGCCGGGGCGCAGGCGGGATACCAGAGCACCGACGATTACAACGGCGCGATGCAGGAAGGCTTTGGCGCGATGGACATGACGGTGCACAAGGGGCGGCGCTGGTCGGCGGCCAGCGCCTATCTCAAGCCGGCGCTGAAGCGGGACACCTGCGAGTTGCTGCGGGGGCTGGCCTGCCGCGTTGTGATCGAACAGGGCCGCGCCGTGGGCGTGGAGATCGAGCGGGGCGGGCGCCGCGAGGTGGTGTATGCGCGGCGCGAGGTCATCCTGTCGGCCAGTTCGATCAACTCGCCGAAACTTCTGATGCTGTCGGGGATCGGGCCGGCGGCGCATCTGGCCGAGCACGGGATCGAGGTGATCGCGGACCGCCCCGGCGTGGGGCAGAACCTTCAGGATCATCTGGAGCTTTATGTCCAGATGGCGTCATCGCAGCCGATCACGCTCTATCGTTACTGGAACCTGTGGGGCAAGGCGCTGGTGGGCGCGCGCTGGCTTCTCGGCAAGCGCGGTCTCGGCGCGTCGAACCAGTTCGAAAGCGCGGGATTCATCCGCTCGCGGGCGGGCGTGGCCTATCCTGACATCCAGTATCATTTCCTGCCCATCGCGGTGCGTTATGACGGCAAGGCGGCGGCCGAGGGGCACGGCTTTCAGGCCCATGTCGGCCCGATGCGCAGCGCCTCGCGCGGGGCGGTCACACTGGCCGGGCGCGATCCGTCGGCCGCGCCGGAGATCCGCTTCAACTACATGTCGCAGGAGTCGGACTGGGACGATTTCCGCACCTGTATCCGCCTGACCCGCGAGATCTTCGCGCAGGAGGCGTTCCGGCCCTTCGTCAAACACGAGATTCAGCCCGGCGACGCGGTGCGATCGGACGAGGAGTTGAACGGCTTCATCCGCGAGCATGTGGAGAGCGCCTATCATCCCTGCGGCACCTGCCGGATGGGCGCGGCGGACGACCCGGGCGCGGTGGTGGACCCCGAGACCCGCGTGATCGGGGTGGAGGGGCTGCGGGTGGCCGACAGTTCGATCTTTCCGCGCATCACCAACGGCAATCTTAACGCGCCGTCGATCATGACGGGCGAGAAGGCGGCCGATCACATCCTCGGGCGCGGGATGCTGCCACCGGCCAATGACGTGCCCTGGGTGCATCCGGGCTGGCAGGAGATGCAAAGGTGATTTTTTGCGTTCCCGCGCCGCCCGTTTGATCGGGGTCAATGTGGACGCGGGGCCGGGCGCCTAGTATCAGCCATAGCAGACAAGAAGGAGCGAACAGATATGTCCCATACCCCGCACGAACTGGCCGAGGAATTCCCCGATCTGGTGGAGAAGATGCGCGCGCTGAAGGGCAAGGATGCCCATTTCGGCAAGCTGTCGGACGCCTATCACGATCTCAACCGTCGGGTGCACCGGGCGGAAACCAACGTCGAGCCGCTCGAGGATCTGGCCGAGGGGCAGCTTCGCAAGGAGCGCGCGGCGCTCAAGGACGAGATCTATCGCTATCTGACAGAGACCGCCTGAGCGTCGATGAAACGCCACAGCCGGGGCAGGGTGTCAGAACGCCACAGATCGGTGTGACCGGCGCCCGGAACGGCAAGGAAGTGTTTGGCCCGAGACGGGGCGGCGTCGAAAAGGCGCCGCCCCTCGTCTATCGGGATCAGCGTGTCCCGATCACCATGCAGGATCAGAAGCGGCGCGGACAGCCCCGGATCGGCATGGCGAAGGCTGTCCCAGCGGTTTTCGAGATGGGTGGACAGCGGGGCCAGTGCCGGATGCATTCCCGCGGCCAGGGTGGCAAGGGAGGCAAAAGGCGCCTCCAGCACCACCGCCGCGGGCTGGGCCCCGCCCCGACTTTGACCGAGCACCTGCGTCAGCACCGCCGCGCCCAGCGATTCGCCATAGAACAGGCGCGGGCCTGACAGATCGGCGGTGGCGTTCAGCACCGCGCCCGCATCCGCCACAAGCGCGGCCTGCGTGGGCGTGCCGCTGCTGCCGGACGAGCCGCGATAGCCGGGCGCGATGAGCCCGTAGCCCCGCGCGCGAAAGCGCCGGAACCGGCCCGCGCGCGCTGCGAGATTGCCGGCATTGCCGTGAAAGTAGACGACCACCGGCTGTCCCGGGCGCGGCGGGGCGGTCCAGACCACCAGCGTTTCGCCGCCGCTTTCGACCTCGCGCACCGTCACACCGGCCAGCCCGACATCCTCCGGCGCCACGCGCGCCGGATCGAACGGGTAGAGCACCCAGCGTTCCACATGGCCCGAGAGCGCCAGGCCGGCGATCAGCACGGCGGCGGTCAGGACGATGACACGGATCACACGTCGCATGAGTTTTTCATGTCTCCGATCTGACAGGGGTGGGGTTTTCGTGGCTTTGCAGAACGCTTCAAGGTCCTTCGGTTGACGGGCGGGTGTTTCCGGATCGAGCGCCTTGCGGCGCGCAGCCTGCGTGCGCCGGGGACGGCGACCCCGGACCCCCGAGGTATTTTCCACCCGAGAAGACGGGCAGGACCGCTCAGCCGACCTCATAGGGCAGGGTGTGGCGTTCGTTCTCGTTTATGGTCAACTGGCGTTCGAGCGGCGGGACGGAGCGTTGGTGGCAGTCGCGCCTTTCGCAGATGCGGCAGGAAATGCCGATGGGTTCATAGGCGTTGGGATTGTCGATATCCATGTGATCGGCAAAGACCAGCGCGGCGGCATATTTGACCTCGCATCCAAGGGCGATGGCATAGCGCCGCACGGGCGCGCCGAAATGTCCGCCGGGTTTGGAGATGTCGCGTGCGAGGCTGACATAGCGCACCCCGTCGGGGGTTTCGGCAAGCTGGCGCAGGAAGCGGCCGGGGGTCTCAAAGGCGCGGTGCACGTTCCAGAGCGGGCAGGCGCCACCGAAGCGCGCGAATTGCAGACGCGCGGCAGAGTGGCGCTTGGTAATGGTGCCAGCCTGATCGACGCGCACGAAGAAGAAGGGCACCCCCTTGGCGCCGGGGCGTTGCAGCGTGGACAGTCGGTGCGCCACCTGTTCGATGGAGGCTGAGAAGCGGTTGGCGAGCACTTCGAGATCGTGGCGGGTGTCCTGCGCGGCGGCCAGAAACACCGCATAGGGCATGAGCGCGGCCCCGGCGAAATAGTTGGCCAGCCCGATCTTGGCGATGGCGCGGGCGGCGTCGGTCTGGAACCGCGCGAGATCGAGCGTCGCCTCCAGCAGATCGTTGCGTTCCAGAAGCGCCACCTGAAGCAGAAGCTGAAAGAGCTGCGTGGGCGGCGCGGCGCGGGTGGACAGGTGAAGGGTTTTCGAGGCCGGATCGTAGTGGCGCAGCGCGTCGGTGTCGGTGAATTCCACGCTGATCCCGGCGGTGTTCAGCGCCCGGATCGCGGCGGCGCGGATGCCGCCGGCCGCCGGGGCGCGCGCAGCGAAATGTTCGGCGGCCCGGTCCACCGCGTCGATATAGTTGTCGCAATAGTGGAAGAAATCGCGCACCTCGTCCCAGGGGCTGGGCTGCATCTGCACATCCTGCCGACCCAGAGCCTCGTCGAGGGACGCAAGGCGCTCATGGGTCTGCCGGTAGGCGCGGTGCAATTCGAGAAAGCCGCGCGCCAGCGCAGGCGCATTCGAGGCCGTCAGCCGCAGATCGGCCAGCGGCACCGCCACCTCGGCCAGGACCGGATCGGCCAGCGCCTCGCGCATATCCGACACCAGCCGCTCACTATCGCCGGTCGAAAGCTCCGTGACATCGAAGCCGAACTCCTGCGCCAGCGCCAGAACGACGGTGGTGGAGACGGGCCGGTTGTTGTTCTCCATCTGGTTGAGATAGGGCAGGGACACGCCGAGCTTGGCGGCGAAATCCTTTTGCGTGAGCGTGAGCCGCTGGCGGATCTCGCGCAGCTTTGCCCCGGCATAGAGTTTCTGCGTCGCCATGGCGCCCTTTCTTTGCAGTTTTGCGGTTGGTTCACCCTAGCTTTGCAAAGACGAGGGGGCCAGCCCCTAGATGTTTGATCCCATGGTTTGATGGTGCGATCCTTTCTCGGGAATGGAAGGAAGCATTATGGGACAAGTTCGTCACGGGAGCGCCACGACCACGCACGCTGTCAGAGCTGCAATACAGCGATCGCAAGCTTCGCTCGCGCAGCTGAGCAAGGAGCTGGGCATCAACCCCAAGACCGTTGCGAAGTGGCGCAAGCGTGCGACGGTGGAGGATCAGAAGACCGGCCCGAGAGCCACGCGTTCAACCGTTCTCAGCGAGGAAGAGGAGGCAATGATCGTCGCGTTCCGGCGGCACACATTGCTGCC
>NZ_FODS01000085.1 GCF_900110425.1 Salinihabitans flavidus | reverse complement strand
CAAAAAGTCGGACGTAAACAGGCTGCCCTGGCTCGCGAACTCACTGCTCAAATCACGAATTCCTCGCCATTCTCTCTTGTTTCAGTGACAAGCCGCTTGGCCCCCAGTCGAAAATTCTATCGGAGAACCACACTAGCAATAGAGCTCGCCATGTATGCATTCGTTGACGCTGCTGGCGCGGCGCACAACTTTCTCCTGTTTTTGCTACACTACGCCAGCATCCTCCTGCAATCGCATTTCCATACAGACGCCTATCCCGCCAAGCTGTGAACTGCGTCTCCCGGCGCGGCGCACACGGTGCCACTGAACCGACCAGCGGGGAGGCTAAAACAGCCCCGCCCGTGCCTCCACATTCGAGACGATCAGCTCTTGCACCTTGCCGCCGCCACCCTCGCGCGCGACCGTGTAGGAGAGCCGAACCTCGTCGATCTCGAAGCCCGCAAACGCCTCCCGGATCTCCGGCTTGTCATTGATCGACATAATGAAACTGCCCCGAATATCGCGCAGCTGCCCCGCCATCCGACTGTACTGCGCGCGATCGAACATGCCCTTGCCATAGTCGTTCTCGCCCCCGAAGTAGGGCGGATCGAGATAGAAGAGCGTGTTCGACCCGTCGTAACGGTCAATCAGCTCGGACCAGTCCAGGCATTCGAACACCACGCCCTGAAGCCGCTCATGCGCGGCCTCGAGGATCGGCTCCAGCCGCGACAGGGAAAACCGCGCCGGGCGATCCGTCGCCACCCCGAACACGCCCTTCACCTGCCCGCCGAACGCCAACCGCTGCAAATATAGAAACCGCGCCGCGCGCTCCAGATCGGTGAGAGTCGAAGGGTCGACCCTGCGCAGCCGCTCGAACTCGGACCGTGCGGTGATCTGGAATTTCATAACATCAAGCAGCTGGGGATAATGGCGCTGCAGAATGCGGAAGAGATTGACGATATCCCCGTTCAGATCGTTCGCCACCTCGAGCTGCGGCTGGAAGTGCCGGCGCAGGAAAACCCCGCCCATACCGACGAACGGCTCGGCATAGGTTTTATGCGGGATCCCCTCGATCCGCTCGATCAGGGTCCTGTGAAGCGCCTTCTTTC
>NZ_FODS01000044.1 GCF_900110425.1 Salinihabitans flavidus | reverse complement strand
CCGGCGGAAAGTCATTCGGCAGCATCCGCCACTGGCACCCGGTCGTCGCCATGTAGAGGATCGCGTCGAACACGTCGCGCAAGCTTGTCGTGCGGGGTCTGCCCGTGGTCTTGGGTGCGGGCATGAAAGGCGCGATCAGTGCCCATTCGGGGTCTGTCAAATCGCTTGCGTATTTGCCACCCGCTCGGGCATGCTGGCGGCGAGTGAGTTCGGTCCAGGCCATCGTGATCTCCGTTCAGCTTTGCAACCGAACAGAAGCACAACCTGCTGAACTCACTCAATTAGTTTCAAATCGGGCTCTCAGGAAACGATCAGCTTCGTTGAAGAGATCGAAAGAATATCAGGTCGGCCCGTCTCGCTACTGTCGACCGACTTCAATTGGCGCAACGTTATTGACCGGAGGGCGTGGTGACCGAAGCGGAACTTGAAGAGCTGATAACTAACTGCCCGACGCTGTACCACATGGCAGAGCGGGGCTCGTGGGTATCGATTCGGCAGCATGGGCTGCTGAGTACGAGTGCGCTCTTGGACCACTACGCCGTCCAGCCACCAAAACGTACTGAGATCGAAAGCCGACATCGGCCAAGGAGCGTTGAAGTGACAGGTGAAGGTTTGCCCCGGGCCGTTGTGCGTGACCAGATCCCAATGAGTGATGAAGGGCTGAGAAGGGCTTTGCCCCACCACCTTTCTCCGGCGGATTGGTATGAGCTGCTGAACACTAAAGCCTTCTTCTGGCTTTCGGAGGAACGTCTCCACAAGCTGACAAATGCCAAGGCCTATCGCGACCGGGAGCACGATGTTCTTGAAGTCGATACGAGATCCCTCATTAACGCACATAGGGATTCGATCTGGCTCTGTCCGATCAACAGCGGTTGTACCAAGCCGATGCCGCATCCTCGGGACGAGACCATTTTCGCCCGCATTTCTGATTATCCCTATGCCCATTGGCGGGAACGGCGTAGTCGTCGAGAGCGCGTGGTTGAACTCGCTGTTGACCATTCGGTGGAAGACATTCGCGACCACGTCAGGCGTGTGGTTATGAAGCGGGGCACAGCGGTCCTGAGCGTTTTGGAATGAAGCAGCAGAAGGACAGCGCTTGGGAATTTAGGCGCTGGTTGTCGCAAGTCCTGTCGTGAAGCCGAAGCAGATGCGGACGAAACGCATGCCAGTGCCATGGCTTGACTGTCGGTCTGTGTGCCCGTCCCTGCTCCCTCGGTCCTGTCGTCTGAGGCGCGGGAGTACGGTCGTTCCGCCCCAAAGAGTGCCCCAGATCTGCTGACGAGTCGGGAAAGCCTATGGGGTTCAAGGGGGGTCAAGGCTTCCTACCACCCCAGCCAAGAACCGAAAAAATCCAATGAAATCAAGAGGCGCATTGTTACCCGGCCATGTGTATCCGCCGCCCTGCCCGGCGCACCGATCCTTCGTGTTTCGAAGAATCCGTCTCGCCCCGTCGTCGGCCACGCCGTCCGCTGCGTCATGAATCCCCGGCACCTCCGGATCGGCCTCAGAATTTCTTTCAGATTTTTCGCAATCGACTTTTCCGGAACCAGCCCTTGTATCCATGTCCTGCCCAATCCGGCGTTGGGGCCCCTTCCCGTCGCCGTCACGGATCGGTATACAGGCATGCAGGTCTTTCTCGACGCGAACCAACTGAGCGACCGCGACCAAGCGTAGATCCTGCGCGAGATCGTAGCACCGAACAGTACGTCCAGAATGTTGCCGTTTAAAGAGAACCCGGATAGGTTTCACCTTGTTGCAATGGGGCAAAGGGGCATCTGAATGAGAGCGGATATGATTAGTCGGTCACTGATAGTATTGGCAGGTGCCATGACACTGGGCGCATGCGCCGCACCGATCGATAGCAATGCGGGTCGCTCCACAACTGTGCCGGAGGCCGTGGCGACACTCGCTGCGCCCTATCAGGACCTGCAGTCCGCGCGGCTGCGTCCTGAGGACGGATGCTATTGGTATCTCCACGCCGGTCGGGTCGAGACGACCCTTCTGCCATTGCGCACATCGGACGGTCGTCCGATCTGCACGGCTGCAGGGGCCTAAAAGGCCGGGAAAAAACGTCCGGTATGCCGCCAGCCGGTGTCATATGATCGGGTGGACAATGCGCCTTGGCCGGAATTGGCATTCGCGACCAATTAACTCTGGGCAGAAATGGAATCTTCAGGAGCATACAGGTGGGCTGTGACCCCGGTATCGACTTGTGGATAAAGGTCGTTGATATGCGCCATGACCATACGGACGCATCCGGAACTGGCCCGCCCGCCGATAGACCCGGGATGCGGCGAGCCGTGGATGCGCAGATAAGTATCGCGATCCCCGACAAAAAGATAAAACGCACGCGAGCCCAGCGGGTTGCTCGGGCCTGGCTCCATCCCGTCTGCAAACTCGGCGTAAAGCTCCGGGTCCCGGGCAATCATCCCCCGGGTCGGGGTCCAATGCGGCCAGCGCACCTTGCGACGGATCGTGTAGGTGCCCGGTTCGTAAAGATTGCCACGCGCGATAGCGACACCGTAGCGCATCGCCGTGCCTTCCTCCTCAATGTGGTATAGGTAACGCGCAATCGCATCGACATGGATGTCGCCGGGCTTCAAACCGTCGTTGGCGGTGACCCGCTGTGGGAGGAATCGCGGGTGCAGACCCCAGGGATTGGAGGTGGCCGGATCATAATTCGGCGGCGTCACCTGCGCGTCCCACTCCGCCATCTGCGCCTCCGTCGGCCGGGTGCTGGCCAGGAGCGGCCCGGCAATGGGCAGTGAGAACAGAGCCGCGCTGGTCACGATGAAATGGCGTCTCGTCAGCAAATCATTCTCTCCTCGAATCGAGAACCCTCATCGGGCTCACATGGCCACGTCATTGTAAACCCTTCCGAACATCAACCACCAGCGCCACTTGCACGAGGCCCTGCCCGAGAAGTTGCCGCGAAAATGGCACGGTCATAGCGGCACCGGTCAAGGACGGTGCTTTCTTCATCCCAGTGTCCTCCGTCCGCCTGATCGGCTGCTGTTGTTTTCACCTGAACAGTCTGCCGCTCGGGCAGTACAGATAGAACGAAGGAAGGATGCGCCACTTCATGTGACCAGTACCCATTTCCGCATGCCTGACGCCGAATGGCTGAGCATGTGGCAGTGAAACAACCAATCGCCGAAATTGTTCGCAATAAAGGCAATCTCGCGCGACTCTTTGGCGGCGACCATCAGCGTATCTCGCATCGGGCTGGCGGCACCGTCTGACCGGACTTCCCGGAAATGCATCCGGAACCACTTGTATCGAAACCGCATTTTGTGACATACGGATGTAAATCAGGCAGTGACGCGCGTTCCTGCCACCGTCATCTCATCGCGTCACACAGCACTGGTGCGAAGCCCCTCTTCGGAGGCTGCGGTGGGCACGAGTGCCTTGACGAGATTGGTCATCTTCAGTGTGCCAATCTGCTTCCCATTTCGGGTGACGATATAGGTCAGCGCCGTTTCGCCTTCGGATCGCGCGATCACCGATTCAAGGTTGTCGTTTTCATCGACTTCACCTGCGGGGTTTTCGGGTGGACGTTCGGTTTTTTCCATCACCGAGCGCACGCGCAGTACCCGGGCCCGGTTGATGTCCGAGATGAAGTCGACGATGTAGTCGTCGTTCGGCGCGATGAGGATTTCCTGTGGTTCACCCTGTTGAACCACATAGCCATCTTTCAGGATCACGAGGTGATCGGCCAGTTTCAGCGCTTCATCGAGATCGTGCGAGATGAACACCACCGTCTTCTGCAACTCCGACTGAAGTTCCAGAAGCAACTCCTGCATGTCGGTGCGAATCAGCGGATCGAGCGCCGAAAACGCCTCGTCCATCAGCATGACCGGCGCGTTGGAGCAGAGCGCGCGGGCGATGCCCACACGTTGCTGCATGCCCCCTGAAAGCTGGAAGGGATATTGATCCCCGACGCCTTTCAGGCCGACCCGATCGAGCCATTTGTTGGCCTCGTCCTCGAACTCGGACTTGGGCACGCCGCGCACATCCATCGGCATGCCGGCATTCTCCAGCACCGTGCGATGCGGCAGAAGCGCGAAGTGCTGGAACACCATCGACATCTCTTCGCGACGCAGGCGGCGCAATTCCTTGCCGCTGAGATCGACGATGTTGACGCCGTCTAGGTCCACCTCTCCGGCCGTCGGCTCGATCAGGCGGTTCAGGTGGCGGATCAACGTCGACTTGCCCGAACCCGAGAGCCCCATCATCACCGTGATGTCGCCTTCCTTGACGTCGACATTGATGTTGTTCAGGCCCAGGACATGGTTGTGTTTTTCCAGCAACTCAGCCTTGGACATCCCGTCCCTGACATATCCAAGGACACTTTCTGGATCTGCTCCGAAGATCTTGTAGAGGTTGCGGATCGCAATCTTGGTATTCTTTTCCGATCGCTTTATCATGGATCAGCCTTTCTGCGAGGCGTTGATACGGTTGAGCGCGGCCTTGGTCGTGCGGTCCAGCATCACGGCAAGCAGCACGATGCCGAGCCCCGACACCAGACCGACGCCCAGCTCGAGGTTGTTGATTCCCCGAAGCACAAGAACACCCAGACCCGGCGCCGAGACAAGCGACGCGATCACGACCATGGCAAGGCTCATCATGATGGTCTGGTTCACGCCCGCCATGATGTTGGGCAGCGCCAGTGGGATCTGCACCCCGTAAAGCTTCTGCCGATCAGTCATGCCAAAGGCCTCAGCCGCCTCGATCACCGACTCGTCCACCATGCGGATGCCCAGATCGGTCAGCCGGATCACAGGTACGATTGCATAAAGTATGATCGCGATCCCGTAGAGTTTCGGCTCTGTCACCGAGAACAGAAAGATGAGCGGAATGAGATAAACGAACGGTGGCAAGGTTTGCAGCATGTCGAGAATTGGTATGGTGCCCGCGCGCATCTTGTCGGATCGCGACATCGCAATACCGATTGGCACGCCAAACAGCACGCATAAGAATGCGCAGACCATGATGATCGCCAGAGTCTGCATCGCGTAGCTGTAATAATCAATGAAGGCGAGCCCGCCCAGGCTGATCGCCACGAAGGCCAGCAATTGCCAGGATTTCGAGACCAGCCAGACAATGAGCATCAGGCCAGGGATCACGATCCACCATGGTGTGTTGAGAATTCCGTAAAGCGCCGCTTCGAGCATCCACGAAAGCGGCTGCGTGAGCGGATCCAGAACGACACTCATCGAATCCTTGACGTTGAGGAACCCCTGTTCAAGACCGCGCGTGACATTACGCGACTGCGGAAAGGCCTGGCAGGCATCGTTGAGCCGATCCATTGATGGGAACGGCAGCTCCCATATCGAGGTGGACGCCTCTTCACCCGAACTTTGCGCAACAAGCGCTTCCATCGACATCGGTGCCGCGTTGTCACCTCCGCTGGTGCACCATCTCTCCAGCCCAAGGGCCCGGAATACGAAATCATATGTTGCCATAGTGACTATTCTCCCTTGCGCCGCTGCATTTCAGGACATGACGCACAACAAAAAAGCGGGGCCGATATTCGATCGGCCCCGCCATCGATCAGCGTTTTAGCCCTCTTCGAGAACGGAAGCGAGGTTTTCACGCGCTTCGTCGCTCAGCCATTCAGACCATTGATCCTGATAGTTGGTCAGGTAGTAGACGGCCGCTTCATCAGCAGACGCAGTGTTCTCATCCATCCAGGCCAGAACCGAACTCATGTCCTCCGTCTTGAACGTCATGTTTTGCATGAGCTCGAACACGGCAGGATTTTCTTCCTGAAACGTTGAGGTCACAGCGGTCAGGATGGGCGCTGCCGGAAAGTCGGATACACCCGGATTGTCGGCATCCTGATTCTGGTTGCGCGCATGCACTTCTTCATCGATTTCGCCAAGATCGACCTTGGTCATGTCGTACTTGCCAAGCGGCACGGTCGGCCCCCAGTAGTAGCCGAACCACGGCTCTTCCTCCATCACGGCATCCGCCATCGACGAGGCGAGCACCTGCCCGGAGCCGGCATTGAACACCTCGATCCCGTGGCCTTCAAGGTCGAGCGCTCTGGACAGGTTGTCACTGACAACGCGGCAGCCCCAACCTTCGGGGCAGTTGTAGAACCGCGCGCCGACCAGTTCGGGGTTTTCGAGGATGCCGTCGATGGTTTTCAGCTCAGGGTGCTCTTCAGCAAGGTAGGTAGGAATCCACCAGCCTTCCACACCACCGGGATCAAGCACGGGACCAGCTTCGACAACTTTCCCGTCTTCCTTCAGCTTGGTGTAGGCGTCGCCGGTCGAATTCAACCAAAGCTCGGTGACAATGTCAGGTTCGCCATTCTCGGCAACCGAGGTGACGGCGGGAACGGTATCGGACTGTACCACGCTGACATCGCAGCCATAGCCTTGCTCCATGATGAAGGTTGCAACGCTGGTCACGACCTGCGCGGAGGCCCAATTCATTTCGGTGATCGAAACGTCTCCGCATTCGTCGGACTGTGCGTGCGCCGCGATAGGCGCGGCCATCGCGCCAGCGGCGAGGATCAGGGATAGTTTCTTCATAGTTAATTCCTTTCAGTTCTTCGCGCCATTTCCGGTTTCGCGCAGGTGCGCGCGGGTCCGTTCAACTTCGATCGCGTTGTGCCGAAAAGAAACAGATATCCAAGACATGCCGGAGGTAAATTGCCCCTGACAGTCGGATAACCGGGTAACGGCGGAAATTTCAGGTAGTCACCCATATCCAGATACTTAGCAATGCTAAGCATCAAGTTCAACCAAACTCACCTCTAGGTTGACGGTATGGCCGATACTGCGCCCGTTTACGGCGAGGTTGTCAATGCCCACGGATCATCCTCATTTTGAATGGACAATTCCGTCAGGCCAGCCTGCACATGTTCATGGGGGCGTATGGCACTCTTCGATACCGCGGAGTGCGGAGGAAATCGAAGTCGTGCCGGTGCAAGCATTGGTCAGGAAAGCGGCATACCTTCCGTCCACGCGAGTTCCGGGCCAGTCAGGAAATACGAGACGCTATTGGTGAAAACCGTCTCTGGAACCAGACGGACAAGGCGTCCGGACGGATCATTGATTCGGGCAATATTGTCGATGACCCAAGCGTTCCAGCGCGAGCGATCCGACCCGAGGTATTTGTCGAGAAGCCGATCGAAGCGCGCAGGTTCCATTGACTCGATCGATGCTGCCCCGCGCATTCCGAGGTGCAGCAGGTGTTCTTTTTTGTCGATCGAAGTGCACGACTTCGACCGCGCAACGAGGATCAGCGCCAAGACGACGAACAGAACTGCCGTCTTTGTTCCCCAACATCCAGTTGGCCCCCTCCTCCCAGATAAACCAGACCGGCGCATTACGCGGACCGTCAGCGTTCATCGTCACGAGGTTCGCCATAAGTGGCTGGTCTGAAAGTGCTTGAGGATCGAATGTGCGCACATGCTGCAAGGCTACAGCGGCCTCGGCAGCCAATCCACATCGCGCCGAACATCGGCAGGGAGGTGAATGTATCGCAACCATCATTGAGAGTGCTTCCCGAGATAGTCGTGGATGATCGCCCCGTGTAGCTCCTGCAAATCGCCCTTGTGAAAGAAGCCGCGTCCCACCGAGATCGGATTGAGCGGTGCCAAGTCGGTCTTGGCCGTGCTGCGAAACTCCACGAGACCCCGCCCGGAATATTGTGTCGAAGCTCCAACTTCTTCCGACTCGTACCGGACCAACTGCTTTAATGCAGCTCCCGGCCCATCGGCACGCGGGATGATCTTGAGGTTGAGATTGGGGGCCAGGACGGGCAGTTCCGCAGGCTCCGCCAAGGCATCCCACGTCGTTGAAAGCCGCATAAGCAGAGCACCTTCTTTGACGACTTCGCAGACCCGGACGTTTTCATGATCAGAGAATGAAATCTCCGCGAACTCCTTTGCCACGCCCCAACGTTCCCGACCAGCGCAGATGGCGGTGACGTTGTTGAGAAAGAGGTGGGAGTTGTAGTATGCGGGCTCCCCCTCAAAACTGCATTTCAGATGAATTCCGGCCTCGTTGAATGGTCCATATGACGAGAGCGGGATCTTGAGGGCGATTCCGATCGCGCCGCCATCGGGATCTGCCACCAGCGGTTCGGGAAGATGCGCTGCGGCAACTTCAGGATCGACTTCCATCTCGACGAACTGCGTTTCCATGCCGCGATAGAACGTCGGTATTTCCGGGTAGGTTGATCGATGTGATGGCAAAACCTCACCGTCAGATGCCTTCAAGATTTGAAAGCTCCCCTCTGTTCTTACTACCATCTATCGTTCCCCTCTGTTCTGATTTCCATAGGACATCCTGACCAGTTCCGCGTAGACCGCCTTGCGCTCGTCTTCGTTCAGAGTTGGCACATCGAGGATGTCATTGATCCACAGCCCATCGGCTGCGAGACGAATGATCTGGGCGACCGCAGGATCGATCCCGCTGTCGTTCAAGGCTGAGCGCCAGTGCGTCTGTCGATCGTTCAATGGTTTCAACAGAGCTTTGTCGCTAGCCGCAGCGGCCATAATTGCAACCGATAAGCGACTGAAAGATCCGACCTCAGGATCTTCTTCGATCTGGCAGGCATCGAGAAACCCACGTACCCATGCGCCTACTTCAAGATCGTCGGCCATGATCGTAGCGATACGGTTCTCGGTGACGTCAACGAAGGCCTGAACCATCGCAATGAGCAGTTCTTCCTTCGTTTTGTAGTGATAGAATAACCCGCCTTTGCTGATCCCTGCCTCGATAGCGACGGACTCCAGCTTCAGCGCCTGCACGCCTTTTGCCGTCGCCACACGTGCGGCAGCCTCGAGTATTCTGCGCTTCGTATCACTCGTCACAGTCTTCATCCTTCGGTAGTGTACCGGCTGGTCGGTTTAGTCAATCGACATTGTTTGAGGCCGGCGTTGTCAGGTTGATGGGGCGATCAAGGCCTGGTAGCTGGCTCCGATGCTCGCGGGATTTGGGAAACAGGGCCATCATCTGGTGGAGGCGAACTCGCTGGCGCCAGTATGATCACGAGAACTTCAGAAACACGCTGCAATGCCGTCTGCAGTTCAAGCCAGCCTGAACGAAACTTCGGACTGTTTTCTCAAGTGCCGGAAGAGGCAGGCAGTCCAGCTTGGCAGCGGCGTCCTTGGGTGTTCCGGATTTCCTGTTCATCTTCGCTCCTTGATGGCTGCGATGAACCAGAAATCCTCCGTTATGAAAACTTCAAATCTATCCCATAGGTGCTGATGTTAGACACTTCGACCTGAAAGTCAGGAGTATGTGGACTGAGTGGTGCGCAGGACTCGGATGAGGTGGTTGCATCGCGCAATTTTCGGCCCGTCGCGGGACCGATGCGGTGGATTCCATTTACTTTTTTGCCGCGTCTGACCTATATCTCAGCCAAGAAAGTTCGATGACGCTACTATCGTCAGGAGAGAAACATGTACCTTTTCAGGTTCATGCTGTGAGTCCGAAACGCTTACATTCGACGCGGGGACACTGGGCGCATATTTGCGGGATTGCCGTGATTCTGTGCATCGGCCTTGCAACTGTCGCCTATCGTGCACTCCCGGATATGATCTCCCATCAACAGTTGCAGTCCGCGCTGGCGGAATATGCGGAGGACTGGACGCGAGGTGAGTTGCATCTGCTACAGGATGTCGAGGTCACTCTGAACCGGGGGCTGAAGATGACGATGGCCAATTCAGTCATTACCGGTTCCACAGGCGGCGTCGCGTGGCGCATTGAGGTCGCGTCGCTTTCAGCATCACTTAGGACATGGCCCCTGTTGCGCGGGCGGATCGAGATCGCTCAGCTGGTGCTGGACCGTCCGCGGATCGTGATTGATGACAGGGATGCAGCACCCCCTGACTTGCCACTGATGGCGCGTGAACTTGCGACGCCGGTGGGCGAGGTGATCGTGACCAACGCAAGCGTTGCGCATCAGGGTACGGACGAGATCCGTGGTCTTGACCTGCGGCTGGCGGCGGTTCCCGATTCTTCATCGGTTCTGCTGACGGGGGCACTGCCCGCCGGAGAGCGGCAGATCCGCATCAAGGCGCGGATCGACGATCCGGCGGCAGTCTTTTCGGAACGTGGCAGCAAGGCACGGCTGGCGCTCAGAGGCGCCAATGCTGCGGAGAATGACGGTTCACTGCCACCACGCCCGCAGCCTGACATTTCGCCAGTCGAGGGAAAGAGTGAAGTCATGCGTGCGCTGCGGCAGGTTGCAATGGTGACCGGCCTGCCGGGCGCTGGTCCGGTCACACTAGAAGGGCGGTTCACCGCAGCGCCACGGTCGTTCGAGGTTGCGGATGCATCGATGTCCGTAGGTGGAATCCTCGTTGCTGGCGATCTCGCGGCGACCCTGACCGGGGAGGAGCCGCCGCTCGCACAACTCAACCGCGTCGCCCGCGGGGCGCAAAGTGCCTGGCGAGACACCGCTGTCGCAATCGGCTCGGGTGCCTGGCGCGAGATATCGACATCGATTGACTGGCTTGCGCCGCTCGACATTGAGATGTCCGCGCATCTGCGTGATGACGGTTTTGGGAAACCGGAGATCGAAGTGACGCGGATCCGGCTCGAGACACGTGGCACCGATGTGCACTTCGATATCAGCTCCGCCGGCGATCTCGGACGCATTGAAGCCGGGATGACACTTGGGCCGCACCCGCGCGGTGGCGCTGACACACTGAGGATCGCGACGAAGGGACGCCTCGAAGAGGTGGATGTTGGTGATGTCGGTCGCTATATTCTCACTTTTGTACCGCCGCCCCTCGCCAGCCCACCGCAACTGCCGGAAGGCATGCTCCAGTCTGAATTCGAACTTACGGCGCACGGTGAGACGCTAGGCGGAATGCTTGCTACGTTGGAGGGTACGGTCGAGGCCGAGGCTAGGGACGGAAGTCTTGTCGGCGCCGACCTGATACTGACGTTGGAAGCCGTGGCGCAGGGGCGCGATTTCATGACCGAGCAGGACGGCCCGCTGGTTCCCGCAGCGGGTCGCACGATGTTCGACACCCTCGAAGGCCGAATCCATGTGGATGCGGGTCGCGCGCGCCTGACCGGAGCGCGGATCATTGGAGAGCGCTATGCCATCAACATTGGGGGCGAGGCTGATCTTCTGATCGGTGAACTGTGGGCTGAGGGGAAGGCGACGCTTTACAGCGACGCCCCCGGTTCCGACGCATCCGTTCCCTCGGTTGGTCTGCCATTCGGCCTCGGGGGTACCCTTGCGGCGCCCGTTTTCGCGGCAGGCGTGCCAATGCGGGAGGCTGAAGCAGAGGTGGAGCCGACTGCGGCCCCGGCTCCATCCGAATGACGCTGCGGTCGCTGTCTTCCCGCGCGTCCGGGTGCTCCTATGAGATCTGCAGAATGCATTGGAGGTATCCGGCGTGTTGGCTCCAATGAGTGAACAAGGTCGCCCGATGCAGGTGGGTTATGCCGGGCAGCCGCTACGGCGGCTGGCGCTTTCGGCCATCGCCCTCGGCATCTTCGCCTTCTGGGCCTTTTACTATGGCTACTGCCTGTTTCCGGGTCTCGGCGGTGTCATGAACTCCGGCGATACCGCCAAGTTCCAGACCCTTGCGCACACGCAGATCCTAGTCCACGGCCCAGGCTACCCGCTGATGCTGATGCTCGGCGCCCTGCTGCGCAGCCTTGATCTGCCGGTCGAGCCGTGGCGCGCGATGACCTTCATGATGGCCGCCATACCCGGTTCAATCGCAAATGCGATGGCCTTTCTGATCGTCCAACGGGTGACGCGAAGCATCCTCTTCGGTATTGCAGGATCGCTCCTGCTCGGCAGCGCCGGGCTAATGGCGGTCCAGTCCACCGAAGCGGAGGTCTACCCGCTCGCTCTGGCTTTCATCCTCTTGACCACTTTGCTGCTTGTCCACTTCGTCGAAACCAGTCAGCGCCGCTATTTCATCGCCGCGTGCGCGGTCTACGCGCTCTCTTTCGGCAACCACCTGATGATGATCATGATGGTGCCGCTGTTCCTGATTCTTACACTGGTCCACTGGCGGATCCTGCTTCGTCCCAAGGTGATCGCGTCCGTGCTCCTTGTCATTGCGGTCGGTGCCAGCCAGTACCTTTACCTTGCCTATATCGCCTATCATCCGGCGACGGCCTTTTCCGAATACATGCCGCTGCCGCCGACACCAACGGAACTTATTCAGTACATATCGGGCAGTTACTTCGGCGGCCTCTACGGTGCCGGACTGCGATCTACCTACACGTCCGAGACGCTTCTCGTTACGCTCCGTTCGGCGCATCCGTGGGTTTCGTTGCCATTGATCATTGCGGGTTTGATCCTGTTTGCCGCCGGATGGCGTCGCCGCGATGCGAGCTGGACCGGGGTCGCGCTCGTGTTCGGCGTGGCGCTGTCTTTTCTGCCCTTCATGATCTGGTACGGAGCCTATGACATTCAGGCTTTCCATCTGCCGGTGTTGGGACCTTTGCTTGTCGGGGCGGTGGGAGCCTGCGGTTGGTGGCTTTGCCGCTGGAAGGTGGCACAGACAACGACAGCCCTAGTGCTGATCGTCCTCGGCGGTTGGCGGGCGTTCATCATGGCCGAGGGACTGACGGCACGCGAGCCGGTATTCACCGGCTTGCCCCACACGGTCGCTTCGCTTGTCGCGCAGGCCCCGACCGAAAATCCGCTCGTGTCGATGACCTACAATCTGCGCATGGCCACGCTTTATCATGAACTCCAGGGCGAATTGCCATCGGCGCGCTACCGGGTACCGTGGCGTGTCGAAACGGCACTGGCAGACGGCGAACCAGTCGCCGGAATCGTCGTTCCGACCGATGGCGAACAACTTTTGCGTTGGATCGAGCATCACCATCCCGACCTGAAATGCCAAGCCTGGTCTCTTGATCAACAGGACACTACGCCTTGGCCAGCTTATGGCTTTGAATGCGACCGCATGCCGGAGCGGGACACCAAAGGGGGCGATGGCCCCTAGGTGTTTGATCCCATGGTTTGATGGTGCGATCCTTTCTCGGGAATGGAAGGAAGCATTATGGGACAAGTTCGTCACGGGAGCGCCACGACCACGCACGCTGTCAGAGCTGCAATACAGCGATCGCAAGCTTCGCTCGCGCAGCTGAGCAAGGAGCTGGGCATCAACCCCAAGACCGTTGCGAAGTGGCGCAAGCGTGCGACGGTGGAGGATCAGAAGACCGGCCCGAGAGCCACGCGTTCAACCGTTCTCAGCGAGGAAGAGGAGGCAATGATCGTCGCGTTCCGGCGGCACACATTGCTGCCGCTGGACGACTGTCTTTACGCTCTA
>NZ_FODS01000043.1 GCF_900110425.1 Salinihabitans flavidus | reverse complement strand
TCATCTCGAGCGACAGATCGGGGACTTCGTCGACTACTACAATAACCAGCGCTACCACGAGAGCCTGAAAAACGTCACACCCGCTGACGTCTACTTTGGCCGGGACAAGGCCATTCTGAGAGAAAGGGAGAAGATCAAGAACCTGACGATCCGACAGCGCCGCTTGCAACATCAAAAACAAGCAGCATAATCAATCACACAACCGAACCAGAGCCTCCAATGTTCAAGCCACTCTGATGTCCCATTTTATATGACGACGGACACCTTTGCTCGAACCGGCCTCGCGATATTGTGCCGACCTTGAGACCGAAGTCCGCAGCAGCCCGCGCAGGGACATTTCAAGCGTGATGAACCCCTGTTGCACAGCCTTACGGGCACTGAGCACTGCTCGAACCTCCTGTGCAGACACCGATTTGCAATGAACCGGCCGGAACCAGCCGAGGTGCAACAGACGCGCGATACCTTCGGCATCCCGCCGGTCTGTCTTGATAGGCATGGCCTTCAGGGCGCCCTCTACCTGTCGGGTTTCCATCAGCACGACAGGTTGTCCTTCTTCTGACAGCCCACGATGCAGCCCCTGCGACAACGGGCCAGCCTCAAGCCCGACGGCAGCGATTGCGCCGTCCTGATCGCCGATCCAGCGCAACAGCGCCTCAGGCTCGCTGGCCACCTGAGCCTCTTTCACAATCTTCCCATGCTCGCTGATCACGCAGATCGCGGTCTTCTCCAGAGACACATCCAGCCCGACAAACAGCTTCATCCCGCAGTCCTCCATGTGGATCCGATACGGGAATGGCGCCAGCTTGCCCTCGGTTTGGCAACAGTAACGGGCGGGTCGCAACGCAGGCCCCGTTACGGCATCTCATTGATTCACAACCAGAACAAGACGGTTGATGCGAGGGCGATCGCAGATAGGAATACCTTTAGACTACGGTCGTATCGGGTGGCGATCCGTCGCCAGTCTTTCAGTCGACCGAACATGACTTCGATCCGGTTCCGTCGTTTGTAGCGACGCTTGTCATATTTGACTGTCTTGTCGCGGGACTTTCGGCCCGGAATGCAGCGCGTTATTCCCTTACCTACAAGGGCCTCGCGGAACCAATCCGCGTCATACCCCCGGTCACCCAGGAGCCAGTCGGCCGGAGGCAAGCCATTCACCAGCGCTCTGGCTCTGGTGTAGTCGCTGACCTGACCGGCCGTCATGAAGAACCGGATCGGTCGCCCAATCGTGTCGGTTACGGCATGCAACTTCGTATTCATACCGCCCTTTGTCCGTCCAATCAGGCGTCCACGCCCCCCTTTTTTAACCGCAGGCTGGAAGCCGTGCGATGCGCTTTGAGGTAGGTCGCGTCGATTGAGATCGTCTTGTTGTCGGCCGCCTCGGCAGCAAGCCCCGTCATGATCCGCGCGAACACCCCCATGTTACTCCAACGTTTCCAGCGATTATAAAGGGTCTTATGCGGACCATATTCCCTGGGTGCATCGCACCAGCGCAACCCATTGCGATTGATAAAGATAATGCCACTCAAAACCCGTCGATCAACGACGCGTGGCACTCCATGGCTCGTCGGAAAATAAGGCCGAAGCCGCGCCATTTGGTCTTCGTTCAGCCAGTAAAGATTGCTCATAATGCCCCCAAATTTCCGGAGCTTGAATCATGCAGCCCTCTCGGTCTCAAGCAGATTAATAGGTCTGGAGCCTAAGCAGGTGGTCGACTCGGCCGGTGCCGTTTCGTTCATCAAGGCCCGGACAATTCCCGCTCTAGGGCTTTGGCGAAAAATGTTGAAAATTCGATTGCGGCGAAACGATTTTGGGATCGGGGAGAGGCCATGAGAACAGCCTGATCCGGTTTTAAATTCTTATCTGTGAGCGGGATGAAATGAAGTGAGCTGTTTTTAAGGTCGTTTGCCAGGCCGAGTTTGGACTGAAATACAATATGCCTGTTCATGCGAGCAATGCCCAGCATGAGCCGAGGCGAGGTTGCTTCGATGTTACCCTCCGGGCTGGTGCGAAAGAGATCCACCGCCTCATCCAGGAGCCGCCGGATCGAAAGCGCCTTGTCGGGAATCACCAACGGGTAATCGAAACACTCCCGGATACTGATGCTTTCGCGTCCAGTAAGAGGGTGCCGGGCCCCCACGACCGCGCCAATCGGCAGTTTGTATCGCGCAAGTTCGCGGCCGGTGCCGCTGGTGTGGCCGAAGGCAATGCCCACATCGCATTCGTCGCGCGAAGTGAAATCGATGACCTTGCCGGATTCCGAGACCCGCACATGAACGCGGATCCCGGGATAGATTGCCGAGAATTCGGCGCAAATCTCGGGCGCGATTTCCGAGGCGAAGCTTTCTGAAACGGCGACCCGGACAATCCCCTTGCGAAGATCGCGCAGCGCATCGAGTTGCTCGATGACATCTTCGAAGTCCCGAACGGTCTCGATGCAGTGTTGAAGGATAATCTGACCCGCACTCGTCAGTTCGAGTTCGCGTCCGCGCCGCTCGAACAGGCCGAAGCCCAATTCCTTCTCAAGCAGCAGGACGTGGCGATTGATGGCGGATGACGCAATATTCAGCTTGCGCGCCGCACCGCGAAAGGACCCGGCCTCGGCCACCGAGACGAAATACTGAATGCTGGGCGAGTGCAACTGGCGTAGCCGTCGTTCGATACCCGGAAGCATTCCGCCAGACATTTTTGCAATTCCCCGTCGAAGCAGTTTCGGCGACTCGTTCTGTGCGGACGCCGCAGCGGACGATGCCATCTACATCGGTGCGAAGTCAATCAATCGCCGAAACGCGACCCGGTTCGCGACCGGCTCGCGTGACTGAGGAGTAGGCCGTTCCCCGCGCTAATGGATGCCGGCGTGACTGGCGAAACCACGCCGAAGCAGACCGGTTATCAACTTGCTGCGATATTCCGCCGTGGATCGGATATCGTCGATCGGAGAGATGATCCCGGACAACTGCGCTGCAGCCATCGCCACGCCTGCGACCGTAATATCCTTGGCCAGCATACGCTCGGCCTCGCGTGCGCGCAAAACGGTTGGCGCCACGGCTCCAAGCGCGATGCGCGGAGCGACGATCCTGCCCTCCTCCATCCAACCATGAAAGGCGAGAGAGGCTTTGGTAATGGTCTGCGCCTTGCGCGGGCCGACCTTTTCGAAGAACACCAGCGGTGTGCCGGGCATTTCGACCTTCGGTATCCGAACTGCTGTGATCACTTCCCCGGCTGCAAGGGACGTGCGTCCGGGGCCAACCATGAAATCCGCGATGGGCAGGCTGCGTTGACCGCTGCTCGATGCGAGTTCGACCATGGCGTCATAGACATATAGCCCGGGAAGACCATCCGCTGCCGGTGACGCGTTGGCGATATTGCCGCCGATCGTTCCACGATTCTGGATCTGGATGCCGCCGACCTCGTGCGACGCCAAGCCCAAGAGCGGCGCCCATCGTTCAATTAGTTTTGACCGCCCGATTTCGGCCCAGCTTGTCAAGGCGCCAATTGTGATGCTGCCGTCGGATTGCGAGATGCCGCGGAGTTCCGACAGCCCGGAAATGTCGATCAGTTCCAGTTCGTTCAACCGGTGTTCGTTCTGCACCATGAGATCTGTTCCGCCGGCGATCATCCTCGAATTGTCGGAGAAAGATCCGAGATCATGGAACAGCTCTTCCAGAGACGCGGGACGCCAGTAGGCCTGGGCGACGTAATCCGATGCGCCGCCCTCTCCGATCCTCGCCACGACGGGCGAGTTTGCGGCGCCAAGGCCGCATTCCCTGATCGCATCCACTATTCGCACATACCCCGTGCAGCGGCAAAGGTTTCCGCCCACCGCATCGCGAATAGCGTCGGTGTCGGGATTCTCCTGCTTTGCAAGTAATTGCCAGGCCGACATGACAAAGCCCGGTGTGCAGAACCCGCATTGGACCGCACCATGACGCGCAAAAGAATTGAAAAGAGCCACCCCGACCGGATCGTTTGCGAGCCCCTCTACCGTGGTCACCTCTTTCCCCGCGAGCGATCCCGTCAGCGTGAGACAGGCACAGACCGTTTCGCCGTCGACGACAACCGTGCAAGCGCCGCATTCACCCTCGCCGCAGCCATATTTCGTTCCTCGCAAACCAAATTCCTCTCGCAGGACCTCCAAAAAGGGCTTGCGTGGATCGGAACCGCTTTCGAAGGTTTGACCGTTCAATGTTATTTTTGCCATTTGATTTCAAGCCTCGCCATGAATTGCGTTCAGGACCGCTTCGGGAAGAATCGGAAACTGGGAGAAACGCGTGCCGATTGCGTCGTGCACTGCATTCGCTACGGTCGCGGCGACCGGCGACAGACTTATTTCGGCGATGCCACGCACACCCAGCGGGCTGGTGTGATCGGGTGTTTCGAAAATGGTGTTGGTCATGCGCGGTGGCATGTCCTTGACCGATGGAATGATATAATTCGCAAGCGACGGATTACGCAGACGCCCGTCGGTGTAGATGCTGTTTTCGTAAAGGGCGTAGCCCAGACCCTGTGCAAAACCGCCTTCGCATTGTGCCCGCACACCATCGGGATTGATTGTTCGGCCAGTGTCCAGGTAGTTCTCTACATCGGTCACGGCGACCTCGCCGGTATGAATATCGACGTCGACGCCCAACACCTGCACCCAGTAGCTGTAGCCCGCGTGCGGAATGCCGAAATGCACGGGTTTGGGTGATACTGGGACGAAGGACTCGACGACCTTGGTTCCCGCCATGTCCCGCGCGATATCGGCCAGCGCAATCCGTGCGCCGCTTAACACGACATGGTGCGCCTCCAGTTCCACCGTGACATTGTCCCGTCCGGCAAGGGCATGATCGAGAATCCGGACCCGCAACTCCTGTGCCGCGCGTGCGACGGCGTTGCCCACGATGTAGATCGTCCGGGACGCGTGAGAGGAACCCGAATTCGGCCCGAGGGAGTCGCCCGCGACATACTCGAAATTTTCAATGGTCGTGTTTAGGTTTTCGGCCGCTATTTGCAGGAATGCCGTCAGGTTCCCGGCGCCTAGGTCCGGGGTGCCTACCTCGAGATGGTAGCGTCCTGCATCGTTCAGCGAAACATGAACCGTCGCGCCCTTTTCCAGACCGGAGCCCAGCCCGTAACCCTGCCAGATCGCGCTGACGCCGATTCCGCGTCGCACCCAAGAGGGCGCTCGCGATTTCGCCTCTTGCCGGTCGCCCCAGAGAGGGCCGCTTTCCGCCGCATCTAGCATAGCGGCCAATGCCGTGTCGGCGGCCATGATGAACCCGGCCGCAGCCATCTCGCCCTCGTGTATCAGGTTCCGGCGTCGCACCTCGAAGGGTGACAATCCCGTGCGGCGGGCAAGTTCGTCCATCGCCTGTTCGACACCGATTGAGGTTTGGGGAATGCCGAAGCCGCGATATGCGCTGGCGATACCGTTGTTGGTATACACCGCCTTGCCGGTGATCTCCGATGCCTCGTAGACATAGGGGCCAGAGGCGTGCTCGGCGGCCTGTGCCAAAACTGCGGCTGATAGCGTGGCATAGGCGCCGGCATCGGCGCGCAGGTTCACCTTGGCTGATTTCAGTTTGCCAGTGGAGTCTGCCCCGATACGATAGGCGATGTTGAATTCATGTCGCTTCACGCCAGACAAAAGCGACTCGCGCCGGTCGTACATGAAGCGCGCCGGACGCCCCGTCCGTATGGTCACCAGGGCGAGCGGGATATGCACGTTGCAGTCTTCCTTGCCTCCAAAAGCGCCTCCCATCATCGGGTTCAGCACGCGAATTTTGTCTTCTGCCAGGTTCAATGCAGCGGCGATCTGGCGACGATCATTGAAGGGGTTCTGCGCGCCCACCGAGAGCGTCAACCTGCCCGTCTCGTCGATCCAGGAGGTGCCGGCTTCGGTTTCCAAGAAGCCGTGTTCCTGCCGGTTTGTCGTATATGCGACTTCCACCATATGGTCACAGCTCGCCTCGGAAGCCGCAACATCGCCGAATCCCAAAGCGACTGTCGAGCAGGTATTTCCGTCAGGATGCAGGGAGATCGCGCTTTCTGCAGTAGCGGCGTCTGCGATCACCGGCAGATCCTCGTAGAGGACCTCTACCTTCTCACAGGCAGCGCGCGCGATTTCATCGGCTTCGGCCGCGATGATCGCGATCGCTTCGCCCTCATAGCGCACGACATCCTCGCACAGTGCCGGCTGATCAGCGATCACGAGCCCGTACCGATTGGTTCCCGGCACATCGGCAGCAGTCAGGACGCAAGCCACGCCCTCCATTTCCTCGGCGGCGCGGGTCTCTACGCCGATAAGACGTGCATGCGCCCGCGCGGATCGGACAACGCGTACCCAAAGCGCATTCTGCATCGCGTTGTCCGAAGGAAAGAGGTGCTCGCCCTTCGCCTTGGCCAGTGCATCCACCCGTTGGCGAGAGGTGCCTATAAGACGAAGTCGATCTTTCGCTGTCTCCATCATGAAACGCTTCCATTTTTGAGTGTCATATCCAGTCGTTCGGGCAATCTCATCACGCGTCGAGCGTTCTCACAAGAACATTAATAATGGCGCTGCGCTCTCGATTTGCGGACGATTTCAGCGACGAGGTTTGCGGGTAAAGTTGTTGGAATTCATCTTTTGCGACGGGGGGACGATAGGGAGTGTGTCCTAATTTTGAGGACGCAACTCCTGAACAATTGCGCTTTGCTTTCCAGCGCCTTCAATCTAGCGTTTTTTCCGAGAGAGGGAGGAAACAATGAAATTTAATACATTTTCACGCCGCAGGTTCTTGGCAACCACGGGAATGGCCGCAGCGACGTCGCTGACACCCGGCCTGATCAGGCCCGCATTTGCCGCGCCGCTGGCCCCGGTGAAGGAGGAGGATGCCATCATCTCCTTCGCACTCACCGGGCCGGTTTCGGACGAGGGCTGGAACGCCAATCACGACGACGCCGTGAAGGCCATCGAGGCCGCATTTCCCAGGCTCAAGACCATTGTCGTTGAAAACGTCCCGTTCTCCGCTGACGCCGCACGGACATTCCGGCAGTTCGTCCAGCAGGGGTCGCAATTCGTTTTCTCCACGTCGAACTATGGCGATTTCCTGACTTCTGTCGTGGAGCGCGCCCCGGACGTGGCCTTCCTGCAGGCAGACGGCCGCAACACCGCCGACAACCTCGGCTGGTATTACGTCAAGCACTGGTATCCGAGCTACGTTCTGGGTGTCGCAGCCGGAATGATGAGCGAGACCGGCAAGCTCGGCTATATCGGTTCTTTCCCCGTGCCGATCATCTACTGCTCCAGCAACGCCTTCCTGATGGGCGCGCAATCGGTCAACCCAGACGCCACGCTTCAGGTGATCAACATCAATTCCTGGTTCGACCCGCAGGGTGCCAGCCAGGCGGCCAGCGCGCTTATCGACGGGGGCTGCGATTTCCTGTTCGGGTTGATGAACGAACCCGCCTATCTTCAGGTCTGCGAGAAGCGCGGCGTCTATGGCGCGATGTGGAATGCGGACATGCGTCGGTTCGGGCCGAAGGCTTATGTCAGCGCCGTCGTGCCGGACTGGACCGGTTTCTATGTGGATCAGGTGCGCCAGCGACTGGAAGGCACATGGACGGGCGGCGGCGAAACGCTTCTCGACATGGGGGCAGGGGTCGACCGCGATGACTGGGGCGAGATCGTCCCGGCGGAGGTCGCGTCGGCCGCCGATGAGGTCCGCGACAAGATTCTTGGCGGATGGTCGCCCTTTACCGGCGAGATCCGAGACCAGACTGGTGCCGTGCGCATTCAGGAGGGCGAGACGATGAGCGAGCTTGCGCTTTATAATTGGGACTGGTCGATCAAGGGTGTTTCGGGTCTCGCCACCTGAAGTTTTCAAAAGCCTGCGCGAGGACAAATCCATGACTGACACCAATCGTCCGCCCGAGGATGGGGCGCTCTTGTCCTTGCGCGGGGTTTCGAAGTATTTTCCCGGGGTCATCGCCAACGAGGCTGTCGACCTCGATATCCGACCAGGCGAAATCCATGCAATCCTCGGCGAGAACGGCGCCGGGAAATCGACGCTGATGAATGTCGTCACCGGCATTTATCAGCCGAACGCCGGCAACATTTACGTTAACGGCAAAGCGATGCGCTTTGCCGCTCCGGCGGATGCCATCGCCGCGGGCATCGGCATGGTGCACCAGCACTTCAAACTGGTGAAGACCTTTACCGTCGCGGAGAATATTCATCTCGGCTGGAAGGACATGCCGGCCCTGGCCAAGGCGTCCGAAATAGAGGCGCGGACACAGGCCATTTCCGACCGCTTCAACCTTGGGGTTCATCCCGGTGCGCGGGTTGATTCTTTGTCGGCCGGAGAGCAGCAACGCGTAGAGATCCTACGGGTTCTGGCACGCGGCGCAGGGTTGCTCATTCTGGACGAGCCAACAGCGGTTCTGACCCCGCCGGAAGCGCGCGATCTCTTTCGGGCGCTGGATGATTTCCGCAAGGCCGGGAACTCCGTGATCTTCATCAGCCACAAACTGAACGAAGTCATGGAGATCTGTGACCGGGTGACGGTGCTGCGCGCCGGGCGGAATGTGGCAATGCACCCGGTCACCGAGTGTTCGCCCAACATGCTGGCCAGCCTCATGGTCGGAAGCGATTTCGACACCGCGTCACGGCCCGTTCTGCGATCCGATGCGCAGGCTCCGATCGGCCCTCCGGTGATGTCGCTGCGGGGTGTCGGCGTAATCGGGCCGAACGGCGTTCCCACGCTGCGCGATGTGGATCTGGATTTGTGTGGTGGCGAAATACTCGGCATAGCGGGGGTCGCCGGCAATGGTCAGCGCGAGCTTGGCCAGGTCATTTCCGGAGTTCTCGATCCCACCAGCGGTGAAATACAGTTCGACGGTCAGCCTGCCAACGGCAAGGACGCCGCGGCATTCGCACGCTTCGGTGTCGGCCACATCCCCGAAGATCGCATCCGCAGCGGTCTCGCCCCGTCCTTGTCGATCACCGACAACGCGGTTCTGCGCGAATACAATTCCGGCGCGCTTGGCCTTGGTCCTTTCTTCAATCCGCGCGCTGCGGATGCGCTGGCGCGTGGCATTTCCAAAGATGCCGGTGTCGTAATACCGGATTTTCGAATGCCTGTTCGCAACCTTTCGGGGGGCAATCAGCAACGCCTCGTCGCGCGCCGGGAGATGCGGATCGCCAGAAGACTTCTGGTGGCGGCCTATCCCAGCCGCGGCCTGGACATCGGCGCGATCGAGACGATGCACGGCTACCTGGGGGACCTGCGCGACCAGGGCGTTGCCGTCGTCGTGATCTCCGAGGACCTCGACGAATTGCTTGCTCTTTCAGACCGCATCGCCGTCCTGCACGAGGGCCGAAACATGGGCACGATCAACATAGAGGCCGCCAGCAGCGAGACCATCGGGCTGATGATGGGTGGCGAAAATGCCGCCTGAGAGTATTGGAGAAAATTACATGAACTGGCGTTTACAGCGTCTTCCGTCGGCCAACCCGACCGCTGCACTCTTGGCCAGCGTGGCGGCCTGTGCGGCTGCGCTCCTGCTCGCGGCGGGGATCGCCGCCATCGCGGGCTTCAATCCCCTAGCTCTGCTGGGTCAGGTCCTCTCCCTGGTGCTGGGAACGCGGTTCGGCCTGGAGGATTTCGGCCTTCTGCTCACGCCGCTGATCCTGACCGGTCTGTCGGTCATCATCATGCGACGCATGGGATTGTGGAATATCGGTGCCGAAGGGCAATTCTATGCCGGGGCTGTCGGCGCCGCGGCAATCGGGCTCTTTATCGACGGGCCTCCGGCGGTCATGCTTGTCGTCATGTTTTTCGGAGGCGCGTTCAGCGGCGCACTCTGGATCGCAATTCCGGCTTTGGCCCGCGCCTATGCCGGGGTAAACGAACTCATCACCACGCTGCTGCTGAACTTCGTTGCGCTGCTGCTGGTCTATTACCTTGGCACTGGCCCGTGGCGGGACCGGGGGGCGGGAACGCTGGGGTCCACCCCGCGCATCCCTTATGAAATGCGGGAATTCTGGGGTATCGTTCACTGGGGTCTGCCGATTGCAGTCGCGATGACCTTTCTGGTGGCCGGACTTCTGACCTTTACCCGCTGGGGCTACGAGGTGCGCATCAGCGGCGCAAACCCGGAAAACGCGCAATATGCTGGCATCCCGGTGCGCCGCCGCATCCTTTCGGTCATGTTCGCCGCGGGCGCGATTTCGGGCATAGCCGGCATGCTGGAAATCGCAGGCACCGTGCACCGTCTTCAGGGCGGCATATCCAACAACTTCGGCTATCTGGGCATCATCGTGGCGGTTCTGGCGGGAAGCTCCTGCCTCGGCGTGCTGGCCACCGCCGGACTATTCGCCTTCATCCTAAGCGCCGGCATCGTTTTGCAGACGCAGGGTTTGACCACAAGCGCTGTCGTGGCGCTGACCGGGCTTATCCTGTTGTTCAACGCCATCGGTCAGGAGTTTGCGCGATACCGTGTTCTTCGTGCCAAAGGAGGCGATACCTGATGGAAATCCTGACAGGTATTCTTTCAACGGCCTTTCTCGCGGGCGGCGTACTTTCGCTGGCGGCGCTGGGTGAGGTCATCAGCGAACGCGTCGGCGTCGTGAACCTAGGGCTGGAGGGGCTCGTGGCGCTCGGCGCGGTCACTGCCATTGCGGTTACCATGTCTGTTCCTAACCCCTACATTGGGTTCGCGGCCGCGCTCGGGATCGGCTTGATTTTCGGAATCGTTTTTGCCCTTGCGACGGTCATTGTCCGGGCGGATCAAATCCTTTGCGGTCTCGCCTTCACGATGATCGGCACCGGAATCGCCGCAACAGTCGGTCGTCCGTTTTCCGGCATTCCCGGGGCGGTGACCTTTGAACCGGTGGTCGTGCCCTATCTCAGCGATATTCCGATCATCGGACCGGCGTTCTTTTCGCAGAACATCCTCGTGTACTTCATCTTCCTTGTATTGCCATTCGGAGTGCACTTTCTGCTGTTCAAGACCCGCCACGGACTGAACATGCGCGCCGTGGGTGAAAATCCCGCCGCTGCCGATGCCGCGGGAATCCCGGTGGCTGCCATCCGCTTCGTCTATGTGTCCATCGGATCTATGTTCGCCGCCGGGGCAGGGGCGTATCTGACCCTGGCCTTCGTTCCATCCTGGTCCGATGGCATCGTGGCCGGGCGCGGGTGGATCGCCGTAGCGCTTGTCATCTTCGCCCGTTATAGCCCGTGGCGCGCGGTGCTCGCCGGGCTTTTGTTCGGTCTGATCACGGCTGTCGGCTTTGTCGGTCAAGCGCTGAACTGGCCCATTTCGGCACCGATCCTCGGCATGTTGCCTTATCTCGGTACGATTTCCCTGATCATCGTTCCGGCCTTCATCTGGCGCAACAAGCGCTACCGGAGTGCTGCCCCCGAAGCCTTGGGGCAGGCCTACTATCGCAGCGTACGGTGACCGGCGGCGCAATTGCCAATTCCAATCCATACCAAGGAGATCTGACATGAGTATCGACATTGCAATCGTGGGCGGGACCGTTATGCCGATGGGGGGAGGGAAACCTATCGAAAACGGTGTCGTGACAATTTCGGGCGACAAGATTCTTGCCGTCGGCGCAGCCGGGTCGATAGATACCGACAGTGCAGCCAAGGTCATTCAGGCGAACAACTGCGTCGTCATGCCCGGCTTTGCAGACAGCCACACCCATATCGCCTCCAACATGCTGCTTCGCGGCGTTTTGGAGGACGTGCGCTTGTTCGAGTGGCTTGAAACCATGTGGAAGCTGAAGCGGAACTTCGACCCCGAAACACTCTACTCAGCCAGCCTGCTTGGATTGGTGGAAATGGTGAAATCCGGTATCACATCCTTCAACGAACATTTTGACGCATATGCCGTCGAGCCGGAAATCGAGGCGCTAAAGAAGATTCCGCTGCGCGCCACGCTGGGTTACGGCTTTGCCGATCGCGGCGTCTATGTTTCGATCACCGACTGGTCTTGGGAAACCCTGCACAGCTTCGGCGATCTGGTTGCCAAACATCACAATACCCGCGACGGCATGTTGCAGATCGGTCTGTCGCCCCATGCACCCTATTCCTGTGGGGCGGACATGTTCAAACTGGTGCGAGAAGTCGCAAATGCCCACAAGGTGCCGATCCACACGCATCTCTCCGAGGGCACCCAGGAGATGGCCTATGTCGCGGAAAAATACGGCACGACGCCCGTGCGCTGGCTCGACTCTCTCGAGTTTCTCGGTCCCGATGTGACGGCCGCCCACTGCACGCAACTCGATCACGAAGATGCCCGCATACTCGGAGCGAACGGCACGAAGATCGGCCATTGCCCCTGTTGCAATGCCAAACTGGTGTCCGGCACCATGCCGCTAAAGATCGTGCGCGAGAACAACATCACGGTCGGTCTGGCGACGGACGGTCCTGCCAGCCACAATACCCTCGACATGTTCCAGGAGATGAAATTCGCCGGTCTGATCCACAAGGACAAGAACAACGACTCCGAATTCCTGACCACGTCGGAGATTCTGGAAATGGCAACGGCGGAAGGGGCCAAGGCAATGAATCGGCCGGAAACGGGCATATTGGAGTCCGGCAAGGCTGCCGACGTCATCGTCGTCGATGTGGACAAGCCGCATACTTTGCCGGTTTATGATCCGGCAGCAGCGCTGGTTTATTCCAGCCGCGCGGATGACGTGCTCCATAGCATCGTCAACGGCAAGATTCTGATGGAAAACCGCGTCGTCCACGGAATCGACGAGGCCGCGATCCGTGCCGACTTCCGGCTACGCGCCCATGCGTTACGCGATCGCAGTTTATGACCCGTTGCATCCATTCGCCTTACTCGCGGGAATGGTGAGCCGCTCGCGAACTTCCGCTGGGGCACTGTCAGACAAACCGGGCTTGAGGCGGGGAGGGTGGTTTCGTAGCTTTCATTGATGACCAGACGATCCCCCTTTCGCTATTTCAAAACGAGCCCCGAGATCATCCGCCTGGCGGTGATGATGTACGTCCGCTTTCCGCTCTCGCTCAGAAACGTCGAAGATCTGCTTCACGAACGCGGGATCGATGTGAGCCACGAAGCCGTCCGCTACTGGTGGCATCGGTTCGGGCCGATGTTTGCGTCGGAGATCCGAAAACGGCGGATCGAGGGTATGCGATCGAGCCGCTGGCGTTGGCACCTCGACGAAATGTTCGTGAAGATCAATGGTGAGCGGCACTACCTTTGGCGTGCCGTCGACCATGAAGGCGAGATACTGGAAAGCTTCGTCACGAAGGTGCGGGACAAGAAGGCCGCGCTGAAATTCTTAAGAAAAGCAATGCGGAAGCACGGCCGTCCCGATGTAATCGTGACCGACAAACTCCGATCCTACGGTGCTGCGTTGCGTGAAATCGGCGGCGACCATCGCCAGGAAACGGGACGCTGGGAGAACAACCGAGTTGAGAATTCACACTTGCCGTTCCGACGACGGGAGAAGGCGATGTTACGCTTCCGGAGGATGCGAAGTTTGCAGAAATTCTCCGCCGTCCACGCCTCGATTTACAACCTGTTCAACTCGGAGCGCAGCCTCACCTCGAGATCAAATTTCAAGCTGAACCGCGCCGCCGCTCTCGCCGAGTGGCGCGGTCTCTGTGCTGAATAGGGGACAGCCATCCTGTCCTTGCCGAGACTGGTTCGCATTCGTCTGGCAGCACCGGTGCGAGGGCAACTCGGACCCATTGCGGAAGCGGACCTTCAGCCGGGCTCCCGGACCAGCACCCGCTTGGTCGACACTACCGGGGGATTGGCCGTTCACTGTGTTGGCTGCGTTACCGGCTGGTGATACGGATGCCTTCGGCATCGCGCCGCTCACCTCGACGTCCCATAACATGCCGCCAGCGATCAATCCTTCCCGCACCCATCCAAGCGCTTGCCACCAATCGTCATAAGCTTTTCGGGTGGTCTCATCAGTGTAGCGGCGCACCTCCCGCAGGGCGGACAGCCCGGCGCTGCCCGCCCCCACGATCACAGTATCGACCTTCACCGGCTCACTCGTCCGCGTCGGCTTCGGCCTTGGTGGCGTGTTCGGTGCCCGGATCGTGCTCGGGCGGGCTGTAGGTGGTGAACAGCTTCAGCATCCCCGACCCGGTGTTCTTGAAGTTGTGGAAGACGCCCGAGGGCACTATGCTGACATCGCCATCGGCGATCTCGCACTCGGTCTCGCCGATCTTCGCCACTCCCGAACCCGCGACGAAGTAGAGCAACTGGTCGTGCCCCTCGTGCACCTCGCCGCCGATCTCGCCGCCCTCGGGGATGGCCATCAGTACCAGCTGCGTCTGCTCGCCGGTCCACAGGACCTTGCGGAACTCGTCGTTCGCGCGGGCCAGCTCGACGACAGGCAGTGTAAGTTTCGTGGTCTCAGA
>NZ_FODS01000042.1 GCF_900110425.1 Salinihabitans flavidus | reverse complement strand
GCTCTATTTCATCGACCCCGGCAAGCCGACCCAGAACGCCTATATCGAAAGCTTCAACGGGCGATACCGGGAAGAATGCCTGAACCAGCATTGGTTTGCCAGCATCGGTGAAGCCCGTGAAATCATCGAAGACTGGAGGATCGATTACAACAGGGAGCGTCCGCACAGCAGCCTGAAGTATCAGACCCCGGAGGAGTTCGCAGCCGCAAGGCCCTTCGACAAAACGCAATGGGCGCAGCCGCTTGAGCTACCTGATGGCTCCGCGCCCGCGCCCATTGCTCGCGCCGCCGAATGATGGCACACAAAAGGTGATCTGATCCCCGGATTCTGGACCGTTTGAAGCTGGAGTTTTCCGCTACGATTTCCCGGCTGGGAGAGGAGCGGAATCACATGAAGGCATCGAAGTTTTCGGACGCACAGAAGGCGTTCATCATCAAGCAGGGCGAGGAAGGCACGCCGGTCGCTGAGATCTGCCGCAAGGCAGGCATCAGCCAGGCGACCTACTTCAACTGGAAGAAGAAGTATGCGGGCTTGCTGCCGACCGAGATGAAGCGGCTGAAGCAGCTCGAGGATGAGAACAGTCGGTTGAAGAAGATCGTGGCAGACCTGACGCTGGACCGCGAGATGTTGCAGGATGTCATCCGGCGAAAGATCTGAGGCCTGGTCGGATGCGCGAGCTTGTTCGCGGGATGTGCAGCGATTGGGCGGTCTCGATCCGGACGGCGTGTGGCGCCATCGGATTTGACCGCTCAACGTTCCACTACAAATCCCGCCGCGCCGATCAGGCTGCCGTGGAGAAGCGGATCAGGGAGATCTGCGAAACACGGGTTCGTTACGGCTATCGCCGGGTTCACGTGCTTCTGGACCGTGAGGGCTGGGGCATCAACATCAAGAAAGTCTATCGCATTTACAGGGAGTTGGGCATGCAGCTCAGGAACAAGACGCCGAAACGGCGGGTAAAGGCGAAGCTGCGCGACGACCGCGCCGAAGCCGTTGGTCCGAACGATGTCTGGGCAATGGATTTTGTCCATGACCAGCTGGCAACGGGCAAAAAACTTCGGATTCTGACGGTCGTGGACACGTTCTCGCGCTACGTTCCGGTGCTCGATGCACGATTCAGCTATCGGGGTGAAGACGTGGTCGCCACGCTGGACCGAGTATGCCGAAGATCGGGCTACCCCAAGACGATCCGGGTCGATCAGGGCAGTGAGTTCATCTCCCGCGACATGGACCTCTGGGCCTATCAGCGCGGCGTCACGCTCGACTTCTCACGACCAGGCAAGCCGACGGACAACGCCTTCATCGAAGCATTCAATGGCAGGTTCAGGGCCGAATGTCTGAACGCGCACTGGTTCTTGACGCTTGCAGATGCGGCCGAAAAGTTGGAGGCTTGGCGTAGATACTACAACGAGGAACGGCCACACAGCGCGATCGGCAACAAAGCCCCGATCATGCTGACGAAATCGGGGGGCATCACCAGCCTGTCACCCTGATCGAGGCGGAAAACTCTCGCCAAGGGCGGTCCAACGTTGGGGGTCGGATCAAAGGAGAACAGGCTCGACTTACGAGTGGCCCTGAAAAAAGGGGCAGGTCAAGCAGGGTGCCAGCGCGAGAGACCACGGCAGCGAGACGTCAGGAACTCGGTGGTAAAAGCGGCCTAAGCTATCAATCGGTCGCTCCGTCAGGTCAGACGACTGCCCAATGTAGACAATTTCTCCCGCGCAGCCGATCAGGTAAATGCCGCTTCGCTGCCTGAGACTAGCATAAAGAACATTCAAATTTCGATGTGGATTGCGGACAAATACCTGCCGGCTCCGAAAAGCCAGTTGGCCTTCCGTCTGGCGACCGCTCCCATCATATCTTCGGTTCTCCCTGATTTTCTGAAGATACTGAAACGCTACCCGGTGGCTTCGGGCTTCGCGACCATTGCAAGGATGGAGTCGACTGTCTGTTGCCGGATCCTCCGTTGGGCTTCTTCCTCGAAAAGCTCGTTTCCAAAGATCGACGAGAATGTCGGCCGGTTCGATACGTTGAAGAAGCTGGCCGCGCTGATTTGCCAGTGGATTGCCACGGGATCGAGCCCCTCGCGGAACACGCCCTGGTCCTGCCCCCCCTGACAGATACGGGCCAGTTTCTCGATAGCCGCCACGTTCAGATCGCGGATCACCTGCGAAGCGGCGAGGTGCTCGGCATTGTGGATGTTCTCGATCATCACCATTCGAATGAAGTCGGGGTTTTTTCGGTGGTGGTCGAAGGTGAAGGCGACGAGGCGGGCCAGCGCCTCCTTCGGCTGCAAGTGATCGAGGTCCAGCGAGGCCTCCCCTTCGCGCACCTTGAGGTAAGCCGCTTCGAGCGCGCGGGTGTAGAGCCCCAGCTTGTCGCCAAAATAGTAGTAGATCATCCGCTTCGACGTTCGTGTGCGCGAAGCAATGGTATCGACACGGGTGCCCGAAAGCCCGTTGGCAGCGAATTCCGACAGCGCCACGGTGAGGATGTCCCGCTTCACGGCATCGGGATTCTGGGTCCAGCCCCGTCTTTCTGAGTTCGTCGTCGTCGCCATGCCACTCCTCTAATCGACTGATACCAGAAAACAAATGGTCTAGGCGGTACATTTTTGCTTGACGAATTGTACCGGTTAGAACATTTTGGGATGTGAGACGGCAGGGGGAGGCCCGGCAGCATGAGGCTGGCGCAAGCGGAAAACGGCTCGGACACTGGCGAAGCCGCGATTCGCATGGGGCTGATCGGTGGTGGGATTCGACTGTCCCGGACGCCTGCGATGCACGAGGCCGAGGCCGCCGCGCAGGGGTTGGCTTGCCATTACGAGCTGCTCGACACCGATGCAGGGACCGCCGGGGACCTTCAAGAAATCCTCGACCGCTCGGAAGCCGCGGGCTTTGCCGGGCTGAACGTGACCTTCCCCTACAAGCAGGCCGTGATCGCGCATCTCGACCAGCTCTCGGACGCGGCACGGCGGATCGCAGCGGTGAACACCATTGTCTTCCGCGACGGGCGGCGGTTCGGCCACAACACGGATTTCTGGGGCTTCTCCGAAAGCCTGCGGCGGGGCTTGCCTGACGCGGCGCTCGGCACGGTCCTGCTGATCGGAGCGGGCGGCGCGGGGGCGGCGTTGGCCCATGCGCTGGTCGATATGAAGGCGGCGAATCTGCTGATTGCGGACACAAGGAAGGGCGCGGCCGACGAGCTGGCCCGGGCGGCGGGACCATGCGCTTCGGCCGTGACGGACGTCGCTGCTGCTGCGGCGGCGGCCGACGGCATCGTCAACGCCACTCCGGTCGGGATGGCGAAGCTGCCCGGCACGCCCATCGACCCTGCACTGCTCGCCCCGCGGCACTGGGTGGCTGACATCGTCTACTTCCCTCTGGAGACAGAGCTTCTGAGGGTCGCGCGGAGCCGCGGCTGCCGAACGCTCAGCGGTGAGGGTATGGCCGTCTTTCAGGCCGTGCGCGCCTTCGAACTCTTCACCGGGCGGACGGCCGACCCGGCCAGGATGCGCGAAACCTTTCGCAGCCTGGGAGATGAGTGAGGGCCCTATGAAAACAGGCATCGCCACAGTCTCCATCTCCGGCAACCTCGACGAAAAGATCGAGGCCATCGCCGCCGCCGGTTTCACCGGCATCGAGATATTCGAGCAAGACTTCATCGCAGACATCCGCAGTCCCAAAGCGGTTGGTCAGCGTATCCGCGACGCGGGACTGGAGGTCATGCTGTTCCAGCCCTTTCGGGATTTCGAAGGCCTGCCGCCGGGTCCGCGCGCCAAGGCGTTCGACCGGGCCGAACGCAAGTTCGACGTGATGCAGGAGCTGGGCTGCGAGCTGATGCTGGTCTGCTCCTCGGTCCATCCAGAGGCCCTGGGCGGGATCGACCGGGCAGCGGCGGATTTCGCCGAACTCGGCGACCGTGCGGCGGCGCGCGGGCTGCGCGTGGGGTTTGAGGCGCTGGCGTGGGGTCGCTATGTGAACGACCACCGCGACGCATGGGAGATCGTGCGCCGCGCGGACCACGCCGCGGTCGGTCTGATTCTCGACAGTTTCCACACGCTTGGCCGTGGCATTGACCCCGAGACGATCCGGCGCATTCCCGGCGACCGCATCTTTTTCGTTCAGCTTGCGGATGCTCCGGCAATCGAAATGGACCTGCTCTACTGGTCGCGGCATTTCCGAAACATGCCCGGCGAAGGTGACCTGCCGGTGTCGGACTTCATGCGGGCGGTGATGGCGACGGGTTACGCGGGGCCGGTAAGCCTTGAGATATTCAACGACCAGTTCCGCGGCGGTAGCCCGGACACGATCGCGCAGGACGGCCACCGATCGCTGATCGCGCTGATGGACGAGGTGCGCCGCGCCGAACCTGCCGCCTCGCCCGACATCCCGCCCTTGCCCGCGCCGATCCGGGTTCGCGACACGGCCTTCGTGGAATTCGCCGCGCAGGGCCGGGATCTCGCGGCGCTCGAGGTGCTGCTCGAAAGCCTCGGCTTCCGGCGGACCGGGCATCACGTCTCCAAGCAGGTGACGCTCTGGCAGCAGGGCAACATCCGGATCGTGCTGAACGCCGATACGGCTGGCCACGCCGGAAGCGCGTGGAACGCGCGGGGGACCACCGTCTGCGACATCGGGCTGTCCGTCGAGTCCGCGCCCGACACGGTGACGCGGGCGACGGCACTGGGGGCCAAGCTGTTTTCACAGCCACTCGGTCCCGGCGAGATGCCGATTCCCGCGATCCGGGGCCTGGGCGGCAGCGTGATGCACTTCATCGACCGAGGTGCGCTGTCGGAGGTCTGGGACGTGGAGTTCCGGGCCGAGGAGCCGCCGGCTCAGGATGCCGGGCTCACGCGCATCGACCATATCGCGCAGACGATGACCTACGACGAGATGCTGTCCTGGTCGCTGTTCTACACGACGCTCTTCGATATGGAGAAGGCGCCGATGGTGGACGTGGTGGATCCGGACGGGCTGGTCCGCAGCCGCGCCATCGCGGCGCCGTCGGGGGATTTCCGCATCACCCTGAACGGAGCCGAGACGCACCGGACGCTGGCCGGCGCGTTTCTGGCCGAGGGTTTCGGCGGCACCGTGCAGCATGTTGCGCTGGCGACGGATGACATCTTCGCCACCGCCAGGGCGTTGCACGAACTTGGCTTCGCCGAACTGCCGCTTTCGCCGAACTACTTCGACGACCTCGCCGCCCGTTTCGAGCTTGATCCTGAGACGCTGGAGCGGATGCGGGCGGCCAACATCCTCTACGACGCGGACGCGAACGGCGAGTTCTTCCAGCTCTACTCGAAGCCCTTCGCCGGGCAGATGTTCATCGAGATCGTGGAACGCCGCGGCGGATACTCCGGCTATGGGGCCCCGAACGCCCCCTTCCGCATCGCCGCCCAGAAACGGCTTCAACGGCCAAAGGGGGTGCCGGTGTCTTGACTGTAGGATATTTTTTGTTTTGTCATATAAAATGACATCAAGCCCACCGACGACAGCCGGTGACAACGTCAAAGGGAGGAAACCAATGACACAGATGACCCGCCGGACCGCATTCGCGGCCGCAATTGCCGCCTCGACAGCGCTCGCCACGCCGGGCGTCGTCTTTGCACAGGACAAGCCGACGCTTCGGCTTTCCTCGGTCGTGTCCGAAAACGACATCCGCGCAGAGGCTTTCGCCGAGATCGCCGAGGACGTTTCGGATACCTTCGACATGCAGGTGTTCAACGGCGCCACGCTCGTCGCGCAAGGGTCCGAGATGACCGCGATCCAGCGCGGCAACCTCGAGATGGGGCTGGTTGCCCCGCAGACCATCGCCGAGCAGATCCCGGAATGGTCCATCGTGACCTCGGCCTACCTCTTCGACGACGCGGACCACCTGAAGGCCACGTTCCAGAGCGACGTCGGTCAGGAACTGGTCGCCATGGCGGAAGAGGCCGGCGTCCACGTCCTCGCCCCCGTCTACTTCGGCACGCGGCAGGTCAACCTCGTGCCGGAGATCGAGGTAACGACACCCGAGGATCTGGACGGCATCACCCTGCGGATGCCCGGCGGCGACGCCTGGCAGTTCCTGGGCGAGGCGATCGGCGCGAACCCGACGCCGCTGGCCTATGCCGAGGTCTACACGGCGCTTCAGACCGGGGCGATCGACGGGCAGGACAACCCGCTGCCCAACGACTACAACATGAAGTTCTACGAGGTGACGAGCCAGATCGTCATGACCGGCCATCTGGTCGGCTTCGACGTGTTGGCGATCAGCGCCGATCTCTGGAAAAGCTTCACGGCAGAGCAGCAGGAGACGCTTCAGACGGCTGTGGATGCCGCGATTGACAAGTCGACGCAGCGCCATCTCGACCGCGAGGCCGAGTTGGTCCAGTTCTTCAAGGACGAGGGGTTGCGGGTCTATGAGCCCGACCGCGACGCGTTCCGCGAATACGCCCAGCAGAAGTACCTCGAGTCGAAATTCGCGGCGAGCTGGCCAGAGGGCATGCTTGACCGGATCAGCGCCGTCACCGAGTAAGTCCACTCTCAAAAAGGCCGGGCCCGCGCGCCGCGCGGGTCCGGCTTGCGGATCCCGACCATGACCCATCCGTCCCCCCTTGTCAGACGGCTGCGCGACCTCGCCGACGCCGTTCCGGCGATATTGCTGGCCACGATGTTCCTGTGCTTCATCGTCCAGGTCTTCATGCGCTACGTGATCAACAGCCCCGTGGGCTGGACCGTCGAGGTCTGTGTCATCGCCTGGCTCTGGATCCTGCTCTGGGGGCAGTCGGTCTCGGCCGAGGAAGGCGACGAGATCCGCTTCGACATCGTCTATGGCAGCGTACGCCCCGAAACGCGGCGCTGGTTCCGCATGATCTTCTCTGTCCTGCTGGTAGGCATCTACGCTTGGTCGCTGCCGGCGCTGTGGGACTTCGTCACCTTCATGAAAATCCAGGAGACCGCCTATCTCGACATCGGCTTCAACTGGGTTTACTCGATCGCGCTCGTCTTCTCGGTAGTGTCGATCCTGCGCTACCTGTGGATCTTCCGGAACGCGCTGACGGGCCGTGACACGGGCCTGAGCACGGCCGAGGAGATCGGTCTTGAGGAATTCTCGGAATGAGCTGGGAATTCGGCGCCGCCGTCGCGGCCATCCTCTTGGGCGCCATCATCGGTCTGCCGATCGGGCACGCGATGCTGGCCTCGTCGGTGTTCTACCTGCTGCTGCAGGGCCAGGACATGTCCATCGCCTTCGAGCAGATGCTGACCGGGCTCTATGGCTCGTACGTGCTTCTGGCGATCCCGCTGTTCATCTTCGCCGCCGACCTGATGAATGTGGGCTCTCTGTCGGACCGGCTGCTGGATTTCTGCCGCGCGCTGGTCGGGCGGTTCCGCGGCGGGCTGGGCCACGTCAACGTCGTCTCCTCGCTCATCTTTTCAGGGATGTCGGGATCGGCCATCGCCGACGCGGTCGGTATGGGGCGGATCATCATCAACCTGATGACCAAGGACGGGCGGTATCCCGGCGCCTATGCCGGTGCGATCACTGCGGCCTCGGCGATCATCGGGCCGATCATTCCGCCGTCGATTCCCATGGTGCTCTACGCGCTCGTCTCGGACACCTCGATCGGCTTCCTGTTCCTGGGCGGCGTCGGGCCGGGCCTCGTCCTGGGGGTCATGCTGATGGCGATGAACGCCTGGCAGGCCCGCATACACGACTACCCCGTCGAAGAGGCCGTGCCGCTGCGCGACCTGCCGCGCGTGACCCTGCGCGCAGTGCCGGCGCTGCTGATGCCGGTGATCCTGCTGGTGGGCATCTACGGCGGCGTCACGACGCCGACCGAGGCCGCCGCGCTGGCCGCGCTCTACGCCTTTCTCGTCTCGACCGTCTTCTACCGCTCCGTCTCGCTTCGCATGGCCTACGAGACCGTGCGGCGAAGCGCCAAGTCCACCGCCGCGGTCGGGTTCCTGATCGCAGGCGCACTGGCGTTCAACTACGTCGTGACGATCGAGCAGGTGCCGAACGTCATCCAGGGCGCGCTTGGCGACACCGAGCTGAACCGCATCACCTTCCTGCTGCTGGTCAACGTCATCCTGCTGCTGCTGGGCTGCCTGCTCGAGGCGAACGCGATCCTGCTGGTCATCGTGCCCATCTTCTTGCCGACCGCCATCGCGCTTGGCGTCGATCCTGTCCATTTCGGCGTGCTCGTCGTGGTCAACACGATGATCGGACTCGCCACGCCGCCCTACGGCCTGCTGCTCTTCGTCGTCACCTCGATCACGAAATCCCCGATCCGCGAGACGATCCGCCACCTGCTACCGTTCCTCGCCATCTTGGTCGCGGGGCTTGGGCTCATCACCTTCGTGCCGGAGATCGTTCTCTGGTTACCTCGCCTCTATGGATACAAAGGCTGACCGAATGACCGACACGATCCTCATCATCAACGGACCCAACCTCGACATGCTGGGCACACGCCAACCCGAGGTCTATGGCCACGAGACACTGAACGACGTTGAGGCGCTGTGCACGCGCGTTGCCGCCGAGGAAGGCGTCGAGATCGATTTTCGCCAGAGCGACAGCGAGGCCGAGATCATGAAATGGATCAAGAAGGGGCGAGGTTCCACCGCCGGGCTGCTGATCAACCCGGCCGGCTTCACCTCCACCTCGATCGCGATCCTCGACAGCCTGCTGATCTACGACCGTCCGGTCATCGAGGTGCATATATCGCCGCTCTTCAGGCGCGACGAGTTCCGGCACCTGTCCTACGTCTCGAAGGCCGCATCGGCCAAGATCGAGGGCTTCGGCATCCGTGGCTACGAGTTTGCGATGCGCAAGCTCGCGGAATGGGCGCGGGCTCGGGCAGGGGGCTGAGCGCCCGGCTCAGCCGAACCTGCCGGACGCGGTGATGTGCGCCGCCCCGCTGCGGACATGGCTTGACAGCAGGTTCACTGCGGCATCGGCCTTGCGGCCGATCACCAGATCACGCAGGTCCGCGTGTTCCTTGGCCGCCGGCTTGCCGCGGAAATCCAGCGCCAGCATGTGATAGCGCGCGAAACGGTCGAAGACCGAAGCATGGGTGCGTGCCAGCACCGGCAGGTCACACGCCGAGATGGTCGCGTAGTGGAAGCCCCAGTCCGAGGCGACCCATTGTTCCACCGCGGCCGACTGGTCCCTCATCAGCATGCCTTCCAGCGACGAAAGCTTGTAATGCGCAGCGACGACCCGCGTCTCCCAGTCAAGGTCGCCGCGCTCGATCGACCGGCGCAGCGCATACGTCTCAAGCAGGATGCGCAGCTCGGCGAGAGCCGCCAGTTCCGCATCGCTCACCCCGGCAACCCGGAAACCACGCTGTCCCTCGGCGGCGACCAACTCCTCCACGGCCAGGCGGTTGAGGATCTCGCGCAGCGTGGTGACGCTGGCGCCATAGACCTGCTTCATGTGGTCGAGCTTGAGCTTTTCGTCCGGTTTGAGCCGTCCGTTGACAATGTGCAGTCGGATGCGGCGATAGGCGATCTCTCCCACCGTGTCGCCCTCGCGCTCCGCTGTGTCGAAGCGAAAATCCTCATGGTTCAGCATGGTCACCCGTCCACTTTTCCAGAGCGACAAGTATCGGCGGTGGCAAGGATGATGTCCACCGGAACTCCATGCTCGTGTGCCGCCGGCCAGGAACGACTGCCAGTTGGCGGACGTTCATACCCTACGCAGCGAAGGGCCGCTCCCCGCCGATTCCGTTCTCTAATCTGTCAATGCGCGTTTTCTGAGCTTCCTTCTTTTTCGCGCCTGAGGTTGCCTTTGTTCTCTTCGAACTCGGTGGTTCATGATGGGGTGGGCTGGGTGTGTGTCGGCAAGGTGGAAACCGCAATCGTGCCGTTGGGTCCGGCTGTTGCTACAGAATCGTCGCCGTGTCTCACGCCCTCCCTCGGACGTCGTCCCGGATGGGAGCTCTGGTATAGGAATCGTCGCGTTTGTTTTTGTGATCTCCGTTATGCGATCTGGAACTCGGTCCCGTCACGCATCATCGCATGCATGATGATGGCGAGACGCCTGGCCAGTGCGACTCTGGCTTTTCTCATTGTTGAGCGCGCCCCGATTGCCAGCGCCCATGTCTTCAGCTTGAGAGGGCCAGCACATCTCGTCAACATTACGTTGGCAGCCTCGTAAAGAAGCGTGCGAACCCTGATATCGCCCCGTTTCGAGATGCTGCCGCTGTAGCCAATCTCACCGGATTGATAGCGTCGGGGAACGAGCCCCAGGTAGGCGCCGACGTCACGCGATCTCTTGAATCGTGAGGGATCATCAACTGCGGCCGCGAAAGCCAGGGCTGTGATGGGGCCAACACCGGGAATCGTCATGAGGCGCGCGCAGACCTTGGACTTTCGGGCCATCCTTTTCATGTCGGCATCGATTGCCGCAACCGCCGTGAGGATGGCTTCGCGTGCTGCAAAGAGCCCGCAAAGCGCGGCATGAAGACCCGGCACGCCATCGCTGACCTTCAGCGCCGCGTCCTTGAATGCCGGCGACAAGGCGCGCGGCAACCGAACGCCGAACACGACGACCAGTCCCCGAAATCTGATTGTCGATGGTCACACTTTGGCCGACCAGCTTTTTGCGGGCTGCAATCAGGGAACGGATCGCATGGGCCGACAAGGACTTGACGTGTGTCGGTTTGTAGAACCCCGTGCGTGCCAGATGCGCCAGTCCCCGGGCATCATTGCGATCCGTCCTATGCCCCGCCAGAGACTTCAGCGCCTGATAAGCCTGCCTGCTCTCAACGCACTGGACCGGAACGCCCTGCTCGATCAGCCCGTGATAGAGCATTGGTGCCATTCTGCCCGTCTCGAAGATGACCTGTTCACAAGGCGGTCCATCTGCGAGAAAGGCCGCGATCATGGCAGGTGACGACCGCGTTTTACCCTCCCGTATCAGTGCCCCTTCACGATCGAGGACACAAATGTGCGTCTCTTCCATTGAAACATCCAAACCAGCATAATATTCCATCCGTCAGCTCCTCTCTGTTGTTGCCGGTCCATTATACCCGCCACTTGCAGAGACAGATCGGGATTACTCCATGTTGAAAAACAACGTGTTGCTGGGGCGAGTAGATGGTGCTGAAAACTTGACACTCAGGACGAGCCGCGGAGCGCAAGGGTCGGCGCGTCTCTGATCGGGGCGGCCTACAGCCGCTTTGTGCGCGCCGTGGCGGAAACCGAGCTCACACGATCACTGGAGAGGCTGTTCTCCTCCGGGAAAGAGTCACGATCGAGAAACTGCATGAAACGGTGGAACTGGTCTGTTTCACCTGCTTCAGGGCTGTCATCCTTCGGTGGTCTTCGCACCGCGCGAGGAATACATCCCCACCACGATCAGCACGACAGAGACAAGCACGATCAGCGTGGCCACCGCGTTAACCTCCGGCGTGACCTCGCGCCGAAGAAGCGGCCACAGGGTCATCGGCAGCGTATTCTCCCGCCCCGTCAGCAGGAAGGTCACGGCGCTCTCGTCAAACGAGATGGAGAACGAGATCAACATGGCCCCGAACAGCGACGAGCGGATGCCCGGCAGGGTCACGTGGCGGAATACTTCCCATTCATTGGCCCCAAGGTTGACGGCCGCCTCGGTCTGGCTCCGGCCCATCTGCTGAAGCCGGGCGAAAACCTCGGTAATGGTGATGCACATCAGCGCGGTACCCTGTCCCAACATGATGGTGTGCAGCGACAGCCGGAAGTTCAGCGTCAGGTAGAAGCTGAGCAGCGCAACGCCAGTGATGATCCCCGGCAGTACGATCGGCAACAGCACGATCCGGCGGAACACCGCCTTGCCGGGAAAATTGTAGCGGTCCAGCGCGATCGCGGCGGGCAGGCCGAAGGTCACACTGAGCATCACAACGCCAAGGCCGACATAGACACTGTTCCAGATAGAGCCGAGAATCTGGCGATCCTGAAACAACTCGACATACCAGTGCAGCGTGAAGCCGTTGAACGGCAGGCCCGTATACTGGCTATCATTGAAGGAGAAGATCATGATCACAAGAATTGGACCATAGAGGAAGAACAGCACAGCCGACGCCAGAGCGATCACGAAGGGTCGGTTTCCAAAAGCGCGCATGATCTTCTCCTTACAGCCGCACGTCTTTGACAGGAACAGACTAGCCCCAAATCACGAACGTTTCACGGGGAGCAGGTCAAGATCGCTTGACATACCCGTCGAAAGCCGATGCGATTTTTCAATCGTAGACACGGAGTATGAGATATAAATCCGAAGGAATCAAAGTAATTGCCTCGTTGCTTGGTGAAGGCGGATACAGGATGGCGCGGAACGTTTCAGACAAGTCAGACACGAAGCACCGCATTGTCGCTGCAACCATTTCGGCGCTTCAGCGTAGTGGCCTGCCACCATTGTCTTATGACATGGTTGCCGATGAGGCGGGTATGACGCGTCAAGCGGTGCGCTACCACTTCCCTGATGCCGAGGCACTGATGCTCGCTGTATGCGACTGCCTCGCAGATGCCTACAGAACAGCCCTCATCAATAATGCCGCGCGGCTTGAAGGACCCCAACGTGTCGATATGTTCCTCGACTTTTACTTCAACTTGCTGGACGGAACCCGCAAACCCAAGGACGATTCAGCCTACGATGCGATGATGAGCCTTGCCACGGGGTCCGCCGCAATCCGCGACAACCTTCGCGGGCAGTACAAGATTGTTGGCGAGGTGATGTCCTACGAGTTTCGTGTCTCGTATCCGCAGTTGAGCCCACAGGCAGCTGAGGAGTTATCCTATCTTTTCGTTTGTCTGATGTACGGGCACTGGAAGATGGTCGCCACACTCGGGGTGTCAGTTGAACACAACCGCCTTACACGTGCGGCAGTCACCCGACTGATTCGGAGCTACTGTGAGACGGGCGGATCCGAGGACGTCGTCACTCAGATCTGGGCCAGCGATGGTTGAAAGAGCTTTTTCCGAATCGGAAAAATTCTTGTTCGTGCCCTCGCGACTCATCGGCAGTTGGCGTTGAAATCCAACCAAATCGCCGACGCACAGTGGCGCTCAACTGCCGAAAAGTGTTTTCCGTTTTGGAAGTTGTCGAAATTCGGGCTTCTTCGGTTGAGAAAACCCCTTCTACCATAGCCATGCTTTGTATCGCCATACCGGCCCTCGCTGAAGACTGTCGGCGTGAGAGCAGAATGGATCAGGATCGAAATTTTAGTAGGTGGGGGAACACAATAATTTGACTGGAAGCTGCAAGACGCCAAGTGCCGGAGTTCCTCACGATTACATGATACCTTTTTTCTCAAAGTTTTGTCTCATGACCCGACCACGAGTGACTAAGCGTCGCTCTTGCGCCTCGTGGGCGCAGCCTACCCGTATTTTTACTGGAAAGGCAAAGTTGTGAGTCCAACGATTGCGATCTTCTATGATGTACCCAATTGGGCATTTCATAACATCGCACGGAACATAGCGGTGTTTGGTACCGGACAGTACGATTTTAAATTGATAGGGCATGAAGATTGGTTTGGCTATCCGAAGAAGGCCGCGGAACTTGTCGCAAAATGCGATGTGGTAGTGTTTCTATGGCGCTTTGATCTCATCGCTTTCCTCGACAGTCTCGACAACAGCGCTTGGAACCTTGTCGTGAGTTCAGACAGGCCTGCGTTTGTTACCATTGTGTACGATCATCTATACATGAATGCCGAAGATTTGCGGCGGATCGGCGATCCATTCGAGTTGTCGGACATCGTAGCGACCTGTTCCGAGCGTTTGCACACCGCTTATCATGAACGTGCACATCTGCCAGATCCATCCTTCCTATTGCCAGACGGCGTTGATCTTGATGAGTTCACTCCGAAGAACCGATTGTTTTGCAAAGATCGGCCTTTTCGTATCGGATGGGTTGGCAATTCCGCGATGGGAAGGACGGTTGAACCCGATCTCAAGGGAAAACATACGATTTTCGACCCCGCAATCAATACTTTGCGGGACAAGGGGCATGTCTTCGACGTCAGGATTGCGGACCGCGCGGGAGTGCCAGTAGCCAGAAACGCCATGCCCGAATTCTACCGAAACATCGACGTTTTGGTCTGTGTTTCATCAAGCGAAGGAACACCAAACCCTCTACTGGAAGCGATTGCGAGCGGTGTGGCGGTCGTGACCACTGACGTTGGCTTGGCTCGCGAGGTTCTGGGGCCGGTACAATCCGGTTTCATTTTGAAGGAACGCAACGAGGACGCTGAACCGCCCCGGGTTTACCGGAGAGTAAAACTCTCAAAAGGTGAGCCTCATGACAGACAAGAAACACACCCCGAGCTACACGGCCGAGTTCCGCGCGCGCGGCGTTCGGCTTTTCCGCGAACATCGTTCTGATTACAGCAGCGACAGTGCTGCCTACCGGGCAATTGCCTCGAAGCTGGGCTGTTCGTCTTTCAGCCTGCGGGACTGGTGTCGGCGCGCCGCGCGTGATGCAGGCGAGTTGTCCGGACCGACAAGCGAGGAGAAGGCACGGATCAAGGCCCTGGAGCGTGAGAACCGTGAACTGCGCCAAGCCAACGAGATTCTGAAGAAGGCCAGCGCATAT
>NZ_FODS01000019.1 GCF_900110425.1 Salinihabitans flavidus | reverse complement strand
CGATCATCTCCCGGCCGATGCGCTTCGACATGATCTGTGAGGCGAACGGCATCGAGCACCGGCTGACCAAACCCAACCATCCATGGACCAACGGCCAGGTCGAGAGGATGAACCGCACGATCAAGGACGCGACGGTCAAGCGCTTCCACTACGACAGCCACAATCAGCTACGCACGCACCTCACAGACTTCATGGCAGCCTACAATTTCGCCCGGCGGCTCAAAACTCTCGGCGGCCTCACGCCCTACGAATACATCTGCAAGGTCTGGACCTCAGAGCCGGATCGTTTCATCCTAAATCCGATCCACCAGATGCCGGGACTAAACACCTAGATGCTCATCCCGGCGAGGCGGCGTTCGCGCCGCATCACCAGCAGGATCGCAGCGATCCCCATTGCGGAGGTGGCCATCATCAGCGCCACAAGCGGCAGCGCGCCGCTTTCGGGGGTCAGCAGCGCGCCGGCCAGCGCCGACAGCGCGGCGCCGCCGCCGATCATGATCGCGCCGGAAAGCCCCGAGGCCGTGCCCGCGAGACGCGGGCGCACCGACAGCGCGCCGGACGTGCCGTTGGGAATCGACATCCCGTTGCCAAGCCCCACGAGCGTGACGAGGCCGAAAAAGCTCTCGGCGGTGCTGTGGCCGGTCAGGATGATGACAAGCGACAGGCCTGTGCCAAATGTGCAGATCATGCTGCCGTAAAGCACCATGCGATTGATTCCGATCCGTGCTGAGTAGCGGCCGGAGGCGTAGTTTCCGAGGAAATAGCCGATCGTGGGGGCGGCAAAATAGATGCCAAGCTGCGACGGGCTCAGTCCAAAGACCTCGCTGCCGACGAAGGGCGAGCCGCCGAGATAGGCGAAGAAGGCCCCCGAGGTGAAGGCGGTTGCGAGCGAGTAGCCCCAGAACCGGGGGCTGGTGAGAAGCTCGGGGTATTCGCGGAACTGCTGCGCGAGGGTCAGCCCGCTGCCGACGCTTGTCTCGCCCAGGTCCCGCCAGACGATCAGCAGGGTGAGCGCGCCAAGAGCCCCGAGCATCCAGAAGTTCGCCTGCCAGCCGAAGAATTCGTCCAGCACGCCGCCGACGGCCGGTCCGATCATCGGCACCACCGTCATGCCCATCGTGACATACCCGATCATCGAGGCGGCCTCGTCTGCGCCGACCATGTCGCGCACCACCGCGCGGCTCAGGACCATGGCGACGACGACGACCGCCTGCATCATGCGGAAGGCCAGGAAAATCTCGACATTGGGCGACAGTAGGCAGCCAAGCGTGGCGACGATGAAGATCACCAGCCCCCAGAGGATCACCGGACGGCGCCCCATCTTGTCGGAGATCGGGCCGATCACGATCTGCAAGGCCGCGTTCACCGCCAGATAGACCGCAACCGAAAGTTGCATGACCCGGTAGTCGGTCTCGAAATAGGCGGACATGCCGGGCAGACTGGGCAGGAAGATGTTCATGCTCAGCGCGCTCATGCCCGCGAGCAGGATCAGGGTCGAAATATGCGGCGGGCTGGTGCGATCGAAATAGCGCACGGTTGGTCGGACTTGCATGGCATCAGAGGTAGGCCCGGGCGCGGGAATTGTCCATCGGGCGGAAGTTGTTTTGTGAAACATTTGCTGTTTTTCAAATCGCAAATTTTGTATTGCAAAGGGTTTGCAAATTTGCCGAAATTTCCTTTGCGATGCCCCCGGACGCCCCTATGCTGGCGCGCAAACGCAAGGGGAGCGGACATGAAAGATATCCTTCAGGAACTGGAAAGCCGCCGTGGTGTGGCCCGGCTTGGCGGCGGGGCGCACCGGATCGAGGCGCAGCACGCCAAGGGCAAGCTGACCGCGCGCGAACGTATCGAGTTGCTGCTCGACGAGGACAGCTTCGAGGAATTCGACATGTTCAAGGCGCATCGCTGCACCGAGTTCGGAATGGAGCAGACCCGGCCCTATGGCGACGGGGTGATCACCGGCTGGGGCACGATCAACGGCCGTGTCGTCTATGTCTTCAGTCAGGATTTCACCGTCTTCGGCGGTTCCCTGTCGGAGACCCACGCCGAGAAGATCTGCAAGATCATGGATATGGCGATGCAGAATGGCGCGCCGGTTGTCGGCATCAACGATTCCGGCGGCGCGCGTATTCAGGAGGGCGTCGCCTCTCTCGCAGGATATGCGGAGGTGTTTCAGCGCAATATCATGGCCAGCGGCGTGATACCGCAGATCAGCGTGATCATGGGGCCTTGCGCGGGCGGCGCGGTCTACAGCCCGGCGATGACCGATTTCATCTTCATGGTGAAGGACAGCTCCTACATGTTCGTGACCGGGCCGGATGTGGTCAAGACCGTGACCAACGAGCAGGTCACGGCCGAGGAACTGGGCGGCGCGGTCACACATACGCGCAAGAGTTCCGTCGCCGATGCGGCGTTTGAAAACGACGTGGAGGCGCTGGCCGAAGTGCGCCGCCTTGTCGATTTCCTGCCGCTCAACAACCGCGAGAAACCGCCCGCCCGTCCGTTTTTCGACACGCCGGGGCGTGAGGAGATGAGTCTCGATACGCTGATCCCGGAGAACCCCAACAGCCCCTATGACATGAAGGAGCTGATCCACAAGGTCGCCGATGAGGGCGATTTCTACGAGATCCAGGAGGACTTCGCCAAGAATATCATCACCGGCTTCATCCGCCTTGAGGGGCAGACGGTCGGCGTGGTGGCGAACCAGCCGATGGTTCTGGCCGGGTGCCTCGATATCGATTCCAGCCGCAAGGCGGCGCGGTTCGTGCGCTTCTGCGACTGTTTCGAGATCCCGATCCTGACCTTCGTGGATGTGCCCGGGTTCCTGCCCGGCACGGGGCAGGAATTCGGCGGGGTGATCAAGCACGGCGCCAAGCTCCTGTTCGCCTTTGGCGAGGCGACGGTGCCCAAGGTGACGGTGATCACGCGCAAGGCCTATGGCGGCGCTTATGACGTGATGAGTTCCAAGCATATCCGGGGCGATTTCAACTATGCTTGGCCCACGGCGGAGATCGCGGTGATGGGGGCCAAGGGGGCGACGGAAATCCTCTATCGGTCCGAACTGGGCGATCCCGAGAAGATCGCGGGACGGACTGCGGATTACGAGGCGCGTTTCGCCAATCCCTTCGTGGCCGCGGAGCGCGGGTTCATCGACGAGGTGATCATGCCGCATTCGACCCGCAAGCGGGTGAGCCGTGCCTTTGCCAGCCTGCGCAACAAGAAGATGCAGAACCCGTGGAAGAAGCACGACAACATTCCGCTGTGATCTGACGTTCCCGTTCGCCAAATACTCCTGCCGGAGGCGCCCGCGCGTGCCACTGGCCCACCATTGGAGAGACCTGATCCCGATGAGCCGCTCCCGCTGGCATATCCTGCGCGATGACGCGTCCCTGACGATGACGCGCCGCTTGCCGGTGCGCTTCGATCTGGCGGTGGAGACGGTGTTTCCACGGGTCGGGCGGCTGCGTCTGGCCCGGCAGATCCGTCAGGACATGTGGCGCGAATTGCAAGGGCTGCGTGGCTTTGCGCCAGCGGTGCGTGTGACGGACGAGGGCGGCACGCTTCGGGTGACGGCCGGGGGCGCGGTTCAGGCCCCGTTTGCCAGCAAAGCGGTCGAGGAGCGGCTGGCCGCGCTTCTGGCCGATCCCGCGCGCCGGGCGCGCTGGTGTACCCACGCCGCGCGAAAGGGGGCGCGATGATCCCTGTTGCCTCACTCCGTCCACATGTGGCGGTCATCGCCTTTGCATCCACGTTGGGCGGGCCGGGCGCAGCAGTGGGCGAGGGCACGGGTCTTTCCGTGCCGTCCGGCCATGCGGTCACGCGGCAGGAGGTCCGGCTGGAAGATCGCGCGGACGGGCAGCGGGTGCTTCGTATGCGCTATGTCATGCCTGCCATCGCGGCGGACGACGTGGGCTTCGTGGATGTGGAAGATGATTTCGGCCACCTGTGCCAGTCCGACGCGATACCCACGTTGCACCGACAAGGCGACACTGCCGACCGGGCGGTGATCTCGCTTTCGGCCGAGCCGGTCGAGTTTGGCGTGGCCAATTCTGAAATACGGCAGTATTTCGAGGCGTTCACCCTCGAAAACGGCATCTGTATCTGGGAGGCTTTCTGATGCGGCCACAATATCTTGCGCAGGCCATGCGACGCCGGACCCGGTTTGCGGCTTTGCCGCCACAGGACATGAGCTTGACCCGCTATGCGTTTCATTTCGCGCGAAAATCCGATATGTTCCGGCAAGGTTGCACCCAAGCGACCTCGTATAAGAGCAAGAGGCAGGCAGGGCATATCCGCCCTGCTCCAACACAAAAAACGAATTGGAGAAACGGATGTCCAAGAGCATCAAGATGTTGCTGGCCCTCGGCCTGGCGGGTTTCATTTCCGCCTGCGCACAAGAGCCGGTCGAAGAATACGTCGTGGTCGATCCCGAGCCGATCTCGACCGAACCGGGCTACACCGGAAAGTACAAGTAACGCGATCCTCGGGCGGGTCTTCGGGCCTGCCCGCCTCCGCGCCCCTGTGATCCGGGGAGGCGCGGCATGATCAAGCATCGTGGGTTTCCGGGCCGACTGCCGGGATCGGATTTTCAGTTCACAATTCGCCGGGCCAACCCGAAGGGGGCCGCGCCGCTTGTCCGGCGCGAGCGCTACCGGGATCGCCGGCCTGTCGACCGGCGCGCCGACGCCGCCTTCATGGAGGCGCTTTGGCAGCAGTTCGGCGATGAGCCGTTCGAGCGTGGCAATCTCGATGCCGGGCGGCTGAGCTGGCTGTTCGGTCGTGAAGTGGTGCCGGCCGAAGATCCCTTCGATCCCGAAAGCTACGAGGCGCTTCTGGTGATCGACGTGGCGGTTGCGCGCGCCAGTTTCCCGGAGATTTTCGAAGAGGGAACGGCATGATCTTGCCAACGACGGGGCAATTTGCGCGGGAAGCGGCTGATGCGGCGGGCCAGCGTCACAGGGCGCTGGACCCGCGATATGCGTTTGGCGATAGTCGGGGGGCCGCGTGTCCGGCCCTCCGGACAGGCGGCGTTTGCGATAAACTCCGTTACCCTTCTTCCTTGGGGCGGTCCGGATTCATCCCCACCGGATCGCCCCGTTTTTTGTTTTGTCGTCGTGAGTTGCGAGGCGATCGGCAAAGGTTCGCCAGAACGCGGAAGATGGAGCGAACAGGGTTTCTCCGGCTTCCGGATTGCGCAATTGTCCGTACAATCTCAACGTGCGGAAAGGACACCTTCAAATGCGCAGAATCACAGCGGTCGGCCTTTGTGTCGGGTTGGCCGGGCTTGTCGCGGCTTGCGGCAACACCACCACGGAACAGGCGGTCCTTGGCGTCGGGGCGGGCACGGCGGCGTCCGTTGTCGCCGGCGGGAGCGTGGCCACGGGTGCCGTCCTCGGGGCTGCGGGGAACGTCGCCTATTGCAAGGCTTATCCCTCGCGCTGTCAGTAGCGTTGACGCAACACACCCCGGCCCGCTGGCCGGTGGTGTACAAAGATCTGTCGGACCATCCGGGCGAACGCCCCGGGTGGTCCTTTTTGTTGCCACTGCCCGACCAGAGCGCGGGCCAAGAACCGGAAGGGACATGACATGTTCGACAAGATCCTGATCGCGAACCGGGGCGAAATCGCCTGCCGTGTCATCAAGACCGCCCGCAGGATGGGGATCAAGACGGTCGCCGTCTATTCCGACGCGGACAAGCACGCGCTGCATGTGGAGATGGCCGACGAAGCGGTGCATATCGGCCCGCCGCCCGCGAACCAGTCCTATATCGTGATCGACAAGATCATGGAGGCGGTCCGGTCCTCGGGCGCGCAGGCGGTACACCCCGGCTATGGCTTCCTGTCGGAGAACCCGAAGTTCGCAGAGGCGCTGGAGGCGGCGGGCGTCGCCTTTATCGGTCCGCCCAAGGGGGCGATCGAGGCGATGGGTGACAAGATCACCTCCAAAAAGCTCGCCAAGGAGGCGGGGGTGAACACGGTGCCGGGCTACATGGGGCTGATCGAGGACGCGGATGAGGCGGTGAAGATCAGCCGCGAGATCGGATATCCGGTGATGCTCAAGGCCAGCGCGGGCGGCGGCGGCAAGGGGATGCGGATCGCCTGGACCGACGAGGAAGCGCGCGAGGGTTTCCAGGCTTCCAAGAACGAGGCGGCCAGCAGTTTCGGCGATGACCGGATCTTCATCGAGAAATTCGTCACCCAGCCGCGTCATATCGAGATTCAGGTGCTGTGCGACAGCCACGGCAACGGCGTCTATCTGGGAGAGCGGGAATGTTCGATCCAGCGGCGCAATCAGAAGGTCGTGGAAGAGGCGCCGTCCCCCTTTCTCGATGCGCAGACCCGCAAGGCAATGGGCGAGCAGGCGCTGGCGCTGTCCCATGCGGTGGATTATGCCAGTGCGGGCACGGTCGAATTCATCGTCGATGCGCAGAAGAATTTCTATTTCCTTGAGATGAACACCCGCCTTCAGGTGGAGCATCCGGTCACGGAGCTGATTACCGGGGTGGATCTGGTGGAGCAGATGATCCGCGTTGCGGCGGGCGAGACACTGTCGTTTGCACAGGCGGATGTGAAATTGAACGGTTGGGCCATCGAGAACCGGCTTTATGCCGAAGACCCTTATCGCGGTTTCCTGCCCTCCATCGGGCGGCTGTCCCGCTATCGCCCGCCGGCGGAGGTGGTTGAAGAGGGGCATGTCGTGCGCAACGATACCGGCGTCTATGAGGGCGGCGAGATCAGCATGTATTATGATCCGATGATCGCAAAGCTCTGCACATGGGCGCCGACGCGCCCCGAGGCTATCGAGCACATGCGCAACGCGCTCGACGGGTTCGAAGTGGAAGGGATCGGGCACAACCTGCCGTTTCTGAGCACGGTGATGGATCACCCGAAATTCATCGCGGGCGACATCACCACAGCCTTTATCGCAGAGGAGTTTCCCGACGGCTTCGACGGGGCGGTTCTGCCCGGCAACACGCTCCGCAAGATCGCGGCGGCGGCGGCCGCGATGAACAGGGTCGCCGAGATTCGCCGCTCGCGCATTTCAGGGCGGATGGATAACCATGAGCGCCGCGTCGGCTCCGATTGGGTCGTGAGCCTTCAGGGCGCCGATTTCAAGGTGACGGTCGATGCCGACCGCGCGGGCGCGACCGTGGGCTTTGACGACGGCACGCAGAAGCGGGTGAGTTCCGACTGGACGCCGGGCGATCAACTGGCCGAGGTGCGGGTCGATGGCGCAGCTCTCGTGCTCAAGGTCGGAAAGATCTCGGGGGGTTTTCGTATCCGCAGCCGAGGCGCGGATCTGAAGGTGCATGTGCGCACCCCGCGCCAGGCGGAACTTGCCGCATTGATGCCCGAGAAGATGCCGCCCGACACATCGAAGATGCTGCTTTGCCCGATGCCCGGATTGATCGTGGCGATCAATGTGGAAGAGGGGCAGGAGGTGCAGGAAGGTCAGGCGCTGTGTTCGGTCGAGGCGATGAAGATGGAGAACATCCTGCGCGCCGAGCGCAAGTCCGTGGTCACCAAGATCAATGCCGGAGCGGGTGACAACCTTGCCGTGGATGATGTGATCATGGAGTTCGAATAAGGCGATGGGTCCGGAGGGGTCTGATATCCCCGCTTCGGAGGCGGGACCCCGGCCGCGGGTGTCGGTTGACTTGCGGAGCCCATCGGGCCGGGATCAATCTTCTTCGCGGCGGTCGCGCACCTCCTGCTGGCGCAGGGGCAGCTTGTCGATGGAGCGCGTGATTTCCCGCACGTCCCAGGGCAGCGGTTTGCGCAGGTACACTGTCCCGTCCTTGCCCACAAGAACCATCATGAAGCCGCGCGGGCGAAACCTTTGGCGCAGCGCCGATCTTTCGGACGGTTCGGTGTCGGTGAATACGATCACATCGCGATCGCGAAGCGCCTCGGGGCGTTCTTTCAGAAGTTCGATCTGCTGGATGAAACTTGGATCAGTGGGGCCGTCGGCGAAGACGACGATGGGACGGCTTATCCAGAGAAAGTCCTTCAAATCCACGCCAACCCCGTCACGGATCAGCGGAGCTTCTTCGATGGGCGCGGCCTTTTCGACGGGCGCGGCGTCCTGCGCCAGCGTGGCCGATCCCAGAAAGGCCAGAACTACAAAGATTAAGCGGTGTATCATCAACTCTCCTGTCGGGGTGAATATAAGCCGGACGCACGCTATTGCGATGGCGATTTTCGGCGCGGATGTCAATTTTGTCGTCAGGCTCATCGTTTGGGGAAGAGCGCGGTGATCGCGGCCCGTTGGAATATGGCCCCTCCGCTGGCAGGCCCGCGCCTTGCTCGGTGCAACCGGGGGAGGCACGGCCACATCCGCCGGGGGAAAACAGGGTGCTGGCGGCCCTGTGGCGCAGAACGATCTGCACACTGATCGAGGAAACCGGATCGGACATGGTGGGGCGGACCTCGCCATCCGGTCACAGGAGAAGAGGACAAGTAAATGACCAAGAAAGAGGACTGGTCGAAGCTCGCTGAAAAGGAGCTCCGTGGGCGGCCGCTGGAGGATCTGACCTGGCATACGCTGGAAGGGATCGACGTTCGGCCGCTCTATACCGAGGAGGACACGGCCGATCTTCCGCATATGGGATCGTTGCCGGGATTCGATCCGTTCACCCGCGGGGTCAAGGCGACGATGTATGCCGGGCGACCCTGGACCATCCGGCAGTATGCGGGGTTTTCCACCGCCGAGGATTCCAACGCCTTCTATCGCCGCAACCTTGCCGCCGGGCAGCAGGGGGTCTCTGTCGCCTTCGATCTGGCCACGCACCGGGGATACGATAGCGACCATCCGCGCGTGGTGGGCGATGTCGGCAAGGCCGGGGTCGCCATCGACAGCGTTGAGGACATGAAGATCCTGTTCGACGAAATCCCGCTCGATCAGGTGTCGGTCTCGATGACGATGAACGGCGCGGTGATCCCGATTCTGGCGAGTTTCATCGTGGTGGGCGAAGAGCAGGGCCATGACAAGGCGGCGCTCTCGGGGACCATCCAGAACGATATCCTCAAGGAGTTCATGGTCCGCAACACCTACATCTATCCGCCCGAGCCGTCGATGCGGATCATTTCGGATATCATCGAGTATACCTCGGAAGAGATGCCGAGGTTCAATTCGATCTCGATTTCCGGCTACCACATGCAGGAGGCCGGTGCGAACCTTGTGCAGGAGCTTGCCTTCACGCTCGCCGACGGGCGCGAATATGTGAAGGCCGCGATCGAGGCGGGGATGGATGTCGACAGGTTCGCGGGCCGGCTGTCGTTCTTCTTTGCCATCGGCATGAACTTCTTCATGGAGGCGGCGAAATTGCGGGCCGCGCGGCTTCTGTGGCACCGGGTGATGACGGAATTTGGCGCGAAGAACGACCGCTCCAAGATGCTGCGCACTCATTGCCAGACGTCCGGCGTGTCCTTGCAGGAGCAGGACCCCTATAACAACGTGGTCCGTACCGCCTACGAGGCGATGTCGGCGGTGCTTGGCGGCACGCAGTCCCTGCATACCAACGCGCTCGACGAGGCGATTGCGCTGCCCACCGATTTCTCGGCCCGTATCGCGCGCAATACGCAGCTTATTCTTCAGGAAGAAACCGGGGTTGCCAATGTGGTCGATCCGTTGGCGGGCTCCTACTACGTCGAGAGCCTGACCGATGAGCTTGCCGAAAAGGCCTGGGCACTCATGCAGGAGATCGAGGACATGGGCGGCATGACAAAGGCGGTGGCCAGCGGCATGCCCAAGCTGCGGATCGAGGAGACGGCGGCGCGGCGGCAGGCGAAGATCGACCGCGGCGAAGAGGTGATTGTTGGCGTCAACAAGTATCGCAAGGAGACCGAAGACCCGATCGACATTCTTGATGTGGATAACGTGAAGGTCCGCGAATCGCAGGTCCGGCGGCTCGAAAAGATCCGGGGTGAGCGGGACGAGGCGGCCTGCACCGCCGCGCTGGATGAGGTGACACGTCGTGCGAAAGAGGGCGGCAATCTTCTGGCGGCGGCGGTCGAGGCCGCGCGCGCGCGGGCAACGGTGGGGGAAATCAGCATGAGCATGGAAAAGGTGTTCGGGCGCCATCGCGCCGAGGTCAAGACGCTCGCCGGGGTCTATGGCGCGGCCTATGAGGGGGACGAAGGCTTTGCCGCGATCCAGAAGTCGGTGGAGGATTTCGCAGAGGAGGAAGGTCGGCGCCCCCGTATGCTCGTGGTCAAGATGGGGCAGGACGGCCACGACCGGGGGGCCAAGGTGATCGCCACCGCCTTTGCCGATATCGGGTTCGATGTGGATGTCGGCCCACTGTTTCAGACGCCGGATGAGGCTGCGCAGGACGCCATCGACAACGATGTGCATGTGGTCGGCATCTCTTCGCAGGCGGCAGGTCACAAGACGTTGGCGCCGCAGCTTATCGAGGCGCTCAAGGCGAAGGATGCGGGCGATATCATCGTGATTTGCGGCGGCGTGATCCCGCAGCAGGATTACGAGTTTCTGAAAAACGCCGGCGTGAAGGCAATCTTCGGCCCCGGCACCAATATTCCGGAGGCCGCGCAGGATATTCTCAAACTCATCCGGGCCGCGCGGGATTGAAATAACACGAGGCGAGGGGCGTGCCCCTTGCCTTTTGCCGCCGTCCGTGACGCTCTGTCCGGGGCGGATATATGCGGAGAAGACATGATACTCGATCATCTGGCCGTTGCGAGCGAGACATTGGAGGCAGCACAGGCCCATGTGGAAGAGGTGCTTGGCGTGGCGATGGCGCCGGGCGGCAAGCATGCGCATTTCGGCACCCACAACCGCCTTCTGGGGCTGGCCGAGGGGCTCTATCTCGAAGCGATCGCCATCGACCGTGCCGCGCCGAAGCCCGACTATCCGCGCTGGTTCGACCTCGATCGGTTCACCGGGCCGCCGCGACTTGCGAACTGGATCTGCCGGGTGGACGATCTTGACGCCGCGCTTGCGGGGCTGCCCGAAGGGGCGGGGGAACCGGTCACGTTGGAGCGGGGGGATCTGCGCTGGCGCATGGCGGTGCCCGACGATGGTATTCTGCCGATGCAGGGGGCTTTTCCAGCGGTGCTGGAGTGGGAGGTGCCGAACCCGCCGGGCGAGAGGCTCGATCCGAGCGGCTGCCGCCTTCTGCGGCTGGAGGTGATCCATCCGGAGGCGGCGCGGCTTGCGCAATTGCTGCCGCTGACGGATTCGCGGGTGGTGTTCGAGGGGGGAGACGTGGCGTTGCGTGCGGTGTTTGACACGCCGCATGGCGAAAGAGTTCTGACATGAGGATACGCGCTGCCGAGCAGGGTGATGCAGCAGCGATTGCGGCGATCTGGAACCGTGAGATTCGGGATGGCGTGAGCACCTTCAACACCGCGGAGAAGACCCGCATCGAGATCGCCGAGCTGATCGCGGCGCGGGGGGCCGGGTTCATCGTTGCCTATATGCACGGGGCGGTGATCGGTTTCGCCACCTATTTCCAGTTTCGCGGCGGGCCGGGATATGCGCACACGATGGAACATTCCATTCACCTTGCCGAGGCGGCGCGCGGGCAGGGTACGGGCCGCGCGCTCATGGCGGTGCTTGAGCAGAATGCCCGCGCGGCCGGGGTGCATTCGCTGATCGCCGGCATTGGCGGTGAGAACCTGTCCGGCGTTGCGTTCCATACCCGAGTAGGTTTTGCGCCTGTGGCCCGTCTGCCCGAGGTGGGTCGCAAGTTCGGGCGCTGGATGGATCTTGTGCTGATGCAGAAATTCCTCTGACATGGCCATGACTTCCCCCGTTTCGAGATGATAGGCTGCCTTCATGTCGGTCTGGACCCGTATAGGTGATGCGCTTTCCGCGCTGAGAAAGGGCGAAAGCCTTGCCTCGGTATTCGACAAGCTGCGCGCACCGCCGGAACGCTCGGTCGCGTTTGCCATTGCCGTGGTCGCGCTGGGGGCGAAGATGGCCAAGGCCGACGGGCGGGTCACGCGCAACGAGGTGACGGCGTTCCGCGAGGTGTTCCAGATTGCGCGCGACGATGAAGCGGGGGCCGCGCGGGTGTTCAATCTCGCCCGGCAGGATGTTGCCGGGTACGAGGAATATGCCCGCCGTATCAAGACGCTTTTCGGCGACGATAGCGACGTTTTCTGCGATTTGATGGAGGGGCTGTTTCATATTGCCCTTGCAGACGGGGCCTATCACCCGAACGAGGACGCATTCCTGGGCCGGGTGGCGGAGATATTCGGTATCCCGGAGCAACGGTTTCGCGCCCTGCGTGCGCGCTTTCTGCCGGATGCGGAGTGCGATCCCTATACGGTTCTGGGTGTATCGCCGGACACGCCCATCGAGGAAATCCGCCGCGTCTGGCGGCAGGCGGTGCGCGACACGCATCCCGACCGGATGATTGCCCGGGGTGTGCCTGAAGAAGCGGTGAAACTGGCCGAACGGCGCATGGTCGATATCAACCGCGCCTGGGAAGAGATCAGCGGAAAGGCCGCCTGATGCGGCTTGCCACGTATAACGTGGAGTGGTTCACCAATCTATTCGACGATCACGACACTCTTCTGGTGGATGATCATTGGTCCGGGCGGCAGGATGTGACCCGTGCGCAGCAGGCCGAGGCGCTTGGAATCGTGTTCACGGCGCTGGATGCCGACGCCGTGATGGTGATCGAGGCCCCCGACGACAACGGCAAACGCAGCACCGTAAAGGCGCTGGAAGGTTTCGCAAAGGCATTCGATCTGCGCACCCGCAAGGCTGTCCTCGGATTTGCCAATGAGACGCAGCAGGAGATTGCACTGCTCTACGACCCTGCTGTCCTGACGGTTCGGCATGATCCCCAAGGGGCCGGGACAGGAAAGAAGGGGGCCGTGGATGCGCCACGTTTCGACGGGGTCTTCCGGATCGATCTGGACATCGACGCGACCGAGGATCTGGTGCGATTCTCCAAGCCGCCGCTTGAACTGGATGTGACGACGGCGGAGGGGAACAAGCTGCGTATCATCGGCGCGCATCTGAAATCCAAGGCCCCGCACAGGGCCAGAAGCCGGGATGAGGCGATGCGTATCGGGATCGCCAGCCGGCGCAAGCAACTGGCGCAGGCGATCTGGCTGAAACAACGGATCAGCGATCATCTGAAGGCGGGAGAGCCTCTTATCCTGATGGGGGATCTGAACGACGGCCCCGGTCTTGACGAGTTCGAGAATCTTTTCGGTCGCTCGTCGGTGGAGATCCTGATGGGGGAGGACGGGGAGCGATGTCTGTACGATCCCCATGCGCGGCGCGCCCTGCACAGCAAACTCGAAGTGCCGCCAAGCTCCGCGCGTTTCTACATCGCGCCGGAAAACCGCTATCTTCAGGCGCTTCTGGATTACATCATGGTTTCGCCGGATCTGCTCCGGCTGCAGCCGCGTTGGCGCATCTGGCATCCGTTCGACGATCCCGGTTGCTGGTCGGTGGACGAATTGCGCCGTGCGCTTCTCAATGCGTCCGATCATTTTCCGGTAACACTCGATATTGACCTGTGAGCCCTTAAAACCGGGGGCGGGTTGGGCTATATTCATTGAATGAAGCAGATCCTGTTCGCCATTTTGCTTGCTATTGCGCCCGTCGCCGCCTCTGCCGAGGAGGCGGAGCCAGAGGGGTTCAACCTGATGGAAGAGGGTGCAAAACTCTTTTTCCGGGGATTGCAGAAGCAGATGGAGCCGGCGATGGAAGATTTGCGCGGTCTTGCCGATGAAATGGAGCCCGCCCTGCGCGGTTTCATGATCGAGATGGGCCCCGCGTTGCGCGATCTGATGGGCAAGGTCGAGGACTGGAGCGCCTATCACCCGCCCGAGATCCTTCCCAATGGCGATATCATCATGCGCAAGAAGGCCCCGGAAAGCCCGGCGCCGCCAGCGGAAACGGAAATCTGAGGATCATACGGGCGTCAGTGGGGTCTTCGCCCCTTTCACCTTTACATCCAGTTCGGCCCCAAGGGACGCGGACAGGGAGGTGAGCCGGGCCTCTGCGACCTCTCCGTAGAGGGGGGCAGCCTCTGCCGGGACGCGGTATTCAAGAATGCGCTTCTTGGGGAAGAATCGCAGCGTTCCCATATCCGCCTCCGGCTCCATCAGAAGCATCGCGCCAAATCGCAGCGCCTTGCCAAGGATCTCCGCCTCCAGCCGGGTCTTGTCGTCGATCAGCCGTCCGAGATCCTCGAACCGGGTGCCCTCGCGCTTGTTGCGATAGCGATGCAAAAGGGCGAGACCGAGAAAGACCCGTTCGGAGTGTTTCAGACCGCCGAGATTGGCGCGTGTGGCGTTGTCGAAACAGGTTTCGGCCCGGTAATCGGGATGGGCCCGCCAACTCACGTCATGCAGCAGACAGGCCGCCTTGATCAGGCGGAGCCGCTCTGGCGGCGCGGATTTGTAGAGCGGCTGAATGAATTCGAAAAGCGATCTTCCGAACCCCGGTAGTCGCGCATCCTTGGTTTCGGCAAATCGGCAGGATTCGATCAGCGGATCGCGCTGGCGCAGGCGTTCCGGCATCTGCTCGTAGAGCAACCCCTCGCGGATACCGTAGGAGCTTACCGCGATGTCGCGCGGTTTGAAGGTTCGCACAACGCCCTTGAGCACCTCGATCGCCAGCGGCACCAGTGCCATGCGCGAGGAGGACACGCCGCAGCGCGCGCGCAGGGTTTCGGGATCTTGTTCGGAGATATACTTGGCGGTGGCGATGATGGATTTCGCGCTCATCCGGTATTCATGGAGGACATGCAGCGGGTAGCCGCGTCGTTCCATATCGATCCGGGCAATCGCCCGCCAGGAGCCGCCGACAAGGAACAGGCGGTTTTTTTGTGCTCCCATCGCCTTATGGAGATCCTCCAGCACGGCCTTGACATGGGCCTTGCGTCCCTTCTTGCCACCCTTGATGTCGCGTAGCTTCAAAGGCCCGACGTTCGAGGAAACCCGCCGCCCGACCTTGCCGTCGTTGATCTCTGCCAGTTCCATGGAGGAGCCGCCCATGTCGCAGACCAGACCGTAGGAGCCCGGCCAGCCGAGAAGCACCCCCTGCGCGGAAAGCCGGGCCTCTTCCTGTCCGTCGATGACATGAATTTTCAGCCCGGTCTCGCGCAGCACATCGGCGCAGAAGTCCGGCCCGTCCTCTGCCTCTCGCACGGCGGCGGTGGCCACAGCCGTCAGATCTCCGTTGCAAATGCGCCGGGCCAGAGCCTGAAACCGGCGCAGCGCGGCCAAGGCGCGTTTGCGCCCTTCTGGATTGAGGCGCCCGGAATCGGACAAGCCCGCCCCGAGCGCGCACATTATCTTTTCATTGTAGAAATAGGCCGGAGAGCGGGCCGCGCCATCAAACACCACGAGCCGAACCGAGTTGGAGCCGATATCGACCACGCCAACCCGGCGCAGGGCGCGAGCGGCAGCATCTTCAAACAGCGGGCGCCCGAAAAGCCCCCATTCCTGCGTGGTGTCGGTCGTCCCGTCCATCGCCTCGTCCGCCTGTCCCAGATCGCCTGTCCGTTAACTAGCGCCAGCGGGCGGGCGGGGTCAATCTTCGGTGTGCGTCAGTTTGGGCACATCGGCGGCCCCCGCGGAGCCGCGCCCCGAAAGAGAGGGGTTTTCCATGAAGAATCTGTGACAACTGAAGGCAAAGCTGCCTTCGGGCACCGGATCGCGCCGGAAAGATCCGTCCGGCGCCATGATCCAGCTTTGCGCCACATCAGCAAGGTTGGCCGCCATCACCTGATTGACAATCTGCGCCTTCACGGTCGCGTTCTTGATCTCTACCAGCGTTTCCACGCGGCGGATCAGGTTACGGCCCATCCAGTCGGCGGAACTGATGAAGACACGCGCCTTTTTCGACGGCAGGCCCGCGCCGTTCGCAAAACAAACGATGCGCGAATGTTCGAGAAAACGTCCGACGATGGATTTCACGCGGATATTCTCCGACAGTCCCTTGATACCGGGCCGGATACCACAGATGCCGCGCACCACGAGATTGATCTTCACCCCGGCGCAGGAGGCAGCATAGAGCGCGTCAATCACATCCGGTTCGATTAGGGCATTCATCTTGGCCCAGATTTCCGCCGGCTTGCCCGCGCGCGCAAATTCCGCCTCTGCCGCAATCATCTCCAGCAACCGTGACTTGAGCGAGATCGGAGAGATCGCAAGATTTTCGAGCTTTTCAGGCTCCACATATCCCGAGAGATAGTTGAACACCTTGGTCGCATCGCGCCCGAGATCGGCATCGCAGGTAAAGAGCGAAAGGTCGGTATAGATGCGTGCCGTGATCGGGTGGTAATTGCCCGTCCCGTAATGGGTATATGTCACGAGGTTGTCGCCCTCGCGCCGCACCACGGTGGAAATCTTGGCGTGGGTCTTGAGGTCGAGAAAGCCATAGACCACATGCGCGCCGGCGCGCTCCAGGCGCCGCGATTGCCGGATATTGGCGGCCTCGTCGAACCGGGCCTTCAACTCCACCAGCGCCGTGACGGATTTGCCGTCCTCCGCCGCCTCGCAAAGTGCCTCGACAATGGGGGAGTGTCGCGACGTGCGGTAGAGCGTTTGTTTGATCGCCACGACATCGGGGTCATGTGCGGCCTGTTCCAGAAATCGCACCACCATGTCGAAGGTCTCATAGGGGTGATGCAGAAGCATGTCTTTCTGCCGGATGGCTGCGAACATGTCGCCGTCGTGATCCTGCACACGTTCGGGCACGCGCGGCGTGAAGGATGGCCAAAGCAGATCGGGCCTTACGTCGAGCACCAGTTCCTTCAGGTCCGCGATGCCGAGCATGCCGTCCACTTCCACCACCTCATCCTCGGAGACATGCAACTCGCGCATGACCACCGATTTCAGGTTCTCGGGGGCATCGGCGGAAATCTTCAGCCGCACGACCTCGCCCCGGCGGCGGCGTTTGAGGGCAACCTCGAACTCGCGCACCAGATCCTCGGCCTCGTCCTCCACCTCCAGATCGCTGTCGCGCAGCACGCGGAAGGTGCAGTGCCCCTTGGGCTTGTAGCCGGGGAACATGCTTTCGAGATGCAGGATCAACAGCTCTTCAAGCGAGAGGAAGCGATGGATGCCAGCGCCAGAGGGCAGAGGGATGAAGCGGCTGACCTGATTGGGAATCGGCAAGAGTGCCATCAACGGTCGCTTGTCGCGCAGACGCTCCAGCCGCAGGGCGAGCGAGAAGCCGGTGTTCGGAATAAAGGGAAAAGGGTGCGCCGGGTCGATGGCCAGAGGCGAGAGGACCGGAAAGACCTTGTTCAGAAACTGATCGTTCAGAAACGCCTTGTCCTCATCGCTCAGGGCATCGCGTTCGAGCAGGACGATATTCTCACCTTCCATTTCGGCCCTGATCTGGCTGAAAATGCGCTGCTGCGCGTTCATCAGGTTGCGGGCATCTTCGTTGATCAAGACAAGCTGTTCGGCGGGGGTGAGGCCGTCGGCGGCGGGGGTGGTATGCCCCTCTCGGACCAGTTCCCGAAGACCGGCGACGCGCACGGTATAAAATTCATCGAGGTTGGTGGCCGAAATCGACAGAAAGCGCAGCCGTTCCAGAAGCGGAACGCGGGGGTTTTCGGATTCTTCGAGGACACGCCAGTTGAAGCCCAGCCAACTCAGTTCCCGATTGAAAAAACGTCCCGGCCCGGTCAGGTCGAGATCGGGCATCTCGACCGGGGCGGGCAAGTCGGATTTGAGAAAGTCGGCCTGTGTCATGAAAGCGCGTATGCCAGTGTGGGGTAACGGAAAAATGACAGTATCAGGGCGAACATCCGGGATGTCCAGCGACGCAGGCTCACGATTGCGCGGGGTCTGGCACGGTGCGTCGGTGCGAGACGCCTCAATTTGTCAGTTCGCGTTCAGAACCTTTGCCGCGAAGGCACGGGTGATGGGTCTTTTCTGGGACAGTGAGGCGCGGTCGAGCCGTTCCACCAGCGCGCGGGCGGCGGCGAAACTTCGGTCCATACGCCGCAGTAGATAGGGGATCGTGCCCGGTGTCGGCACCAGTTGGCGGTCGGCGAAGAGCTTGGCCAGCAGCGCGGTGAGAAGCATGTCATCGGGTTGGTCCAGCCGTGCGACGGTTGTGCCCTGCATCCGGCTTGCGAGATCGGGCAGAGACAGCTTCCATTGTCCCGGCTCGCTCTGCCCACTCAGCAGAAGGGAGTGGCCTTCCGCCAATACAAGATTGTGCAGGTGGAAAAGTGCCTGCTCGGCACTGCGGCGCCCCGCGATCGCTGGCACGTCCTCCACTGCGACGGGCGAGCGCGCAAGGGTGGGTATGTCGGCTTCGGGCAGATCGGATGCGGCAACGATTCCGCCGCCACTCAGCGCCGCCCAGACATGGGTCAGATGGGTCTTGCCCGCCCCTTCCGGCCCAATCAGGACCAGCTTGCGCCCCGACCAGTCCGGCCAACGTTCGATCAGACCGAGCGCCACCGCATTGGCCGGGGTGACAAAGAAGTCGTCCCGTCCCAGCGCCGGACGAGCGGGCAGGTTCAGGCTCAGTTGCTCTGCCATTTCAGTTTTCCGCGTCGTCCGTTTGTGAAAGACCGCGATAGAGTCGCGACCTGCGGTATTGCGCCGTGGCGAAGCGGGTCAGCACGCCGAGCGCCGCCGCCACGGGCACAGCCACGAGCATCCCCACAAATCCGAACAGCATCCCGAAGACCGACAGCGCGAAGATCAGCCAGACCGGGTGAAGCCCGACCGAGCTTCCGACGAGTTTCGGTGTCAGGATGTTGCCCTCGGCGACCTGTCCCAGAACGAAGATCGCGGCCACCAGCCCGAGCGAGAGCCAGTCGCCCCAGAACTGAAACAGGCCCAGCCCGATTGCCAGCGCTCCGCCGACGATCGCGCCGACATAGGGAATGAAGGTGATCAGCCCGGCGATGAAACCGACGACGAGGCCGAATTGCAGCCCCACCAGCATCAGCGCCACAGCGTAGTAGGTGCCTAGGATGAGGCAGACCGTGCCCATGCCGCGAATGAAGGAGGCAAGCGTCTGATCGATTTCAGCCGCAAGTTGGCGGATCACCGGCGCATGATCGCGCGGCAGAAGGCTGTCGAGACGGGCAACCATGTTGTCCCAGTCCAGAAGGAGATAGAACGCCACGACCGGCACGATGACCAGCAGCAGCAGGGCATTGATCAGGGTGGCGGCGGAACTCACAACCGTGTTGAGAAGCTCCACCCCGTGTTCCTGAATCCGCTCGCCCATGGCCTTGAGCGATTTGTTCACGGCACTATCGGGATCGAGCGCCTCCGGAAAGCGTTCGGAGAGAAAGCCCTGAAGATCCTGAAACAGTTTGGGCGCAATGTTGAACAGCGCAACCGTCTGTTCGATCAGGGTCGGGATCACTGCCAACGCCATCACGACGAAGATCAGAAGCGTTGCCAATGTGATGAGAATGGTCGCAAGGATGCGCGAGGCCCCCAACGCCTGAAGCCGGTCGGCCACCGGATCGAGAAAATAGGCGATGGCCCCGCCCAGAACAAAGGGCAGGATCACGTCCCCCAGATACCAGAGCGCGACGAAGAAAACCGCCGCTGCGATGCCCCAGTATTTCATCTGATCACGGATCGGCAATGCCATCGGGGCCTCTTTGTGAACCTGCCTGTGCTACATTGCCGAAGGCAGAGCATCTTTCAAGGGTTCCGGCGTGATCCTGTGGATGGTACCGCCGCGTTGTCTTTGGATTCTCGACAAAATGCCGTGATCCCTTGTCTGAGGCGTCGCAACCTCATAAACGGGCCGAAACCGAAGAGATGTTCGAGGAACCGACATGCGCCTGTCCCGTTACTTTCTGCCCGTGCTGAAGGAAACCCCCGCCGAGGCCCAGATTGTCAGCCATCGCCTGATGTTGCGGGCGGGCATGATCAAGCAATCGGCCTCCGGCATCTATTCGTGGCTGCCGCTCGGGTTCAAGGTGCTGCGCAAGATCGAGAATATCGTGCATGAGGAGCAAATCCGCGCGGGGCATATTCCGTTTCAGATGCCGACCTTGCAATCGGCCGATTTGTGGCGCGAGTCGGGGCGCTATGACGACTATGGCGAAGAGATGTTGCGCATGAAGGACCGGCACGGGCGCGATCTGCTGTTCACACCGACGGCGGAGGAACTGGTGACGGACATCTTCCGCAGCCACGTGTCCAGCTACAAGGATCTGCCCCTGACACTTTACCAGATCCAGTGGAAGTTCCGCGATGAGATCCGCCCGCGCTTCGGCGTCATGCGCGGGCGCGAGTTCTACATGAAGGATGGATACAACTTCGATCTGACGAAGGAGGATGCGCTTCACGCCTATAACCGCCATCTGGTCAGCTACCTTCGGACCTATGAGCGGATGGGGCTTCAGGCCATTCCGATGCGCGCCGACTCCGGCCCCATCGGGGGGGATGACACGCATGAGTTCCTCGTGCTCGCCGAAACCGGAGAGTCGGAGGTGTTTTACGATAGCGTGATCACGGATCTGAAATTCGGTGATCGCGACATCGATTATGACAGTCACGAGCAATGTCAGGCGGTGATGGAGGAATTCACCGGCCGCTATGCCCGCACCGACGAAACCCACGACGAGGCCGCCTTCGAGGCGCAAGTTCCGCAGGAACGCCGCAGGACGGCCCGGGGAATCGAGGTCGGCCAGATCTTCTATTTCGGGACCAAGTATTCCGAGCCGATGGGCGCCACGGTGCAGGGGCACGATGGCAAGCCGGTGCCGGTGCATATGGGCAGCCACGGCATCGGGGTGAGCCGCCTTCTGGGAGCGATCATCGAGGCCAGCCATGACGACAAGGGCATTATCTGGCCCGAGGGGGTGACGCCGTTCCATTGCGGTATCGTCAACCTCAAGCAGGGCGACGAGGAGGCGGATGCGGCCTGCGATGCGCTGTATCAATCGCTGCGGGCGCTTGGCCTTGAACCGCTGTATGACGACCGGAAGGAACGGGCGGGCGGAAAATTCGCCACCATGGACCTGATCGGTCTGCCGTGGCGGATCACCGTGGGCCCGCGCGGCCTCAAGAACGGCGTTGTGGAATTGACATGCCGCCAGACGGGCGAGAGCGAGGAGCTGCCGCCCGAGCAGGCGGTGGCGAAAGTGGCGCAGATCTACGCCGAAATGTGATGCGGGGCGGGCAGGTCGGTTCCGGATGTGACCGAACTGCCGCGCCCGCTTGACCGGGGCCGGGACCGTGCCTAACGTTCCCCGACCTCTATACCGGAGCAGTCATGGCAGGCAACACAGCCCCCTTTGCCGCGTTTGAGTGGATGATCGCATGGCGTTATCTGCGCGCGCGCCGCGCCGAGGGCGGGGTCAGCGTGATGACCTGGATCAGCCTGATCGGGATCACCCTTGCCGTTTTCGCCCTGATAGCAACGCTTGCGGTGCGTTCCGGATTTCGCGCCGAGTTCGTCGATACCATCCTGGGCGCCAACGCGCATGTGACCGTCTACAACTCCGCGCAGGTGACAGAGCAGGGCGGTATTGACCGCACGATTCCCGACTATGAGGAGATGTCCGGGCGTTTGCGCGCGGTGGAGGGCGTGACCCGTGCCGCTCCCTTGGTGAAGGGGCAGGTGATGGCCAGCCTTCGCGGATCGAACACCGGGGTGGAGGTGTTCGGTATTTCGGCCGAGCACCTTGCGACGATCCCACGGATTGCCGACCCTGAAACCGGACGCGGCGAAATCGGGCGCTTTGAAGAGGGCATCGCCATCGGTTCGGGCGTGGCGCGCGAGCTTGGCGCCGGTCTGGGCGACAGGATAAAGCTGATTTCGCCTGACGGGGTGAAAACCGCCTTTGGCACGAGCCCGCGTGTGAACGCCTATGAGGTGGTCTATATCTTCTCCGCGGGGCGCTATGACATCGACCGGACCCGTGTTTACCTGCCGTTCGAAGAGGCGCAGACCTTCTTTAACCGCGACGGGGTGGCGACGGAAATCGAGGTCATGGTCGAAGATCCTGACCGGGTGGATGAGCTGTCGGTCGACCTGCTGCGGGCCGGGGGCAACCGGGCGACCATCTGGACGTGGCGCGATGCCAGCGGAGGCTTTCTGCGGGCACTGGAGATCGAGGACAACGTGATGTTCGTGATCCTGTCGATTCTGGTGTTGATCGCAGCGATGAACATTGTCTCTGGATTGATCATGCTGGTGAAGAACAAGGGCCGCGATATCGGTATCCTGCGCACGATGGGGCTGACCGAAGGCTCGGTGCTGCGGGTGTTTTTCATCTGCGGCGCGTTCACCGGGCTGATCGGGACCGCGCTCGGCGTGGTTCTGGGATGCCTGTTCGCGATCTATATCGACCCTGTTTTCGCCATGGTGAACACGGTGGCCGGGGGCGGGGTCTGGGACCCCTCGATCCGGGGCATCTATCATCTGCCGGCGAAACTCGAACTGGCCGATGTGATAAGCGCGGTGACCCTTTCGCTTGGTCTTTCGTTCTGTGTGACGTATTTTCCGGCGCGCCGTGCCGCACGGCTCAACCCGGTGGAGGCGCTGCGTTATGAGTGATCCGGTGCTGCATCTCGACTCGATCGAGAAGACCTACAAGCGCGGACTGCCCGGCGAGATACGTGTGTTGCGTGGCGCCAGCCTAGCGCTCGAGCCGGGCGAGGTGGTGGGGCTTGTCGCGCCGTCCGGTGCCGGCAAGTCGACGCTCCTGCATATTGCCGGGCTGCTCGATACCGCCGATTCTGGCGAGGTCACGATCGGGGGGGAAGTGATGACGCGCCTGTCCGACCGTCGCCGTACCGTCGCGCGGCGGCGCGATGTGGGGTTTGTCTATCAATTCCATCACTTGTTGCCGGAGTTCACCGCGCAGGAGAATATCGCCCTGCCGCAACTGGCCAACGGGATCGAGCGCCGGGAAGCGGACGCACGCGCCTTGGAGTTGCTGGATTCCGTTGGTATCGCGGGGCGCGCGGATCACCGCCCCGCGGCGCTTTCGGGCGGGGAACAGCAGAGGGTGGCGTTTTGCCGGGCGCTGGCGAATGCACCGCGGATCCTTCTGGCAGACGAGCCGACGGGCAATCTTGATCCCGAGACTTCCGATCATGTTTTTGCGACCCTGATGGATCTCGTGCGTGGCACCGGGCTGTCAGCCTTGATCGCAACGCACAATCTCGGTCTCGCGGCGCGCATGGACCGTGTTCTGCGGCTGGACGAGGGCGTACTCGTGCCGGCCTGACCTTTGGGATCAGACCTGCTGGGTGAGCCAGACACCCGCCGCCATGAGCGCGATTCCCCCGGCGCGGGCAAGCGAGAGCGGCGAGACCTGCGCACCGAAAAGGCCGAAATGGTCAATCGCGGCGGCCGAGACGAGTTGCCCCAGAAGCACGAAGAACACCGCGTTGCCGACCCCGAAATGGGGCGCGACAAAGGTGATCGACAGCACGTAGAAGGCCACGAGCGCTCCGGCGAGAAAAAGGTGTTTGGGAGCGCCGGCCGCCTTGGCAAGATGCGGCACGCCCCCCGTCAGCAACAGCACGATGCCGGTGACACAGAACGCCACGACGAAAAGGATCAGCCCGGCCGCGACCGGCGCCCCCATGCGTTGGCCCAGCCCGGCATTGAGCGCGGCCAGCACCGGGATGCCGATTCCGGCTGCCAGCATGGTTAGCGCGTAGCCCGTCACCGGCGGCATCATGGCACGAAGAACGTGGCGGTCGCGGCGGCCACGGGTTTGCCGTCGGGCAGGGCGGTCATGGTGGCGCGCGCAAAGATCAACGCCTTGCCCGCGCGCACGATCTCGGCCTCGCAGCGGATGGTGTCACCGCGGCCGGGGCGCAGGAACTGCGTGTCGAGATTGGTGGTGGCGACGGGTCGCATCTCTCCGAAATGTCCGCCGGTGGCGATGACCATGGCCGTGTCGGCCATTGCCGCAAGAGCTTGTCCGGAAATGATACCGCCCACACGCGCCAGATCGCCGGTGATCGGCATTGTCAGGACAGCCCCCTTCGGGCCAATCTCTGTCACGGTGAGATTGAGCGCCCGCACCCAGGCAGCGAAATTCTGATCAAGAAACGCCTGGGCGTTGGTGACGTTGAGTGTCATGCGGTCCCTCATCCAATTGTTATTCGCGCGCAGAATGGCGCGGCCATGGGTCAATGTCACGTCCGGATATGATAGGAATCAAGGTGAGTCGGAAATCATTGTGCTATGCTTCAGGAACTTGAGAGCAGCGAGCGCGAAAGGAGAGAGGATGAGACCTATCATTGCCTGGGCCGGTGTGGCGTTGATGGCGCTTCCGGCGATGGCCGAAGATGTGCCTCCGGGACGGGAGATCTATCTTGACCACTGCGCCACATGCCACGGGCTGGATCATGACGGCGAAGGCCCCATGGCAGGGGTGATGACGGTAAAGCCGGCCAATCTGAGCACGCTGACCGCGGGCAACGATGGCGTCTTTCCCTTGGTGCGGGTGATCGAACGGATCGACGGGCGCGATCCGCTTGTCGCGCACGGCTCTCCCATGCCGGTCTATGGCGATTTTTTCGAAGGGAATGATGTCGCGCTGAAGACAGAATCCGGCCAGCCGATCCTGACAAGCGGGCCAGTTTCGGATCTGGTGGATTATCTCAGGGCGGTGCAGGAATGAAGGTCTGGCTGGGAGGACTGGGTGCGCTTGCGCTGTTCGTGGCCTGCACGGAGGTCGAAATGCCGACGCGCAACGAGGGGGCGCAGATCTACACGACCTATTGCGCCACCTGCCACGGGCCGAATGCGACGGGCAACGCGGCCGATGGGGTCACGCTGAAACAAGCGCCTGCCGATCTGACGCGCATTGCGCAACGCAACGGCGGAACCTTCCCGCGGGCGGAGGTTCTGAGCCAGATCGACGGTTACACCCGCGAGCCGGTGCCGGGGATGACCATGCCGGAATTCGGCGAATTGATGAGCGGTGATCTGGTTCCGGTTGATGTGGGCGATGAAAAGATGACACCGACGCCGAGAAAGCTTGCGGCGCTGATGTATTATCTGGAATCGATCCAGCAATAGATTGACGGGCAACGCTCTTGCGATCATCTGGCGGGACACTGCGCAGAGATCGAGCACCTGCCGGATCGTTTCGTGCACTGGCCCGGGATGGGTGGGACGCCGCCATGGTAGCCGGCAGCGGACGCTTTCCTAGAAGGTGTCGGCGCCCTGCTGCCACGGTTGAACGAGGTTGCTGAAGCGGGTGAAACGCCCTTCGAACGCCAGATCCACCGTGCCGATCGGGCCGTGACGCTGCTTGCCGATGACAACCTCCGCCTTGCCGTGAAGGCGCTCCATCCGTTCCTGCCAGCTCGCCATCTCATCGAGCCTGTCGTCCGACGGTTTTTCGCGCTCAACGTAGTATTCTTCACGGAAGACGAACATCACCACGTCGGAGTCCTGCTCGATGGACCCCGATTCGCGCAGGTCGGAAAGCTGCGGGCGTTTGTCCTCGCGCGCCTCGACCTGGCGCGAGAGCTGCGACAGGGCAATGACCGGAATGTTCAACTCCTTGGCAATCGCCTTCATGCCCATGGTGATTTCCGAGATCTCGTTGACCCGGTTTTCATTCCGCGAAGAGCCGCGGCAGAGTTGCAAGTAGTCGATTACCAGAAGATCGAGCCCATGGGTCCGTTTCAGCCGGCGTGCCCGCGCCGCAAGCTGCGCAATGGGAAGGGCCGGGGTGTCGTCGATGAACAGCGGGCACGCCTCAAGCGACTTGGCGGCATCGACGAACCGGCGGAATTCGGCCTCGGTCATGTCGCCCTTGCGGATCTGCTCGGACGGCACTTCGGAGGCTTCCGACAGGATCCGCGCGGCAAGCTGCTCGGCGCTCATCTCGAGGCTGTAGAAGCCGACCACGCCCCCCTCGATTGCGCCTTCGGTTCCGTCGGGGCGCTGTCCCCGCTTGTATGCCTTGGCGACGTTGAAGGCGATATTGGTGGCCAGCGAGGTCTTTCCCATCGATGGGCGCCCCGCCAGAATCAAAAGGTCCGACGGGTGCAGTCCGCCCAGTTTCTTGTCCAGATCGGTCAGCCCGGTGGAAATGCCGGCAAGCCCGCCTTCGCGCTGATAGGCGGCATTGGCGGTGTTCACGGCCTCGGTCACGGCGCGCAGGAAGGAGACAAACCCGCTGTCTGCCTTGCCCTGTTCGGAGAGTTTGTAGAGTGCCTGTTCCGCCTCAACGATCTGCTCTCGCGGCTCGCTCTCCACGTCGACCTTGGCCGCCTTGGAGGCGATGTTGTGGCCCAGCCCGATCAACTCTCGCCGGATGGCCATGTCATAGATCATCTGCGCATAGTCGCGCGCCGCATAGGCCGAGATGGCAGAGCCCGCGAGCCGCGCGAGATAGGACGGCCCGCCCAGTTCCTTCAGCCCCGGATCGTCTTCCAGAAACGCCTTGAGCGTGACCGGCGAGGCCAGATTGTTCTTGGCAATCCGGGCGGCGGCGACCTCGTAGATGTGGGCATGGACCGGGTCGTAGAAATGCTGCGCCTGGATGATCGCTGCGACCCGGTCGTAGATGTCATTGTTGGTCAGAATCGCACCGAGAAGCTGCTGCTCCGCTTCGATGGAATGCGGCATGGGATCGCCATCTTCCGCCCCCGTGCCGGATGCGTTGAAGATGCTGATCTCGTTCATGTCTGCCCCCGATTCCCGTGTAGTGCCCTGTCGGCGGGTTCTAGATCACCCGGCGCGCGGGGCGCAAATTGTATGTTTCTGTGGATCGCGTGTGGATAACCTGCCTGCCACCGGATATTGCCAGAATGTGGCAGGTTCGGTCAACATATCGTAGCTCAGCGGGGGTCTGCGCCGCCGCGTGAGCCAGGTCCTATACGAATGGGGGATCGGGTCAGCCCTGCTTGCGCGCCTCCTGCCATGCGCGCGGATCGTTGAGAAAGGACTCGACCTCGGCCAGCGTGTTCTCCGCAAAGATGGCTTGAGCGCGGGCCTCGTCCAGCACGTCCCACCATGTGCACAGGTGATGCAGCCTGACCCCGTGATCGCCCAGCGTTTTGACCGTGTCGGGGAAGATGTCGTAGTAGAAGATCACAGCGGTGTGCCCACAGTGCGCGCCTGTTTCGCGGATGGCATTGACGAAGGACAGCTTGGAGCCGCCATCCGTGGTCAGATCCTCGACCAGAAGCACCCTCTGGTCTTCGGTCATCACGCCTTCGATCCGGGCATTGCGGCCATAGCCCTTGGGCTTTTTGCGCACGTAGGTCATCGGCAGGGCCATCCGTTCCGCCATCAGCGCCGCAAAGGGGATGCCCGCCGTCTCGCCGCCCGCGATATTGTCGAACGCTTCGAATCCCGCCTCGCGCATGACCGTGACAGCGAGGAAGTCCATCAGCGTAGCGCGGATGCGCGGGAAGGAAATGAGCTTGCGGCAGTCGATGTAGGAAGGGGATGGCAGGCCCGACGCCAGAACATAGGGCTCTTCGGTGTTGAAGTTGACCGCGCCGATTTCAAGCAGCATCCGGGCAGTCAACCGGGCGATTTCTTCCTTGGCGGGGTGGGTGGTCGGAATCATCGTGCTAAGGGTCCTTCGTCGGGCTGCGGAAGCGAGTGGCAGCGGATTTTCTAGGGCTGCACGCGCCAGTGAACCGGAAAACCGGGATCAAAGACCGTAACCGGACCATCGCCCGACTCAATCTTTTGCGGCCATGTCACCGGGGTGTCCTGGCGTGTGAGTGTAATGCGGTCTTCATTCGGGGGGAGGCGATAGAAGCTCGGGCCATGCAGGCAGGCAAAGCCTTCGAGACGGTCGAGTGCGCCCTCCTCCTCGAACACATGCGCCAGAAGCGCCATCGTGTTGGTCGCGGTGAAGCAGCCGGCACAGCCGCAGGCGGTTTCCTTGGCCGCGTCTACATGCGGGGCGCTGTCGGTGCCCAGAAAGAACCGCGCATCCCCGCCAGTCGCGGCCTTGCGCAGTGCAAGGCGGTGGCTTTCGCGTTTTGCCACCGGCAGGCAGTAGTAATGCGGTCTGATCCCGCCCACGAGGATATGGTTGCGGTTGATGATCAGGTGGTGCGTGGTGATGGTTGCCGCCAGATCCCGTTCCGCGCTCTGCACATAGGACACGCCCTCGGATGTGGTGATATGTTCCATCACCACCCGCAGGCCCGGAGTCGCGCGGCGGATCGGGTCGAGCACACGGTCGATGAACACGGCCTCGCGGTCAAAGATGTCCACATCGGGGTCGGTCACCTCTCCATGCACGCAGAGCGGGCAGCCGATGTCCGCCATCCGCTCCAGCACGGCGCGCACCTTGTCGAAATCGCGCACGCCCGAGGCGGAATTGGTGGTCGCCCCGGCCGGGTAGAGTTTCACCGCCGTGATCAGCCCGCTGTCATGCGCGGCGGTAACGTCGTCGGGGTCCGTCTGCTCTGTCAGATAAAGCGTCATGAGAGGCGTGAAGGCCATTCCGTCCGGCAGCGCGGTGAGGATGCGCTCGCGATAGCTGGCGGCCTGTGCCCCGGTGACGACGGGCGGCACCAGATTCGGCATGATGATGGCGCGGGCGAAATGGCGCGCGCTTTCCGGCAGGACGGCTCTGAGCATGGCGCCATCGCGCAGATGCAGGTGCCAGTCGTCAGGGCGGCGGAGTGTGAGGCTCTGGGTCATGCGCGCCGATTAGACGATTTGCGGGGGGTAATCCAGAGCGGACTATCCCGCCAGCCGGCCTTCGCTCGCCATTCGGTCAAGCTGGTCCAGCTTGCGCTGGAATTTCGGGGCGGGCATGCGGTTGATGACATGGCCGCACAGAATGGCCTGAAGGTAATAGTGTTCCTTGCGTTCGGCCATGGCGAGCAGGCGACGCAGATAGGGCTGATAGTCGCGCCGGGCCCGGAACAGTTTCGCAAAGGAGGCGCGGTCGAGCCGGCCCGCCCCGGCGCGCGCCAGCAGGCGGTAGAGAACCTGCATCTCGACCAGTGCCTGTTCAATGTCGTCGCCCAGATAGGGGGTTTGCAGAAGGGTCACATTGGCGCGGGCGAAAAGCGCGGCGTGCATGGCTTGCATCGTGTCGTTGGGATTGAACAGGACAAAGCCATGCTCTGCCGCTTCGATCATCTCGGGTGCATAGCCGTAGCGGTCGGTGAAGGAGACCCGGCGCATATGGGTATAGCGTGTGTCCCAGCCAGCGATCCGCGGGTCGAGCGTGGCCTGCGGGCTGATCGCGAGCACCGTGGCACCGGGCGCGGCCACCGAAAACGCCGCCGCCGCATACCCACCGCTGCCCGCGCCATAGAACAAAACCCGGTCAAATTCGTCAAAGAAGCCCTCGTCGATCAGGTGATCGAAATAGTCGTAGATCGCCGGATCGCGGAACCAGGTTTCGCCATTGCTGACCATCGCGAGGTTGGACCAGCCCAGCTCCCTGACCAGCTCGAAGCCGAGCGGCTGTCCGGTATCGTCGCGATCCTGGATCTGCTGGAGGGTCTCGAAACTCACCAGAAGGGTCGAGAACTGATCCTCCACAAGGGCGGCGACATGATGCGCGCCCAGCCGTGCGAAAGTACCGTGCTCTTGCGCGATCTCTTCCAGAGCGTCCAGCCAACCCTGCGGCGGCAGGCCGAGCATGGGAGTGTCGAAGCCATTTGGCGCGTCCTGCATCGTATATATCCTTGGTCAAATACCGGGGGCATGCCCCCCCGTTTTCGGGCCGATCCTGAGCGAAGTTGATAGTAACGCTTTGCGGCGGAAATGGGGAGAAGGTTTGTGCATTTTTCGTGTTTGTCGGACCGTGGGCGAATCTGTCCACAGAGTGTGGTCGCCTTTGCCGCCGGGGTTGCGCTTGACGGAATACCCTGCGCCGGGGCAGCCTTGCCAAGAGCGGCAGAACAAGGGGTAGGGGCAGCGGATGACAGGACCGGATTCAATCGACGCGGTGCAGGAGATGCTGGATGCGCAGGGGTATGTCTGCGGGCGCGCGCTTGGCACGGTGGTGTTTCTCTCGCTTCGGCTTGGCCGGCCCCTGTTCCTCGAGGGGGAGGCCGGTGTTGGCAAGACGGAGATCGCCAAGGCGCTGGCCGCCGGGCTGAACCGCCGCCTGATCCGGCTGCAATGCTACGAGGGGCTGGATGCCTCTTCTGCTGTCTACGAATGGAATTTCGCAGCGCAGATGATCGCGATCCGTACCGCGGAGGCGGAAGGCAATGCCGATCGGGACCTGCTTCAGCAGGAACTCTTCGGCCCCGACTACCTGATCGAACGGCCGCTGCTTCAGGCGATGCGGCCCGATGAGCGCGGCGCGCCGGTGCTTCTTATCGACGAGATCGACCGCACCGACGAGCCGTTCGAAGCCTTCCTGCTGGAGGCGCTTTCCGACTATCAGGTCACCATCCCCGAGATCGGCACCATCGCCGCACCGGAGCCGCCCATCGTGATCGTCACCTCCAACCGCACGCGGGAAGTGCATGACGCGCTCAAGCGGCGGTGCCTTTATCACTGGGTGGAATATCCCGATTTCGAGCGCGAGATCGCCATTCTGCGCGCCCGTGCTCCGGAGGCGGCCGAGGCGCTCAGCCGCGATATCGTGGCCTTCGTTCAGCAGCTTCGCACCGAGGATCTGTTCAAGAAACCCGGCGTGGCCGAGACCATCGACTGGGCCAAGTGCCTGCTGGCGCTCGACGTCATCGCCCTGTCGCCCGAGGTGATTGCAGACACATTGGGCGCGCTGCTCAAGTATCAGGACGACATCGCACAGCTTCAGGGATCGGAGGCGGCGCGCCTTCTGGATCAGGCGCGGGCGGAGCTGGACCGGGCGCCATGACCGGCTACGCCCCGCTCGATCTGCCGGAGGTGCCGCGGCTGACCGAGAATATCGCCCATTTCGCGCGCGCGCTGCGCAAGGCGGGTCTGCCGATCGGGCCGGGCCGCGTGGTGGATGCGGTGCGCGCGGTGCAGGTGGCGGGCTTCACCTCGCGCCGGGATTTCTACTGGACGCTGCACGCCTGTTTCGTCTCGCGCCCCGAGCACCGCGTTGTTTTCGCACAGATTTTCCGGTTGTTTTGGCGCGATCCACGCTATCTTGAACACATGATGGCCGCGATGCTGCCCGCCATTCGCGGCGTGCAGGAAGAGCGCGCGGCCCAGGCCGGGGAAAAGCGCGCGGCCGAGGCGCTGCTCGACGGGGCCGACCGCGATTTGCCCGAGATGCAGGAGTCGGGCGAGGAGACGGAGATCGAGATCGACGCCTCGCTCACCATGTCGGCCGAAGAGCGGCTGCGTACCCTTGATTTCGAACAGATGAGCACCGCGGAGACCGCCGAGGCAAAGCGGGTTCTGGCGCGGCTGTCGTTGCCGGTGCGGCCCATCCTGTCGCGCCGGGGGCAGGCCGATCCGCGCGGCGAGATGGCCGACTGGCGGCGCACCATGCGCGCAGCGATGCGGCAGGGGGGCGATATCGCGCAGCTTGCCCGCAAACGGCGGCGCCCGCGCTGGCCCAACCTCGTGGTGCTGTGCGACATTTCCGGCTCCATGAGCGCCTATGGCCGGATGGTGCTGCATTTTCTGCATGCCGTGGCGAACCGCAAGGGGGCCGGCTGGGCCAAGGTGCATGGGTTCACCTTCGGCACACGGCTGACCAATATCACCCGGCATCTGGCCACCCGCGACGTGGACGCGGCCCTGGCCGCCGCCGGGGCGGAGGCGCAGGACTGGGAGGGCGGCACGCGGATCGGGGATTGCCTGCATGACTTCAACCGCGACTGGTCGCGCCGCGTCATGGGGCAGGGGGCGGTGGTCATCCTGATCACCGACGGGCTGGACCGGGCGGAGCCGGAAAAGCTCGCGCGGGAGATGGAGCGGCTGCACCTGTCGGCGCGGCATCTGATCTGGCTCAACCCGTTGCTGCGCTGGGACGGGTTCGCACCGAAGGCGCGGGGCATCCGCGCGATGCTGCCGCATGTGGACAGCTTCCGGGCAGGGCACAATATCGCCTCTCTCGAAGATCTGGCCGGGGCGTTGTCGCGCCCCGACGATCCGGGAGAGAAGGCGCGGCTTCTGTCCGGTGCCGCCTGACTGTCCGAAGTGTCCGCGAAAAGGGCTTCCAAATCGTTAACCGGTCGAGTCGCCCGTTCGCGAGCGATGGCGGGGGCCGTGTCTGACCCTGAGCCTGCCTGGGCAGTGGGTTTTCCCTTGCACTCTGTGCCTTGTCTCTGTCTGCTTGAGGGGGCGGTCGCACGCCGCACACGCCGGGTTGAGGGAGAGAGTCATGAGTGAGTTGGAAAACGCACCTGAACGGGCGCTCGACTGGCATCGCGCGGGGCGCGGGGCGGTGCTCGCAACGGTGGTGGAAACATGGGGCAGCGCGCCGCGCCGCGTGGGCGCGCAGATGGTCGTTTCTGGCGACGGGGAGCTTCAGGGCTCTGTCTCGGGCGGCTGCGTCGAAGGCGCGGTGATGATCGAAGCGATGGAGGCGCTGGACGAGGGTGAGGCGCGGCTTCTGGAGTTTGGCGTGTCGGACGGCGATGCCTTTGCGGTGGGGCTGGCGTGCGGCGGCACGATCCGGATCCTGGTCGAGCCGGTGGGCAAGGTGTTTCCCGAGGCGATGCTGGCCGACCTCGTGGCGGCGCGGGCGGCGCGGCAGCCCATCGCCTATGTGGTCGATCCGGACCGCGGGGCGCGCGCGCTGGTGCGCGAAGGGTTCGAGACGCGGTTCCGCATGGACCGATCCGGCATGGAGGAGGACGGGCGGTTCGTCGCCATCCACAACCCGCCGCTGCGGCTCATCGTGGTGGGGGCGGTGCATATCGCGCAGGCGCTGGTGCCCATGGCGCGGATCGCGGGCTATGACCCGGTGATCGTGGACCCGCGCAGCGCCTTCGGCTCGGACGCGCGCTTTCCCGGTGAGCGTCTTGTGGATGACTGGCCCGATGCGGCGCTGGAGACGATCGGGCTCGATACGCGCACGGCGCTTGTTCTGCTGACACATGACCCGAAACTGGACGATCCGGCGCTGCATTTGGCGCTCCGCTCGGAGGTGTTCTATATCGGGGCGCTGGGATCGACCCGGACCCACGCCAAGCGGGTGGAAAGACTGACGGAGGCGGGATTCAGCGCATCGGAGATTGGCCGGATTCACGGCCCCGTGGGTCTTGATATCGGGGCGGCCAGCCCGGCGGAAATCGCGCTTTCGGTGTTGGCGCAGATGACGCAGGTTCTGCGGAAAGGCGCATGAAGTTCGGGCCGGTTCCCCCGTCGCGGGCCGAGGGCGCGGTGCTGGCGCATTCGGTGGCGCTTGCCGATGGGCGGCTGCGCAAGGGCGTGGTGCTGGAGGCCGCGCATGTCGCGGCGCTGGAGGCGGCGGGGATAACGCAGGTCACGGTGGCGCGGCTCGATCCCGAGGACGTGGGCGAAGATGCGGCGGCGGCGCGGCTGGCGGCGGCGGTTGTGCCCGATCCGGAGGCGGCGGGGCTGCGGCTTGGGCCCGCGGCGACGGGGCGGGTCAACATCCTTGCGGACAGACCGGGCGTCGTTGTGATCGAGGAGGGGGCGGTGCGCGCGCTCAACGCCGTGGAGCCGATGATCACCATGGCCACGGTGCCCCCCTTTCAGCAGATGCGGCCGGGGGGCATGGTGGCGACGGTGAAGATCATCTCCTACGCCCTTCCGGGGGCGGATCTGGCGCGCGCCTGCACGCTGGGGGCGGAGAGTTTGCGCGTCGCGTCAGTGGTTTACCACGATGCCAGCCTGATCTTCACCGAGATTTCGGGCGGCGCCGGCGACAAGGGCCGCGCGGCCATCGAGACGCGGCTGGATAGCCTTGGCATGACACTGCGCGAGGTGCATTGCGTGCCGCATGAGCGCGGCGCGCTGCGCGCGGCGATTCTGGACGCGAAGGGCGAGATGGTGTTGATCCTGACGGGATCGGCCACCTCCGATCCGCATGACGTTGGGCCCTCTGCGCTGCGCGAGGCGGGGGGAGAGGTGATCCGGGTGGGGATGCCCGTGGACCCCGGAAACCTGTTGTTTCTCGGGCAGTTGGGCGACAAGCCGGTGATCGGTTTGCCGGGCAGCGCGCGGTCTCCGGTGCTGCACGGGGCCGATTGGGTGCTCAGCCGTGTCGCTTGCGGAATCCCGCTTTCGTCAGAGGATATCGCGGGAATGGCGGTGGGCGGATTGCTCAAGGAAATTCCGACACGGCCCATGCCGCGGCGGGGGCGGCGTTAGGGAGTTTCGCCTTGTTGGCGCGAATCATGGTTAACGCGTTGTTTTGGCGAGAAAATCCGTTTCGGTATCGCGTCGGTATAACGTCGGTATTACGTCGGTATTGGCACCGCCCGACGCGGCACGATGCCATGTGTGACCACAGCGCGCGTTGCATCCGGCCGGCCCGCAGGCGCGTCTTTGCGTTCACATTCTGACAGGCGATGCAAAATTCCGGGTTCTCAAGCGGCAAGGCGCGTGGTTATCATCCCTTCATAGTTGTGAGAAATCAGTTCCAGGGAGGAGCCATATGCCACAGGTCAGCATGACCGTGAACGGCAAGCCTGCGTCCGGTGAAGCGGAAGGACGCACCTTGCTCAGCCAATTCCTGCGGGAGACACTGGGCCTGACCGGCACCCATGTCGGCTGCGACACCAGCCAGTGCGGCGCCTGCGTGGTGCATGTGGACGGCAAGGCGGTGAAAGCCTGCACCATGTTTGCGCTGGAGGCCGAAGGCGCGGATGTCGCCACCATCGAGGGGCAGGCCGCGCCCGATGGCACGCTCAATCCCATTCAGCAGGCGTTTCAGGATCATCACGGCCTGCAATGCGGCTTCTGCACCCCCGGCATGGTGATGAGCGCGGCGGCGCTTTTGAAGGAGAACCCCAAGCCGAGCGAGGCGGAGATCCGCGACTACCTCGAGGGGAACCTCTGCCGCTGCACCGGCTATCACAATATCGTCAAGGCGATCATGGCCGCCAGCGGTCAGGATGTGGGCGCGCTTGCCGCCGAATGAGCCGCATCCCCGCGCCGGAGGGAGGGCGCGGGATATGAGTATTTGGGGAACAGAGAAAGGCCATGTCGGCCCCGGGTTCCCCGGCGTGGCGCAAGACGGCCACGACATCAGGGAGGACTGAAACATGCCGAAGGATCATGGCATCGGCGCCAGCAGCAAGCGGCGCGAGGACGTCCGGTTTTTGACCGGAGACGGCAATTACACCGATGATATCAACGTGCACGGGCAAGCCTATGTGCACTTCCTGCGCTCGGACGTGGCGCATGGGCGGTTGACGTCGGTGGACACATCGGAGGCCGGCAAGATGCCCGGCGTTGTGCGCATCTTCACCGGCGCCGATTTCGAGGGCGTGGGCGGTCTGCCCTGCGGCTGGTGCGTGACCGACCGGCATGGAGAGCCGATGCAGGAGCCGGGGCATCCGGTTCTGGCGCAGGGCAAGGTGCGCCATGTGGGCGATCCGATCGCGGCCGTGGTGGCCGACACCCCCGAGCAGGCGCGCGACGCCGCCGAGGCGATCATCGCCGACATAGAGGAGTTTCCGGCGGTCGTGGACATGAAGGCCGCGCTGAAGGAGGGCGCGCCCAAGGTGCATGACGATCTCAGTTCCAACCTGTGCTATGACTGGGGCTTCGTGGAGGAGAACCGCGAGGCGGTGGACAAGGCCATCCAAGAGGCGGCGCATGTCACCACGCTGGAGCTTGTGAATCAGCGGCTGGTCGCCAACCCGATGGAGCCGCGCGTGGCGATCGGCGAGTACAGCCGGGCGCGCGATGAGCATACGCTTTACACCACGTCGCAGAACCCGCATGTGATCCGCCTTCTGATGGGGGCGTTCGTGCTGGGCATTCCCGAGCACAAGCTGCGCGTCGTCGCGCCCGATGTGGGGGGCGGCTTCGGCTCCAAGATCTTCCACTATGCCGAAGAGGCGTTCTGCACCTTCGCCGCCAAGGCGGTGAACCGGCCGGTGAAATGGACCTCGTCGCGCTCCGAGGCGTTCATGACCGATGCCCACGGGCGCGATCATGTCACGAAGATCGAGCTGGCGCTGGACGCCGACAACAATTTCACCGCGCTGCGCACTGATACCCACGCGAATATGGGCGCCTATCTGTCCACCTTCGCGCCGTCGGTACCGACGTGGCTGCATGGCACGCTGATGGCGGGGAATTACCGCACGCCGCTGATCTATGTGAACGTGAAGGCGGTGTTCACCAACACGGTGCCGGTGGATGCCTATCGCGGCGCCGGGCGGCCCGAGGCGACCTATCAGCTTGAGCGCGTGATCGACAAGGCGGCGCGCGAGCTGGGCGTCGATCCCATCGCGCTCCGGCGGCAGAATTTCGTGACGGAATTTCCCTATGCCACGCCGGTGGCGGTGGAATACGACACCGGCGATTACAACGCCACGATGGACAAGCTCGAAGAGATCGCCGATCTCAAGGGATTTGCCGCGCGCCGCAAGGAGAGCGAGGCGCGGGGTAGGCTGCGCGGGCTTGGCGTGAACTGCTATATCGAGGCCTGCGGCATAGCGCCGAGCAACCTTGTCGGGCAGCTTGGCGCGCGCGCGGGTCTTTATGAAAGCGCGACGGTGCGGGTCAATGCCACCGGCGGGCTTGTCGTGATGACCGGCAGCCACAGCCACGGGCAGGGGCATGAAACCTCTTTCGCTCAGGTGGTGGCCGACATGATCGGGATCGACGAGAACATGGTCGATATCGTCCATGGCGACACCGCCAACACGCCGATGGGCATGGGCACCTATGGCTCCCGCTCGATTGCGGTGGGGGGCAGCGCGATGGTGCGCGCGACCGAGAAGATCATCGCCAAGGCCAAGAAGATCGCGGCGCATCTGCTGGAGGCGAGCGACGCCGATATCGAGTTGAAGGACGGCGCCTTCACCGTGGCGGGCACCGACAAGTCGGTGGCCTGGGGCGATGTCACGCTCGCGGCCTATGTGCCGCACAATTATCCGCTGGAGGATATCGAGCCGGGGCTGGAGGAAACCGCCTTTTACGATCCGGCGAACTTCACCTATCCGGCGGGGGCCTATGCCTGCGAGGTGGAGCTTGACCCCGAAACCGGCAAGGTCACGGTGGAGCGGTTCGCCGCGGCCGATGATTTCGGCAATATCATCAACCCGATGATCGTCGACGGGCAGGTGCATGGCGGTATCGGGCAGGGCATCGGGCAGGCGCTTCTGGAAAGCTGCGCCTATGACGAGAACGGGCAGCTTCTGTCGGCGTCCTACATGGATTATGCCATGCCGCGGGCCGACGATGTGCCGTTCTACTCGGTGGATCATTCCTGTTCGACGCCCTGCACGCACAACCCGCTTGGCGTGAAGGGCTGCGGCGAGGCCGGGGCCATCGGATCCCCGCCCGCGGTGGTCAACGCGGTGATCGACGCGATGCAGTCGGGCGGTCACAAGGTGGATCACATCGACATGCCGGTGTCGCCTTCGCGGGTGTGGACGGCGATGAACGGGTGATTGCAACAGCGGGCCGGGGGCGCGGCGGCCGGCCCGCCCGGATCATGTGACGAGAGGATACGGGGGTTGCCCGGTCCCTTGAAGGAGAGGCGAGATGTATAATTTCGAGTTCGAACGACCCACGAGCGTGGCTGACGCGGTCAAGGCACTTGGGCAGGAGGAGGCGCAGCCGCTGGCGGGGGGGCAGACGCTGATCCCGACGCTGAAGCAGAGGCTGGCGATGCCCTCCAAGCTTGTGAGTCTGAGCGGGATTTCCGAGATGAAGGGAATCACGCAGGAGGGGCGGACCCTTGTGGTCGGCGCGGCCACGGTGCATGCCGATGTTGCCGCCGACGGCACGATTGCGGCGCTGTCCGATCTGGCGGGCAATATCGGCGATCCGGCGGTGCGCAATCGCGGCACGATTGGCGGCAGCGTGGCCAATAACGACCCGTCAGCCTGTTATCCGGCGGCGGCGCTGGGGCTCGGGGCGACCATCGTGACCGACCGGCGCGAGATCGCGGCCGATGACTTCTTTACCGGGATGTTCGAGACCGCCCTTGACGAGGGCGAGATCGTCACGGCGGTGAAATTTCCGCAGCCGGAGGCGGCGGCCTATGCCAAGTTCGAACAGCCCGCATCGCGGTTCGCGCTGGTGGGGGTCTTCGTGGCCAGAACCGGCGAGGGTGTGCGGGTGGCCGTCACCGGCGCGTCGGAGGGCGGTGTGTTCCGCTGGCGCGAGGCGGAAACGGCGCTGGCGTCCGATTTCTCCGCCGGGGCGCTCGACGGGATGGCGCCGGAGGCGGACGACATGATCTCGGATCTGCACGGCTCGGCGGCGTATCGCGCGCATCTGGTGGGGGTGATGGCGCGGCGCGCGGTGGCGGCGGCGCGCTGAGGCCCTGCGGGCAGGTGATCCGGGGCCCCGCCATTTGTGTGCGGGGCCTTGCCGTCAGGCCGGCTTGCGGGCGACGAAGTCGATCAGGGCGGAGCGGCCGTTGTGGCCGCGCCCCTCGCTGATCTCGCGTTCATAGGCGCGGCATTCCAGAACACTCCAGTCGGGGAAATGATCGCGCAGGATCTCTTCGGTGTACATATTTTCGGCGAACGGCGGCCCGCCTGTGCCGTAGTCGATCTGCTTCGGGGTGTAGCCATGCAGGAGGATCAGGCAACCGGGCGCGACGCTTCGGGCCATTCCCTCGAACAGGCGGCGGCGGTCGGCGGGGCCGACGAACTGAATGAAGATCCCGACCACCAGCTCGAACTGGTCGGCCCAGTCGTGGGAGAGGACATCGACTTCTCGAAAAGTGACCTCGACCCCCTTTTCGGCGGCGAGCGTTCGAGCCTTGGAGATGGCGGAGGGCGCGAATTCAAGGGCGGTGACCCGCATGCCCCGCTGCGCCATGAAAACCGAATTGCGCCCCTCGCCGTCGGCAACGGCGAGCGCACTTGCGCCGGGGGTAAGATGGTCTGCGTGCTCTTGCAGGAAAAGGGCGGGTTCGGTCCCGAATACGTAGTCGGGTGTGTTGAAACGATCTTCCCACATGGGCGGTTCCGATCCTGTCATGAACAAAATCGGCCGCCCGATCACAGGCGGCCAATTGAGTGTCGGGCGACCGCCTGTCGCGGTCGGTCTACTTGGTCATGGGGCCGATCATCATGGTCATCTGGCGGCCTTCCATCTTGGGCATGTTTTCGACCTTGCCCATCTCTTTCACGTCCTCGGCCACCCGTTCGAGAAGCTCGCGCCCGAGGTTTTGGTGCGCCATTTCGCGGCCGCGGAATCTCAGGGTGATCTTCACCTTGTCGCCGCCTTCGAGGAAGCGCATGACATTGCGCATCTTCACGTCATAGTCATGGGTATCGGTGTTGGGCCGAAACTTGACCTCTTTGACCTCGATCGTTTTCTGTTTCTTGCGGGCCTCGGATTCACGTTTCTGCTGTTCATACTTGAACTTGCCGTAATCCATGATCTTGCAGACCGGCGGGTTCGCGTTCGGCGAGATTTCCACCAGATCAAGGCCGGCTTCCTGTGCGAGAACCATGCCGTGGGACGGTGACACGACGCCGACATTTTCGCCATCCGCGCCGATCAGGCGGATCTCGGAAGAGCGAATTTTCTCGTTGACGCGGGGGCCGGTGTCACGCGACGGGGGCGCGTTATGAGGTCTGCGGGCTATGGTATTGTTCCTTCAACTGTTGATCTGTTCTAGAGCGGCAAAATACGCGCGGGTTGTTGCCGTTTCAAGCGGTTAATGGGGACGGCGGCGTGAATTCAGGGCCGATGTGCGGTTATGGGACCACCGCCCCCCGGAACAGAACAGCCTGATACAAGGTGCGCGGCAGGTTTGCGAGGATGCTGGCCCGTTTTCGCGGCGCGCGCGCCGCGCAAGTTCGCGCGCGATTGGACCGCCGGCGGGACCTCAGTCGACGAATGCCTTTTCCACCACGTATTCCTTCGGCTCTGAATTGGCGCCTTCACGCAGCCCGTATTCCTCCAGCATGTCCTTCAACTCAAGATTGAAGGCCAGATTGCCGCAGACCATCGCGCGATCGGTTTCGGGGGTGAGAGGCTCGACCCCGAGATCCTCGAACACCTCTCCCTTGCGCATCAGGTCGGTGATGCGGCCTGTCTTGGCGCTGTCTTCGCGGGTGGTGGTCGGGTAGTAGCGCAGTTTTTCGTGAAAGCCCGCGCCGATGAGTTCGGCGAGCATCTCATCGTTGCGGATGCCTTCGATCAGGTCGCGCCCGTAGTCGAGTTCTCCCACTTCGCGGCAGGTATGGGTGAGAATCACCTCATCGTAGTCCTCGTAGGTCTGCGGGTCGCGCAGGAGCGAGGCGAAGGGCGCGATGCCCGTTCCGGTGGCGAACAGCCACAGCCGCTTGCCCGGCAGCAGGGCGTCATGCACCAGCGTGCCCACCGGTTTGGGGCGCAGGATGATCTGATCGCCGGGTTCGATGTGTTGCAGCCGTGAGGTGAGCGGGCCGTCGGGCACCTTGATCGAATAGAACTCCAGCTCGTCATCCCAGGAGGGAGAGGCGATGGAGTAGGCGCGCAGAAGCGGTTTCTGCTTGCCGGTTTCCGGATCGGGCTCTCCCATCAGGCCGAGCATCACGAATTCGCCGGAGCGAAAGCGCAGCGAGGCGGGCCGGGTGACCCGGAAGGAAAACAGCCGGTCCGTGTAGTGTTTGACCTCGGTCACGGTCTGGGCATCGGGCAGGGTGGGGGCCTTGACGGCGGTGGTGTCGGTCACTGGGGTTTGCTCGGTCATGTCATTTCTGGGCGCGGAACCCTTTACCTATGCGTTTCTGGCAGAAGTGTGAAGGTCTGGCGGAGGTCTGTCCTTGACCTATCGCAAGACGATCGGAGAAAAACCGCGTTCAGGCGGGGCGCAACCGTCCAAGGCGTGTTTGGTAATCATGCGCCTGCCAGTCGGCGCGTCGGCGCCATTGGTCCTCGGGCTGGCGTGCGGCCAGATCATCGGAGATCTCCACCTCGTCGAATCCGGCACGGCGGGCCATCGCGTATTGGTCCGCGATCACATGGCCGCGCGCGCGCAGCCGTCCGCGATACCCCATCAGGCGCAGTTGCCGCGCGATGGTGAAGCCGCGGCCATCGGCGAAGCCGGGGAAGTCGACGCGGATCATCTCCACCCGCGAAAGCCGCCCGGCCAGATCCGCCGGGTCGGTGCCCGATGCCAGATCGAGCGCGGTCACGTCATTGGTTGGCTCGTCCGGTGCGGCGAATGCGCCGGTCCAGTCGTCGGGGTGAAACCCGGTGTCGGTCACGATTACAGTCATGCGTTCTCTCCCTTGCGGACCAGTTTGCCATCGACGAAATGGATGCCGCATTCATCTTTGGACTGTCCGCGCCACCGGCCAGCGCGGGGGTCTTCGCCCGGTGCGACGGGCGAGGTGCAGGGCGCGCAGCCGATGGAAGGGTAGCCGCGCGCCAGCAGTGGATGCCGGGGCAGGCGGTTCTCCTCCATGTAGGCGCGCACGTCCCCGGGAGCCCAATGGGCCAGCGGGTTGACCTTGATCCGGCCTGTCAGGTCCTCGACCTCGAAGAAATCGAGCGTCGCGCGGCTGCCGGACTGGAACCGCTTGCGCCCGGTGATCCAGCCATCGAACCCGCGCAGGGCCTTTTGCAGCGGGCGCGTCTTGCGCAGGGCGCAGCAGGCATCCGTATCGCGCTGGTGCAGGGTGCCATCGGGGTCTTCGGCCCGCAAAACCGCGTCCGAGGCGCGGATCACCTGCACGTTGCTCAGGCCAAGGCGCTCTGCCACCTCCGCCTGATAGACCAGCGTTTTGGCAAAGAGCATCTGCGTGTCGATGAACAGCACCGGCAGGGTGCGGTCCACCATCGCCGCGAGATGCAGGAGCACCACCGATTCCGCGCCGAAACTCGACACAAGCGCAATGCGCCCCGCGTCGGGGTCGGTCAGCGCGGCGCGGATGACGGCGGTGGCCGAATGGTGCTTATAGCGGGCGTTGAGCCGGTCCGCCTTGGCCTGCAATGGGCCGGGGCCGGGCGGCCCGGCGGCCCGGTGCCGCGCGGTGGAGGCGCCTGACCCGCCGAGGATGTCATGCGGCATTGGCGCGCGCCTCCGGGTAGAGATACCGCTTGAACGGCGAAAGACCGATGCGGCGATAGGTTTGAAGGAAGGTTTCCTGCGGCCCCTCGCGCAGCGCCAGATAGCCGTCGATGAGCCGTTCGATGGCGGGCACGATCTCTTCTGCGGAAAAGCCCGGCCCGGCCCGTTCCCCCAGTGCGGCGGTTTCTGTCGCGTCGCCGCCCAGCGTGATCTGGTAATTCTCCACGCCCGCGCGGTCGAGCCCGAGAATTCCGATATGGCCCACATGGTGATGCCCGCAGGCGTTGATGCAGCCCGAGATCTTGATCTGAAGATGGCCGATGTCATGCTCCAGCTTCAGCTCATCGAAGCGGGTGGCGATCTGCTGCGCGATGGGGATGGAGCGGGCGGTGGCCAGCGCGCAGTAATCCATGCCCGGGCAGGCGATGATATCCGAGATCAGTCCGAGGTTGGCGGTGTGCAGCCCGGCCTCACGCAGCGCGGCATGAACCGCCGGAAGGTCGGATTTATGCACATGCGGCAGAATGACGTTCTGCTCATGGCTGATGCGCAGTTCATCATGGCCGTATTCGCGCGCCAGTTCGGCCATTACGCGCATCTGATCGGCGCTGGCATCGCCGGGGGTCGCACCCTGCTTCTTGAGCGAGATCGACACGATGGCATAGCCGGGCGCGCGGTGCGCGGCGAGGTTGGTGTCGGCCCAGGATCGAAACAGCGGATCGCCCTTATAGGCCGCGTCATAGGCGACCGTTGGTGCCTCGCGGAAGGCGGGCGGGGCGAAATGCGCCCTCAGCCCCGCCAGCATCTCCTGATCCACGCCGGAAAAGGCCGGGCGAAGCTGCGCGAACCGCTCTTCGACCCGCGCACGAATGTCATCGATTCCATGCTCATGCACGGTGATCTTGATGCGGGACTTGAACTTGTTGTCGCGCCGGCCCAGCAGGTTCCAGACGCTGACCACCGCCTCCAGATAGGGCAGAAGATCGGCCTCTGGCAGGAACCCGCGCACCACCTTTCCGATCATCGGGGTGCGGCCCAGCCCGCCGCCCACGATCACCTCGAACCCCGGCGCGCCGGCGGCATCGCGCACCATGCGCAGCCCGATGTCATGGGCGCGGGTCACGGCGCGGTCGTTCGGGCTTCCGGTGACGGCGATCTTGAACTTGCGCGGCAAAAACTGGAATTCCGGGTGGTCGGTGGACCATTGCCGGATCAGCTCCGCCACCGGGCGCGGGTCCGCGATCTCATCGGCCGCAGCGCCGGCGAAATGGTCGGCGGTGACATTGCGGATCGTGTTGCCGGAGGTCTGGATCGCGTGCATCTCCACCTCTGCCAGCGCGTCGAGCATGTCGGGAATGTCGCGCAGTTTCGGCCAGTTGAACTGTATGTTCTGGCGGGTGGTGAAATGGCCATACCCCTTGTCCCATCGCTCCGCGATGTCGGCGAGCCGGTCCATCTGGCGGCCCGACAGCGTGCCGTAGGGGATCGCCACGCGCAGCATGTACGCGTGTAGTTGCAGATAGACGCCGTTCATCAGGCGCAGCGGCTTGAATTCCTCTTCCGTCAGGTGGCCGGCGATGCGCCGCTCCACCTGCGCGCGGAACTGCTGATTGCGCTCTGCCAGAAAGGCGGCGTCGAAATCGGTGTAGCGATACATGGGTTGGACCTTTCGTTCGCGGGGAGGGGCTGGCCTAACGCGTGGCTTGCTTGCCGTGGAAGTAGTTCGACGGGCCGGTGCGGCGGAACTCCTCGCGGAAATGGGTGGGTTCGGGGCGACCATCGCGGCCGGGTGTCACATCGGCCAGATAGACCCCCACGGCGACATCGGGCTGCCGCTCTGCATCGAGCAGGCGAAGCTGCGCCTCGGCCTCATCGGTGATGAGCAGCGCGCGGGAGAGATCGCGGGTCCAGTCGCCCGCGTCGGTGAGGTAGATCACATACCCTTCGAGAAGCGCGTTGGCGGTGACAACTTTCGGGGTGAAGGCGCGGGGCATCAGGCAAGCTCCTGTTTTTCTTCGGTCATGTCGTCCAGCGCGGCGGCGGCGGCGCGTGGGCGCAGACCGAGAAAGGTCAGCGCCGGGCCGGCGGGCCGGGCCCTCGCAAGATCGGCGGGCAGGGCCGAGAGCGTGGTTGCGATCACCCGCTGATCGGGGCGGGACGCGTTCTCGATCACCGTCACGGGGGTATCCGGGGCGGCGCCGTGCATGAGCAGGCGCCCCTGAAGAAAGCGCGCGGCGGACTTGCCCATGTAGATCGCGGCGACCTCTCCGGGGCGGGCGAGGGCGTGCCAGTCGTGATCGGCAAAGCCCTGCATGTCATGGCCGGTGAGGAACCGGACGGAGGCATTGCGCCCGCGCCGCGTCAGGCTTTGCCCGATGGCGGCCACGGCGGCGGAGGCGGAGGTGATGCCCGGCACGATATGCCACGCGATACCGGCGGCGTCGCAGGCGTCGATCTCTTCGTCGAGCCGTCCGAAGACGGTGGCATCCCCGCCCTTGAGGCGCACCACCTGCGCGCCGGTTGCCGCGTGCCGCGTGATCAGGGCATTGATCGTGTCCTGCGCGGTGGAGGGGCCGAAGCCCTCCTTGCCCGCGCCCACGATCACCGCCTCGCGCCGCGCCAGTTCCAGAATCTCCGGCGAGATCAGCCGATCGTGGATCACCACGTCGGCCTCATCAAGCGCCTTGCGAGCCTTGAGGGTGAGCAGTTCGGGATCGCCCGGACCGGCGCCGACAAAGGCCACATGTCCCGGCCGGTCGGCCCGCGACAGATGATCGGACAGCAGGTTTTCCAGTGTGTTTTCAATGCCATGGTCGGTCGCGCGGGGGCCGGTGCCGAAATAGTAGTCGGCCCAGAACTCGCGGCGACGTCGGCCCATGGGCAGCGCTTCCGCCGCCTTGCGGAATGCCTTGCCCGCGCGGGCGAGAAGGCCAAGGCGGGGGGAAAGCCGGGCCTCCAGATCGGCCTTGATCGCGCGGGCAAGAACGGGGGCCGCGCCCTCGGTGCCGATGGCGACGGTCACCGGGTCGCGGTCGACGATGGCGGGGGTGATGAAACTGCTGTCCGTGAGATTGTCCACGATGTTCACCGGCGCCCCCTCGGCCCGCGCGATGGCGGCGGTGCGGGCATCCTCGGCGGTGTCCTCATCGGCGGCGTAGAACAGCACGGAGCCGGCCACGTCGCCAGCGCGCAGGGCGCGGCGCGTCAGGGTGAGCCGGCCGGCGCTGGCCCAGTCGGCGATCTGGGGGTCGGGATCGGGGGTGAAGACGGCGATCCGCGCCTCTGTCTTGAGCAGCAGGCGCAGCTTTGCCAGCGCCGCGGCCCCGCCGCCCGAGAGGGTGATGCGCTGGCCGCTGATGGCCATGAAGACGGGAAAATGTTGCACGGCAAAGGCTCCCATTGGCGTTTGACTTGAGACCGAATATAGGAAATTGTTCCGATCCGGCGCTAGGGGGCGGCGGAAATAGAAACGTACGTTTCGCTTGGTGGTTGGATCAGGCGGGGCGTTCCGGAAAACGAAAGGAACAGGAATGGCGTTTCGCGTCGACGACATGGACCGGAAAATCCTTGATGCGCTCCAGCGCGATGCCTCGCTGTCGCTCGATGAAATCGCGCGTCAGGTCGGCTCTTCCAAGACGCCGGTATGGAACCGGATTCGCAAGCTGCGCGAGGCGGGGATCATCCGCCAGCAGACGGTGATCCTCGATGCCGAAGCCCTTGGATTCGAAGCCTGTTTCTTCGTTCTTATCCGCACCAGTGAGCATGAGGCGGAGTGGCAGGCGAACTTTCTCAAGGCGTTGCAGGACCGCCCCGAGGTGCTTGAGGCGCATCGGCTGGCGGGGGATATCGACTATATCCTGAAGGTGCGGGTGAAGAATGCGCGGGCCTATGACACGTTCTATCAGGCGCTGATCTCGGAGGTGCGGGTGCATAATGTCACCGCGCTTCTGTCGATGGAGGAGATCAAATCCACGCATCATTTGCCGCTGATCGGGACCGGATCGCCGAATCAGGGTTAAGATATTGAATTATCGTTGAAAACCGGGGGCTGAATCGCGTCGGTATAACGTCGGTATAACGTCGGTATTACGTCGGTGCGGGTGCGGCGGAAGAGCATGGTTAACAGTGCGCCCGGTAAGGGTGTGTTCATCTTGCTTGCGGAAAGGTTGGCAAAACGGGTGGCGGCGGCGTGCCGGGGTCAGGAGGCATCCAGCGCGGCGATGATGGCACCGAAATCGGCGGCGCGCAGGCTGGCCCCGCCAACGAGCGCGCCATCCACGTTGGAGACCGCGAAGATCGTGTCGGCGTTCGCGGGCTTGACCGAACCGCCGTAGAGCAGCCGCACAGAGCGGCCCACCCCCGCGCCAAAGCGGCGTTCCAGCCGGGCGCGGATGAAATCATGCACCTCCCCGATCTGCTCGGGCGTGGCGGTGCGTCCGGTGCCGATGGCCCAGATCGGCTCATAGGCGATGACGAGATTTTCGCCGGTGCCGTGATCGGGCACGGAGCCGGACAATTGCCCGCCGATGATGTCGAGCGTGTTGGCGGCGTCGCGTTCGGCAAGGGTTTCGCCGACACAGATCAGCGTGGTGAGTCCGGCCTCATGCGCGGCGCGCGCCTTGGCGCGCACGTCGGCGTCGCTCTCCATATGGTCCTGCCGCCGTTCCGAATGGCCGAGAATCACGTAGCTGGCACCGGCATCGGCCAGCATGGGCGCGCTAATGTCGCCGGTATGCGCGCCCGCATTCATGGCGTGGCATTCCTGCCCGCCGATGGCGATGGCCCCCGGCGCGATCCGCGCGGCGCGGGCGATCAACGTGGCGGGGGGGCAGATCAGGCGGTCAGTCTGCGTGGGGGCCGGGGCAGCGGCGAGGGCCTCGATCTCGGCCAGATCGGCGCAAAGCCCGTTCATCTTCCAGTTGCCCGCAGCAAGCTTGCGTCGCATCGCCTATCCCCCTTGAACGCTCCGACCTGTTTTCGGCTGTCGGATGCGCGGGGTCAAGTCCGCAGTTGAGAGGGCTGGAAATGCTGGCGAGTCAGGCGGTTACATCTCCGCGAACTTGATCGATTCCCCGCAGCCGCAGGCGTCCACCACATTGGGGTTGCGAAAGCGGAAGCCCGATTCCAGCAAGGACACCTCATAGTCGATCTCGGTGCCGAAAAGGAACATCTGCGCCATCGGCGCGATCATCACGCGCGCGTCGCCCTGTTCGACCACCTCATCGTTGGGATCGGCCTCATCGACATAGTCCATGGTGTATTCCATGCCGGCGCAGCCGCCCTTCTTCACGCCGATGCGCAGACCGGCGTGGCCGCCCTTCTGCATCAGGCTTGCAATCTGCCCGGCCGCTTCGGGCGTGAGTGACACGGCCTGTTTTCCGGGAGTGCCGAACATTCGCTTTACCTTTCAATCCCTTGAAAATTCACATGAAACCCAGTTCCAGCCGGGCCTCGTCGGACATCATGTCCATGCCCCATGGCGGATCCCACACAAGCTCCACCGCGGTGGATTTGACGCCTGCGACACCTTCGACCGCCTCTGCGACCCAGCCGGGCATCTCTCCGGCCACGGGACAGCCCGGCGCGGTCAGGGTCATGATCACATGCACGTCGTTGTCGTCGTTGATCTCGATCGTGTAGATCAGGCCGAGGTCGAAGATGTTGACCGGAATCTCGGGGTCATAAACGCTCCGGCACGCCTCGACCACCTGCTCGTGCAGGGGGTGATCGACGGTTGAGGGGGCGATCAGCGGGGCGCCTTCGATCGGATCTGGGGACGTCTGGGTCATGGTCTGTCCTGCTTTATTCCTGACCGAACATATAGGAAATGAAAAGCCATGCGTCCAGTGGGCGTTTTCGTGGCGAAACGGCGTATCGGTCAAATGTCGGTGTTCTGTCGGTGCCGGGTAGCCCGCCACGCGGACCGGGCCGGGATCAGCCAGAGGTGCGGCGCGATGACCGGCGCGGTTTGGCCGGGGCCGGGCGGACGCGGGATTCGATGTGATCGTAGAGCAGCCCGGTGATGTTCTTGCCCGAGGCCCTCTCGATCCCTTCCAGACCGGGGGAGGAGTTGACCTCCAGCACCTTGGGGCCGGACTCCGCGCGCAGCAGGTCGACGCCGGCCAGGTTGAGCCCGAAGGCGCGGGCCGCGCGCACGGCGGTGTCGCGTTCCTCGCGGGTGATGCGCGCCACCACCGCCTTGCCGCCCAGATGCAGGTTGGAGCGGAAATCGCCCTCCGCCCCGGTGCGCTTCATGGCCGCGACCACCTTGCCGCCCACGACGAGGCAGCGGATGTCCTCTCCGGCGGCTTCCTTGACGAAATGCTGCACCAGAAAATTGGCCTTCAGTCCGCGAAAGGCGGTGATCACGGATTCCGCAGCCTTCTTGGTTTCGGCCAGCACCACGCCCTTGCCCTGCGTGCTTTCGAGCAGTTTCACGATCAGCGGCGCGCCGCCGACCAGCCCGATCAGGTTGGAGGTGTCCTTGGGCGAGGCGGCAAAAGCGGTGGAGGGCATGCCGATCCGCTGCCCGGCGAGGATCTGGTGCGCGTGCAGCTTGTCGCGGCTGGCGGTGATGCCGGTGCTGCCGTTGACGCAATGGGTGCCCAGCGTCTCGAACTGCCGGATCACGGCGGTGCCGTATTGCGTGACCGAGGCGCCGATGCGCGGGATCACAGCGTCATAGCGGGGTAGGCGGGTGCCGTCGTAATGCACCTCCGGCGCCAGCGTATTGATCGCCATGTAGCAGCGGGAGGTGTCGATCACCTCGACCACATGGCCGCGTTTTTCGCCCTCTTCCACCAGCCGCCGGGTGGAGAAATTGTTCTCGCGGCTGAGCACGGCGATGCGCAGGGTGCGGTTCGGGGCGCTCTTGCGCAGTCGGGCGGAGGCGTAGACATCATAGCTCAACTCCGGCTGGCAGAACCGTTCGGAGGGGGCGACGGTGATCGTGTCGCCGAGCGCCTGACGCCCGATCAGCATGTGCGAGGTCATGCCGCGCCGGTCGGTCAGCGTGACCTCGATCGGCCAGCTCTGGCCGCCCACCTCGATCGGGGTGCGGATGACGTAGCGCATTTCGCTTTCGCCGTTGGAGGAGGTGACCTCGCGCCGGTCCACGACCTCGGCCGAGCAGGGGATCAGCGGGTGATCCTGCCCCGGCACGGGATGCACGGTGAAGCGGACCCGGGGCTTGGTCGACGGGCCGAAGGTTTCGATCTCGGTGGCGTGCAGCGCGGAGGTGCGCGCGCCTGTGTCGATCTTGGCGCGTAGCGCGGGCAGGCCGAGTTCGGGAAGGGCGATCCATTCCTCCCAGCCGAGTTTCAGCACCGGGGTCGGCTGGTCGGTGGACATGGCGCGCTCTCCTTGGCATTAGGGCGTGATCCCCGGCTTTAAGGGGAATGGACGGTACGGGGCAAGTGGCATGGTGCAAAGATTCCGGTTCGATCTCAAGGCGACGGATGGACGGGCGCGGACGGGTGTGATCGCCACGCCGCGCGGCGAGATCCGCACGCCGGCCTTCATGCCGGTGGGCACGGCGGGCACGGTCAAGGCGATGCTGCCCGAGCAGGTGCGCGCCACCGGGGCGGACATCGTGCTGGGCAACACCTATCACCTGATGCTGCGGCCCACGGCGGAGCGGATCGCGCGGCTTGGGGGCCTGCACCGCTTCATGAACTGGGACCGGCCGATCCTGACGGATTCGGGGGGGTTTCAGGTGATGAGCCTGGCCGAGCTGCGCAAGCTGTCGGAAAAGGGGGTGCAGTTTCGCAGCCATATCGACGGCTCGCGCCATGAGCTGACGCCGGAGCGGTCGATGGAGATTCAGCGGCTTCTGGGGTCCGACATCGTGATGTGTTTCGACGAATGTCCGGCGCTTCCGGCCGACGAGGCGCGGGTGGCCGAGAGCATGCGGCTGTCGATGCGGTGGGCCGCGCGGTCGAAAGAGGCGTTCGGGGACCGCCCCGGCCATGCGCTCTTCGGGATTCAGCAGGGCGGGGTCACGCAGGAGCTTCGCGCGGAATCGGCCGAGGCGCTGACGGCCATCGGGTTTGATGGCTACGCCATCGGCGGGCTGGCCGTCGGCGAGGGGCAGGAGGCGATGTTCGGGGTGCTGGAGTATGCCCCCGACATGCTGCCCGAGGGACGTCCGCGCTATCTCATGGGGGTGGGCAAGCCCGACGACATCGTGGGCGCGGTGGCGCGCGGTGTGGACATGATGGATTGCGTGCTGCCCACGCGGTCGGGGCGCACGGGGCAGGCGTGGACGCGGCGCGGGCAGGTCAACATCAAGAACGCGCGCCACGCCGACGACCCGCGCCCGCTTGACGAGAACTGCACCTGCCCGGCCTGCCGCCATTACAGCCGGGCCTATCTGCATCACGTGTTCCGGGCGGGCGAGATGATCTCGGGGATGCTGCTGACCTGGCACAACCTGCATTATTTTCAATCGCTTATGGCCGGGATGCGCGACGCGATCGCGGAGGGGCGGTTCGACGGCTGGCAGGCGCAGTTCCATTCCGACCGCGCGCAGGGGGATATAGAGCCGCTGTGAGGCGGGGGCACCCACGTATTCATTTTTCAAAATAAGAGAGGCTTGCCCGGGCGGAAATGATATTGCACGGTAGCTGAAAAATAGTTTCAGGGACGGTGAGGATGTCAAATGAACCGGCGCGCGCGCAGGTGGTGGATTGGTGGAGTGCCGAGCGGGCGCGCGTTTCCCGAGAGTTGGAGGAGCGGCTTCCGCTTCTTTTGATCGAAGTTGATAAAGTCATCGACGAAATGCCGCTAAAGGCATTTGTCCGACGTGGGCGTTTTCAGACACGCCAGATCGCTCCGATTGTCAGAAAATGGATCGAGGCCGAATACAAGAGACTTTCGGCTGAGATTGACGAGTCTTTCTTTGCCGAAGTGATCGGACCCGGGGAACACAAGTCGCACGAGGGCTGGACAACCGATGAACTTCTGACTGCTGGGGCGGCGACTGCCTTTTCGATAGCGCCGCTAGCAGCCTTGCCATTTGTCGGAGGATTGTTGGTTTCCACCGGTTTTCTGGGTTTGTCGGCCACCTTGGCGATCATACCTGCGACGATTGTCGGCGCGGGGCTGGTCATGCTCGGGTTAGGGCCGTCAATCAGGGGGTGGGCGCGACGAAAACTGCGCGAGACGTTCCGGTCGCGCGTTCGGGCGAATATTCGCACTCGCATAATTGGTGACTTGGAAAGGCTCGAAATTGCGTCATTGAAAGGCACGATTTTTACTGAACTTGATGGATTCTTGTCAAAACGGTTGGGGGAGCTCGAATGAGTGCTGCGTCTATTCCATTTGAAATTCCGGCGAAATTTCTTCTCGATCACGCACTTGGGAATGTTGAGCGTTACGGCGCCGTTCTGAAGCATGTGGATACTGGGCGGATCGTGGGACACGTCCAGGAAACCGGAGTGCTTTCGAACGTATTGAATGTTGCTCAGATCGTCGATCCGACAGGAGTCGCATCCTTGATCGGGGTCGTTCAGAATACTCAGGTCAGCAGCAAGCTCAGCGCTTTGCAGAGTGCGGTCGGTACGGTGCAGAGCCTGCAACTGGTAAACCTTGCCTCTTCGGTAGCAGGGATTGGCGTGACCGCAGCAAGCACGGCGATCATCATGAAACGCCTCGGTGTCGTGAACGAAAGTCTCGACCGTGTCGAAGAAATGATCGGAGGGCTGCCGGGCAAGCTCCGCGAGATGGACCTGCGCAAGACGCTGGTGGACATACAGACATCTCTTGATCGGTTGGATGGCGCCGGGTTGCGACGGGATGCCGATAGTGTGGTGAAATCCGCCGAGGAGAAGTTGCACTATGGGTTCAATTCCATGCTTGATGGCCTTTCCGTCGTAGTGGTCGAGAAGAATTCCGATCCGGCATTGTTGAACAGCCTTTTGGCGGGGCTGTCGCTGTGCGGTAGCGCGCAGATCAAGGCACTCTACTGGTTGAATGAGTTGGAGGAAGCAGAGCGCCAGTCGCGCAGCCAGTTCGAAAAGCTGGAAAAGCTGTCGTTGATGGTGCCCCAGGACATACTGGAAACGCGTATTTCGGGCGGGGGCGAACCAGCTGCACGCATCGCATCGGACCTGTCGGAGCTACGGGCGCGCGCCGCGTCTATGCCGGGGCTTACAGAGAAGATTCGATCCCTGGATATTCATGGGCGTGACTATTTGGAGAGGCTTGAGGACGAACAGGAGAGCCCCTTGCTTCTGCTTCCGGCAGGGGCCGGTCTGCAAGAGGATTCCCCGAGATCTGGCCGAAAGTGGTGGACATTGCGCTGACTAAATCGCGTTCGCTCCGAGGCACATCCGCCTTGCGCGCGCATGGCGTTACTGCCCGCGCACCCGCTCTAGGATGCGGGGCAATGCGGCGATCAGGTTTTCGCCGGGGCAGGCCGTGGCGGCAAAGCCTTTGTGATACCCGATATTGTCCGCCGGAATCCCATGTTCCGACGTCAGGAAGATCAGCAGTTGGCCCAGCGATTTTTTCTGCTCTTCGCCCGGCTGCTCATGATCGAAGTTCCCCTCCAGAACGACGCCGATGTGTCCGGTCGGATCATAGTCGGTGTTCGTGTCCCCGACGAAATGCACCTGCCGGCCTTCGGCGATGGCCCCTTCGGCATCGATGTAGAAGTGATACGGGATGTCGGCCCATGCCTCTTTTCTGTGCCCGTTTGCCAGTAATTCATCGCTCTGGGAAAAGGACTGAAGGGCGCGGAGTTTTCTTGTTATGTCCCGCGCGTGGTTTTGCCCGACCGCGGTGTGGTGAATCGTGATCCGCACCGGGGTGTGCTGCTTCAGGGGCAGGGTCGCTGCGTTTGCGCCCCAATCGTCCCTCGAAATCAGCTCAAACGATGCCGACGGCCCGCCGAAGAGCGACAGGCACAATGCGACCGCAAGGGCATCAATTGCCCTTCTTGACGTAAGCATCGGGCACATGACGTTTGACCTTCTCCAGTTCCTCGAATGCCCGGCGTCGCGAGTCGCTGGCAACGACCACCGAGAGGAGCCCGTTCGTAAATTGCGCATAATCGTCGGTATCCACCAGATTGACGTTGAGGCCACTCTGGCGAAGTTGGGCCAGCCGCGCGTTCGCCTCGGACGTCGAGCTGTGCGGAAAGGATCCCGCGACCACGAACCAGTCGCCGACGAGCGTGTCGCTCGGGGCGGGCGAGGGACTGTCTTGCGAGGTCTCGGGTGCGGGCGGCGTGTTCATGCTTCCGCCGGTTGCATCCCGCCAGCCCACCGCCACCGCTTCGAGCCGTGCGCTTCGGGGGGGATGGGTTTCGCTGCCATGCCGGGGGAGCCGATTGAAGAGCCACTGAGCCTCTTGAAGATTTCCCCCGAGCTTTCCCACGACAAATCCGGCGAACCTGTCGGCCTCCAGTTCCGTCGGGGGACGGCTGCCGCCCGCCTCAAGCGTGTGGCCATTCAAGTGATGCGCGATTTCGTGACCGAGCAAGGCAATCGCCGCCCACCTGTTGTTGTCGGCCGTATTCTGAATCCAGCTTTCGCTATAGACGATGAGGCGCTGCTGGCCTTCGATGACCGCCGCGGCATTCGGCACATTGGCCGCAAAGATTTCAAACCGGGGGACAAGGCCGACGGTGGACATGATATCGGCCACCATATCATTGGCCTGCTTGCTCGACGCAAAGGAGTAGATGTCGCCCTCAAGAACCTCGTCGGGCGCGAAGGAGCATATATGATCCCGGCCCTGTAGATTCAGAAGCGCTTGTGCCTGCGCGCCTGCTGCAAAGAGAGGGAAAAACAGCGTTACGGCAACCAACCTGGTAGCAATCCTCATCATCGGCATCCTCCCGAAACTGGCCAGCCTTCAAGGAGCAGGGTCGCGCGAAACGGCCGCCCGATCAAGCCTGATGGCGCGGACCGGTCCGGTCTGGAGCGGGTATCTCAGGTTCTGAGTTTCAAACGATCCTCGATCGCCTCCTGCCGCCCCTCGCCAATGTAGGTGTTGTAATTGGGGTGGTCGAACAGGTGGCCATAGTAGATTTGGTGCCGATAAGGCAGGTAGTCCTGATGAATCAGGTTCTGATTGCGGTGAATGCGGATCGCCTTCTGTTCGGCGTTCAGTTCGGCAATGGCGCGGAGCTGGCCGTTGTGCTCTGCGTACATCTCGAACTCCGAGCCCAGAACATCGTCGAAATACATGAAGATCCGGGGCAGGAAATGCTCGGGCCGATTCTTCACCTGCCGGAAGATGCGAAAGCTGTCGCGGGTGGAGGAATGGTAATCGGTGTCGTTGAAGATCACCCCGATGGGCGCGGGTTTGTGGCTTTCCAGAAAACCGTCGATTGTCTCGTCTATATCGCCGAGCACCAGATGCGCCTCCGGCACGCGGGCCTCCAGCGCGGCGCGGTCCATCTTGTATTGGCTGGCCGCGAACCAATAGGGCAGATCGTACGGGCCTTCCGGTTCGGGCATGCCCTGACCTGTTTCGAAGCCATAGCAGTCGACCTTGACCCCGGTAACCCGCTCCACGTCGCGGGCGAAGTCGCACATGTAGGCCAGACCGTTGCCGCCCGCGACGCCAAATTCGATGGCCGAGATCCTGTCGTGGCCCAAACGTTTGGCGAGCCGCGCGGCCCCCAGCATGCACCAGGCGTAGTGCGGGCGGTCCACAGCCAGCATATCGACCTGGAAATCGACGGAATATTTCATCCGTTTCGCCGTGCGACGGATCAGCCCGCGCGCCATCGCCCCCCAGAGCGAGTTGCGGAATTCGCGGGTATAGAGGAGTCTTGAAATCAGGGCTTTCATGGCGTCGGCCTATCGTCTGTGAAATTGGTCGGACGTCTAAATTGGTTGAACCTGCCGCGTTTGTGTCCGCCCCGCAAGGTGGTTTGGAGGTGCTGGCACGTGGTTTTCGTGATCGCGTCGGCGCGCGCCCCCGCGCAAGCGCCGACGGGCTCGTGCCCCCCCTGATCGTCCGATTGCAGTGGATTTGTTGCAGAACGCGCTTGTGGAGCGGAGGCGCAGACGGCATGTTGGGCGCCAGCCTGCGCGGGCCGAGGTTGAAATCAAACCCACCGCGACCCAGATTAACCTTCAAGAGAGGGGATCAGGCCGAAGCCGCCGATAACCGGGGCGCGCCTGTCCTGCCATATATGAGGACCGAGTATGCAAGAGCCACTCAACACATCCTATCCCGTGCTTCCGCTGCGTGACATCGTGGTGTTTCCGCACATGATCGTGCCGCTGTTCGTGGGGCGCGAGAAGTCGGTGCGCGCGCTTGAGGAGGTGATGTCGGACGACAAGCAGATCCTGCTGTCGAGCCAGATTGACCCTGCCGATGACGACCCGGCCGAGGATGGAATCTATCGCGTTGGCGTGTTGGCCAACGTGCTGCAACTTCTCAAACTGCCCGATGGCACCGTCAAGGTTCTGGTCGAGGGTCAGAGCCGGGTGCGCATCACCGAATTCGTTGAAAACGAAAGCTTCTTCGAGGCCAAGGCCGAGCGGATGACCGAAGGCGAGGGCGATGCCGCCACCGTCGAGGCGCTGTTGCGCACCGTGTCCTCGGAGTTCGAACGCTATGCCAAGGTGAAGAAGAATATCCCCGAAGAGGCGCTTTCGGCGGTGTCCGAATCGTCCGATCCGGCGCGGCTCGCCGATCTGGTGGCCGGGCATCTGGGCATCGAGGTGGACCGCAAGCAGGAGCTTCTGGAGACCCTGAGCGTGAGCGAACGTCTGGAGAAGGTCTATGGCCTGATGCAGGGCGAGATGTCGGTGCTTCAGGTCGAGAAGAAGATCAAGACCCGCGTGAAATCGCAGATGGAGAAGACCCAGCGCGAGTATTACCTCAACGAACAGATGAAGGCCATCCAGCGCGAGCTGGGCGATGGCGAGGACGGCGAGGGCGAACTGGCCGAGCTGGAAGAGCGCATCAAGGAGACCAAGTTCTCCAAGGAGGCGCGCGAGAAGGCCGAGGCCGAGTTCAAGAAGCTCAAGAACATGTCGCCGATGAGCGCCGAGGCCACGGTTGTGCGCAACTATCTCGACTGGATGCTGTCGATCCCGTGGGGCGTGAAGTCGCGGGTCAAGAAGGATCTGGGCCGCGCCGAAAAGATCCTCGACGACGACCACTATGGCCTTGAGAAGGTCAAGGAGCGGATCGTCGAATACCTCGCGGTGCAGCAACGCTCCAAGAAGCTCAAGGGGCCGATCATGTGCCTTGTCGGGCCTCCGGGCGTGGGCAAGACGTCGCTTGGCAAGTCGGTGGCACGGGCCACCGGGCGCGAGTTCATTCGCATCAGCCTTGGCGGTGTGCGTGACGAATCCGAGATCCGCGGCCACCGCCGGACCTATATCGGCTCCATGCCGGGCAAGATCATTCAGGCGCTGAAGAAGGCCAAGACCACCAATCCGCTCATCCTGCTCGACGAGATCGACAAGATGGGACAGGATTTCCGGGGCGATCCGGCCAGCGCGATGCTGGAGGTTCTCGACCCCGAGCAGAACAGCACCTTCTCGGACCACTATCTTGAGGTGGAATACGACCTGAGCAACGTGATGTTCCTGACCACGGCGAACAGCTACACCATGCCGGGGCCGCTTCTCGACCGGATGGAGATCATTCCGCTGGCGGGCTACACCGAGGATGAAAAGCGCGAGATCGCCAAGCAGCATCTGATTGCCAAGCAGGTGAAGAACCACGGTCTGAAAGCCAAGGAGTTCGAACTGACCGACGAGGCGCTGACCGACATCATCCGCTATTACACCCGCGAGGCGGGCGTGCGGAACCTTGAGCGCGAGATCGCCAAGCTGGCGCGCAAGGCGGTCACGAAGATCGTGCGCAAGTCGGTCGAGACGGTGGTGATCACGCCCGACAACCTCAGCGAGTTTCTCGGGGTGCGCAAATACCGCTACGGTCTGGCCGAACAGGAGGACCAGGTGGGTGTCGTCACCGGGCTGGCCTATACCAGCGTGGGGGGCGATCTGCTTCAGATCGAGGCGCTGCGCCTGCCGGGCAAGGGCCGGATGAAAACCACCGGCACGCTTGGCGACGTGATGAAGGAGTCGATCGACGCGGCGTCGTCCTACGTGCAGTCCATTGCGCCGCAGATCGGAGTCAAGCCGCCGAAATTCGAAAAGATGGACATTCACGTTCACGTTCCAGAGGGCGCGACGCCCAAGGACGGGCCGAGTGCGGGTCTGGCGATGGTGACATCCATCGTGTCCGTGCTCACCGGTATTCCGGTGCGCAAGGACATCGCCATGACCGGCGAGGTGACGCTGCGCGGGAACGCGCTTGCGATTGGCGGGCTCAAGGAGAAGCTCCTTGCCGCGCTTCGGGGCGGGATCAAGACGGTTCTGATCCCCGAAGAGAACAAGAAGGACCTCACCGAGATCCCCGACAATGTCAAAGAGGGGCTCGAGATCATTCCGGTGTCGCATGTGCAGGATGTTCTGAAGCTGGCGCTGGTGCGCATGCCCGAGCCGGTGGAATGGGACGAGGCCGCCGAGGAGGCCGCCGCCGCGGAGGCCGCGCTCAAAACCCGCGAAGGGCAGGGCGCCACGGCGCACTGATCCCGGGATCGCGACCGCATCAGGGGGCGTCCGAAAGGGCGCCCCATTTGCATGCCTGAAACGCGATGCTGGCCTGACTCTCCTTGCTATGCTAGCTTGCCGCCATAAACCGAGCGAAAAAAGAGGCGAGAGTGGTATGGCAACGGTAAAGAAGACGAGTGTGAGAGCCAGCAGTACGGCGAAGACGGCCCCGGCGCCGGAGCCTGTGGTCGTGCGCGATCAGGCACCTGAGGTGAGCGCGCCGGAACTGAAGAACCCGGAACTGGTCGAGATGGTGGTGGAGCGCAGCGGCATCAAGAAGCGCGATGCGAAACCGGCGATCGAGGCAGCGCTGGCGATCCTCGGGGCGGCGCTCGCGGAGGGACGCGATCTGAACCTGCGTGATTTCGGCAAGATGAAGGTCACCAACACCAAGGAAAAATCCAATGGCATGGTGATGACCGCACGCGTTCGGCAGCCATTGAAAAAACCTGTTGAAAGCGGGCAAGAGCCTCTTGCAGAGCCAGCCGAGTAACGCTAATTAGCGCGGCACCGGGTGATTAGCTCAGTGGTAGAGCGCTTCGTTCACATCGAAGATGTCAGAGGTTCAAATCCTCTATCACCCACCATTCCATCCTTTTGAAATTGCCGCGAAACTCCGGCCTGATCAGGCCGGGTCGAGCTGCCAGACATAGCGATTCCAGCTTGCGCGGAAGTGGGCATGGGTGCGTGGGTGCGCCGCCATCCAGTCGATCAAGCGGGCGGGGTCAATGTGACTCCAGTCTTCACCGGCAAAATTCGCATCCTTCAGCCCGGGCGTCTGCCAGTCGTCGATCAGCACCAGCGCGGCGCCGGTGTGGCCCTCCGCGATGGCGCGCAGTTCTGACAGCAATGGCACCTGACGTTCTCCCTCGGGCAGGGAGGGGTCTTCAATGCGGGCTGTTTCTGCCGGATAGCCCTTAAAATTCGAGGCGCCCCAATCGACCGAGTTGTCTCCGCTCCAATGGGCATCGAGAAAGAAGAACGATGCCCCTTCCAGTCCCGCGATGACCTCGGGAAGCCGCTCCGCGGAGTTGCCCTGCAGACATGTCACATTCGGCCGGTGGGCCAGATGTTTCAACGCCTGCGCATGCAGAACTTCCGACAGCTCGATCGTCGTGACATGATCGAACCAGTAGCTCGCATGCAAGGTGGTATGGCCGAATAGCGTGCCGGTCTCGACAAAATTGGCGAACCCGAGCGGGGCAAATCCACTGAGCCGGGTCTCCTCCAACAGGTCGAAGATATGGTCGGGGAACGCTATGCCCGGTGTCAGGGTTGCCAGAATGGTGTCTGTGGTGCTGTCCACGATCTCAAGCGGGCCGACCTCTGGAAACTCGAAGCGGCCCTGCAGGAGAAGCCGATTTTCCGGTGGTTGCCGCAGGATCGCCAGATCGCCGGGATCCGGCGGATCGGGGTGCTGCCACGCGCATTCGATCACAGCCCCGGTGCGATCACGCAAAACCGGCGTTATCGCGCCCGCCTCCGGCCCCAGCAGCCGCAACGTGCCGGTGAACCCGGGGGCCTGCCTGTCCAGCCATTGTTTGCCGCTCAACCGAAGCCCGCGAAACAGTGGTGAGAGGTTTTGCACCTTCATGACGTGATAGCGCATTTGTCTGCCTTTCCAGTGTCCGGCATATCGCTCGATCTGCCCTGAACATGGCCCGCCAAGCATCCGAACCGCGATCTTCGGCGGCCTCCATCGCCTCGATCACCTGCGCCTTTGGGATGCATCATACAGGTCGAGAAGTTTCAAAGTACTCTTTTCCCGCATATCTCGGTATTGCCCCAACGCTTCTGTCAGCGCGCTGTCGTCCGAAAGGTTCCGGGAGTCCCAGAATGCGGCCTCGGACACGAATCCGGATTCGGAAACGATCGGAAAGTCACCTTTCCCCCGAGTATGTTTCGGACCTTTCTCGAACCTATCATACCCAAGATCAGAGAAATCCCGTTCATATGTCGTGACAAATATCTTGGCGGCTACATTTCCAACAAAGTCAGTATCCGAGCTGGCATCCTTCGCCTTGCGAACCGATACATTTTCGCGGGTATCGCGCACGTCGGCATTGAATTCTTCAAGCAGAAATTCGGCCATCCGACCGTTTATCTCTGCGTTGTCAAATAGGTCTATGTCCGCGATGGCCCCGGTCTCATCCGTGAGCCAGTCAACCTGCGGGGCCGCTCCCACCTTGCTGTAGTAGAACAGAAAATCCGAAAATGTCATGCCCCGAAGGAGTTCCGCTATCAAAGGGCCATCAAATCTTCTGATAAAGTGGTAGGTGCTCAAGGCCCTGTCCCAAGGATCGCGGGTTGCCGTGAAGACCTTGTAATCCTTGATTTCTTCTTTTCCGATTGCAGCCGCGACATCCATGTATCTTGCATGGTCCGACCAGACCTTATCCCTGTTTCTTTGTATTTTCTTCGAAACCAACGCATCGATATTCTCTATCTTGCTTGATGGTACCCATTCCCCGGGAGCGTTTTTCATCAAAACGGTTGAAATCGTCGTTCCAGCGCATTTTGGAATATGGATGAATATCGTCTTTCTTTTTTTGTTTATCAGGGTGGCCATTTATTTTCCTTCGTACTGCAGTACTCGATCTTGGCTTTGGTTTTCCTTGTCGGAGTCGTCTGTGACACAGAGGCATAGAGATTTCAGCAGAATCCCCAACTCTCGACTATCCTCTGACACGCCCATGGCGGCGGGGCTTGTGACCTGGTCGATCTCCAGGTGAAGCGTGTAAAGCCCCGGACCCGGCAGATCGCGGAGTGGAACATCCACGGTGATCACCTCGTCCCTGGTGACCGGGCGCGTGATGTCGAGCGAGGGCGTGTGCTCGACCGGCTTGCGCTCGAAGAGCGACAGTGCCGTTGTTTGCGACGACATCAGTGAAATGTGCATTTCCCGCGGAGTGTCGAAATGGGCGGAGCCGAAGACACCAACCTGCACCTGTAATGTGTCTTGACCTTCGAGAGCCGGGGCTTCCAGCGAGAGTTGAACCGACCCTGAGAGCCCGTTAGTCCAGACACCGGCGGGTTCGACGGGAAAGAACCCAAGACTGGCTTGCTCGAAGAGCGCAGCCATGGTTGGCGCAATTTTCAGGGACTTCCCGGGTTCAAGCGATATCCCGTCTCGCTCCGCGTCCACTTTGCGGTGAAAGCGGCCCATCCGATCCATTTGCCAGGAAGGGTTGTGGTGCCTTGTGGACGGATTCGCACGCTCAGCGGGGCTTTCAGACAACAGCGCATAGATCAGGTTCAAGAACCCGGAGTTGGCGCCGCAGTCTTGCCATATCGCGTCGCAGGCCGCTTTGTTGGCCAGCCACCACCGCGTGTTGTGGCGTTTCTGCATCTCATAGGCGTTGCGCGCTTCTATCAGCCCGCAGAGCGGGTCGCGCGCGGCGTCCATGAACCGGCGGAAGGAATCGCTTTCGGCCTCCAGCTTGCGCCCCTCGTCAAAGTTCACGATCTCCACGCGGTTTTCGGCACGAATCAGAAGGTGGCGCAATACGGCTTCCATGCCAAGCGTGTTGAGCATCGAGGTCAGCGTTAGCGATTCAAGGGCATAGGGGTCGCGCTTGTCGATCCGCCGCACCGCGTTCAGGAGGAACATATCGCCCTGGAAGAAGATGAAATCCTCCAGCGCATATTCCGTGCCAGAGGGGTCGATTTCGGGAACCTGCATATGGTCGAAAACCAGATGCTCGCCCAGTGACAATCCGACAGCGTTGGCCTGCGCGACAAGCCGGTTGAGGCGCTGCGCGGGGCGGCGGGCCGATTGCACGTCCGCGAGGTCCAGTTCCGAAAGGTCGATTGGTGCGGATCGGTCTTGCAACATCTCGGCGGGAATGACCAGGAGTTCGGCCATGTTCGTGACGGCCGGGCGGCGCTTGGGCCGGGTCTTTGCAACGTCCCTGATACGTGCCCGCCGCTTTGCCTTTTCCGTGACGAAACTCTCGATGCGCCCGGGATCGAGCAATGCGCGCCAGTCTTCGGTCAGGGCGCCGTTTTCAAGGAAAACAATCTCCGGATCATGGAATAGTCCACCCTTCTCCTCGAGGGCGCGCAGGATCGCCGCGCGCGCGGTCGTTGCGAAGGGCCAGAGGTTCGGATCGGTCTCGTCAAGCGTGGTTGCAAGCGCGTCGATGAGTTCGGCGAAGCGCACAGGGCGCTTGGCGCAGGCAAGATAGGTATCATGGATGGTTTCGAGCAGTGTGCCATGCAGCAGGTCGCCAAGCTCATAATGCTTGCGCCAATACTGACGCGGGGCCGGCGCGCGGTAGAGCGCGGGCAAATGCGGCAGAACCTCTTCGAGCGTTGCGTCAGGTGCTGCCCCCAGCACTTCGGCAAAGGCGGGGCGAGCCGACTCGGGCAATTCCAGGAAGCGTTCGGCCGAGCAGGCCGAAGGCGATTCAAGCAACTCGCGCCCGATGGAGGCCGTGCGCGCCACCATCTCTGTGCGCAAGGCTTTCGCGGTATTGGCCATGTCGGCGCGTTTGCGGAACGCGCGGACGCGGTTCACCGCCTGCTGAAAATGCCCCTCTTCGCGGAAGTGCGCGACGATGCGCGGCAGGTCTTCCTTGGACGCGAAGATCGACCCGTCGGCCATGTCGAGGAAAGGGTGATGGGGCGGCAGGAAGAGGGGGCGCTCCAGATTGGTCACGAAACGCGCCGTCGCGGAGTTGTTCCAGTGATCATAGTCGTTCTGCGGCAGGTAGAAGTAATCCGCATCCTGAAGGCGTTCGAGCAGTTCGGTGTCTTTCACCCACCCGGACCCCAAGTCATGAGGCAGGTTGAGCGCGCTGAGCGTTTCCTCGAACCGTGCCAACTCATCCGCGTTCGAAGTCGCGACCGAGCCCACGAGCCGCCCACGCAGTTCGCGGACAAGATGAAAGAGACTGTCGAAATCCTTGCCACCATACTGGAAAAATCCGAAGAACCCCACAACCTCGGGCCGCATGTCTCGGTCTCCTGTGTCGCGGTGCCCATTGGCATCGTCGAGTAGTTCGACCGGTGAGACGCCAAGTTCCAGCGTCGGAATGAAGAAGTGCCGCCCGGCTGATGAAATGAACGCGGTGGACGGGATGTCGGAACTGAAAATCTGCTGCTGCCGCGAGAACAGGAGGTCCTGGTCGGTGTCGAGCAGGGAATGATGGATCATCAGGGGCACGCCGCCGAAGTCGCGTGCGATGCGGTCAAGATTCTGCAAAAGAAGCGTGGTCGATTCCCCCTGCGAAAGCCTCGGGTTCAGGCCGTCGAACAGGCCCGGGCCGTGATTGACGAGCACCAGCGCCCCATCGAGGATATCCGTGCCCAACTCGATCGCCGCCGATGACGTCCGCACCACATGCACCTCATCCACCTGCCGTTTGAGGACTGTGGACAGGTAGCGCCCGTATTCGCCGATACCACACTGTTTGCGGTAAGAGGGCGCGATTATCACCACCCGTTTCAAGTCTGTCGGGATCCGGGCCAGCAGTGCTCTGCCTTGCTGGCGCCCGTAGAGCGTGAAATGCAGATCCGGGTCGGCGATGATCGAAAGATCCCGGGACCTTGCGACATCGTCGTAGAGGTCGCTGTAGCCCTCCGGTGCGTTCAGCGGGTCAAGCTTTGACGGCCCTGAGCAAGCGACACCGGGAGCCTCAGGAAGGTTCGCGACGAGTGTGTCGTAGCGATCGAGAATACCTTCGGCGGTCTTGCGAACCAGTTCTGGAAGAAAAATTCCGGATTTCATGAAAATCGAGCCTCTTGAAGCTATAAAACACGTCGCCGCATCGGAGAGCGCATTCAGTTTCCTGATGCAGTCATGAATAGGGACTGTTTGGCAAACCGCTCAGGGGAACGCAATGCTTTTGCGTGCTGTAGCGCCGCGGCGGCAGGTTCTGCCCACGATCCAGGCGCCTGCCAGGCGGGACAGAAGGGGGCGGGCGTTGGCAACCCGGCGAGAACGCCCGCGAGGGCCGCAAGCGGGGCCGGCCGCGCGACCGCCGCCGGGGCCGAACCGCTCGCCAACGATTGAGCGGAGCGGAGTTGCATGATCGGGCGGTGAGTGTGATGCGTGACCAACGCGCAGGGAGGTTTTGGGACACCAGACGCGGGTGCACAGCCACCTCCGGTTCCGGAAGGCAACCGGAGTTCGCAGGCAGGCCGGCCCCGGCCCACACTTTGAATTTTTGGCCTTGTAAATCCATCGCTCGCGCGGATATACCCGTCCGCGGAGACGTGGCCGAGCGGTCGAAGGCGCTCCCCTGCTAAGGGAGTAAACCGAAAGGTTTCGTGGGTTCGAATCCCATCGTCTCCGCCATCCACATAACGCGTTGAAATAGAATGGGAACGCACGGAAATTTCTTCCGTGTTTGCGCTGTTTGTGCGACGTTGGGTGGATCAGAGACGGCTTTGTCAGAAGAAACGTATCCGTCCGGTCTCGGCGCACTGACGGGGTGATGGAGTGCCTGCTAGATGTCCACCATCGATAGTGGACATCTTGAGGTTGGTTATGGCGGGCAAGAAGGGCCAGAAGAAGCGGGTCTGGTCGGACGAGGAGAAGCGGTCGATCTGCGCGCAGGCGCGGGTTTCCGGGGTCTCGGTTGCGCAGGTTGCGCGGCGCTACGCAATGAACACCAGGCGCGTTTCATCGGCATCAGCTATGACGCGATGGAAACGGGACTCTATTCCCGCGACCGGGACCATGTCGATGCGGCCTATCTCTTTCCCTATCCGGTGGCCGGGCCGGGCGAGTTGCTCAAGCGCTTGCGGGAAGTTCATGAGATTGAAGGCCTGTCGTTGATCATCCCGACCCTCGACTCCGAACTGGAGAACCTGCTCACCGTGCGATCCAGCCTTGGTGAACTGGGGATCAAGGTGGCCGTGCCTTCACGCTCCTCGCTGCAGGCCCGGGCCAAGCCAGTGCTCGACCTTCTGGGCAAGCGCACCGATGTGCCGGTGCCTCGCACCTTCGCGGCCAACGATCCCCTGACGCTTGCGGGTCATGCGCTGCGGATCGGCTATCCCTGCTATGTGAAAGGCGCGCTTTATGACGCCCGTCTCGTTTACAACGAGGCCCAGCTCTATGTCGCGTACAACACAATCTGCGCCGTCTGGGGGCCGCCCGTGCTGGTGCAGGAGGCCATCTATGGCGAAGAATACGGTGTCGCCGGTGTCGGCGATGGAAAGGGCGGGCTGGTCTGCCACTGCGCCGTGCGCAAGCTTCTGCGGTCGAAGCTGGGCAAGGGCTATGGCGGTGTGGTGATCGAAGACCCGGTGGTCAATGACATCGCGCTACGGCTTGTGAAGGAGCTGAAATGGGATGGGCCGTTCGAGATCGAACTGGTCAAGCCAGCCGGGCGTGAGCATCACCTGTTCGAGATCAACCCGCGATTCCCCGCCTGGATCTCCTTTCCGGCCAAGGCCGGATGCAACATGCCAGCCTATGTCGCCGAACGGGCGCTCGGGCTCGCGGTTAGCGCACCGGGCAAAGTGCCGGCGGGCAAGATGTTCTTTCGCCACTCCCAAGACGTGGTGGCCGATATTGGTGATGTCGCAAGGATAATCACGCATGGCGAAACCGAGTTTGCCGCCGATGACGGACACTCCGCTCCGGATGCCGGGGAACCACAGATCAGAAAGCCGGTGACTTCATGAACGACGCCTATCAGGGCCCCACGATCACCAGCGAGCTCGGCAGGCTGCCGATCGAAGCTGCGGCCGATCGCAACCGCCTGTCGCGCGGAACCGCCGGGGAAGTGCTGGACATGATCGACGGCGTGTCCGTGGTCGAACTTTTACGCGATCACGGCTCGCCGCTATTTGTGTTCTCCGAAGCCACATTGCACAGAAAGCTGCGGCATTTTCGCGAAGCCTTCACCTCTCGCTACAAGACGACGAGCTTTGCCTGGTCGTTCAAGACCAACCGGCTCGATGCGATCTGCAAGATCATGAAGGATGAAGGCTGGATTGCCGAGGTGGTTTCCGACTTCGAGTACCAGAAGGCGCGCAGACTCGGATATGAGGGGTCCCAGATCGTGTATAACGGCCCCTACAAGAGCCGTTCTTCGCTGAAGATGGCCCTCCAAGAAGGGGCGCTCATTCAGATCGACAGCTGGGACGAGCTGGCCGTCGTGGAGGATCTGGCCGAAGAACTGGATGGCACCTTCGACGTGGGAATGAGGGTCTGGGTGACCACCGGACACGCACCGATCTGGTCGAAGTTCGGCTTCAGCCTGACAAATGGCGAAGCGCAGCAGGCGGCCCGACGCATCATTCGCCACCCCCGGTTTCGGCTGCACACGATCCATTGCCATGTCGGAACCTATGTTCTTGATCCCGAGACTTATGGCGTGGCCACGCAGATTCTACTGGGCCTGCGCAAGAACCTGTCCGACGACACCGGTCGTCTGGTGCCTTGCCTGAACCTTGGCGGCGGCTTTCCCTCGAACAGTCTGCTACACGGCATGATCGGGCCCGCCGAGGTCGTGGTTCCGCCGATCGAGGATTACGCCGACGCAATCGCCACTGAGCTGAACGCGTTGCCAAAGCGCGACAGGCCTTTGCTGCGGCTGGAAGCGGGGCGCTCCCTTGTGGACGAGGCCGGCTATCTGGCGACCACGATCGTCGCGGTCAAGGGCGGGCCGCGCCCCGATGCACCGGCCGAGTCGCTGAGTTCGATCGTCGTCAAGGAACAGATGCTGCTGTCGGACACCGCCAGGCTCAGCTATGTGCTTGATGCGGGTGTCCATCTGCTCTTCACTGCGAACTGGTTCGCCATCCAGCCCTATCCGTGCCGACGCGTGGAATCCCTTCCTGTGCCGACCCGGCTTCTGGGGTGCCTGTGCATGGAGATCGACGTCATTCGCGATCACGTCGACCTGCCTCGCCTGCAGACCGGCGATCACCTGACATTCCACCCGGTCGGAGCCTATAATTTCGATCAGTCGATGCAGTTTATCTACCTGCGCCCGGCGGTGGTTCTGATCGGTACGGACCGTAAGGTGCATCAGATTCGCCGCAAGGAAACGCTTGACGACATCGAATCTGCCGAGATGCTGCCTGCTCATCTTTCCGGCTAACCGGGCATCGCGCCCGGACGCTGCAACAGGAAAAGCCCCCCATTGGAAGCTTCGTCAACCGAGAACCAGTTCCCGACACCCCGGCAGATCATGTCCGTGGCGGCCAAGCTCTACCTGCGCCCGCTCGCATCGATCCTGCTGATCGGTTCGGCCTGGGTTGGCGCGGGAATGTGGATCCTGCTGCTGCAGGAACCGCTTATGGCGGTCGTGGCCTTTCTCGCGCTGAGCATTGTCGAGATCATCAGCCAGATCATGGCGCGCGGAGACGTCGCCACCTTTGGCCCCCTGACGCGCGCGAACGCGCTCTTGTGTTCGCTGGCCGCGGCGTTCCTGATGGGTCCGATGAACCTGCCGTTTCTGCTGCAGGTGGTTATCATGTTCGGCGCGCTGTGCGTGGGTCTCTATTTCACTTTGATTTTTCGCCGCCTGCTCAGGAACACCTCGCTGCCGCCGATAATCCTGCCATACACCGTGTTGGCGGCGATGATGGCCATCCTCCTTCCCCATGGAATGAGCAATTCGGCCCAGTATTTCGGGTGGCCCGTGGTCGAAGTGGTCAGCTTCATCGACCTTCCCGGCGTCTTTCTGAAGACCATGGGCGGGTTCCTCTACTCGCCCTGGCTTCTGTCGGGCGCGGTGATCTCGGTCCTTATATTCGTTTGGTCTCCGGCCATGTTCCTTGCTGGGATGATCGGCTGGATTGTGGGTGCGCTGACTTCGATGGGACTCGTTACCTCGGGCTTGGATCCGTATTGGCCTCCGGCTTCCTACAATTTCTTCTTGTCCGGAATGGCGCTCGGCGCGGTATTCTTCCTGCCAGGCCTGCGCGGGATGGTTATCGCTGCCTTTGCCGGGATGATCTGCGCGCTCTTCGCGGCGGTTCTGAGGGTCTATGCCGGACCGTCCGGAATTGTCTACTTCCCCATCCCTTTCGGTCTCACACTCATCAGCGGCATTCTGGCATTGGACAACCCGGCCTTTGCGCCGGGTCTGCGGCGCAATCTCGACTGGTTCGAGCGGCCCGAGGACGCCTGGATCAAGGATGCGTGGACACGCAGGCGCTGGGGTGAGCAGGGGGAACTGCTGGCGATTCCGCTCGTCGGCCCGGTGGCGGTGGTTCAGGGTTTCGACAGCAAGCCCAGTCATCGGGGCGCCTGGAAACATGCACTGGATTTCCAACGCCCTCTGGTCGCTCCGGGCGAGCGGCGCGGACGCCCCTCGCTTTTTGGCGAACCCGTCTATTCCCCGGCGATAGGAGAGGTGGTGGAAACACGCAACAATGTCGCAGACAATCCGCCGGGCAAGGCAAACTATGGCGACAACTGGGGCAATTACCTGGTCTTGCGAACAGGTGCGGGCAATCATGTGCTGCTGGCTCATTTCATGCAGGGGTCCATAGCGGTCGCGCCGCGACAATGGGTCGATTACACGACATATCTGGGCGCCGTCGGCAATTCCGGGCGTTCCACGGTGTCGCATCTGCACATGCAGGTGCAGGCGGGCAGCGAGCCCGGGGCGCCGACCAAACCGTTCAGACTTGCCAACTACCACACATTCGGCGGCGAAAGCGGCAATACCCGGATCTGGCATGCGGCCGGAACGCCCAGCGAGGGCGAAACCGTCGAGAGTGCCAGGCCCAATCCGGCGGTGTACCAACTGCTCACCGGACTCGGACCGGGGCGCTCGATCTTTGCGGTGACCACCAATGGCGATGTCCCGGATTTCGTTGTCTCCAACGGCTCGATCACCTTGGAATCGCGCCTGACGGCACACGGAACCTTTGTGAATGCCACCAGCGAAGGTTCGGAGGTCGAGTACAAGCTGGACGCCGACGCCATACGTGTGATCCGTATACAAGGCACGCCCGGAACGTCGATGGCGATGGCGATGGTCGCCGCGCCATCGATCCCCTTCTGCGCTCAGCCGGGCCTGCGGTGGACCGATATTCTGCCACTGACGGAACTGCGGACCATGCAGTACCTCAGAAAGTTCCTGTCGCCCTTCGAGGTGCAGGTCTTCGTCGCTGTGCAGTGCGAGTGTGTGGCCGTCCCGGATTCAGCCAATCCGGAGCTTGTGATCCGCACGCGCCCGCTAAAGAGCTATCCCGGTTTGCCGCTCAGTTGCACGATGACGGTGGCCCCTCTGCGCGGCCCGGCGCGCATCGTGGCAGATTTTCCCCGCGGCAGCGTCACCTACGTCAATGCCTCGTTCGAGCCTCGCAGCATGTAGAACGCGACCGGAAAACCGCCTGCGCCGCAATGAGGACCCGGCCCGAATGAGAACTTGAGTGACAAGGCCAGGACAAGCCACAGGGAGGCGCGTGGCGATGTACCGCTGAGAGTAGCGAAACGGACATCGAGGACTGTCGGACAGCACCCCACTTTCGGTAGGCCGAACCAGATGATCGAAGGCTCCACATGTTTTTCGGAAAAACTGAGCGAGATTAGTGCGCCGAAGCGCTGCCCGGTTAGCGTGAGGAACACCGGCTTGATCTGGCTCGCCTCTGGCGCGCGGCTGCGGGCAGATTTTCATCACAGCGTCGAAGGATATTTTCATGTCAAGAATGCCAGGACTTACCGCCCTCGTCATGGGGGTCGCCATGTTGGTTGCGCCCCTTGGAAGCACCGGCGCGGCGAATGCGCAGACGCTTCGCGCCGCGCCCCATGCAAACCTCGAATTTCTCGATCCCATCTGGACCACGGCCTATATCACGCGCTCGCACGGATATCTTGTCTACGACACATTGTTCGGCATGGACGAGAATTTCGAGACCCAGCCGCAAATGGTGTCCGAGTGGAGCGTATCCGAGGACGGGCTCTTGTGGAGCTTCACCCTGCGCCCCGAACTGCGCTGGCACGATGGCACAGACGTGACCGCAGCGGATAGCGTGGCCTCGCTGCAGCGCTGGGCGGCGCGCGATGGCGTGGGTCAGGCGTTGTTCGAACTGGTCGAGGAAATCACCGCTGAAGACGCCGGAACCTTCACGATCGAGCTGAGTCATCCTTTCCCGCGGATGCTTCAAGCGCTGGGCAAGATGTCGTCGAATGTGCCATTCATGATGCCCGCCCGCATCGCGGCCACGCCTGCCGATCAGCCAATCACCGACCCCACCGGCTCCGGCCCGTACATCTTTGCGCTGGACGAATGGGATCCGGAACGCCGCGCAGTCTATATCCGCAACGACGACTATGTGCCCCGCGAGGAACCCACGTCGCTGACCGCGGGCGCCAAGATCCCCTTCATGGAGCGGATCGAATTCGTGTTCTTCGACACGCATGAAGAGGCGGTGGAAGCAACGCTTGCGGGCGACATCCATTTCTTTGAATCGCCCTCGACCTCGGTGATCGACCGTTTTGCCGATCAGGAGGTCGCGATCCTCGAGGTGACCGACCCCAGCGGCAATGTCGGCATGGCGGTTTTCAACCACCTTGTCGCGCCCTTCGATGATCCGGATATCCGGCGTGCCGTGCTCATGGCGATGTCGCAGGAAGACTACATGCGTGCCGCGCTCGGTAACGAGGATTACTGGCAGACCTGCCGCTCGATCTATCCCTGTGGTACGCCCTATTCGGTCGAGGAGCGCGCGAGCGGGTTTATGGGCGGCGATGTCGAGGCGGCGCGCCAGATGCTTGCCGATGCCGGCTATGACGGCACCGAGGTCGTGATCATGGATCCGGTGGACAGCCCCGTTATCTCGGCCTTCACCGGCGTCACGTTGTCGCTTTTCGAGGAGCTGGGTATCAATGTCGACCATCGGCCCATGCCCTGGACCGAGCTTGTCGAACGCCGGGTGATCCGCACCGCCGACGAGGGCGAGGTGTGGAACATGTTCCATACCTGGTGGATCGCTGATGATCTGAGCGATCCGTTGCGCATCGCCTTTTCGGGCGATCCGGAAACCGGCTGGATCGGCTGGCCCGACACGCCGGAACTGGCCGCGCTGCGGCGAGCTTTCCTTCTGGCCGAAACCGACGAAGCCGCCGCCCAGTCCGCGCAACAGGTTCAGGATGTAATCCTGGACGGGGCGCATTTCGCGATCCTTGGCCAGTTCTTCGAACCGATCGCCTTCAACGCGGGGATCATGGGCCTGCAGCGGCCGATCCAGATGTACTACAATCTGGCCATGCCGCCCGCAGAATAAGGGCCGGCGACCTCACACAAGTCCGGGCGGCGCAAGCCGCCCGTTTTTTTGTTTCCTCGCAGATTCCGGCATGAACTCGCCGAGGCTGCCCAGATGTCATGTGCCGGCCTTCAGCGGCCCTGTCGACAGAACGGCTGCGCACCCTGGGGCAGGGTTAACCACCTGATCCAAAACAAAATATTTCAGGCAGCTACGCGCGGCTGCGCGCCCTTAGCCCGCGAGACAGGAATAGTGATCCCGCGCTCGCCTGCGCTTGCGCCGCCCAACAGCCCGATTTTTGCTCCGGTGTTGACAGTTTTTGTTCTAGCATGGTGTCTGTAACCCCTTGGTCGCGCCTTTGCGGGCAATGCGGCAATCGTCCGTGACAGGCACAGGAACAGCATATGGTCGAGCACTCTTGCCCCGTTCACTCCCGCGCAGCGGCGCCAGCCGGAGGGCACGCCAGCGCGATGCGGCACTTCGTGGTGCTTGCGTTGGTCATGGTGCTGTTGATGGCAAAACAGGCTGGCGCGCAGGGCGCAACGCAGCAGGTCAGGTTGCAAAGCACCGCTTCCGACCGCGCGGTGCTGACCGCCCGCCTGCATCGCCCCAATACCCGCGGGCCAGTGCCCGCCGTGGTCCTCATGCACGGTTGCGGCGGCTGGCAGCCCGAAGTGCTGGCTTCGCTGGAAGCCTACGCGCGCTTTATCAGCAGCAATGGCTTTGTGGTGCTCAACCTCGACAGCTTCAGCACCCGCAACCGGGCCGGCGGGCGGGTGTGCGGCAGCCTGGGCGAATTGTCCCGCGCGCGCGACTACCGCACGCATGATGCCTTTGCCGCGCTCCAGTTCCTGCGCAACCAGTCCTTTGTCGATGCCGAAAACGTCTTTCTCGTCGGTCAGAGCAATGGCGGCAGCGTCGCCCTGATCTCGGCGCTGTCGCGCACCGCCAGCCGCTTTGGCGGCGAGGGATTCCGCGGCGTGGTGGCGCTTTACCCCTGGTGCGGCGCTGCCGGGGGCACGCGGCTTGATCTGCATTCCCCGGTGCTTGTTCTGGGTGGTGGGCGGGACGACTGGGTTCCCCCCGACCAGTGCAGCCGGTTCCGTGGCCGTGGACAGGAACTTTCGGTCACGATTTACCCGCACGCGGCGCATTCCTTTGATCTGAGAATCCCGATCCAGCGATACATGGGCAATCTGGTGGGCTACAACCCGCAGGCGGCCGCCGCTACCCGGACAGAGATGCTGGCATTCTTCCGTCGCCACATCGCCGATGGCCGGACTGCCATGCGCTGAACGCGCACGAGGTTGCCGGGGCTCGGCCCCGATGTCAGTTCCCTGTTTGAGCCCGATCTCGACCGCGAGAACCTGAGCGTACGTGCAAGCCATGTGTTGGGTGCAACCGCGCTCTCCGCGACAGCCGGCAGGCGATCACGAACAGCACGCTAATCCCATCGATCAAGCGCGGCCCGTTTCCGGAGCTTCAGGTTGCGACGTCTTTCCAGTTGTTGCTGGCAACAGAGTTCTGCGATCACCGTCTGAAAACCTCCTTTCGGTCGGCCCTGACAAGCTGAGGTCCCCTTTGCAAAGAACCCAACCAATGCCGAAGAAGCCCGCCTTTTGCGGTCTGTGCAACACGATGAAGAGCAGGGTCGCGCTGTGCGAGCAGGTCTGGCCGAGATGGCGGCCGGTCACAAAGTGGAGAGGGGGAGTCCCCGAGGGCGAATAGTGCTTGACCGACGGCCGCCATCGCGCGACCCTCTTTCAACGCGACGCAGAGACGGCGGATGCCGTTCAAGCGAGTATCGCCTCAAGCGTGCATCGCCCGATCATGCCCAAGCTGTTCTTTGTGCGGCATGGACCTTTCCCCAAAGTCAACCAAAGTTGGATATCATGGCATTTTCCGTACTCAGTTCCCTTCGTTTGGGCTTTCCCGTGGTTGCGCTGCTCGTCTCTCCGTTGTCCGCATGGGCGCTCGACGCCACTGCGAATACACGGCTGAACATTCGAGGCGGACCGGGCGTGGACAGCGCTGTGGTCGGCACTCTTGACCCCGGCGAACGGGTCGGCATCGTCGAATGCGCGGCGACCAACTGGTGCCTGATTTCACGGGATGGCGAGGAGGGTTGGGTCAGTTCAAACCTGATAGCTCCGGTGGTCGATGAAGCACCGGACAGCCATGATTGCCGGGCATTCACATTGCCTCCTGCGTGGACGGCGCTTGCAGAGAAGGGTAATGCCGTGGCGCAGTTCAATCTGGGCGTCATGTATGCCGAGGGCCTTGGCGTTGAACTCGACTTTGCCGAGGCCGTGCGCTGGTATCGTGCCGCCGCCGAACAGGGGGATGCGTGCGCACAGACCAACCTTGGCGTCATGTATGCCGAAGGCCTTGGCGTGGAGCGCGACTTCGAAGAAGCCGTACTCTGGTATCGTGCCGCCGCCGAACAGGGATACGCCCGCGCGCAGACCAACCTTGGCGTTATGTATGCCGAGGGCTTGGGCGTGGAGCTTGATTTCGAAGAGGCTGTGCGCTGGTATCGTGCCGCCGCCGAGCAGGGATACGCCCATGCGCAGACCAATCTCGGCGTTATGTATGCCGAGGGCCTTGGCGTTGAACTCGACTTCGAAGAGGCCGTGCGCTGGTATCGTGCCGCCGCCGAGCAGGGATACGTCCGCGCGCAGACTAACCTTGGCGTTATGTATGCCGAGGGCCTTGGCGTGGAGCGCGACTTTGACGAGGCCGTACGCTGGTATCGTGCCGCCGCCGAGCAGGGATACGCCCACGCGCAGACCAACCTTGGCGTGATGTATGCCGAAGGCCTTGGCGTTGAGCTCGATTTCGACGAGGCCGTACGCTGGTATCGTGACGCCGCTGAGCAGGGATACGCCCACGCGCAGACCAATCTCGGCGTGATGTATGCCGAGGGCTTGGGCGTTGAGCTCGACAGTGTCGAGGCACATATGTGGCTCGACATGGCCACTGAAAACGGTGCGACAATAGCGGTTGATCACCGTGAGAACGTTGCGCGCAGTATGACGCAAGACCAGATATCAGAGGCGCAGCGACGCTCGCAAGTCTGCATGGCATCGAACTATCAGGACTGCGACTAAGCCGTCAGTTTGGGATCGGGGTGATCAGCGCCCCTTTCCCGTAGGCAGGTGGCCGTGTTGCGCAGGGGTCAAACAGTTGGCGTCATTCACTGGGCGCGCCCATCCTAGAATCCGGTTCAATCTGCTCGAGTCGCTGAAAGCAAGCTGCGCAGCCATCGTCGAACGCTTCTCCAGCGGCTGGAAGTCTGCTCCGGGTCCAGAAGTTGGTTCTGATCCAGCAGCGTGGCTTCCGCTGCGTTCAACTCCGGTGGTTCAAATGGCACGAGGGATCTGCCATCTGATCGCAACGCTTCAATAGCGCGGATCAGGGATCCTCCGGCGCGCTCTACCTCCACTTCGAGAACAGCTTTCTTTACACCAAGGTGCTCGGCCAAGAGGTCATTCCGCAGCCCTACGATCGACCGCCCGAGGTCGAGCCTTTCTGGTCGGGTGAACCGCGTCGCTTTCGGTTTGGTTGTAATTTTCCTTTTATTAATGCTTTCGGTTTTTATCCTGACAGGCTTCCGGCCCTGTTCCAATCGCTCTCAGTTAAAACAGAGACCGAACGTGTAGGAGGTTTAGGGGCAGGCGTCCCGCCGACCATGACAGAACAGGACCACTTTGTGGGGTCAACTCAAGCCGGTTCCGTCTGACAGAGTCCGGGGCGTGCGTTGGCTAACAATGCGGCGAAAGGTGTCCCTTCAGGCTTCCAACCGACCGCCGTTGGCTAGCCTGTCACGTTGAGGGGGGAGGGCCCGTCCAGACTTGAATCGGTTCAAGACGACCGCGAAGCTTGTGTTGACCGGCAGGGCGCAGCCCGGCCTTCTCGGCCCAAGACAGAGCCTCCTGGCTGGACTGTAGAAGTGCACCGGAAAGTGCGAGGGCCGCTTGGCGCGATTTGGCGAAATCCTGCAGGCGACTGGCCGTATTGACCACGTCGCCGCTGACAGTCAACTGTTTGTGGCGCCTGCCGCCGACCACCCCGGTCTGGACGGGACCGGCATGCCCGCCCACCCGCAATCCAAGGCCGGGCCAGGTCGTGCTGGCATCAACGGCCGCGTAGAGCGCCTCTATGAAGCGCAAGGCGCGTATGGCGTCATCCGGACCGGGCTCCGGCAATCCGAAGACGACCATGGCACCATCTCCTGCGAAATGCGCAATAATCCCGCCCAACGGATCCACGGCCTCTTCGACAAGGCCATGAAACATGCGCAGAAAGTCGGCGGTGCCTTCTGGGCCGAGGTTTTCGGAATACGTGGTGAACTTCTCGACATCGACAAAGAGGACTACTGCGGGTCGAGCCCCTGCTTCGAAGCGGGGATCGGCCGCACTGGCAAGACGTTCGACGAACAACGGTGACTGGTAAAGTGCAAGGTTCGCCGCTCGGCGCCGATGCTCCAGAAGCCGCAGTCCGACGCCGGCCGCGCCCCCAAGCAGAAGGGAAAGGAGTGCCGTGGAACCGTCAAGCCACCACCCGGCGATGAACGCGGCTTGCAGCGCAGCCGCAGTTGCCGCCACCACCCCGATGGTCGTGAGGCTCGCGAGCCAAGGTCTGTCCAATCCGGCCGCGATGAAACCTGCCACAGCCACCATGAGCGCAAGTGCGACGTCCCACATCCATGCCATCGCGTCTCGGCGCAGAAAGTGTTGCGCGATCACGTTCGCCGCCAGCGTTGCATGCAGTTCGACGCCGGGAAACGCAGCATCGAATGACGTGGCATGCCGATCTCCGTACCCGGTCGCCGTCGCGCCAAGGAATACAGTCTTTCCCTTCAGGTCCGCGTCCTCGGCATTGGCAACGGAAAATGTCGGGATCGTGCCCGCCGGCCCATAGAAATTCAGGGGTATTGCGCCCTGCCTGTCCAATGCGATGGTGGTCTCTCCGATATTCATGCGCCCGCTGATACGCGACGATGGCATCCGCAGGTCAAGAGCGCCATCGACGCCTGTCAAGGTCGCGATGGCAAGCGATGGGTACCATACGATGCCGTCTGCGGTTTTCAGGGCGCGCGCTGCATCAAACCTGCGCACAGCTCCATCGGCATCATGGCGAACGATCACGTGTCCGAGGGCTGCCACACCGCGCAGCGTATCCGCCGGTCCCAAGGCAGGAAGCAGACTACCTGGATCGGAGGCGACCAAAACTGCGAAGACTCCGTCGTCGAGAACACGCAGGGGCGCGTCTGGCAATGCCTCCGCCACGCCCAGGACAGCGTCGACCCCGGACAGCGCGGCCGCAAGGTCTGCGTCGCCAACTCGCTGTTCGACCAGCAGGAAATCGAGCGCAATTGCCCGCGCACCGGCCTCGGTAGCTGCGACCACAGCGGCGGCCAGAGCCGATCGGGATGGTGGAAACGCCTCATGTCGAGCAACAGCGGTATCGTCGAAGGCGAGAATGGCGACACCGTCCGGGGGCGCCACTGGTCCGCGCCAGAGGAACCGAGCGTCAAGCAAACGCCCTTCGATGCCCTGCCAGAACGCGCTCCGATCGCCGGGATGCCAAAGGGTGATCACCAAGCTCACCAGCATCACGACCGCTCCGGTGACAAACCTTGCGTGCCGGAACCTGTTGCGCTCTACCAATCGGGACCGAGCAGCGCGCCGAACCGATCGATGCGCGCTTGCCCCCAAGGTGTGACCGGTCCGATCTCTCCCGAGGGAGTAACATCCACGCCATCACCCGGACCAAGTCGCGCATCGTCGTCATCGGTCACGACGAAAACCATGCCCGTGCGCGCAAATATTGCGCTCGCGCGGTTCTCGACCCGCATCGCCCATTGGGTGGAACGTACCGCGGCTACAGCCGAAGGCGTTCGGACCTGCACGCCGTTCTCCTCGTCGCTGGAAAAAAGGAAACCGGCGATTCCATCTATCAGACGAAGACCGAACGGCCGCGCACCTCCGTCGAGGAGACCGATCACGTCGACCTCGCTCTCAGGGCCGACGACGACATCGAGCCCACCGGAACAGGTCATCGTGATGCGCCCCCCGGCATCGGTGCGCAACTTCGCGTTACGCCCCAGTCCCAGGCCCGTCACCGCAGACCGGACACCTGCACCACGGGCAGAAACGAATGCCTGCCCCTCGACTCGCGTCACGACGCAAGTTCCGGGCGTTTGTGCAGCGGCAGGGCTAACAAGCCCGATCAGGATGCTCGCTAGAATGCCGCGCAGTAGACTTCCATGTTTCATTGTAGTCCCTCTGCAGCAGGTGACCTTTTGAGCATGGCGGGCGGGGAGCTTGAGGTCAACAACTTCAAGTTTGTCTGTTCACTGTGCCGGTCTCCGCAAGCGGATGCACTCCAACCAATATCAGCGATGGTCTGAATCAGGTGTTCTGAAAATCGATCAAGCGCCGACCAAGCTGATCTGTTGTGCGATCCGCGACTCCGAGAAAGGAGTGGACCTGTTGCGGTTTGGTGTCGCTTCTTTGACAGAGTATCGTGCCGCAAAGGAGAACACAGATGGCATCACGACCGAGGAATTCCGCACAAAAGCAGTGAGCGAAGCGTTGTCGAGGTCTCGTCCGACATTGGCAGCGCCTACACGGCGAAAGAAAGGGGCGGGCCCAGTCATGGCCACAGGCCATGACGTTGCCCGGCCACACTCGAGGTCATCACCTTGACTCCTCCATATCTCCTAAACGATCTGGTCGATCATTTCGGCGGGGTCGATCCCAGCAACAGCGACCGGCTTTTTCATCGCGTCGCGGCGGAAGGGCTCTCCCAGTTCCTGATTGATCAGCGCCTCAATCAAGGTGGTCTTACCATTCTCCAACTGATCCTTGATGGCCGTGTTCAGCGCTTCGGTCAGTTCATCCATCGTGCGCGCCACAACACCCTTCAGCCCGCAGGCCTTTGCAATGCTGGCATAGCTCACCTGTTCGTCCAGTTCAGTGCCTACGAAGTTGTCGTCGAACCAAAGGGTGGAGTTTCGCTTTTCCGCACCCCATTGGTAGTTGCGGAAGACAATTTGGGTTACGGGTGGCCATTCGCCACGACCAATGGCTGTGAGTTCGTTAACGGCAATCCCAAAGGCGCCATCGCCTGCAAAACCCACGACGGGGACGTCCGGGCAACCAATCTTGGCGCCCACGATCGCCGGGAAGCCATAGCCGCAGGGACCGAAGAGGCCCGGAGCAAGGTATTTGCGCCCGTTTTCGAATGACGGATAAGCGTTGCCGATGGCGCAGTTGTTGCCGATATCCGAGCTGATGATCGCGTCCCTGGGAAGGGCTCGCTGGATCGCGCGCCACGCTGTACGCGGGCTCATCCAATCGGGCTTGGCCGCGCGGGCGCGCTCGTTCCACGTGGTGCCGGGATCGTCGCCTTCATGGTCCATCGAGGAGAGTTGTTGTGCCCAACGCGATTTGGTTTCGGCAATCTTCGCGCGACGTTCTTCACGGCCTTCATCGCCGGCTGTATCCGCCAGTTGTGCAAGAATTCCATTGGCGACCTTTGCCGCGTCACCGACGATGCCCACCGTGACCTTCTTGGTCAGGCCAATCCGGTCAGGATTGATGTCGACCTGGATGATCTTGGCGGCGGCGGGCCAGTATTCCATGCCGTAGCCGGGCAAGGTCGAAAATGGATTCAATCGGGTTCCGAGACAGAGAACCACATCAGCGTCCCGTATCAACTCCATCGCCGCCTTCGAGCCGTTATACCCAAGCGGCCCGGCGAACAGAGGATGCGAGCCGGGGAATGCGTCGTTGTGCTGGTAGCCCACGCAGACTGGCGCATCCAGATGCTCGGCCAACATTTTACTGGCGTTGATCCCGCCCTGTGACAGAACCACCCCAGCCCCGTTGAGAATGACTGGGCTCTTCGCTCGGGACAGAAGCCTCGCCGCTTCGGCGACGGAATTTTCACCGCCAGCGGGACGCTCAAATTCGATCGCGCGCGGCAGGTCGACATCAAACACCTGCGTCCAGTAATCGCGCGGAATGTTGATCTGTGCGGGCGCTGAAAGGTGCTTGGCTTTCGATATGACGCGCGCCAGAATTTCGGCCACACGCGAGGGGTCGCGCACCTCTTCCTGGTAAGCGACCATATCCTCGAACAGTGCCATCTGCTCAACCTCCTGGAAGCCTCCCAGGCCGATCGTCTTGTTCGCGGCCTGCGGCGTGACCAGCAGAAGCGGCGTATGATTCCAGTAGGCTGTCTTGACGGGGGTCACGAAATTGGTGATGCCCGGCCCGTTCTGGGCGATCATCATGCTCATCTTGCCGGTTGCGCGGGTATAACCATCGGCCATCATCCCGGCGCTGCCTTCATGGGCACAATCCCAGAAGGTTATCCCGGCCTTCGGGAAGAGATCCGAGATCGGCATCATGGCCGAGCCGATAATGCCGAAGGCATGCTGTATGCCGTGACGTTGCAGGGTTTTGACGAAGGCCTCCTCGGTTGTCATCTTCATGGCGTTTCTTTCCTTTTCTTACGTTTGATGCTGGTGTCAGGCGCTGCGGTTCTCCACACCTGTTTTTCCTGTTTTCCAGGATGATACTCGGGGCCGTCTCGGACTGGACTCTGAGTGTGCCAGACTGACAAACGTCACCGCGCTGGAGAAGCGTCGGCCCCTGTTGGCGGACAGCGGACGACGACCGACCATCTGTTGGATCGCGCCGGTGCGGTCGGGTTTGATCAGACAGGCGCACGGCCGACAGGAGGAACGGTCAATCAAGAGGGCTTCCAATATCTGCGGCGCACCCAAAGAGCGCGGAGCAGAGGCCATACCAGAATTAGGAACGTTATGACGAAAAGCGCAAGTGCGATGGGGCGCTCGAAGAACGCGAAGAAATCACCTCGAGTCAGAAGCAACCCCTGGCGCAGGGAGTTTTCGATCATTTGGCTGAGCACCATTCCGATGACAAGCGGAGCGAGCGGGAAGCCGCCTTTTCGAAGCGCGAACCCCACAATTCCCGCTCCGAACGCGATGATCAGGTCGAGCGCATTGCCCCGCACGCCGTAGGCGCCCAGCAGGGCGACGACCATGACCATGGTCATCAACAGCGGCTCAGGTATTCGAAGTGCCCGCGTGAATGCCTGAGCGCCCAGTGCTCCCACGACGAACATCACCAGATTGACCGCTATCAAGATCACGAAGATCGCATATACAATGTCAATGTTTTCGGAGAACAGGCGCGGCCCAGGGGTAACCCCGTGAACGATCAGTGTGCCCAGCATCACTGCGGTGACCGGATCTCCGGGGATGCCCAAAGCAAGAGTTGGCACCATTACGCTTCCGGTCACGGCGTTGTTTGCGCTTTCCGAAGCGACGATTCCATCCGGTTCACCCTTGCCCATGTTCTCCCGGTTGGGTGAGGTGCGCCGCGCTTCGGAATAGCTGATGAAGGCTGCTGTGGCAGCCCCCGTGCCGGGTAGGGTTCCGACGAATGAGCCGATCGTGCAGGATTTCAGAAGTAGCCAGAGGCGTGGTTTCCATTCCCGCAACGCAGGCAGTCGAAAGCCCACTTTATGGGTGATTTCGGGCTTCGGCAAGCGGGCCTCCGACGCCCGGATAAACACCTCCGACAAGGCGAACAGGCCGACAACAGCGGGAATCAGGCTGATCCCAGCGGCCATTTGAAAGCTGCCAAAGGTGAAGCGCATGTCTCCGGTCACATGGTCTAGGCCGATCGAGGCCACGAACAGTCCCAGCACGCCCGACATCAGGCCCTTTGCCATGTTACCCTGTGAAACACTGGCGATGCAGATTAGCGCAAAGCACCCGAGCGCGAAATTCTCGATCGCCGTGAAATTGAGCGAGAAAGCCGCAAGTTGCGGAGCGGCCAAGATGAGAACTATCACAGAGAACAAGCCGCCGAGGACCGACGCCGCCGTGGCCCAGCCAATGGCGAGATCGGCCTCACCGCGCTGTGCCATCGGGAAGCCATCAAGCGCGGTGGCAGCCGCCTGCGGCGTTCCCGGCGTGTTGATGACTATGGCCGAGATCGAGCCACCATATACCGACCCGCAGTAGACCCCGAGCATCAGGGCAATGGCGGGCATCTGGCCCATGGCGAAAGTGAAGGGCAACACCATTGTAATCCCTATGACCGAGCCAAGGCCGGGCAGGACACCGACGGTCACACCTACAAGGGTGCCAATGACGATGGCCATAAGGGTTTGGACCGTGGCGATATGGTCGAGGCCCAATACAAACGCGTCCATTAGCTACTCCCGAAAGTGCCGAGGCGCAAAACACCGAAAATGCCCCGCGCCCAAATCAACGTGTATCGAACCACGGCGAGGAGGGTAAAACGATCTGAACCACGTGATCGAACAGATACCAGACAGTGACCGGGTAGACTGCGGTTATCGCGAGGATCACCCAGATTCGTCGATACCCGAGCAAGAGCGGCATCACGAAGGTGAAGACGATTGTGGACAGCAGGAAACCTGCGGCCGTTATGGCGTAGACATAGAGTCCGGTGAACAACAGTACGGATATGACTGGCAGGGCCACATCACGCGAAAGCGATAGCGGTTCCGCCTTAAGGCCGCCGAACATGACAACCAGCGAAAGCAACAGAAGGCAACTTAGCAGGATCTGTGGAAAGAAGACCGGACCCCGGCCTGCTGCCTGATATGACCCCTGGTAGACATCAGAGAATGTGTGCCAGATCAGGAACAGGGACAGGAGCGCGAAGACGGCGCCAATCAGAAATGGCAATGAGATTTTCGGCACGCGCGATCTCTTTCAGATTTCCGGAAGGGTTCGAAACTTTGCGGTTCGCAGGCGAGATACATGTGGGCGGGGAATCTGTGCCCCGCCCGCATAGCCATGGTCACTCGGCCTTCAGGCCAGCGGCCGAAAGCAGGCCATCGTTGCGTTCGAACTCGGCCCGTACGAAACTTTCGAATTCGTCTCCACCCATGTAGACCACCGGCGTGCCAAGTGACTCCATACGCTCTACGAAGGCGTCAGAGTTCACACCGGCTTCGCAGGCGGTTTCCAACTTGTCGCGAACCTCCGGATCAACACCTTTTGGCACCACGAGACCACCCCAGATGGGGAAGTTCATGTCCACACCCTGTTCGCCCGCGGTTTTCAGATCAGATGCTGTCGAGATGCGTTCATCCGACAACAGCGCGATGGATTTGACCTGATCCGCGTTGGTGGTCAGAAACGAAACGTGCGCCACGAACATATGAACCGAGCCGTCGAGCATCGCGGTGAAGGTCGGACCGCTTCCCGCGTAGGGAACATACGTGAAGTCGATACCGGCCGCATCGGCAAGTCCCAGTCCGGCAACATGAGGGATCGAGCCGATGGCCTGTACGCCGAAATTCAGGACGTCCGGATTCTCCTTTCCGAATTCGATCATGTCAGCAAGTGAGTTGAACTCCGAATCCTTGCGCACCACAATTGCCGAGGGCGCTGAGTAGGCAAGGCAGACGTAGTCGAAGCTGTCCGGCCCGTAGGGCAGGTTGCGCAGGTGCGGTTGGGTCGTCATGGGCCCGACGGGCAGCAGACCCACGGTGTAGCCGTCGTCGCGAGCGGCGGCAGTCGCGGCGGCGCCAATGGTGCCCCCCGCTCCGTCTGTGTTCTTGACCACGACCTCGGTTCCCAGGGCATCCGCCATCGGCCCGGCAAGCACGCGCGCCGTGATGTCGGTTCCGCCTCCCGCCGAAAACGGGACGACTATCGTGACAGCCCGTTCGGGAAACTCGGCCATCGCGACAGTGCCCAGGCAGATGCCGGCCACCGCAGCGGATAGCTTGAAGATATGGGATTTCATTTGATCCTCCTCCTTGTCGTGACCGCCAGCGAACGCTTTGCGCGTTCTGCTGTGTTCTGGCGGTCTGCCGCGACGATATACAGCACCCCCCGCGAACTCAAACATTTTAAAATGACATTTCAAAAATAAATTGAAATGCTATTCCAAAAAAATTTTGTTGGTGCTAACAAGGCCCGAACATTTGGACCGAGGAGGGCTCAAGATGGTCGAAAGAGCACTGTTGACTGAAGACGATATCCGCACCTATCGCGAGGACGGACTGGTGATTCCGGACTACGTGCTTCCCGACGATGTGCTGGAGAGACTCCGCGGTGCGGTGGACAAGCTGATAGCGGACCACGCCGGAATCAGGCCCGAATCCCTTTCGGGGCCGCACAATCCCTATGGTCAATCAGCCAAGCTGATGGGGAATGTCGACTTTCTGGAGTTCTGCCAGCATCCCGACATTCTGGACATGGTCGAGCAACTGATTGGGCCGGACATAATTCTCTGGGGCAGCATGCTGTTTGCCAAGCCCCCGGGAGACGGCAAGGCGGTGCCTTGGCATCAGGATGGGAAATACTGGCCGTTGGAACCGCTCGAGACAATCACGGTGCGCGTGTCGATCGATGGATCCGACCGGGACAACGGGTGCATGCAGTATATCCCGGGTTCTCACAAGTCCCGCAATCTGGAACACCACGAGGTGGAACTGCGCGAGGACATGGCCTTGGGGCAGAAAATGACCGACTTGGATACCTCCAAGGCCAAGGATTGCATCCTGAAGCCAGGTCAGATTTCTCTTCACGACGTGTATACGGTACATGGCTCCGAGCACAATCGCTCGATCAAGAGGCGCGCCGACTATGCCATCAGGTATATGCCGGCCACCACGCTCTACGATCGCAGCGAGGACCATCCTGCGACCATCTATGCCAACAAGCATTCCCCGGACATGAACTATCCCTTGCGTCCCATCTGGTTGGTTCGCGGTGAGGACAGGGCGGGGAACAATTTCAGAGCCGGCAAGCAATAGGCATTCCTGAGCGGAGAAAACGAGCGTGGTAAAAACCAACGAGATGGTCGTCCGGACTCTTGTCGAGGCCGGCGTCACACACGCCTTCACCCTGCCGGGGTTGGGCATAACCTGGACGCTGCCGGCCTTCCATGACAGTCGCGATGATCTGGAGGTTATACTGACCCGCAATGAGTGGATCGCTTCCATCATGGCGCAGGTGTACGGGAGGTTGACCGGTCGACCGGCGGTGCTGATGGGGCAGGGACCCTGGATTACGACGATCGGGGCCATAGGAATACTGGAGGCGCATTTTTCGGGGTCGCCGCTTGTTGTTCTAACCGAGACGTCCGACTACGACGGCTATGGTCAGATGGGCGTCTATCAGACCATGACAGGCGACTACGGTGGGGCCGATGCCATGGCGTCACTCAGACCGATCACGAAATACTGCACCTACGCCACGACACCATCCGAGGCGATCTATGGGACGCAGATGGCGATCAAGCATGCCTCTCTTCCGCGCACAGGGCCTGCGGCCGTGGTCATGAAGACACCGATCATCCGCGCCGAGGTGCCGGATTCACCCAAGCCCGGCCTCTATCCCGGCGCGGGGTACCAATCCTATACCCCGGCACGTCCGGATCCGGTGGCGGTCAATCGCCTGGCCAAACTGATGGATGAGGCACGCGCGCCCGTCATCGTGGCCGGGAACGGGGTACTGGCCTCGGGGGCGGGCGCGGCGCTGCAGGCATTGGCCGAATCCGCGGGGATAGGTGTTGTCACCAGCTACAATGCCAAGGGCGTGATTGCCGAGACCTCGGATGTGGCCGCCGGCATGCTCGGCACCTGGGGCCAGGCGGCCGCGAACCGTGCGCTCGCGGCGGCCGATCTCGTGGTCATGTTGGGTGCGAGCATGGGGCCTGATTACACCCGCTTTCGCGATCCGGACCTCATTCGTCCGGGGGAACAGACTCTTGTGCAGGTGGATGTTGACCCGCGCAACGCAGGCTGGGTATATCCGGTGGACCTTGCCATTACGGGCGACGTGATGGATGTGCTGGGCATGCTTGCCGATCACGGGCTGAGCGGCGCCGACAAGGATGCCCGTCTCGGGGCCTTGCGCGACATCAAGACGAAAAACGGCTATTTCGAACTCCCGGATCTGCCAGCTGCGCAGGGCTCGGTTCACCATAGCGACGTCACTCGTGCCATCCAGGAGTTCCTGGCTTCGCAGGACATGCTGGTACTTGATGCAGGGGCGAACCGCATATGGGCGACCTTCGGCCTGCGCATGCCCTATCCGGGTCAACTGCTCGTGCCCGGTGGAACAGGTGTCATGGGGTGGGGTGGCCCGGCCGCGGCGGCGGCGAAAATGGTTCACCCCGAGCGCCGTATCACCTGCCTGTCGGGCGATGGCGGTTTTCTGATGACGATTCAGGTGATTCCGACCTGTGTTCAGCAGAATCTGGATGTCGTTTTCGTGGTGAGCAACAATTCGGGACTGGGCATGGTTCGTGACAATCTCGGGGAGAAGCGCATCGCGGTGGACTTTTCCGATGTCGATTTCGTGACTGTCGCCGAGGGGCTCGGCGGAAAGGGTCTGCGCGTGTATCACAAGAGCGATATCCGCGCCGCGATCCAGGAAGGGCACCGCATGGGCGGACCCGTCGTGATCGATGTGAAGGTGGACCCGGAAGCGAGCCATCACGAGGCTGTCGATAGTGCCCCGCTCTGATCCACCGTCCGCCCCCCACGCGCCTGCGCGGGGCGGGCGTTTTCATGGTCGCAGCGCCCTGATTACCGCAGCGGGCAGTGGTATCGGTCTCGGCGCGGCGCTGCGGCTCGCGGCCGAAGGCGCGCGCGTGACCGTCTGGGATCGTGACGCGGCCGCCCTGCAAAATGCGATGGAGACTGCCGAGAGTTTGGATCTGAGCCTTTCCACTCAACGTATCGACATGACGGACACTGGCAATATCGGCCCAGCGGTGGACCGGATCGCGAAAACCGTTGGATCCATTGACATACTGGTCAACAATATTGGTGGGTCGTTGCACACTCCGTTTGCCTTTCTGGATCAGTCCGAGGAAGACTGGGCACGCGTATGGGACGTGAATGTCACCGCCTGCGTCCGGACGACCCGAGCGGTGCTGCCGCACATGGTCGCGATCGGATACGGCCGTATCATCAACATGGGCTCAAAGGCAGGGCGTTTCGGAAGCCTGTTCGCGGGTGCGAACTATGTGGCTGCCAAAGGCGCGATGCAGGCATTCACACTGCAGATCGCGCAGGAATTCGGGCCGAAGGGCATTACCTGCAACTCGCTGTGCCCTGGCGCCATATTGACACCACGCGTGGAGCGCCTTCTGTCGGAACGCCAGAGCGATGAAGAACGGGTGCGGGTGTTGCAGTCAATTCCCGTCCGCCGTCATGGCACAGTCGAAGATATCGGTGCCGCCATCGCCTATCTGGCATCCGAGGAGGCGGGCTTCGTTACCGGTGCTTCGCTCGACATAAATGGCGGGCAGGGCATGGTCATCTGAAGTCGGTCAAAACAACCCATGCCCGACGTGCTCCAGATGGCGTGCCAGAGCCACGAGTCTTGGCGCGAGTTCGTTGCGCAGTTTCTCCGCCGTGATAATCGATCGCAGCCCCCCAATGTTGAGGATATAGCTCGGTCGCGTTCCGCTTCCTTGAATGACCACACCCGCGGAGTTTGCCTCGGCGATCCATTCGCCGATCGAGAGTGCGAAACCAGCCTTTTGCGCATGGGTCAGGGCTCGGCGCATACGGTTTTCCACTTCCGGCCAGTCCGAACCGTATTTCGGTGCGATCCTCACCAGCAGAGCCTCGAGTTCGTCCTCTGGCAGCGCGGCAAGGTAGGCACGCCCCATACCTGTTGTCGCCAGCGGTATCCGCGATCCGATATCGAGCCGGATGGTCATGGACGTGGGCGAGCGACAGGACTCAACGTAGATGATTTCCGTATCGGTTGGCACGCCCAGAAACACCGAGGCTTCCGTTTCGTTCGCGAGTTCCTGCATCAGCGGGCGTGCAATCTCGCGAATACCCATCTGAGCCAGAACGTCGTAGCCCAAGGTAAGCACGGCCGGACCAAGTCGGTAGCGTGCGACATCCGGAAGATAGAGCAGGTATCCCAGTTCGGTAAGGGTAAAGGTAATTCGTGAAACGGTTGGTTTCGGTAGGCCGACCCGCTGCGATATCTCCGCATTGCCAAGAGGTCGGTTACCCGGACCAAAAGCGCGCAGAACGCTCAGGCCCCTTTCCAGCGCGGTGACGCGCCGATAGTCCGGGGTGGTATCGTCATCATCGGTCTCCATTTTACGCGACACTGTCGGAAACCTGCCTTTCAAAGAGCCTACACAGGCCGAATTCTGCAACATTCTCGGTCTAGTTGCCAGACAAACCTCCACTTGAAGGAGGTGATGGAGTGGCCTTTCAGCAGGCGTCCGCAATCCCCTTATAGTGTGCGATGGTGCGGCGCGTTCCTTCAGCCAGCGAAACTCTGTCCCATTGTTTCAGCAGGTCGCGCAGGGCGCTGTTGTCAAGGGAAGGTGGGGCTGGTCTGTGGTTGTTCGATGGGGCAATTTGCGCGTCTGGCACGACGGCATGGATCGCGGCGATAACGTCATCGGTCGAGGCTGTTTCTGTCGTAAGGTCCGTGACCACCGGTCGATCCGGGACTGTGGTCAGGCAGCGCAGGAAAATGTCCGTGACCTCGTCAACGTGTTGAAAACACATCTGCCCAGAAAACGGCATTTCATATTGCCTACCCTCGGCGGCGGCGCGCATGGCCTGCGTGATGGCCGCCGTCTCTCCAACATCGCGGCCCGGGCCATAGACCACGTTGGGCCGCAATCCGATGGAGGCGATGCCGTGGTCCAGAAAATAGACCTTGGAAATGTCCTCGCAGCACCGCTTGTAGACGCCGTAAAGATTGACCGGCGAATTCAGCGGCTCGCGTGGATGTGCGGCCACCGAACTTGTGTAGACGACATTCGCGACACCGTGCCGGCGCGCCGCCTCCAACACGTTGATATGACCGATCATATCGACTTCGGCACCCAGAACCGGATTCTCTCGGCAAGCCGGAATGACCAGCGCTGCCAAGTGCACGATGGCCGAGATGTCATGACGGCCGACCACATTCGAAACGACCGAGGGGTCGCGGATATCGCCCTGCTCGAATATCACGCCCGACTGTAAGTCCGTCGGCGAGGCAGCGACATCCAGAGCCACAACACCTGCGCCCTGCGCTTGAAGCGCTGTGATAAGTGCTCGGCCAAGGAATCCTCGCCCACCCGTTATAAGAACCCGCTCGTCAAGCATCTACACATCCTCCACCCGCTTCGCGCCGGCTGAAACAACCGCGCTCATGAGGGCAACCATCTGGGATACCACAGGTGGCGTCAAGACATTGATACTTGGTAAAAAATAACCCGTGCGGCAGGCCTCGGGGCGGTGATACTAAGTGGGGCAGGACGGCGTCGAAGCTGTGCAGTGGTCCAGCGCTTGCCATATGATCCTGAGCTTTGTGGAGGCTGGTGTGGGTTGTTATCCTTGAAATCATCACGATCAGATTTGCGCGCAACGTACGCCATTATCTTCGTTGCCGCGCGAGCGTCCGCGTCTCTGAGAGCCCGATTTGAAACTAATTGAGTGAGTTCAGCAGGTTGTGCTTCTGTTCGGTTGCAAAGCTGAACGGAGATCACGATGGCCTGGACCGAACTCACTCGCCGCCAGCATGCCCGAGCGGGTGGCAAATACGCAAGCGATTTGACAGACCCCGAATGGGCACTGATCGCGCCTTTCATGCCCGCACCCAAGACCACGGGCAGACCCCGCACGACAAGCTTGCGCGACGTGTTCGACGCGATCCTCTACATGGCGACGACCGGGTGCCAGTGGCGGATGCTGCCGAATGACTTTCCG
>NZ_FODS01000052.1 GCF_900110425.1 Salinihabitans flavidus | reverse complement strand
TTGCCAGCATCGGTGAAGCCCGTGAAATCATCGAAGACTGGAGGATCGATTACAACAGGGAGCGTCCGCACAGCAGCCTGAAGTATCAGACCCCGGAGGAGTTCGCAGCCGCAAGGCCCTTCGACAAAACGCAATGGGCGCAGCCGCTTGAGCTACCTGATGGCTCCGCGCCCGCGCCCATTGCTCGCGCCGCCGAATGATGGCACACAAAAGGAGAACAGGCTCGACTTACGAGTGGCCCTGAAAAAAGGGGCAGGTCAGTCGCCACGAGGGCATTGCCGATCACATGACCGCAGCCGAGCACGAATGCGTCGTGCTTGTTGTCGGTCCAGCCGAGCCGGTCGAAACGCAGATACTGATCCTCGGGCCGCCAGATGTTCAGCAGCTTCATCACACTCTTGGCGGCCTTCTCGACCGGTGCCAGCTCAAAGCCCACGTTGAAGAGCGGTGCCAGCGCCACGTTCGCCGACTTATTGAGCTGCTGCTCGCTGAGCACCAGCTCATGCCACATGCCGTCCGGGTCCTGCACGGTGAGAACACGTCCCCATCCATGGCCGACAGTATTCCGGCAGCGCCCTTTCACGATGAGCGGAGAGCAGATGCGCGTGGACAGCGCATCGCCTTCTTTGTTGTCGCGCAGCTCATAAATACCGTTCTCATCGGTGGCGTAACCTGCCGGCATGCCATTGGTGGACTTCGCGTCATCGCGCGGCATGGCGTTGGTCGCAGCCGCCTTGGAGCCAGCCGTAAAGGCGAGCACGTTCTGGTTCAACGCGTTGTTGGGAGTAGGGGCAATGGTATCGGTCATGTGATGCTCTCGATTGGACAGGACTGGAGAGACCGGCGCGATGCGGCGCGCGCCGGTGGCGGTAATCTGAGGCCGCACCGTGGCGCAGGCCTTATGGGTGTCGGGATACTTGGAGAGGCGTCAGAGCAGGGTCAGGCGGTCTGGCTCGAACCCGAGGCACGTGATGAATCCACAGACCAGCTGGCTCTCCCATTCCTCTATGTCGGAAAGGCGCCAGCGGGTCGTCGTTCCACCCAATTTGACGGGCGCCGGGAAGTCGCCATTCCGCTTCCAGCGCCAGATCGAGTCCTTGGACACGCCGAAACGATTTGCGACTTGCTCGACAGATAGATAGAGGTTAGGAGTTGTTGAGTTCACCCTGAGTCTCCTGGGTTGAGCACACGACTTCACACCCCGTCGGCTGTTTTGCGGCTTCCGACGGGAAGTGAACGTTTGCAGGTTGCAATACCTACCATTATAGCAAAGTTTTCGTCGGATTGCCTTAGGATTCTGCGCCGCGCGCAAATTTTCCTAGATCGGCATGCATGCCAGGCAGTGATTCACGCTGGCCCTGGACTCGAACATGGTCATGGACGGATTGATCGATACGCCGGTGCTACATGCAGGTAGTTGCATCACATGGTAGGCAATGGCGCAAACGTTGGTGGCACTTATGGTGGTAGGAAATGCTTGTGATGAAAAAACAAAGCAAATTCAAATTGTTACGGTGATAGGTGGCGGAGGAGGTGGGATTCGAACCCACGGTGGGCGTTAACCCACGCCGGTTTTCAAGACCGGTGCATTCGACCACTCTGCCACTCCTCCGATCCGGAATTGCTACTCGGCGGCGCGTGATTCTGAAAGCCCCGTTGTCTCGGTAAAATCCGCTCATCTCGACGGCGCCACTTTCCTTGATCACGGCATGGGGTTACACTGTCACCGCAATCATGTCATGGCACTCAAACAAGTGGCGCCGGGCAACGGCAGACAGGGGCGGCAACGACCGCGAACAGGCAAGGGGCACGACATGCAAAATCAGAGTTTTCGGGCAGCTGCCGGATCCAAGGGTTCGCGGGCACTGGTATGGCTGTGTGCGGCCGCGCTGCTTTCCGGCTGCGAGGACGCGGGCGATTTCAATCCTTTCCGCGCCACATCCTCCGAGCAGGGTGAAACCCGTTCGGTCAAACTTGTGGAACGTGATGTCGAGGCGCCGGAGGTCTTTTCGGTCACGGAGGCCGGGCTTTGGGATGGGCGCCCGTCGCTCGGCGGGGTCTGGGCCGCGCATCCGGATGTGAAAGACCCTGAACGCGTCATAATTCGCAACAACAGCAACGGCAAGTTTGTCATTGGTGCGCTGTTCCGGCGTGAACGCGAGATTCCCGGACCGCGCCTTCAGATATCCTCCGATGCGGCTGCGGCGATCGGAATGCTGGCCGGACAGCCCGTGGAACTGAATGTGACCGCGCTGCGCCGTGAAGAGGTGCCGGACGAAGAGGCGGGGGACGGCGAACTTCCCGCGCCCGCTGACGTTCAGGAAGATTCGCTCGATCCGGTCGCCGCAGCCGGTGCCGCGATCGAAAAGGCGGAAGACGGTCAACAGACCCCCACCGCGTCAGGCGAAACCACTGCCGAGACCCCGGCGCCGAAGCCGGATGCAAGGCCAAAGGCCTCGTCTCTGTCAAAGCCCTATATCCAGATCGGTATCTTCAGTGTAGAATCCAATGCCAAGAATGCGGCGGGACAGATGCGCAATGCCGGGATGGTACCGCTCATCCGGGAACAATCGCTTCAGGGCAAGACCTACTGGCGCGTTCTGGTCGGCCCGGCGACAACCGCGTCAGAACGCGCCCAACTGTTGAAAAAGATCAAAGGCACCGGCTTTACCGACGCCTACGCTGTAGACAACTGACCGGAGGGGATCATGATCCGGCCCTTGATACGCCTTGCGGGTGGCTTGCTCGCGCTGTTGCTGATGGCGCAGGCCGTCACCGCATTCGAGACGAAAGCCCGCGCCGCCTTCGTGCTCGATCAGACGACCGGCACCGTGCTGCTGTCCAAGAATGCGGACGACCCGCTGCCTCCGGCGTCCATGTCGAAGCTGATGACTCTCTACATGGCATTCGAGGCGGTGCGCGACGGTCGCCTCACGATGCAGGAGAAGCTGCCCGTTTCGGAGCATGCGATGAGCTACGGCGGCTCGACCATGTTTCTCGACACCACGGACCGGGTGACGGTCGAGGACCTGTTGCGCGGCATCGTCGTGCTTTCGGGCAATGACGCCTGCGCGGTGATCGCCGAGGCGCTGAGCCCTGACGGGACAGAGGCCGGGTTCGCCCGCATGATGACGCGGCGCGCGCATCAGATGGGTATGACCAACTCCACCTTCATGAACTCCAACGGCTGGCCCGCAGCCGGGCACCTGATGTCGATGCGGGATCTGGCATTGCTGACCAACCGCATCATCACCGATTTTCCCGAGTTCTATCCGATGTTCGCCGAGCAGGAGTTCGCCTTCGATGGCCGCGCGCCACAGAACAACCGCAACCGCAACCCGCTTCTGGGGCTTGGAATCGGCGCCGACGGGCTCAAGACTGGGCACACCGAAGAGGCGGGATATGGGCTTGCAGGCTCTGCCCGGCAGGGGGACCGCCGTGTGATATTCGTCATTTCCGGGCTTGAGAGCGCCAGCGAACGCGCCGATGTCTCCGAAAAGATCGTAAGCTGGGCGTTCCGGCAATTTTCCGAACACCGGGTGCTGCGGTCCGGTGAGCGTGTCGCCCAGGCTGAGGTATGGATGGGCGCGGTGCCCCGCGTCGGGCTTGTTCCGGCAGAGGATGTGTCTCTCCTGCTGCCGGTTCTGTCCAGTAAACAGGTTGAGGCCGAAGTGGTCTACAATGGGCCGGTCAGCGCCCCGGTCGAGGGGGGGCAGGAGATTGCGGAACTGGTGCTCAAGCCGGTGGATCTGCCGGAGATGCGCATCCCGCTGGTGGCCGAAACCGGCGTGGCCAAAGGCGGTTTCACGGCACGGTTGAAGGTGGCGGCCACTGTCCTGATGAAGAAGATGGGCCTCAATCCCGATGCCGTGGGGGCGAGTTGACCCCGGATCGTCTCTTTATCACTTTCGAGGGCATTGACGGCTCCGGCAAATCCACCCAGGCCCAGTTGCTTGACGTAGCCCTGCGCGCCGAAGGGGTTGAGACGATCTTGACACGCGAGCCCGGAGGCTCTCCGGGCGCCGAGGAAATCCGTACCCTTGTTTTGCAGGGCGACCCCGACCGCTGGTCGGCGGAGACCGAGATCCTTTTGTTCACCGCCGCGCGGCGCGATCATCTCGAGCGCACGATCCTGCCGGCGCTGGCCGCCGGTAAGACAGTGATCTGCGACCGCTTCGCCGATAGCACAAGAATGTATCAGGGAATGTCGCGCGGCGATCTGCGCGCGCTGGTGGACGAGTTGCACCGCCTGATGATCGGGCGCGAACCTGATCTTACGCTATTGATCGACATGGATCCCGAACAGGGATTGCACCGCGCCAAGGCCCGGCAGACCGTTGAGGAGCGGTTCGAGGATTTCGGCCCGGCGCTTCAGGCGCAAATGCGGCAGGGATTCCTGGCCCTGGCCGAGGAGTTTCCGCAGCGAATTCATGTGATCGACGGTAACCGGACGCAAGACGCGGTGGCCGCCGACATCCTGCGCATCGTGAAGGCCGCGCCGGTATGAGCGAAGCCCCAGCCCTGCCCGAACCAGACCGCGTAGAGGGCGCCCCGCACCCACGCGAAACCGCGCATCTCATCGGGCAGGATGCGGCGGTTCAGGGTTTTCTGAGCGCGATGAATGCGGATCGACTTCACCATGCCTGGCTGCTGACCGGCCCGCGCGGCGTTGGCAAGGCGACCTTCGCATGGTCTGCGGCGCGGTTCCTTCTGGCCACGCCCCTCGGGGAGGGGGGCGGCCTTTTCGGCGATGCGCCCCCGGCGCATGACACGCTCGATGTCGCCCCCGATCACCCGGTGTTCCGCCGTATTGCGGCACTGTCGGAACCCGGACTGTTCCTGCTCCGGCGCGGGGCCAACGAACGCGGAGATCGGCTTTCGGCCGAAATTCGCGTGGAGGAGGTGCGCAAGCTGCGTTCCTTCCTGTCGCTTTCGGCGTCAGAGGGCGGGCGGCGCGTGGTGATCGTCGACAGCGCGGACGAGATGATGAACGCGTCCGCCAACGCGCTTCTCAAGCAGTTGGAAGAGCCGCCCGCGCGCACCACCTTCTTCCTGATCTCGCATCAGCCCGCGCGCCTTCTGCCCACCATCCGCTCGCGCTGCCGCGAGTTACGCCTTGCACCGCTGTCGCCCGAGGATATGGCGCGCGCATTGGCGGCTGCCGGCGCGGATACGCCGGGTGATGCCGCGCCGGAACTGGCCGCCCTCTCGTCCGGATCGGTGGGGGAGGCGATGCGGATCTCGCGGCTGGGCGGTGTTGAACTTTATACCGAACTGGTCGCGCTTTTCTCCGGCCTTCCACGTCCGGATCGGTCCCGCGCGCTCAAGCTGGCGGATCTGGCCGCCGCGCGCGGCAGCGAGGACAGGTTCGAGCTTCTCCTGACGCTGGTGGATCTCTTTCTCGTCCGTCTCGCCCGAACCGGCGTGACCGGGCAGGCGCCCCACCCAGAAGCCGCCCGGGGGGAAGCGGACCTTCTCTCCCGTCTGTCCGCGAGCCCGGCCCAGGCCCGCGCATGGGCCACCACCGCACAGCAGGTCAGCGCCCGCACCCGACACGGCCGGGCGGTCAACCTTGACCCCGCCGCGCTGGTCCTAGATACCGTCTGGAAAATACAGCAGACCGCAGCCGGATAGAATGACCGACATCCCACAGATCACCGACAGTCACTGCCACCTCGATTTCCCCGATTTCGAGGGTCAGCTCGACGAGATCCTCGCCAATGCCGCCGCGAATGGCGTCACGCGCATGGTCACAATCTGCACGCGGCTTCGTCAGGAACCGCAGGTCCGTGCCATCGCGGAGACGCATGAACAGGTTTTCTACGCCGCCGGGACCCACCCGATGAGCGCCGCGGACGAGCCGCTCGCCACGGTGGATGAACTGGTGGCGCTGGCCGAACATCCCAAGTTCGTCGGCATCGGGGAATCCGGTCTCGATTACCACTACACCGCAGAAAGCAAGGACGTGCAGCAGCAAAGCCTGCGCATCCATATTGCCGCGGCCCGCGAAACCGGCCTGCCGCTCATCATCCATGCCCGCGATGCCGACGAGGATATGGCCCGCATCCTGACCGAGGAGCACAAAAACGGGCCCTATTCGTGCGTGATGCACTGCTTTTCGTCGGGGTCCGCGCTGGCCCGCGCCGCGCTCGATCTGGGGTTCTACCTTTCGATGTCCGGCATTGCGACATTTCCCAAGAGCCGGGACTTGCGCGACATCTTCGCCAGCGCCCCGCTTGAGCGTATCCTCGTGGAGACCGACGCCCCTTATCTTGCGCCGCCGCCTTATCGCGGCAAACGTAATGAACCGGCCCATGTCATGCATACCGCCCGGAAGGGGGCGGAGGTATTCGGTCTCGATTATGCCGATTTCGCCGCTGCGACGCAGGCCAACTTCGAACGTCTCTTCGCCAAGGCCGCAGCCTACGGGATGGCGGCATGAGCGACCGGCTGATCTTCACCATACTGGGGTGCGGCAGCTCTGGTGGCGTGCCGCGTCTTGGTGGGAACTGGGGCGATTGTGACCCCGGCAACCCGCGCAATGCCCGCCGGCGCTGCTCCGTTCTGGTGCAACGCGAAGGCGCGCACGGCACCACCAGCGTTCTGATCGACACATCCCCCGATATGCGCGGTCAGCTTCTCGATGCAGGGATCGCAACGCTGGATGGCGTGATTTACACCCATTCTCATGCCGACCACATGCATGGTATCGACGATCTGCGCATGATTGTTTTCAACAAGCGGGAACGCTTGGCCGTCTGGGCCGACGGCCCCACGCAAGAGGCGCTCTTTTCCCGCTTTGGCTACGCCTTCGTGCAACCCGAAGGCTCCCCCTATCCGCCGATCCTCGATCTTCACACGATCAAGGGCGACGTTACGATCGCGGGCGCGGGCGGCCCTGTGACCCTGACCCCGATCAGGGTTAATCACGGCAGCATTGACGCGCTGGCCTTTCGTATCGGAAATCTGGTCTATATGCCGGATGTGGTGGAGATCTACGACGACGCCTGGCCACAACTGGATGGGCTGGACTGCTGGGTGCTCGACGCGCTTCGGCGCACGCCCCATCCGACCCATGCGCACCTCGAAAAGTCACTGGAATGGATCGAACGCGCCGCACCGAAGCGCGCGGTGCTGACCAACATGCATATCGACCTTGATTACGATGTGCTGGAGCGTGAGACACCGGACCACATCACCCCGGCCTACGACGGGATGCAGATCGTGCAACAAATCTAGGATCGCACGATGCAGGAGCTGTTCACCGTCATCCTCCCGGTATTTCTGGTGATCGGATTCGGCTACGCAGCGGCGTGGCGCGGCTATGTCACGGTGGCGCATATCGACGGGCTGATGCGCTTTGCCACGAATTTCGCGGTGCCTGTGCTTCTCTTCCGCGCCATATCCACCCTCGATCTGGGGGCAGAGTTCGATCTCGCCATGCTCGGCACCTTCTATGTCGGGGCGACGATCTGCTTTCTCGCGGGTCTTTTCGGCGCGCGCCTGCTGTTTCGCCGGGGCTGGGAAGACGCGGTGGCCATCGGCTTCTGTTGTCTTTTCTCCAACTCGCTCCTGCTGGGCCTGCCGATCACCGAGCGCGCCTATGGAGAGGACGCACTGGCGGGCAACTACGCGATCATCGCGCTTCATTCGCCCTTCTGCTATGGGCTGGGCATCGCCGTGATGGAGATCGTGCGGGCCCGCGGCACGGCAGGATTCGGCCTTGTCCGAACCGTCTTCACGGCAATGTTCCGCAATGCGCTCATCCTCGGGATCTCCGCAGGCTTCGTGGTCAATTTCGCCGGTGTGACCCTGCCTGAACCGGTCAGCGTCGCGGTGGACCTGATGGCCCGGGCTGCGCTTCCCGCCGCCCTTTTCGGCGTGGGCGGCGTGCTGTTCCGCTACCGGCCGGAAGGCGACTGGCTGACCATTGCCTTTGTCTGTGCCATTGCGCTCGGATTGCACCCGGCCATCGTCTGGGTGGCGGGGCAGGGGCAGGGGCTCGATCTAAGCTCCTTCCGCTCTGCCGTGCTGACCGCGTCGATGGCGCCGGGGATCAACGTCTATCTCTTTGCTTCGCTCTACGGCCGGGCACAACGCGTGGCGGCGTCCTCGGTGCTGATCGGCACCGCTCTGTCCATCGTGACCGTCTGGCTCTGGCTGGCCGCGCTTCCCTGAGCGCGGTCAACGTCAGCGAAGCTCGATCACCTGCCGTGCAAGCACCTTTCGGTTGCTGATGTCCAGAAGACGAAGCTCGTAAACCCCACTTTCGTCAGGCAACGTAAGGCGCACGGGCCCGTCATCTGTGATCTTCTCAACCGCGGCCCATGTGAAGAGCGGCTTGCCCTGCTCGGCCAGCGCGATCCGCTGATCGGCACTGCGTTCTTCAACCTGCCATTCGATCTCGATCGTTTCACCGGCGGCGGCACTGTCCGGCGCGGTCAGCGTGGCGCCGAAGGACAGGGGCGCATCAGCGTCCAGAATCTCGACACTGGCACGGGCCAGAACGACCCGCCCCTCGTTGAGCACATAGCGCACCTCGTAGAGGCCCGGCTGCTCAGGCGCGCGAAGCGTTCCCTCGGTGTTGTCACGAACCCGAATATGTGTCTCGATCTCCTTGTCCGCAGCGCCCATTGGAACGATCGTCACCATATCATTGCCCGACACCGCGCCGGTCCAGGAAACCTTCAGATCGTCACTCGCGCGCAGTGTTTCCGGCGCGGACACCGTCACCTCCGGCTCGGTGATCTCGATCATCGCGGTCGCCAGCGTGCGGCGCCCCTCGTTGAGCACATAGCGCACCTCGTAAAGCCCGGTCTCGGATGGCGCGCGCAGTTGGTCGTCGGTTTTGTCGCGGACGCGGGCGTGGTTGTCGATCTCGCCCTCCTCGGCCCCGGCGGGCACGATGGTGACGAAATCATTGCCTGAAACAGTGCCGCTCCACGAGACGGCGAAAGCCTCGCCGGTCAACGCGGTTTCCGGCGCGGACACCGTCACCTCCGGTTCGGTGATCTCGATCATCGTGGTCGCCAGCGTGCGGCGCCCCTCGTTGAGCACATAGCGCACCTCGTAAAGCCCGGTCTCGGATGGCGCGCGC
>NZ_FODS01000039.1 GCF_900110425.1 Salinihabitans flavidus | reverse complement strand
CCTGAACCAGCATTGGTTTGCCAGCATCGGTGAAGCCCGTGAAATCATCGAAGACTGGAGGATCTATTACAACAGGGAGCGTCCGCACAGCAGCCTGAAGTATCAGACCCCGGAGGAGTTCGCAGCCGCAAGGCCCTTCGACAAAACGCAATGGGCGCAGCCGCTTGAGCTACCTGATGGCTCCGCGCCCGCGCCCATTGCTCGCGCCGCCGAATGATGGCACACAAAAGGAGAACAGGCTCGACTTACGAGTGGCCCTGAAAAAAGGGGCAGGTCACCTCTGCCAACCGCTTCGTCAATGACCCCGCTCTTCGGATTGCCACGGAAACCTTGCTAAGGCTTGAGAGCGAGAGGTTCTTGGTTGAGGACAGAAACTGGCCGGATCTGCGGTTGAAGGAGGTAGATGGCGGTCGGGCGTCGCCTTGCCAGTGGTGTCATGGTGCCGTCGGAATCGGGCTCTCAAGGATTTCTGCCCTCAATGTGCTCGGGCGGTCGCAAGTCGCGCTAGTCGATGTTGAGAGGGCCGTTGATGCTGTTCTTTCGCGACAAATGCGCTCGGTAGATCACCTATGCTGTGGAAACTTTGGTCAAATTGAGTTCCTGAACGATGCTGCCCGTCTACTCAAGCGTGAAGACATAGAGGCCACTGCACTGAAAAGAACAGTTGCTGTGATTTCTCGTGCTAGAAACTTTGACACGTTCAGCTGGCCCGTCGGCAACGATTCTCATAATGTCAGTTTCTTCAACGGTTTATCTGGGATTGGATATTCGCTCCTGCGAAATCTGTCCGACGGTGACTTACCTTCTGTGGCAGCTATGCAGTGAATTGTCACAATTGGGGCTAAAGGTCATATTCGGTGACGTAAGTCCATTATGTTCAGGCTAGTCAAGCCATCACAGATTACGCGCGAAAGCGATCCACTTGGTCTCGTATTCAATTCAACCCATGTCTGCTTTCTAGAGGAAACGGATTGCAAACCTACCCAAGAAATCCGCCTGTTTACGCTGGCTTCCCGAGCAACGCGCCTACCGCGTGTTCTGTCTATGTTGCCATCGAAGTCGTTCGGATCGCGCGTTTGGGTTTTGGCGGGGTTCGGCGGTAGAGAACTGCAAAAGCAGAAGAAAACAGGGCCGAACCGGAACGGTCGAGGTTCGCCCAAACTGAGACTGAGGGCCTTTCTGAGCCCACACTCAGCAAGGCGGCGCGTCTACGAGGTTCGGTCGATTCCCGCAAACCCCTTTGATAACACGAAAAAATCCAGGCCCGTCAGGGCGGTGTCACTGGTTCGCAATGGGGATAATGGCGGAGCGAACGGGACCGGGATTCAACGTTCTCCACCCTAAGTCATTGTTTTCATTTATTCTAGAATTGCGTCTTGCGCTTCTCCCATCAATTGTCGCTCGGCCTGGCCGCCGAATTGGGCGTCACGAGGGAAGCGCTCTGTCGCGAGCTGTCGCAACGCCGCGCCGCGCGGTCTGTTGGTTGAGAGTCGACCGGGAAATTTGACTTCAACCATGACGCCGCCTTCTACTGCTCTCGCAGCGCAGATCGGTCGCCCGTCGATGGTTCGGAGCGGCAAGAGCGTGGTTTCGACGGGGCCCTGGTGAAGATACCAGTAACATCCGTCGCGCGGCAAAAGGCGCGCCGTCGAGACATCCTGGTAGGGGGCTGCCAAGACAGCAACCTGTTCTGAGATGATGTCGGGGTCCGTGTCCTCGGTGCCAACGGCAGCGGTGCATCCGCTTAGAATTGCCGGCAACACAAGACTGTTAATAAATTTTTGTCCCAAGTCCGGTCCTTTCGCGCAGTGGGTTTGCCGGCTTCTCTCGGGCGCCTCGAATTCGGTGCTCAACTCCTTGCGCTGACGTAATCTTCGGGCGGATGCAGGTACGCCGTCACGCCGGTTTCGACCAGCGGGTAGAGCGCGATCATATGTGCGTTGACCATCCGTACACAGCCCGAGCTCGCGCGGCCCCCAATAGAGCGCGGCTCCGGCGAGCCATGGATGCGCAGATAGGTGTCGCGATCGCCGACGAAGAGATACAAGGCCCGAGAACCAAGTGGATTGTCGGGCCCAGGTTCCATTCCGTCTTGCACGTCTGCGTATAGCTCCGGATCGCGCTCGATCATGGAGCGCGTCGGTGTCCAGTGTGGCCACCGAACCTTGCGCCGGATCGTGTAGGTACCGGGCTCGTACAGATTGCCGCGTGCGATGGCCACGCCATAGCGCATGGCCGTACGGCCTCCCTCGATGTGATAGAGGTAGCGGGCAATCGCATCCACATGGATGTTCCCCGGAACAAGGCCCGCTCGGGCCTCGACCCGTTGCGGAAGAAAACGCGGATCGAGGCCCCAGGGATTGGACGTCTCCAGGTCGAAGAAGGGCGGAGTCACTTCGGCATCCCATGCGCTTTTCTGCGCCTCACTCGGCCAGGTAGCGGCCAGAAGCGGCCCCGCGACGGGCGGAGAGAACAAGGCGGATGCGGTCACGATGAAATGGCGCCGCGTCAGGCCCTTTTTTCCAGGCGCAATCATTGTTCCGGTTCCCGCGCATCAGAGACAAGCGTTTGCAACTGGTCGGCATCCACGACACCGGGAACAAGGGCGTCGCCGATCACGAAAGATGGCGTGCCCGTGATGCCGAGGGCCTGCGCCAGGCGCATCGATGTCTGGATGTGCGCGTCGATCTCCTGTGCTTCCATGTCGCGACGCAATTGCGCGATATCGAGACCGATGTCTTCCGCAATCCGGAGGACGGAGGATTCCTCCGCGCGACCGTTCATGCCCATCATCGCCCAATGGAATTCCTCGTAGAGCCCCTGTTCGCGCGCGGCCAGCGCGGCGCGGGCGGCGAAAACCGATCCTTCGCCAAGAATGGGCCATTCACGATAGACAAGGCGCACACTTGGATCGGCCTCGAGCAGGCCCTCGATCTCGGGCTTGGCACGACGGCAATAGGGGCAATTGTAGTCGAAGAATTCCACCACCGTGACATCGCCATCCGGATTGCCCAAGACTGGCGCATTGGGGTCGCGTTCAAGCGTATCGCGTTCCCGGGCAAGCATCTCCGTTTGCGACGCCGCCTGCGCCTCGGCCTGCCGGGATTCCAGGATCGCGACGGCCTCCATGACGATCTCGGGGTTTTCGCGGATGGTTTCCAGGACCAGTTCGCGCACCCTGTCCTCGGACAGGTCCTGGGCTGCCGCCTGCAGGGGCAGCGCCAGCGAAAGTGCCACCACGATCCTTGTAGTGATTTTTCTCATGTCAGTTTCCTTCTTTCGCCAGATCGGCGGCAGTGCGTTCGGCGTGCACGGCGCTGGCGCGCTCGGGCCATGTTGACTGGATGTAGGCGAGGATGGTCCAGATCTCGCGATCCGTCAGGACATCGCCGAAGGCGGGCATGCCGCTGTCGAGCTCCACCCCTTGCAGCGCCAGGGCGTCCCGTCCACCGAGCTTCGTGTATTGAAACAGGACCCGGTCCGGGTGGTGCCACGTGTGCCCGGTTTCATCGTGAGGCGGCGCGGGCAGACGCCCATCCGCATCGGGGGTTCGCCATTCCGTCTGGCCTTCGAGGTTGGCACCGTGGCAGGCGGCGCAGTTCTGGGCATAAAGCGCCTCCCCCTGCGCGATATCCACCGTGGCCGGCATCACCGGCACGGTGGGATCGAGAGCGGCCTGCGGCGCGTCGCGCAGAGCCAACCACACGCTGGCCCCTGCAAGGCCAAGCACCACCGGCGCGGCGATCAGGATCGCTGTCTTCATGTCACGCGCACCCATGTCATCATCCCGCTTTCCGCATGGCTGAGCATGTGGCAGTGAAACAGCCAGTCGCCCGGATTGTCCGCTACGAAGCCGATCTCGCGCGTCTCTTGCGCGGCCACGAGGAGCGTGTCGCGCATCGGTCCGACGGGTCTGCCGTCGCGGATTTCGCGGAAATGCACCCCGTGCAGATGCATGGCATGGGGAAAGACGGTCTCGTTGACGATCTCAAGCCGCACTGGCTCGCCAAGGGAAAGATCGGCCAGCGGGGTCTGTGTCATCTCAGCCATGTCGTTGAAGGCCCAGAACCGTCCCCGCGCCGCGAGTTCGCGAAAGCCCAGACGCTCTCCGCCCAGCAAGGCGCTGTCCATCCGCCCCATGGCGCCTCCCGACATCACGAGCCGCAACTGTCGTGCGTCTGCCAGCGACCGGATGCCCTCGCCGGAATTGGGCGGCAGCGCCGCTGGTGCTGAGCGCGGCGTCTGCGCGGCGCTGCCCGACACGGGGAACGCCACCTGCGAGGCCGGCCGGTCGTCATTGCCGATCCGCACGAGATGGGCTGTCTCGCCCGCCTCGGCCGTCACATCGACGATCAGATCGGCGCGTTGCGCCGGGGCGAGGACGAGGACGTCCTCCAGCGGTTCGGGCGCGGCAAGCGGCATGCCGTCGAGCGCGACCGTCCAGCCCCGCAGACCTGCAAGCTGCAAGGCAAAGATCCGTGCATTCGACGCGTTGATGAGGCGCAGGCGGATTCGGCTGTGCCGCGCGACCGGGATGGACAGGTCGAACCGTCCATTGGTGGTGATCAGGTTCCCGATCCGGCCACCATGGCTCATCCTCGTGGGCTGGTCGAAACTGTCGTCGATCAGCGCCGTTTCGGGGTCGAGCAACCAGTCATCGAGAACGAGGGTCTCCTCGCGATCCAGCTCGGGCGGTTCGGCCTCTTCCACGATCAGCGGCCCGTGCAGGCCGCGGGCGACCTGCACCCAGGACCGGTTATGCGCATGGTACCAGTAGGTTCCGGCATCGGGTGCAACGAAATCGTAGTCAAAAATCTCCCCCGGCGGGACGGCCTCTTGGGTCAGGCCTGCGACACCGTCCATAGCGTTGTCGATGCGGATACCGTGCCAATGGACCGAGGTCGGCTCTGGCAGGTCGTTGACCAACCGCCGCCGCACCCGTTCGCCCTGGAGCACCCGGATCGCTGGAGCCGGCGCGCGGCCCTCGTAACCCCAGATGGACGTCGCCGGATAGCCGTCGGGAGCGAGCTGCACCGAGGCCTCCCGCGCTGTAAGGGTCGCGGGCGTGTGAGAGGTGGCAGACACCTGCCGACCGCTCACCGCCAGACCCAGAACGGCGGCGGTCTGTCCGAGGAAGGCGCGTCGTGTCGGCATGGTCAGGATCTCCAGAGAAGTGTCGGGGCGGGCGAAAATCTCGCCCGCCGCCAGTCATTCGGCATCAGTGGCCCTGACCCATCCTGAAACCACCGACCATGCCGGCCTCGCGATGGCCGGGCACGTTGCAGGCGAACCCGATCTCGCCGCCTTCGGGGAAAGTCCAGATGACCTCGCCTGTATCGCCCGGCTCCAGCAGGGCGCTGTTGGCATCGTCATGCATCATGCCGCCTTCTATCATCTTGTCATGGTTGAGGCTGCTTGCGGTCATCATGCCTTCGCGCATCATGGTCTGCATTTCACCAAGGTGGCCATTCCAGGTTTCGCTCGTCCCGATGTTGAATTCGTGGACAACGCGGCCAACGTTCACCACTTCGAAGCGGATCGTCTCTCCGGGTTCGACCTCGATGGTTGCGGGGCTGTATTTCATCTGGTCCATTTCGACCTTGATGGTGCGGTTTACCTGTGCCGGTTCGCCGGGCTCGCCGATACTGCTGTCGTGTCCGGGGCCGGCGACCGCAATGGAACCGGTGGTGAGGCCGACTGCGAGGGCCGTGCCGGTCATAAGTGTCTTGATCATTCTGATATCTCTCATGTCTGGAAGTCGTTCGGTCTATTCGATTGCAACAGGGCACGAACGCGCGGAGGTGGAAGATCGACGGGTGCATTTCTCCCGCGTATTCTCGTTTTCGCGAGCGTCTGGCGCGCGACCTGGTAGCCGGCTGCCCCGAATGGCGGCCGGGCAATGAGAATGGCGGCCGGGGAACACGTCGGGTCGGGGTGGCAGGAGCGGTCGACAGCGCCATCGTGCGCCGCGTGCCCGGCAATCGCACCGTGGTTGTCCGCGACCACGGCAATCTCTGGGTGAGAATCGTGCGCGTCGGCAAAGGCGGGTGTCGTCGCGGCGAGGACCGCGAGCGCGATCATGAGCATCGCCGCAAGACCGCCGCGCGCGGCGAGAACGGACAGCACCCGCATCAATTGATCCCGTTCTCGCGCTGCACCTCACGGACATAGCGCACGATATACTGAACGTCGGCGCGGGTCAGACCCTCGACCGGGGGCATGTTGCCGAAGGGCCAGTGATGCGCGCGCACGCCGTTCCGGACCGCGATCTGAAAGGCTTCATCGGAATGATGACCCGGCTCGTATGTGCGGTGGATCAGAGGCGGCGCGACGCCATTCTGACCGACCGCGTTCGCCCCATGGCATTCAGCGCATTTCGCCTCGAACGCGCGCTTGCCGATTGTCGCCTCGGGCGACAACTGCGCGGGAAGTCGAACCTCGACGATCGGCGCGCCCTGTGCCGGCTCGTCCATCGACGTTGGGTCCTGGTGGACAATAGCATCCCCCGGTTGCATGAATTGCCAGATCGCCAAGCCAAGCCCGGCAACAAGTACGACTCCGACCAGACGCCCGCGTTTGTCCATGTCCCTTGCTCCGTTCCTGCCTTTGATCGGCTCGGCTCCGAAGCGCTCTCCGACCGGACTGCAACGCTTCTAGATCGCTCACCAATTCAAACCCTTACTACTGACTCGCGTCTGCCTTGCCACCTGATAAGCCCGTGTTTTTTGTATCCGAATGTATCCTTGACCTATGCGCGGCAGAGGCACCTATCGCTCGGTTGGTTGGGCCAGACGGTGAGAAAGCTGAACGGGAAACACAAAACCGTCTTTTTGGGCGGAACAGGCATGAATCTCGACATGCTGGCCTGTTGTGCCGCGATGCTTGTCCCGCTTGACGCCTTTCTTGCAGCGGGCAGTCCGCTCTGCGGACTTGCAAGCAATCCTAAGGTGAAGGCTCTGTCGTGAGCGGCAGACGCAACCAGCTCGGTCGACGCCCACCGCTGGAAAACCTCGGAAGGGCTATTTTTCCAGCACCTTGCGCCGGCGGTCGAACTCTTCCTCGTCGATCTCGCCCGCGGCAAAGCGTTCGCGCAGGATCTCGAGCGCATCGCGCTTTCCGCGATTGCCGCCGCCCTGATTGTCGGTGAACCATTTCACGGCAAAAACGATCAGGGCGATGACGACACCCCAGAACAGGATCATCATAAGTCCGCCGAACATGCCGTATCCGCCACCCCACATCATGTGACCATATCCTTCCTGCCAGTTGTCCCCGGGACTCGCGGCGGCCAGTGTCGGCGCCGCAAGACCGATGATTGTCCAGTTTGCCGTTCGTCTCACTTCAGGTCTCCTTCTGCTTTGTCTGGTCGTTGTTTGGTGCGTCCTCCGCGAGCGGGATGAAGATCGACGCCTTCAGACCGCCTTCGGCACGGTTTTCGAGCCGGATGTCGCCGCCGTGTCCGCGCACGATCGCCCGCGCGATGGCAAGGCCCAGCCCGTGCCCCCCGGTTTCGAGCGACCGGGAGGCTTCCAGCCGGTGAAACGGCGCGAAGACTTCCTCGAGTTCGTCCTCGGGGATTCCGGGGCCATGATCGGTGATCTCGATCACCAGATCGTCGCCCGCACGGTGCCAGCCGACCGTCGCGCTGCCCCCGTAGCGGGAGGCGTTCTCGACCAGGTTGCGAAGGGCCCTGCGAAGGGCGAGTGGGCGAATGCGCACCGTCATCGCCGGGCCACCGGTCAGCTTGAACGGTGTGGCCTTGTCACCTGCCATTGCACCGAGCCAGTCGGACACGTCGACGACCTCCGAGGGTTCGTGGCCCGCCAGTCCTTCGGCGAAAGTTAGCGTGGCCTCGGCCATGGCCTGCATCTCGTCGATGGAGGCGATCAGGCTCTCGCGGGTCTCCGCGTCCTCGACGAGTTCGGCATCAAACCGCATTGCCGTGAGAGGTGAGCGCAAATCATGGCTAACGGCGGCGAGAATGCGGGTGCGATCCGAGACAAAGCGCGTCAGCCGTTGCTGCATCCGGTTGAACGCGCGGGTGAGGTCCCGCACCTCTGCGGGGCCGGAGACCGGTAGCGGCTCACCCGCGTCGCCGCGCCCCAGGTCCTCGGCGGCGCGCGACAAATCTCGCAGGGGCCCCGTCAGGCGGGTCATCACGAACCAGAACACCGCGACGAGGATCAACCCGGCCGTCAGCCCGAAAGCGAGGAAGGAGGATAGCGGCCATTGCAATGGCGGTCGTTCGAACCGCGTATCGACGTTCAGCCATTGGCCTCCGGACAGCGCGATGGACAGGGTCATCTCGACCGCCTGCATCCGGCCACGCATCATTTCCTGATGCATCCGGGCCATTTGCGGGGACAGGTTCGGAATCGGATGGAGTGGGACGGCGGTTTCCCTGAGGTTGACACGGATGTCGCGACTAAAGCCGTCACCGAGCAAGGCCCGGACGCGCGTTTCGAAATAGGCTGCGTGATGATGGTCGGGCGCGTTGACGCTCGGGACGGGCGCAAGGTCGAACCGCACGAGCGGCGAATTCGCCGCCCGCACGATAGACGCGGAAAGGTCGGACGGCGCTTCTTCCAGCAGGCGCACGACGTTGGCGGCGCGCCCCGCCGCCTCGAAGCCCAGGGCGGCGCGGACGGCCAGGCTGCGCTCGTCCGCGAAGAGCCACAGGCTCACCGCCTGCGCGATGGCCAGTGCCCCGAGAATGAGGATAACGAGCTGCGCGCGCAGGCTTCCTGTCCGCGGCCGGGTCACGCGATCACCTCGACATCCGCGTTCAGACTGTAGCCGTGGCTTCGAACGGTGGTGATTAGCGTCGGGCGCAACGGATCCGCCTCGATCTTGCGCCGCAGCCGGCTGATCTGGTTGTCGATCGTGCGGTCGAGCGGGCCTGCCGGCCGCCCCGCCGTGAGATCGAGAAGCTGCTCGCGGCTCAGAACCATGCGCGGACGCGCCAGAAGGACAGTCAACAGCCGAAAATCTGCCGTCGTCAGTTGCACGCGATTGCCGTCCCGGTCGGTTAGGACATGGGAATCGGTATCGAGCGTCAGCCCGCCGAACCGCAGGAGGCGACCTGAAAGCGTGCCGGCCTCGCTCCTCTCCTCGGGTGCGCGGCGCAGGACCGCCTTGATCCGTGCGAGAAGCTCGCGGGGGTTGAATGGTTTCGGCAGGTAGTCGTCTGCGCCGATCTCGAGACCCACGATCCGGTCCTGATCCTGCCCGAGCGCCGTGAGCATGATGATGGGAAGCCTTTTCTCGGCCGATAGGCGCTTGCAGATCGAAAGCCCGTCCTCGCCCGGCATCATGACGTCGAGCACCATCAGGTCGAAGTGACCCTTCCCGAGCTTCTCGTCCATGTCCCGGGCATCCTTCGCCGCCGTCGCCCGCATGCCATTGCGTTCCAGGAAACGCGTGACCGAGTCCCGTATCTGGCGGTGATCGTCGACGATCAGGATATGCGGCAAACTGCTCATCCTTATCATTTGGCAGGGTGGCGACGCAGGGTCAGCACCGCGATTGTAACGCTTTGTATCAGGCACCCGCGTTGCGACGAACGGATACAACATCGGAAATGACGCAGGCTTGGCGTTCCTTATTGTTTTCCCATGTCAGTGATGTGCTTCACACGAGAAAGGATACAGTCATGAAAACGAGAGCGAAACTCGCGGTGGCGACCGCCATTCTGATGTCTATGGGCGGGGCCGCGCTGGCCGCGGGCGATCATGGGCATGGCGGTCAGGGCGCGCCGGGAGCGCAAGGTCCCGGCGCCGTCAACCATGACATGATGCAGACGATGATGCGGATGCACGCCCAGATGATGGGGGGCAGCGGTCCCTTGGGCGGCATGGCCATGATGGGCGCCGGTGGCCCCATGTCGGGCATGGGCCAGGGCATGGGCATGATGGGCGGCGGAGCGTCGCTGATGGGCATGGGAATGGAGCGATTCGACGCGGATGGCGATGGCACGGTGACATCGCAGGAGGCCCACGAAGGACTGCAGGCCCTGCTGGCGGAATATGACGCCGATGGCGACGAAGCCCTGTCGCTCGCCGAATTCGAGACCCTCCACAGCGCGCTCATTCGCGAAACCATGGTAGACCGCTTCCAGTTCCTCGACGATGATGGCGACGGCGCGGTGACGGTAAAAGAGATCGTCAAGCCGGCTGACGTGATGGAGCGCATTGAGACGATGCGCAACGGAATGATGCCCGGAGCGAACCGCGGCATTATGGGTAACGGCGGTATGATGGGGGCACCCGGCCAGGGTCGGATGGGCAACGACTGAGCCCGCCTTATCGCAACCCCTTGCCCGGTTCCGCATCCTGCGGGGTCGGGCCGAACTCATGAAAGGACAGACAGAATGGCATATACGCACGACCGCATAATGGCAGACACCGGCATCGACGACGCCGAGGCCCGGGTGCGCGCGGCGCTGACGGAGGCAGGCTTCGGCGTTCTGACCGAGATCGACGTCAAGGCGACGATGAAGAAGAAGATCGACAAGGACATGGATGGCTACAAGATCCTCGGTGCCTGTAATCCGGACATGGCCTGGGAGGCCATCGGCCTGGCGCCGAGGATCGGTGCGATGCTGCCCTGCAACGTGATACTGCGCTCCGTCGAAGGCGGCACCGAGGTGAGTGCCATCGATCCAGTCGCATCGATGCAGGCGGTGGATAATGCCGAGCTGCACAAGGTCGCCGGGCAGGTCCGCGACATGCTGGTCCGTGCCGTGGATGCAGCCTGAAGGAGGTGCGCGATGAAACCGGTTCCGGGTCGGCGCGTCTTCGTTCTGGGGCTGGCGGCCTCGCCGATCGTCCTCGCCAGTTCTCCGCTCCAGGCGCAGTCTCGAACCATCTGGTCGGCCGGCGAAGCCCATGACGCCCTTCTTGCAGACCGTGCCCGCGTGATCGACATCCGGTCGCGCCAGGAATGGCTGGAAACCGGCGTCGGCGCCGGAATCTGGCCGATCAGCATGCACGAGGACCGTTTCCCCGATCGCCTGTTCGCGGCGAAGGTGCTCGCCGGCTCCCGTGGCGTCGGCCTGATCTGCGCGACTGGGGGGCGTTCGGCGGCCGTGCTTCGTGCGCTCCGGCATGCTGGCTACGAGGGCTACGTGGACATTTCCGAGGGAATGCTCGGATCTCGCCGCGGCCCGGGCTGGCTTGCCGCGGGGCTGCCCGTAGTTCCGCTAGGCGCCGCGCTTGCCTCCATGCCGGAGGAACTCCACTGAGATGCCCGAAGGCAGCTACAGAACAGCGTCACGTTTCCGGTTTGCCGGAAAGGTCACCGCCGGGATCGCAAGCCTTTTGCTGGTTCTGGGCCTTCTTGCCTGGGCCGCAGGATGGTGGTCGTTCGACCTGGACCGAGCCGCGATCGAGGCTTTGGTAGCAAAAGCCGGGCCGTGGGGGCCGCTTGCGGTGGTCGCGCTGATGACGGCGGCCCTCGTCGCGAGCCCCGTTCCGAGCGCTCCCATCGCTTTGGCCTCAGGTGCGGCCTACGGCCACTATGCCGGCACCGTTTATGTCGCCCTGGGAGCCGAGATTGGCGCGCTTGTCGCCTTCCTCATAGCCCGCGGGCTGGGGCGCGGGCCTGTCGAGCGCCTTCTTGGCGACAAGGCCGATTACGGCCTGCTTGGCTCCCAGAACGCGCTGACGCTCACGGTTTTCGTGAGCCGCCTTCTGCCCTTCGTCTCTTTCGACGCGATGAGCTATGCCGCAGGTCTCAGCCGACTCCACTTCTGGCGGTTCGCTCTTGCGACGATGGCCGGCATCCTGCCCGCGAGCTTCGTGCTCGCGCATTTCGGCAGCGCGGTGTCGGAGGGCGCGTTCAGCGGCGCGGAATGGATCGCGCTCGGGCTGGGACTGATAACCGGCCTTCCTCTCCTGCTCCTTGCGCTTCGGCGCGGTGCTGCTTCGAAAAAGAACAACCAGAACAAGAGCGCAATGGAGCCCGGTCGAACAAGAGTTTCGAGGACAAGAAGAACAGCCTTAGCCTGCCCCACGCGACGGCGATCGGACCGGGCCGGATGATCGGCGCCGGTGAGAATTGGGCGATCGGCCCATTGCACCTTGACCTTCCAACCTCTGGAATCCCGACATTGATACTCTGTGCCTGAAAAGAGATACCCTATGTCCGACCACGCCCATCACCACCACAGCGCGCCCGAACCTGGCGCAAAGACCGCGACGGACCCCGTCTGCGGCATGCAGGTCGAGAGGCGAGAGGACGCGCGAACGCGCGACTATGGCGGCGAGACCTTCTACTTCTGTTCGGATGGCTGCCGGGAAAAGTTCGAGGCCGATCCGTACTTCTACGCCTCGGGCAACGCCGAAATGACCAGCAAGCAGTCCCCACCCGGCACGCAATATACCTGCCCGATGCACCCCGAGGTCGTCCGCGACGAACCCGGAAGCTGTCCGATCTGCGGCATGGCGCTGGAACCGATGACGCCATCGGACGAGCCGAACGAGGAACTGACGGATTTCACCCGGCGCATGTGGGTCAGCGCGGCCGCGGCCGTTCCGCTGATGATCATCACCATGGGCGAACTGGTTGGACTTCCGGTGCGCGCCTGGCTTGGCCATCAACTCTCGGTCTATGTCGAATTCGTCCTCGCCACGCCAATCATTCTCTGGGCAGCGCAACCGTTCTTCAAGCGTGGCTGGGAGTCGATCCGCAACGTCTCTCCCAACATGTGGACGCTGATCTCGCTCGGTGTGGGGGCGGCGTATCTCTATTCGCTGTTCGCAACGTTCGCACCCGGCGTGTTCCCGGACCAATACCGCATGGGCGACGGCGTCGGCACCTACTACGAGGCCGCGGTCGTCATCATTGCGCTGGTCTTCGTGGGCCAGGTGCTGGAACTGCGCGCGCGCGAACGCACCGGCGACGCGATCCGCGCGCTGATGGACCTTGCGCCCAAGACGGCACGGCGCATCCTGCCCGACGGGACGGAATACGACGCGCCGCTGGAAAACATCGTGGAGGGCGACATGCTGCGCGTGCGCCCCGGCGACAGCGTCCCGATCGACGGCGAGGTGGTCGAAGGCCGATCCTCGGTGGACGAGAGCATGATCACGGGCGAGCCGGTGCCGATCGAAAAGACCGAGGGCGACCGCGTCACCGGCGGCACGATCAACAAAAATGGCACCCTCGCCATCCGCACGACGCAGGTCGGCGCCGACACGGTTCTGGCGCAAATCGTCGAGATGGTGGCGGGCGCACGCCGCTCGCGCGCGCCAATCCAGGGGCTGGCGGACCGGGTCGCGTCGGTCTTCGTGCCGGCGGTGGTCGCGGTGGCGATCATCGCGTTCTTCACCTGGCTTCTTGTCGGCCCGGACCCGGCGCTGGCCTACGCCATCGCCGCGGCCGTGTCCGTTCTGATCATCGCTTGCCCCTGTGCCCTGGGTCTCGCCACGCCGATCTCGATCACCACCGCCGCAGGGCGGGGCGCGCAAGCCGGCGTGCTGATCAAGGACGCCGAGGCGCTGGAGCGCATGGCGCGCGTTGATACCGTGATCGTGGACAAGACCGGTACGCTGACGGAAGGCAAACCAAAGCTGACCGATGTCGTGGCGCGAGACGGGTTCGAAGAGGACCAGGTCCTGTCCCTCGCCGCCGCGCTGGAACGCGGATCGGAGCATCCGTTGGCCGAGGCGATCATCGAGGGCGCACGCGCCCGGGATCTCGAACCGGGCCGCGCCGAAGAGTTCGATGCCGTCACCGGCAAGGGCGTGCGCGGCGTGGTCGATGGGCGCAGGGTCGCGCTCGGCAATCACGCGATGATGAAGGAACTTGGCATTGCAGCAGACCCCTCCGACGAGACGGCCGACACACTGCGAGCCAAAGGCAAGACGGCGATGTACGTGGCCATCGAAGGGACCATCGCCGGGATCGTCGCCGTGGCCGACCCGATCAAGGACAGCACCGCGGACGCAATCCGCGACCTGCACGCGCTTGGCCTGACCATCATCATGGCGACTGGCGACAACCAGCGGACGGCCGAGGCCGTTGCGCGGCAACTGGGCATCGACGAGGTGCGCGCCGGCGTTCTGCCCGAGGACAAGCAGAAGCTGGTCGAGGAGTTACACGCGAAGGGCGCGTCGGTGGCGATGGCCGGCGATGGCGTGAACGATGCCCCGGCGCTGGCGGCGGCGGATGTGGGCATCGCCATGAGCACGGGCGCCGACGTCGCCGTGGAAAGCGCCGGCATCACGCTGATGCGCGGCGACCTGGTGGGCCTGGTGCGGGCGCGCAAGCTGGCCGTGGCGACGCTGCGCAACATCCGCCAGAACCTGTTCTTCGCCTTCGCCTATAACGCGGCGGGTGTGCCGATCGCGGCAGGCATCCTCTATCCGGTCATCGGCCTCCTGCTGTCACCGATGATTGCGGCGGCGGCGATGAGCCTGTCGTCGGTCTCCGTCATTTCGAACGCGCTGCGGCTGCGGCGCGTGAAGCTCTGAGCGAAAGGACGCCGCCATGGCCAGTGCACATCACGGACACATGCCGTCGAGCGGGCGCGGGATGGCAATCTCCGCCTGGCTGACAGGGGTCTATTTCGTCATCGAGATGGGCATCGGCCTCTGGACAGGGTCGATCGCGGTGATTTCGGACGCGTTCCACACCTTCTCCGCCGTTGGCGGCGTGCTGCTGGCGATCATCGCTGCACGCCTGGCCCGGCGCCCCGCCGATGCGGATCGCAGCTTCGGCTGGTATCGGGCCGAGATCATCGGTGCGCTGGTCAATGGCGGCTTCCTGCTTGCCATGGCGCTGGTCGTGATCGTGATGGCGGCCATGCGCCTGTCGGACCCGATCGACCTGCCCACCGGCCCGATGCTGCTGGCCGCCGCCGGCGGGTTGATGACCGAGGTCATATCGCTGGGGCTGATCTGGAAGCAAAGCAAGAGCGACCTCAACGTGAAAGGGGCGCTCTGGCACATAATCCAGACCTTCGTCGGCAGCCTTCTGATCATCGTGACCGCATTGGTGATCAAGTTCACGGGCTTCCTGCTCATCGACCCGATCCTCGGCATGGCGTTCGGCTTCGTGCTGATCTGGGCAAGCTGGGGAATCCTGCGCGACTCGATCCACCTGCTGATGGAAGGCACGCCGGACGATATCAGCCTCGATGACGTCACGCGGGCGCTTGAGGACCTCGACGGCGTGGCGGATGCCCATCACGTCCATGCATGGGCGCTGACCAGCGGCAAATACGTCTTTTCGGCTCATCTGCGCGTTCAGGATCATCACGACCCGCAAGAACTGCTGAAGAGAGCCCATGCCATGCTGCGTGATCACTTCGGGTTCTTCTTCGTGACTTTGCAGATGGAGTATCGCTGCCTCGACGAAAGCGGCGCCGAGGCGATCGATATCACCCGTGGCGGTGGGGATCGCTGATGCCGGTCGTCCTGCTGCTTGCCCTGATCACTGTCTCGGAGGCCACGATCGGCGTCTTCGTCAAGCTGACCGGGGATGTGATCCCGATCCAGACGCTGAACTTCTACGCGCTCATCTTTGCCGCCGCCTTCCTTGCACTGGCCATCCCGCAGACCACCGGACGACCTCTGCGGTTTCCCCGTGGCAACGTAAAGGACACGGTCATTATCGGGGCGCTCATCGCCGCCCAGATCAGCGTCTTCAACTATGCGATGACACTCGTGCCGATCGCCAACGCCGTCGTGTTCTGGAGCGTGGCGCCGTTCTTCGTCTTCATCTTCTCGGCTATATTCCTCGGCGAGCCAGCGAAGAAAAGCTACGTCCTGATCTTCGGGGTGGCGCTGGTGGGCGTCGTGCTGGCAAGGCCGCTCGGGGACGGCGACTGGTTTGTCCGTCGTCATATAAAATGGGACATCAGAGTGGCTTGAACATTGGAGGCTCTGGTTCGGTTGTGTGATTGATTATGCTGCTTGTTTTTGATGTTGCAAGCGGCGCTGTCGGATCGTCAGGTTCTTGATCTTCTCCCTTTCTCTCAGAATGGCCTTGTCCCGGCCAAAGTAGACGTCAGCGGGTGTGACGTTTTTCAGGCTCTCGTGGTAGCGCTGGTTATTGTAGTAGTCGACGAAGTCCCCGATCTGTCGCTCGAGATGACCGGGCAGGTAGTAATTCTCCAGCAGAACACGATTCTTCATGGTCTGATGCCATCGCTCTATTTTGCCCTGGGTTTGCGGGTGGAATGGCG
>NZ_FODS01000059.1 GCF_900110425.1 Salinihabitans flavidus | reverse complement strand
TTGCAGTAAAATACACTGACGAGAAGAAAAATTTTGTCTCGGAATCATCCGTTTACCGGATCCTGAAGGCGGAAGATCTGGTCACGGCACCGGCGCATATCGTGATGAAGGCGGCGAACGAGTTCAAAGACAGGACCACGCGGCCCAACGAACTCTGGCAGACGGACTTCACCTATCTCAAGGTCCTGGGGTGGGGCTGGTTCTACCTGTCGACCATTCTGGATGATTACAGCCGATACATCATCGCCTGGAAGCTCTGCACGACGATGAAGGCAAAGGATGTGACCGACACGCTCGACCTGGCACTGGACGTCTCGGGCTGCGACAGCGCAACCGTTGTCGCCAAACCAAGACTGCTCAGCGACAACGGCTCATCTTACATCGCGGGCGACCTGGCAGATTATCTCGACGACAAGGGCATGGACCATGTCCGCGGCGCGCCCTACCACCCGCAGACCCAGGGCAAGATCGAGCGATGGCATCAGACCATGAAGAACCGCGTGTTGCTCGAGCACTACTTCCTGCCCGGGGATCTCGAACGCCAGATCAGGGACTTCGTCGAATACTACAACACCCGCCGGTACCACGAGTGCCTGGGCAACCTGACGCCTGCCGACGTCTACTTCGGCAGGGGAGAGAAAATCCTGAAACAGCGAGAGGAGATCAAACGCAAAACCATGCTTACGCGGCGCTTGCGCCACGAAACTGAAACCGCATAATCTAAATCAAGGATGGGCCAGAGCCTCCAATCCGAAAACCGCTCAAGCGTCCCAAATTATCTGACGACGTACAGTCATCCCCTTCGGGGTCGGGCTTCATCAGGGACTGCCAGCGGGGAGCGCCGGAGCTTGCCGGCCCACTGCTAATGGGGTTTACGGGCGTGGTCGGAGTGATCCTGACGCTCTTCCTTCCCTGCGATCAGGGCTGCAGGCCATTTACAAGCTTGCGGGGGGACGCTGCACATCTTCATCGCTATTTCATCGCGATTCCGATGGGCTTCGCCATCCTGATCGGTATCCTGTTCGCAGGACGACGGCTCCGTGTGCATCCCGCGCTCGCATGCTATGCTTATGTCACCACGGCGGGGTTCGGTCTCGCTATCGCAGGTCTCATGGTCGGTCTGGCGGGGACGGATGACGTTGGTCTCGTCGAACGCGCGCTGACCTGGTCCTATCTTCAGTGGTATGCTGTCACCCGGCTGACGATATGGCATTGGGCGCGTTGGTCCGGTTTTGCACTTTTCATCTTTCATGGGTGTGCGTTTGGCAGGTCGCCGAACCACGGCCGGTTACCCAGATGATCAGCCAGCAGATCGGCGCACGACAGCAGCCCCTCGCTTTCCAGCGCCAGAACCGTCGCCGCGACGAAAGTTTTACCGATGCTTGCCGCGAGCATCAGGGTCTCGGGGGTCATGGCGCGGAGGTTTTCGACATCGGCAAGGCCAGTCGCGGCGGTTGCCACCGTACCATCGGGCAACACGATCGCCACGGTCGCGCCCAGAAAGCCATAGCGTCCTTGGACGACTTCAAGCGTTGCTTCCAGCCGTGCGGAAAGGTCGGTGGCGCCCTGCGCCCTTGCGGGTGTGACCGCACTCACGATTGCGATCATGCCGGCTGCGACGATAATCTTGCACATCCGTCTACTCCGCCGCCGTGGTGGCGGAACCGCGGCTTGCTGGCACGACCTCGGTCACGGCGCCCTCACGGGAGAACATCGTGGCGCGGTTCCACCACACGACGATGACGGCCACGACGACGAGAAGAATCGTGTCCCAGGGCTGTGCATCGGGCCAGAACGGGTTGATCAGTTGCCAGTGGAACAGCATAGGCCACAGAAGGCTGCCCCGCGCGCTGTTGAAGATCGGTGTGATCAGCACCGCGAGCGTCACGTTGCCGATGAAGAACGGAAGGAAATTCCAGTCGGAAAAAACCACGCCGGAAAGGAAGAACGCCGGCAAATGCCATAAGCCCCATGTCGCGCCGATGATCAGGCCCGTCCAGATCGGCGCCATATGCCGCTGCAACAAGGGTTGCATCACCCCGCGCCATCCGAATTCCTCAATCGGGCCCAGAAGGAGCATCATGAAGAGCACCGCCACGACCGGGCCCACCCCTTCGGGCGGCAACGGCGCGAGGACCGGACCGCCCTTGATAAGCGAACCGGCAACGAACACCAGCGGCAGGAAAAGCAGGATGAAGGCCACCCAGCCCGCGGAGCACCGCCATAGGAGGAGCCGGGACAGGAAGGCCCGGATACCGGATTTGCCTGAATAGAAAAACAGAACCACGAAAGCCGCGAGTGCCGGTGACCATGTCGCCACGAAAAAGAACGGATGCGAGCCACTGATCTCGCCGAATGTGGCCGTCGCCACTTCGGGGGCGACGATGTAGACCCCGATCAGCCCCCAGGTGATCACAAAGGTTATGCCGAGGAAGGCGGCGAGCGCCGAGGATGGTATTCCAATCGGGCGAATCTGCCGTGGCTCAGTTTGCATTGAAAACTCTCTGCGGAGCGGACCAGTCTGAAACGCAGCTTAGCCTGTCTGAAAGTGACCGTCGCTGATCTTGATCAACGTTTGCAGGTCTCGCTTCTGCGCGAACGAAAATGGACGTAACGCGCCAACCCCTTGCCCCAGCTTTGCAAGGCGTGGTTTTTTGCTCTGCGCGAAGCGGTATGTCGTGTTGGCCAGTTCTTCAGCCGACTCTTTCGATTTCCGGCACTGACCTTCATCGCCGCGCGAAGCTTTGCCCCGAAAGCCAGCCAGCGATCCACCCGCCGAGATGCGCCTCCCAGGCGAGGCCGCCGGAGAGGACCACGAAGAAGACGATATTGGCGACGACCAGCGCCAGGATCGCCATGACGACCGGCTGCAACGCAAGCCCGGATCGCCGCCGCATCCGGTAATCCGTGGCCTGCCAAAGGCCGATCAGACCGAAGGCCGCGCCGGATGCGCCGATCATCGGCGCGGTGCTGGAGGATATCAGTCCGAAACAGGCCGCACCGCCGACAGCCGACAGCAACAGAACCAGCAGTGTCCTGCCCGCCCCGACATGGTTCGAGACGAACTTTCCCAGCGACAGCAGGATAACGCCGTTCAGGGCAAGGTGCATGATCCCGCCATGCAGAAAGGCGTGAGTGATGAACATCAGGACGGTCTGACCCGGATAGACCGGCGGCACCGCACCCGAGAGAACCGGCTGCCAGAATGCTCCGAGCACGAAGGCGGGCCATCGCAGGTTCTCCGGCCCGAAAACGCCGGATTGCGAAAGGCTCAGAACCAGTTCGATCGCGGCCATGACGCCCACAAGAATCCAAAGGAACCTCGGCGCGCCGGCCTGAGGCGCCTGACGGGGCGGCTGCCGGTCTCGTGGGAATGTAAAGCTCATGTCCGGGAGATAGCCCTTCGCGGCGAGAGGGCCAAGGACGAACCGTTGGATCGGTTCACGTCAATGGGGTATATGGGCCGGATTTGGTATCCTTTGCCCGATTATTCGATCCGGTCCCCGTATGAAGGCGATAGCCGACCTGCAACCGTAGTCGGGGAACCTTCTGGCGAGTCCTGATCTGCTCCGGTCCGAACCGTCGGCGTTGCTTGATCGACGCCGGCAATCAATCAGATGGCCGGCGCCGACGCATTGTCCAAAGGCCTCCCATGGTCCTGACGTCGCATGGAGCTTTGCCTAATCCGCGTCATCGGATCTTCGCAATCCCTTGTCCAGCACCGGTGACACGGACCGCGGGTCAATCTCCCACTGAGGCCTCTATGCAGCTTTAGGGACATGCTGCCCGGTAATAGGTGCCGTCACCTCGGGCGTAGGCGCATGTGTTGTTTTGGGTGTTCTGTGCCACAACTGTACCCGCTGCGGCGCCCCCAAGCGCAGAGATCAGGCGCCATTCGTCACTTGCATCCAAGGCGTCAGCCGTGATCAAACCGGCCGCCGCGCCACCGGCCGCGCCGGCTACGGTGCGTGCTTCGGGGGACATTGCTTGACAGCCGGAAAGTGCCAAAACGCCAGATGCGATCAAACCCATAATCCAAGTCTTCATCTCATGCTCCTCTAATGTTGTTTGTGCCCGTTGATCCCGTCGGACGGAATACCGGCATCACTGACGCAACGTGATTGTCAGAGTATTGTTCCATATTGTCGGGCAAAAGCATCTGGCGCCCAGGGATGTGCAACCGGCATGGAACCTTTCATCATCCCGCGCATTGTATTGATGGAAGCGAGGGCAAACTCCCTTCCCCTCGGAACGCACTTTCTTGCGTATCCCGGCCCTCGCAACCTGTCCCTGCCTCCCCGCCGGCTTTTGCCGGCGGGGCTTTCTTCTTTCTGAGGGGCGCCCGGGGATAGAGGCGCCAGCTTTTACGGCAGTTTCCCGCCGAATCAACGGTGTGAAGGCGGTGATCCGCGTTCTCGCGAACAGACCCGGAACCTGATTGCACACCGCGCGTTTTCGCATGGACTGGCCCGTTGGGCCGGTTTGGAGACCACCAGACGAAGGAGATTATCTGATGCGACTCAATGCAACGAGCCTGGCAATGTCCGCCATTCTTGCCGCTGCACCCGTTGGCTTCGCCAATGCGGCCGATGTAGACGTAGACGTTGATGCAGGCGCTTCAACCTCGGACAACGCCGGCGGCAGTGCGTCTGCCAGCGCGGACACGCGCACTGGTGCTTCCGCAGGAAACGGACTGGCCGAGATCAATACCTATGGCGAGTTGACCTCAACCCTGAAGGCCGGCAATTCCGCAGAGCCGGGCGAGATTGAAGCCCTCGAGGGTGAAATCGAGGTCGACACGGTTCTTGTCTCGAGCCTTGAAGGGAACGCCGACACAGATGCGCCCGCGCTTGACGAGGCCCTTTCCGCGGAGAAGATGAAAACCGATTCGGCACAAGAAGCCGTCCGCTCCAACCAACAGATCGAAGCGGCCGTCAAGGCTGAAGGCTACCACATCGATCAGGTGGTTGCGGTGCAGATCAAGTCGGACAGCGAGGTCGTCGTGGTCATTGACGACCGCGCCTGACCGTTTGTGGCGCTCTCTTCCGAGAGACAATATCTTGCCCTCGCGCATACGTGCGCGGGGGTTATTTTTTTCGTAAGCGTCCGGTCAGGCCGCCTTATTCGACCAGTGCCAAGGCAGGAGATCATCTACGCGGGTGATCTTGTAGTCGGGGATGCAGGCCAGCGTATCGGCGAGCCATCTCTGCGGGTCCACACCATTCAGCTTGGCGGTCTCGATCAGGGTGTAGGCGATGGCGGCGGCGCGGCCGCCGGTCTGCGATCCGACGAACAGGTAGTTCTTGCGTCCGATGGCCACCGATCGCATGGCGCGCTCGGCCGTGTTGTTGTCCAGTTCGAGGAAGCCGTGGTCGAGATAGGGCCGAAGCCGCTTCATGCGCGTCAGTCCATATCGGATCGCCATGGCCAGCGGCGACTTGCCCGAAACTGTCGGCAGTTGGTCGTGTAGCCAGCCTTCCAATTCGTCGAAGATCGGCGCCGCCTTCGCCTGCCGGATCTCGACGCGCTGGTCAGGTGGCGATCCTCGCGCTTCCTTCTCGACCGCATAGAGCTGCGCTATGCGTCGGATGGCACCGTCGGCGATGGCCGACCCCTGGGCCCTGTGGACATCGACGAACTTGCGCCGGACATGGGCCATGCAGGCGACCTCGTGGATGTCGCTGGATCGGTAGATGTCCTCGAACCCAGCATAGCCGTCGGCGTGCATCCAGCCTTGATAGCTTGCCAGATGATCCTTCGGATGTTGGCCTTTCCGATCGGGCGAGAAGCAATACCAACTGGCGGGTGGAGCATCGCCATTCCAAGGCCGCTCGTCCCGACCATAGGCCCAGAGACGCGCTGTCGCCGTCTTGCCGGTGCCGGGCGCCAACATCTTCACCGGGGTGTCGTCCGCGAAGATCGCCTGTCCGGCCAGCACATGCCGCCCGATGGCATCGGCGAGCGGTTCCAGCAGTGCGGTGGACTTGCCGACCCAATCGGCCAGTGTCGAACGGTCGAGGTCGAGCCCCTCGCGCTCGAAGATCTGGCTCTGGCGATAGAGCGGCAGATGGTCGGCGTATTTGGAGACCAGAACATGGGCCAGCAGGCCAGGGCCGGGGCGACCGCGCTCGATCGGTCGCGATGGCAAAGCAGCCTGGGTGAAGGCTTCGCAACCGGAACAGGCCATGCGGGGACGGACGATCCGGTTTACGATGAACCGGCCTGGCACATACTCCAGCTCTTCGGTCACATCCTCGCCGAGGCGGCGAAGGGTTCCGCCGCAATGGGCACAGTCCTCGTCGCCAGTGATCAGCTCGATCTCCTGGCGCGGGATGTGATCGGGGATGGGACGGCGCTTCGGCTTGTCCTTCTCCTCTTCATCCGGGAGCCGCAGCTTCGCGGTCATCTTGGCGACGGCGACCTCGCTCGCCTCGAGCGCCAGCTGAAGCTGTTCGATCGTCTCCGACGAGGTGCCAAAGCGATGGCTGCGGTGACCGGCCAGCTGGTGACGCAGCTTCTCTATCAGCATCGCCTGCGACTTCACCTCGGCAAGCAGAAGCGCCGTGAACCGTCGTAGTTCCTCGGGATCTTCCGGCAGGGATTTGGCAACGTCCAGCATGGCTAATCATAGCAAAACAGGAGTGAGACAGGAATCCCGAACCCGCCATCGGGACCGATTTATCCCGCCTTGAGAGGCGTCCAGCTTCGTTGTGGCAGACGCCAGTCGATCCCTTCCAGCAGCATCGCCAGCTGCGCCGGCGTCAGCGCGATCTTGCCCTCCTTCGCCGACGGCCACACGAACCGGCCCTTCTCCAGACGCTTGCTGAACAGGCATGCACCCTGGCCATCCCACCAGATGATCTTGATCAGATCACCGCGTCGACCGCGGAAGACGAACATGTGCCCGGTGAACGGGTCCTGCTTCAGCACCGTCTCCGCCTGGGCCGCGAGCGTGGTGAACCCGCGCCGCATGTCCGTCACGCCTGCCGCCAGCCAGACCTTCGTGTTCGTCGGAACCGGGATCATCCGGATAGACCCCGGATCAGCCGGGCCAGCGCCTCGGGATCGTAGGCCCCGCTGATCCGCAGCTTATGACCACAGGCGGTGTCGATCTCTATCGCGCCTGTCGGGGGGACGGCGTCTGTGGCGGCGCTGCTATCGTCGTGCATGGGGCGATCAACGATCTCGACGGGAAGGAAACAGGCCGCATCTGGCTCCGCCAAGGGCTCTGGCGCATAGCGCGGGTCGCGCAGCCACTTGAAGATCAGGTTGGCGTTCATCGCGTAACGCTGTGCTACACGCGCAACCGACACGCCCGGTGCCGTCGTCTGCAAACAGATCGACCGCTTCTCCTCGTCCGTCCAAAGCCGCTTCGTCCGACGCGCCATCACGCCCCCATAGTGTCCACTATCTCGTAGTGGACACTATCGATCACCCTCTATGCGCGGCAGAGCAGTGACGCCGGACGCTTAC
>NZ_FODS01000077.1 GCF_900110425.1 Salinihabitans flavidus | reverse complement strand
CATCCGCCGGCGGGGCGGGCAGGGCATCGAGGGGCTGCGCAATGAATGGGAAGGGCTCCGCCATGTGCCGGACCGGATTATCACCTCCGCCCGTGTCGGCACCGCTATTCCCAGCGAAGACCCGCAGGTGGCCAAGACCCGGGCCCAGCGGCTGGAAGACCAAAAGCGCGAGCGCGAGTTGATCGATCAGCTGGTCGGGGCCGGTGAGAGCCGCATGGCTCAGCTCGAGCTCGAAAGCGCGTTGGTCGGCAAATCGGCTGAGGAGCAGATCCGGCTGCGGTATATCTTTGAGGCGCTGACCGAAGCCAAACGCAAGGGGATCGACGTCGATCGGATGACGATCGGAACCGGCGAAACCCTGCGCCAGGTGATCGAGCGGCAAGCCGATGCGCTCTCGCGGCGCACCGTGGAGCAGGAGCGGGCGCGACAAAGCGAGCTTGGCAAGATTGATGAGCTGATGAGCGCGCGCCGCGCTGTCGAGGGCGCTTTCGAGAAGATCCGCAAGAGTCCCGGCAATATCGCCGAAGCCTTTGGCGACATGGCCGATTACATCAGCCGGCGCCTGTGGAACCTCGCGCTCGATCCGGTGTTCGATTACCTGGCCGATCTGATCGCCGGGATTTTCACCGGGGACGGCTCGGGCGAGTCCTTCTTGGGCATCCCGGGGCTGAAAGCGGGCGGGGCCACCAACGACGCGCCGGCGGCCGCCGTTTCCCTGCCCGGGTTTGCCCGGGGCGGTCTGCAGTCCGGCGGGCGTGCGCAGGGCCGCATTGAGGGCACCGGCGCGACCATGCAGGACAATATCCTGCTTCTGGGCTCACGCGGGGAGTTCATGATGCGGGCCAGCGCCGTGGACTACTACGGGCTCGATTACATGGAAAAGCTCAACCAGATGCGGCTCCCGAAGTTCGCGGATGGCGGCGCGCTGGCCCCAAACATGCCCCGGCCCGCGGAGCCGCGTGGCGGTGCCGCGCCGTTGATCGGAGAGCTCAATATCAGCGTCGAGCGATCCGAGACCGGCGAGAGCGACGAACAGGCGCAGGATCTGGCTGCGGCGATCGCCGACCGGGTTCCGCAGATGATCGATGAACGGATCGGTGTGCATGCGCGCGATGACGGGCTGCTCGGATCTCGGTTCCAGCGCAGGGGCTTTCGCTGATGCCGGTCACATTCGCGCCGCCGAAACCGCCATCGGTCCGGGGGCTGAGGCAGGACCGGGAGGCCAACCGGATCCGCGTGGTGT
>NZ_FODS01000041.1 GCF_900110425.1 Salinihabitans flavidus | reverse complement strand
GATACACCGAGCGGCTCGCCGAGGCCGGCATCGACACATCAGTCGGCAGCGTCGGGGATTCCTACGACAACGCCCTCGCCGAAAGCATCATCGGCCTGTTCAAGACCGAGGTCATCAAGTTCCTTGGCCCCTGGAAGTCCGTTGGTCAGGTCGAATGGGAAACCCTGAAATGGGTCGACTGGTATAACAACACCCGCCTGCACAGCGCCATTGGCTACGTCACGCCGCAAGAAGCAGAGGAGGCCTTCTATGCAAGCTTGAATGCCGTCGAAAAAGTAGCCTAATCATTGAACCAGAAACTCTCCGGTAAACCCGGGGCGGTTCACGCTCTTGTTGCCATGTTGGAAAAGTTGATTGCAACGCCTGCTCTTGTCGAGCGAATGCAGGCGGAAAATATCAGTCGTCGTGAGTCCCTCGCCTGGTCCACTCGTTGGCCCATTTGGCAAGAGTTGATTGAAGCCGCCCGCCGCTCAGTTGCTCAAAAAGAGGAGTCGCGTGACATTGATCGGCAATTGTATGAACGGTTCCGGAAAAGACGGCCAAGCGGGTTGGCGCGGGCCCGCCGGATCATCGTTCGCAACCGCATGCTGTTTCGCGGCTATGACTTGGTACGCAGCTACTGTCCCGGCGCAATCCGGCTGGCCAAGCGTGCAATGGATCGGAGACCGTTATGAGCAGTCGGTGGCTGGTGACAGGGGGCGCAGGTTTCATAGGTGGACATCTCACCAGGAGGTTGGCAGCGCTTGGTGACGCGGTGACAGTCCTTGATATCCGTGTGTGTCGTGATGCGCCTGCCCCAGGAATACGCCACGTTCGCGCGGACATAAGAGACCTTGCCGCCCTCGGTAAAGCGATGGTGGGTGTTGACGGCGTGTTTCACCTCGCCGCGAATGCTGACGTTCGGGACTGCATCGCGAACTGGGCTAGCGCCCATTCAACGAATTGCGCTGGCACGATGAACGTCTTTAGCGCCGCTCAGGCTCAAGGCGGTGTGCCGGTTGTCTACGCTTCTTCGGCAGCAGTGTACGGAGATAGAAGTGGTGAGGTCTGCCACGAGAGCCTTCCAGAGCGCCCGATCTCTCCTTACGGCGCCGACAAGGTTAGTTGCGAACACCATGCCCGTGCTTTTTGGCGCATCCATGGGTTGCCATCTGCGGGTTTGCGGCTTTTCAACGTCTACGGCAATGGTCAGGATCCGACATCGCCATACTCCAGCGTGCTGGCTCAGTTTTGCCGAAATAAACGGCTTGATCGACCAAATCAGATATTCGGCGATGGGGAACAAACGCGTGATTTTATCCATGTCCTTGATGTGGTTCAGGCTTTTGTTGCCGCAATGAAGCGGCTGAGGAACATTCCTGAAAGTTGGGTGAGCAATGTCTGCACGGGGCACTCGGTCTCGCTGCTGGAGGTAAGTCGCATCATTGATGTCCAGTTCGGGGGCAATCGCAAAGAACCTCGTTTTGCGCCAGCTCGTTTGGGGGACATCAAGCATTCCAAGGGCTGCACCAGCCAGATGCTGCAACTTCTCGGCCTGCGCCAGCCGATCACATTGCGAGAAGGGTTAACCCGCAGCCTCGATGATCCACTGTTGTCTCGGGAAGCGATATGACCAAGCCACGCATTCTGCTCTGTCCCGACATCCCAAATTGGGCCTATGACAACATTTGTGATCAGATCGTGCGCCAGCATTCGGACAAATACGACTTTGAACGCTATTACATGGCTGGGTCGGTCGGATACCCGGAGGTTTTTCTAAACCAGGTCTTCAAGATTATGGACCGTTTCGACGTTGTGCATTTCTTCTGGCGCGAAGATGTGCAGCACATGCTCAATCCCGAAACGCTATTCAAGGCGTCATCTCGCTTTCAAAATACACCGGAGGCCTTGTTTGAAGCGATCAGCGGAACGACCATCACCGCCTCGGTCTATGATCACCTATTTTTGGAGCCGCGGCACTTTCCGTGGCGTGAGCGGGCATTCTCATTCATGGACGGCTACAGCGTGTCGTCAGGTGCGCTTGAGGCGATCTATTCCGACATAGAGTGTTTCGGTGATCCTCTCGCGGTCATTCCGGATGGAGTCGACACCAATCGATTTCAGCCGGCGAATCTGGAAAGATTGGCACGGTCAGCGGGCCCGTTGACCGTTGGATGGGTCGGAAACTCAGCTTGGGGCAATGACCCGGTGCGGGATGCCAAAGGGCTCAATTCCATCCTCATCCCCGCCATTGATGCTCTCAAGGCGGACGGCCACGATGTTGTTTCGCACTTTGCGGATTCGACCGTGCAAATGCGTAATCATGCCGAAATGGTCTCCTACTACGGCGAGATTGACGTCCTGGTCTGCTCCTCTGAAATCGAAGGTACCCCAAACCCGGTGCTCGAGGCGATGGCCTCAGGTGTACCAGTGGTATCAACCCGTGTCGGGATCGTGCCTGATGTCTTCGGGCCGCTGCAATCAGAATTCATTTTACCCGAACGCACGATCGCGGCAATGACTGAAGCCTTGAAGCGCCTGTTGTATGATCGCGCGCTGTTGCCCCGATTGAGCGAGGAGAATCTCGAACAGATCAGCAACTGGACTTGGGAAGAAACAACCCGAAACTGGCCTAAGTTCTGGCAGAGAGCGATAGAAAGGTACCGGGGTGGCCGTCGTGGACCGCTCAAGCGACATCTCTTGCGGGAACGCTATTCCGCTTGGTACTGCGATCATATCAAATACAAGGATCATTGGAAGGTAGCGTCCGGCCCCGCGACACCTCCATCTCGTATTAGGGAAGGCGTTGCAAACTGGGTTTATAGGAGCCCAAGACGCTTAGCGGTATTCAAGCATTTGCTGGGGCGCCTTTGAGCCTCGAGATCAGGCGCACCCATTGAACGCGCGCGGGACAATCTTTTTTGCTATCCTGATGCCTTGGGGAAGGGTCGGCAGCAATCTGGTCTGCGCGACCCTAAGCCAGACGCCTGGTGTCAGTGTGGACAACGAACCCACAACCCGCATCCGAACGGAAGGTCATCGAAACGGTCTTTGCAGGGCAGAAGTGGCCAAACAACAATCGACACAGCTTGAGGAATTTGTTGACACGCATGCTGGCGTCACGCCTGTTGCCGGTCTAAAGCTTTCTCATCGTTCTCTGGTAGAGCCAGAATCCTACCTCCTGCAACTTCGGGAGCATGGGTTTAAGCTTGTGACAATGACCCGTGGAAATCATCTTAAGGCAGCAATTTCCCAGTTGCGGGCGCAAGAGAGGGCAACACAAATGACGGGGGAGTGGAATAGTCCGTGGGCGGTTCGCGCCGAAGAACCCAAACCCGGGCCTGCATCGATCGATATTGAGAAAGCGATCCGGCTGACGGCAATTTTTGCAAAAATGGAAGCATCACTGGAGAAGAGCGTCGAAAGCGTGTTTGAAGGAATCGCCCTGAGAATTGAGTATGAAGAACTGGCCTCTGATCCCGTCGAGACTATTGAGCTAATTTTTGGCTATCTGGGCCTTGTAGCCCCTGAAACCATAGCTCTCAGATATCGCAAGGCCACGTCAGACAGGTTGTCCGATGACATCTGCAATTATGCCGAATTTGAAGCCGCCGTAGAAGCGGCTGGCTATTCCCACTTTCTGGAACCTTAGGTTGATACCAACCGACGTAGGTTTCTTTTTATTCTCGAAATTCGTGTCTGACAGCTGATTTCGATCCTTACTTCGTCCGCCTCCTGAGCGATAAAATAGAGCGAATAGTCTGTGGCATGTTCGTGGTGTAGCACCCGAGCGCCATTGCATTTTCTGATGCGTGGCCTAGGGTTACCGTTCAGGCGAACCTGATAATGACTGCCTTGCACCCCGACGATTCTTACCTGAGTATACTCCACGGAAACTGCCCACGGACTCTTGAAAAAGGACGCGACGGTATCGGCCGCCGCTGTTGTCGTCATGCCTCGCAACCAAGGAAACCGGCGTTTCATCGTGTGTAGCAGCAGAGTCAGTTCGTTCAGCAATCCGGGGTTACTCGCGCCGCCTCGCCAAGGCAGATTGCGAGGGTTGCGATGCCCGCTGGTCGCCGCCCCCTGCGCTGGGGAGTCGCATATGTCGTCAGCATGTATGAAGTGAGTCCAGGTTCCGAACGTGGCAATCTGGCTGGCGGCATCGAAAAGGGTTTCCATTTTGCACTCGTGGCCCGATGTCGCCCGTGGCAGGCAGAACAGCGAAGGTTCCCACGGCTCGGGTCCGAACTCGCGATTGCCGCCAAGCGCCTCGCTCACGCCGATGTAGCTTCCGCTGATCACTCTTACCGTCGGGCAGGCCGCTCGCAACGCAGCGGCTCCAACCCGATCATATTCATTATTTGGCGGGACATATGCCGTCGGCGCAGGACCAAATCCCATTTCATCCCAGATCGTGAGCGCTGCCTTGAGGGAGGCCTTCATGGCCGTGTGATCCGGCCATGCACTATTGGTGAGGGTCAGATGATTAAATCCGTGCAGGCCCATTTCAGCAGGAGGCAAGACGCGCCCTGCAACGAATGTATCAGTGTCGGGATTCCCCGCACCTGCCTCGAGCGCCGCGTTGCGCCAGGGAGCGAATGGAGGCGTCGTCCGATTCGTGTAGTCGAACATACAAAAAAGGCTAAGTGGTTTTCCCACTGTCTCGGCCAAGGTGATCAGATCGGGATACCAGATAGTGCAATAGAACTCTGACGCCATGATTTCCGGAAATTCGTCGGCCACGGCGCCATGGAGTGTATCACTCAGAGGTGCAGGGAAATCATCCACTTGCAAAACGCTGGCATTTGCCAAGGATATAACGGCTATAGGTCGCAGGCACTGAATCGTCTCGGTGATCAACCCTCGGGCCCGCTTCTCTCCGAGGAAACCCGTGTTCCAGTAAATCACCCGGCCATCGCCAAAACTATTACTCCATGCAACTGGCTTGCTGCTCATCGTCGTCGCAATGATTTCAACATCCCGCAGAATCCAGAGGTCCAGCATGGCGTGTCCGCCCATGTCCGCTGCATCCAATGTCAATCCTGCAAAAGCAGGCAAGGCACGGCTTGGAAACCGGAGGCCCTCTTCACCGTAGTCAGGGGTGATATAGGCGCTGCGTAGCTCGGGCGGCGATATTCCGAAAAGAGTGTTCAAGTCGTCGTGGGTGCACCTGTAGAGCACACCAAGGCCGCCGCCTTTACATACGAAGTCTATCACCTTTTGGGCACTGCTTGCCGGCAAATCCTGTACGTTCTCAGTGCAAATCAGGATCACGTCAAACTCTGCCAGATCAGGAAAGGTGGTCTCCGGGCCGATATCAACTATCACATGTTCAAGTTGCGCATAACGTAGAACAGCAACCGTGTTATCGGCCACGACGGCGCCCGGTTGATCATTGCTGTTAGTCAGGATCAGAATCTTTTTGAAATGCAAGGACATGGATAGACATTCCTGCCAACTGTGGTGAAATGCTATCTTGTTGAACAACATTAGCAAACAGTTGTTGATATGGATATTGCTGAATATTACTTAAAGTCGGCCTGGTTGAAGTCAGTATCGTCGCTGACAGATTGGCCTGTGTGCGACCTTGTACCTGACCGGTTTTGTCAGGGTGTGCTGAGGTGTTCGGCATAAGAGTACTGAACGGCATTGCCGTGATTCCAGGCCATGACACAATGCTGCGGGCGGGGTCGCCGATACCGTAGCCGATGTCCAGCACTTGAGTTTCCGTCCTCGAGCCGGTCCAGCACCCCATTCGTGTTTTCTACCCCGATACTGTGAAATTCATCCACCGGTTTCGGGGGTGACTGCCGAATTATGCGCTTCAGAGAATTCTATGCAGGCGCCGATCAAGACTGGCCAGCGGGTTGCCTCCCACCACCCTCGGTGAAACACTGTCGTCTTTAAGCGGCTCAGATTTTGGAGCCGGACGTTTTGTCAGGTAATCACTGAGCGCATCCATGAAGTAGGTTACATCTTCTTCGGACCAGTCGAAGGGGTTGAATTGTGAAAGCGACAGGTGCGGCACCAGCTTGAGGCCGCGCAATGTCTGATCCTGCGTGACTGCAGCCGTCATTGACCAGTCGGGGAACCAACGATCATCGAGTTCCTGCACGGCCAGGAGCTTGATCTTGCCATGGCGAGGATCGCGGGAGATCCGCGCAAAAGCAGCCCGAATTTCGTTCGCACCCCCTTCAAGCCACTGAAGATAGGTGTTGTTGTCGTAGATCAATGCACCGGTAAGCGCGTCGCGCTCATTGTTGCGTTGAGAGACCCGCAGAATTTCTTCGGACTGCTCGAATGAGAAGTTTGTCGGCTTGGAACAATAGGCCAACCCCACATATCTTGTCATGCACACCTGCCTTCAAGCCGTTTTATTGTTGTGGCAATGGGCGCCAGCTTAAAGGTCCAATTGCCGGTATTCCACAGATGAACTGAAGTCACCACGAGAGTTTGATCTTGGCGTTACATGTGGTCAAGTGATCTGGCGCATTGCGAACAGGTGGTGCAAGGTTGGTCAACCACCTTCACGACAGGACCCGGCGAAGCGCGACAACGGCAAGACGGAGGCAGCAATATGAGCGAGAAGCAACCCACGGTTTCCTTCACGCAGATGAAAGACGGCACCCGGGAGGATTACGAGCTGCTCGATACACTCGAAAAGCCCTTCGTGGCAGGTACTGCCGATCGGCTGTTGAGGGAACTGGCTGCGCAGGCAGAAGAGACCCTGTCGGGCTACAGGATCACCCGGCTCGAGCACGGTCTTCAGGCCGCCACGCGTGCGCGCCACGACGGGGCGGACCGGGACTGGGTCGTGGCTGCACTGTTGCACGACATTGGCGACAGGCTCGCACCACAGAATCACGATCGGATGGCCGCGGAGATCCTGCGCCCATATGTCCGTGAGGAGGTTGCATGGGTCGTCGAGCATCACGGCATTTTCCAAATGGCCTACTACGCCCTGCACTATGGCTGGGATCCCGAGGAGCGTCAGCGGTTCAAGGATCATCCCTGCTATCAAAGCTGCGCGGATTTCTGCGAGCGATGGGATCAATCGAGTTTCGATCCCGACTATCCGATGGACCCTCTGGAGAGCTTTGCCGATGACGTGCGTGTGGTCTTCGCACGCAAGGCCTACGATCCGAATGTCTTGCAAGCCGGCGTCGTCAAGGGTCTTCCTGATCCGGTTGCCTAGCCGACCGTTCCTTCTTGCCGCAGCAATTGCAATCGGGAAATGTCGGCGATGCTGACGGCGCGACCTTTGCGAGAAAGGCGAAAAGCGTCATAACACTCTAATTGCGTCAGACCAAAGGCGCTGCAGGTTTGCGGGGGACAATCACGTGAGCGGTTTGATGGCGTTGCTCGATGATGTGGCGGGGCTGGCCAAGATGGCAGCGGCGTCGGTAGATGACGTTGCGGGCCAGGCGGCCAAGGCGGGCTCAAAGGCTGCGGGCGCGATGATCGACGACGCCGCGGTGACCCCGAAATACATGCAGGGCTTCTCGCCCGCTCGCGAATTGCCAATCGTGTGGCGGATCGCCCGGGGGTCGTTGATCAACAAGCTGGTATTCCTGTTGCCCGCGGGATTGGCGCTGTCGGCTTTCGCCCCATGGCTGATCCCGCCGCTTCTGATGCTGGGCGGGATGTATCTGTGTTTCGAGGGGGCCGAGAAGGTCGCCCATGCGGTGGGGTTCGGGAAGGGACACGGTGGCCCGGACGGCAGCCACTCCGAAGGCGATAAGGCGCATCTTGAAGAACAAAAGGTCGCAGGCGCGATCAAGACGGATTTCATCCTTTCGGCCGAGATCATGACCATTGCGCTGGCGGCCATACCCAAAAGCAGTTTCTTGATGGAGGCCGCGACGCTGGCGACGGTGGCCGTGGGGATCACCATGCTGGTCTATGGCGCGGTGGCGCTTATCGTAAAGGCCGATGACATGGGGCTTTTCATGGCCGAACGAGGCCAACTGGGCCTGACCCGCGCGCTTGGCCGGGGGATCGTGCAGGCCATGCCGGTGTTCATGAAACTGTTGATGGTGGTGGGGACGGCGGCGATGCTGTGGGTGGGGGGATCCATCATTCTGCACGCGCTTGGTGAGATGGGATATCCGGCGATGTATGACTGGATACATCATGTGGCCGTGGCCGCCGCCAGTGGTATGGGCGAGTGGACGGGAGCGGTGGAATGGACGGTGACTGCGGGTATCGACGGGCTTGTCGGACTGGCGCTTGGCGCAGCCCTCATCCCGCTTGGGGTAAAGGTGATCAAGCCGATCTGGACGCGCGTGATACCCGCCTGACGCCTTTCTAAGCGCGCGCTCCATCCCGGCGTCTCCCTCGGCATTGACATACATGCGATAGTGGATGTGATCGTGTAAGGCACGGCTTCGGCAAGATGCTTGAGAAGATTGGCGGCGGTTCTGCACCGGGCAATGCGATGAAGGCGAATTCGTTCGTGCGATCAATGGCCTAACGAATTGCCACTATCGTGGTGGCACTCTCAGGAGGGATCTGGCCCATAGCGCCTCCTTCCATTCCATGGAAAACACTGCACAATCAAAGTCCGGGATCAAACATCTAAACTGAAATCTGTCCGTGGATTGGGGAGTGGCTCAAATTCCACGATTCTATTCAGGCACCAATGCGCGTCTTGCGGAAGATCGGTTCGGGTATGGAGCATATGACACGCATCACCGCCCACCAGATCGGTTTGACGTAAACAACACAGCGGTGACGCTCAACCGCTCGGAAGACCGCCTCTGCCACCTCGTCGGGTGTGGCGGTAAGAGCGGCGGGGAGGTCCATTCCCTCGGTCATCCGCGTTGCGACAAAGCCCGGCTTGACCGTCACCACATGCACCCCGGTCTGCGACAGGCGGTTCCGCAAACCCGAAAGATAGGCCGTGAACCCGGCCTTGGCCGATCCGTAGACATAGTTCGATGCCCGCCCGCGGTCGCCCGCGACCGAGGATATTCCGACAAGGGTTCCGTGACCCTGCGCCTCCATTCGTCCGGCGAACAATTCCAGCGCCTGCGACGGCGCCTCGTAGTTCGAGCGCATCACGAGCGCCGCGGCAGTGGGATCACACTCGCTTTCGGCCTGATCCCCCATGGCGCCGACCGCCGAGACAACGACACCCGGCACCGGATCGAAGCTCTCGACAAAACCTCGCAACGCGCCTGTGTCCAGCGCATCGAATTCGTGCAGCGATGCCTGGATGTCGTGGCGCAGGGCGATGTCGGCGCGTGCCGCCTCAAGGTCTTCGGCATTGCGCAAAGCGAGTGCCATGGGATGTCCCGCCGCGGCAAAACGGTGCGCCACCGCGAGACCGATGTCAGAACGCCCGCCAAGAACGAGAACCGTGTCTTTCATAGGATCAGCCTTTCTGATTGCGCCGAGGCGAAGGCGCGGTCGAGTCCCGCCTCCCGGCGCATGTTTCTGAACGTCTCCGCGCGCGGATCGGCGCGGTGTAGCGACGACGCAGCAAGTCGCGCGTCCTTGGCAAGGTAGAACCGCCCGCCATGATCGAGTGTGATGGCATCCAGCCTGTCAAGAAGCGCAAACGTCCGCGCGTTCGCCGGAAAGTCGAGCGCCAGTGTGTAGCCCGCCATCGGGAACGAAAATCGGCTCTCCTGCGCACCAAATCGTTTCAGCACCGCAAGAAACGAGCCCTGACCGGCCTTTGCCGTCTCGGACAGCAGTGCCGCCAGCCCCGTCTCTGACGTCTCAAGCGGTAGTGCGCATTGGAACTGCAGAAATCCGCGGCGCCCATAGATCCTGTTCCAGCCAAGGATGGCATCCAGCGGATAGAAGTAGCTGTCCCAGTCGATCAGCCGGTGTCGCGGCGCGCGCTGCCCCCGTTTCCAATATAGTGCGTTGAAAGCCCGGACCGACAAGCCGTTGAGCGCCGCTGCGGGTGCGTCAAAGGGCAGCGAGAGGCGTCGCTTGCGCGGCGTTTCGAAGGGTTTGCTTTGGTACTGTGTCGGCAGGTCCGCCGCGCGCGCATGGTCGCCCGTTATCACCAGCGACCGGCCCAATGCAGGCCCCTTGGCAAGGCAGTCGACCCAGGCGACCGAATAGAGGGCGTCGTCTGCCGCCTCGAAGGCGTCCATCGCGTGGCGCAGGCTGGGCGCGGGGATCGTCTGCTGCGCGATCCAGGCGCTTTCGACCGGACGCAGACGTATGGCCGCGCGCAGGATCACGCCGGTCAGGCCCATGCCCCCCACCGTCCAGGCAAACAGGTCTGCCTGCTCTTCCCGGCTTGCGCGCACGACCTTGCCATCGGCGTTCATCACGTCGATCCAGTCAACGAAGGCCCCGAAGGAGCCGTCCCTGTGATGGTTCTTGCCGTGGACATCGGCGGCGATTGCGCCGCCAAGGGTCACGAACTTTGTCCCCGGCGTGACCTGCGGGAACCAGCCCTGCGGCAGAAAGGCCGCGATCACGTCGCCAAGCAGCACTCCCGCCTCGGCCACAAGCTGCCCGCTTTGTGCGTCAAACGCGAGCATCCGGTCCAGGCGACGCAGATCCAGCGTGGCTGCGGCCCCCATCGCGCTGTCGCCATAGGCGCGACCGTTACCGCGCGCGATGATGCCTCCCCCTTGAAGCAGCGTTGCGATCTCGTCCACCGATCGCGGATGTGCAACGGGACCCGGCCGGCGCGGATAGCGACCCCAGCCAGCAAGTTCGACTGTGCGGAACGCAGACATTATTCATTTCCGTCCAAGCATTGTGTCGGTGAAAACAAAACGCCGGTCGAGCCGGTACTTGACGACGTAGCCCACAGTGAGGCCCAGCACAGCGCCTGTCTCGCGCGCGAGATCACTCTGCCAAATCAACCAGAACGCTGTTTCGGTGGACCAGAAGATCGCGGTCGTGACGCCCCCCATCGCCGTGTAGAGCGTGAACTTGCGGCTGTGCATGGCAACCCCACTCGAGCGGTCGCCGAATATCCATCGCTTGTCGAGCGCGTATTTCAACATCAGCCCGACAAGGGTGCCAACAAGAACCGCCGTTGCAAAGCCGACCGGCCCGTCATCCACTTCGAGCACCAGACGTTGCGCCCCAAGATTGGAAAGCGTCGCGAGCCCCGCAAAACCCGCATATCGTGTGACCAGGGAGGTCGCCGTCATAGAACCGTCCCGGCCACCGCAAGGCCAAGGATCAACCCGGCACAGAGAATCGACACGCGATCGCGTGCCGCAAACACCACCGGATCGTCGTGCATTTCTCCGCGGTGGGCCAGAAGCACCATCCGGCTGATCCAGTACAGCAGGATCAGGCAGATACCCCAGAGCGGCGCCGTGGATGAATAGAGGAGCGTCACCGCCGGCGAGTTGAGATAGAGAGCCATGACCAGTACCGAAACATAACCCGATGCTACCGCCATGTTGGCGACCAGTGGCAAGTCGCCGCTCGTGTAACCCCTGCCCTGCATTGTTTCCTCACCTTCCGTTACGCGCGACACCAACTCAGTCTGGCGTTTGACCGCAGCCATAGAAAAGAAAAAGAACATCGAGAAGGCAAGTAGCCAGACCGACAGGGAAATACCCGTTGCAACTCCGCCAGCAATGATCCGCAACGTGTAGAGTGAAGCCAGCGTGCAGATATCCAGGACAAGTCGGCGCTTGAGCGCAAAGGAATAGGCCGTTGTAACGAAGTAGTAGATCCCCATCACCGCAAGAAAATCCGGACCCAGCGGCAGCGAGAACAGGACACCCGCGATCAGCAGCATCGGTGCCATCGCGGTTCCCCACGAGAGCGGCAGCGCACCCGAGGCAAGCGGGCGTTCGCGCTTACGCGGATGGGCTCGGTCCGCAGTGAGATCAAGAAGATCGTTCAGCAGATACACCGACGATGCGACAAGGCTGTAAGCCACGAAGGCCAGCGCCGCCTGCATGAGCGTCATGGCGTCGAGTCGATGCGCTGCGATTAGCGGCAGGAAGATGAGCACATTCTTAAGGTACTGGTGTGGCCGCATCGCGTGCAGAGCAGCCTCAGCGAGAGGCCGCCGCGTCGTTAGATGCTCGGCTTCGACCGGCAGACCATCGACCCGAGCCCGCAGTGACCGGGGCACATCAATTGTGACCGCATGCGTCGCCTTTTCCCAGATCGCGTAGTCCGCATGACTGTCTCCCATGTAGGAGAAACCACCGGGAAAGCGCTCGGACAAAAACGCGGCCTTCTTTGCGCCCTTGAGGTTCAGCGTTCCGTCCGACCCGTGTACCTCGTCGAAGAGACCGAGATGCTCGGCGACCTGAGCGACCAGCTTCTGATCTGCGGCCGAGACAAGCGCTGTCCGCCCTCCCTCGTCGTGCCAGCGCTGCACATAGGCCAGAACGTCCCTGTTTATGGGCAGCCCTGCAACATCCACCGAACCAAGTTCCCCGAGCTTCCGCTTGAGAGGTGCGCGCCCTTCCGGGAGCACGCGCAACGCCGCGAGGAGGTTCTGCCAGCGTATGGACAAGGCGGCCCAGAAAGTCTCGAAGAGCATGTCCGTTCGCATAAGTGTGCCGTCGAGGTCAACAACCAGCACCGTCTCCGAGCGCGGCTCTGGTGACTTGATCCCTTCGTTCTGCGCACTCATCCGAGCGATGCCGGGCCTGCACCCCGCCCGTCTGACCGCCAAAGGTGCTCTGACAAAAATTCGCCATGGTCCTGTTGGCTTTTATGGCTTTTACGAACAGTCATGCCCGTTCCTTGGCTTTTTTGTCCTTTGGATGCGTGTCGCGGCGATTCCATGTGTCCAACACTGTGGGCCAGCACCAGCGTACAAACCGTCCAGACCCCGTCAGTCGGCCAGCCAGCGCATTCATCGTTGAGCCTACCGTCGTTGCCCGACAACAAAAAAGCGATCGCTACATGATTGAACCCGCTTAAGCGTGAATCCGCCGACCAGTTGCGCCGGTTTTGTCGGGCAAGTCCGCTGCGACGCTGATCAGGGAATCTTGAACCGGGGAGGGTTGGCCGTATCGTTCAGCCCTTGATCCACGGCGACAACAGGCATCTCGGTCATCAGCGCCGCCTTCATCAAGAAGACGTTGTAGAGCGGTTTCCAACGCGACATGGTGAAATGTACCGTGTCGTCGATCTCGGAACCGGGCACGATATAGGGCGCATAGAGGCCGGGGAAGTCACGGGCCTGCGCCACATTCTGTGCATCGCTCCACGGACCGACGAGCGTCGGAGCGGTGCGAAGCACGATCGCGCCGCGCTTCTCGTCGAGATACATCATCATCCAGCGCTGGTGGGCTTCGCTCCACGCGACAGAAAGCTCGCCCGCAGGTGCCGGGACAACCGGCGCGGCGGCGGCATGGTCAGCCACCCAGCCACTGCCGTCCCAATAGCGGTGGGCAGCGGGATCAAACATCGCCGCGTGCGGGACGCGCCGCAGGCTCACTACGCCAAAGCGACCCTGAGGGATACCAAAGCTGTAGATCATCCCGTCGTTCTCGACGAAAGCAACCTGCTCGAATCCGGTGTTGGCCGGCCAGATCGCCGAGGGCGAGCGCTGCCACGATTGTCCGTCGTCGTCGGAATAGGCAAGGCCCGATTGGCGGACGATCCAGCGCCCGTCCGATGTCCACATCCGCACTGCCATGTAGTGCAGCACCATCCGCTCACCGAGTGAAATGCCGTTGGTGGGAATCACGGTCCATTCGAAGCCCGGAATCTTGTCTGATCGGATGAGTTCCTTGGCGGTGCCGTCTGCGGCCTCTATCATCGCAGAAAACGTGAACCCGCCGCGCGGGTCGGGATCGGCAAGCCGGGCCATTGTGCTGCTGCGCCAGGCGCCGCCATTGGGTCCGTAGGTGTCGCCGAACACCATGTAAAGCGCGTCCTTGTGAAGGATCATGTGGCCGAGGTCCGTGCCATGGATGTTCCAACGATCAGTCGCGTTGAACGAGTCCGCTCCAGTCATCTGGCGCACCACCTCGGCCGCGCCGACGTAAAGGAGCGGCTCGTCTTGGGGAACCAGCGTCATCACGACCTCCGGAACAGCCTCCGCCTCGCTCACCTCGTCAGGCGCCGGACTCGCCCCTGCCGCTGTACAGATCAGCCAACCCGCAATGGCCATACAGGCCCTGATCGTCCTTGGACGCAAGGTCATGTGGGATCCCCCTTGTTCAGAATCGTCGACGCCGCCGCACGCGGGCGGCGCTGTGGATACGCATAATAGGTGAAAAACCGCCAAGGTTGCGACAACGAATTTTGCCTTCGCGTTCACAATCCGAACAGCGGAATGTGCACAATACAGGGCACTGCTCCGTATGAGCCCGAAAGCGGCTAGGTGTTTAGTCCCGGCATCTGGTGGATCGGATTTAGGATGAAACGATCCGGCTCTGAGGTCCAGACCTTGCAGATGTATTCGTAGGGCGTGAGGCCGCCGAGAGTTTTGAGCCGCCGGGCGAAATTGTAGGCTGCCATGAAGTCTGTGAGGTGCGTGCGTAGCTGATTGTGGCTGTCGTAGTGGAAGCGCTTGACCGTCGCGTCCTTGATCGTGCGGTTCATCCTCTCGACCTGGCCGTTGGTCCATGGATGGTTGGGTTTGGTCAGCCGGTGCTCGATGCCGTTCGCCTCACAGATCATGTCGAAGCGCATCGGCCGGGAGATGATCGTGTTCCGGTTCCTCGGCTGCT
>NZ_FODS01000054.1 GCF_900110425.1 Salinihabitans flavidus | reverse complement strand
TCATTTCCTCGTCCCGAACCTCGCGCAGGATCGATCTTGCCATGAACAATGCAGTTCGGCGAGGGTCTATATGATCATCCGGGATGGGACACATAGAGAGAAAACGATTGCGACATGTAGCCGACGCGGCGCCGCGTCGCGAGATCGCTGCTGTCCACCGGCTTGCCAAAGAGCTGTGCATGACCCTCGGTCGGATCCAGCAGACCGGTCAGCATCTTCATCGTGGTGGTCTTGCCGCACCCATTTGACCCGAGAAATCCGAAAATCTCGCCTTTCCCGATTTCGAAACTGACATTGTCAACGGCAGTGAAGTCGCCGAACCGCTTGGTCAGCCCCTCGGCCTTGATGGCGGAGGTTTCTTCGGCCACGTCGCGCGGCGGCAGATGCACCGATCCATGGCCCTTGCGCTTTTCTTCGGGCAGGAAGGCAATGAACGCCCCTTCCAGCGTATCCGCCCCGGCCTGGACGCGCAGATCCTGCGGTGTGCCGGTTGCCAGAATCCGGCCCTCATCCATCGCAACGACGTGGTCAAAGCGTTCGGCCTCCGACATGTAGGCCGTGGCGATGGCCATTGTCATGCCTTTGCTGCGCGCGCGAATGCGGTCTATAAGCTCCCAGAACTGTTTGCGCGACAGCGGATCGACACCGGTCGTGGGCTCATCGAGGATGAGCAGGTCCGGGTCATGGATCAGCGCACAGCAAAGCGACAGCTTCTGCTTCATGCCGCCCGACAACTTGTCCGCCGGACGCGCCGCGAACGGGGCCAGTCCGGTACTCTCCAGAAGCTCCCTTATCCGATCCTTACGCTCTGAGGGGCCCTGACCAAAGAGCCGACCGAAGAAATCGACATTCTCGTGGACCGTCAGCGTCGGGTAGAGGTTCCGCCCGAGGCCCTGCGGCATGTAGGCGATGCGCGGATAGCTTGCGGCGCGATGCGTGGGGTCTGCCATGTCGCCGCCCAGCACTTCGACCCGGCCCTGCTGTATCCTCCGGATCCCGGCCATCAGGCCCAGAAGCGTGGATTTGCCAACCCCGTCCGGACCGATCAGCCTCACCATATCGCCCTGCGCAAAGCGCAGACTGACATCATTCAGCGCCGAAATCGCCCCGTAGCGGTGGCTGATATGCGCCATATCGACGGTGATCGTCTCAGTCGACATCGGGCAACCGGACAGCCAGAGAGGCAGGCCATTCCGCGCCCGGATCGACGCGCACATGGGCCAGACCGGGGACACCGGTCTTCACCACGTCCTGATAGTCGGCGAGGATCTCGGGCGGGATGCGCAGCTTGACCCGGAACATCAGGTTCTCGCGCTCCTCCTCCGTCTCGACAAATTTGGGGGTGAACTGCGCCTCACCAGCGACAAAGCTGACGCTGGCCGGGATCACGTATTGCGGGGCCGCATCGAGCACCAGCCGCGCCTCGGCCCCATAGCTCAGCCGTCCTGCCGCGCCTGTTGGCAGGTAGACCGTCATCACGACATCCGTCAAATCCAGCAGCGTGAGAACACGCGCGCCCGCAGCGAGCACCTCTCCCGTGTCAGCCAGGCGATACTGCACCCGCCCCGCACGGGGCGCACGCAGGACATACTCCTCCAGATCCGCGCGCGGCCGGTCAACAGTGGCCTGCGCCGCCTCGATCCGCGCCTCTGCCGCGGCGATGCCCGCCTTGGCCGAGTCCACCGCCGCCTCGGCCGATTCCTTCTTTGACAGGCGCAAGTCGATGGTTTCTTCGGGCGCAAACCCGCGCTCGCCCAGCTCTTGGGCGCGATAAAGTTCCTTCTCGGCGTAAGTCAGGGTGCTTTTCTTTTCCGCAAGCATCGCGCGACGTTCCGCAAGCGTCTGACGCGCCGCGCCAACCTGTGCCTGCGCCTCGCGCAATTTCGCCCGAAGCTGCGTATCGTCGAGTCGGGCCAGCACCTCATCCGCTTCGACGCGGTCGCCCTCGCTGACCATGATCTCTGTCAGTCGACCGCTGAATTTCGTGGCCACATCCACGCGTTCTGCCTCGATCCGTCCGTTTGCGGTCGCGAATCCCGGAGGTGGGCCATCATCCACGGTCAGCCCCCAATAAAGAAACCCGGCCCCGAGAAGCACGAGAATACCCGCCCCATACAAAAAGCTTTTCTTCATGGACATCGCAGCATGCCTTTCCTGTAATGGGCTACATCAGCACCGCCCTTGTTACGTTTGTACTCAACAGTCCTGACGCATTGGGGCATATGACCCACCGAATAAAACAGGCAGATGACCGAAAGCGCCGGTTGCAGCCCCCCGGCACACCGCTCATCCATTTCAACGTTCCCTTCGGCCATCGGGAAAGCGCGTGCCCTTCACCGCCCCCGGCTGTCCCGTGACAAAGTCTTTTTGCATGTAGTGGACGACGTCCCCGGTCGAGAGCACCTTCGCGACCGTGCTGTTGGCGACCGTGAGCGCGGTCTGCTGGTTGGCGGTCGCCGTCGCGACGGCATCGCCGACCACGACCACATCATAACCCCGGGAATTGCCGGCATAAGCGGTGCTCAGCACGCATTCATCCGTCCACAGCCCGACGATGACGATCGTGTCGATATCATGAGCCTTGAGCATCTTGTCGAGATAAGACGCGCCGTCCTCGTCAAATGTCCAGAACATGTCGAGATGCTTGCCATGATAGAACCAACCCTCCGCCACCTCGTCTTGCGTTGGCGCGATCTCGGTGAGAGGTTCCAGCCCGGGTGCCCCGGTAAAGACATAGGCCGCGTTTTCCGGGTTTTCCGGGCGCAAACCCCTCGGGCCGTACCAGCGATCCATGGCGTTCGATATGCCGTCATCGAAACGTCGGCTCCACGCACTCCAGACAATACAGACCCTGTCACTCCGGGCACGCGCCGTGCGGAAGGTATCGACCAATGTCACCATGTTGGGCAGAATGCCCTCGGCATAGTCACGGTACTCTTCCTGACAATCATCGAGAAGCAGGGCGATCCGGCGCGGACGATCCGCCAACTCCCACGAAGCCCAGAACGCGATCGGGGTCCCATTAGGGCCATCCGGGGTGCAACTGTAATTCGGCATCGGCTCCATCGCGAGCGTCATGTCGCGAAACTTGCAAGGCTGCTGCAGCGCCTCTTTCAGGGTGGGGATTTTGCTGTCGTCTTGTGTCATTATCAATCTCCTGTCAGTTGCCAAAGCATGACGTGAACATTGCGTGGGCGACCATGTGTCAATGACGGTGGAACGGCTTGCCCCTGCTCTCGGTCACTATCGCAAGGATCCCGGTCAGGCTGTCTGTGACGGTCCCGGCCGTTGAAACGGGCTGCCAGTCGGTCGATTTCGGGGCGCGGGCGAGTTGATTTGCAAGAACCTGCGCATCGGCATCCGAAGCGCCGGGATCGCGTATCTTCAGCCGAGCGTGCAGGGCCTCGGGGTCGGCCTGCAACCAGAACCCGTCAAACGGCGCGCCAGTCGCAGCGGCCACGGTCGCAATCCGGGCGCGGTCCTCGGCGCGGTCATGTACCGCCTCGACGATCACGGTGACACCATCTGCAAGCAGTCGCTTCGACCGCGCGGCAATCACGGTATAAACCCGCGCGGAGACCTCGGCGCTGTAGGCTTCGGGCGGCAGCGGCTGATCAGAGGCTGTGTCGAACATCGCCTTTCGCGTGCGGTCGCTGCCGATCACCCGCGCACCTGGCGCAGGGCCCAGATGCGGCGCGAGCGCTGCGGCAAACGTCGATTTGCCCGATCCGCTAAGCCCCCCCAATGCCACCAGACGCGCGGGGGCGGGCACAAGCAGATGCTCGGCCAGATCGAAATAGGCGCAGGCCTCTTCCGCCAGCCTGTCCCGCTCCCGTGCCTCGGTTTCGGCCTGTGTTGCGATGACATGCGCCCGCACTGCGGCGCGCAGGGCCATGAAAAACGGCATCAGCACATAACCGTCTTCCTGCCCGGATGCGTCGCAATAACGGTTCACAACCTGCGACGCCTCGCGCCGCAGGCCGCGATGGCACAGGTCCATAACCAGAAACGCCAGATCGTAAAACACGTCCACGGTCGCAAGCGCGTCGTTGAACTCGAGGCAGTCGAACAGCTGGACACGCCCCTCATAAAGACAGATATTGCGAAGATGCAAATCACCATGGCAGCGTCGTATTTGGCCCGTGCGCGCTCGCGCATCCAGCCGCGCGGCATGGGTTTCGAGGGCACCGTTGAAGGCCGCAACGAGGCGGGCGATATCGGCTTTGGCAAAGACGGAGCTGTGGCGGAAGGCCTCTGCGTTGACGCGCAGGACCGATCTGATGTTGTCGACGCCGTCAGCGTCATCGTCCACCCGGGCGTTCGCATGCAACGCCGTGATCTCTTGCGCCAATTCATCGAGATACCGTGATGTCAGCGTCCCGCGTTGCGCCATCGACTCAAACAGCGCGTCCTGATCGAATCGGCGCATCTCGACCACCGCATCGAGAAGTGCGCCTGATCCATCGAATTCAGGCCCATTTGCACCGGCGGTGATCCGGCGCACCCCGAGATAAAGCTCCGGCGCGGTACGGCGATTGAGGCGCAACTCCGTCTCGCAGGCGGCCAGCCGCTGCTCCGGGGTCGAAAAATCGAGATAGGGCAGACGAACAGCACGCTTGAGCTTGAATACCTGATTGCCCGCCAGAAACAGGTGCGAAATATGGGTGTCGATCCGCTCGACGGTGTCGGTTATCCCGTAGCTGTGGGGATCCGACAGAAATGCCCTGGTCGTTTCCTGATCCTCTTGACGCATTCTAGTTCCCCGCAACCGTAATGTTGCAAACGTTATCCTATTGCTGACAGTCTTCCTTAACACTGGTTAATTGAGCGAGACATCGCTTGGCATTGCAGAAGAAAAGCCATGACGCGGGATGGCGCAAACAGCGTGATTCTGAACACGGGCGATATGCCGGATAGCGCAACACAGCGCGCATGTCGCGACCAGTTCATCAACGCCTTTCGCAGCAGGCAGACCAGCTACCCTCATTCCTGAGGTGTGCTGCAACACATACTTCAGAGCGGCCAGACGATCAGCAGGATCGGGATACTGACCGCAACCACGAGGCATTCGAGCGGCAGGCCCAGTTTCCAGTAATCGCCGAACTTAAACCCACCGGGCCCAAGGATCAGGGTTGCGTTCTGGTGTCCGATCGGCGTCAGGAAGGCACAGGAGGCGCCGATCGCCACCGCCATCAGGAAGCTGTCGGGGTTTGCGTTCAAGCTTGCCGCGGTGCCAAGCGCAATCGGGCATAGGACAGCGGCCGTTGCGGCGTTGTTCATCACGTCCGAAAGAAACATGGCCGTCACCAGAACCACAACCAGCGCGCCGACTGCATTGCCCCGGGCAATGATCGAGACCAGAAAATTTGCCATCAGATCCGCCGCCCCAGTGGACTGCATCGCACCCGCGATCGGGATGAGAGCTGCCAGCATAACGATTACCGGCCAGTCAATAGTCATATAGATGTCTTGCAGTCGCACGGTACGCAAGATCATGGTCGCCAAAACACCAAGCGTGAAGGCGGCGGCGGCTGGAAGCAGGCCTAGGGTTACAGCCCCTATCGCGCTCAGCATAATCGCAGCGGCGGTTACGGCTCTGCGCCTGTCAGGTATATACAATTTGCGCTCGCGCAGTGGCACACACCCGGTATCATTCGCAAACTCGGACATGGCATCTTCAGGACCCTGCAATAGCAGAAGGTCGCCGGATTTCAGTTTCAGTGTACGCAGCCTTGCCCGCGGCAGCTGCCCTCGGCGAGACACGGCCAGCAAACTTAGACCGTAGCGTGTACGCAGACGCTGATCCCTAGCAGATTGCCCGGCAATATACGATCCGGGCAGGATGGCGAATTCGCGCAGTACGATCTCTCCGTCGTTATCAATGCTATCCGCCTCATCCCTATCGGAAGTCTTGTCGTTCGCGCTGTCACTTTCGGTGTCTTCGGTTTTGGAACTTGTGCTATCCGTATTCTTTCTGTCCTCCGAAGACACCCGCTGTTCCTCTAGCTTGATATCGAAGACAGCCAGTGCTCCTTCCAGCGCATCGACATGGGCGTCAATCAAAAGAATGTCACCAGACCGAATGCGTCGAGCACCATGCGGCGCGAACATCCGGACCTCGTTGCGCACCATACCCACAATCTGCGCCTCGCTATCCTCGATTTCGCGTTCGAACCCGCGTAGCGTCAAGCCTTCGGCCTTGCTGTCTTGAGGAATACGCACTTCGGTCATATAGGTTCCGGTTCTGAATTCCTTTCCAGAGATGGATTTGCGTACGGGCACCAACCGCCAGCCAACAACCGCAATGAACACCACCCCAACCAGAGCGACCGCAACACCGACCGGGGCAAAGTCAAACATGCCGAAATGCCCGAATCCCGCATCGTTGCGAAAGCTCGAGACCATCAGATTCGGCGGCGTACCGGTCAGAGTTGTCATGCCGCCAAGGATTGTGCCAAGGGCCAGTGGCATAAGCACCTGTCCGGGTGTCAGGTCCAGCCGGTGTGACATCTTTATGGCGACCGGCATCAGCAGCGCCATCGCACCTACATTGTTCATAAAGCCCGAAAGCGCCGCGCCAAGGCCCAGCAACGTCGACATGCTCATCAATCGCCCAGCCTCGCGGCGGATCACACGGCGGGCGAGCCAATCCACCGCGCCCGTTTCCCGCAATCCGCGACTGAGGATCAGCACGCAAGCCACGGTGATTACCGCCGGGTGACCGAACCCGGAAAAAGCCTCGTCGGCGGGTACTAGCCTCGCGATCACGCAAGCCATCAGCGCGGCCAACGCCACCACATCATGTCGCAAACGCCCCAACAGAAAAAGCAGCAACATAGTTGCAACTATTGTGAATATGATGATCTGAGGAGGTGTCATGCAGCTAGAATTCACATCGGCCAAGTGTAAAGGAAACGCTTGAATGTGAAAGATCATGTGACCAAAACACAACCCAAAGACAGAACATTATTACGCACTGATTATAATTGATAAACCGTTCTGAACAGGCCGCACGTTCGTCGATCAGAGACTATAGATCTACTTGTTGGGCGTATGTCACCTTGAGGAACGCCTGAAAAACCTGCGACTTGCGGCCTGTTCTGATAAGTTTGGGGCGTCCGCCAGAGGAGTCCTGCCGATGCCGAAACAGTCTGCCATTCCCGGCCTGCGTGATGCGATGAAGAAGGTGACGCAGCGCGAGCAGTTTCTCGCCGAAATGCATGCGGTGGTTCCGTGGGGCCATTTGCTGGCGTTGATCGAGCCGCACTACCCGAAGGTCGGCCCCAGTGGCGGGCGCCCGTCGATTCTGCTGGAGACTATGTTGCGGGTCTACTTCCTGCAGAATTGGTACGCCCTGAGCGATCCAATGGCCGAGGAGACGCTTTACGACAGCGAGGCGATGCGCCGGTTTGCCGGGATTGAACTGGGCGACAATCGCATTCCGGACGAGACCACCATCCTCAACTTCTGCCACCTGCTGGAGCGGCACGAGATGACCGAGGCGATCTTTGCCGAGGTGAATGCCTATCTGGCCGACAAGGGCATGACCCTCCGCTCCGGCACGCTGGTGGATTCGACCATCATCGACGCGCCGTCTTCTACCAAGAACGAGGCTGGCGCGCGCGACCCGGAGATGTCGTCCACGAAGAAAGGAAACAACTGGTATTTCGTCATGAAAGCGCATGTCGGCGTCGATGCCGACAGCGGCGTCGTGCACAGCCTGGGGACCAGCACCGGATCGGTTCACGACAGCCGGGTCTGGGCCGACAAGGGCTATGTCAGCGCCGAGCGCGAGGCGGCGTTCACTGGCCAGGGCAAGATCTGGGGCGTCATGCGCAAGGTGCCCAGGGGCGGCGGGCTACATCTCGTCGACGAAGACATCAACCGCATCATCGCCTTGGTTCGCGCCAAGGTCGAGCATCCCTTCCGGGTGGTGAAGCGCCAGTTCGGCCACGTGAAAACCCGCTATCGCGGATTGGCCAAGAACCGCGCCCAGCTCTTCACGCTCTTTGCCTTCGGCAACCTGTTCCTGGTGCGACGAAAGCTGCTGGCATGAAGCGGACTGTGTCCGAAATCCGCCGAACCGCCGACAAGACGGCCCTGAAACCGGGAAATCGGGCGCGAATGGCCAGTTGGCACCCCCGCAAACCCATCAAGCCGCTATCTCGGCTCAGCCGAGCGCCTTGATCAGACGTTCCTTGAATTGATGCGGCGGACGCCGTCGCACGGGGGTATCCACCGCATCAATTCAAGCCAATACCTGATCTTCTACCGCATAAGCGCTGATCGGATCACCAGACTTGACATCCTGAATGACGCGATAACTCTGGAGTGATCCTGTTCATTGCCAGCGGACGCCCTTCTCGCGCGCAGCGCTTTCAGTTCGTGGCGCGCCACATCCTATAACGCCCCTGCCCTGTTACCTCGCGGTCAGTAGAATCCCATGAAACCTCGCCTCACGAGGGTATTGATGATTTGCGTCAAGGTCGCGCTGTCGCAGTCCTCTATGCTGTCTCAGAGCCCGATTTGAAACTAATTGAGTGAGTTCAGCAGGTTGTGCTTCTGTTCGGTTGCAAAGCTGAACGGAGATCACGATGGCTTGGACCGAACTCACTCGCCGCCAGCATGCCCGAGCGGGTGGCAAATACGCAAGCGATTTGACAGACCCCGAATGGGCACTGATCGCGCCTTTCATGCCCGCACCCAAGACCACGGGCAGACCCCGCACGACAAGCTTGCGCGACGTGTTCGACGCGATCCTCTACATGGCGACGACCGGGTGCCAGTGGCGGATGCTGCCGAATGACTTTCCGCCGGTTTC
>NZ_FODS01000055.1 GCF_900110425.1 Salinihabitans flavidus | reverse complement strand
GCTCTGGGCGATCTTCACCAGCCTGCCGCAGCCGATCATGGCCGCGCCCGCGTATCTGTTCGTCGAAACCTTCCGACCCTTTCTGCCCGTTGGCCTCGGCCTTGCGGCGGGCGCGATGATCTGGATAGTGTTTTCGGAACTTTATCCCGATGCCTTGGAAAAGGTCCGCCACGGATCGGCAGCGACCGCCGTGACGCTGGCCTTCTCGGCCATGATGGCCTTCCAGATGCTCGTGCTCGCCCACTGAATTTTTGATCGAGGAGTTACCAATGTCCCCCATCGTCCGCGCCTTCTTCGACCGGCCCACTGGCAGCCTGCAATACGTCTTCCACTGCCCTAAGACGAAGAATGCCGCCATTGTCGATCCCGTCTGGAACTTCTACCCAGAGGCTGGCGCGATCACGACCAAAAGCGCCGACGAGATCCTCGCCTATATTGAGGCGGAAGGGCTGGAGGTGGTCTGGGTGCTCGACACGCACCCCCATGCCGATCATTTCTCGGCCGCACCGTATCTGTCCCAGAAGCTCGGGGCGCCCACCGCCATCGGCGAAAAGGTTACCGGCGTCCAGACGCTGTGGAAGGACCTTTATCACCTGGGCGACGATTTCCCCACCGACGGCAGCCAGTGGGACCGGCTGTTCGCCGAGGGCGACGAATTCATGGTAGGCGAGATCGCCGTGCGCGTGATGTTCTCGCCCGGTCACACGCTGGCCTCGATCACCTATGTCGCGGGCGATGCGGCCTTCGTGCATGACACGCTGATGATGCCCGAAAGCGGCACCAGTCGGGCGGACTTCCCCGGCGGCAGCACCGAGGATCTGTGGAATTCGCTGCGCGCGATCCTCGACCTGCCGGGCGACACGCGGCTTCATATCGGCCACGATTACCCCGATGACGGGCAAGCCCCGGAATACATGGCGACCGTGGCCGAACACCGCCTGCGCAACCGGCACGTCAAGGACGGCATCGGCAAGGCCGAATTCATCGCCATCCGCGATGCCCGCGACGCGACCCTACCCCTGCCGGCGCGCATGCTGGCGGCGCTTCAGGTGAACATCCGTGGCGGACGTCTGCCCGAGGCCGAGGCCGACGGGCACAGCTACCTGCGCATACCGGTCGGAAAGTTCGATCCGCGATGAGCGATCCGGTCGAAAAGGCCTTCGGCGAGATCACCGGCGCAGAGTCCGCGCAAATCAAGAAGGGCGAGGCGCGCAACGGGCTCGTGCATGTCATCGCGCTGACGCTGACCAAGACGGCCGACGCGCTGATCGACCCCAAGCTGGTGCTGTCCTGGCTTCTGACGGCACTGTCGGCGCCGGGCGCGATGATTGGCCTGCTGGTGCCCGTGCGCGAGGCGGGCGCGCTCCTGCCGCAACTGGCACTCGCCCGCCGGGTCGAGGCCAGCCCGCAGCGCAAGCGCTTCTGGGCCGCGGGCAGCGCGGTGCAGGGCATAGCGGCGCTCGGCATCGCGGCAGCCGCGATCCTCATGTCGGGCGCGGCCGCGGGCGCCGTCATCGTCGGCTGCCTGGCGGTGCTTGCCGTGGCGCGCTCGGCCGCCTCGGTCAGCCACAAGGACGCGCTGGCGCGCACCATCACAAAGCGGCGGCGCGGCGCGATCACTGGCCTGGCCGCCTCGGTCGCGGCGGTCTCGGTCTTCGGCGTGGGCCTCATGATGGCATCGGGGCTCTTCGAGGTGGCGGTTGCGCCGCTTGCGGCGATCATCGCGCTGGCGGGGGCGGCCTTCCTGCTTGCGTCAGTCATCTTCATGACGCTGCGCGAGCCCGCGAAAACGCCCGACACCGAGGATGACGACAGCAGCCTCGCGGCGCTGGTCGAGCCGATCGTCAGCGACGGGCAGTTGCGCCTCTTCGTCGCCTCGCGGGCCGCGCTGGCCGTCACCGCGCTGGCGCCGCCCTTCATCGTGATGCTGTCGGCCGCGTCGGGGCGCAGCGCGCTCGACCAGCTCGGGCCGCTGGTCATGGCCTCGACCGCGGCCTCTGTGCTGGCATCTTATGTCTGGGGCCGGCTCTCGGATCGCTCCAGCCGCCAGACACTGATGGCCGCGGGCGCGCTCGGCGCTGCGGTCTTCGCGGTGGTGGGCGGCATCGGCCTTGCGCTTGGCGAGCTTGGCGGAGCGTTTGGTGGAGCGGCGGCGATCTTCGCCGCACAGATCGCCTATGAGGGCGTGCGCGCGGGCCGCAAGCTTCACCTGACCGACATGGCCGAGGACGCCTTCCGCGCCCGATATACGGCGCTGTCGAACACGCTAATCGGGGCGGCGCTTCTGGCGGGCGGGCTGTTCGGGATCGCGGCGGACCGCTTCGGTCCGGCGCCCGTCCTGCTTGCATTTGCCGTCATCGCCGCCCTCGGCGCTGTTCTGGCGCGGGGCCTCGAGGAGGTCCAGGAGGACTGACGGCGCTCAGATCTCCTCGCGGACCTGCGCATAGGTCAGCGCCGTGAAGATGCCCGTGCCGCCCAGCACGTTGCCTGCAAGCGCTGGAAGGATGCCACCGAAGACGGCCTCGGCAAGGCCAAGCTCTCCGGACACGACCAGCACGAAGAGCTCGGTCGAGCCGGCCACCACGTGCGACATGCCGCCAAGCCCGATGATGTAGGTGATGATTACAATCATCAGCACCTCGCCGGCATCCTTCATCCTCGGCAGGATCCAGACCAGCGCGGCGATCAAAAAGCCCGCGGGAATGCCCCAAGCGAAATGCTCGAACGGGCTCGCCTCTGCATAATGGCGCGAGATGGCGAGGATACCGTCAAACCTAACCTCGGGCAGGATATGCCCATGGACCAGTACCAGTGCGGCAGCAAGGCAGCCCACCATATTGGCCGCAAACACGATCCCCCAAAGCCGCGCAGTTTGTGCGAAGTTCGACCCCGTCGGATCAAGGAATAACGGCAGGATCGGCGTGATCGTGTTCTCGGTGAACAACTGCATCCGCCCAAGGATGACGATCAGGAAGCCGACGGTGTAGCCGAGGTTGATGACCCCCGCCGCCCAATCGTCATGGGGCAGTGTCGAGGCGAGAAACCCCTTGGCCAATACCGAGGTGCTGATCGCGAGCCCGGCTGCGACGCCAGACCACCACAGCGCGCTTGCAGGACGCGATAACTCGTGCTCGCCTTCGCGGCGGATCGCCTCGAAAATGACCGAAGTGGGGACGTTTTCATAGTCGTCCGCCTGTTCTTCTTCATCGCGGTCGAGATCAGCTTCGTCGGACATCGGTCATTCTCCCGTGCTAAGAATTTCATATCCTGAGAATGCAGCTTTACAGCCAAGAATCCGAGCAAGCCAGTACGGTCAAGCCATCGTCCCACCCGCTATCTCGATCTTCAACGGCTGGCCACCATGCTTGCGCTTGATCGCACGTCTATGCGATTGAAAATTAGCTTGTTCTTTTGGCTGCCACAAACGCTTGCTTCTTCCAGTGCTCATGCGCGTTCCGTAGCTGCCCCCCGAAACGCGCAGAGGGCAGATACAGATGCGAGCCATGTCAACGGCACTTTGCCGTCAGGATGAAACCCACGTAAAGCCATAGACTTACGGTGTCAGGCAGAGGCGACGACGACACCAGCATCCTGCTTATACATAAAAGTCCAAATCTTCTTGCGCCTTGAGCAGGTCGCGCAAAATGATCGGATCGTCTCCGAAGAAGAACACTAACCCCCAGTGTGTCCCGAAGGCCGACCGATCAGGCACGGTTTCCTCCACGGGGGCCACCAGTTCGTGCCCGTCGAAGTAGGGGTGTTCTGTCGTTTCCTTTGGCATGTCCAGTTTGCTGACGACACGACGACGGGGATACACACCGAAGCAGCCCGCGTAGCCTTTTGCGTCTTCCATCGCACGCGGGAAAAAGGCGTTGACCTCCTCCTTGGTGCTCTTGGGATCGAAGACGAGAATCGAAGCCTGGTAGGCACTGAAGCCGTAAGCCCTTTCGATCAGCTCGAACGCCTTGAAGCCCGGCGGGCGGTAGGCGACCTCGCCAAAGTACATTTCCCCGTCGGAGGTCACGAAATACTCCGGATGGATCTGGCCGAACTTGATGTCGAAGGTCTTGATCAGCTTTTCGATCTGCTTGGTGATCGCATTGCGCCAGCTTTCCAGCTCGCGGGTGGCGGGCACGAAGACGGAATACCCCAGCGTCACATACTCCGAGATGTTCAGGAACTTGATTTCGCCGTCGTGAATCCAAGCCTCGACCGCGAACTCCCACCCGTCAAGGTGGCTTTCCATCAGCAGCGGATATTCTTCCTCCGGGATATTGTCGATATCCTCGATTGTCCGGATCATGCGGTGCCCGAGGCAGCCGGCCTTGTCGAAGGCCTTGACGTGGATCGGGTCGTCCGGGTCGCCGTCAAGTTTCAGCAGCGTCTGGTTCACCCGTTTCATGAAGCGGACGATGTCGTCCTTTTCGTGCGCTTCCTCGAAAATGCCCACGCGGATACCACCCAGCTGGGCGCGCCGCTTCATCAAGGCCTTGTCGCGGAACAGGACGGACTGCCCGTACATTCGGGGCTGATCCATCAGAACCGAGTTGATGGCGCCGGACCATTCGACGGTTTCCTCGAACAGGGGAATGGCCACATCCACGCCCTTGTCCTTGAGCCGTTGGGCAATCTCCATGGACCTGTCGTTCAGCCGTGCGAAATCCCACGGGATGTAAGGGATATTGTTGGCTTCGCAAAAATCCGTGGCCCAATCGGGCGCGACCACGATGTAGCGACGGTCGAATTTCTGGGCCGCCTTGATGGCGTTGACGCTCCAACCCAGCAGGGCGACGTAGCCCTTGCTCGGGTCCTTGGGCGTTTCCGTTCCGCGAACGGAATCAAGGGTCGGATCGGTCCAGTTCGAGACGTCTTTCGCGATGGGAGCTTCTGTCGATTTCAAGGTGATTTTCCTCCTGTTGAAAGATTCCGATACGCTGGCGACACATTTGGCGCGGCCAGCACATCACTGATTGTTTAGCTTTACTAAGTATAGGGCAAAACCCCGGAGCCGTCAAACCGGCCCCTGTCATCGCCTAGTAAAATGCGGAATTTCAGGAATTTTTACTGATTAATAACAATGAGTTGAAACTTAAAAAAGATGGTTCTGGCGCGTCTTCTCAAAATGCTGGTTGCCACCGTTGAACAGCGGTGCTTTACTCTGAGTCCATCACAAATGCTTAGGATTACAAAATGAAAGTTGTTCGAGTTCAAGACATCATCGGCACGGAACGCGAAGTGAATGGCCCGGGCTGGACAAGCCGCCGGATGCTGCTCAAGAAAGACGGCATGGGGTTTTCGATGCATGAAACCATCATCCCCGCGGGTGCAGAGCTGGACTTCTGGTACAAGCACCACCTCGAAGCGGTGTACTGCGTGGCCGGCAACGGCAGCATTGTGGACAAGTCCACCGGCGAAACGCACGAGATCACCGATGGGACGCTCTATGCGCTGGACAAGCACGATCAGCACACGTTGCGGGGCGGCACCGAGGACATGCGCCTGATCTGCACCTTCAATCCTCCGGTCACGGGCCGGGAAGTGCATGACAACGATGGCGCCTACCTGCCGGATCATGGCGAGGCGTAAGCGGAATAGCGCCGTTTCTTTGCAACAACCCCAGGCCGAGGTTCAGGGCCGGACGGCTCCCCTGGTTTTGGGGTGTTGCAAAGTCGCCGGGAATTGGGTGTAGAACCTCTCCGGTAGCCCGTGAGCGCTCGGTTCGCGGCTTGATCATGAAATCTGCGGCTTGGTGAATCGAGCCGCAGCAACAAACATCTGGAGCCCGTCCTGCATGCACGTCTTTTCAAACCCAATCGGAGCGGGATCGCTTTGGTTTCACAATCTTACAACGGCGGACGGAACTCCGGTCGGCTATGATCCCCAAGCCCGGGCGTTCATTCCGACGCCGCCCTTTTGCATCAACCGCGAGATCATCGGATGCAACTGGATCGCACCGAAGGAAGACGCCTTTTGTCGATCCTGTGCCATGACGGCGCTGGCGCCGAACATTTCGGTTCCCTCTGCAATCACGAACTGGGCTCAGACCGAGGCCGCGAAGCGTTGGGTGCTGGACAATCTCGGACGCTGGCACTGGTTTCGCCCGGAAGATCGCGGGACGCCACCATATTTCCACATGCTCGATGACGGGCCGACGCCCGCGGCGATGGGGCACGTGGATGGCGTGGTCACGATCAGCGTGGCCGAAGCCGATCCCGTGCTTCGCACGACGCGACGCGAAGCGCTCGACGAGCCGTATCGCACCATGATCGGCCATTTTCGCCATGAAATCGCGCATATGCTCTGGTGGCGCCTCAGCCTGCGCACCGATTTCCTGGAGGCGTTTCGCGCGGTCTTTGGCGACGAACGTGACGACTATCCAGCTGCGTTGAAATGCCACTACAGCAACGGCCCGGCAAATGACTGGAACCTGAATTACTTGACAGCGTATGCGTCGGCACATCCCCATGAGGATTGGGCGGAAACGGCCGCGCATCTGCTGCATCTGACCGACATAACGGACAGCGCAATTTCGGCGGGCCTCTCTCTGCCGGGTTTGCCGTATTCCGGCTGGGATGCCTACGCGGAACCGGATCCCATGTCGTTAATTCGGGCCGCGATCAAAGTCGTCACGATCGTAAATCACGCCAATCGTTCCATGGGCCTGGATGATGTTTATCCATTCTTGGTGTCTCGCGCCGCTCAGAAAAAGCTTGCCTTCGTCCATGAGTGGCTGCGCAGGGGCGCCCTGGGCAGATGACGGACAAGCCCGTAATGCGCAACCGACGGCCCATTGAAACCGTCATTTCATTCGTCAGTCACGAAGGTTAAGTGGACAGCCATCAACCGATTTTGCAATCGCCGCGAATGGCCGGAATGACGGGCCGCCGCGCACAATGGCAACTGGTCGTGGAGGTCGGCTTGGGGCCGTTACTCCTCGATTTTCTCACAGCGATAGAAAAGTCGTGGATCATCGCTCTGCGGAGTCGGGCCCGCCAACTCGTTGAGCTTTATCGTGACCACGACCTTCGGGTCCTGGTCGTCACTTGGAGACTGGATTGTTCTACGCTCGAAAATCAGGCAATGTGGATACTTCTTGTGAAACTCGCTAAATACGTCTCCCCGAATTTTCTGGACGGATAATGCTTCAGGATATGTGATGGCGACGGTGTTGGGTTCAATAATCGGGTCAAACTGCACTTCATAACCCAGATTTTTTCTCGCGTATTGAACCATAGGCATGAAGTGAAACGGGCCGTCAGGATTTTGCGCCGCATTTTCATTGTAGGCGGGCGGATAGTCTGGATTCGCGGCCCGGTACCCAAGATATCCTAAAACGCCAGCACCCGCAGCAACGATGCCTGACGTCACGACGAACGTGATCCATTCTTCTATCCATTTGTCGCGAAGCTTTACGGCAAGGGCTTTCCAATAGTTCCTGGTAAAGAACCCAGGAGATGCACGCTCGGAATTGGGTTCATTCGGCGCTGTCACTTCTTCGTCCTCGTCAAAACTATCTGGAGACAGAAAGGAGGAGTGTCTGCCGATGGCCGTCACGCTCGTTGATCATAACGATGCGCGGCGCGCGCAGATCGATAATTCTCGCATTCGACCCAACGCTGCTGGCAAAGAAGTCGTTGGCAGCTGATATCCCGTCTTCTGACGGTCGCACGACAGCACACCAGAAACCATCCAGTTGGAAATCAAAGCTCTGGTACTCAATGAATTCTGCCCCCTCGTCCAGCAACGCCAGACAGGATGCCATGACTGAGGGATACGGGATGCTCGAGAGCTTAGGATCGCCATCCGGGAAGGGAGATGCCGCAGCAAGAAGCGTGGCGATTGAGGACGCAAAGGCGTTCTCGGACCCATTTTGCGTTCCCAATCGGATCGCTGAGAATGACGAATTGATTGTATCCAGAGCACCGAAGATCTCTCCTTGCGGAGGGCTTCCGGATGTCCAACCGTCAACCGAAAAACGGCATCTCCGATTGTCGAAATCTTCGTCGAATACTACCTCTCTATTAGGTGCGAAAGCGACGGAAGCCTCGCTGTCGATCGGATCAGAGCAGACGACCTCATCTGCGCGCACTTCCGTCGGAATACCAAAGGCCGCCGCCAATGCAATGACCAAGGTCGCGAATGGTCGGAACGTGCTTTTTGGGAATGGCGCTTTCTGAGGATCGGAGTTCTGTGGTTTGACCAATTTTTGCATGTAAACCCCCAAGTTTAGTGCCAACGATCTTAGCATCGATCGTATAACAGGGACAGAAGTCTAAATACGGTTGCTGGCGAAAGAAATCGGTCAGTGCAGGGACGGGCCCTCGCTGACGGCCTGTCTCGAGGGCACAAGCAAGGCGCTCAGTTGGCTTGAAACTCAGAAATCTGCACCCCGGCGAACAGCAGCCGACACATTGTCCGTCGTCATATAAAATGGGACATCAGAGTGGCTTGAACATTGGAGGCTCTGGTTCGGTTGTGTGATTGATTATGCTGCTTGTTTTTGATGTTGCAAGCGGCGCTGTCGGATCGTCAGGTTCTTGATCTTCTCCCTTTCTCTCAGAATGGCCTTGTCCCGGCCAAAGTAGACGTCAGCGGGTGTGACGTTTTTCAGGCTCTCGTGGTAGCGCTGGTTATTGTAGTAGTCGACGAAGTCCCCGATCTGTCGCTCGAGATGACCGGGCAGGTAGTAATTCTCCAGCAGAACACGATTCTTCATGGTCTGATGCCATCGCTCTATTTTGCCCTGGGTTTGCGGGTGGAATGGCG
>NZ_FODS01000040.1 GCF_900110425.1 Salinihabitans flavidus | reverse complement strand
GATACACCGAGCGGCTCGCCGAGGCCGGCATCGACACATCAGTCGGCAGCGTCGGGGATTCCTACGACAACGCCCTCGCCGAAAGCATCATCGGCCTGTTCAAGACCGAGGTCATCAAGTTCCTTGGCCCCTGGAAGTCCGTTGGTCAGGTCGAATGGGAAACCCTGAAATGGGTCGACTGGTATAACAACACCCGCCTGCACAGCGCCATTGGCTACGTCACGCCGCAAGAAGCAGAGGAGGCCTTCTATGCAAGCTTGAATGCCGTCGAAAAAGTAGCCTAATCATTGAACCAGAAACTCTCCGGTAAACCCGGGGCGGTTCACGCAGCGCAGAGCGACCTCCCCGTGCAGGCAGCGACCTGACCCAATGAAAGCCCCGCCCTCAGCAAGCGAGTGACTGCCGTACCTGGCACGCCGATCCCCGCTGCGCAAAGCCTGCAAAAGGGATTGCGACGGTGCTGCTCGCGTTGCAACGCTGGTATCGGTCAGACGCTGTTTGAAAGCAAAAGGCGCTGGGTAAAGACCGAAGACGGCAGAGGCCTGCTGAAATAGTAGCCTTGCCCCTCATCGCAGCCGCGATTCTTGATGAACTGAAGCTCTTCCTTCGTTTCCACGCCCTCGGCAACGACCCGCAGCTTGAGTGTGTGGGCCATGTTTATGATGGTGGTCACCAGCGTGCTTTTCGCCCCTACCGCGCTGATCTGGCGGATGAACGACTGGTCGATCTTGAGACAATCGACAGGAAATCGCTCAAGGTAGCTCAAACTGGAATAGCCTGTGCCGAAATCATCGAGCGCCATCTGCACCCCCTCGCTTCTGAGAGTTTGAAGGTTGGGCGCGGTCGATTCCGTCCCCTTCATCAGTACGCTCTCCGTCAGTTCGAGTTCGAGTCGTTTCGGGTCCATGCCTGCCTGGCTGAGTATCGCGAACACGCGCTGAGCAAAATTCAACTCGCAAAACTGAACTGCGGAAACATTGACGGCCATGGTCCCAAACCACAGCCCCGCCTCCGCCCAACGTTGAGCCTGCCGGCAGGCTTCGCCAAGAACCCACTCGCCGATCGGCAGGATCAGACGACAATCCTCGGCAATGGGAATGAATTGCGCCGGGGGGATCCATCCTCGGGTGGGATGATTCCAGCGGATCAGCGCTTCCGCACCGCAGGTCAGTCCCGTGGTCAGATCAATCTTGGGCTGGTAGTGGAGCTCCAGTTCCTCACGTTCCAATGCACGGCGCAAGTCGGCTTCGATGGACAGGCGTTCGACAGCTTTCTCGTTCATGGCCGGCTTGAAGAATCGATAGGTATGCCGCCCCATGTCCTTGGCCTGATACATCGCAGTGTCGGCGTTCTTCATCAGTGTTTCGGCGTTGTCGCCATCATCGGGATAAATGCTTATGCCCCCGCTTGCGGTGACGTGAAGATCGTGCTCGTCGACGCTGTGAACTTGCGCCACTGCCTGGAGAATTTTGTTCGCACTGATGGCCGCGTCTTCCGCTCGGGTCACATCAGACAGCAGCACGACGAATTCATCGCCGCCCTGGCGGCTCACCGTGTCGGCACCACGCACGCAATTCAGCAGCCGCCCGGCGATCGACTTGAGAAGCTTGTCGCCCGTCGAATGACCCAGCGAATCGTTGACGTGCTTGAAACCGTCGAGATCCAGAAACAGCACAGCCAGTTTCGTCTTATGGCGTATTGCCAGGGAAATCGCAAAATCGATCCGGTCGTTCAGCAGCACCCGGTTGGGCAGGCCCGTCAGATCGTCGTGCCTGGAAGTATGGGCGATCTGCAGCGCCAGTTCCCGCGCCGTGTCTTCCATGCTCTTGCGCTCCACGGCATAGCGCAAGGCCCGCAGCAACCCGCGCAGGTCGATCTGCCCCTTGATGATGTAGTCCTGCGCGCCTTCCTGCAGGGCCTGCCCGGCAATTTCCTCGTCGTCCAGTCCCGTCAGCACGACAAGAGGCAATCGCGGGGCGGCGGCGCGGGCCCGGCGCACGGCATCGAGCCCTTGAACATCCGGCAATCCCAGATCCAGCAGAACAATGTCGACCGCGTGCTCCTGAAGAAGCAGTTCGGCGTCAGCCATGGTCGTCGCGTGAAGTAATGCGGTGTTGTGTCCGCCTTGCTCATTGAGCATTTCACGCAGCAGACGCGCGTCACCGGCGTTGTCTTCGACCGCCAGAAGCGTTCTCAGGGCGGTTGAGTTCATGTAATCTGCCAGACCTTCGGCAACTTGGCCCGCGTCAGCCAGAATTCGTTTATGCTCTTTACCAAACCCTCAAAGACCTCCAACTCGACAGGCTTGCTGAGATAGCAGTTGGCCTGCAGGTGATAGCTCTTCACGATGTCCGCTTCGGCCTCGGACGTGGTGAGAATGACGGTCGGAATGCTTTTCAGCTTGTCATCCGCCTTGATAAGCGCCAGCACCTCGCGGCCGTCCATCCTTGGCAGGTTCAAATCCAGCAGAATGAGGTCCGGGCGCGGCGCATCGGCGTGGACACCCTCGCGCCGCAGGAATTCCATCGCCTCCACGCCATCCTCGGCGACATGCAGCTTGATCGCAATGTTCGCTTCGCGGAATGCTTCTTGTGTAAGCCGCACATCGCCGGGGCTGTCCTCAACCAATAAGACTTCGGTTGGCATACCATTTGCTCCAATTTGACGGTTCATGTTTGTGTGCTCGCGGCCAGACCAAAACTGAAGGTCGAGCCTTCGCCGACCTGTGAGGCAACAGAAATGGTGCTCCCGTGCCGTTCGACGATCTTCTTGCAGATAGCCAAGCCGATGCCAGTACCCGAGAATTCTTCGCGCTTGTGCAGCCGCTGGAACATGCCGAAGATGCGTTCAAAGTAATGCGGCTCAATTCCCAGGCCGTTGTCCTTGACGGAAAACATCCATTTGTTTTCCGGTCCCCTCGCTGCCGAAACGTGGACGGTCGGCACTCCAGGCTTCTGGTATTTGATCGCATTGGCCACGAGATTCTGGAACAACTGGATCAACTGGATCTCATCGGCGCACACGTCGGGCAGCGGATCGTTGGTCACAAGGGCACCGCTGTCGGCGATGACACCGCCCAGATTGCCCACGGCAAGCTGGAACGCGCGTTCGCTGGAGGTGTCCAGCAATTCCTTTCCCTTCGTCCCGACGCGGGAGTAGATCAGAAGGTCCTGGATCAGGCGTTGCATGCGGCTTGCGCCATCCACGGCGAACTCGATGAACTCATCGGCATCGGAATCAAGTTTACCCTTGTAGCGCCGGGCAAGTAGCTGCGTATAGCTCGACACCATCCGCAACGGTTCCTGCAAATCGTGAGAGGCGATGTCGGCGAAATGGGCAAGCTCTTCGTTCGAACGGCTGAGTTCGTCGATCTTGAGTTGGAGTTGAACCTCGGCAAGTTTGCGGGCGCTGATGTCGCGGATGGCCGCCGTCACAAGCACTTCCTCGTCGTTCCGAAGCGGGCTGAGCATGATCTCGATGGGAAACTCGCTGCCATCCTTGCGGCACGCTGTCAGTTCGATACCCGTGCCGATCTGCTGTGCCATGGCGTCCTCCGCGGATCTTTGCGCGTCGGCGGCCAGACGTTCAGCAAACCCCTGTGGAATGATGCTCGTGATTGTCTTTCCCAAGAGTTCGTCCCGACGATATCGGAACTGCTTTTCAGCCTGCGCATTCACAAGGACGATCTCACCGCCCTCATCCACCACCACCATGGCGTCGGGCGCGGCTTCCAGCAGCCCGCGATACCGCGCCTCCGTTTGCACCAAGTGCTGTTCAGCGGCCTTGCGCACGGTGATGTCCCGAATTGCCGCAGTGACCAGAATGCCGTCGTCACTTTCCAGCGGGCTCAACATGATCTCGATGGGAAATGCGCTGCCATCCTTGCGCAGCGCCGACAGTTCGATGCCGGTGCCGATCTGCTGGGCGAGCGCCGTCGCGGCCGAACGTGTGCCATCGGCGAGCAGGCGCTCGGCGAACCCTTCGGGAATAATTGTCGTGATCTTCTGACCGACAAGTTCATCGCGCCGGTACCCAAGCCGACTCTCCGCCTGTAGGTTCAGCAGGACGATCTCGCCAGTGCCGTTGACGACGACCATGGCGTCGGGGGCGGCTTCGAGCAGGCCGCGGTATCGTGCGTCGGAGTCATGGGAAATGCTGTTCTGCATGGGATTGAAAGTGTCCTTTCAGACCACGACCGCTGAGAGCTGCTGACAATGTGATGATGCGGGAGGCTTGCTCTTTGCGTCTGATCGCAATGATTCGGGTTACGCCAGATGTCGCATTGACCATCTATACAACGGCACGACCCCGAGCATCTACCTGACCTGATGGGCTGGTCAGTTGGCGAGTCCAAACAACCTTTTTCCGGGTGGACTTCTCTCCGACCACGCCTTTGACTCAAGCAGGATGTCCACGACTTGCCCGCATTTCAGGATTGATCCTGCGCGAGGTTCGGGATGGGGCGAAGATGCTCATCTCACTTCACAGGCAGGCTGCAACGACACCAAAGCGGGCCGGCAACGAAAGGTCTTTTGAGGCTCTGTTTTCCTCGGGGGCGAGCCGGCTATTCGCAACTGAACAGGCCCACCGAAGACAACAGGACAGGGTATCAACCGCCCTTGATCTCAATAGAAAACGTGCGCCGTGCCCCGCTGGGCGGTTCGGGAAAGGGCGCGGCATTGCGGACGAGCCGCACCGCCGCCTGATCAAGCGCCCCGTTGCCAGAGCTTTGTGCAAGTGACACCGAGGCAAGTCCGCCACCGCTGGAAATCGTGAAGGCAACCACCACCGTGCCGCGGGCATTCACACGGGGTTTTCCCGCGCGGGCCAGCTTGCGCCTCACAAGGCCCGGGTAATTGCTAGCTGCCGCGTTACCGGCTTCCTTCTGCCTGCCTTCGGTCCCGCTTGACGGGGCGCTGGCCGTTTCGGTTCCTGTCGTCTCGCCTGCGCGGGCATTGCTGGCTGCGCCGGATTGGGTGGGTTGGGCCTTCTGCTTTTTGGCCGGCTGTGGCTTGGTCACTGTCTTGTGCGCCGCCTCAAATGACTTGTCACGCATCCGGGGGCGGAGTGATCGCGCCACCGTGGCATTTGCCGGATCGGCCCCGGTCAGACGCTCCGCCGTGCGGGGTGATGGGCTGGGCTGTGCCTTTGCGGGGGGGAGCGTGTCCGCTGGCAGCGCCGCACGGGCGATATCTGCCGAGGGCAGCGCGGCGATCCTGTCCGGCAGGCTGGGCGGCGCGCCGCCCTCCGGATCGGCCTGCCGGGCGACCGACGCCCGGGCCCGCGCGGCGGGGTCAGCGGATTCGACCTCGACGCGATCGGGGCGATCCGGCGTGACGGCCTCGGTCTCTTCGGGCATCGCCTCCTGTGCGTGTTCAGGCGGCGTCTTGCGCGGCGTCGGCTCTGCCGTCTGCGGTGTGGCACGCTCGACGTCGCTGACGTCCGCCTCGGTGTCAGCCGGTTGCGCGGCAAGCGTTCCGGCGGCCATGTCGGCGAACGCATTGCCAAGGCGCACCTCCGCCGCGCCCGCGGTCCCTTCGCTCTGCGGCGCCTCTGGCGCGACGAGGGTCAGGGCCAGCGCCCCGTGCGCGGCAAGCGCGATCACCAGAGCCGAAGCCTTGGCAATGCGGGACGATGCGATCATTTCAACCCCCTTTCCGTGACGATAACCACCTGCCCGGCCCCCGCCATTTTCAGGCTGCGCCCGATATCCACGAGCGTCGCGGCGGGCAGATCACGATCCGGCACGATCCGAACGCGCGCCCGCGCGTCTTCCGTCATCGACGACAGGATCTCGGTGGCCGAGGTGACGGGCACCCCCTGCCATGTCATGACCCCGTCCGCGTGAACGACCAGCGCATCCGCAGGTGCCGTGCCTTCAAGATCGGCGGTGCGCACCAGCGAGACCCCCTTGTCGATCGGTCGGGCCAGCGTCCCCGCGACCAGAAAGAAAATCAGCATCAGGAACACGATGTTGATCAACGCAATGGTCGGTTCACGCTCCGATTTCCGGGCCATGCGTTTCATGTCGCCTCCAGCACCGTGACCGTGATGTCCGGAACGCCGCGCAGGACCGCGAGCAGATCGGTCAGGCGTTGCGCCGTCACTTCGGCGCGCAGCGCGACGATCACCGGCAGGCCGTCGCCCTCGAACTTCGTCTCGTTCAGCGTCACCGCCACATCATCGAGCGCGTGCTCCTCACCGTTCAGGCGAAGCGTCTGCATCCCGAGCGACAGATAGACCGGCCGCGTTTCGGAGGTGCCGGCCCCGCCGCCTGCGGCAGCCAGTTCAACCTCGGCAAAGCGGGTGAAGGTCGAAGACAGCATGAAGAAAAGCAGCAGCAGGAAAATCACGTCGATGAGGGATGTCATCGACAGCCTGCGCCGCCGCCGCAGCCTACGCACGGGCGGGTTGCGCCGCCGGGTCCGGCGCCATGCGGCCTCCCGCGGGCGCGAGGATCGTGCGCAGAGCCCTCTGGGCAAAGACCCGTTCGGCATCCATCCGCGCTTCGAACCAGCTCAGAATCAGCGCCGTCGGCATGGCGACCGCCAGCCCGACCGCCGTCGTCAGAAGCGCGACCCAGATCCCCCCCGCGAGAATCGATGGATCGACCTGTGCCCCGGCCTCCTGCAACGCCTGAAAGGCCGAGATCATGCCCAGAACCGTCCCGAAAAGCCCCAGCAACGGGGCAAGCTGCGCAACGGAATCGAGCAGCCGCAACCCTGATTCCAGCCGGGCAAACCGCGCCTCCGCTTCCGCCTCCAGTCGTTCAGCGTCGGCGCGCCCGTCCAGCGCCATCTCGACGACCGGACGCAGATAGCTGCGCGAGCGTTCCAGATGCGCACGCGCACCGCTTCGCTCTCCCGCGTCCCAATCGGCAACGGTATCTCGCAGCGCACGGTGACGCCCGACCCCGGCCACCGCGAACTGCCACAGCTTGTACAGCACCACGGAGGCCACCAGAACCGACAGCGCAACAAGCAGCAGAACCACAGGACCGCCCAGGTCGAGGGTCCGAACCAAGGCATCTCGCAGCACCGCAATCATCCCAGAACCTCCACATCCGCGCGGCTTTGCAACTCAAGCCCGTCGGTGCAAGCGTCGGCGGGGATCCCGTCGCCCGTGCAGGTTTCGACCCCGTTGATCAGCAGTCGCCCCAGATCGGCACATGACAGCCCCGGCACCAGGAACTGACGCACCCTGGGCCGGGCGGCCGGAAGCGCGCCGAAGTCAAATAACGTCAGCCTGTCCACCCGCCCTTCGGTATCGAACAGAACGGCCTCATAGACCGCCTGCTCAATATCTGTGTCATGGCCGTTCTGGACGAGGAAACTGATGCGGCAGGCGTCTTCGATCGGCTCCAGCGCATTCAGTTCAATACTGACATGGGCCCCTTGCGCCGTATCGGCCGGGGCCTGCCCGGACAGGCAGGCCAGCGCGGCGCAAAACGCCATAAATTTCGGAGAAAAGCAGGTCACACGTCAGCCCCCTGTTCAGTGCATGGACAGTATGGCTGGGGCGATGACGCCTTGGCTGTTTCGCGTTGACTCCTACCACCCGGTTGAAGGTCAGGCAATACCTGACAAAAAGACTTTGCTTAATTCAAATCGCCGTTATGGCCGTCGTTTTCGGGTCGCGCCGACCTGTCGCGTTGCAGGTCGATCAAGTGTTCCAGCGCAAACCCCTCGACGGCCATCGCGTCCGCGCCCGACGATATGAGTTCTCGCCAGTTGGCTTGCCGGGTGCGATGCTCCTCCGAGGTGCTGTTCTGCTTAGGTATCTTCACGTCACTCTCCAGTCTTCCGACAACCGGACCCCCGAGACGGGGCCGGGATGAACGCTGGCGATCCATCCTGTTGCGGCAATCCTGCGACACACCCGAATCGACCGTTTCGCAACCTCCTTAGCATCCATTACCTTATTGTTTCAGTCAAGATAGTCGGAATGCCGTGGCCATCTGCCTGACAAGGGACCGGGTCACGCGGGTTGCACCGCGTCGATCCTCTGGATCGCGGTGAACCCTTCGAACCGGGGGGAACCCTGATGCAGCTTGCGGCTCTCTCCGGCACGGGAATGGGCGGCGCGAAACGCGTCGCTGCGGGTCCATGCGCGGAAATGCTCCTCGGTCTGCCAGACAGTGTGCGAGGCATAGAGAACCGTGCCATCCTCTTCCGGCCCCTTCAGCATATGGAAGGACACGAACCCCTCCATATCCTGCAAACGGCTTTCGCGCGACAGCCAGAGATCCTCGAATTCGGCGGCGTTTTCCAAAGGCACGGTAAAACGGTTCATGGCGAGATACATCGGTGAAGTCTCCTTAGTTGGTCGTGAGGGAAAGACAGGGGTCGTCGCGCTCGGCCGGGGGCACGACGTGGGTTTCGTCGAAAGGCATGTCCGTCTCACCCTCGACAAAAGCAACGGAACGCGTGCTCACCTCGGGCGCGACCCGCGCGATCACGGCAGGCACCCCCCAATCGGTGCGCGCGTGGCCATTGCCCGCGATCACGGCGACGGGCGGGCCGTAGGTGTCCAGCGCCTCCAGCGCCGCGCGGGCAAAGACAGCGTCACGGTAGCGCTGGACCTCGACCATACCGGCCATCATTTCGCGCGGCATCGCCTCGCAATGGGCCGCGAACTGATGCGCCTCGCGCGCGGCCTGCTGATCCTCGGGCAGCGGGGCGTCCAGCCCGAACCGCCCGGCATCCGCCCCGAACAACGCCGCCGCGCCCTTGCCATAGACGTCGCCGATCGTTTCACGCGGGGCGGCGGCGCCAACGATCCGCGCGTCGCCGAGCGCCTCGAAAATCGGCTCATAGAGCGAATATTCCGGCCAGTCGCTTTGCGCCCAGATCGACGGGATCTTCCCGCGATCTGCATCGGCCTTGCGCGCCTCGTCGGACGTGAGCATCTCGAAGACAACCGCGCTCGGATTCAATGCCTCCAGCGCTTCTGCCTGCCGCCTGTGGGCGTCGACGTTGTCATGCACCTCGCCCAGAAGCACGATGTCCGGCGATGTTTCTGCCGCTGCGGTCGTGGCGAACACGACGAAAAGAAGGGTCGCATAAAACTGTTTCATGACACCTCAGGCTAGTGCCGCATGCGGCAGGATGAAAGGAACGCCTTCGGGCGGGGGCGCGGATACCCGCAACGCACAGCCATAGGCGAGCGACAGAGTCTCATCGGTCATGACCTCGGCAGGCGCGCCAAAGGCAAGCAGGCGCCCCTCTGACAATACCGCCACGCAGTCGGCGAAAAGCGCCGTCAGGTTGAGATCGTGCATCACCGCAACCACCCCGCCTCCGGCGCGGGCGAACTCGCGGGCAATCTCCATCACCTGCAACTGATGCGCAATGTCGAGGCTGGCCACCGGCTCATCCAGAAGCAGCCACCGGGGTTGCCCGTCCTCGACCGGCGCCCAGACCTGCGCCAGCACGCGGGCCAGCATCACGCGCTGCGCTTCGCCGCCCGACAGATCCTGAAAATAGCGGTCCGCATACTGGGCAAGACCCACGCGCGCCAGCGCTTGCATCGGCACCTCCGGCCGGTCGCCCGCAGTGCCCGATTGCAGACCCAGCCGGACCACCTCCAGCACCTTGAACGGAAAGGCGAGCCGCGAGGATTGCGGCAAGACCGCCCGCTGCGCCGCCAGCGCCCAGGGCTTCTGTCCCTCGACCTCCCGCCCGTTCAGCCGAACGGTGCCGTCATGCGGCAGGCTGGCCGTGATGGCCCCGAGCAGGGTGGATTTGCCTGACCCGTTCGGCCCGACGATGGCCGTGACCTCCCCCGCACGGGCGGTCAGATCCACGCCGCGCAGCGCCTCGAACGGGCCATAGCGGACGCGAATATCCCTTGCTTCCAGCATCACAGATCCACAAGCCCCCGGCGTTTCAGAAGAATCCATAGAAACACGGGCGCCCCCAGAACCGCCGTCACAATCCCGATAGGCAGTTCAGCGGGCGCGATCACCACGCGGGCGATCACATCGGCAAGGATCAGCAGGCTTGCCCCCAGAAGCGCGGAATTGAGCAGAAGCGTGCGATGATCCGGCCCCGAGGCAAGTCGCAGCAGGTGCGGCACGACGATACCGACGAACCCAATCCCGCCAGACACGGCCACCGCCGCGCCGGTGGCCCCGGCCACCGAAAGGATGGCGACATTCTTCATGCGCTGCACATCGATTCCGATATGGGCTGCCGTCGCCTCGCCAAGCGCCAGCCCGTTCAGCCCACGGCCCAGCACCAGCGCCGCGCCGATGGACAGCACGATCAGCGGACCAGCCGCGAAGACCTTGGCCCAGCTTGCCCCGGTCAGCGACCCCAGACCCCAGAATGTCAGGTCGCGCAGCTGCCGGTCGTCGGCGATATAGACAAGGATCCCCGACAGCGCCCCGGCCAGCGCACCAAGCGCGATCCCGGCCAGCAGCATCGTCGCCACCGACGTCCGGCCATGCCGTGTCGACACCCGGTACAGAAGGATCGTCGACCCCCAACCCCCCAGAAAGGCGGCAAAGGGCGTAAGCTGATTGCCGACCAGGTTGATGATCCAGACCGGAAGAAGCGCGCCCAGAACGATGGCGAGGATCGCGCCAAGCCCGGCGCCGGCCCCGACGCCAACGATCCCCGGATCGGCCAGCGGGTTGCGGAACAACCCCTGCATCGCCGCCCCCGACACCGCCAGCGCAGCACCGACAAGCACACCCATCGCAAGGCGCGGCAGGCGAATGTCGAACAGCACGACCCGCTCCATCTGGCTGAGCGCCTCGCCTCCGATCAGTTTGCCGAGCATCGCGGTCAACGTCACGTCGGTCGCGCCGACCTGAAGGCTGGCAAGCGCACAAAGCGCCAGCACCCCGGCCAGAACACCATGCAATGCCCGCGCACGCCCCAGACGGTCGCGCGGCGGTGCCGCACTGTCCGCGATCAAAGCCATGGATCAGGCTCCCTCACCATAGAGCGCCTCGTTCAACCGCGTGACCGCTTCGGCGGTGCGCGGGCCGAACCCCAGCATCAGCAGCCCGTCCATGCGCACCACGGCGCGGGATTGCGCCGCCGGGGTCATACGGATCGCGGGCATATCGAACAGCTCATCGTCCGCGACGCCATGATCGCCGCCCCGGTCCATCATCAGGATCACATCGGGGGCGGCAAGTCCCACCGCCTCGTCGGTGATCTGCTTGTAGCCATGGTAGTCGGAAACCGCGTTCACCCCGCCCGCCATGCGGATAAGCGCATCCGCAGCCGTGCCGGTGCCGCTGGCATTGATCTTGCCGCCCTGTGTCGAGATCACGAAAAGCACCCGCTTTTTCTCTCCGTCCGCGCGCTCTGCCCGTTGCATGGCGGCTTCCAGCTCCGCGCCCACCTCGGCGGCCAGTTGCGCGCCGCGCTCCGGCACATCGAGCGCATCCGCCACGACCTCGATCTTTCGCAGGATGCCATCGGCGTCAAAGGCGTCCGGAACCTCCACGAAACGCACATCGGCGGCCCGGATCACCTCCAGCGCCTCTGGCGGGCCCGCGCCCTCCCCCGAAAGGATCAGCTCGGGACCGACCGACAGGACACCCTCGGGCGACAGCGCCCGCATATATCCAACGTCGGGCAGGTTCGTGACCGCCTCGGGGTAGGTCGATGTGGTATCGCGCGCCCTGAGCCGGTGCTGCTGATCCAGCGCCACCACGATCTCCGTGACCGCGCCGCCGATGGACAGCACATCGGCGTGTGGGTTCGGTGCGGTCTGCTGTGCCGCCACCGTCATCGCGAAGAAGACGCCGAAACCGGCGGTCCAGAGCGCCGCGAACTTCGCGAATCCGTCATTGCACCGTTTCATGCTGCCACCTCTTCGGCTGCCGGCAACCCCTCGACGATCCGGCCCCATGCGGGCCGCGAATCGCGCCCCTCCTTGCCCACACCGAAGGCCTGGAAGATCAGCCCGCCGTCGGCATCGAACGCCTCGACCGAAACGGCCGGGCCGCGCTGTGTCGGCTTTTCCACCGCCCAGACCTCGGCCACCTTGTCGAGCCGCAGATGCAGGTTGAAGCCCGGGTCCATCACGTTCTGCCACGGCCCCATCGGGCGCAGCGTATGGATCGGACCGTTGTGGATCTGGATGCAGCCCCGGTTGCCGACAAAGACCATCACCTCGATCCCGGCCGCCTGCACCGCTTCCAGCATGGCGTTGACCGCACCGGGATCGAGGTGCCGGACAAACGGCGCCCCCGCGATCCGATAGGCCCCCAGCCGGTTCATCTTGAGCTTGGAACAAAGCCGCAGAAACTGATGCGTGTCGGTCAGCCGCGCCCATTCGCGGCGCAGGATCTCGGCCTTTTCGGGCACGGATTTCGCGGTCTCGACCGGCTTGCGCGGCGCCACCTGCTGCCCTTCGGTCTGATCCTCCGACCTGAGATCGGCCAGCACAACATGCCATGCATCATGGTCCGACGCCTCGCGCAGATGGATCTTGTGCACCGCATCGCCCGCCGCGTCGAAGACCTGCAAGGAGCGGCGCGCGCCCTGCTCGCCATGTGTCTCCACCGCGTAGGCATGCACCCAGTGCGACGGGAAGATCCGCAGGTCGATCTCCTCGGTCAGCACCATCGCGGCATGGGGGCCGGGATGATAATTGCTGTAGCGGCCGACCTTTTCGTGAACGCAGGCATCGACACGCGTCAGCGCCATCACCTCGCCGAGCCGTTCGGCGGCGGGCATCAGGACATCGGGATGCGCGGCAATGCGGCTGACCCCCTGTCCGATACGGGCGGCGACAAGCTGCGCCTCGGAAATACCGATCTTGTCGGCCAGATCACGGGCACGAAGGTTCGGATGATCCGCGGCTGCGGCGCGGATCTGTTCGGGCGTGGGGACGTCTTGGTCGGCCATGTGTACCTCGGGTGATGTTGGATTGGTGGCTTCGTCCGAGGTCGGAACGTGGCTGCTGCAAATTACTTGACTGTTCTAGTCAACTTCCTTTACGGGTTCAACCCATTGCGATCAGATCCATCGCGAAACATCACCGACGCCGCGCCAGCCTTTGCAAGCTACGGCCCTTACCAATACTCGAAGGAAGGCGCTCCATGTCTCATTCCCTATTGCGCGGCACGACCGCGCTTGTTTGTCTTTCGCTGGCGCTCCCCGCCGCGGCGCAGGACGATTCCGGTTTTCTCGGCACACTCATTCTGACGGGCGGCAAGCGTGACCTCAGCTTCGGCACGGCACTGTCGCGCACTGTCGTCAATGAGGAAGAGATCGAGGACCGGCAAGCCTCGACCGTCGCGCAGCTTATCGATTCCGTTCCAGGGGTTACGCTCGTGAACGGCACCACACCGCAGGGCTCGGGCATCAACATCCGCGGCTTTGGCGCAAACACCACCTACGGCACCGACCAGAAGATCGCCGTGATGATCGATGGGGCCAGCGTCGGCTCCGAAGAGCTGTATCGCATCGGCACACAGCTTTTCACCGACCCCTTGCTATACAAGGAGGTCGAGGTGCTGCGCGGGACCATCGGCAGCTTTGCCTACGGGTCGGGAATCGTCGGCGGTGTCGTGAAGCTGGAGACCAAGGATCCGATGGACTACACCGGCGGCGTTCCCGGCTTCGGCGGCTCGCAGGCATTTGAATTCAGTTCGAACGATGAGGGCAAGGTCAGTTCGACGACGCTGGCCTGGCAGCCGACGGAACGGGCCGGGTTCCTGCTCAACTATACCTGGCGCGACCAAGACGACCTGACAGCGGGCGACGGCACGACCATCGGCAACAGCGCGTTCCAGACGCCCTCCGGGCTGGCCAAGGCAACCTTCTCCTTTGGCGAGTCGGACGAACACACGCTTTCCTTCAGCTATTCGCAAACCGTCGCCGACGACAAGGACGTGCCCTATGACCAGTTCGACACGAGCGGCGGCACATTCGGCAACGTGGACCGGCTCACCGACACAAGCCAGGCTGTGATCGACTACCGATTCAATCCTGCAAACGATCTGATCGACCTGCGCGCGAACCTGTCCTATGCCGACCAGATCATCGAATACGACTACGTGCCCGGATCTTCCCCGCTGGAAGGCACACCGACCTTCCCGTTCCTTCTGCGCACGGTAGAGGCCGATCAGCGATATGAAACGACCAAATTCACCCTGTCCAACAGGTCGCTGTTCAACACCGGATCGGTGCAGCACGACATGATGAGCGGGGTCGAACTGATCCGGCGCGATCGGGCCGACAACGTCGACGCTGGCGCGCCGGGCGGAGTGGACAATCGCCTTGCGGTCTTTGTCGTCGACGAAATGACAATGGGCCAGTTCTCCGTGACTCCCGCCGTGCGCTACGAGAAGTCCAGGGTCGAGAGCGCGGGCGCCTTCGGCACGTTCAGGAACGACGCGCTGATGGGCGGTCTCGCGCTGTCCTATGATCTGGGCAACGGCGTCTCGGTCTTCGGCTCGGCGGCCTATACCGAGGGGCTTCCGATCATTGACGATCTGGGGGCCACGCCGACCGCGCTCTATCGCATGAACACCCCGGAAAAATCCCGCACCTTCGAGATCGGGGCGGAATACACCGGCACCGACGTGTTCAGCGCCGGGGACCGCTTCTCCATACGCGGCAATGCCTACGCGACTCGGCTTTGGGACGTGACGAGTTACACAGTGGCGGGGTCGACCTCGCAGAACCTCGATCACGTCTATTCCGAAGGGGTCGAACTCGAAGCGTCCTACGGGCTGGCGAACGGGGTCTATTTCGATCTTGCCGGCCACGTGGTCCAAGGGTCGGAACACAACCCCGACGGCACCAGCACGGTCTGGCGCAATACACCTGCCGACCGGGTGCAACTGACCGTCGGACGGAAATGGGGCGATGACCTGGACCTGAGCTGGGAGGTCGTGCATTCCGCCGACAAACGCGACGCGCTTGGCGGCGGCCTGTCCGACAGCACGGTGCACAATCTGCGCGCGACATGGCGTCCCGATCATGGGGTTCTCGACGGAACAGAAGTGCGGTTCGGCATCGAGAACGCATTCGATCTGGACCACATCGGACACCTGTCCTCGCCGACGCGCAAATCGCCCGGACGCACCTTCAAGGTGTCACTGTCCAAGACGTTCTGACCGGCAGGGGCGGCCGGATTTCCGGTCGCCCCGAACCGTCCGCGCCCCCGGCCAAACGTCACGCATTTCTGACCCAGACCGGACCTTCTCCGCGACCTAGGTGTCCCATCCCGGATGATCATATAGACCCTCGCCGAACTGCATTGTTCATGGCAAGATCGATCCTGCGCGAGGTTCGGGACGGGGAAATGACATGCTGATCTCTCTTCACAAGCAGGCCACCACGACGCCGAAGGTGCGGGCGGCGATCCAGGCGAGCACTGAGCCGGCGTGGGTCGTGGCGGAGCGCTACGGCATCTCCGAGCAGACCGTTTGGAAGTGGCGCAAGCGCGACAGCGTGCAGGATCGCAGCCACACGGCGCGCCGGTTGCAGACGACGCTGACGCCGACGCAGGAGGCTGTGGCGGTTTCCTTGCGCAAGAGCCTGTTGCTGCCGCTCGACG
>NZ_FODS01000016.1 GCF_900110425.1 Salinihabitans flavidus | reverse complement strand
CGTAAAGACAGTCGTCCAGCGGCAGCAATGTGTGCCGCCGGAACGCGACGATCATTGCCTCCTCTTCCTCGCTGAGAACGGTTGAACGCGTGGCTCTCGGGCCGGTCTTCTGATCCTCCACCGTCGCACGCTTGCGCCACTTCGCAACGGTCTTGGGGTTGATGCCCAGCTCCTTGCTCAGCTGCGCGAGCGAAGCTTGCGATCGCTGTATTGCAGCTCTGACAGCGTGCGTGGTCGTGGCGCTCCCGTGACGAACTTGTCCCATAATGCTTCCTTCCATTCCCGAGAAAGGATCGCACCATCAAACCATGGGATCAAACACCTAGCCCCGAGCGCATGAAGTGATCGCCTGAAGCCGGGGATTTTTTTCATGCAAAGCGGCATTTTCCACTTGCAGCCCCACGCGAGTCTTTATATCTCACGCCTCACCCAAGGACGCGGGCGTAGCTCAGGGGTAGAGCATTACCTTGCCAAGGTAAGGGTCGAGAGTTCGAATCTCTTCGCCCGCTCCATTTTACCACCGCCGCCGCCACGGCGGATGTCGACAGGGCCGCTCTTGCGGCCCTTCGTCGTTTTTATCCCCTGTTCACGGCATCTTTCCCCGGCCGGCCCGCGCGCTTATAAGACGGTCGAGCCAGACCGGAAAAGGGACATCCCATGCGCAGCGCCGAGATCAGCCGCAAGACCGCGGAGACCGACATCACCGTCACCGTAAACCTTGACGGGACCGGGCAGTACGACAACCGCACCGGGGTGGGATTCTTCGATCACATGCTCGATCAGCTTGCGCGGCATTCGCTCATCGACATGACGATCCGGGCCAGCGGCGACACCCACATCGACGATCACCACACGGTTGAGGATACCGGAATCGCGCTCGGTCAGGCGCTGGCGCAGGCCCTTGGCGACAAACGCGGCATCCGCCGCTACGGCGCCTGCCACCTGCCGATGGACGACGCACAGGTGCGCGCCGCGCTCGATCTGTCCGGGCGCCCCTATCTGGTGTGGAACCTCGATATGCCCACGGACCGGATCGGCAGCTTCGACACGGAGCTAGTGCGCGAGTTCTTTCAGGCGCTGTCCACGCATGGCGGGATCACCCTGCACGTTGACAGGCTACACGGCTTCAACAGCCACCATATCGCCGAGGCCGCCTTCAAGGCCGTGGCCCGCGCCCTGCGCGAAGCGGTGGAAACCGACCCGCGCAAATCGGATGCCGTGCCATCGACCAAGGGGGCGCTGTGACGTGCTGACCGCGATCATCGACTACGAATCCGGCAATCTGCATTCCGCCGAAAAGGCGTTTCAGCGCATGGCCGGCGAAACCGGCACCGGCGATGTTGTCGTCACCTCCGACGCCGACGTGGTGGCGCGCGCCGACAGGATCGTTCTGCCCGGCGACGGCGCCTTTCCGGCCTGCGCGGCGGAGTTGCGCGGACAGAAGGGCATCTATGACGCGATGGTCGAGGCGGTGGAGGACAAGGGCCGCCCCTTCCTCGGCATTTGCGTGGGAATGCAGCTCATGGCGACGACGGGGCATGAGTACGAATCCGTCCCAGGCCTTGGCTGGATCGGCGGCGACGTGGTGAGGATCGAGCCGGAGGACCGGACGCTCAAGGTGCCGCACATGGGCTGGAACGATCTGGTGATCGACCGTCCCCACCCCGTGCTCGACGGGATCGACACCGGCGATCACGCCTATTTCGTGCATTCCTATCACGTCCGGTTGCACAATCGGGCCGATCGCATCGCCCATGTGGACTATGGCGGAGAGATCACCGCCATCATCGGCCGCGACACGATGGTCGGAATGCAGTTCCACCCCGAGAAAAGCCAGACCGTCGGCCTGCGCATGATCGGAAATTTCCTGCGCTGGCGGCCATGACCCGCCCCCGCACGAAGAAGGGGCCAACGTGCGAAAGCACGGCGGCACGGCGCTCCGGCGGCCCGCCGCCCTTGTTCCGCGCAGGCTCCGCCCATATGCTGCACCGCAACAGAATTTCGCAAAGGCGCAATGCATGACCCAGGAAGCCCCTCATCCGCTGACCCCGCAGGATTGTCTCGTGGCGATGATGATCGCCATATCGGCGTCGGACGAAAACATCCGCACCGCCGAGCTGATCAAGATCCAGTCGGCGGTGAACAACCTGCCGATTTTCAGCGACTACGACATCGACCGCATGTCCACCGTAAGCCGCACCGTGTTCGACCTGTTCGAACAGGAGGACGGGCTGTCGGCGTTGTTCGGGCTGATCCTCGACAACCTGCCCCAGCGTCTTTATGAAACCGCCTATGCGCTGGCCTGCGATGTGGCCGCCGCCGACGGGCTGATACTGGAGCCGGAACTGCGCCTGCTGGAAGAGATGCGCTATGAGTTGGAACTGGACCGGCTGCATGCCGCCGCGATCGAACGCGGGGCGCGGGCACGGCACATGACACTCTGATCTCATGTGGCGCGGGATGCTTCTGGCGGCATTGCTGCTCCTGCCCACCCTTGCGCGGGCCGAGAGCATTCTGGCACGGATCGACCTGTCGGGTCAGTGGATGCAGGTTGTCGTGGAAGGCGAGTTGCGCCACATCTGGCCCGTCTCCACCGCGCGCGATGGAAAATGCACGCCGACAGGCACCTATAGGGCGCAATCCCTGTCACGCTTTCACCGCTCCAGCCTCTACAACAACGCGCCGATGCCCTTTTCCATCTTCTTTCACGGCAATTACGCCATTCACGGCACCGATCAGACCGACAAGCTTGGAAGCCGGGCCTCGGCGGGCTGTGTGCGGCTGCACCCAACCCATGCCGAAATCCTCTTCGAGATGACCCGCGCCGCCGGCCCCGAGAACCTGAGCATCGTGATCCGGGACTGACACCGCCCGCGCCGCCCCCCGTCAGACCGCACTGAGCCCGCCATCCACCGCGACCGCCTGCCCGGTCATGAAGCTGTTTTCGCGCGCGCACAGAAACAGCATCGCTGGCACCACCTCTTCGGGCTGCGACACGCGCCCCATCGGCACGCGCGCGGCGATCCGTTCATAGGCATCCTCGCGGCTGATCCCGGTTCGGGCGCCCACCTGATCGGCCATGTCGTCAAACAGCGGCGTGGCGCTGAACGACGGGCAGAGCGCGTTGATCCGAACCCCCTTTTTCGCGTTCTCATCGGCCGCCGACCGCGTCAGCCCGACCACCGCGTGCTTCGCCGCGGCATAGGCCGAAAGCTGCCCCGCCCCCACCAGCCCGGCGGCGGAGGCCACATTCAGGATCACCCCCCGCCCCGCCTGCCGCATCACCGGCAGCTGGTGTTTCATGCCAAGGAACACACCGCGCGCATTGACCGCCATGCAGGCGTCGAACGCCTCCACGCTGATCGTGTGCAGCGGGGCCAGATCATGCCCCATCCCGGCGTTGTTGATTGCCACGTCAAGCGTGCCGAAGGTCTCGACAACCCGCGCCACATGCGCGGCCCAATCGGCCTCCCGCGTCACGTCGAGGCGATCCGTCAGCACCTCCGCCCCCTGCCCCCGCAATTCCTCCGCCAGCGCCTCCAGCGGCGCCAGCACGATATCCGACAGCGCCAGCCGCGCGCCCTGCTCCGCGAACCGCCGCGCGGCCAGCGCGCCGAACCCGCTGGCCGCGCCGGTGATCAGAACCGTCTGCCCATCGAACATCGCCTATTCCCCTTTCGCCGCCTCAAGCCCCGCCGCAGCGAAGGCAGGCACAAAGGCGCCCATCCGCGCGCCCTTCTCCGGGTCCGACGCGTTGCCGTCGAGCGCGCGCTTCTTCACGCCCTGAAGGATCGCCGCCATCCGGAAAAAGCTGAAGGCGAGGTAGAACCCGAACGGCGGAATCCGCTCGATCCCCGCGCGGCGGCAATAGCTTTCGATGAAGGCGTCATCGGACGGCAGGCCAAGCGCCGCGCGATCCACCCCCGCCAGCCCGCGCCCCTCCGCACCGGGGGGCATCTGCCATTGCATGATTACCCCCGCCAGATCGGCAAACGGATGACCCGTCGTGGACAGCTCCCAGTCGAGAACGGCGACACACTCGGGCCTTTCGGGATGAAACAGAAGATTGTCGAGCCGGAAATCGCCATGCACCAGCGTCCTGCGTCCGTCGTCGGGCGGTGTATTGGCCGCCAGCCAGTCGATCAGCGCGTCCATATCCGCCACGGCCTCTGTCTCCGATGCGCGATACTGCTTGGTCCAGCGGCCGATCTGACGCTCGAAATAGTTGCCCGCCGGCCCGTAATCGTCCAGTCCCACGGTGCTGAGATCGACCGCGTGGATCGCCGCCAGAACGCGGCTCATCTCCTCCACGATCCGCCCGCGCGTCTCGGAGGTCAGATCGGGCAAGCGCGGATCTTCGAAATTGCGCCCCTCGACATGCGCCATCACGTAGAAGGCAGAGCCGATCACGCTGTCATCCTCGCACAGCACCAGCATCTCCGCGACCGGCACATCCGTGTCGGCAAGCGCCTTTTGCACGCGGAACTCCCGGTCCACCGCATGCGCCGACTTCAGCAACACGCCAGGCGGTTTGCGCCGCAGCACGTAGTTGCGCGCCGGCGTTCGCAGAAGGAACGTAGGGTTGGACTGCCCGCCAGCGAATTTCTCCGCTTCAAGCGGTCCTTCGAACCCCGGCAGATGGGCGCGCAGCCAGCCGCTCACGGCCTCCACGTCAAGTTGATCGGTGCTCATTTCCTATCTCCCGTTTCGCCCTCGCCGGCCTGTGGTCACTCCACCCGCGCCCGGAGCCGGGCATAGGCGGCGTGATATTCACCCTCGATCCGGGCGATCAGATCGGCGGCCCCGGTGACCTCGCGCACCGCGCCGATCCCCTGTCCCGCGCCCCATATCTCTTTCCACGCCTTCGGTTTGCTGCCCTGATCCTTGAAGTTCATCGTGGAGACATCCCCCTCCGGCAGGGCCTCGGGATCAAGCCCCGCGCGGGTGATGGACGGGCGCAGATAATTTCCCGACACCCCCGTGAACAGCGAGGACGTGACAATATCCTCGGCCCCCGATGCGACGATCATCGCCTTGTAATCCTCGACCGCGTTGGCCTCTGTCGTGGCGATGAAGGGCGAGCCGATATAGCCGAGGTCGGCCCCCACCGCCAACGCGGCCAGAAGCGCATCGCCCGTCGCGATCGCCCCGGACAGCAGAAGCGGGCCGTCGAACCACGCCCGGATCTCGCGGATCAGAGCAAAGGGCGACTGCGGCCCGGCATGTCCCCCCGCCCCGGCCGCCACGGCAATCAGCCCGTCGGCCCCCTTCTCGATGGCCTTGCGGGCGAATCTGTCGTTGATCACGTCATGCAGCGCGATCCCGCCGCTATCATGCGCGGCCTGGTTCACCTCCACCCGCGCGCCAAGCGATGTGATCCAGATCGGCACCTTCCAGCGGTGGCAAATCTCGATATCCCGCTCCAGCCGTGCGTTGGACCGATGCACGATCTGGTTGACCGCATAGGGCGCGGCGGGCCGGTCGGGATTGTCCTGATTGTGCCGGTCGAGCGCCTCGGTGATCTGCTTGAGCCAGACCTCCAGCATCGGCGGCTCGCCCTCGGCCTCGCGCGCGTTGAGCGCGGGAAAGCTGCCGACGATCCCCGCCTTGCATTGCGCGATCACCAGTTCGGGGTTCGAGACGATGAACATCGGCGAGGCGACGGCGGGAATGCGAAGGCCGCGCAGGGCGTGGGGCAGATGGCTGTCGTCGGGCATGAGGATCTCCGGTTTGTCCGCGTTGTGCACAGCCTAAGCCATGCCGCGCCACAGGCAAGCGCGGCGCGCGGGAACACTGCGTCATCCGGCCCGGCCACTGGCCGGACCGCGGCCTAGCTTTCGGGCAGGCTGTGATCCGCGAACCGCTCGCGCAGGGTCAGCTTGGACACCTTGCCTGTCGCCGTAAGCGGCAGATCCTCCACGAACACGATGTCGTCGGGCAACTGCCATTTGGCAAAATGCTCCGACAGCAGATCGAGAAGCGCCTGCCTGTCCGGCGCCTCGCCCTGCGGCACCACGATCAGAAGCGGGCGCTCGTCCCATTTCGGATGCGGCACCGCGATCACCGCGCAATTGGCCACCCGCGGGTGCGACATGACCACGTTTTCCAGATCCAGCGAACTGATCCATTCCCCGCCCGACTTGATCAGATCCTTGGCCCGGTCGGTGATCGTCAGAAACCCGTTGGCGTCGATCGTCGCCACATCGCCGGTGCCGAACCAGCCCTCGCCATCGAACACGCGCGCGTTCGCCTCGTCGTTGCGGAAATAGCCCGAGGTGACGGTATTGCCGCGCACGTAAAGCTCCCCGATGGCCTTGCCGTCATGCGGCAGGCGGGTGCCGTCCTCTGCCACGATCTTCAACTCCACCCCGAACAGGCGTCGGCCCTGCTTGGCCTTGACGGCGAGCCTTTCGTCGAATGGCGCGTCCTCCATATGGGGCGGCAGCGTGCCCTGCGTGCCCACCGGGCTCATCTCCGTCATGCCCCACGCGTGGCAGACGTTGACCCCGGCCTCCTCGAAGCCGCGGATCATGCTCGCCGGCGCGGCGGAGCCGCCGATCACCACATCCCCGAACCCTTTGGGCAGCCGCCCCTGCTTGGCGATCTCCCCCTGAAGGCCAAGCCAGACGGTCGGCACGCCCCATGCGGAGAACACCTCTTCGTCATCCATCAGCCGGAACAGGCTTTCCCCGTCCAGCGCCCCACCCGGAAAGATCAGCGACGCCCCCGTCAGCGGCGCGGCATAGGGCAGGCCCCACGCGTTGACGTGAAACAGCGGCACAACCGGCAGGATCTTCCGGCCCGGTTGCAGCGCCGACGGCAGCGACAGCCCCACCATCATCGCATGAAGCACCGTCGAGCGGTGGGAATAGAGCGTGCCCTTGGGGTTGCCCGTGGTCCCCGACGTATAGCAAAGCCCCGCCGCGCTGTCCTCGGGCAGGTCGGGCCAGTCGATCCGATCCTCCTGCCCCTCCAGCAGATCCTCATAGCAGAGCAGATCGCCCCCCTCGGGCATATGCGCGCGGTCGGTCATCACCACGATCCGCAGATCGCGCGGCCATTGCCCGCGCAGCCCCTCGACGATGGGCAGGAACGTGGTGTCAACGAACAGCACCGTATCCTCGGCGTGGTTGACGATATAGCTCATCTGCTCGGCACTCAGACGCGGGTTGATCGTGTGGCAGACCGCCCCCATCCCCGACACCGCGTAGTAAAGCTCAAAGTGCCGGTAGCCGTTCCACGCCAGCGTCGCCACCCGGTCGCCAGGCACCACGCCCATTTCCGCCAGCCCATGCGCAAGCTGGGCCACGCGGCGGGCCGTGGCGGCGTAGGTGGTGCGATGGATGTCGCCCTCCGTACGCACCGACACGATCTCGCCCTGCGGATGCACCTCCGCCGCATATGTCAGGATGTCCGCGATCTTAAGCGGCACATGCATCATCTGGCCCTGCATCAAGGCACCTCCCCTTCCTGTGTGTCTCCTCGCGCCCACTATGCGAGAGAGCCCGCCGCGCGCCAAAGGGAAATTGCGCCCTTTGCCGCAGCGGCACATCTGCGCTGGGGCACAGGGTCCGTTCGCCCATTCACACCCCGCACGCTTGGCGATGGCTCGGCGCCTGCCTATCTTGAGCGGGAAAGGAGAAACGCTCATGTCTCTCAGACCCACGCTCGAAACCCGCCGCGCCCAACCCACGATGGAAGGGGCCGGCGTGCATCTGCACCGCGCCTTCGGCTTTCAGGATCCGTCCGAGCTTGATCCCTTCCTGCTGTTCGACGATTTTCGCAACGAACGCCCCGAGGATTTCCTCAAGGGCTTTCCCTGGCACCCGCACCGCGGCATCGAAACCATCACCTATGTGTTGTCCGGCACGGTGGAGCATGGCGATTCGCTGGGCAACACCGGCACGCTGGCCGCCGGCGACGTGCAGTGGATGACCGCCGGATCGGGCATCCTGCATCAGGAAATGCCCAAGGGGAACGACACCGGCCAGATGCACGGCTTTCAGCTCTGGGCGAACCTGCCCTCGTCGCTTAAGATGACCGGACCGCGCTATCAGGATGTGCAGGGCAAGGAGATCCCCGAGATCCTCGAGGATGACGGCACCCGCGTGAAGGTGGTCGTCGGCCACTTCTGGGGCCAGACCGGCCCGGTGGACGGCATCGCGGCGGACCCGCAATACCTTGACATCTACGTGCCGCCGGGGGTGAAAAAGACCTTCCCCGTGGACACCTACCGCCGCGCCTTCGCCTATGTCTTCGACGGCGCCGGCGTGTTCGCCGATGCAAGCCAGCCCGGCGGCGTGCTTCTGGAAAAGGAGGTCGCGGGACAGGAGGTCAACATCCGCGACATGTCCGGCAACCGCACGCTCATCCGGTTCGGCACCGGCGACGAGGTCACGGTGCAGGCCGGCGAAGAGGGGATTCGCTTCCTGCTCATCTCCGGCGCCCCGATACAGGAGCCTGTGGCCTGGCACGGCCCGATCGTCATGAACACCCGCGACGAACTGATGACGGCGCTTGCCGAATTGCGCAACGGCACCTTCATCCGGCCCGCGCATTGAGACCCCGGTGGATCGGGGCGCCCCCGATCCAACGCGCCACGCTCAGGCGGAGACCGCCTTGCGCACCATGTCCCAGTAGATGTCCCCGACCTGCCCAAGCGTGAGCGGCCCGCCCGCGCGGAACCATGTGTTCACCCCGTTGAGCATGGCGATCACCGCCCGGGTGGCGATACGCGCGTCGGGCAGGGCAAAGGTCCCCTCGGCCTGCCCCTGACGCAGGATCGCCGTCACCCCGTCCTCGTAGGCGCCGCGCAACGATTCGATCACGGCGAAATTTTCCGGCGTGAGGTTGCGCAGCTCCATATAAGCGATGAACACCTCGTCGGGCCGGCTCGAATGAAAATCAATGTGAAAGCGCGTGAACGCCTCCAGCCGCGCCAGCGCGTCCGCGCCACTCTCCAGCCGGGCGAAATCGGCGAGCAGATCCTCCATATGCGTCTGCATCAACTCGAACAGCAGCGTCTGCTTGTCCGGCGTATAGTTGTAGAGCGCCCCGGCCTGCACGCCGACCTCCCCGGCGATCCGGCGCATCGACACGGCGGCAAACCCGTGCCGCGCGAAAAGCCGCAGCGCCGCCGCGCGCACACGCGGGCCGGTGATGTCGGAATGGGATCCTGCGGTTCTCGCCATGCCCCGACATTAACTGAACAGATGTTCAGTTGAAAGCCCCCGCTTGCGCAGGCCGGGCCGTTGGGGCATCACGGGAGCCACCCAACCCCGCGGAGCCGCCATGCGCCTGTCCCTGCTGTTGATCCCCGTGCTGCTGATCGCGGGTTGCACCCAGTTTCCCGACGTGGACGCGGCGATCGGAGACGAGGTCGCCAAGGCCCCCTATCCGGCGCTTGTGCCGCTCGGGCCCCTGCTGACCGCAGACAGCCCGGCCCGCCTGGACGAGGGCAGCGAGGCCGCTCTGACGGCCCGTGCGGATGGACTCAGGCGGCGCGCGCGCGCCCTGCGTGCCAGCGATCCTGTCAGCGGGGATGAGGAACGCCGGCTTCAGGAGCGGCCCGGCACCTGACCGGCACGCGCCAATTCGACTATTTCACCCCGCCCCCCATCCGCCTATAAGTCGCGCAGCAACTGCAAGAGGCCCGCAATGGCGAAAACCGGCTCTGTCCTGCAAACGGGACAAGGCGTCCTGCGTACCGAGGCGCGGGCGCTGACGCTCATGGCCGATACCATGCCCGCCGATTTCGAGGCGGTGGTGACGCTCATGCTCGGCGTGAAGGGGCGCGTGATCGTCTCGGGCATCGGCAAATCCGGCCATATCGGGCGCAAGATCTCCTCCACGCTGGCCAGCACCGGCACCCCCTCCTCTTTCGTCCATGCCGCGGAGGCCAGCCACGGCGATCTCGGCATGATCACGCGCGAGGATGTGTGCCTGTTGATCTCCAACTCCGGCGAGACGCCCGAACTGCGCGACATCACGCTGCACACGCGGCGCTTCTCCATCCCGATGGTGGCGATCTCCTCGCGCCCCGACAGCACGCTGATGCAGGCCGCCGACTACCGGCTCGCCCTGCCCGAGGCGCCGGAGGCCTGCACCGTGGGCATGGCGCCCACGACATCGACCACGCTCACCTTGGCTCTTGGCGACGCGCTGGCCGTGGCGCTGATGGAGGCGCGCAACTTTCTGGTCGAGGATTTCCACATCTTCCATCCCGGCGGCAAGCTTGGCGCGCAGATGTCCACCGTCGCGCAGCTCATGCACGGCGCCCAAGAGGTGCCCGTCGTCGCGGCCGACACCTCCATGAGCGAGACGCTTCTGGTGATGACCTCCAAGGGCTTCGGCATTGCCGGGGTGCTGACGGGTGGGCGGCTCACCGGGGTGATTTCTGACGGCGACCTGCGGCGCAAGATGGACCACCTGATGTCGCACACCGCGGGCGAGGTCGCCTCCGTCAATCCCGTCACCGTGTCGCCCGATCTGCTCGCCGCGCAGGCGCTCGCGCTGATGAACGAGCGCAAGATCGGCGCGCTTTTCGTGGTTGATGACGATGACCGCCCGCTGGGCATTCTGCACATCCACGACTGCCTGCGCGCGGGTGTCGCATGAAAACCGTGATCGTCATTCCCGCCCGCTACGCCTCTACCCGCTATCCGGGCAAGCCCTTGGTCGAGCTGACGCAACCCGACGGCAGCCGCAAATCCCTCATCCGCATGAGCTGGGAGGCCGCCCGCGCCGTGCGCGGGGTGGCCGAGGTGCATATCGCCACCGATGACGACCGCATCCGCGCCGCCGCGCAAGCCTTCGGCGCGCAGGTGATCATGACCTCCGAGAGCTGCGAGAACGGCACCGCGCGCTGCGCCGACGCCTTGTCGCGCGCCGGGATAAAGGCGGATCTCGTGGTCAACCTTCAGGGCGACGCGCCGCTCACGCCCGCGTGGTTCGTCGAGGATCTGATCGCCGCCATGCGCGACGACCCCGACGCGCAGGTCGCCACCCCGGTGCTGCAATGCGATGCGCGCACCTACAGCCATTTCATCGAGGACCGCCACGCCGGACGCGTCGGCGGCACCACCGCCGTCTTCGACCGCAGGCAGCACGCGATGTATTTCTCCAAGGAGGTGCTGCCTTACATCGACCCCGCCAAACGGCCAGAGCGCGACATTCCCGTCTATCACCATGTCGGCGTCTATGCCTACCGTCCCGCGGCGCTGGCCGCCTATACGGAATGGCCCGAAGGGGTGCTGGAGGCGCGCGAGGGGCTGGAACAGCTTCGCTTTCTCGAAAACGGCGTTCCGGTGCGCTGCGTCATCGTCGAGGGGCGCGGGCGGGTGTTCTGGGAACTCAACAACCCGCAGGACGTGGCGCGCATCGAATCGGTGCTCTGATCCGCCCTACATGCCATCCGGGCGCATCTCCGGCTCGAAGAACGCGAAACACGCCCGCCCCCGGCGCTTGCAGGCGTAAAGCGCGGCATCGGCATCCGCGAGGATTTCCGCCATGCAAAGCGGGCGCGTCTCCTCCGACAGGGCAATTCCGATGGAGATCGAAATCCGGCACACCTGCCCGTCAAAGGGTATCGGCGTCTCGATCCGCGCGATAATCCGCTCCGCGATCCGCGCCAGACGCGCGCGCGCGTCCACCTCGCCGAAGATCACCACGAATTCATCGCCACCGATCCGCGCCACGCAATCGCTGCCGCGGGTCTCTTCCACGAGGATGCCCGCCACCCGTTGCAGAACCGCATCGCCGGCGGCATGGCCCCTCTCGTCATTGACCTGCTTGAAGAAATCCAGATCCGCCTGAAGCACGGCAAAGGGGCCGCCCCCCTCGATCAGCCGGGGCAGGATATGCTCCACCGCGCGGCGGTTCTTCAGCCCGGTGAGCGTATCGGTGAACGCCTGCTCCTCCGCCGCGATCATCGCGCCGCGCAGCCGCAGGTTGAGCTTGCGCGACGCCTCCATCGCCGCCGACTTCGCCTCCACCAGATACAGCATCTCGACCGCCAGATCGGTGGCCGCGAAATCCGCGCTGCTCAGCGCATAGTCGCGCACCCCCTCCAGAATCGAGATCCCGAAGGACAGGTTCATAATCGCCCCCTCGCCGCCCGGCACCGGCACCAGAACACCCTTGAGCGCCGTCGGCGGCGCATCGCGCAGGCGAAGATGCAGCCGGATACCCGCCGCCGCCATCAGATCGTCCATTCCCCGCACCTGACGCGGGCGGGTGAACTCGACCACCTCAAGGAACCGTCGCCCCTCCATCGGGCCGTCGGGGCGCAGCTTCTGCAATGTGGGCCCGGCATGGCGCACATGCCCCGTCGGCGACAGCACCACATGCATCGGACACAGCGCATCCAGCATCCCGCAAAGCGCCTGCGCGTCGGTCATCGCCTCACCCCGCCCGCGCGCCAAGCTCGAACTGCCGCCCGGCGGCAAAGGCCGTCTCGATCAGGGTGATCTCGATCACCTCGGCCCGACCTGCCCCCTCCACGTGTTCCAGAAACACCAGCGCGCCATAGTCATCCGCCATGACCCGCAGAACCCCCATCATCACGTAACCGAACCCCGGTTGCGGATGGGTGCAGGTCAGGCTGAAGCGGTGGCCGGCAAAGGCGCGCAGTTCCATGTCGGGCAGGTCCAGATCCTCCACCGCCAGCCGCGCCCGATCCGGCAGATCGTCCAGCGAATGCAGAAACTCCACGAAACTCTCCCCGCCGAAGCGCAGCAGCCGGCGCAGCGCCTCCACGTTCGGATGCGATACAAGATAGGTGCCGATATCCTCCAGCACGGTCTCGCGCGGCACCCCCTGCACCCGCGCCACCGCCTCCAGAAGGTCAAGGGTGATCCGGTCGTCGTAATGCAGCATCGCCTCGAAATCGGTGACATCGACCCCGGCCAGATGCGTGATCTCGATCCAGCGCGGACGGCCATAGCTGTCGCGCACAAAACACTGAATCGCCCTGTTGATCAGACCGTGCATCCATCCCGTCTCACTCGTGTGGGGCGGAGTATGCGCGCGCAGCCTTAAGAAAACCCCAACAGAATCAATTCTCGGGAAACAGCTCCCGCGCCCCGAGCCAGAGAGAGCGGTGCGTGGACGGCGCAATCCGGAACTCCCCGGCGATCAGCGCTTCCAGATCGGCATGATCGAGCGTCACATCGACCTGCCGCCCCGGCCGGAGTCGCCCCGCCACCAGCGCAAGGCTCTCGACCCCGGCGCTCTGCCCGCGCAGTGGCCGGAACAGGAAGCCCTCCAGCCCGGCGCGCGCGGGATCGAACTCCTCCAGCACCATGACACAGGCGAGCTCGGCGCCCCGGCACGTCTGCCACCACATGTGAAGCCTGTAGTCGGGCACCTCCGCGAAGGCCCCTTCGGGAAGCACCGCCCCCTCGGGCCGCAGGACGAGCGCGGCGCGAAGCTCGGCGCGCTGCCGCCTCCTCTCCTCGCTGTCCGGCAGGGGCGGTCGTTCGGCCGCATCGCGGCCACTTTCGATTTCCGCCAACTGCGCCTGGAGGGCGGCATGATCCGAACCGTCAAGCGTGCGGAGATAGTCCAGCCCGTCCTGCCCCGCCCGGCCCCACGCCCGCGCCATCTCGCGCAGACCGATCTCATCGGCGCTCATCCGCCCCGCCTCGTAGCGCGCGACCTGCGACCATGTGGCGATCCGCGGCGCATTGAGCAGCGGGGTCAGCCATAGCGCCGCCACCGCGATCAGCGCCAGCGCCATGCCCACATTCACCGCCCTGATCCGCGCCATCCAGCCACGCCGCAGCACCACCGCCCCGGCATAAAGCAGCGCATAGCTCAGGATGAACCCGGCGAGGACCACCGCCGCGATCCGGTCCGGCGTAAGGCCGTATTGCGCCACCCGGACCCACACCGCCCAGAGCGCCAGCCCCCCCAGCACCGGCAGCAACAGCGCCAACCCCTGCGCCGCCAGCCGCATCACCGGCGCCCGCACCGCCTGCGCGTCGTCGGTATCGAGCGCGGTCGTCAGAAGCGTGATCGCCGCGATCGCCACCGCCATCAGCGTCGCCGCCACCGAAACATCGCCGAACAGGCCCGACAGACCGCGCAGCGGCAGCGCCAGAATGAAGATCGCCACCACCACAACCACCACCGGAAGCAGCAACCGCAACAGGCGCAGCACCAGATAGGGTGAGAGGAAGTCGCGCAACTCATGCACCACCGCAAGCGCCAACCCCAACGTCAGCCCGGTGAGCAGATAGGGCACCGGATCGAGGTCGATCAGATCCCCGATCACCGTGATCCCGACCATCCCCAGAAGCGCGTCCGACAGAAACAGCACGCCCCAGACGATGGCCGTGAAAATCCACGCCGCCGCATAGCACACCACGATGCTCCAGGCGTTGTCGAACAGCCGCGCATAGTCGCGCCAGCGCGCGCGCCTCTCCAGCCATGTGGCGGCAAAAGGCGTGGCCACGAAAAGCATTACCCCCCACGCCGCAAGCACCAGCCCCCGCTCAAGAAACGGCTCCACCGTGTCATAGCGCAGCGAGGCCCAGAACAGCAGAAGCGCCGCCGGGGCCGACAGCACCGCCGCCGCCCCGGCCGCCCGCATGGGCCGCGCCGGGCCGGCCAGCACCAGAAGAATGGCAAAGAACCCGAAGGCGAAACTCGCCAGCAGCAGCAGAAGGCGCTGATCACTGATCCTCTCGGGCAGAAAATCGACCAGCCCCCACATCGCCAGCCCCGCCGCGGCTCCGATCGCGGCCAGTGTGCCCCGCAACTGCGCATACTCCATGCTTCGGCCCTTTCCCCGATCCGTCCTGCCGCGAAACCTATCCAAGAAAACCGCCGCCGAACAGCCCGGAACGGTCCGGCGGCGGGAGGGCCGAAGTCGGCGGTTGCCGGGGCCGAAAAGGCCGCGCCTGCCTCACCACGCCTTACAAAATCCGGTCGGCGCCCCCATATAGGAAAAAGTGGTGCAACATCCTGCGCCAAAGAAAGGCATTTCCCGATGACCATGTTTTCCATGAAGCCACAGTTCGACCTTGCCGAATTTCTCGCCGTGCCCGCTCCCGTCGGTGCAAGACGCCGGGGAAAGCAAAGCTATCCCCGTCCGGCCGCGAAAGCCGCGGCCCAACCCGCAACCGTCGCGGAGACCGGCAAGACGGACGATCCCGAACAGTCGGCGTAACCGGCATCGCGCGCGGCACCTGCTCTCTCCGGTCTCGGCCGGCAAGAGCAGGCTGCCCCCGCTAGGGCGTCGCCCACAGTCCCTTCATCTTTGCGAAAAATACTCCGGGGTCCGGGGCAGCGCCTCGGGGCTGCGGCCCGATGCTGCGCCGGGCAGGTGAAACCCACCCGGCCCCCGCTCCCCCACGCCTTTACCCGATCTTCACGCCTTTGCACCGAACGCACCGTTAACCGGGCCAGATCCCGACATCGCCACCGACGCGATACCGACGAAATACCGACGTTTTACCGACACGGGTTTTTGAGCGTTAACAATGACTTGAGGCGATTCGCCCCGCCCGGCCTCAGAAATCCGTCGGCGCGCCGCCTTCGGCCTTGCGGCGGGCCACGAACGCGTCAAGCTCCTCGCGGATCGACGCCTCCATCGGCGGGGCCTCGAAATTGTCGATGATCGCCTTGTAAAGGTGATGCGCCCGCTCCGGCGTCCAGACACTGCCGGCGGACTCCCATGCCTCGTAGTTGCGCCAGTCCGATACGAAGGGCTGATGGAAGGCGGTGGTATAGCGGTCCTGCGTGTGCTGGATCCCGAAGAAATGGCCCGCCGTGCCCACGTCTCTGATGGCATCGAAGGCAATGTCCTCAGGGCCCGTCGCCCAGATTTCCGGCTCCATATACCGTTGAATCATCTGGATGATTTCGCAATCCATCACGAATTTCTCGGGACTGGCGATCAGCCCGCCCTCCAGCCATCCGGCGGCGTGATAGACCATGTTGGAGCCCGATTGCACCGCCGCCCAGAGGCTGTTGGACGTCTCCCACATCGCCTGCCCGTCCGGCACATTCGCCGCGCAAACGCCGGACGACCGCAAGGGCAGCCCGTAGAACCGCGCCATCTGCCCGGTCATCTGCGTGGCGCGCATGTATTCCGGCGTGCCAAAGGCCGGCGCGCCCGATTTCATGTCCACGTTGGAGGTGAAGGTGCCGATCCCGCAGGCCACCCCGGGCCGCACATATTGCGCCAGCGCGATGGCGCACAGCGCCTCCGCCAGAGACTGCGCCACCGCCCCCGCCATCGTCACCGGCGCCATCGCCCCGGCCAGTGTGAACGGCGTGACCACAAGCCCCTGATTGCGCCGCGCCATGCGCAGCCAGCCATCGATCATCGGCTCGTCATGCTTGAGCGGAGAGGTCGAGTTGATGTTGGTATACATGCGCGGCTCGGCGTCGAATTCATCGTGGCTGAGGCCCCCCGCGATGCGTACCATTTCCATCGCATCCTCGACCCGCTCCCGTCCGAGCGAATAGGTATGCACCACCTTGTCGGTATAGATCAGCTTGTCGTGCAGAACATCGAGATGACGAATGCCGGCGTGGATGTCCTGCGGCTCCACAGGGTAGCCGCCGACAAAGTGGATACAGTTGAAATAGCTCGACAATTTCAGAAGATTTCGGCACATCTCACGGGTGCCCGGCACCTTGCGGCCGATCTCCATGTCCCAGTAGTTGGGCGGGGAGCTGACATTGCCGAAGAGGATATGCCCCTCCCCCATCACGATCTGCCGCGCCGGGTTGCGCGGGGTCATGGTCCAGCTTGCGGGCGCCTTACCGATCATCTCCATGATGAACGCGCGATCAAACCGGATAGTGTCGCCCTGCACGATGCAGCCGGCCTGCTTGAGGATGCCGCGCGCCTCGGCGTTGTAGAACTCGATCCCGATCTCTTCGAGGATGCGCATCGCCCCCTCGTGGATCGCCTCGACTCCCTCTTCGGTGAGCGGCTCTGTCGGCCTGTCGACGTTGACCGGAAGTCGCCAGGGCATCTGGTCGATCACGCCGAGCCTGACACGCCGCGCCGCATTGCCCGCGCGCCCGCCGCCGCGCCGTTTCCGTGCTGACGTCTCGGCCATGGCATGTCTCCCTCTGCCCTGTCAGCCATAGCAAACACCCCGACCAGAACGCACGGTTGTGCGTTTGCGACACATTCGGTCGCTTTCTGACATCCCGATACGGCACTGGGAAATTTCACGCCGCCTATGATCGTGCTAATGTGTCTGAAACCCATTGATGAAAGGACAGGTCATGCGCCGCCGAAATGCCCGCGATTTCGCTCCGGAACTGCTCGAAATCTTCGACGGCTACGTTCATGGCCGGATCACCAAACGCGCCTTTATCGAGATGGCGGGCAAATACACCGCCGCCGGCGTCACGGGCGCGATGGTTCTTGAGCAGCTAAAACCCAATTATGCACTGGCCCGGCAGGTTTCGCCCGACGATCCGGCCATCACCACCGAAATCGTGACCTACAACAGCCCCGACGGGCATGGCCCGATCGACGGGTTGATGGCGCGGCCGGCCGGTGCATCGGGATCGCTGCCCGCGGTTTTGGTGGTGCACGAAAACCGCGGGCTCAACCCCTATGTGGAGGATGTCGTGCGGCGCGTGGCCAAGGCCGGGTATCTTGCGCTCGGTCCGGACGGGCTGACGCCTCTGGGGGGGTATCCGGGCAATGACGACGACGGCCGCACCCTGCAACGGCAACTTGACGGCGCCCGCCTGATGGAAGATTTCTTCGCCGCCTTCGAATATCTGCGCGATCATCCGGACAGCACGGGAAAGGTCGGCTGCGTGGGCTTCTGCTATGGCGGCGGAATATGCAACGCGCTTGCCGTGGCCTACCCCGATCTCGCCGCCTCGGTCCCCTTCTACGGGCGTCAGCCCGCGGCCGAGGACGTGCCCGCGATCGAGGCGCCGCTGCTGATTCACTATGCCGGGCTCGATGGGCGGATCAACTCCGGGTGGGAGGCGTATTCACAAGCCCTGCGCGAGCATCAAAAGGCCTTCAGCGTGCATTTCTACCCCGAGGTGAACCATGGCTTTCACAACGACACCACCCCGCGCTACGACGAAGATGCCGCCACCCTCGCCTGGCAGCGCACTCTGGCTTTCTTTGAAACGCACCTGCGCTGAGGCGCGGGCTCAACCCGCTCAGGCGGGCACCACGCTCTCGCGCAGCCAGCCGGGGATATGGCCGATATGCGGCAGCACGACATCCGCCATCGGCGACAGCTCTGAGGCAGGCGCCATGCCGGTAAGCACCGCAACCGTCTGCATCCCTGCGGCACGCCCCGCGACCAGATCATGCAGGCTGTCGCCCACCATGACCACCCGTCCCGGCGCAAGGCCCATCGCCGCCGCGAAGGCCAGAAGAGGCGCGGCATCGGGTTTGGCGCCATGACCGCTGTCAAATCCGGCGATGAAATCGAAATGCCCCTCGATACCGGCGGCGACCAGATGCGCGCGCGCCGCGTATTCGGTATCGTTGGTCATCACGCCAAGCCGAAGACCGCCGCCCGCCAGCCCGGTGAGAAGCGGCACAAGATCGGTGGCCGGCGCGGGCGACGCCTCCGCCGCCTGACGCATCATGAAATCCTCGATCCATTCCACATCGCGGCCCGGCAGCACCGCCGCCACCGCCTCGGCGGCCTCGCGGTTGGTGCCCGCGATCACCGCACTTTCCGGTAGAAAGGACCGCGCCCCGAGATCGTAGTCGAGTGCCGCCGCAATGCGCGCGGCCAACACCTCGTCGCCCTCGGCAAAGGATTCTATCACCCCGCCGGCCCAACCGTTCCAGGTTCCGGCGAAATCGAAAAGCGTGCCGTCCTTGTCAAACAGGATTGCATCTGCGCGCATGATTGTCACTCCCGCCTCGGTTCGGGCCAGACTAGCCCGCCCTCTGCCACAAGCACAAGCATGTGACGGGGGCATGACGCTTCAGGTCCAATGCACCTGCGCCCCGCCCGGAAGCATCTGCCGCGCGGCCATGGGCGCGGTATAGTCAAGCCCCTCGGCCTCACAAAATGCCACGACCCAGTTGTCGTCCATCGTGATGAAGTCGAGAACGGCACCGAGAAACTCCGGATCACGCGCCTGCACCCGCAGATCTTCGGCCGAAGCCCCGCTTGCGCCCATAAAGACCCCGATCAGATCCTCCTGCGCCGCCAGCCAGCCCAGAGCGCGCAGAGCGAGCGTTTCCGCAGATTCACGATTCATTGACATTTCAGGCCTTTCGAAAGGGTTTGTTAACCATTGTAAAGCCAAACTTCATGGAACTCAGGCCCAATTTCCAGGATTTCGACCATGCCCGGCAAGATACTGATCGTCGACAGCGTGGCGACAAACCGCATTGTCCTCAAGGTTAAACTGGCAAGCGCCTACTACGAGGTCGAACAGGCCATAAACCCGCAAGAGGCGTTATCGCTTGCGCGCCGGACCTTGCCCGACATCGTCCTGATCAGTAGCGGTTTTCCGGGCAAGGCGGAGTTCGCTCTTTGCCAGTCTCTCAAATCCGACGGCGCGACCGCCGCCATTCCCGTCGTGCTGCTCTCGGCCCCGATGGAACGGAACAACCGCATCCGCGCCCTGCGCGCCGGGATGGATGAGGTGATGTATCGCCCGGTGGACGATCATGTTCTTCTGGCACGGCTGCGCAGCCTGCAACGCGCCCGCGATACAGCGGAGGAACTGCGCCTGCGCGAGGGAACGGAACGTGCGCTTGGATTTGCCGAGCCCGCCGCGGCGTTCGAATCGCGGGCCTGCGCCATGCTGATCACCCCCGACGCGGCGACAAGCCTGCACTGGCGGAACCTGATGGCGCCGCTCACCCCGTATGAAATCCGGACCGAGATAGCCCCGGACACACTGCGCGCCCTGTCCCGAACGGCAGCGCCCGACATCTTCGTGATCGCTGTGGATGATGACCGCCCGCAAGAGGCCCTGCGCCTGCTGGCCGAAATTCGCGCCCGGTCCGCCACGCGGCACTGCGGTATCATGGTGGTGCTCTCCGGTCGTCACCGCGACACTCTGATCGATGCGCTCGATCTTGGCGCCAGCGATGTTCTTGCCGAAGGGTTCGACGCCGAGGAGCTTGCCCTGCGCCTGTCCACACAGGTGCAGCGCAAGCGCCTTGCCGACCGGCTGCGCGCCGATCTGCGCGACGGGCTGCGCGCCGCTGTGACCGACCCGCTGACCGGGCTCTACAATCGACGCTACGCGCTGCCGCATCTGGACCGGATGGCCCGGAACGCGCAGACCTCGCGGCGGGATTTCGCGGTCATGGTGGCCGATCTCGACTATTTCAAGCAGATCAACGACCGCCACGGCCACGCGGCGGGCGATGCCGTCCTGCGCGAAGTGGCGCGGCGCATGCGGGACAATCTGCGCGCGGTGGACCTTCTCTCCCGGATCGGCGGAGAGGAATTTCTCATTGCCATGCCCGACACCGGCAAGGCCGCCGCCACCCACACCGCCGACAGATTGTGCCGCACAATTCGCGACACCCCTGTCACCCTTCCCGGCTCCGGAAGGCAGGTGCCCGTCACCATCAGCATCGGCGTTGTCATGGGCGGCGCACTTGCAAGCTGCCGCGATGAGGCGGCCAGACTTCTGGAACAGGCCGACCGCGCACTCTACACCGCCAAGGCGCATGGCCGCGACAAGGTCGAACTCAGCACCCGGCCCGCCGCCTGACCTACCGCTTGTCGGCCTTGTGCCTGTAGGGGGTGCGACCGGCCTCCGCCTCATCGGCCACCCGTTCGGCATAGGCCTTTCGCGTCTCCGCGCTCATCTCTGCCACCCGGTTGAGCCAGATGTCCTCTGCCTGCGCGCGCCCCTCCGCCAATACTGCGCGGTGCTCCGACAGGACCGTGCGCACGGCCTCGCGGTCAAAGGGGGTCGCCGCCAGCACCCCGGCCAGCCGGGTGTAGATGTCGCCGACTGCCGCCCGGCGGTCCGGATCACGATACCCCTTGCGGATCGCCTGCCCGATCTCGCGCCGCGCCTCGCCGGGCAGTGCACGGATATGCGGCGGACCCAGACGCGACAGATGCGCAGGCGGCCCGTCATGGCGCCAATGCTTGACATAGGCCCCGACCACGACCCCCAGAACCAGCAGGTTGAGCGTCAGCGACGCGATCAGCACAAGACGCACCCCGCGCCGCATCTTTCCACCGTTGGTTGTTGTGCCGGCCATATCGTCACCCTCCATCCGCAAGAAACGCAATCTCGGTGCCGAATTCGGCAAGATAGGCCGTGCCCTGCCCGTCCGTCAGCGCCTCCGGGCCGCCGGGCAACACCAGATCCGGCGCCGCGATTCCGATCCAGACCCCGAACAGCGACGCGGCCACAAGACCTGCCGCCGCCGGCCAGCCGCCGATCGGGCGCAGCAGCCGCGCAAGCGCACCACCGCGGGGCCGCAAGGACCGCGTCGGCGCAGATGTCGCCGGGCCGGGTTGCGCGGCGTTGGCATCGGCCAGAACCCGCGTCATCAGATCCGGCGACGGCTCTGTCCACGCCGCGTCGCGCGCGCCCGTCAGAAGCGCCTCCAGCATTTTATCGTCCGTATCGGTCTCAGCCATCGTCATACCCCAGTTCCGCACGCCGCCCGGCCAGTGCCGCGCTCAACGTCCGCTTTCCCCGCGCCACAAGGCTTTCCACCGCCTCGACGCTGATCTCCATGATCTGCCCGATCTCGGGATTGCCCAGACCGTCGATATGGCGCAACACCACCGCCTGCCGCTGCCGCTCCGGCAACTGGTTGAGCGCGCCCTGCAACGCGTCCTGCCGCGCCCGCTGCTGCAACTGCTCCGCCGGGCCCTCGCGCTCGTCCGGCGGCTCGGCCACAGCATCGAGCGGCACCGTTCGCCGCCGCCGCAGCCTGTCGGTGCACAGGTTCGCGGTGACCCGGTAAAGCCATGTGCGCACCTGCGCCTCGCCCTGCCGCCAGTCCGGCGCGATCCGCCACAGCCGCATCAGCGCCTCCTGCGTGACGTCCTCGGCTTCGGCACGGTCACCCAGCATCCGCGCCGCATGGGCAAAAACCCGCGGCGTGAGCCGAAGAGTCAGGGCGCGCGCCGCCGTCTCGTCGCCATTGGCATAGAGAGTCAGAAGCGCCTCGTCCGACAGGTCATTCTGGGCGTCAAAGGGCATGTGCATGATCCTGTTGGACTAGCCCCATCCATGCGTCCTGTCCATTGGCCGGGCAGGGACTCTCCCGCCCGGCCGGGGTTTACCTAGTCTTTGTCACGCCCGCGCATGTGATATCCATGCCCATCTCCGCCATGACGCTTCATGCCATGGCGACCGCCACGCCTCTCGCGCATCTCGGCAAGTTCGTCGCGGCTCACCATGTCGTCATTGTCGGCGTCCAGCATGTCGAACATGCGATCGGCCCGGCGACTGTCGCGCCGCATCTCGTCGAAGCTCAGCTCGCCATCGCCGTTCTTGTCGTGCCGTTCGATCATGCCCGCGGTGCGGCGCTCGGCGCGCTCCTTCATGCGTTCGAGCATACGCGCCTGCATTTCCTCGGCCGACACGCTGCCATTGCCATCGGTATCGCTTTCAAGGAACCGCGCGCGGGCGTGGGCCTCAAGCTCATCCTGGCTCAGCATCCCGTCGCCATCCGCATCCGCCTTGTCGAAATCGAGCTGCATGCCGCCCCTATGACCGTGATACATGCCCTTGTCCTTGGCCAGCGCCGGAAGCGCCACGGCGCCAAGCGCCAGCGCGGCAATCGCCGGAACGAAATAGATGCGTTTCATCTTGTGAACTCCTTCGTCACTTGCTTGAAAAACCGGCTTCCTGCCCGTTCTCTATGGTATGATACGGGCCGATGCCGACATTCCGTCGCACGCGATCGGGATTTTTCATGCACGCCCTGCCCGACCTCGCGACATCGGGACGCGGGTGTTCCATCCCCCCTTTTAATACCGGACCCGAATCCGCATCTTGCGGGAAGGAAACACGCGAGAGATAGAATGACCGACATGAGTCTTCCGACAGAGCAGGAAACCGGAATCTGGCCCACCCTTTTCAAAGGCTGGCGGCGCAAGTGCCCCAGTTGTGGCAATGGTCCGATGCTCAAGAGCTATCTGAAGGTGCGCGACACCTGCACCGTCTGCCGCGAGGAGTTGCACCACCACCGCGCCGACGACGGGCCCGCCTATCTGACGATCTTGATCGTGGGGCACCTGATGGCGCCGCTGCTGCTGGTGGTGTTTGAAACCTGGCGGCCGGAACCGCTTATCCTCTTCACCATTTTTGCGGTTGGCTGCGTCGCGCTCTCACTCTACCTTCTGCCAAGGCTGAAGGGTGCGGTGGTCGCCTTCCAATGGGCACGCCGCATGCACGGGTTCAAGGACCGCGCCCCCTGACGCCGCCAAACGCAAGCGTCGGGACAGCCATGACCATTGACAAGACCGCCATCAGAAATGCCGCCACTGTCATCGTGATGCGCGATCGCGCGCACGAGCCGCGAATCCTGATGGGCCAGCGCGGCGAAAAGGCCGCCTTCATGCCCAACAAGTTCGTCTTTCCGGGCGGCGCGGTGGATCGCGGGGACACCGACGTGCCGCTGGCCGACGGGTTCGATCCGCTGACCGAGACGCGCCTGCGCGAGGATGCCGACCCCACGCTCGTTCATGCCCTCGGCGTGGCGGCGGTGCGCGAGCTTTGGGAGGAGACCGGGCAGCTTCTGGGCAGCCCCGGCGATTGGACCGGCACACCCGGCCCCGACTGGACCGATTTCGCCGCCACCGGCCACCTGCCGACGGCGCACGGGCTGCATTTCGTCTTTCGCGCGATCACCCCGCCGGGCCGGCCCCGCCGGTTCGACGCGCGGTTCTTCCTGCTGGAGGCAGAGGATCTCAACAGCGATCCCGACGACTTCACCACCGCGCAGGATGAGTTGTCGCATCTGCAATGGATACCGCTGGAAAAGGCCCGCAGCTTCGATCTGCCCTTCATCACGGAGGTGGTGCTCGCCGAAATCGCCGGAAGCATCGACACCCCCGGCCCTCCGCCGTCGGTTCCGTTTTTCAAGAACACCGATGAGGTGGGCTATTTCCGGCGTATCCACGGGCGCGAGCCGACAGAGGCCGATCTGGGCGGTTGACCCCGACCCTCGCTCAGGTCAGCATGATCAGCGCAAGGATGCTCAGCGACAAAAGCGCCATGCCGATCAGCTCGCGCGCGGTGATCCGTTCGCACAGCAGCAGAACCGAGACGATCAGCCCGAAGATGAGCTCCACCTGCCCCACCGCCTTCACATAGGCCGCGGTCTGTAGCGTGAAGGCGGTGAACCAGCAGAACGACCCCGCCATGCTGGTCAGCCCGATCCATCCCGCGCTGCGCCACGCGGCCAGCACGCGCGCGGCCTCGCCCGGCTCGCGCCACGCCATCCAGACCGCCATGCCGATCATCTGCATCAGCGTCACGGCCGCCAGCGTCACCCCCGCGCTCAGGAACGGGTCGGTGCCCCCCAGTTCAAGAGAGGCCGCCCGGTAGCACACCGCCGACACCCCGAAAAGCGCCCCGGCGGCAAGGCCCAGTCCCGCCGACGGGCTCAGCAATCGCCAGCGTCCCGGCGCGGCGGCGGGCGCCGAGAGCACCAGAACCCCCGCCAGTCCGAGCAGGATCGCGCCAAGCCCCGCGGCGCTGATCACCTCGCCCAGAAGAACGATCCCGACCAGAGCGGTCAGCAGAACCTCGGTCTTGATCAATGTCATGCCGACCGCGAAATTGCGCCGCCCGAACAGCATCACGGTGCAGATGGTCGCGGCCACCTGCCCCGCGCCGCCGACCGCGCCATAGGCCCAGAACCCCGCGTTCAGCGCCGGCAGCGCGGCGCCCTGCGCCCACAGATACACCGCCGTCAGAGCCGCCGCCGCAGGGGCGGAATAGACGAACCGCGCAAAGGTCGCGCCCGTTGCCGTCAGGCGCACCTGCGACAACTGCCTTTGCAACAAGAAACGGACGGTCTGAAACCCCGCCGCCGCAACCGCCATGACAATCCACAGATCCATGATCTGCTATTGACGCGGTTTCACTCCTTTGGCCAGAGCGGATGCGGCACCGCGTCCTTCGTGCGCCAGAAGTGGCGCCGGAAAACCTCAGCATAAGAGCTGTAGGAATAGCCGCCATTACGTTCCAGATACCGCGCGCGGTTGTCCCGATACAGCTCCGGCAGGCGATACCACGGGGTGCGCGGATGCATGTGGTGGACCACGTGCAGGTTGTTGTTGAGAAACAGAAACGCCAGCGGGCCGCGATCCTCGATGATCACCGTGCGTCCACTCGCGCGCTCATGCGCCTGATGCTCAAGGAAGGTGCGGATCTTCAGGATCGACAGCGCCGCATAGGCCGACACCACATAGGCCCAGACCGGCATCGACGCCACCGCCGCAAGCCACCAGACCACCGGCACCAGCGCCGCCCCATGCCACAGCCAGCCGCGCAGCACGCCCCGGTCCCCCGCTCGGATCGCGCGCCAGTCCGCCGCCATGAACGCCACCTGCCCCAGCGCCGGCCCGATCAGAAGCCGCCCGGCCAGTGTATTGTTGAACCACAGCAGCGCCCGCCGCCAACCCGGCAGCCGCGCCCAGACCGCCGGGTCGAGGTAATTGCTCTCCGGATCGTCATAGGGATCTGTCAGGGTCGCATCGCGGTGATGCGCCAGATGGGTGTCCCGGAACCGCTGGTAGGGCACGAAAAGCCCGACCGCCGGAAACACCAGCGCCTCCCTCATCAACCGCGCGCGGAAGGGGTGGCCATGCAGCACCTCATGCGACAATGACGAATGCAACGCCAGCGCCAGCACGGTCAGCGCCATGCCCAAGGGCAGCCAGACCGCCGCCGCCCATGTGCTTCCCACCGCCCAGAGCGCGTAGCACAGGATCAGAAGCAACAGTGTTGGCCATTCCACCCGCCTGCCGGGTCTGCGGCGCTCAGACATTGCGCCGACCCCACCCGATCCGGTCCCAGACGCGTTCGTAGACCACATAGAGCGACAGTCCGATGCCGGTATTGATCACCGCCATCGTGCCCCCGATCATGGCCGATCCGGTGGTTACGAACCCTACAACTGCCATCACGCAAAGTCCGATCGCATTCCACAGAACAGCCTTCACGACAGAGCGTTGCCGCGTCTCCATAACGTCACCTCAGTGTCTGAAATTCTCCCCTTTTTCTACGCCTCGGAGGCCGTGTGGGGAACTCCGAGTATGATTAACAAAACTCCGCAACTATGATATATATCACCATATGAATGATAAAATCGACAAACGCCTGCGCGCCGAACGCTTTCGCGAGCGTCTTGTCCAGGCCATGCGCGAACGGGGTCTGAGTCAGAGCGCGCTTTCCCGCCGCGTGGGTGTGGACCGCTCCACCATATCGCAACTTCTCACCGGCAGCGGCGCGCGCCTGCCCAATGCGCAAGTGGTGGCCGAATGCGCCGCCGCGCTGGGGGTCTCGGCCGACTGGCTGCTGAGCCTGACCGACAGGCCCGAAAGCGCCGCCGACGTTCTGGCCAACAGCCTGACCCTGACCGAAGCGCCGCGCGCGCTGGTGGATGAGCAGATCTTCCAGTGGCATGTGGAGGCGCAGGGCTACAAGATCCGACACGTGCCCGCCGGCCTGCCCGACATGCTCAAGACCCGCGAGATGCTGGAATGGGAGTATTCGCCGCATCTGGGCCGCACAACCCAGCAGGCCATCGGCGCGAGCGAGGACCGGCTGGAGTGGATGCGCAAGGCACGCTCGGATTATGAGATCGCCCTGCCCCTCTACGAGATGCAGGCCTTCGCCGAAGGCTCAGGCTATTACAGCACCCTGCCGCGCGACATCCGCGCCGACCAACTCGATCATTTCGCCGCGATCAGCACGCAGCTTTATCCCCGTCTGCGGTTCTATCTCTTCGACGCGCGGCAACTCTTCTCCGCGCCGGTCACGATCTTCGGCCCACTGCTCGCGGTGCTCTATCTCGGGCGCAACTACCTCGCCTTCCGGGACACCGAACGGATCGAAAGCTTCACCGACCATTTCGACAACCTCGTGCGGCAGGCCACGATCTCCGCCCGCAACCTGCCGGAGCATATCGACGGCCTGCGCGCGCTGATGTGATGGGCCCCGGGTGCCCCTACCGCGGCGCGCCGATGGCGCGGCCCGCCCCCTCGGGACGCAGCAGCCCGGCATGGGATGCGGCGATCCGCGCGATATGGCCCGCGATCTGCTCGCCAAACGGCGCGGGTTTGCGGGTGGCCATGTCCACATGCACAAGGAAATGCTCCCCCGTCGCAAGCAGCCTTTCGCCCTCAAACATCTCGTGCCACAGGTGCAGCTTCTTGCCCTCGCCAAGTAGAACCTGTGTGCGAATCTCGATCCGCTGACCCAGAAGCGCCTCGCCCAGATGACGGATATGCGTCTCGGCGGTGAAGAAACTGCCCTTTTGCGCGATGTAATCCTGATCGCAGCCCACGATCTCCATCAGCCGCGTGGTGGCATCGGCAAAGGCGTGCAGATAACGCGCCTCGGTCATATGCCCGTTGTAATCGAGCCAGTCGACCGGCACCGCCCGCCGCCCTGTCACGATGGGTCCGGGCGCGTCACCAAGCTGCTCGGCGTGGCGCACCGTGCCATCGGACGCCATGATCGCCGCGTCGCGCTCGTTCATCAGTTTACCCGCGCCCCAGTTGCGGTCCTTCAGCGCCCGGATCATCGCCACGAGGTTGTCATCGCGGATCTGCTCCATCTCGCGGATGCTCATATGCCCCGACTGCGCGTCCGACTGCCCCGCGATCAGCTCCACAAGCTCCTCGGTGAACTCCGGCACATCCATGAGCTTGGTCCATGGCCATTTCAGCGCAGGGCCGAACTGCTCCATGAAATACTTCATCCCCGCCTCGCCACCGGCAATGCGGTAGGTGTCGAAAATCCCCATCTGCGCCCAGCGAAGACCGAACCCAAAGCGGATCGCATCGTCGATCTCCTCGCTGGTGGCGATCCCGTCGGTGACAAGCCACAGGCACTCGCGCCACACCGCCTCCAGCAGGCGGTCGGCGATATGCGCGTCAATCTCCTTGCGCACATGCAGCGGATACATGCCGGTCCCGCGCAGCATCTCCTGCGCCCGCGCGATCAGCTCCCCGTCGTTGGCCTCGGTGCCCACCACCTCGACCAGCGGCAGGAGATAAACCGGGTTGAACGGATGCGCGACCACGATCTGACCGGGCCGGGCCGCGCCGTCCTGCAATTCGCTCGGCTTGAAGCCGGAGGTGGAAGAGCCAATCACGGCACCCGCGTCGCAGGCCGCCTGCACCTCCGCATAGACCTTCAGCTTGAGGTCGAGCCGTTCCGGTACGCTTTCCTGAATCCAGTCCGCGCCCGCCACCGCCTCGGCAATCGTGGCGTGAAAGCTCAGCGTGCCCTCCTCGGGAAGCGCCACATCGCTCAGCCCCGGCGCGGACCTTCGCGCATTCTCCAGAACCTCGCCGATCTTGCGCTCCGCCTGCGGGTCGGGATCGAACACCCGCACATCCCAGCCTGCCTGAAGAAACCGCGCGGCCCATCCGCCGCCGATCACACCGCCGCCAATCAGGCCGGCAATCTTTCTGCTCATGTCTCTCAGTCCTTGTCTTGCGGCACACGAAAAAGGCGCGCCGTGTCATATCCATTGCGCCGCAGCACATCGGCGGCGGCCTCGAAATCCTCATCGGGGATTTGCGGCGACCGCGCCAGAATCCAGCCCGTCCCGCCGTCCGGCGCGCCGATCACCGCGACGGTGTAATCGTCCGTCACATCCAGCACCCAGTAATCGCCCCACAGGAACGGCAGCCACGAAAACCGCGGCAGGAACGTCACCTGCAGCTTGCCGGGCGCCACCACGCGCGCCACGCCGCTTGCGGTCTCGACGGGGCCGTCAAGCGCCCCCTCCCGGCAGGTGTTGAGCACGTCGATCCGCCCGTCGGGCCGGGCGCTGTAATCCGCCGTGACCCCGACGCAGCCCTCCTCGAACCACACCGGAAAGCGCGCGATCTCATACCATCTGCCCAGATAGGGCTCGATTTGCAGGGAGTCGTCCACCGTCATCGGCACCGAGGTGTCGCGGTAGCTCTCCGCGCCCACCGCCCCGCCGGCCAGCGACAGCACGGCCCCCGCCAGCGCGGCCAACCGTCCGCCCCGGCCCATGCGGCTATGGCGCCCCGCGCTCACCCGAGCATCGGCGCGCGCTTGGTCAGGCCAAGCTTCTCGCGCACCTGCTGCGGGCCGATCACGCGCGCGCCCATCTGCTCGACGATCGACTGCGCGCGCTCCACAAGCTGCCAGTTCTCCGCCAGAACGCCCTTGTCGAGATAGATGTTATCCTCCAGCCCGACGCGCACATTGCCCCCCGCCAGAACGCTCGCGGCGACATAGGCCATCTGGTTGCGCCCCAGCCCGAAGGCCGAGAAGGTCCAGTCATCGGGCACATTGTTGACCATCGCCATGAAGGTGTTGAGGTCATCGGGCGCACCCCACGGCACCCCCATGCAAAACTGCACCAGCACATCGGGCTCCAGCACCCCGTCCTTCACAAGCTGCTTGGCATACCACAGATGCCCGGTGTCGAAGGCTTCCACCTCCGGCTTGACGCCCAGATCGGTCATCATCCGGCCCATGGCCTGCAACATGCCCGGCGTGTTGGTCATCACGTAATCGGCCTCTGCGAAATTCATCGTCCCGCAATCGAGCGTGCAGATCTCCGGCAGGCATTCGGCCACATGCGCCACCCGCGCGCTGGCGCCGATCATGTCGGTGCCGTCCACTGGCGGCAGCGGCTCTTCCGTGCCGCCAAAGACGATGTCGCCGCCCATCCCGGCGGTGAGGTTGAGAACGACATCCACCTGCGATTCGCGGATGCGCTCGGTCACTTCGCGGTAGAGCCCGACATCGCGCGACGGTGCGCCGCTCTCGGGGTCGCGGACGTGGCAATGCACCACCGCCGCCCCCGCCTTGGCCGCGGCGATCGCGCTCTCGGCGATCTGCTTGGGGCTGCGCGGCACATGCGGGCTGCGGTCCTGCGTGCCCCCCGATCCGGTAACGGCACAGGTGATGAAAACCTCGCGGTTCATTTGCAGCGGCATGACAGGCTCCTTTTTGTGTTCGGGGCGGAGTATGCCGGTCTGGACGCGATACTTTTTACGAAATACGAATCATATTTGATGAAACACGAAAAAACCTTGCCCCTGCCCGATCACGCCCCGCTCAACGCGGCGGTGCTCGTCTTCGACGACTGCAACACGCTGAGCTTCGCCGCCGCCGTGGACCCGATGCGCGCCGCCAACCGCCGCGCCGGGCGAGAGCTGTTTCGCTGGCAGTTCCGCACCGCCACCGGCGCGCCCGCGCATCTGACAAGCGGCCTGCGGATCGAGGGCGGCGCGATTGCCGATCTCGACGCCTGCGATCTGCTCTTCGTGATCGCCGGCTTCCGGATCGAGGCGCATGCGACCGCGCGCCTGTCGGCCTCGCTGCGGCGGCTGGCTGCGCGCGGCACACCGATGGCCGCGATCGACGGGGGGCCGTGGCTTCTGGCGCAGGCGGGGCTTCTGGACGGGCACGCCGCCACCACTCACTGGGAGGATCTGGAGCTTTTCGCCACCCGTTTCGCGCGCGTGGACACCCGCCGCGACCGTTTCGTGATCTCCGGGCCCTTCGCCACCAGCGGTGGCGCCGCGCCCTGCATCGACATGATGCTGCACCTGATCCGCTCGCGCTTCGGCGCCGATCTCGCGGCGCGGGTCGGCAGCGCCTTTCTCTACGACCCGGTGCCCGAGGGCACGCAATGGCAAAGCCCGATGTCCACCGCCCGCACCACCCGGCGCAACCCGCGCATCGCCCGCGCGCTGGAACTGATGGGGGCGCATATCGACGACCCGCTGCCCATTGCCGGGATCGCGCGCCGCCTGTCGCTTTCACCGCGCACACTCGAACAGCGGTTCAAGGCGCATCTGGGCTGCGGGCCGGCGACCTATTACCGCCGGCTGCGCCTGGCGGAGGCATATCGCCTCGCCACCGACACCACCATGACCGTTCAGGACATCGCGCTGGCCACGGGCTTTGCCTCGCAGGCCGCCTTCGCCCGCGCCTTCCGCGCCGCGCACGGGCTGTCGGTGCGCGCGCTGCGCGGTGGCTGACCGGCCGCCGCGCAGCGCCCGGCCCAACACTTTGCGCGCCATCTTCGATGGGGCGCGCAGGGGCGGGAGCGCCAGCCCTTTGCACTTCGTCGTGCATGCCCGGGGCAAATCCCTTGCAACCGCGACGCCATGTTGAGCAGCGGCTCCCGAAGACTTCGTCTGGAGCCGTGCGGGTCGGATATCGACTTAGCGGACGGAGCGGACATTCAGCTCCAAGCTGCGTTTTGCAGGACCACTCCATATCTACGGCAATTTTCAATGGTCTCCGAAAACGATATGCTTGTCGCATGCAACGTTCAGGCCGACTTCTCCAACTCCTTCAGATTCTTCGGGAAAGACGCGTCGCCGTAACCGCGAAATTCCTCGCGGAGCGATTTGGTATCTCCGAACGCACCGTCTATCGTGATATGAAAACGCTCGTGGAACTGGGCGTTCCGGTTGAAGGCGAGGCAGGCATAGGTTTCATCCTGCGCCCGGGCTTTTTCCTGCCATCGATGGCGTTCACACGCGACGAGGCCGATGCCGTTCTCTTGGGCCTGCGTTTCGTGCTTGCACGCGGCGATGGCGAGATCGCGAAAGCAGCCGATACCGCATTGCTCAAGATCATGGACGGTATGGGGGACCGGGATGAAACGCAGATGCTGGGGAACGGCTTGGCAGTAGGTCCGCCTGAAACCGAGCGGCGATGCGAACTGGGGACGATAAGACGGGCCATGCGGGATCGCCGCAAGCTGAAAATCGCCTACCGGACTGATGGTCAGGCTTCGCGCAGCCGTGTTGTCTGGCCCGTCGCACTCGGCTTTTTCGATCAAGTTGAAATGCTCGCGGCGTGGTGCGAGTTGCGCGATGCATTCCGCCATTTTCGCATTGACCGGATCGACAGCCTGACTTTCCTCGAAGTGAACTTCCCGCGATCCCGCAACAGTCTGTTGGCCGTCTATCGCAAGCTCGAACCCCACGCGAACCTCTGACTGACGCTTGCTGACACTTTCTGTCAAAACCCGATGATAAGTCTTGGTCCGGAGTTGAAAAGGAGATCGGGATGTATGTCATACTTGGTGGAACCGGGCGGGTCGGGTCGGAAACTGCGCGCGCGCTGCTGGACGAAGGCCAGGAGGTGACAATCGTCACCCGCGACGCGCGCCACGGCGAGGACCTGAAGAAAGCGGGAGCGAAAGTTGCAGTTGCAAATATCCTTGACGTGGATGCGCTGAGACGTGTTTTTCAGGCGGGCAAGCGAGCTTTTCTGCTCAACCCGCCAGCGGACCCTTCCGGCGACACGGACAAGGAAGAGCGCGAGAACGTGGCTGCGATCATCTCGGCGCTCAATGGATCGGGGCTCGAAAAGGTTGTGGCGCAATCGACCTACGGAGCCTTCGACGGCGAACGCTGTGGTGACCTCACTGTCCTGCACGAGTTCGAGCGGGCGTTGGAGAGGCAATCCGTTCCAGCCGCGATCAACCGCGCAGGATATTACATGAGCAACTGGGCGGGAATGGCAGAACCGGTTCGTGAAAGCGGCATACTGCCGAGTTTCTTTCCGACCGAACTGCCAATTCCGATGGTGGCACCGGCCGATCTCGGAAAGGTCGCCGCCCGGCGGCTCATGTCCGGGACCGATGATGTGGGCATCGAGTATATTGAGGGACCGGATCGCTATAAAACCAGCGATGTCGCCGCCGCGTTTGGGGAGGCAATGGACTGCAAGGTAGAGGTCCAAGAAGTTCCTCGCGATGCACTTGAAGATACATTTCGCGACTTCGGGTTTTCGAACGAAGCCGCGGCGTCGTATGCCTGCATGACCTACCGGTTGATTGACGGGAAGACGATGCCAGCGGATGAACCAACCCGAGGGGACGTGACGTTGGAAGACTACCTCGCCTCCCTCCTCGGCTGACAGGGCGGCTACATGCAAAGGTGACAGTCTCTACATGTTGCACCATTCACTGCAAAGGGCCGGGCGGCAGGGCCCCTTTCAGGTCAGAAGCCCGCGCCCCTTCAGCAGCGCCTCGACCCCCGGAAGCCGCCCGCGAAACGCGACATAAAGATCCTCGGCCTCCGCCGATCCGCCCGCCGACAGGATATGCCGCTCCAGCGCCACGGCGATCTGCGGATCGAACGGTCCGCCCGCCTCCTCGAAGGCGGCATAGGCGTCGGCGTCCATCACCTCCGACCACATGTAGCTGTAATACCCCGAGGAATAGCCATCCCCGGCGAACACATGCGCGAAATGCGGCGCCGCGTGGCGCATGGCGATGGCGCGCGGCATCCCGATCCGCGCCAGAACCTCCTCCTGCCGCGCTATCGGATCGGTCGGCGCCGGCCCCTCGTGAAACTCCAGATCCACCAGCGCGGAGGCGATATATTCCACCGTCTGGAACCCCATGTCGAAAGTCGCCGCCTCCAACACCTTCTCCAGCATCGGCTGCGGCATCGGCGCGCCCGTCTCCACATGGGTGGCAAAGCGGCGCAGCACCTCCGGCACCTCCAGCCAGTGCTCGAACAACTGCGAGGGAAGCTCCACGAAATCGCGCGCCACCGAGGTGCCCGACACGCTCTCATAGGTCACGTCCGACAGCATCTGATGCAGCGCATGGCCGAACTCGTGGAACAATGTGCGCGCGTCGTCATAGCTCAGAAGCGCGGGATCGGACTTGGCGAAATTGCAGGTGTTGATCACGACCGGCCCCTGCACGTCCGGAAATTTCCGCTGCCCGCGCATGGCCGAACACCACGCCCCCGACCGCTTGCCGGAGCGCGCGAAATAATCGCCGATGAACACCGCCACATGACGGCCCCGGCGCGTCACCTCCCACGCCCGGCAATCGGGATGATACAGCGGCACGTCGATGGCCCGGAACTCCAGCCCGAACAGCCGGTGCGCACAGTCGAAGGCCGCCTCGATCATCCGCTCAAGCTGCAAATAGGGTTTGAGCGCGCTTTCATCGAGGTCATGCTCCGCCGCCCGCCGCCGCGCCGCGTAGTAGCGCCAGTCCCACGGCTCCAGCGGCCCGTTCGCCCCGTCGGCGCGCATCATCTCGGTCAGCACCCCGGCATCCGCCTCGGCCCGCGCACGCGCCGGCGCCCACACCGCCATGAGCAGATCGCGCACCGCGCCGGGCGTTTTCGCCATCTCGGTTTCCAGCTTGTAGTCGGCAAAGCTGTCGTATCCCAGAAGCGCGGCCCGCTCTTGCCGCAGGGCGAGGATCTCCGCCGCGATGTCGCGGTTGTCATGATCGCCGCCATTGGCCCCCCGAGCCGTCCACGCCCGGAAGGCGCGCTCGCGCAGATCGCGGCGCGGCGCGTATTGCAGGAACGGCACGATCAGGGAACGTGACAGCGTGATCGCCGCCCCCTCCCGGCCCAGCTCCGCCCCCGCCGCCCGGGCCGAGGCGACAAGGAACTCCGGCAGACCCTCCAGATCGGCCTGCGACAGATCCATCACCCAATCGCCCTCATCGGCGAGCACATTCTGCGTGAACTGCGTGCCCAGCACCGCCAGCCGCGCCTTGATCTGCGCCATCCGCTCTGCCGCCTCGCCGCGCAGCGCCGCGCCCGCGCGCACGAACCCGCGATGACACAGCATCAGAACGCGCCGCTGCTCATCGCTCAGGTCGAGGGCGTCGCGCGCCTCCCAGACCGCCGACACCCGCGCGAACAGCGCCTCATCGGCATGGATCGCAGAATAATGCGCCGCCAGACGGGGCGAGAAATCGCGCTGCAACGCCTGCCGCGCGGGCGTGCTGTCGGCCCCGGCCAGCGTGAAGAACACCGACAACACCTTGCCAAACGCCTCGCCCGACACCTCCAGCGCCTCGACCGTGTTGGCGAAGGTCGGCGGCTCGGGAATGCCCGCGATCGCGGTAATCTCCTCGCGGTGCTTGGTCAGCGCGCGCTCCAGCGCCGGGGCGAAATCGGCGTCGCGGATCGCATCGAAGGGCGCAAGGCCATGCGGCCCGGTCCACTCGGACAAAAGCGGATTGGTCATGATCGGCTCTCCTTCCGCCGGGGCCGGAGCGCCTTCGCGCAGGCCCGGCCCGGCCATGTCAAACGCGCGCGCCCGCCTGCCCGGCCTCAGCCGTTGCGGATCACCTTCGTGAACTGGTCGAAGATCGCCCCGTTGGAGCAAAGCACCTCGCCGCCGTCCAGAAGATCGCCCTCCGGGTCGATCGGCTGCACGAAACCGCCCGCCTCGCGCACGATCACCACGCCGGCGGCAATATCCCAGACGTTCAGACCGCGTTCCCAGAAGCCCTCGTAACGCCCCGCCGCCACATAGGCCATGTCCAGCGCCGCCGCGCCCCAGCGCCGCACCCCCGCGCAGGCCGGCATCAGCCGCCCCAGGTCCTTCAGCGTATCGGGCAGATCGGCCCGCCCGCCAAAGGGCACCCCAGTGGCAAAGATCGATTCGATCATCCGCGAACGTCCTGACACCCGCAGGCGCGTGTCGTTGAGCCACGCGCCCTCGCCCTTCTCGGCCACGAACATCTCGTCCTTGGCGGCGTCATAGATCACACCCGACACGATCTGGCCCTTGAACTCCAGCGCGATGGAAATCGCCCAGTGCGGCAACCCGTGCAGGAAGTTCGTCGTCCCGTCAAGCGGGTCGACGATCCAGCGCCGCGTCGGGTCCACCCCGTCGATCCCGCCGCCCTCCTCGGCCAGCCAGCCATAGTTCGGACGCGCACCCAGAAGCTCATCCTTGAGGATCGCCTCGGCGGCGATGTCGGCGCGGCTGACGAAATCGCCCGCGCCCTTCATCGATACCTGAAGGTTCTCCACCTCGCGGAAGTCCTTGACCAGCGACCGGCCCGCCTTGCGCGCGGCCTTGACCATGATGTTGAGATTTGCGCTCCCGGGCATGGGGGACTCCTTGATTTGTCAGGGCGCGCTTATACGCGCGGCCCCTCTCAATGCCAAGGCCGGATCGCGCCCCCGCGTGCCCGCCCTGCCGCCGCGTCAGACACCGCCCCGCTTGCATCCCGCGCCCCGCCCCGGCAGGCTGCGCGCGGATCACCCCAAACCCCAGCGAACGGAAAAGACACCCCATGACCGACACCATGCAACGCATCGTTCTGGCCAGCCGCCCCGAAGGCGCGCCCGCCCATGTCAACTTCCGCCTTGAGGACACCCCCCTGCCGGAACCGGGCGACGGCGAGGTGCTGGTCAGGGTGCATTACCTCTCGCTCGACCCCTACATGCGCGGGCGCATGGACGACGCGAAATCCTACGCCAAACCGGTCGAGGTCGGCCAGACGATGGAAGGCGGCGCCGTGGGCGAGGTGATCGCCTCGAACAGCGACCTGTTCAAGCCCGGCGAGTTCGCCTTCGGCATGTTCGGCTGGGCGAGCCACGGCGTGCTGCCCGCGAAGGCCCTGCAAAAACTCAGCCCCGATCTCGCGCCCATCTCCACCGCGCTCGGCGTACTGGGCATGCCCGGGCTGACCGCGTGGCACGGGCTGACCAGCATCGGCAAGCCGCAGCATGGCGAAACCCTCGTCGTGGCCGCCGCCACCGGCCCCGTCGGCTCCATGGTGGGGCAACTGGCAAAGGCGCGGGGCCTGCGCGCCGTGGGCATCGCCGGCGGGCCGGAGAAATGCCGCCTCGCGGTCGAAACGTTCGGCTTCGACGCCTGCCTCGATCATCGCGCCCACCCCGACGCGGCCTCGCTGCGAGAGGCGCTGGCCGCCGAATGCCCCGACGGGATCGACATCTATTTCGAGAATGTGGGCGGCAAGGTGCTGGAATCGGTGCTGCCGCTGATGAACGTGGGCGGGCGGATACCGCTCTGCGGCATGATCGCATGGTATAGCGGCGCCGATCTCGGGGATCGCAACCTGCTGCCCGCCGCATGGCGCGCGATCCTCGTGAAACGGCTTCTGGTGCAGGGCTTCATCATCTTCGACGCCTACCACCGCCTGCCCGATTTCCTCGAAGAGGTCGCGCCCAAGGTCGCCAGCGGCGAGGTTTCCTACCTCGAAGACATCACCGAAGGGCTGGAGAACGCCCCCGACGCCTTCATGGCGATGCTCAAGGGCGGCAATACCGGCAAGACGGTGGTGAAACTGGTCTGATCGCGGCACGGGGCGCGCCATCGCGCGGCGTCCCGCCTGCCTTCATCTTTGCCGCGAATACTCCGGGGTCCGGGGCGTGCGATCTGCCGCCCGGTCCCCGGTCTTTACCCGATCTTCACGCCTTTGCACCGAACGCCCTGTTCACCATGCGAAATCCGGGCATCGCCACCGACGCGATACCGACAAAATACCGACGTTTTACCGACATGGGTTTTTCAGCGTTAACAACGACTTGACCCGATTCGCGCTCAGGCCGCCTGCATCCGCTCCGCCTCCCGCCGCGCCAGCCCCAGAAGATCGGTCATATAGGGCTTGTCCCGATCGTCCCGCCGCACCGCCGCATAAAGCCGCCGCGTCAGCCCCGCCGGCGTCAGCGGCCGCGTCACGTAGTCAGAGCTGTATTTCACCTCCCGCACCACCCAGTCGGGCAGCACCGCCACCCCCCGATTCGACGCCACCAGAAGCAGGATCACCGCCGTCAGCTCCGCCTGCCGGATGTGCGCCGGCTCCACCTTCGCCGGGGTCAGAAGCTGCGAGAAGACATCCAGCCGCGAGCGTTCCACCGGATAGGTGATCAGCGTCTCGCCGCGAAAATCCTCCGCCTCGACATACTCCCGCATCGCCAGTGGATGCTGAGAAGAGGACACGAAAACAGGGGCATAGTCGAACAGCGGCAGGAAATCGACCCCCGGAAGATCCTCCGGGTCCGACGACACCACAAGGTCCACCTCCTCCTTCATCAGCGCCGGCAGCGCGTCGAAGGCAAGGCCGGGGCGGATGTCCACATCCACATCCGGCCATGTCTTGCGGAATTGCTCCAGCACCGGGAACAGCCACTCGAAACAGGCATGACATTCGATCGCGATATGCAGCCGCCCGGACGAGCCGTCCCGCAGCCCGCTGAACTCCTGCTCCAGCGCCTCGACCTCCGGCAGAATACGCTCCGCCAGCCGCAACAACCGCATCCCCGCCGCCGAAAGCGTCATCGGCTTGGACCGGCGCACGAACAGCTCGACCCCCGCCTGATCCTCCAACCCCTTGATCTGATGGGATAACGCCGACTGCGTGATGTTGAGTTTCTCGGCGGCCCGCGCCAGCCCCCCACACTCGTAGATCGCCTTCACCGTCCGCAGATGGCGGAACTCGATGTGCATTTTCATATTTCGCTCATGTTGTTCTTGAGAATTATGAAGTTGTCTCACAATGCCCGAACTGCGACAAGAGCGGGACACTGAAAAACGGAAAGCCGCCCCATGCCCGCACCGAGTATCTCCTTCGAGTTCTTCCCGCCGCAAAACCTTCAGGCGTCCTTTCGCCTGTGGGATACCGTGCAGGTGCTGGCCCCGCTCAACCCGCGCTTCGTCTCGGTGACGTATGGCGCCGGCGGCACGACGCGCGATCTGACCCGCGATGCGGTCGCCACGCTGCACAAATCCAGCGGGCTGAACGTTGCCGCCCATCTTACCTGCGTGAACGCAAGCCGCGACGAAACCCTTGCAATCGCTGATGAATTCGCCAAGTCCGGGGTCAAGGAAATCGTTGCCCTGCGTGGCGATCCGCCCAAGGGAAGCGACCATTTCACCCCCCATCCCGACGGGTTCGCCAATAGCTGTGAATTGATCTCGGCGCTGGCGGATACCGGCAAGTTCACCATCCGCGTGGGCGCCTATCCCGACAAGCATCCCGAAGCCGCCGACATGCAGGCCGACATCGACTGGCTCAAGGCCAAGATCGACGCCGGCGCCGACGAGGCGGTGACGCAGTTTTTCTTCGAGGCCGATAGCTTCCTGCGCTTTCGCGATGCCTGCGCCAAGGCCGGGATCAACGCGCCCATCACCCCCGGCATTTTTCCCATCGAGAACTGGACCGGCGCGCGCAAGTTCGCCAGCAAATGCGGCGCCTATATCCCCGCATGGCTCGATGACGCCTTCGACAAGGCGCTGCGCGACGACCGTGCCGACCTGCTGGCCACCGCCATCTGTACGGAGCTGTGCTCCGATCTGATCGACGAGGGCGTGGACGCGCTGCATTTCTACACGCTCAACCGGCCCGAACTGACGCGCGATGTCTGCTTCGCGCTCGGCATCAAGCCGGAGATCAAGCTCGAGAACGTCGCGTAACACGCCGCCCGCATTGCACCCGCTCCGGGTTTGCGGCCATCCTGTGCCCGAATGACAAGGGGAACAAGGATGGCCGACCGTTTCATTGCCCAGACCATCGACGACATGCCCGACATGGCCGAGGTTCTCTCGCGCAGCGGGCTCGAGTTCATGCAGGACATGATCGACGGCAAGCTGGCCGGCCCGCCCATAGGCGCCACGATGGGCTTCTGGCCTGTGCATGCCGAAAAGGGCCGCGTGGTGTTTCGCGGCACGCCCGGTTTCGGCGTCACCAATCCCATGAGCACGGTGCACGGCGGCTGGTATGGCGCGGCGCTCGACAGTTGCATGGCCTGCGCGGTGATGACCGAACTGCCACGCGGCAAGGTCTATACCACGCTGGAATACAAGGTGAATATCATCCGCCCGATCCCGATCGGCACCACGGTGGACGCCATCGGCACGGTGCAGCACGCGGGCCGCTCCACCGGTATCGCCAACGGCGAGATTCGCGGCATAAAGGACGACCGCCTCTACGCCACCGGCTCCACCACCTGCATCGTCATGGACGCGCTGCCCGCGGGGTGATCCGCCTCATGCCGCCGGCGCGGCCATAAGTCCCGGCAAATCGGCAAACCGGCCAAAGGCCTCCCGATGCGGGATTTCCGCCACCCGGCGCTTGCGATACCCCCCGGTGAAGAGCAGGAACGGCACCCCGGCACGCGCGGCGCATTCGCCGTCCACCTCGCTGTCCCCGACATAGACACCCTGCGCGTCCAGCCGCTCAAAGCAATGCAGAAGCGGCGCCGGATGCGGTTTGCGCTGCGGCAGGCTGCCCGCCCCCACCACCACCTCGAAATACCGATCGAGCCCAAGCAGGCGCAGGATGTCGCGCGCCGATCCTTCCGGCTTGTTGGTGCACACGCCAAGCCGATGCCCCGACCCGATGAGCGTGGACAGGGTCCTCTCCAGCCCCGGAAACGGCCGGGTGAGCGCGACCGAATCGGCGTTGTAATGAAACAGATACCGCGCCATGAGCGTCTCTCGCCGCTCCGGCGCAATGCCGCGGTCGTCCGCCACCCCCGCGATCAGCGCGGGCACCCCGTCGCCGATGAACCCTGTCACCGCGCCAAGCGAAAGCGGCTCCTGCCCCTGCTCGGCCAGCGCGCGGTTGACAGCGGCGTGTATGTCGGGCGCGCTGTGAACGAGCGTTCCGTCCAGATCAAAGACAACCGCGCCGCTCACGCCGCTTTCCACTTGATCGAACAACCCATCGAAGGCACCTGATCGCGCGGACCCTGCCCGGTCTGTGCGATCTGGCGCATTGCCTCGTAAAGCTCGCGCGGTGCCCCCTCCGGCGCCGGATGGCGGCCAGAGGCATCCAGCCGCCCGCGATACTGCAATTGCGCATCGGCGTTGTAGCCAAAGAAATCCGGCGTGCAGACCGCACCATAGGCGCGCGCCACGCTCTGATCCTCGTCATGCAGATAGGGAAAGGGAAATCCCTTCTCCCGCGCCAGAACCGCCATGTTGTCGAAACTGTCATCCGGATAGGTCGCCGCATCGTTGGAACAGATCGCCGCCACCCCGACGCCCAGTGCCTGCAGATCGCGCGCATCGCGCACGATCCGGTCCAGCACCGCCAGCACGAAGGGGCAGTGGTTGCAGATGAACATGATCAGCGTGCCGGCCTCGCCGCGAATATCCTCCAGCCGATAGCGCTGGCCGTCGGTGGCGGGCAGGTCGAACTCCGGCGCGGGCAGGCCGAACTCGCATACGGGGGGACGTGCAGCCATGACTCTCTCCTTCTCGGATTGCCGTGTCGTCGGGCACAGTCTCATGTTTACGGCCGGATTTGTCCACCGTCCCGCCCCTCTTCTCGGCGCAAATACCTTGCGGGGGTCGGGGGGCGCAAAGCCCCCGGCGCATCCACGCGTCAGGCCCGCGAACCCGATAGATTCTGTGCCGGGGGGTCCTCGCTGGGCAGGGGTTGCGCACTCTCGTGAAGACGCTCTGACACATCGCGCCCCACACCGCGGCGCTTGCGCAGCAGGAACATCTTGCCCCATCCCCGCCAGGTGCCGACAGACGGGGCCTGTGGGTCGATCTCGAACCGTCCGCGCCATCCCTCTGGAAGCGGCAGGTCGCACTGCTCCATCCGCTCGAGCATCCACACCAGCGGAATATTGGCCAGCGGCCGCGCCGCCTCGAACCCGGAAAGCTGCCCGCCCACATCGCCATGCGCGCCGCGAAACCAGACCTGCTCGGCCCGCCCGGCCCAGTCCGGCGGACACTCCCAAAGCACCGGCGCGAACACCTCGCGTGTCTCATGCAGCGCCAGCGCGTGAAACCCGTGCCGGATCGAATGGCCAAGGTGATGGTTGTGAAACTCGTGCCTGGCTTCCGAGAACTGCCACAGAAGCGGCAGCCGCAAACCCAGCGCCTTGACCGTGTCCCAGACCCCGACCATCTCGATCTCGACATGGTGGTGGCAGTAGAGCCGGGCGAAATCGCGTGCCGCGTCGCCCTGGGGCGCGCTTTCGTAGTGACGATAGACCTGCCGGATATTGCGCTCCGTGGCGTGGCGCGCCTGCAAAAGCCCGACCCGGTCGATCACCCCCGCCAGCGATCGCACCGCAAAGGCGCCGCGCGAATAGCCGATCAGGAAAATCCGGTCTCCGGGCCGATAGCGCGAGGCGAGAAACCCATAGGCGCGGCGGATCTGCCGGTTGATCCCGCGCCCCATCATCACGGCGGGCGTGGTGCGCCAGTCGGACCACTGCACCCCCGCCTCGTAGTAGAGCGAGACCTGCGCGCCCATCTCCTGAAGCAGGCGATAGGTCTGACCGGCATTGGTCTCCTGTCCCGGCTCCAGCGTGGACATCGTCCCGTCGAGGATGATCACATGGGTTTGCGCCCCCCGGCCCCGACCGGGTTTGGAATGATCCAGCCGCCAGGGGCGGCCAAGCCATCCGAAAAGCCGTTTAGTCAGCCCTGTGAAGCTCACCGTTCAACATGCTCCATACCCGATGCGGGGTGAAGGGCATATCCGCCTGTCGAACCCCGCGCTGCCAAAGCGCATCCTGCACCGCATTCGCCGTCGCGGCCATCGCGCCCACTGTCCCCGCCTCACCGCAGCCCTTCATGCCCATCACATTCGCGGTGGAGGGCACAGGCTCCGTCTCGAACCTGAACAGGGGAAGATCATCGGCCCTCGGCATCGCGTAGTCCATGAAACTTGCCGTGAGCAACTGCCCCTCCGCGTCATGCACGCTCCGCTCCCACAGCGCCTGACCCACGCCCTGCGCCACGCCGCCATGCACCTGCCCCTCGACGAGCATCGGGTTGATCAGGTTGCCGAAATCATCGACCACGGTGTAGCGGTCAAGCGTGACCTTGCCGGTCTCTGGATCCACCTCCACCTCGGCCACATGCGCGCCATTGGGAAAGGACCGCGCCTCGAGCCGGGCGCGCGCCTCATGGCGCAGCAGATCCTCGCGCCCCGCCGCGCGTGCCATCTCGGCCGCCTCGATCATCGTCGGCGTCAGGTTCGACCCGTCCGCGCGAAACCTCTCGTCATCGAAACCAACGGCGCTTTCGGCCACCCCCATCCTCTCGGCCAGAAACGGCCGGAAGGCGGCGATCATCTTGTCCACCGCCGCCAGCGTGGCGTTCGCCTGCGTGGTGACGGAGCGCGACCCGCCGGTGCCGCCTCCCTTCGCGATCAGGTCGCTGTCGCCCTGCACAACAGAGATACGCTCAGCCGGAATCCCGGTCTGATCGCTCAGGAACGTGGCATAGACCGTTTCATGCCCCTGCCCGTTCGATTGTGTGCCGACATAGATCGTCACGCCACCATCCGCGTTGAATTCCACCGTTGCGCCCTCGGAAGGATCGCCCAGAATACTTTCGATATAGTAACAAAGCCCGATCCCGCGCAGTTTTCCCCGCGCTTCGCTCCGCTCCCGGCGCGCGTCGAACCCGGCCCGGTCCGCCGCCCGCTCCGCATGGTCGAGCACACGCGGGAAATCGCCCACGTCATAGATCTCGCCCGTGGCGCTCTCGTAGGGGAAAGCCCCCGGCGCGATGAAATTGCACCGCCGCAACTCCCAGGGGTCCACCCCAAGCTCGCGCGCCGCACGATCCATCAACCGCTCGATCACATAGATCGCCTCGGGCCGCCCCGCGCCGCGATAGGCATCGACCTGCGTGGTGTTGGTGTAGTATCCCTCCACCTCCAGAAGTGTGTTCTGAAGATCGTAGACCCCAGGAAACACCCGGCTGAAAAGCTGGGTCTGTATCATCTGCCCCATACCGGAGTTGTAGGCACCGAGATTGCAGCGCGTGCGCACCCGATAGCCAGTCGCTTTCAGATCGGCGTCAAAGGCCATCTCCGCCACGGACACCAGATCGCGCCCGGCATGATCGCTCAGCATCGCTTCGCCCCGCTCGCTCATCCAGCGCACCGGACGGCCCAATGCCTTCGCCGCCTGCGCCACCACGAAACTCTCGGGATAGACGATCGCCTTCATGCCGAAACCGCCGCCCACGTCCGGCGTGGTCACGCGCACCGCTTCGGGCGGAAGGTCGAAGGCGTTGCAAAGCTGATCCTTCGCGCCCCAGACACCCTGCCCGTTGACGCACAGATGAAGCCGCGCTCCATCCCATTCGGCATAGCATCCGCGCGGCTCCATCGAATTGATGATCACCCGGTTGTCGCCCACTTCAAGCGACACCACATGCGCCGCCGCATCGAACGCCGCCCGCACGGCATCCGCCTCTCCCAGTGCCCAGTCGAAGGCGCGGTTCCCGGGCGCTTCTGGGTGGATCGTCTCGCCCCCCGGCGCCAGATTGAGCGAGACAGGCAGATCCTCATACTCCAGCTCGATCAGTTCGGCCGCATCGCGCGCCTGCTCAGGCGTGTCCGCCACGACGAGCGCCACAGCCTCGCCCACAAAACGCAGCCTGCCGCGCGCCAGCATGGGCCGCTCGGGCGCCGCCCCCCGACTGCCGTCGCGGTTCTTCTGAAGGTTGGCGCGCATCGCCACGTTCATCCCGGCCGTCTCCAGATCGTCGAGCGTCAGCACCAGGTGCACCCCCTCGGCGGCCCGCGCCGCGCTCACATCCAGTTCGGTGATCGACGCATGGGCCACGGGCGAGCGGAACACATGGGCATAAAGCGCCCCCTCGGGCGCGATATCGTCCACATAGCGGCCCCCGCCGGTCAGGAACCGCACGTCCTCCACCCGCTTGATTGACTGGCTTTTTCCGAACTTCTCCATGACCTGCCTTCGCGCATTGGACTCGGGGCCGACACTAACGCGCCGCGCTGTGCTGTCCAGTGCGCACCCGATCACGGCGCGGTGACGGTCACGATCTCCTGCGCGCCATAGCCGTTGAACCGCGTGGACAGCGACGCCGCATAGGCCCCCATCGCGCGGATCAGCACATAGTCGCCCTCCGCGATCCCGTCAGGCAGCGGCATGGGGTCCGGCAGCCGGTCGAGACTGTCACAGGTCGGCCCGAAAATCACCCGCGGCACCGGGGCGCCCGGCACCGCGCCACCATCGGGGCGCCGCGCCTCGATCCGCGCGGGCAGGCCGATATCGCGCAACTCCATCAGCGCGCCATAGATCCCGTCGTTGAGAAACAGCGCCCCGCCCGCACGCACCGCCTTCACCCGAAGCGCCAGCGTGAACGCCTCGGCCACCATTGCGCGCCCCGGCTCGCAAACCAGCGCCGGGGCGTCCGGCCCGAACGCCGCGCGGACCTCGGTGGCGATGCGGCTGAAGATCGCCTCCAGATCGGGGGCCTCCCCCGCGCGGTGCGCCGCGAACCCGCCGCCCACGTTGAACTGGCAAAGCCGCACTCCCGCGCGCCGCGCCACCTCCGCCGCCGCGCGCACATAGACCGCCCAGGCCTCGGGGTCGGCGCATTGCGTGCCGGGATGAAAAGTCATCGCGGGCGCGAACCCCATCGCCGCCGCGCGCCGAAGCAGCACCACCGCCTGCGCCGGGTCGGCGCCGAACTTCTCACCGAAGTCATAGGCCGCCCCTGCCACCGGCAGACGCAGGCGCACCGCGATCCGCGTGCCCTCGCGCGGCACCTCGGAGAGCTTTTCCAACTCTCGCGGGCAATCCACCGACCAGCTTGCGATGCCATGCGCCATCGCCGCGGCAATCTCCGCGCGCGACCGCACCGGGTTGTGATAATTCAGAAGGGCGCGCGGATGCGCCGCCCGCGCCTGCGCCATCTCTGCCGGAGAGGCGACATCGAAGGCCCCGATCCCCGCCCCGACAAGATTGTCGAGCACCGCCGGATCGGCGTTGGCCTTGACCGCATAGGTCACAAGCCCGCCAAATCCCCGTACGAACCGCCGTGCGCTGGCCTGCAACACCTCCGGTGCGAAATAGAGCACCGGCGCGTCGGGCTGCATCTTCACCATGTGCCGGATCGGCGACGGCCATAGAGCCGGTTGACTGCGCATTGTCCTACCTCATGTCCCGTTTTCTTTCAGTCTGTGGGGAATTCACGTCGATTCCGCGTGGCGATCTGATAGAATCGCAGCGAATTGACGGCAAAATGACCAAATAATGATGCAACTCGACGAAACCGACCGCGCCCTGCTCGCCCGTCTGGCCGAGAATGCCCGCGCGCCTGTGGCCACGCTCGCTCGGCAACTGGGTCTGGCGCGCACCACCGTGCAGGCCCGCATCGACCGGCTGGAAGCGTCGGGCGCAATCGCCGGCTACACCCTGCGTCCCGGCCCGCAGGCCCGCCCCCCGATCCGCGCCACCGCGCTCGTGGCGATAGAGCCGCGCTCCGGGCCCGCCGTCCTCGCGCGGCTCAAATCGCTGCCGGGGGTGGAAAGGGTGCACACCACCTCGGGCCGGGTGGATCTCATCGTGCAGATCGCCGCTCAGACCACCGAAGAGCTTGACGCCACCCTCGACCGGATCGGAGAGGCGCGCGGCGTGCACAGTTCCGAAAGCCTGATCCACCTGGCCACCAAACTCGACCGCGCGCCCTGATCGACCGCCGCCTCTTTTCGGGTGAAATACCTCGGGGTCCGGGGCAGAGCCCCGGGGCCTGCGCGGCCTGAGCGCCTACTCACATGGGCCTGCGTGCCCTGAACGCTAAAGTGACACTGCGCGCGCGGAACGCGCGCTCCGATCAGGACGCGGCCGTCTCCCCCGTCTGACCGACCGCGCGGAACAGCACCGCCGCCACCAGATCGCCGGTGACATTGACCGCCGTGCGGCACATGTCGAGCAGGCGATCGACGCCGAGAATGATCACCATCCCCTCCACCGGAATACCCATGCTCGTGGCCACGTTGATCAGAATGGCGATGCTGACGCCCGGCGTGCCGGGCGCACCAATGCTCGAGGCGACAAGCGTTCCGACCACCACCCCGATTTGCACCGCCGAAAGCTCGATCCCGGCAAGCTGCGCGAGAAAGAGAATGGCCACCGCCTGATACAGCGCGGTGCCCGCCATGTTCATCGTCGCCCCCAGCGGAACCACCAGATTGGCGATATTCTCCGGCACGCCGAGCTGACGCGCCGACTGGATCGTCACCGGCATCACCGCCGAGGAACTGGAGGTCGAGAAGGCCAGCAACAGGTTGCTGCCCGCCGCCTTCATGAAGCGCAGCGGCGTCACCCGCGCGAACAGGAACGCGATCGACAGGTATAGACACAGCAGACCGGCCAGCCCCAGCAGCACCGCGCCCACATAGCCCGAGATCCCGAGCATGGTTTCAAACCCCATACGCATCACGAGCTGCGCCATCAGCCCGAACACCGCGAAAGGCGCCAGAAACATCGCCCATTTCACGATGTTCATGGAGATCGACAGCAGCGCCTCCATCAGCGCCAGAAACGGCGCGGCGCGGCTGCGTTGGACCTGCGTGACCGAAACGCCGACCAGCAACGCCAGCACCACGACCGCGAGCATGTCCCCCTGCACAATCGAGGCGGTGGGATTGGTTGGCAGGATGTCGGCGATCAGATCCGGCAGGGTCGCGGGCGCGCTCAGGTCGGGCGCGTCGGGCAGGGTCTCGCCCTGCGACACCGGCGCCGGGGCGGGCACGGGCACGGAGAACCCGGCAAGCCCCGTGCCCGGTCGCAGCCATTGGGCCAGCGCCACGCCGATGCCCGCCGCCACCGTCGTGGTCACGAGGATGAACGCCGCCAGCCGCAGGCCGACAGACCGCAACTCTTCGCCCGATCCGGCCCCGGCCAGCCCGCCCACGATCGACGAGAATATAAGCGGGATCAGAACCATCGCGATCAGCGCCAGAAAGATCCGTCCCGGCAAGGCCAGCCAGAGCCCGGCCACCTCGGCCACGTCGGGCGGGACAAGCCCCGTCGCCTCGCTCATCAGCAGGCCGAGGCCAAAGCCCAGAACCATTCCTGCCATCACCTGCGCCCAGAGCCTGGAGGTGATCCAGACCCGCAGCTTGAACCGCTGTTGCGCGATCTGCATCGGAGCGTCTTGAATGTCGGTTGCCATGACAGGCCCATAGCACGACCTGATCCCGCGTTTAAGCCGATTGCGCGCCCCACCAGTCATTGCGCCGCAGCCATGGCAGATGCGCGACAACCGGCTTTCCCTTGCCACGGCAATTCGATAGACGATGCGAAACACCGGGATCATGCAGGATCAAGCACAATGGCGATGGAAAAGACCTTCAACGCGACCCAGGCCGAAAGCCGCCTTTACGACGCATGGGAAACGGCAGGCTGCTTTGCCGCCGGCGCAAACGCGAAACCGGGGGCAGAGACGTTCAGCATCATGATCCCGCCACCGAATGTGACCGGCTCGCTGCACATGGGCCACGCCTTCAACAACACGCTTCAGGACATCCTGACCCGCTGGCACCGCATGCGCGGGCACGACACGCTCTGGCAGCCGGGACAGGATCATGCCGGCATCGCCACGCAGATGGTCGTCGAACGCGAGTTGATCAAGGAGGGCAAGCGCCGCACCGATTTCACGCGCGAGGAGTTCATCGCCAGGGTCTGGGAATGGAAACAGCAGTCCGGCGGGCAGATCATCAACCAGCTCAAGCGCCTCGGCGCCTCCTGCGACTGGTCGCGCAACGCCTTCACCATGTCCGGCGCCCCCGCCGCGCCCGAGGGCGAAGATGGCAACTTTCATGACGCGGTGATCAAGGTTTTCGTGGATCTGCATGAAAAGGGGCTGATCTATCGCGGCAAGCGTCTGGTCAACTGGGACCCGCATTTCGAGACCGCCATCTCCGATCTGGAGGTGGAGAATATCGAAACCCCCGGCCACATGTGGCATTTCAAATACCCGCTCGCGGGGGGCGAAACCTACACCTACGTGGAAAAGGACGAGGACGGCAATATCGTGCTGGAAGAAGAGCGCGATTACATCTCCATCGCCACCACGCGGCCCGAAACCATGCTCGGCGATGGCGCCGTGGCGGTCCATCCCGATGACGCGCGCTATGCGCCGATTGTCGGAAAACTCTGCGAAATTCCCGTGGGGCCGAAGGAACACCGCCGCCTGATCCCGATCATCACCGACGAATACCCCGACCCGGATTTCGGCTCCGGCGCGGTGAAGATCACCGGCGCGCATGACTTCAACGACTACGCCGTGGCCAGACGCGGTGGCATTCCCTGCTACCGCCTGATGGACACCAGCGCGCACATGCGCGACGACGGCGCCCCCTATGCAGAGGCTGCCGCGCTCGCCCGGCGCATCATCGACGGGGAGGCGTTCTCCGAGAACGAGATCGACGCGATCAACCTCGTGCCCGACGAACTGCGCGGTCTGAATCGCTTCGAGGCCCGCGAGCGGGTGATCGAGGAGATTACGCAGGAAGGTCTCGCCGTGATGACCGACGGCGAGGACGGCCCTGAGCCCTTCGTCGAAAACAAGCCGGTGATGCAACCCTTTGGCGACCGCTCCAAGGTGGTGATAGAGCCGATGCTCACCGATCAGTGGTTCGTGGACGCCGAGAAGATCGTCGGCCCCGCCCTCGACGCGGTGCGCAGCGGTGAGACGAAGATCCTGCCCGAACGCGACCGCAAGGTGTATTTCCACTGGCTGGAGAATATCGAGCCATGGTGCATCTCGCGGCAACTGTGGTGGGGCCACCAGATCCCGGTCTGGTATGGGCTCGATCTCGGCGCCGCCGATTTCCGCGACGATGAGGGAGACGGCTCTCTCGATCTGGTGGAACTGGGGCGCCTGTTGAACGAGGGCGGGATGCTTCACGCCGGCGACGTGCATCACTGCGCCGCTGATTTCGATGCGGTGCTGCGCGCCTTCCGTGCCGAACTGGCCGACACCCCCCATCCCATCGCCGATGCCCGCATCGTCGAAGTGGAGGACAAACACGCCGCAATCCACATGCTGGCCGAATCCCTGGCGCATTACGCGATCGATCAGGATCCTACCAAACTCGTCTATCCGGTCTGGCGCGATCCCGATGTGCTGGATACGTGGTTCTCCTCCGGCCTGTGGCCCATCGGCACGCTCGGCTGGCCCGAGGACACCGAGGAGCTGCGCAAGTATTTCCCCACCTCGGTCCTGATCACCGGCTTCGACATCATCTTCTTCTGGGTCGCCCGGATGATGATGATGCAATATGCCGTGGTCGGGCAAAAGCCCTTCGATACCGTCTATGTCCACGCGCTCGTGCGCGACGAGTCCGGCAAGAAGATGTCCAAGTCCCTTGGCAACGTGCTCGACCCGCTCGACCTGATCGGGGATTACGGCGCCGACGCCGTGCGCTTCACCCTGACCGCGATGGCCGCGATGGGGCGCGATCTGAAGCTGTCGACCGCGCGCATCGCCGGCTATCGCAATTTCGGCACCAAGATCTGGAACGCCTGCCGCTTCGCCGAGATGAACGGCGTGTTCGAGGCGGACCTGCCCGCCGTTGATTATGGCGCCGGCAACGACGCGGATCAGACGGTGAACCAATGGATCATCGGGGAAACCGCCAAGGTGCGCGAAGAGGTGGACGCCGCCCTTGCCGCCTTCCGCTTCAACGATGCCGCGAACGGGCTTTATGCCTTTGTCTGGGGCAAGGTCTGCGACTGGTATGTGGAGTTTTCCAAGCCGCTTTTGCAGGGGGAGGATGCCGCCGCGCAACAGGAGACCCGGCAGGTCATGCGCTGGGTGCTCGATCAATGCCTGATCATGCTGCACCCGATCATGCCCTTCATCACCGAAGAGCTGTGGGGCACGCTCTCGGCCCGCGACAAGATGCTCGTTCACGCCGACTGGCCCACCTATGCCGCGTCCGATCTGGTGATCGAGCAGGCCGACCGGGAAATGAACTGGGTGATCTCTGTGATCGAGAATGTCCGCTCGGCCCGCGCGCAGATGCACGTTCCCGCAGGGACATATATCCCGGTTCTGGTCAGCGAGATCGACACGGCCGGAGAGGCGGCATGGTCGCGCAACGAGACGCTGATCAAACGCCTTGCCCGCATCGACAGCCTTGAAAAGGTCGACAGCTTCCCAAAGGGGTGCATCACCGTGCCCGCCGAAGGCGCGACCTTCGGCCTGCCGCTGGCCGACATCATCGACGTGGAGTCGGAAAAGGCCCGGCTGGAAAAGTCGCTGACCAAGCTGGCCAAGGAAATCAAGGGGCTGCGCGGACGGCTCGACAACCCCAAATTCGCCGAAAGCGCCCCGCCCGAGGTGGTCGAGGAAACCCGCGCCAACCTTGATCAGCGCGAAGAGGAAGAGGCCAAGCTCAAGACCGCGCTGACGCGGCTGGCAGAACTCGGCTGACACGATCAGGGGCGGGCGCAGGACGTGCCCGCCCCGTCACCTGCGCCGAGAGGTCTGACACAGGCCGCCCGCGCCCGACCCGGACCGCCCCGCCGCCATGACCAGACACTCGCTCAGCCGTACCGACACCATGCTCTTCATGGGCGGAATCACGGCACTTTCGGCGGTGTCGGTGGATATCGTCCTGCCGATGACCGGCGTGGTCGCGCGCGCCTTCGGCGTGGACGAAAGCCGCGGCGCGCTGCTCGTGGGGGTCTATTTCGTCGCCTATGGCATCGGGCAGCTTTTCTGGGGTTTGTTTTCCGACGCCTTCGGTCGCCGCTTTTCGCTGCTGTTGAGCCTGTCGGGCTTCGCGCTGGCCAGCCTCGCCTGCGCCTTCGCGCCTAGCTATGGCTTTCTGCTCACCGCGCGCTTCGTGCAGGGGCTGATGGGCGGCGCGCCGGTCATCGCGCGGGCGATGGTGCGCGACGTGGCCTCCGGCACCGACGCGGCGCGGATGATGACCGTTCTGGGCGCGATCCTGACCGTGGCCGCGATGCTGGCCCCGGTGCTCGGATCGGGGCTGCTGGTGCTGTTCTCATGGCGCGCGGTGTTCATCGCGCTCACCGCGCTGGCGCTGGCCTTTATCGCCTATGCCGCGCTGATCCTGCGCCATCCGGCGGGCACGCGCCGCCCCGAACGCTTCACCCTGTCGTTCCTGCGTGTGGCGACGCGGCGGCTGCTGTCCTCGCCCGCTTTCCTGACGCCCGCGATTGCCGGCTCGCTCACCTTCGGGGGCTACGCCTCCGTCGGGGCCACCGGGGCGATCATCGCCGAAACCCGCTATGGCGTGCCGCCGGAATCCTTCGGTGCACTCTTTGCCATTGCCGCGCTGATCAACACAAGCGCCGCGCTCATCGCCGGGCAGCTTTTGCGCCATGTCTCACTGCGGCAGGTCGGCACCATCGCGATGATCCTGCTCACCCTCGGCGCGGCGCTGCATATCGCGCTGGCCTTTGGCGAACCGGGCCTTCAGGTGTTCTGGGGCGCGGTCTGTCTTTACGTGCTGGCCTTCGGGATGATCCTGCCCACCTCTCTGGCCGCCGCGATGGAGCCGGCCTCCGAATACCCCGGATTCGCCGCCTCGCTCATGGGGGCGATGCAGATGATCGCCGCCTCCGGCGCGGCCCTGCTGGCTTCCGCGCTCTTCGACGGCAGCCATCGCGCCATCTCCATCACCATGGCGGTCTTCGGGCTGGCCGCGGTGCTGACGGTCATTCTGGGCCGCGGGGCCATGCGCCGCGCGCTCTGACCGCTCAACCCCTGAACACCGGCGCGCGCTTTTGCAGGTTCGCGGCGATCACCTCCATCTGGTCCGGCTGCCCGATCAGCGCCGCCTGCGCCCGGCTTTCCTCAAGCAGCACCGCATCGGCATCGCCCGAATGCGCCTCGGCATAGCCGATCAGCGCTTTCGCCGCCCGGATGGCCGACGGGCTCTTCCCCGCGATCTGCGCCGCCATTTCCCGCGCGGCGGCCAGCGGGTCCTCCGCGATCTCTGTCACAAGGCCCCAGCGTTCCGCCTGCTCGGCCTCCACCGGATCGCCGGTATAGGTCATCCGCCGGATCACGTCCGACCGCGCCAGATGCGGCAGAAGCGCCATGCCCCCCATATCGGGGATCAGGCCCCATTTGATCTCCATGATCGACAGCTTCGTGCCCGGCGCCGCGATCCGCACATCCGCGCCAAGCGCGATCTGAAAGCCGCCGCCATAGGCCACCCCCTGAAGCGCGGCGATCACCGGCACGGGCAGCTTGTGCCAGATCAGGCCGACCTGCTGAAACAGGTTGGCGTTGCCGTGGCTACGCGGCATGATCCGGGCCCAGGGGTCCTGCCCCGCCAACGTGGCGAAATTGGCCACATCCATGCCCGCGCAGAACGCCTTGCCCTCCCCGGACAAAACCACCGCGCGCACATCGCCGCGCTCCATGAGCGACTCGCCCGCCGCGATCAACTCCTCGACCAGCTCGAAGCTGAGCGCGTTCATCTTCTCCCCGCGCATAAGCGTCACATGCGCGACGTGATCCTCGATCTTCAACGATACATTGGCCATGACGCCCCCTTTGCAGACTTTGCGACAGTCTGGCCGCACGAACCGGCGAAATCCACCCTGACGTGAGGTTCGCAGGCCCTTGCAGCCGCGCCGGCCTTGCGCCAATCTGCACGCCATGACCGGACCACGTTACACCCCGCTTGCCGCCAGCCTTCCCGCCACCGTGCCCTTTGTCGGGCCAGAGGCCCAGGAACGCGACACAGGCCGCCCCTTCGTGGCGCGTCTGGGTGCGAACGAAAGCATTTTCGGCCCCTCGGCCAAGGCCATTGCCGCCATGCGCGACGCCGCCCCCGATATCTGGAAATACGGCGATTCGAAAAGTCACGACCTGCGCGAGGCGCTCGCCGCCTTCCACCGCGTCACCCGCGACAACATCCTTGTCGGTGAGGGGATCGACGGTCTTCTCGGCTATCTGGTGCGGCTCACCGTGGGGGCGGGCGACACGGTGCTGACCTCCGATGGCGCCTATCCGACCTTCAACTACCACGTCGCCGGCTTTGGCGGCGTGCTGCACAAGCTGCCCTATCGCGACGACGCCGAAGATCTTGACGGGCTGATGGAAGAGGCCGCGCGCCTGCGCCCGAAACTGGTCTACCTGTCCAACCCCGACAACCCGATGGGAAGCTGGCACAGCGGCGACCGGATCGCGGCCGCGCTCGACCGTCTGCCCGACGGCACGCTTCTGGTGCTGGACGAGGCGTATGTCGAATTCGCCCCCGAGGGGACAGAGGCGCGCTATGACGTGGACGACCCGCGCGTGATCCGCATGCGCACCTTTTCCAAGGCCTACGGCATGGCCGGGGCGCGCGTGGGCTATGCCATGGGCGCGAAGGAACTGATCTCGAACTTCGACAAGATCCGCAACCATTTCGGCATGAACCGCATGGCGCAGGCCGGGGCGCTGGCCGCGCTCGCCGATCAGGACTGGCTTGACGAGGTGCGCGGCAAGGTCGCCGCCTCGCGCGAGGCGATCACCCGCATCGCCGCCGACAACGGGCTCACCGCGCTGCCCTCTGCGGCGAATTTCGTCGCCGTCGATTGCGGCCGCGACGGGCGCCATGCCCGCGCGGTCTTGGGCGGGCTAGCCGCGCGCGGCATCTTCGTGCGCATGCCCTTCGTGCCGCCACAGGATCGCTGCATCCGCATCAGTTGCGGCCCCGAGCGTGAGATGGAGCTGCTCTCCCGCGCCCTGCCAGAGGTGCTGTCGGACCTCCGCTGAGACCGCCGCCACCCGGGACTCAGGCGCCCGCCTGCGCCTCCTGCAACTCGCGGACAAGCCGCGCCTCCTGCTCGGCGCGCGGCTTGGAAAACCGCGCCAGCAGAAGATAGGCGACGGGCGTGAGGTAAAGCGTGGACAGCGTCGCCAGACCAAGCCCGCCCACGATCACCCAGCCGAGCGCCTCGCGCGCTTCCGCCCCCGCGCCCGACGACAGGATAAGCGGCACCCCCCCGAAGACGGTGGAGACCATGGTCATCATCACCGGCCGAAGGCGGATCGTGCTGGCGTCGGTGATGGCAGAGGCCACATCCTGCCCCGCATCGCGAAGCTGATTGGCAAACTCCACGATCAGGATGCCGTTCTTGGCCATGATCCCGATCAGCATGACCAGACCGATCTGGCTGTAGACGTTTAGGCTCAGCCCGGTGAACGACAGCGCGAAGATCGCGCAGGCCAGCCCGATGGGCACCGTCACGATCACCACGAAGGCCGAGATGAAGCTTTCAAACTGCGCCGCCAGCACGAGCACCACCACGATCATCGCAAAGCCGAAGGTCAGGAACAGGCCGCTGTTGGTCTCGTCCAGCGTCGCCGCCTCCGCCAGTGGCACGATGCGGTTCTGCTCGGCCAGAATCTCATCGGCCATCCCGCGCACCTCGGACAGCGCGTCGCCCAGAGCAAGCTCGGGCGTGAGCCCGGCGGAGATCTCGACCGACCGGTTTTGGCCCTCGCGGTCAAGCTCGGGCGCCACCGCCCGTTCCTCAAGGGTCACGAAACTCGACATCGGCACCATCTTGCCGTCACCGCTCTGCACGAAGATGTTTTCCAGATCGCCGGGGTCGTTCACCGGATCGCTGGTGGACAGAAGCTGCACGTCATAGCTGCTGTCGCCGATGAAGACCTCCCCGACGGACCGCCCGTTGAGCGCCGCGCGCAGCGCGCTGCCAAGCCCGGTGATGTCGATCCCCAGATCCGAGGCGCGCGTCCGGTCGATCTCGATGAAAAGCTGCGGCTGCGTGGTCTCGTATTCCAGCCGCACCTGCCCCATCGCCGGGTTTTGCTGCATCCGCTCGACAAGGGTTTGCGCGACGTCGGCAAGCTGGCCGTAATCGTCGCCGGTGATGGCAAAGCTCAACCCCCGCCCCGCCCCGCGAATTCCCAGCGAATTGGGCTGGATCGCAAAGGCCCGCATCCCGATCAGGGGCCGCAGCCTGCTGTTGATGTCGCCCACGATCTCATCCTGGCTGCGCGCGCGCTCATCCCATTTCGCAAGCGTGAAGACCATGAAACCGACATTGTCCGCGCCAAAGCCGGTGATCGCGAAGATATTGACGATCTCCCCGGCCTCGCGCAGCGGCGCCACCACGTCCTCGATCTCCTGCATCTTGGCGTTGGTATAATCGAGCGACACCCCCTGCGGCGTCGTCACCCGCATGAGCGCGACAGCGCGATCCTCGCGCGGGGTCAGCTCCTGCCGGATGCCGCCGGCCACGAAAACCGCCGTGACGGAAAACAGTACCGCGACAAGCACGATCACAGCCGGGTTCGCCAGCGCCCCGCGCAGCGTCACGCGGTAGAGCGCGGCAAGCCGGTTGCCCAGCCAGATCATCGGTCCGCGCGCCTCCTGCTTGGGCGGGCTGGCCAGCAGGCGGCTCGCCAGCACCGGGCAGAGCGTCAGTGCCACCACCGACGACAGCATCACCGCCATCGCCAGCGTAAAGCCGAACTCGCGAAACAGCCCGCCCGCCTGACCGGGCAGGAACGACAGCGGCACGAAGACCGCCGCCAGCGTCGCGGTGGTCGTCACCACTGCGAAGAACACCTGCTGCGTGCCCAGAACGGCGGCCGCCCGTGCGCCCATGCCTTCCGACCTTCGGCGCACGATGTTCTCCAGCACGACAATCGCATCGTCCACCACCATGCCCGTCGCCAGAACCAGCGCCAGAAGCGTCAGGATATTGACCGAGAACCCCACCAGATAGATCGCCGCGATCGTCCCGATAAGCGCCACGGGAAGCGTCAGCGCCGGAATGAGCGTGGCGCGCAGGTTGCGCAGGAACACGAAGATCACCACGATCACGATGCTGATCGCAAGGCCCAGCGTCTTGACCACCTCCTGAATGGACCCGCGAATGAACACCGCGTCGTCGGAGGTGACGAATATGCTGATATCCTCGGGCAGCGTGCGGTCAAGCTCCGCCACTACCGCCCGCACGGCAGTCGATATCTCCAGCGTGTTGGACGTGGCCTGCCGGATGATCCCCATGCCAAGGCCCATCTGCCCGTTGGCGCGCAGGATCGTCTCATCGGGCGCCGGCCCCATCGTCACCCGCGCCACATCGCCCAGCACCACATGCGGCGCGATCTTCAGCGCCTCGAACGCCTGAGTGCTCGACACCGTCGCCGTGGTGCGCACGCTGATCGACTGCCGGTCCCCGGTCAGATCGCCAGTCGCCGCATCGAAGGCCACGTTGTCCAGCGTCCGCGCGATGTCGGCCAGCGTTAGCCCCCGGCTCGCCACTTCCAGCAGATCGACATCGACCCGGAAGATCGGCTCCCGGTCGCCATAAATCTGAAGATCGGCCACCCCGTCGATCGAAATCAGCCGGTCCTCGACCTGCTCGCGCACGATCCGGGTCAGCTCCTGCGGCGAACGCCCGGAGGAAGTCACCGCAATGCGCATCACCGCGCTGGCATTGGCGTCGGCCTTGACCACCTGCGGGTCTTCGGCCTCCTCGGGCATCTGCGGCGCAATCCGCGACACCGCGTCGCGCACATCGGTGGCGGCCACGTCGATATCCACAGAATCGTTGAATTCGAGCGTCACCCGGCTGCGCCCGAAACGGGAGTTGGACGAGATCGACCGCACCCCCGCCACGCGGCCCACCGCCCCCTCGATCCGGCCGGTCAACTCCTGATCCACGATCTCGGGCGAGGCGCCGGGGAACTGCGTGGTGACGGTGACGACCGGGCGGTCCACGTTGGGCAATTCACGGATCTCGACCCCGAACAACCCGGCCAGCCCCGCCAGAACGATCAACGCGCTGAGCACGAAGGCCAATATCGGCCGGCGCACGAAGAGCGCCATGCCCGAGGTGCGGGGCGGGCCGCCGGCGTCGCTCATTCGGTCCTCACGGGGCGGTCCGGGGTCCATGTGGCGCGCACCTCGTCTCGTCCATTGGCAACCTCGACCGCCGCGCCGGGCCGCAGGTTCTGCACACCTTCGGTCACGATTGCCTCACCGGGGGCAAGATCGGCCTCGACCAGCACGCTGTCGGCATTGCGCTGGCGGATCTCGACGGGCACGCGCGCCGCCTTGCCCTCGCGCACCGCCCAGACAAAGGCCCCCTCGCTCGACCATTGCAGTGCCAGCGGCGCGATCGACACAAGCGTCTCGCCCGGAAAACTCATCTCGACCTCAAAGGCCATGCCCACACGCAAGAGATCCTCGGAATTCTCCACCCGGCCCTGCACCCGCAGGGTGCGGCTGGCACGGTCCACGATGGTATCAACGGCGCTGATCTCCCCGTTCAGCACCGTCCCGCGAAGCCCCAGCGGGGTCACGGTCACGGGCATGCCGACCGAAAGCTGTGAGATCACACGCTCTGGCACCCGGAAATCGATCAGCAGCGCAGAGCGATCCGTGATGGTGAAAAGCGCCTCTTGCGCGGCCACCCGCTCACCCACCTCCACGTCGATGATGCCCACCCGGCCCGAAATCGGCGCCAGGATCTCGCGCTGCGCCAGATCGAGACGCGCCTGACGCAATTCGAGCTGCGCCGTGCGCAGCGCCAGTTCGGCCTCGCGCAGGCGCACCTCTGTGACCGTTCCCTCCAGTTGGCGAAGCCGGCGAAGGTTGTCCGTCGCATCCTCGACCATGATCTGCGCACGCTCCAGCGCGATGGTCTCCGCCTCGTTCTGAAGCTGCGCGACCACCTGCCCGGAGTCGACCTGCCCGCCCGGCGCCACATGCAGCTCTGTCACCAGCCCCACGGTCTCGGATCGCACGACCACCGCCCGCCGCGCCTGCCCGTCGCCGATGGCGCGCACCCTGTCGGCCAGCGTGCGCTCGGTGACCTCCTCGACCACCACGCGCGTCGCCCCGCCGCCAAAGCCGGGCCCGGCGCCGTTCTCCTCTTCGTTCTGCGCGACCTCGATCCCCAGAAGCTCCGACACTCCGAGGCGGTCAAGCATCGGCCGCGCCGACGGAACATAGGCAATCCACAGATACAAGGCCCCCGCCAGAACGAGGACGGACAGTATCATCTGACGAAGAATGGACATGAACCCCGGTGCTTTTGTTGCGCGATCTTGGGGGAAACAATAGCATTAATCGGTCAATGTCACGCTCAAAACCGTGATGAAATCCACCCGAATGCCTCATCCGCCCGGAAAGTAACACCAGTGTGAACAGGGGGCGCACTCGCGGGCACGCACCGGATTGTTCGGTGGGCCGCCCGGCCTCACGCCCGGCGCGCCGGCCCCCAGTGCGCGGTCAGATTCGCAACGATCTGATCGCGCGTGTCGCGATAGGCCGCGAGCTTGTCTTCGCGCGTCTCGCCCTGCCCCGCCGGGTCGGTGATCGGCCAGAACGCAACCTCCAGATGGTAGAAGCGGGTCATCTCCTCCACCTTGCTCAGGCTCGCGGGGGACAGCGCCACCACCAGATCGAAGGACGACAGTTGATCGCCCATCTTCTCCAGCTCCTCGAAACTGCGCGAGCGGTGCCGCGACAACTCCACCCCGATCTCCTTGCACACGGCGATGGCGAAGCCGTCGATCTCCAGATCATTCTTGATTCCGGCGGACTGCACATAGCTGTCGGTGCCGTAGAACTTCTTGGTGATGCCTTCGGCCATGGGCGAGCGCACGGAATTGTGGTCGCAGCAGAACAGAACAGATTGCGGAAGCTCCCCCCCCATGCCCGTCATCCCCCGAAATGCAGTACGCAGATCAGGGTGAAAAGCCGTCTGGCCGTGTCGTTGTCCACCTTCGCCTTGCCCTCCAGCCGTTCGGCAAGGATGCGCGCGCCCTCGTCGTGAATGCCGCGCCGGGCCATGTCGATGGTCTCGATCTGGCTCGGCGGCAGATTCTTGACCGCCTCGTAATAGCTTTCGCAGATCTGCCAGTAATCCTTCACCACCTGCCGGAAGGGCGAAAGCGACAGGTGAAATTCCACCGCCGGCCCGCCGTCCTGCGCGGCGACATCGAACACCAGCCGCTTGTCGCGGATCGACAGCGAAACGTGATATGGCCCGTCCGGCACCGCCCGGTCGTCCCGCGCCGGAAGGTCAAAGGAATTCTCTTCCAGCAGATCGAACATGGCCACCTTGCGCTCCTGCTCGATCTCCGGCGTGGGGGGCGGCAGGTTGCGGTCGTCGATCTCGATCTGGCAGATACTGGACATGGGTTGGCTTTCAGCGGGAAAATGTCTTGCCCGAAATACCGCAGGCGCGTGGCCGGGGCAATGCGCCATCCCGGTCCGGGCGTGTTTTCCGCCCGCCTGCGCGCGCGCCGCTTGGAGACGGCCAAAGGTTAACAATGTCTCACCGTGCGCCCTGTTCACCGGGCCGATCACGGACACCGGCACCGACGCGATACCGACGCTATACCGACGTTTTACCGCATGGGGTTTTTCAGCAGTATCAGAGGCTTAACCCGAATCGCGGTTCAGGGCCTCCAGGCGCGCCCGCACCGACAGCCCGTGCGCCTGCAAACTCTCGCTCGCCGCCAGCCGCTCGGCCGCCGGCCCGATCGCCCGAAGCGCCCCCGGCGTCATCCGCGCCAGTGTCGTGCGCTTGAGGAAATCCAGCACCGACAAACCCGAGGAAAACCGCGCCGACCGCGCCGTGGGCAAGACGTGGTTCGGCCCGCCCACGTAGTCGCCGATCGCCTCCGGCGTATACTGCCCCAGGAAGATCGCCCCGGCATGTGTGATCGCCGCGCTCAGCGCCTCGGGATCGGCGACGCAAAGCTCCAGGTGCTCGGGCGCCATCCGGTTCGACAGCGCGGCCGCCGCCGCCAGATCGGGCACCGTGATCACCGCCCCGAAATCGCGCCAGCTCGCCCCGGCAATGGCCCGCCGTTCCAACGTCTCAAGACGTTTTTCCACTGCTTTTGCAACGGCTTGGCCGAAATCGGCATCATCGGTGATCAGGATGGATTGCGCGCTTTCATCATGCTCGGCCTGGCTGAGAAGATCCAGCGCGATCCAGTCGGGGTTGTTGTCCTTGTCGGCGATCACGAGAATCTCCGACGGCCCCGCGATCATGTCGATCCCGACCTTGCCGAAGACCCGCCGTTTCGCCGCCGCGACAAAGGCGTTGCCCGGCCCGGTGATCTTGTCCACCGGCGCGATGCTCCCGGTGCCATAGGCCAGCGCGGCAATCGCCTGCGCCCCGCCGATGCGATAGATCTCATCCACACCCGCCAGCCGCGCGGCCAGCAAGACAAGGGGGTTGGCCACCCCGTCGGGCGTCGGCACCGTCACGGCCAGCCGCTCGACTCCCGCCACCTTGGCCGGCACCGCATTCATCAGCACCGATGACGGATAGCTCGCCAGCCCCCCCGGCACATACAGCCCCGCCGCCGACACCGGCGTCCAGCGCCAGCCAAGCTCAGCGCCCTCCGGGTCGATCCAGCGCTCGTCCTGCGGCATCTGCCGGACGTGATAGGCACGGATACGCTCGGCGGCCAGCTCCAGCGCGTCGCGGTCCTCCGCGCTCACCCGCTCGCAATGGGCGTCGATCTCGGCCTCGGAAAAGGCAATGGTTTCAGGGGTCAGGCAGAGCCGGTCGAACTTCTCCGTCAGTTCGATCACCGCCGCATCGCCGCGCGCGCACACATCCGCGATGATGGCCGCGACCGTGTCATCCACGTGCGGGCTGTCCTCGCGCTTGGCGCCCAGAAGGGCGGCGAACAGGGTCTCGAAATCGGCGTCTGCGAAGTTCAGGAACTGGGGCATCGGTCTCTCCTTTGGCCCCGTCCATAGCGCCGCGCGACCCCGGTCACAAGGGCGCGGGGCGCCGCGCCATGCCGCTCAATCGCCGTGCCCCGGTATGCGCTGCGACGGCGCGACATAGGGCTGTGTGACATCCTTCAGAGTGACCTCCAGCGCCTCCGCCGACAGGCGGATCGCCCCGTCCCCCGCCAGCGTCAGAAGCACCTCCTCGCGCCCATCCTCGCCCGTCTCGGCGGTGATCGCCAGAAGCGACAACACCAGATCGGCGTCGCCGCGGTCGATCCCCTGACTGGCCACGCCGGCGACCTTGTCGAACACCAGCAGCGATTGCACCCGCTCCACCGGGCGCCCGCGCTGCCTTGCGGCCTCCGCGTCCTCCCATCGAAAGCGATTGATCAGCAAGGCAAATCTGCGCTCTTGTGCGCGCCAGGTCATTTCGGTCACGGGAAAGACCGCATCCTGTGTCAGCGTCGAGATCACCTGAAGATCCTCGGCGTCCAGCGCGCCAAGGCTCAGCGGCCGCTCCCGCCCGTCCTCGAATTTTGCGTCCTCGGTCACTGTCCTGTCACCCGTTCGATAAGGGCGCCCACCGCGCCCAGTTTCTCTTCCACCCGCTCATAGCCGCGATCGAGATGATAGACCCGGCTCACCACGGTCTCCCCCTCCGCCGCCAGCCCCGCAAGGATCAGCGAGACAGAGGCGCGCAGATCCGTCGCCATCACCGGCGCGCCCCTGAGCCGCTCCACCCCCGTCACGGTGGCGGTGCCGCCCTGCACGTCGATCCGCGCGCCCATGCGCATCAGCTCGGGCGCATGCATGAAGCGGTTCTCGAAAATCTTCTCCTCCAGAATCGATACCCCGTCGGCGGTGCACATGAGCGCCATCATCTGCGCCTGAAGGTCGGTTGGAAAGCCCGGAAACGGCTCTGTCGTCACATCGACGGAGCGCACCCGCCCGTCGCCGCGCGTCACCCGAAGGCCGGCTTTCGTCTCCTCGACCCCGATCCCGGCCGCCTGCAACTTCTCGGCAAAGGCCCCGACAAGATCCATCCGCCCGCCCAGAAGCTCCACCTCCCCGCCGCAGATCGCCGGCGCCAGCATATAGGTGCCAAGCTCGATCCGGTCGGTGACGACGGGATGCGTCGCGCCATGCAGCCGCTCGACCCCCTGCACCGTGATCTCGGGCGTGCCCTCGCCCTCGATCTGCGCGCCCATCCGGCGCAGGCAGCGGGCCAGATCGGCGATCTCCGGCTCGCGCGCGGCGTTCTTGAGAACCGTGGTCCCCCGCGCCAGCGTCGCCGCCATGAGCGCGTTTTCCGTCGCCCCCACCGACACGATGGGAAACTCGAACACCGCGCCCTTCAGGCCGCCCGGCGCCTTGGCGTGAACATAGCCGTCGCGCAGGTCAAGCTCCGCCCCCATCGCCTCCAGCGCCCGCAGGTGCAGGTCCACCGGCCGCGCGCCGATGGCGCAGCCGCCCGGAAGCGACACCACCGCGTGACCGTCGCGCGCCAGCATCGGCCCCAACACGAGGATGGAGGCGCGCATCTTGCGCACGATCTCGTAGTCCGCGACATGGCTGGTCAGATCATGGCTCGACATCGCCAACACCTGCCCGCCCTGCAACCCGCTCACCTCCGCGCCGAGCGATTGCAACAGCGTGCTCATGGTGCGGATATCCGACAGCCGGGGCGCATTGGTGAGCGTGAGCGGCTCCTCGCTCAGAAGCGTCGCGGGCATCAGCGTCAGGCAGGCATTCTTCGCCCCGGCGATGGGGATCTGCCCCTTGAGCGGCCCGTTGCCGCGCACGATGATCGAATCCATTGGCTGTTCAGTCCTTGTTGTTCTTGCCGGTGTCCTGCTCGGCCCGTTTGCGCGCCTGCGCCTTGCGCCGCGCCAGATTGGCCTTGAGCGCCGCCTTGAGGCGATCCTCGCGCGCCGGGGCGCCGCCGGACTTGCCGGAGGGGGGTGTCTTGCGGTTCATTCCGCCTCCTTACATGAGCGGGGAAAAGGCGTCCAGATTGCGCTTGCACGCCTGCGGATTTGAGTCTAATCACCGCGCCACGATCCGCTGCTGTAGCTCAGAGGTAGAGCACTCCCTTGGTAAGGGAGAGGTCGAGAGTTCGATTCTCTCCAGCAGCACCATCCCCCCGACAGCCCCGCCATACAGAATCGCTACACGCGCGGCGCCCGTCCGCCGGGTGGGCGCCGCGGCGGCCGTGAATGGCACTTTATAGGGCAGAACACGCCACCGATCACGCGGGCGCGCAACGCGTCAAGAGCGCCCGCCCGAGGGGGCGGTCGGGCGCTGCGCTGCGGCGCGTCCCGCGCCTTGATTCCGCGCATTGGGGTCAAACCTCATTGTCCCCTCAGGGGTCATCAACGGGACAGCGGCGCATCTGCGTCTTGCCGGCCTACTGCTTTGTCGAACAACTCCGCCAAACCGTCATGAAAGCCCCTTCGGCGCCTTGACGTAGCGGCCGTTTTTCCAATTGGGGTCGTCGCGCCGCAGCTTGCGGGCGTTCCAGATCCCCGCGGGGATGCCAAAGACAAGCCCCACCGCGCCAGCGGCGGCAAAGGCCCAGGGCGAATACCACCCCAAGGCAAGAAAGACGATCAGGGTGGCACCTGCAAGGCAAGACACCCAGAGCACACCAAGTAGCGCTTTCCATCCGTATTTCATGGCGACCTCCTTTCGGCTCACGCCAAGGAGGAAACGCGCGGACGCGGTGTATTGTTCCGGTTCACCCGTCCATCTTCAACGCGGAGATGAACGCCTCCTGCGGGATTTCCACCTTGCCGAACTGGCGCATCTTCTTCTTGCCGGCCTTCTGCTTGTCGAGCAGCTTGCGCTTGCGCGTCGCGTCCCCGCCATAGCATTTCGCCGTCACGTCCTTGCGCAGCGCCGAGAGCGTCTCGCGCGCGATGACCTTGCCGCCGATGGCCGCCTGAATCGGGATCTTGAACATGTGGCGCGGGATCAGATCCTTGAGCTTCTCGCACATCGCGCGTCCCCGTTGCTCGGCCCGGTCGCGGTGCACCATGGTCGAGAGCGCGTCCACCGGCTCATCGTTGACCAGCACCTGCATCTTCACGAGGTTGTCCTGCCGATAACCGATGATCTGGTAATCGAAGCTGGCATAGCCCTTCGTCACCGATTTCAGCCGGTCGTAGAAATCGAACACCACCTCGTTGAGCGGCAGGTCATAGACCACCATCGCGCGGCTGCCCGCATAGGTCATGTCAAGCTGGATGCCCCGCCGGTCCTGACAGAGCTTGAGCACATCGCCCAGAAACTCGTCGGGCACCATGATCGTTGCCTTGATGCGCGGCTCCTCGATATGCTCCACATGGGTCAGGTCGGGCATGTCGGCGGGGTTGTGCAACTCGCGGAAACTGCCGTCCTTCATGAAGACGTGATAGACGACCGAGGGCGCGGTGGTGATCAGCTCGATATCGTATTCGCGCTCGATCCGGTCGCGGATCACCTCAAGGTGCAGCAGCCCCAGGAACCCGCAGCGAAAGCCGAAACCAAGCGCGGCGGAGGTTTCCATCTCGTAGGAAAAGCTCGCATCGTTGAGCGCCAGCTTCTCGATGGCGTCGCGCAGATCCTCGAACTGCGACGAATCCACCGGGAACAGCCCGCAGAACACCACCGGGATCGACGGTTTGAACCCCGGCAGCGGTGCCTCGCAGCCCTTCTTCTCGGTGGTGGTCGTGTCGCCCACCCGCGTGTCGCGCACCTGCTTGATGGAGGCGGTCAGAAAACCGATCTCGCCGGGTCCCAATTCATCCACCGATGTCATCGCGGGGCGGTAGACGCCCACGCGGTCCACGTCATAGGTGCCGCCGGTCCTCATCATCCGGATGCGCTGGCCCTTTTTCAGAACCCCGTCGATCACCCGCACGATAACGACGACCCCGAGATAGGAGTCGTATTTGCTGTCCACCAGCATCGCCTTGAGCGGCGCGTCGCGCGTGCCCCCGTGCGGGGGCGGCAGGCGGGTGACGATCGCCTCCAGCACCTCGGGAATGCCCATCCCGGTCTTGGCGCTGATCTGCACCGCGTCGGAGGCGTCGATGCCGATCACGTCCTCGATCTGCTCCGCCACGCGGTCCACGTCCGCCGCCGGCAGGTCAATCTTGTTGAGCACCGGAACGATCTCGTGGTCGGCGTCGATGGCCTGATAGACATTGGCCAGCGTCTGCGCCTCGACCCCCTGCGTGGCGTCCACCACCAGAAGCGATCCCTCGACCGCGCGCATCGACCGGCTCACCTCGTAGGAGAAGTCCACATGCCCCGGCGTGTCGATCAGGTTGAGCACATAGGTATGCCCGTCCCGGGCAGGGTAATCGATCCGGACGGTGTTGGCCTTGATGGTGATGCCGCGCTCGCGCTCGATGTCCATCGCGTCGAGAAGCTGCTCTTTCATGTCGCGTTCGGCCACCGTCCCGGTCAGCTGGATCAGCCGGTCGGCAAGGGTGGATTTGCCGTGGTCGATATGCGCCACGATGGAGAAATTGCGGATTCTGGAAAGCTCTGTCATGACACCGGGATATGAGCGCAAAGCGTCCGCTGGTCAAGCGCCGTTGCGCGCCGCTACCGTGCGCGCAGCCGCCCCGCCGCCACCGCCGAGGCCCCCGCCATCGCCCCCGCCGTCGCAAGACACAGCGGCAGCCCGCCAAGCTGATACGAGACCCCCGACAAAAGCGTGCCGATCAGCCGCCCAGCCGCGTTCGACATGTAGTAGAACCCCACGTCCATCGTCACCCGCTCCGCGCTCGAAAACGCGAGGATCAGGTAGGAATGCACCGAGGAATTGACCGCGAAGACAAAGCCGAACACCAACAATCCGGCCACCAGCACCCCGGTCAACCCCGGCACCTCGGCCCAGGCCGCCGCCGCCAGCGCCAGCGGGATCAGCGTCAGCGCCGTGACCCAGCCGACCGCCGCATGCACGATCTCGGGCGTCGTCTTCTCGGCCCCCTTCAGGATGCGCGGCGCCATCCCCTGCACCCCGCCGTACAGGATGATCCAGACCGCCATGAACCCGCCCACCATGAAGAACGCCGCCCGGTCCCCCGCCGCGCTGCCATCGGACAGGACCGCGTGGAAATAAACCGGGATGCCGACCACGAACCACACGTCGCGCGCGCCGAACAGGAACATCCGCGCCAGGCTGAGCCGGTTGATATCCACGTTCTTGGAAAACACCTGCGAGAATTTCGCCGCTTTGCTCCCCCCCGGCAGGCCCGGCGGCATGAAGGCCACGACCCCGGCAAGGATCACCGCCAGAACCGCCGCCATCGCCCAGACGGAAGGCGCGAACCCCCACAGCGCCAGAAGCCCCGCGCCCACCAGAAAGCCAAGCCCCTTGACCGCGTTCTTCGATCCCGTGAGGACGGCCACCCAGCGGAACAGCCCGCCCGCCTCGGATGGCGCCAGCAGTTTCACCGCCGATTTGGCCGACATCTTCGACAGGTCCTTGGCCACGCCCGACACCCCCTGCACCGCCATCACGAAGACGACAGAGGCCGCGAGGCTCCAGCCCGGATCAAGCTGCGCCAGCGCGATCAGCGCGCCGATCTGCAACGCCAGCCCGGCATAGAGCGTCGAGGTCAGCCCGAAGCGCGCCGCGATCCAGCCCGCCGACAGGTTGGTGACAACCCCCATCACCTCGTAAAGCAGGAACAGATAGGCAAGCTGCACCGGCGAGAACCCCGCCGTGTGGAAATGCAGCAGAACCAGCATCCGCAGCGCCCCGTCGCTGAGCATGAAGGCCCAGTAGGCGGCGGTCACGGTCACATAGGCCGCCAGCCCCTCGCGCCCGTCTGGTGAGGCATCGCTCATCGCCGTCTCCGCTCAGGCCGCGCCGCGCAGCATCCCGGCAATATCCGCCATTCGGCAGACATAGCCCCATTCATTGTCGTACCACGCATAGATCTTCACCTGCCGCTTGCCGATCACCATGGTCGAGGGGGCGTCGACAATCGCGCTGCGCGCGTCATCGGTGAAATCGCAGCTCACCAAAGGCCGCGTCTCATAGCCCAGTATCCCCCGCAGCGGCCCCTCCGACGCCTCGCGCATCAGCGCGTTGACCTCGCTCTCGCTGGTGTCGCGCGCCACCTCGAACACCATGTCCGTCAGCGAGGCGTTGAGCAACGGCACCCGCACCGCGTGCCCGCCGATCCGCCCCTCCAGATCGGGAAAGATCTGCACGATCGCCTTGGCCGATCCCGTCGTCGTCGGGATCAGCGAATTGAGCGCGGAGCGCGCCCGGCGCGGGTCCTTGTGCGCCCGGTCCGCGATGACCTGCGTGTTGGTCACGTCGTGGATGGTGGTGAAACTCGCCCGCTCGATGCCCAGATGTTCGCGCACCACCTGCACCACCGGCGCAAGGCAGTTTGTCGTGCAACTCGCCGCGGTGACGATCCGGTGCGCCGCCGGGTCAAAGATGTCGTGGTTGACGCCATAGACGATATTGGCCGCCTCGGCATCCTTCACCGGGGCCGACACCAGTACCCGCGACACGCCGGCGTCGAAATAGGGCCGGAGCGCTTCCGCGCTCTTGAACTTGCCCGAACACTCGATCACCAGATCGACGCCCATCTCGCGCAGCGGCAGATCGCCGGGGCGGCTCTCCTGCGTGAACCGGATGTCCCGCCCACCGACGGAGATCGCGCCGCCGCCAGACCCGATATGCGCGTCCCAGCGCCCGTGCACCGTGTCGAACTCCAGCAACAGCGCGTGCGTCTCCGCATCCGCGCCCGGATCGTTGAGCAGCACCAGATCGTCCGCCGCGCCGATATCGAACAGCCGCCGCACCAGCAGCTTGCCCATCCGGCCAAGCCCGTTGATCGCGATTTTCGTCATACCCATCTCCTTCGCACCGATGCGCCGTGCATCATTCTTTGGGGAACCATCCCTGCGTGCGGTTGGCAAAGGCCACCAGCGACAGCATGACAGGCACCTCGACCAGCACGCCCACCACCGTGGCCAGCGCCGCGCCCGATCCCAGACCGAACAGGCTGATCGCCACGGCGACCGCCAGCTCAAAGAAATTCGATGTCCCGATCAGCGCGCAGGGCGCCGCCACGTTGAACGGCACGCGCCAGATCCGCGCCGCGCCATAGGCGATGGCGAAAATCCCGTAGGACTGGATCAGAAGCGGCACCGCGATCAGCGCGATCACGAGCGGGCGGTCAAGGATCACCTCGCCCTGGAACCCGAACAAGAGCACCACCGTCACCAGAAGCCCCAGGACAGAGGCCGGGCGCAGCCGCTCGCGGAACGCCTCGATGGCCGCCTCGCCACCCCGGCGGGCCAGCCGCTGCCGCGTGATCAGCCCCGCCGCCAGCGGCAGCGCCACGTAGAGCGCCACCGAAAGAACCAGCGTTTCCCAGGGCACGGAAATATCGCTCACCCCCAGAAGCACCGCGACAATCGGCGCAAAGGCGAAGATCATGATCACGTCGTTCAGGCTGACCTGCACAAGCGTATAGGTGGCATCGCCCCGCGTCAGGTTCGACCAGACAAACACCATCGCCGTGCAGGGCGCCGCGCCCAGAAGGATTACACCGGCCAGATAAGCGCGCGCATCGTCGGGCGGGATCAGCCCGGCAAAGACATATTCGAAGAACAACACGCCAAGCGCGGCCATGCTGAACGGCTTGATCAGCCAGTTGACCACAAGCGTGATGATAAGCCCCTTGGGCCGCTCGCCCACACGCGACAGCGCTCCGAAATCCACACCCACCATCATCGGATAGATCATCGCCCAGATCAGCACCGCCACCGGCAGGTTGACCGAGGCGACCTCCCACGCCGCCAGCGCGGCAAAGACGCCGGGCACCAGCGTGCCAAGCGTCAGCCCCGCCGCGATGGCCAGCGCGACCCAGACCGACAGCCAGCGTTCGAAACGGCCAAGCCCAGCCGCCACGGCCTCTTGCGTGCTCTGCGTCATGATCCCTCCATCACGTTCTGATTCTGCGGAGCGCTGGCGCGGCCGACACTCTCGATCAGCGGCTGGCAAAGTTCGGGCCGCCCGCCGCAGCAATCCTGCAACAGGAACCCGATCAGGGCGCGCAGCCCGTCCAACTCGGCGCAATAGCGGATCGACCGCCCCTCGCGCCGCTTGCTCACCAACCCCGCCTGAAGCAGGATCGACAGATTGGCCGACAGCGTGTTGGCCCGCACCGAAAGCCGCTCGGCAATCTCCCCGGCCAACAAGCCGTCCTCGCCCGCCGCGATCAGATGGCGGATCACGTCAAGCCGTGTCGGCTGGCTCAGCGCCGCAAAGGCGGCCAGGGCATCATTCTTTTCCATGATTCATGAATTATGGAAATGACAGACGAACCGCAACCGCAGTTTCATGATATTTCGATGACACCCACAGCAACCCGAAACGGGCCGGGGCGGCCCCGTGCCCACCCGCCGTTTCACCCTTGAAAAATACGCGTTGCGCAACGCCCGCCCCGTTCACACCGCCCGCGAGGGCGCGAACCGCGACACCGGCACCGACGCAATACCGACGTTTTACCGACGTGATACCGAAACGGGTTTTTCCACGATTTCAGAGCGTTAACCCTGATTCGCGTATCCGGCGGCCAGGCGGCGCAAATGGTGGTCCCGATCGCCAAGCTGGGCATCGAGCATCACCAGCCGCTTGGCGTAATGCGACACCGGCGCTTCCCACGTCATCGCAATGCCGCCATGCATCTGGATTGCCTCTTCCGCCACCAGCACCGCGACCTGACCGATCAGCGCCTTGGCCATGGCAACGTGGCGACTCCGGTCCGGCTCTTTCATGCGGCTGGCGGCCAGGATGGTGATCGACCGGGCCTGCTCGATCTCCACCGCAAGATCCACGGCCCGGTGTTGCAGAACCTGAAATTTCCCAATGGGAACACCGAATTGGCGGCGAGTCTTGAGGTACTCTAGCAGCATCGCCTGCACCGCGTCCATCGCCCCCACCGCCTCCGCGCAGAGCGCCAGCGCGCCGAAATCCAACGCCTCCTGAAGGGCCGCCTCCGCATCCTCAATTAGGCAGGTCGCGGGCGTTTGCTCAAGAACCACCTCCGCCGCTCCGCCGCCGTCGATCATGCCATAAGGCAGGATCTGCGCGTCTGCGGCGTCCACCTCGTACAGGCCGATGCCGCCCCCTTCATGCCGCGCCGCGACCAAGAGGGACTCCGCAATGCCGCCGCCATAAACCACGCTTTTCCGGCCAGTTAGCCGTCCTTTTTCATGTGACGCCCGACGTCCGGAAAGACTATAAGGCGCCTCCGCCTCACCGATCGCCACCCCGTACCGCCGCGTCCCATCCAGCAACGTTTCAAGATCACTCCCCGCCGCCATCAGAAGCGGCGCCGCCATCGCCACCGGCAGCACCGGCTCGGGACAAAGCGCGCCGCCAAGCGCCTCGAACACCGCCGCGATGTCGAACCCCTCGCCGCCGAACCCGCCCGCCGCCTCAGGCGCAAGCGCCTGCAACACGCCCAGTTCCGCCAGCGCGCGCCAGCGGTCCGGGTCATGGAACGGCGCGGCGTAGGCCACCGCGTTGCGATGCAAAATATCATAGTTTTCAGACAGGTAGCGCCGCAGCATATCCTGAAGCATCTGCCTGTCGTCGCTCATCTCGAACTGCATGGCTCAAAGCTCCAGTAGGGTCTTGGCAAGAATGTTGCGCTGAATCTCGTTCGACCCGCCATAGACGGAAATCTTGCGCATGTTGAAATAAACCGCCGCGTCATGTTCATGCTCGGGTGGCACCAGCCCGAGGTTGTCCGGCAGCGTGCCCGGCAGCGCCGCCGCCCCCGGCCCCAGCGCCCGCCGCGACAGATCGGTGAGCGCCTGCCGAATCAGCGTGCCCTTGATCTTCAACATGGAGCTTTCCGGCCCCGGTGCCCCGGTTTTGTCGGCTTTGGACAACATACGCAGGTTCGTGATGCGCAATGCAGCCAGATCCGTTTCGATTTGTGCAAGTCGCGTGGCGAACCATTCCGCCTCCGAAAGCGGCTTTCCGTCCCGCGTCACCTCCTGCGCCAGCTTTTTCAACGCCTCGAACGCCTGCATCGAGAAGCCGATCCCCGCGATATTGGTGCGCTCGTGCAAAAGCAGGTATTTGGCGATGGTCCAGCCCATGTTCTCCTCGCCCACAAGGTTCTCGGCGGGCACCCGGACATCGGTGAAGAACACCTCGTTGACCTCATGCCCCCCTTCGATCAGGCGAATGGGCCGCATCTCGATGCCCGGCGTGTCCAGATCGACAAGGATGAAGCTGATCCCCTGCTGCGGCTTTCCCTCCCAGGAGGTTCTAACCAAACAGAAAATCCGGTTCGCGTATTGCCCCAGCGTGGTCCATGTCTTCTGTCCGTTGATCACATAATGATCGCCCTCGCGCACCGCTTTCGTCTTCAGACTGGCCAGATCCGACCCCGCACCCGGCTCCGAATAGCCCTGGCACCACCAGTCCTCGCAGCTCAGGATGCGCGGCAGATATGCCTCCTGCTGCGCCGGGCTGCCGAACTTGATCAGCACCGGGCCAAGCATGTTGGGCCCGAAGGGCACGATCCGCGGCGCGCAGGCCAGCGCGCATTCCTCCTCGAAGATATGCCGCTCCACCGCGCCCCAGCCGGGCCCGCCAAACGCCTTGGGCCATGTCACGCCAAGCCAGCCCTGCCGCGACAGGATGCGGTGCCAGCGGTCCATGTCCTCGCGGCTCAGCGGGCGGTTGCCGCGCACCTTCCCGGCAAGATCCTCGGGCAAATTGTCACGCAGGAACGCGCGCACCTGCCCTTGAAAGGCCTGTTCGGCGGGGCTGCAACTCAGGTCCATGTCGATGCTTCCTCCAGTCCCAACGATGGTGGGGCGCTACCGCCCGGCAATCAAGCCTGACGCAACGACTCCCCTAGCTGCTGTAAACCGCGCCCCAGCGTTCAATCAGTTTTTGCTGAAGCTGCTTCGCCTTCCGGTTCCAGACGCGCGCGCCGGGGGGGCGTTCGCGCGCTTCGCGCGGGATCGCGGCGCGCGTCTCGGTATCGGCGACAAAGATAGCGAAGGCCAGATCGGTGCCGCCCGTTCCCTTCATGTAGCCGGCAAGCCCGCTCACGAAGTTGAGCGTACCGGTCTTGGCCTGCACCTCGACGGGGTGCGATTTGTCCGGCCGCCCGTTCGCATCCCGAAGCACGAAAGGCTTCATCAACGGGCGTAGCCGCTCTTCGCGGCTCACCGCCGCAAGGGCCGCGGCCATCTCTCCGGCATGCAGACGCGAGGCATCGCCCAGCCCCGAATGATCGACCAGCGCCGCGTTTGTCATGCCCAGCCGCTCCGCCGCCCAGGCGCTCATGTGCGCCGCAGATTGTGCCAGCCCATCGGGCGCAAGCCCGCGCGCGCGCGTCGCCGAAAGCCCCACCATCTCTGCGGTAATGTTGGTGGAGTATTTCATCATGTCCCGAAGGATAGAGAGTAGATCGACGCTTCGGTGCCGCGCCAGAACGGTGCCGCCGGGACGCGAGGCCACCACCTCAGGCGGCTCAAGAACAATACCGTTGGACCGCGCCAGCACCTGCATCACCTCGCCCGCGTAAACCTCGGGCCGCCGCACCGGAAGCCAGCGTGCCCCGCCGTTGCCAAGCGCGCCGCTGGCCACCGTCCAGTGATCGCGCCCGTCCCTGTCAGCATAGGTATAGACAGGCGTGGTGCGGTCCTTGACCTGCATCCGCGCGACCTCCACCCCCGGACGATAACGGCCGGATCGCGCGTCCATCTGCACGCTCCATCCCGACTCGGCCCGTGACCATTCGAAATGCACCCGGTTGAAATTGAGTGCCAGCCCGGAAATCGCGGGGCTGTATCCCACGTGTTCGGGCTGCCCGGGGTCGATCGTCCGCACCGACGGCAGCGCCCCGCCCCAGATCAGGAACCGCCCCGTCACCTCATGGATTCCCTGCGCCTTCAGGCTCTGCGCCAGCCCCGCGAGATCATCTGTGTCAAGTGTCGGATCGCCGCCTCCTGCGAGTACCAGATCGCCCTTCAGGCGCCCGTTCTCCACCGGGCCGGTGCCGATCAGGATGGTCTCGAACCGATGATCGGCGCCCAATGTGTCCAGCGCGTAAAGCGAGGTGATCGCCTTGGTCACACTCGCCGGCGGCAGACCGGTTCGTGGCGAGTGTCCTTCCAGTATCCGCCCGCTTTTCACCTCCGCGACCGCGAAACTCACCCGCCCGCTCAACCCGGCCTGCGACAGGATCTCCCCGGCCTCGGGCACCGCCCCGCGGGCCACCTGGCCGGGCCGCAAATGCGGACGCAGCGAGACCTGCGGCGCATTGGCCAGCGCCGCGCCCGCAACGCCGGAAAACAGACCGCCAAGAATGAAACGCCGGGAAAATCTTTTCGACATGCGCAAAGGTTAACCCCACGGTTTCCCCACGCACAAGGGCGCATCGCAGTCTTTTGACCGACCCGTCCGCGTGCTAAGGCTCAATTCCGCCCACCCTGAGGATTCCCGCGCATGGTTCAGGCTCTTCTCATCATGTTCGTCGCCATGTCGCTGATCCCGGCGGGGGATACGGCGGGCAAGCTGCTGACCACCGTCCACGGCGCCTCGCCGGTCTTTGTGGCCTGGACCCGGTTCCTGCTTGGCGGGCTGGCCGCGCTTGTGATCGCGCGGCCCGGCTGGGCGCGAATCTTCCTCGACTGGCGGATCTGGATGCGCTCGCTGCTGCTGCTGGGCGGCATCACCTCGATCCAGACCGCGCTGACCACGGCGCCTGTCGCCAGCGCCTTCGCCGCCTTTTTCATCGGCCCGATCTTCAGCTACGCGCTCTCCGTCGTGCTCCTGCGAGAGCAGGTCACACCGCTGCGCACCGCACTGATGGCGCTGGGGTTCGTCGGCGTGCTCGTCGTGGTGCGTCCGGGCTTCGGGGCAGAGCCGGGGCTTGGCTTTGCGCTGCTGGCGGGGCTGTTCTACGGCGCCTTCCTGACCGCGGGCCGCTGGATGGCGGGAATCGCCCGCCCCCGCGCGCTGATGGCAGCGCAGTTCCTGATCCCCGCGCTGCTTCTCACGCCCTTCGGGCTCACGACGCAGATGCCCGACCTCTCGCCCACAACCGCCGGGCTGACGCTGGCCAGCGCGTTATGTTCGATGGGGGGCAACCTGCTGCTTTTCACCGCCTATGGTCGCGCGGGGGCCAGCGTCCTTGCGCCCTTCGTCTATTTTCAACTGATCGCCGCGACCGGGCTGGGCTGGCTTGTATTCTCCGATCTGCCCGACGCGCTCACTTGGGCGGGGCTGGCGATTATCGTCGGGGCGGGCGCGGGCTCAGCCCTCGCCGCCCGGCCAGGCCCCCGACGCGCGTAGCGCCGTGGAGCTGAGATCGACCATCGGCACATTGACGAAACACCACGCCGGCGCCTCGGCCCGCGCCAGAAGACGGCTCTCGCCAGCCCGCAGCCGCGCCCGCCGATAGATCAGCGCCGCCGGTGCCGTGCGCGCGCGCGTGCGCGCCCCGGGCCGGGCCAGAACACCGACCGGCACCCGCTCCATGATCTCGCGCCAGTCTTTCCACAAATGAAACTGCGCCAGATTGTCCGCCCCCATCAGCCAGACGAACCGCACACCGGGGTGGGCGGTCTGAATCGCCGCGATCGTCTGTGCGGTATAGCGGGTGCCGGCCCGCGCCTCGAAATCGCTGACCGCGACGCGCGGATGGCGCATCATCTCGCGCGCCGCCGCCATGCGCCGCTCCAGCGTCGCCGGCCCGGCGCGTTTGAGGGGGTTGCCCGGGCTGACCAGCCACCACACCCGGTCCAGCCCGAAGACCTTGAGCGCCTCGCGCGTGATATGCACATGCCCCGCGTGCGGCGGATCGAACGATCCGCCGAGCAGCCCCACACTCATGCCGGGACGGGCATATGGCACAGTATCGAACACGCGCGCTCCCTCAAACCGGGCCACATTCATCGCGGCGGGTCGGAAATGTCAATGAAAAGCGTGCGATAGCCGCCCCCGGCGCGCCCGCTTGCAGCCCTATCCGATCCACGATAGGTACACCCGGATTTCCACATGAGCGAGCGGACCAAACGGACATGGCTTCATACCAGTACGTCTATCACATGCAGGGTGTCTCGAAGACCTATCCCGGCGGCAAGAAATGCTTCGAGGACATCCACCTGAACTTCCTGCCGGGGGTCAAGATCGGCGTGGTCGGGGTCAACGGCTCGGGTAAATCCACGCTCATGCGGATCATGGCCGGGATCGACACCGACTACAGCGGAGAGGCATGGGCCGCCACCGGCGCGCGCGTGGGCTATCTCCCGCAGGAGCCGGAACTCGACGGAAGCCTGAACGTGCGTGAGAACGTGATGCTCGGCGTGGCCGAAAAGAAGGCCAAACTCGACCGCTTCAACGAACTGGCGATGAACTATTCCGACGAGACCGCCGACGAGATGGCAGAGCTTCAGGACGAGATCGACAGCCAGAACCTGTGGGATCTCGACAGCCAGATCGATGTCGCGCTGGAGGCGCTGCGCTGCCCGCCCGACGACGCCGATGTCGCCACGCTCTCAGGCGGCGAAAAGCGCCGCGTCGCGCTGTGCAAGCTGCTGCTGGACGCGCCCGACATGCTGCTTCTCGACGAGCCGACCAACCACCTCGACGCGGAAACCATCGCTTGGCTGCAACAGCATCTGATCGAGTATAAGGGCACGATCCTGATCGTCACCCACGACCGCTATTTCCTCGACGACATCACAAGCTGGATTCTCGAACTCGACCGCGGCCGCGGCATCCCCTACGAGGGCAATTATTCCGCATGGCTGGAACAGAAAGCCAAGCGGCTGGAGCAGGAATCGCGCGAGGACAAGTCCAAACAGAAGACGCTACAGCGGGAACTGGAATGGATCCGGCAGGGCGCCAAGGCCCGGCAGGCCAAGCAGAAGGCCCGGATCAACAGCTACAACGAACTGGCCAACCAGTCGGAGCGCGAGAAGATGGCGCGCGCCCAGATCATCATTCCCAACGGCCCGCGCCTTGGCCAGAAGGTGATCGACGTGGACGGCCTGTCCAAGCACATGGGCGACAAGCTGCTGATCGAGGATCTGTCGTTCTCGCTGCCGCCCGGCGGTATTGTCGGCGTGATCGGCCCCAACGGCGCGGGCAAATCCACGCTGTTCCGGATGCTCACCGGACAGGAGGCCCCCGACACCGGCGCGATCGACTATGGCGACACGGTGAAACTGGCCTATGTCGATCAGTCGCGCGATGACCTGAAGGACAATGAAACCGTGTGGGAGGCGATCTCGGGCGGCTCCGAAGTCATCCAACTGGGCGACGCGCAGATGAACTCCCGCGCCTATTGCTCGGCCTTCAACTTCAAGGGCGGCGATCAGCAGAAGAAACTCTCGCTTCTGTCAGGCGGGGAGCGTAATCGCGTCCACATGGCGCGGCTTCTGAAAGAGGGCGGCAACGTCATCCTGCTCGACGAGCCGACCAACGATCTGGATGTGGAGACGCTGCGCGCGCTCGAGGATGCGCTTGTCGATTTCGCCGGCTGCGCGGTGGTCATCTCGCACGACCGCTTCTTCCTCGACCGGATCTGCACCCATATTCTCGCCTTCGAGGGCGAGGCACATGTCGAATGGTTCCAGGGCAACTTCGAGGATTACGAAGAGGACAAGAAACGCCGCCTCGGCACCGACTCGCTCGAACCCAAGCGGATCAAGTACAAGAAGTTCTCACGCTGAAACGACACGGTAAAAGCCCCGCCAATGGTGGGGCTTTTGTCATGCCGGGCACCTGACACGCCGAACCGTGAGGCGCCTGCCAACTCACCTTTGTCAGGCGGGCGGGCGCGGCACCTATTCGAAGGCGCAGCCACCCTTCACGCCGAACTTGCGGAAGATCGTCGCGGCGGGGCAGAACCCGGTAAAGGAAGACTGGATCAGGTTGGCCCCGATAAAGACAGTCAGCCACATCCAGAGCGGCGACACCCAGACGGTCAGCGCCACGCTCAAAAGAATCATGAAGCCCGCAAAACACATAACGGCACGGTCGATGGTCATTTGCTCGTTCCCTTGATCACACGGGCCGGACCATTCCCGCCCCCGTTTGACAGCAATATAGGCCACTCGCGAAATACATTCAATATAGAGAATATTTAGCCACCTGCGCTTCAGCGCGCTTGCCGCACTGCCCTTGGAAGGAAACCAGCACACCATTCCACATCTACCCGGCGCGCCCCGGCGCATGACCGAAGGTCATCGCATCTTGCCGCATGCCAACACGCGGGTTATCTTGCATGTCTGCAACCATTGGACTTTCATGCCCCTCTCCATCTCCCGACGCTCGGCCTACAGCCGCGCGGAAACCGTCTCTGATGCCGCCGTTCACATTACGGGGATGGCGCTTATTGCGCTGGCGGTTCCGGCGCTGATCATCCTGACGACACAGATCCGCAGCGACGCCCCGGCCCTAGTTGCGGTCAGCGTCTATGGCGCGGCGCTTGCCGCGATGATCTTTTTCTCGGCGCTCTACAATCTCAACCAGACCGGGCCGATGCGCTGGCTGCTTCGACGGCTGGATCACGCCGCCATCTATCTGAAGATCGCCGGCACATTCACGCCCTTTACGCTTCTGTCCGGACAGGGCGCGGCGCTGACAGTCGGACTATGGGGCACGGCACTGCTCGGGGTGGGGCTGAAGCTGATTTCCCCTTCTCGCTGGCGCTGGTTCACGCTTGCGCTCTATCTCGGCATGGGCTGGGGCGGAGTCGTGGCGGGGCAGGCAATCTTTGCCGAATTGCCGTGGTATGTCATTGCCCTCATGGCGGGGGGCGGTGGCCTCTATACCATCGGCGTGGCCTTCTACCTGTGGGAAGGCTTGCCGTTCCACTATACCATCTGGCACCTGTTCGTGCTGACCGCCAGCCTGTTGTTCTATACCGCCGTGGTTCTGCTCGTGCTGCTCTGACCGCCACGACCCGCACAGCCAACGGCCATTTCTTGACGATTCCTTACCGAACGCCCTGTTAATGGTGGGTCCGACAAAAACGGTACCGACGCGATACCGACAAAATACCGACGTTTTACCGACATGGGTTTTTCAGGATTAACAAGGGGTTGAGGTGATTCGTCCCGCCCGCGCCTCACCCTCCGGTGTCCGACAGGTTATCGGCGCAACGCACGCCATGGCCCACCGGCATTCTGACCGATCCGCTCTGCGCGCAGCAGGCCACGCGAAGGTAGGGCAGAATTTCAAGAATCCGAAGCTCCGGAACACGGCGCGCCCGCGCCTCAACCTCGGTGTCGGGCACAATCAGGCAATCGCCCTCTTCCCAGTCCGAGGGTGTCGCAAATCCGGTCGACTCGTGCATCTGAATCGCACGGATCACGCGCAAGACCTCTTCGGAATTACGTCCTACGAACATTGGATATTCCGAAATCAGGCGGATCTTCAGATCCGGCCCGACCACAAAGGATTTTCGGATCATATGATCGCCGGCTTCCTTCTGGTGCAACATTCCGAAGCAGCGAGACAACTCCAGCGACGGGTCCTCCGCACACGGCCAGTCAATCGTGACGCCGAAAGTTTCTTCCATCTCGCAATGCCAGTCGAACTGATCCTCGACGGAGGAACCGGTTAGCGTCAAATGGCGGATATCATGGCGCGCGAAGGTGTCGCGCAGACCTGCAAAGGCAGCGATTTCGGTGGTGCAGACCGGCGAAAAGGCAACCGGGTGGCTGAACAGATGGGTCCAATGCCCTTCTGCGTAGTCCCAGAACCGGATATCTCCGCGGGTCGTGCGCACGGTGAAATCGGGAAAAATATCACCGATCTGCGGCTGCCAGCGCACACTTCTACGATACTCTCTTGGCAGATGGACCTGCTGGCCGGTGCTGGAGCGCGGAGCGAAAAATTGAATGCTCATGGCTGAAGTATTCCTTGATTGCCTTCAGATCAGCCTGCTCGCCTTATCCGGTCCTAATGTGGCCTAGTTCTCTAAAGATGTATAAATTTCTCGTGATTGCATCACGAAGAATTTCCGCAAGACTCCAGCGTCTAATCTGACAGGATATACCCGCGTCCGTGGATGGTCTTGATGACCTCCAGACCCTGACCATTCTCGAACAGTTTGCGCCTGATCCGACTGATCAATCCATCAATGCTGCGATGGTCGATCGGAGACCGTTCGCCGCGCATGCTCCGTGAGATCTCATCTCGCGTCATCACCATGTTCCGGTTTTCCACCAGAACGTTGAGCAGGTCAAACTCCAACGTGGTCAGCGACACGGTCTGGCCCGCCGGGTCAATCACTCTGCGTCTCCGGGGGTCCAGAAGGAAACCGTGGAACTCAAGCTCTTCACGGATGACCTCATCCTGGTTCGGCATCGCCACAGTCATCCGGCGCAGAAGCGCACGAACACGCGCACGCAACTCACGCACCCGAAACGGCTTCAAAATATAATCATCCGCCCCGAGTTCGAGACCGATGATTCTGTCGGTCTCATCACCGTGACCGGTAATGATGATGATACCCACGTCGGATTCGCGGCGAATGTCGAGAGCAAGCTCCATGCCGTTGCCGTCAGGAACAAGCACATCAATAATCAACAGGTCGAACGCGGCGGATGCGAACTCCCGCTTGGCTTCATTGCAGTTTTCGGTCGCCACAACCTCATAGCCATCCTCCCGAAGACCCTCCACGATAAGAGCGCCCACCTTCGGATCATCCTCAAGGACCAGAATCCTGCGTGTTCGATGTTCTTCTGCCATCATTTCTCGTTCGCGCTTTGGCAAGAATCTGAGCGACTCATTCAAAGCCGCTTGCCCATCAACTTGCAATTTTGACACACTATCTCGATTGCCCCCCGGCCACAACCAGAAGTGTATGCATACGGCGAAACGTCACCTATGATTTACGAACTGGGCGCGTCCGCGACGCCTTCTCCACGCGCGCACACTGACCGGACATGGGCGGCACGGTGGGAACTGGACGGATGACACAATCCCCATTGCCCCGTGCACTCATGGTTTGTCGTTGCAAGCCCTACGCGGCGGGCTCCACCTGCACCCCGGCCTCGGTGACAATCGCGGCCATCGGGATGTCATGCGGTTGAGGATAGATGGTCGCAAGCCGCGCCGCCTGCACGCCCACGCCAATGACAAGCGGTCGTGGATCGAGCACCGCAAGCGTGCGGTCGAAATACCCGCCGCCATAGCCGAGGCGATACCCCGAATCGTCCCAGCCGACCAGCGGGGCAAGCACAATCTCCGGCACCAGCGCCTTCGCCTCGGGTGCGGGCACCGGGATGTTCCAATGCCCCCGTATCATCGTTTCGCCCGGGGCCCATGCGCGAAAGACAAGGGGCGTGGCGCGCCTTTCCACCACCGGCAGGGCGATCCGCGCGCCGCGCGCATGCAGCGCGCCAAGCCACGGCCGCAGATCCGGCTCCGCCTTGATCGGCCAGTAGCCGGAAATCACACGGCCCGACACATCCCCGCAGCGATCGGAAAGAAGCTGGTCCAGATGCGCGACAAGCACCTCCGCCACGCGGCCGCGCCCCGCCACCGACTGCGCGTTGCGATGATCCAGAAGCCGCTTCCGTTCTGCCTTGCGCCAGCGCGCCACATCCACCGCCTGCTGGGGATCGCTCCCGCCCGGTCCAAAATACCCCGGCGTCACCTCCGCCGCCAGACAGGGCGGGGAGGCATAGCCCCTCTTGCTCGTCTCGTTGTGGCTCATGTCAAAGCGCCGGAACACCGCCTCGGGCGTCGCGCGTCGCCATATGCAGCGACCGGGCGATGCGTTCGGCCCGTGCGATCAGATGCGCCGCCCCCTCCGGCGGGCAAAGCTCACGCGCGGTTTGCCGAAACAGCGCCAGCCAGCGTTCGAAATGCGCCCACTCCACAGGAAGCCCCGCATGCGCCGGCACAGGTGCGCCATGATAGCGCCCGGTCATCAGCGCAACGGAGGACCAGAAATCGACCATCTTCGCCAGATGCGGCCCCCAGTCGGTGATCCGCTCGGCAAAGATCGGGCCCAGCATCGCGTCGCGCCGTACCTTGTCGTAGAAACCATGCACCAGATCGTGCAGCATCTGCTCGCTGAGCCCCGTGCGCGCCATGAGATCGGACGTCTGTTCAGGACGCACGGTCCGAATCGGCGGGATCGGGGGGCGTGGTGCGGCGTGGGACATGCGGCCTCTCGACGAACAGGGGTTGGCCTTCAGAAGTATTTCACCTAATAAGTATTGTAAATACCATTTACGACCGAAAGGCTGCCAAATGCGTCTTACCTCCTTCACCGATTACGGGCTGCGCGCGCTCATGCGCATGGCCAGCGCACCCGAGCGCGGATTCTCCACCGCCGAATTGTCCGAGGAATTCGACTTGTCGCGCCATCACCTGAGCAAGATCATGCAGCGGCTGGCACAGGGCGGTATCGTCACCACCCGGCGCGGCGGCGGCGGTGGCGCAATGCTCGCCCGACCGCCCGCACAAATCGGTCTGGGCGATCTCGTGCGGCTTCTGGAACAGGATCAGGCATTGGTGGCCTGCTTCGGGCCGGTTCCGGGCGCCTGTACGATCGAGGGATGTTGCCGGCTGAAGGCGCGGCTTCGTTCGGCGGAACGGGCGTTTCTGGCCGATCTGGACCGCTCGACGTTGGCCGACATCGCGCTGCCGGCAACACAGGCGTCCACGCCGGTGGCATGACATTCTGTCAACTCGGCTTGCGGAAATCGCCCATATCAAGCACCGGCGCCGCGTCGAGCTCTCCCGCGTCCAGCATCGCCGCGACCCTCTCCAGCGAGGCCACGAGCATCGCCTGCTCCCAATCTTCCAGCGCCTCGAACTTGCGCACGTAGCGTTGTTGCAGCGCATCAGGCGCATCCTCGATCGTCGCCTGACCTTTCGGCGTCAGCACGATATTGGTCTGCCGGCGGTCCGTCTGCGATCTTTGCCGCTCCACCATGCCCTGATGAACCAGCTTGTCCACCAGCGACGTGACAGTGGCCTGCGACACCCGCATCCGTACCGAGATTTCCTTGGCGGTGCAGGTGCCCTTTTCCGCGACAAGTTGCAGCACGCGGAACTGAACTGCCGTCAGACCTGCCGCCTGCGCAAGCTGTTTTCCAAACAGTTCGGTGGCGCGTAAAATACGTCGCAGGGCGATCAGGCTGATATCGGTGCGGTCCATGCGGGCTCCTGTCACGGGATGCCGCGTATGTTGGCAGAGGCCGATGTTAGGTTCAATTCTCAAACAGACACCTCTGTTTCTTGGCTTGCTAAACGTTTCAGTTAGCCTAAGTAAATGAAAAGCGGCTGAAAAACAAGGGCTATAGGCGGATTCTGGCAAACCGGGGAAGAATATTGCTTAGTCCCTTGAAATTTTCCTCTAGTTGTTTTACTTAGCTACCCGAAGCAACAGGAGGCCCTTGGTCGCATGAAACTTGCAATCCACAACCCGCTTGATCGCACCACCGTGCTGCGCAAACCCACTGCAGAGGACGGCGCCGATATCTGGGATCTGATCCAGGCGTGCAAGCCACTCGACGAGAATTCCATGTACTGCAACCTGCTCCAGGCAGATCACTTTCGTGATACCTGCGTGATCGCGGAGCGTGATGGAAAGATTCTGGGTTGGATTTCCGCCTATCTGGTGCCTGATGATGCCGAGAAGGTCTTTGTTTGGCAGGTCGCAGTGTCTGAGCAGGCGCGTGGCCTCGGGCTTGGCTCACGGATGCTGCAACATCTACTGGAACGCACGGAATGCAAGGACGTCAAGTCGCTGCAAACCACAATCACGCTCGACAACGAGGCGTCCTGGGCCCTGTTTCGCCGCTTTGCCGACAAGAACGACGGCGAGCTTACCCATGAGCCGCACTTCAAGCGCAATGACCATTTCGGCGGTCAGCACGCGACCGAGCACATGGTCACAATCTCACTGCGCGAAGAGAAGATGCGCAAGGCCGCCTGAGCCATGCAGCGTCCGCCCGTGCTTAACACTCCCATTCCGGAAGGAAATCCCATGTCGACTGACACGTCAGCCGAAATTGCCATTTTCAAACGCCGCGAATCGGAGGCCCGCAGCTACTGCCGCGGCTTCGAAAAGGTCTTCACCTCCGCCAAGGGGTCGGAAATGTCCGACAGCGATGGTCGTAGCTATATCGACTTTCTCGCTGGCTGCTCCTCGCTGAACTACGGTCACAACGACCCGGACATGAAAGAGGCGCTGATGGAGCATGTGGCCTCCGACGGCCTCGCCCACGCGCTCGATCTGCACACCAATGTGAAGGCCGATCTGCTCGACGCGTTCGAAACGCATATCCTCAAGCCTCGCGATCTCGACTACCGCGTGATGTTCACCGGCCCGACCGGCGCCAACGCCGTCGAGGCGGCGATGAAACTTGCGCGCAAGGTGACGGGCCGCAGCAACATTGTGGCATTCACCAACGGCTTTCACGGTGTGACGCTGGGCGCTCTCGCCGCGACCGGCAACAGCTATCACCGCGGCGCCGCGGGCACCACGATGGGCGGCGTCACGCGCATGCCTTATGACAGCTACATGGGCGAGGGCTGCGACACCACGCAATTCCTCGAGGCCATGCTCGGCGACAAGTCGAGCGGTATGGACGCCCCCGCCGCGATCATTCTTGAAACCGTTCAGGGCGAAGGCGGGCTCAACGCCGCGAGCCCCGAATGGGTGAAGCGCGTGGCCGAACTGGCAGAAGAAAACGGCGCGCTGCTGATCGTCGATGACATTCAGGCCGGCTGCGGCCGCACCGGCAGCTTCTTCTCCTTCGAGGAGATGGGTATCAAGCCGGACATCGTGACGATGGCCAAGTCTGTCTCCGGCTTCGGCCTGCCGATGGCGCTGATGCTGACCAAGCCCGAACACGACATCTTCGGCCCGGCCGAACACAACGGCACTTTCCGGGGCAACACCCACGCCTTCGTCACCGCGAAAGTCGCGATCGAGAAGTTCTGGGCCGACGACAGCTTTCAAAAGGACGTGCAGAAAAAGGCCGACATCCTGACCGAGGCGCTGCAAGCCCTGGCAGACATGGTTCCGGGGGCAAAACTCAAGGGCCGCGGCATGATGCAGGGCGTCGATGTCGGCTCGGGTGAGTTGGCCGGCGAAATCTGCGCCCGCGCCTTCAAGAAGGGCTTGATCATCGAGACATCGGGCCCCAATGATCAGGTGGTCAAGGTGCTCGCCCCCCTCACCACGCCGGAAGACCTCTTCCGCAAGGGGCTGAACATCATGCTCGACGCGGCACGCGACGCGACCACGGCAACCAGATACGCAGCGGAGTAACACACCATGATCGTCAGAGATTTCAACAAGATCACCCTCGAAGAACCCGAGCGCGTGGTCTCCGACGCAAAGTGGTCCTCCGTGCGGATGCTGCTGGCCGACGACGGGATGGGGTTTTCCTTCCACATCACCTTTCTTGAGGCCGGGTCGGAGCACACGTTCGAATACAAGAACCACTTCGAAAGCGTCTACTGCATGCAGGGCACGGGGTCGATCACCGATCTGGGCACCGGCGAAACGCATGAGATCAAACCCGGCGTGATGTATGCGCTCGACAAGCACGACCGCCACACATTGCGCGCCGACGAAGAGTTGGTCATGGCCTGCTGCTTTAACCCGCCGGTCACCGGCAACGAAGTCCATCAGGAAGACGGCTCCTACGCGCTATCCGATAGCTGAACAGAAGTAACAGAAGGGCCCGGCCCGACAGCCGGGTAAGCCCGATTGGAATTTTCCAGACATACCGTTGAAAAAATCGGCGGCACATCCATGAGCCGCGTGCGCGAACTGGTGGACACGCTCTTCATTGGCGCGCGCAAGAAATCCGACCTCTATGGCCGCGTTTTCGTGGTTTCGGCCTTTGGCGGCATCACCGACCTGCTGCTTGAACACAAGAAATCCGGTTCGCCGGGGGTATATGCGTTGTTTTCGAATGACGACAACGATCATGGCTGGCTCGACGCTCTGACCCGCGTTGGGGACGCGATGTCCGCCGCTCACAAGGATGTACTCGACCATCCCGGCGATCTGTCGATGGCCGATGAGTTTGTGCGAGAACGCATCGAAGGCGCGCGCTCCTGTCTGTTCGATCTGCAACGGCTCTGCTCCTATGGTCATTTCCGACTTTCGAGCCACATGCTCGTGATCCGGGAATTGCTTTCGGGTCTGGGGGAGGCACATTCCGCCTTCGTCACGACGCTGTTGCTGCAACGTGCCGGCGTGAACGCCCGCTTCATCGATCTCAGCGGCTGGCGCGATGAAACGGAGCACGACCTGATGGGGCGCATCCGCGACGGACTCGATGGCGTGGATTTTGCCACCGAAATGCCCATCGTGACCGGCTATGCGCAGTGCTCCGAAGGGCTCATGCGCGAGTTTGACCGCGGCTATTCCGAGGTGACATTCGCCAATATCGCCGCCTTCACCGGCGCGGCAGAGGCAATCATTCACAAGGAATTCCACCTATCTTCCGCCGACCCCAAGCTCGTGGGCGAGAATGCCGTGCGCAAGCTGGGCCACACCAACTACGACGTGGCCGATCAGCTCTCAAACATGGGAATGGAGGCGATCCACCCGAAGGCGGCCAAAACTCTGCGTCAGGCAGATGTGCCGCTACGTGTAACCAACGCATTTGAACCGGACGACCCGGGAACACTCATCGACGACAACCCTGCAGAGGATCCGCGGGTGGAGATCGTCACCGGGCTCAACGTCGTGGCGCTGGAAGTGTTCGAACAGGACATGGTCGGCGTGAAAGGCTATGACACCGCCATTCTGGAGGCGCTGCGCCGCCACAACGTTCGGATCGTATCCAAGACCTCGAATGCCAACACCATTACGCACTACGTCGAGGCGTCGCTGAAATCGGTGCGCCGGGTGGAACGCGAACTGGCCGCGCAATATCCTTCCGCCACGATCAACGTGCGGGCGCTAGCCATCGTCTCGGCCATCGGGCGCGATCTGTCAGGGCTGCGGGTTCTCTCGCAGGGGCTGCGCGCGTTGGAAGAGGCCGGGATCGAACCTGTCGCCGCGCATCAGACGCCGCGCAATGTCGATGTGCAGTTCGTCCTGCCCTCCGACTCCCGCGACGGAGCCATCACGGCGCTGCACGCCGCGTTGGTCGAGGCTGCGGATGTCGCCAAGGTGCCAGAAGCGCCGGCCCCGTCACAAGCGCAGCAAACGCGGCCGGCCCAGCGGGCGGCCGCCTGACATTTCGCCCCCCTGCTGAGCCATACACTCCCGGAAGGGCTCTGTTGCACAAATCGCGTGAGGGATTCATCTTGTGAAGCCAGCGAGGTAGCTGGATTGCATGAGCAGTCCAGGAGTACCGCCGGCGGCGTAGCCCCGAGCTCAATGTCCCGGATCAAACCACCGAGCAGGGCTGCCGAGCCCGCGGCACGGCGATAACGAAGACGTCGAGGTTGCGGCGAACCGCCAGTATCGCCCCGCTCAGCCCGATGATGAACATCCCGAAAAGATCCAACCAAAGGCCAAGAGGCAGTATTTCCATGCGATCGCTCCTGCATTGACGACCATGTGCGGGGTGCCTCAGCCCGACACCCAATTCAGCCCGCCGCATCCGCGCCAAAGTGCCGCGAACAGCTGGTGCGTGTTGCCTCATTGAGCCAACCTCGCGCCTCTCACAGCCGACCGGATCATGTATCCCTGCGCACTGACCCGGCATCAACAAAGCCGGTCTTGCACTCCTCGATCGCGGCAAGGCTTGCCGTGCTTCCAAGCCTTTCCGCAAGCGCAATCGCAACCTTGGCGAGGTAGACTTCGCTTTGCGCCGGACCAACAGCGTCGATGGCCTCGGCAAGCGCATCGTAGACGGTTTCAAGATGGTCCTGTCTCATACGATTTCCTCCTCGCGTGCCAAGATCGTGTTCATGCACTGGCGTATCCCCTCTTCCGTGGCCCGGCGCCACCTCGCGGCAATATGCAGATCGGGGCGAATGAGATAGGCGGTGCCATCTCCGGCGCCGTATATATCCGCCGCCGCCCACGTGGCAGGCAGCGCGACGACCGCAAGGCCGGCCTTCTCTGGCTTGGGGCCATTGCCGAACACCAACAGGGTGAACCCCCTGCCCAGGCGGTCGCTCAGAAAGCCACTGTCGAGCGCGACATCCTGGAGCATCGCGCCCGGGACCGGGCCCCTGGAGATGCCGGGATCGTCGGGCCCCGTCGCCGGGCTGTCAGCGTAGGTGTAGGGCGTCATCTGGCGCGGATTGGCCAGCCGCCCGGCACTTTCACGCGTCAGCGCCAACGAGAGTGCGGCGTCGCGCATGACGCGCCATCCATGGCTGGGCGGTGTCATGAAACGGGTGCTCTTGCTGGCATTCGCGAAGACGTCCAGCGTCGCGCCGCGCCGCTCCGGGGTGTAGCTGTCGAGAAGAGCGTCCTCGGCGCTCCCTTTCAGGACGGCCGCCAGTTTCCATCCGATATTGTGACCATCCGCGATCCCGTTGTTCAGCCCCCTGACCCCGAAAATCGGCACGATATGGGCGCTGTCACCGGCAAAAAACACCCGCCCCTTGCGGTAATCATCCAGAAGCAGCGTGTTCGCGGAATAGACACTCCACCATTCCAGATCCCAATCGCCGTCGTAGTCAATGTCGCGCAGAACCCGCGACACCGCCGCGCGGACATTCTCCTCCCGCACCGCGTCCTCGGCGCTTTCATCGTCCCGAAGCTGATAGTCGATCCGCCAGATATCATCCGGCTGACGGTGAATGAGCACTGTGCCGCCGGGTCTTGAGGCCGGATCGAACAGCGCGCGGCGGATGGTCGGGAAATCGTGTCGCATCTGGACATCGGCGATGACATAGCGGCCTTCGTAATTCTCCCCCTTCAGGCGTAGACCACAGGACTTGCGGATCGCACTGCGGGCGCCATCCGCAGCGATCACCCATTTCGCCGGCAGTTCGTAACGGCCCGAAGGATCGGTGATCGCGAGGCGCACGGAGCTGCCATCGTCCACGAGGCCAACCACCTTGCTCTGCCAGCGCGCCTCGATCAGATCGGAGTCCGCGACAGCGTTCCAGAGAAACTGTTCGATGTATTGTTGTTGCAGATTGTACATGGGTCGAAATTTCTCGTTCGGGCCATCGGGCATGGCAAACTCGAGAATCTGCTGCCCCCGATAGAAGCTGCGCCCGGTCGTCCAGCCGAGGGATTTCTCCAGGCAAGGCTGTGTAAGCCCGAGGCTGTCGAGAATATGATAGCTCGATCGCGAAATGCAGATTGCGCGGCTGCCGTCATTGAAGGTGGCCTTGTCGTCGAGCAGCACACTGCGCACCCCGTGATGCGCGAGCGTCAGCGCCGCGATCATCCCCACCGGGCCGGCGCCGACGACGGCCACCGGGCGAAGCGGCTCGACTGCGGGCCGGTCCGGCGCCTCAAAATGAGGGTAGTCGAAATACAGTGATTCAAACTCGTCGCGGACGGCGGGGCGCATGGGGTCTCTCCTCTTTTCTACACCCGCGTCTATACCGCGGCTGCATCCTGGAATATGTCCTACATTATGGAGGACAAGACAGCACCGCCCGACAGTGATGCCATCCTCGTGTCGCTCGACGATTGTCTTGCGCGGCTGGGCGATGATGGCTGGGCCGAGGCGTTTGTTACCCTCGCCCTTCAAACCGGTGCCGCCCAGGTCATGATCTTCAGCTACACTGCGGACTCCGCGGCCTGTCTGCTTTCGCGGAACTTTCGCGCTAAGGCACTCGGCGCGCGCCTCGGAGAGGAGTATCTGCGCGGTTGGTTTCGGGAAGATCCGCTGTTCGGGCTCATGCTTTCCATGCCTCCGGGCACCTTGCAGCGGATCGAAAGCCAGCGGATCGCCGCGCAGATGTCCGAGGCATATCGGACGCGCTTTTATGACCAACCAGGGCTCCAGGGAAAGACCGCGATACTGGCGACGGGCACCAAGCTCAGGCTCGCCGTAAATCTCTACTGGCAGCGCTCAGACAGCCCAGGGACTCAACGCTTTCTGGAGACAATCATGGGGCGGCTCGCGCTCTTGCACTTCGAGGCGCGACCCGAACAAAATTACCCCGCACCTCTGGCGGTCTTGTCGAACCGGGAGCGGGCGGTCTGTCTGGGGATCCTGTCTGGCAAGAAGGCCGAAGCCATCGCCGCCGATCTCGGTGTCGCGGTCACCAGCGTCGTCACCTACAGGACTCGCGCCTACCAGAAGCTCGGCATCTCCTCGCGCGGCTCTCTGTTCACGGTGTGCGGCAAGTGATGGGCTGTCCAAGCCCATCAGGCGAATATTGATGGATAGGACCGGCAAGCCACGGAGTTATCCATCCAGAAATAATGAAGATCCGCGTAGACCTCGGCGCTGCGGCCACGCATAACCATCGCTGCCAGCGCCGCGACAGTCAGAGTCACCCCGTCATGGGAGATCATGTTTCAGAAGCGTTATGAAGAGTTCTGGAACGCCGATGACGGGCGCGCATCGTTCAGCCGCTCCATGATCTGCATCGGCCCCCCGCTGTTCGGCGACCGTGCTACTACCCAAATAGTACCCCCAGCAAAACGGGTCGCCGACGCGCGGCAGCGAGATCATAGTAAGTCATTGTTTTGGTTTTGTAAAAGTGGTGCCCGGGGGCGGAATCGAACCACCGACACGAGGATTTTCAATCCACTGCTCTACCCCTGAGCTACCCGGGCACGGGCGAGAGGTCTCTCTCGGGTTGCGGCGTTCTAGGATAGGGTCGGGCGCGTGTCCAGAGGGAAATCCAGCTTGTATCTCAAAAGTCGTGGAAACTCCCCGGCGGCGTTCTCCAGACGCAATGGCGAAATTTGTTTGGCTTCTTAATCAAGTGAGTGAAGACCGCCAGAAGAGAACCATTGGCATTCCGGTCAGAGTGCAGCCCAGACGTCATCGAGGCAAGATTTCAGAATGGTCACGAGCTCGCCGACCTCGTCCTGCGAGATCACGAGCGGCGGCGCGAACACCAGCCCTTCCCGGACCGCGCGGGTCACCAGACCACGCTCGAAACACAGGTCGCGCACACGCGTGGCGACCGATCCCGCCGGATCGAAGGGTCGCCGGCTCGCCTTGTCGGCGGTCAGTTCCAGAGCCGCCACGAGGCCGGCCCCGCGAACTTCGCCGACCAAAGGATGATCGCGAAGCGTGGCAAGACCCGTCTGCAAGGCCGGGGCGGCAGTGACGCGCACATGCCCCAACAGGTTTTCGCGTGCCATGATGTCGAGGTTTTCAAGGGCGACCGCCGCTGCCACCGGGTGGCCGGAATAGGTAAACCCGTGTGGGAACCGCCCAACCCGATCCAGCAGCGGCTCTGCCACCCGCGCATTGATCGCGACAGCGGAAATCGGCTGATAGCCGGAGGAGAGGCCCTTGGCCATCGTCATCACGTCGGGCCGGATGGCGTAACTCTGTGCACCGAACCATTCGCCCATCCGGCCAAAACCGCAGATCACTTCGTCGCAGATCAGAAGAATCCCGTAGCGGTCGCAGATCTCCTGCACCCGCTTCCAGTATCCCGGTGGCGGTACGATCACGCCGCCCGCGCCCATGACAGGTTCGCCAATGAAGGCCGCGACCGAATCCGCCCCGGCTCGGAGGATCGCCTCCTCGACCGCGTCCGCCGCCCGGGCGCCGAATTCGGGATCATCGAGATCCGCCCCGGCCTCCCAAGAATAGGGCGGTTCGGCGTGGACGATGCCCGGGACCGGAATCCCCGGAATGTCGTGCATGCTAGCCATTCCGCCGAGGCTGGCCGCGAGGATCGTCGAGCCGTGATAGGCGTGCCGCCGGCTTATGATAACATGCCGCTCGGGCTGACCGTGCCGGGCCCAGTAGTTTCGCACCAGCCGCACTGCGGTGTCGTTGGCTTCTGAACCGGAATTGGCGAAGAAAACATGGTCAAGACCGTCGGGCAGCAATCCCGCCAGGCGCTCGGACAATTCCACCACGGGTTCGTGCGATGTCTTGAAGAAAGTATTGTAGTAGGCGAGCCGATCCATCTGTCTGCGGGCAACTTCGCCCAGCTCGGGGCGCCCATAGCCGATGTTGACGCACCATAGCCCCGCCATGCCATCGAGCAGCCGTCGGCCCTCGCTGTCCCACAGCCACACTCCCTCACCATGGGTGATGATGCGCGGGCCACCCTCCCCTGCCAATTCCGTGTGGTCGGTGAAAGGATGCAGGTGATGGGCCAGATCGGCAGCCTGCAACTCGGCAGTGGGGCGGACATTCTTGCGGTCGGTCATACGGGGTCTCAGGTCGTCGTGGCGAAAGGGTCCAACGGCCAGATAGGCCGACGGACATGGGTGTAGGGCAGATCCCGCAGTCGCATGGAGGCGATGCCGCCGGCATCGGTGAGAATCACGCCGCTGGCGATCGGGCCGAAAGCGGCGCGGCAGTGATTGCGACTCTTCAGGGCAAGGATTCGGGGCCGGGACGGGTCGATACCGAAAAGGCGCAGCAGGTTGCGGTCGGTCACGGCGACGGCCCGGCTGGTGACGACAACGCGAATACCACCGGTGCCGCCAATGGACAGTAGCACCGAATCTCCAAGCGACTGCTTGCTGCCCGTCCACATCGGCCCTTCGCAGGTGAAGTGACCGTCGGACAGACGCTCCACTCGAGCCTTGACCGAAAGGGGCGGCGTCAACTCGGGGGTCCAGCGCCCACCGAGGTGGAACTCACCGCACCCCCCTGCTCCCAGTTTGCGGGCGCGGGCGACAGTTTCAGGATCGCAGAGCGTGGCGAAAACAGTGTCGGACGCGCCAGCGGCGCAGAGGGCGCGCAACAGATTGGGGGAATCTCCATAGGCACCGGCCGAAGGATTGTCGGCGAAATCCGCCAGCACGACTGGTCGCCCCCCGGGGGCCGCGAGCGCCTCGGCGACGGCCGTCCGGGCATCGGGGAAATCGAGGTCCACGCTTTCGGTAAGCCCGGCGAGGCGGGCAGCGAAACTGTCGGCGATGCGCTGCGCCCGCACCGCATCCGTTCCTGTAACGGTCACGCTCGGTCCGGTCTCCATGCAATCGCCCCACGGGAATCCGATTTGCAGGCTCACCGTATCGATGCCCCTCTCGTCCCCGGCCCTCTCCGCCTCTTCCAGAAGAGCGTTCATCGGTCCCGGCGGATTCGTCCGCCCATGGGCCGCGCTGTCGAGGAGAGGGGGCTGCGCAAGGGCGACGCAACGCGGTCTGCGATCGCGGATCTGCTCGGCCAGCAACACCCCTGCACGAAGCCCGGTGGCGCGCTGGTCAATGTGGGGATAGCTGCGGTAGGCCGTGACCGCGTCGGCCAACGATGCCATGCGGGGCGAGACATTGGCGTGCATGTCGAGGGTGGCGATGACGGGGACATCTCCCACCGTTTCGCGCAACTGCGCCAGTAGCTCACCATCCGCGTCAAGCGTGGTTTGGGTCTGCATGGCCCCGTGCAGGGCGAAGAGGACACCATCCAGGCGCCCTGCCTCGGCCAGCGCCCCGTGAAGGCGGCCGCGCAGATCCTCCCACGCGCCTGCGGCGAGGGGGCCCGAGGGCGCGCAGGAGGCGGCCAGAAGTGGCACAGCCTCCCAGCCATGCGCCTCAGCCGCGTCGAGGAAACCCGCGATCTCGGTGTTGGTCCCGGCGAGATCGGTCGGCGCGCTTCCTTCAAACAGATAGCGCGAGGCAAAATCCGCGAGACCCGTGAGGCGGCGGTTGAAGCTGTTTGTCTCGTGCAGAACGCAACCGATAGCGATACGCGGCCGCCCTCGTTCCGCTGGATTCGGTTTCACACCCGCGACTCCTTCGGTGTCAACCTGCGCTCAAGCAGGACGATACCCCAGGACATGCTATAGGTCAGTGCCAGGTAAATTGCCGCAGCAGCGGTGAACATCTCGATTGGCATGTAGGTTTCCGCCGCCAGCGTGCGGGCGACGCCGGTGATGTCCATCAGCGTGACTGTTGATGCCAGCGAGCTTGCCTTCACAAGAAGGATTATCTCGTTGCCATAGGCCGGCAGCGCCTGCCGCAGGGCCTGAGGCCAGACGATGCGCCGGAAGACGCTCGCGGGTGACATTCCGATGGCACGCGCCGCCTCCACCTGACCGTGCGGAACGGACTGAATTCCACCCCGAAACACCTCGGCAGAATAGGCGCCGGTGTTGAGGGAAAAGGCGATGAGCGCGCACCAGTAGGGTTCGCGCAAAATCGGCCAGAGAATGCTGTCGCGAAGCGCCTCGGACTGCGCAAAACCATAGTAGATCAGGAAGATCTGAACCAGAAGGGGCGTGCCTCGAAAGAAAAAGGCATAGCCCAGAGCCAGCCCCCGCAGGATCGCAAGACGGCTGATCCGCGCCAGAGCCGTCGGAAGCGCGATCACGAATCCGACCACCAGTGCCGCCGCGACCAATTGGAACGTAACAACGAGGCCGGACAGCAGAGCCGGCAAGCTCTCGATCATCAACTCGACATTCATGCCCTTGCCCTCCCGGCGACGCCGCGGTTGGCGCGCGCTTCAAGGCCGCGCTGCGCGGCCATTACCACAACCGTCAGAGCCAGGTAGATGAAGGCGGCGGCCAGGAAAAAGGTGAAGGGCTTCTTGGTGTACCCGACCGCTATCTCGGTCTTGCGCATCAGCTCATCCAGGCCGATGACGGAAACCAGCGCTGTTTCCTTCAGGATGATGAGAAAGGTATTACCGAGCCCGGGCAGCGCGAAGCGCCAGACCTGCGGCAGCAGGATGCGAATCCCGATGGTGGCCGGAGACATGCCGCAGGCACGTGCCGCCTCGATCTGCCCCTTTGGCACCGCCATGACGGCACCACGAAATATCTCGGTCGCGTAGGCCCCGAAGGTAAGTGACAGCGCCGTCACACCGGCGGCGAAAGCCGAGACGTCGATATACCGATCATAGCCGAACGTACTGGCAACCGCATTCACGATGAGGACGCCGCCGAAATAAACGAAGAGGATCACGACAAGCTCGGGCACCCCGCGAAGCACCGCCGTATAGAACCCGGCGATCAATCGCAACGGCCACGCCGGGGAAAGCTTCATCGCCGCGCCCAGAAGGCCGAAGACAAGGCCCAGCACCAGCGACAGGAGCGCCAACTGGATCGTTATGAAGGTGCCCTGCAGCAGCATGGGGCCAAAGCCGTCAAGATCAAACACTGTTCGCTACCCGAGTTGCGGCGCCGGCCATCTGAGCCGACCGGCGCCTTCCGTTTCTGCCAGTCCTCAATCCTTTCGGATGGAGAACGGGAAATACTTGGAATTCAGCTCGTCGTAGGTGCCGTTTTCCAGGATCGCGGCCAGCGCTGTGTCCAACCGTTCGAGCAGTTCGGGGTTGCTCTTGTCGACCGCGATGCCCGCGCCTTCCCCGATGTAGTCCTCGTCAAGCACGGGATCGCCCTTGAATTCGAAGCCGTCGTTGCCCTCTTCCTCCAGCCAGTTGTGCATGAAAACACGCTGCGCCACCACGCCATCGAGGCGCTCCGACTTGAGATCGAGGTTGTGGTTCTCGACGGTATCGTAGAGCTTGATCTCGGCCTCGGGATACTTCTCACGCATCAGGTTGGCATAGGTCGTGGCCCGCTGAACGCCGATTGTCTTGCCGTTCAGCTTCTCGGGGTCGAGCGCGATATCGCTTCCCTCGGGACCAACCAGAATCGCGCCCGCCTGGTAATAGGGCCGGGTGAAATTCACCGCGTTCTTGCGCTTCTCCGTGATGGACATGGACGCGACGATGGCATCGTATTTTCCGGCCCGGAGACCGGGGATCATGCCATCCCACGCCTGCGAGATAATCTCGCATTCGGCATCCATCTCTTCGCAGAGCGCCTTGGCGATATCGACATCGAAGCCTTTAAGTTCGCCGGACTCGTCGACGTAGTTGAACGGGGGATAGGCCCCCTCGGTGGCGATGCGTATCGGGTCGGCCTGTGCGGCCTGACCCAGCACCGAGGCCAGAGCAGCGGCAGCAAGAATCTTGAGTTTCATGTGGTTCCCTCCTTGTTTGGACTTTGGTCTGTCGTTGTCTTGGCACCGTCAGGTTCTGGAAAGAAACTGGCGGCACCTCTCCGAGTCGGGGGTATCGAACACCTTTTCAGGCGACCCCTCCTCTTCGACAAGGCCCTGATGAAAGAACATGACCTTGTCTGAGACGTCGCGCGCGAAGCGCATTTCATGGGTGACGACGATCATCGTACGCCCCTCTTCGGCCAGCATCTGCATGACACGCAGAACCTCACTGACGAGTTCCGGATCGAGAGCCGAGGTCGGTTCATCGAACAGAAGTGCCTGCGGCTCCATGGCCAGGGCTCGTGCGATGGCGGCGCGCTGCTGCTGCCCACCCGACAGTTGGGCGGGATAGGCATCGCGCTTGTCCGCAAGCCCCACCTTTTCGAGTAGCCCTTCGGCGCGATCGCGCGCTTCGGCGAAGCTGACTCCTTCCACTCGTTGCGGTCCCTCTGTCAGATTTCGCAAAATGGTGAAATGCGACCACAGGTTGAAATTCTGAAAGACCATACCGAGTTCGGAGCGGATTCGCTGGAGCTGGCGCCGGTCGACCGCTTCCAGCCCGCCATCGCGCGACTTTCGCAACCTGATCTCCTCGCCCGCGACGCTGATGGTGCCCGCACTCGGGCGTTCCAGCAGATTGATGCAGCGCAGGAAGGTCGACTTGCCCGACCCCGACGCGCCGATGATCGAAACCACGTCGCCGCGCCCGGCCGTCAGGTCGATGCCGCGCAGCACCTTGAGATCGCCGAAACTCATTTCCAACCCCCGCACTTCCAGCGCCGGTTGACTCCTGTTCGTCAGACTCTCGGCCATGATCTATCCTCTGTCCTTCCGCATCATCCAACACGCCGCCATCTCAGATCGTTCAGGATCACCCGTGCGGCATTCATTCCCGGCAGGCCCGTCACGCCGCCGCCGGGATGCGTACCGGACGCGCATTGATACAGCCCCTTCACCGGTGTCCGGTGTCCGGCCATGCCCGGCCCGGGGCGCATCGAGAAAAGCTGGTCGAGATGCATCTCACCGTGAAAGATGTCTCCGCCGGTCAGGCCATAGTCGCGTTCGAGATCCAGCGGCGACAGGGCCTTGTAGCCGATGATCGAGCGGCGGAAGTTGGGCGCCACCTCGTTGACCGTGTCGATCACCCGCTCGGCAGCCGGCTCGCGCAGGGTGTCCCAGCTTTCACCCTCCGGCAGGTCGTTGTTGAAGTGCTGGCAGAAGAGAGACGCAATGTGCGTTCCCGTCGGCGCCAGCGTGTCATCGAGCGCGGTCGGGATCATCACCGAGACGATGGGCTTGCGCGCATACCCTCTGTGCCGGGCGTCGTCGTGTGCCGCATCGAGATACTCGAGCGAGGGAGCGACATAGACCGTACCGCTGTGGTGCCGCTGCAATTCCGTTCCGGGACGCGCGACAAAATCGGGCAGCTCGGATATGGCGACATTCATGCGAAAGGTGCCCGACCGGCAGCGCCAGCCGCGGATCCGGCGGGCGACCTCGTCAGGCACCCAATTCGGGTCGAGCAGGCGTTCGAAAAGGATCTTGGGCGTCACGCCCGAAACAACGAGGCGCGCGTCAAGGTGCGTGCCATCCGAGAGCATCACACCTCCTGCGCGGCCCTTGGCAACCAGGACCTCCTTCACCGCGCACCCCGTCAGAACGGCGCCGCCACGGCTTTCCAGATAGTTGCGCATGGCCTGGGTGATCGCGCCCATCCCACCTACGGGTTGACCCCATTTGCCGCGCTTGCCATTGACCTCGCCGAAGACATGGTGCAGCAGCACGTAGGCCGACCCGCTCATCTGGGTGGATACCATGTTCCCGACAAGGCCCTTTACCCCGAATAGCCCCTTGAACGCATCGCTTTCGAAGCGCGCGTCAAGGAAACCGCCAAGGCTGTTCAGCATGAGTTCACTCAAAAGTGGGCGCAGCCGTCGCGGAAGCCCCCGAAGAGCGCGCGCCGTGCGAAGGGTCGCCGGGACCCCCGACAATCCCGCGTCGATTTCAGGCGGGATGACACGCACCAGCCGACGCACCGTATCCGAGATCACGTCCAGATCTGCGCTGAGATGTTCGAATTCGTTCGCATCCTCCAGGCTGAACCGCTCGATGCTGCGACGGGTGGCATGTGGGTCTGCGGTCAACTCCAGCGCCTCACCGTCGGGCAGAGCCGACATGACCCCACCATCGCGCTCCAGGATGCGCAGCCCGTGACGCGTCAGTTCCAGATCCCGGATCACCTCGGGCGCCAGAAGCCCGACAAGATAGGAGCACGACGAGTTTCTGAATCCCGGCCAGAACTCCTCGGTCACGCAAGCACCACCAACGACGGACCGCGCCTCAACCACTGCAACCTTCAACCCGGCGCGCGCGAGATATCCCGCTGTCACCAACGCGTTATGCCCTCCACCGATCAAAACGGCGTCGAACGACGTGTCTGTGACCTTGGCAGGCTCAGACATGATCGCGTCGTTTGTTCTGGTTCTCGCATTCATAAAACATTTGTTTCACAATCTGACGGCACAATGCAAAGGTTTTTTTCATTACTCTCCATCCTCATGCGGTCTTCTGGCGATTTGGTTAGGTGTGGGCGAAACCCAGTATCTCGCGCGCCTGCGCGGGACTGGCCACCGGGCGTTCGTATGTCTCGCAAAGCGCCGCCGCCCGTTGCACCAGCGCCGCGTTGGAGGGCGCGAGCGTGTCGCGATCAAGGCGCACGTTGTCCTCCAGCCCGGTGCGCGTATGACCACCCGCGGCAATCGCCCATTCGTTCACCACGATCTGGTTGGCACCGATTCCGGCCGCGCACCATTCCGCCTCTGGCGCACGCTCGCGCATCATCCGCACATAGAAGTCGAACACGTCGCGATCCGCGGGCATGGCGTTCTTCACCCCCATCACGAACTGCACGTAGAGCCTGCCGAAAAGCGCGCCTTCGCCATGCATGCGGATGGCCTGAAGAATGTGGCTCAGATCGAAGGCTTCGACCTCGGGCGTCACCTCGTGTTTGCGCATTTCAGCGGCGAGCCAATCCACCAGGTCGGGGGGATTTTCATACACGCGCGTTGGAAAATTGTTCGATCCGACCGAAAGCGACGCCATGTCAGGGCGCAGCGCAAGCATCCCGCCCCGCGTCTTGCCCGCCCCGGTGCGCCCGCCCGTGGACAGCTGAATGATCATGCCGGGGCAATGCGTCTTCAGCCCCTCCATCAGCCGCGCGAACTTCTCCGGGTCCGCTGTCGGCGTCTGATCGTCATTGCGAACATGCG
>NZ_FODS01000076.1 GCF_900110425.1 Salinihabitans flavidus | reverse complement strand
ATCGCGGCCAATACGATCAATGCCAACAAGGTCTCGATCGGTTTGCGCGGCGTGTCGGCGGAGGGTTTCGATTTCCAGACCAGCGGGAACACGCTCTCATGGTCTTCAGGCAACATCCGCTACCTCGACAACACTGGCACCTATCAGGTGAGCGCAGTGGGAGCCGGAAGCGCGAGTTATACCGGAGCACGTCTCTACCTGACATGGAGTCAGGGCGCCAGCAGTCTGGTGGTGCGCACCTCTGCGGTAAATGCCCATGATGGAAATCGTGTCGTGCTTGCAATCTACAATGGCGGGTCCGATCTGACCACGCAGGTTGGCCGCACGATCATCGACGGCGATCACATCAAGACCGGCACCGTTGATGCGATCCACCTCAAGGCCGCGGCGGTGACTGTCGATAAGCTGGCGTCGGGGCAAGGGCGGAACCTCCTTTCCAACGCTGACTTTTCTCAGGGTGACGACGGTTGGACGGTCGAGGGCGGAAACGGCGCGGTTCACAGCGAACTGGAGTTCGCCAGGCTCAGAGACGCCGGAACACAGTTTGCCGGGGCCACTTATCCCACATATCAGATCAAACAGAATGGGACGGCCACAGATGGCTGGACAACAATCGGGGTGCGGAGACCTGTGGATAGCAGCCCGCTCTACGTCCCTGTTAATCCGGGGGATTGGTATGGTGTTTCGGCGTATGTCTGGTCTCTGAGATGTGAGTTTCTTATCCAGGTAACGTGGCGCGATGACAGCGCCGCGATCCTCGCCAACACCTGGATAACCTCCAAGACCACGGCCACGAGCGGGGACACCTACAATCCCAATACGTGGGATCGGCTTTGGGGGAAGGCCCAAGCCCCTGCCGGTGCAACCTTTGCGCATATTCGGTTCGTAAAATACGGAACGCTCTCTGGCTCGGACAGCCATCTGTTCATTCACAAGCCGATGCTTTCGGAAACGCACGCGGAGGCCACAGGGCCCGCCCCCTGGGACACCGGCGCCATGACGATGATCGACGGGCCTAACATCCGAACGGGCTCCATTATCACTGCGACCTTGGAGTCCACGGACTATGTGCAGGGCAGCGCTGGCTTCAGGCTCGCCAGCGATGGCTCTCTGGAAATCCAGAACCTGATCGAGCGGGACGCGCTTATCTCCGGCTCTGTCTCCGACGGGCTCACGGCGACCCAATCGACTGCGGTGGAAAAGGACCACAACGAGATCGTTCTGGCGGCGACCTCCATCGGGCCGGTCGC
>NZ_FODS01000038.1 GCF_900110425.1 Salinihabitans flavidus | reverse complement strand
GAGCCATGGCCTCAGATCGCAGATCCTTCACCTCAGGCGATGTCGCCTGACGCGCTGTGTCGCCGAAAAGACGACGCTTTCCAGCCTCAAGGAATTCCTTCGACCAAGTGTAATACAGGCTGTCAGAGATACCCTCGCGGCGACATAACGCCGAGATGCTTTCCTCCCCGCGCAATCCGGCCAAAACAATGCGGATCTTCTCCTCCGCCGAGTAGGTCTGGCGGGTCTTGCGGCGGATGTTTTTGACCAGCTTGTCAGCTGCGTCTTTCGATGTTCCGGGCTTCTTGTTCATCTTCGCTCCTTAAAGGCTATGATGAACCAGAAACCCTCCGTTGTTCAAATCCTCAAATCTGTCCCAAAGGTGCTGACGTCAGACAGGCAACCTTGCCTGGATCGCGCTCCATATGGCTTTGCCGTTGTCGTCGTTGAGAGGAACGTCCTGAAGCTCTAGCGCCAGATTTCCACCTAAACTCTGGTAGATCGCTTGCCGCATGGAAGGGTTTTCGTTGAGATTGCACGCGTCTTGAAGACCCATGTCTTTCACTAGCGCCTTCAGATCGGTATTGTTCTTTTGCAGCAGACCTTTGACCTTCTCCTCTAAAGGATGCACTCCCCGCGCAAAAACCTTGGGAGCACTAGGGCGCTGAGCTGCAAGACTGAAGAGCTTATGAATCTCCAGGTCACCGTCTTCGTTTAAGAGGTGCTCAGCTGCCAGCGTACTTCTCGCGCCTCGATCCAAGGTCAGCTCGGCAGGAAGTCGATCAAACACAACGCCGATCAGAACTTTCTTCGCATCCCCTCCGATGCTTGCGTCGCCTTGATCAGGCTTGGAGTTCTCGAAGAAGTAGTCCAGCGCTTCAAGTATGGTCGATTTACCGGCGTCGTTTCTGCCGATAAGTGCGGTGAACTGATCAAGAGAGACCTCGGTACGGACCTGATAGCCGCGGAAATTCTCAAGAATGACTTTTTTGATGCGCAATTTTGGTCCGCCTTCCAGAAAATAAATCAGCTACCGTAAATATTCATGGCTTTGATGCGCCCAACGATAGTGTCACTTTGACGAACAGACCACCCAAAATTGAAAAATGGAGGTTCAGTGCCTACGAACGTAAAGCCAACAATGAAGGCCGTATATGTTCATCGTTTTGTAAGGCTTCTTTCGCTCTTGGACCTGACTGCAAACTGAGCCTTCCAGCTAGGCCAGATAGCGTTTCTGGATGTCCGCTCTTCCTTCGTTGATTTGAGCATCTTGCAAGCGCAGCGAATGGCCGGAATCCGCCGATCGACCAAGCTCACCCCTTTCCCCAAGGCCTTTCCTTCGGCATCACGTTTGTTACTTCGACGTCCCGCAGGATGCCGCCCGCGATCAGTCCGTCGCGGATCCAGCCCAGCGCGGCCCACCAGTCGTCATAGGCGCGGTGCGCGGCCTCGATCTGGTGGGGGTGGGGGGAAAAGGTCACCGGACAGGCCAGGATCTCGATCATGCGCCACTTGCCGCGCGAGAGCACCCGCTCGGTACCGACGACGTCGGTCGCGGCCCGCACGCCGTGCTGGTTTTCCCGCGTGTCCACCGGCACACAGCGCGGCACGGCGCCGGGCATCCAGTCTGGCGTCAGCCCGGCGCGGGCCAGCTCGGCCACGCGGATTGCCATGCGCCTGCCGCCGAGGCTGTCGGGCATTCCGGCCACCGTGGCCGCGATCACCTCGGCATCCTCATGGGTGTAGTCCCCCATCTTGTACTGCCCGCCATCGACCTTGCAGCCCAGCGCTGCGCGCTGCATCAGCACGTATTCGAGGCCAAAACCGACCCCGGGCCCGCGCTCGGGGTCGGGAGGTTCGGGCAGTTCCAGCTGTGCCTTCTCAATCCGGAAGGCCCATTCCAGCGCCGCCTGCACGCCCATGCTGCGCCTCGCTCTGCCGCGCCCGGTGCGCTGGGCGGACAGTCCCGACAATCTGCGATCGACCCTGCTCATCGCACACCCCGCTCGCGCAGACGCTCGACTGTCACGAGGCCCCGGGCCAGCATGGCATCGCGCATGGTGTTCGAGATCGTGTTGGCGGGCAGGTACCGGTCGGAGTTCACCAGTCCGGCGTAGAACGCCGCCAGCTCGTCGGCGCTGGGCAGTGGTCCCGACGCGGCCTTCCGTCTGCCTCTGCGCCCTCCTGTACACTCTCTACCCTGTTGGGATGCAGAGCCTGGCTGGGCCCGCTGCCGGGCAGCGCGCTGCATGGCGCGATCAAGCGCCTTCGGCCCGTCGGGCGGTTCGGGGTGCTCACGCCGCGTTGCCTCAGCGACGGCGATGATCGTATCCGCGCTGAGCCCGAGATCGTCCCGCCAGCGGCGGACATGTTCGCGGGCCGGCCAGCCCTGCCACCACCCCGGCAGGGCGTCAGGGGCAAGGCCCAGCACTTGCAGTAGCGTGCCAAAAAACAATTCGAATTCAGCCTCGCGCGCTTGCGCGCCCTCCTCCTCCTTTACAGGTTTACTTAAAGGTTCTCTTACAGGGTTAGTGTCCGGATTCCGGACACGGCTTTGGGGATTTTCCGGACACGGGTCGGGGCAAAAATCGGACACGGCTTTCGGGTGATTTCCGTGTCCGGTTCCTGGACACGGCCCGGGTTGTTCATGCGCACCGGGTGCGGTGATCCCGTTCTCATCGCCCAGATCTTCGAAGGGCTGATCACCATGTCCGCTTTCCGGACACGGATCCGCGCCATGCGGTGCAAAGCCCGGCTCGAACCCCAAAATGTAGCGGGTAGGCATCTGTCGCTTTGTGACCGGATGGATACGCGGCACCCGGCGCACCAACCCCGCGGCCTCGAGCTGACCAATATGGGCGTTCAGCGTCGAGCGACTGATTTCGCAATCATGCGCAAGCCGCTCTTGCGAGGGAAAGCAGCCGTGGTCGGGGTTGAAGCGATCACAGAGATGCCAGAGCACGATCTTGGTGGTGGGTTTGAGCCCACGCTGTTGAATGGCCCAGTTGGTGGCGGCATGGCTCATGGTGCGACCCTCCGGCCTGGGCGCTGGGCGGCATGCCGGGACACCACGCGTGTGGTCAAGCCATGATCGGCCAGCGCGCCCAGCGCATCGTCGAGGCTGCGCACCAGCGCCCAGCCAAACCCCTGCGCCTGCACCGCATCGCGGAAGACTTCCTGGGCGGGGTTGAGCCGCCCACGGTTGCTCTTCAGTTCCAGAAACAGCACGCGCCCCTCTGACAGCACCATCAGATCGGCAAAGCCGGGGTGAACACCCATGCCGACCAGAATGGCCTGCCGCCTGGCGCCGCGCGGTCCGGGCTCGGTCACCTCGTTGGCGCAGTGATGCACGATGGCGGAGCGGGGCAGGGCAAAGCGCAGGGCCTTCACCACGGCGCGCTGCAGATCAGCCTCGGGTGTGCCACGGCGCGTCATGACGTCACCCCGGCGCCTTCAGCCGGATCCGGCTCATCGTCGGGACCCCGATGAGGCCGATGGCGCTGGGGCGTGCGCGCCTCGACGATCAGCAGGAGTACATGCGCATCGCGGCGTTCCCGCTCAGTCTCGCCATGGCGGATCAGAACCTTGCAGGCGAGCCGGATCAGGTGATCGGAATGATGGGCCACATCGGCGATTACCGCGCGGGCCTCACGTAGCCGATCAGGCAACCAGCGCGGATCAGTCGTTACCGCTTGTCGGAGTGTGGAGAAGGCATGTGTCATTTTCGCCCCCTGTGCTTGCGGGTGGTGCGGGCCTGCTCCTGTGCGCGCAGCCAGTCCTGAACCGAGGCGCGGCGGTAGAATACCTTTCGTCCCAGGCGTGTGCAGGGTGGTCCCTGGCGGCGTGCCTCCCAGCGCCCCAGCGTGTCAGGGGTGAGGTTCAGTTCACGGGCCAAGTCGTCTCGGCTGATCCATTCGGCGAGAAGAGGCGCCGGATCTGTGTCCGGCTCGGTGTGGGGATGTGTCATGGGACTGCTCCAGTTGTGGTGCACCCCGGGTCGGTGGGGCAGAGCAAACGAAGCAGAGCGCGCGGGGCGGAATACAGGCGGAAGGTGGAATTGACGGTCCGGTATCAATTCCACCCCTTGTTTTACTGGAGTGCGCGCGTTTCAGCTCCCCCAAGCGGGGCCCGGCCCGGCGCAAATCCGGACTGGCTCTGTCCCTGCCGGATCAGCTTTCTGCCCACGCTGCGGCGCTCATCCGCCCCCACCCACACGAGGCGGGAATTGCGGGATTTCAGGGAGTGGAACCCGGCGTTGGCCGTGATCCGCCCCACCTGAAAAAAGAAACAAAGGAGAAACAAAGGAGAAACAAAGGCTTACCGTGCGGTCGCGGGCTATCTTGCCGCAGCCGGCAAATTTTGGAGTGACAGGACACGTTCCGGGCGATTAAGTCCGTCCCCGAGCAGTCAAAGAAGAATCGCAAGATCCACTGTAAGAGCCGGCGCTGCGGGCACCGGTACCCTCAGGCGTGATCAGCTCTGCTTCCGATGTGCTTGTCCCGAACGGCGCCTGAAGTGCTGCCAAACATTGCGCTGTCTGCGCGTTTCCCGGTCCTGACCGATCGATCCCGCATGTCTGAAAGGAGACCTCATGCCGCTTCCACCTGTTGCCTTCTACTCGATCTACGAGATTTCCGCGCGTTGGGGTTGCCCGGCCGCTGATGTGGCGGGCTGGGCCGCCACCGGACAGCTCAAGGCCATGATCGGTATCGAGCCCGTTCATTGCGGGGAGGAATGGCACGGGGGGCTGGTGCAGGTCTCCATGGCAGAGCTGATGCCGCTGTTTCGCAGGTTCGGTCCGAGTGATGACACATGCCGGTTGAGGCGAATTCTCCCGTCAGGCAGCGACCTTTGGCAATTCGTGACCGATCCAGTTGAGGGCATTCTGGTGCGCGCCACGGATCTGATGTTTCCGGCCGAGGCGCTGTACGTCTTCGAGGAGGAGAGCGACCTTTTGCGCCGCCCGGCGCATGGCATTGGCGCAAGCCCGCGCTATGACTGGGACGCCATGATGGTTCGGCTGTTCAAGCGCCTGAACGAGCAGGGCTTCCCGGCCTCGCAGGCGGCGTTGATTGCAGAGGTGCAGGACTGGTTCATCGCGCAGTCAAAGTCGGGAGATGTGCCCGAGGAAAGCACCATCCGCAAACGAATAGCCCCCATCTGGCGTGCGGTGCGCGGGTCCGACTAGGGCGCGAGGAGACGCCCGGCGACAAGCGCCCAGCGCAGTGCCGTTCGACGATTAGGCGGATTTCTGGTCATTCACTGCGTCATGAACCAATTGAGGGCGCGGGCGGAAGATGCTGGCCACGGTATCAACGCCCGCGCGCAGCGGCGATTCCATGAGATGCGCATAGCGCTGCGTGGTCTGCATCTGGCTGTGGCCCAACAAGCGGCCGATGATTTCCAGCGAAGCTCCGCCGCTGACCAGCAGGGATGCAAAGGTGTGGCGCAGATCATGGATGCGGACATCGGTCAGTTCCGCCTCGCGCTGAACCGTTCCCCAGAACCGGCGAACATCGTGCACGGGCTTGCCGATGGCCGTGTCGCTGGGGAAGAGCCAGGGATTGCCGCGCGGCACCACGAGCTGCCGCTGGCGCACGATGGCAACCACGTCCTGTGAGACCGGCACACGGTGGATCTTGCGCTGTTTGGTGATCGACGCGGGCTTTGACCAGATGGCATAGTCGAGATTGAACTGCTCGAATCGCGCGGTGCGGACCTCGCCCACGCGGGCGCCGGTCAGCATGCACATGCGGATGATCGAGGCGGCGCGCTGATCCTCGGCGCTGTCGAGCACGGCGGCAAGGCGGGTGAGTTCCTCGGGGCTCAGAAAGCGTTCGCGCGCTTGCTCGATGCGCCTGTGAAACCCCTGCGCCGGATTGGCCTCGCACCACTCCCATTCGATGGCCAGCGTGAACATCTTGCGCAGCACTTCGCCCATGCGGTTGGCGCGGACCGGGGTCGGCTTGTGGCCCTGCAGCTTGCGGGCGCGGTTGTTGGGCCGCGCCTTGCAGGGGCGGGGGCGGCCCTCGGCCACGAAATCCAGGAACTTCGCCACATCGGACTTGGTGATGTCGGTCACCAGCCGGTTGCCCCAGGCCGGCTTGACCATCTTTTGGAGCATTGAGACCTGATCGCCCGCATTCGCCGGCGCGAGCTTCGGCAGGTGTTCGCGGATATAGCGGTCGATCATGTCGCTCACGCGCGGAGCCTCGCGCAGATCTTCCTTCAGCGCCAGCGGATCGCGGCCCTCATCGACGGCGCGGCGCAGCTCTTTGGCGCGCGCCCGTGCGGCCGTCACGCTCCAGTCCGGCCAACGCCCGATGGTCATGCGCCGCTGCCGTCCTCCGAAGCGGTAATCGATCGTGAAGGTGCGCGCGCCGGAGCTTTGCACCCGTGCCGAAAAGCCGATCACCTCGGTATCAAAGATCTGGTAGCTGACACCGGGCTTGGGCTCGGCCTCGCGCAGCAGTTTCTCATTGAGCTTCAATCTGTTGGCCATGCATCCGGTCTCCTTTCCCGTGCGACACAGGCGTAGACCCGCGCGACTATCAAGTCACAGCACGGGGTAGGGGGCGGAATACAGGCGGAAGGTGGAATTGACCGGCGCCGGTCAATTCCGGTTCGGCAGGGCGAGCGGGCACGTGGAAGGGCGCCCAGCGCGGGGGGAGTGACTTGTAATGGTTGGCGCGGTGTTGGCCATGGCTGCGTGCAAAATCGCGGCGCGCCTTCTCGGATTCGGCCACCAGTGGCTTTTCAGCATTTGAGTATGAAAACTGGCAGTTCAGCGAAAGCCGTTTGAGCCTTGGGGATACTTGTTCGAGGCGTTATAATATACTCAAGAGTCAAGCCGCATGCTTCCCATTTCGCGGCTAATGATATCGCACATCAGCCGTTTCGCCGGACCTATGGCTGCCGAGGCTGAGGCCATGACCCCGACACGGACATTACCAAGCGTTGCCTGAATCAACGGAATGAAGCTTAGCTCTCCGCGCTGAACCTCATCGTAGAAGCCGATCTTAGTATAAAGTCCGATACCGTGATTCGACAGAATCATCTCTTTCGCCAAGAACAACGTGTTGGTGAATACATATGTGGAAAGCGGCGTCACCAGTGTGGACATGGCTTGGTCTATGATCGAATTTCGGCCTCGGGCGTCGATGGTGCGGATCAACCGGTAGCCGGCGAGATCCTCGACTGTGACACTGGGCCACCCCGAAAGGGGATGATCGGGCCGAACCAGAGCCCCGAAGGGGGCTGATTTTTCGGACAATATTCGCACGTCTGGATGAGACGTGAAGGTGAAGGCGATCCCGATATCGGCGTCGCCCATGGCCACTGCGTCTACGACATCCTCGGGCTGAGCCGTGGTCACTGAAATGGATATGTCAGGATAGACCTTGGAGAATTCGTTTATTGCCCGAGGAAGGCTACCAATGGCTACAGAGTCGACCGTTATGATATTGAGGTGGCCTGTACGAAGATCACGCATATCATCAATCAAGACCCTTGTACGGTCGAACTCGTGCAGCACCCTTCGGCAGTGTTCGAGCAGAATCCCCCCCACGGCGGTCAGTTCGACCCCTTCGGGGGTTCGGTCGAAAAGCGATGCGCCCAACTCCTCTTCGATCTTCAAGATTTTGCGATTCACCGAAGTCGAAGAAACATTTAGAACCAGCGCGGCTTTTCGGATCGAACGCTGCCGTGCCACTTCATCGAAGTATTTCAGGAAGATGGAATGCATCTGAGTATCCATGAATGGGGTGGTGCGAAATTTGCACCACCGTGGGCAGAACTTTATCCTACCTGCACCAACGGGCGGTGTTCTAGAGTTTTCTGAACAAGGTCGAAGTAATGACCGTTCCACCCGCTTTCCACAGGAGAGGAAAACATGACAAACGATATGATAAACAGAATCTCACGCCGCACACTGATGAAATCTATGGGTGCTGCCGCAGGTGCCGGGCTGGCAGGCAGCTTCGTGGGCATTTCCCCGGCGCGGGCCGGTTCGCCCCAGACGGTGACGCTTCAACTCGGCTGGTTGGCCAGCAATGGTATCCTTGGCGAAGTTGCCGCGGACGAACAGGGATTTTTCGCCGATGAGAACCTCGAACTCAAGATCGTGCCCGGCGGACCAAACGTAGATGGCGTCGCGTCGGTCGCTTCGGGCCGAGCCAATATCGGATCAATCTCATCAAGTCCTTCCCTGATGCTCGCGCGCTCCCAGGGGTTACCGATCAAATGTATCGCCGCCGGCTATCAGCAGCACCCCTTCACCTATTTTTCGCTTGAAGGAAATCCAGTGCGTGAGCCAAAGGACCTGATCGGCAAGCGAGTCGCGACCAACGGTACCGCGCGTATTCTGCTGCAGGCGATGCTGGCGAAAAACGGAATCTCCGAAGACGATGTCGAGGTGCTGGTAATGGGATCTGACATGTCACCGCTTTTGACCGGTCAGGCGGATGTGGTCACCGGCTGGAAGACCAATACCAGCGCGCTAAAGGTTCTGGGCGACGAGCGCGTTGACATGACGCTCTGGGACGCCGGAATCCAGCTTTATGCAAACCCCTATTATGTCAACGATGGTTTGCTGGCAGAGCAGCCGGAACAGGTACAGGGCATGCTGCGCGCGATTGCGCGAGGATGGGGTTGGGTGCATGATAACCCAGAGGCCGCCGTGGATATCCTGGTCAACCGCTACCCCAATCTCGACCGCGAGAACGAGCTTGAGACTGTTGGGTTGGTACTGGACTACAGCTTTAACGCGGAAACGGCAGAGCGCGGCTGGGGAACAATGACGCGCGAAAACTGGCTGGCCCAGATCGACACCTATGACCAGCTTGGCCAGTTTGAAAGAGCCGCTCCGGACCTGGATGGTGTCATGACACTTGCTGTGCTGGATGAAATCACTTCGGCACGGCCGACCTACGGATGATTGCCATGCTTGCAGCAACAGAAACCATAGCCAACAACGCCGGAGGCCCCCCGAAAGGGGTGCCTGCGGCATCGCTCAGGAACGCTTCGGTGCGCTTCGGAACTTTCACCGCCATTGATCGGCTAGAACTCGAATTGGAAGCGGGCTCCTTCTATACCATACTCGGACCTTCCGGGTGCGGGAAGTCAACGTTGCTCCGGCTTGTCTCGGACTTGATCCCGGCGGCGACCGGCGAGGTTTCCATCTTCGGAAAAACTACCGAAGAGGCGCGGCTCGCCCGCGAGTTCGCATTCGTCTTTCAGGACGCGACGCTTCTACCTTGGCGGTCCGCACTGAAAAATGTGGAACTGCCGCTGGAGATCGGGCGCAATCGGGGAAGCGACATCCCCGCAGGCACCCGAAGCCCGCGAGAGCTTCTCGAACTCGTTGGCCTGAAAGGGCGCGAGGATGCGCTTCCGCATGAAATGTCGGGCGGGATGCGCCAGCGCGTGGCCATTGCGCGGGCCCTGGTTTGCCAGCCCAAGCTGCTGCTGATGGACGAACCTTTCGGGGCGCTGGACGAGATGACCCGAGACCGGCTGAATCTGCAACTACTCGATATCTGGCGAGAGACCGGAACGACGATCCTCTTCGTGACCCACTCCATTTCCGAAGCGGTGTTCCTAGGGCAGAAAGTCATCATGCTCGAGGCCAACCCCGGACGACTTCGCGAAGTCGTGGATATCGACTTGCCGGATGAACGCAAGACCAAGTTACGCGACACGTCACAATTCACCCAATATTGCGGCTATCTGCGCGATCTACTGGAGACATGCTGATGACAGTTGTCGAAAATACATCTGCCCCCGATCTTGAGGCCGAATTGCGTATGGCCGCTCGCCGCCACAAGATCATGTCGGGCGCCCTACCTCTGGGATGTGCCGCCGGACTGATCGCCATTTGGCAGATTGGCGTCAAGGCGTTCGGCGTTCCAACCTATATCGCGCCGGCACCTTCTGACGTGGCCGTCACCTTTTTGGACAAGTTTCCGCTCCTGATGCAGAATCTATGGCCCACCCTTTTCGAGAGCGTTGCCGGGTTTGCCGTTGGCAATATCGCCGCGATCCTGATCGCCATCGCCTTTGTACATTCGCGGCATGTGGAGCGCGCATTCTTTCCCATCGCGGTGTTCGTCAACACCATTCCGATCCTTGCGATCGCACCGATCCTGGTGCTGATTTTCGGCCCGGGCCTCACGGCCAAGGTGGTGATCGCGGCGCTGATCTGTTTCTTCCCCACGCTGGTGAACATGGTGCGCGGCCTGCAAGCGGTCAGCCCCCAAGCGCTGGAGCTAGCCAAGATCCTCTCGGCCTCGAAATCCGAGGTATTCTGGAAGATGCGGCTGCCGTCGTCGCTACCGTTCCTGTTCTCGGCGCTGAAGATCTCGGCTACCACCTCGGTGATCGGTGCCATCGTTGGCGAATGGGTTGGTGCGGATATAGGACTTGGCGCGCTGATCATCGAGGCGACCTTCAACTTCAACTCACCGTTGCTATACGCAACTGTTTTCATGTCCTCTGGCCTGTCGGTCATGATGTTCACACTGGTCACGCTCGCGGAGCGCTGGACCGTCCGCTGGTAAGGTAAACTGCCAATTTGAAATGAAAAAAGACGCACGCCAGCAAAAACTGCTGCGGCGTAACAGGAGGAGATTGTCCAAATGACCGATCCAATCAAGGAATATGTTACCACTCACGCCGAACAGGTGCCCGTCGTTTCCGATGCAGATGTTCTGGTGATCGGAGCCGGACCGGCAGGGCTGTCGGCTGCGGTTTCGGCCGCCCGCAACGGGGCGAAGGTAACGCTGGTCGAACGCTATCATCATCTTGGTGGCATGGCGTCCGGGGGAATGGTCCTGGTACTCGACGACATGGTGAACGAGGGCAACGAGGTCACCACCACCGGCATTGTCAGCGAATTCATCGACCGGCTAGAACGCCAGGGCGGTGCCGTCTACCCGCCGTCTGAGGACTGCCTGACCAACTGGGAGATGTGGCAGAAGTGGTCACGCTGGGGTTGCATCGACTTCCGCAAGCAGGGCATGCCGCAGCCGATCGTCCATTCCGTCGCCTTTGACCCTGACGCCTGGAAGCGCGTCAGCCTGGACCTGGTCAGGGATGCGGATATCGAGCTGCGTACTCACAGCTGGTTCTCAGAGGCACTGGTCGAGGACAACCTCGTCACCGGGGTGATCGTGCAGACCAAGCTGGGGCGCCAGGCGATCCGCGCGAAGATGGTGGTGGATGCATCGGGCGATCTGGATGTGGCCAGCTCCGCGGGTGCGTCCTTCATTACTGGGCAGTTCATCGTCACCACCGTGTTCCGCCTGATGGATGTGGACACCGCCCGGGCCGAGGCCTTCGAATACGAGAACCCCGAGGAATTCAAGAAACTCGACCGTCAGGCGCGTCGCGTGATCGGCGGGGCCTGGGGCATGTGGTGGCTGAAGACGCCGCTACCTGGCGTGGTCTGGTGCAACTGCCCGCACATGCCTGGTTATGACGGCATGTCGCCCGAACACATGGTCGAAGCCGAGTTCGAGGGCCGTGGCCGGATGATGGGACTGCTGGAGTTCGCCCGCAAGAACATCCCCGGTTTCGAGAATGCCAAGATGCTGGGCGCCGCCGAGCAAATGGGCATCCGCCAGACGAGGATGTTGCAGGGCGAATATGTCGTCACCAAGGATGACGTGGCATCGCGCCGCCACTTTGCCGACTCTGTCTGCCGGGGTCGCGACTACTACACGCCTTACCGTGCGCTTCTGCCCAAGGGGATCGACAATCTGATTGTCGCGGGCCGACATTATTCCGTGGAGAGCGAGGCGCAGAAGCAGTCGCGCGAGATCCCGCCCTGCATGAGTCAGGGCGAGGCCGCGGGTGTCGCCGTCGCCAAGGCGCTGGATGCGAATTGCGCGCTGCGCGACGTAGACGTCAAGGCGATTCAGAAACAGATGCGCGCGCAGGGCGCCGACCCGGGCGACGTGCCCTCGGCCAATGCGCTGATCGAAGACCCTGTTGACGCGTGAAGGAGGACAACATGTCTAAACAGAACCTACCGCTTGAGGGCATCCGCGTCCTCGACTTCACTCAGGTGATGATGGGACCCTGCGCCACGCAGATGCTGGCCGATTTCGGCGCCGACGTCATCAAGGTCGAGCGTCCCGGCGCGGGCGACCTTTCGCGCAACTTCTTCGGCGAAACCTCGGAGGAGGCGATGAACAATGCGGTGTTCGCCTCGCTCAACCGCAACAAGCGCTCGGTGGAGATTGACACCAAGTCCGATGAAGGCCGGCAGTTGGTTCATGAGCTGGTGGCACAGTCCGATGTGGTCGTCGACAACTTTCGTGCCGGGGTGATGAAACGCCTGGGCTTCGATTTCGACACGTTGAAGAGGATCAATTCGCGGATCATCTGCGCCTCGGGCACCGGGTTCGGCGAGATCGGACCCTACGCCCACAAGGGCGGTCAGGACGTGCTGGCGCAGGCAATGACCGGTGTGATGGAAAAGACCCAGGATCCCGCGATCCCGAAGTCGATCTACCCCACGACGCTGTGCGACTACACCGCCGGCATGCATCTGGTGCAGGGCATTCTGGCGGCGCTTCTGGGGCGCGAGAAAACCGGACGCGGGCAGAAGGTGAGCGTGTCGCTCTACGATTCCATGATTGCCATGCAGATGCAGGAGGCCGCGCAATGGTCCAAGCATCGCGAGGTGTTGAACTGGGCGGCGATGCCGCTGACCGGCGTGTTCGACACCACCGATGGCGCTATCGTCGTGGTGGGAGCGTTCAAGGTCAATCCGCTGCAGGACATCTGCACCGCGCTGGAAATTGAGGACCTGTCGCCAGAATATCCCAACCTGACGGCGCAGCGCGCCGGCAAGCCCTATCTTCAGGGCCGTTTTCGCGATGCTTTCGCCACCAACACCATGGCGCATTGGATCGAGCGGCTGGAAGCACAGGATCTGCTTTGCGCGCCGGTGAAGTCGCTCGGCGAGGCGCTGGAGGATCCGCAGACGGAGGCCAACGGCATGCTGGTGGACATGGAACACCCTATCCTCGGGTCTCTCACGCTGGTCGGCTCTCCCGTGCATTTGAGCGATGCGCCAGTGGTGATCCGCCACACTCCCCCGAAGCTGGGAGAGCACACCGAAGAGGTGATCCGCGAACTCGGCCTCTCGGCTGTGGCCCGGAAGGAGGCCGTATGAGCGTCCTTTTCGAAGTTGCCGACCACGTCGCGCGGGTCACAATAGACCGGCCCGACCGCATGAACGCGGTCGACGCCGGCACTGACGCCGCGTTGAATCAGGTTTGGGCTGAGATCGAGACCCGCGATGACATCCGCTGCGTTGTGCTGACGGGCGCGGGCGACCGCGCATTCAGTGCTGGCGCCGACATGAAGGCCGGCGGCGGGCTGTCGGGTCTGGAATACTGGGCCGCGGCCAATCCTGATGGGTTCGGCGGTATTAGCCTGCGGCAGACGCTGAATGTGCCGGTGATCGCGCGCGTGAACGGCCTGGCGCTTGGCGGCGGGTTCGAGATGGTTCTGGGTGCAGATATTGTAGTCGCGTCGGACTCCGCGACATTTGGCCTGCCGGAGGCCAAGGTCGGGCGTCTGCCGCTAGATGGCGGCATGGTGGCGCTGCAACGGCTGGTCCCGCGCAACATCGCCGCGGGCATCATGCTGACCGGGCGGATGCTGTCAGCCGCCGATGCCCTACACTACGGCATGGTCAATGCGGTCGTGTCTGCGGATCAACTCGATGCCGAGGTTGATGCATGGGTCAACGATATCCTCGGCTGCGCCCCACTGTCGGTGGCCGCGATCAAGGACACCATTCGTAACACCGGCCATCTGACACCCGTCGAGGCGCGCGACCTGCGTCGCCCCGCGTTGGTCGCGGCGCTCCAGTCCGAGGATTCTGAGGAAGGTGTCGCCGCCTTCCGCGAGAAACGCGCCCCGGTCTGGCGTGGCAAGTAAACGGAGGAAGCCATGACACTCGTCATCCAGAGCCAGTGCATCGATGTCAAGGACGGCATCTGCACTACGTCCTGCCCGGTGGATTGCATCTACGAGGGCGAGAGGATGTTCTACATCCACCCGACGGAATGCATCGAATGCGGTATGTGCGAAACCATCTGCCCGGTCGATGCCATCCGCTATGACGACGAACTTGACGCGGACAACGCCATCTTCGCACAGATCAACCGCGAGGTCTTTCTGGACACGAACGGCGAACTTGACGAACCGGGCGGCTGGTACAAGGGCTCGGATCCAGTGCCCGACCACCCCCGGCTTGCAGATTATGCGCGGCGCGAACCGACCACGCAGGACACATGAGGAGACAGATATGCAAGGCATCATCGCAGCCGTACCCACCCCCGTCGACGCGCGCGGAATACCTTCCGAGCCGCTGTTTCTGGAACATGCTCGCTGGGCGCTGGCCAATGGCTGCGATGGGCTGAATGTGCTGGGCTCCACCGGTGAGGCCAATTCCCTGGACAATGCGACTCGCCGGATGGTGATGAGTTGGGCGGCTGACGGCCTTGACCCATCGCGCCTGATGGTTGGCACCGGTACGCCTTCGCTGGCCGAAACGATCGCTTTGACTGTTCATGCCGAAGCACTTGGCTATCCAGTGGCGCTGGTATTGCCGCCCTATTACTACACCCCACCATCTGAGCAGGGACTGTTGCGCTGGTACTCTGCTCTGCACGAGGCTCTGGGTAATCGGCGTATCCAGATCTGGTTTTACAATTATCCCCAGATGACAGGCTTTGTGATACCCGAACAGGTCATCGCGCAACTCCATCGACTGGCGCCAGAAAGGTTTGCCGGGATCAAGGATTCATCCGGCGATCTGGACTACTGTCGTCGTCTTGCCCGGACACTTCTCGCGCTACGCGTATTCCCTAGCTCGGAAACCACGCTTTCCATGGCCCAGGAGGCGGGCTTCGCTGGCTGTATCTCGGCAACCGTGAATCACTCTGCCCACCTCTGCTCGCAGGTCTGGCGCGGAAATGCTTCGCCGGCGGCTTACTCGGACATAGCCGACCTGCGCACTGCGATCTCGTCGCAGCCGCTGATTCCATCGATTAAACATCTAATCGCCCGTCGTACCGGCGATGCGACCTGGACTCATACGCTTCCGCCCTTCCTGCCGCTGAGCACGGGAGAAGCGGTGGCACTTGATCACCTAGTGCCGGACGCTTTGACGTCCGCAACCTGAAGCAAAAGAGGATATCATGAAAGACTCGCAAGTTAGCCAAGCAAACCTGATTGGCGGCGAATGGGCCGCAAGCAGTCATTCACGTTCGAACATCAATCCGTCGGATACAGATGACGTGATTGGACAGTATTCCAGCGCCGATGCGGACACCGTGGACGCGGCGGTTGCCGCAGCGCGCAGCGCCTTTCCGGCCTGGGCCGCCGCCGGGCCACAGGCACGCCACGACCTTCTTGATGCCGTTGGCTCCGAGCTTCTTGCGCGGAAAGAGGAAATCGGCCGATTTCTGGCTCGCGAAGAGGGCAAGACCGTTGCCGAAGCCATCGGCGAGACCGCGCGCGCCGGTCAGGTGTTCAAGTTCTTTGCGGGTGAGGCTTTGCGTGTTGCCGGGGATGCACAGCCTTCTGTGCGCCCTGATATCGATGTAGAGGTCACGAGAGAGCCAGTAGGTATCGTCGGGCTAATCACGCCATGGAACTTCCCGATAGCCATTCCCGCTTGGAAGGTCGCCCCGGCGCTGGCCTACGGAAATTGCGTTGTTCTCAAACCGGCGGATCTGACACCGGGCTGTGCCCATGTCATCACCGAGCTTTTGCACCGCCATGGTTGCCCGCCGGGTGTGTTCAATCTGGTGATGGGCCCGGGTTCGACCGTAGGCGAGGCGATCATTGCCCACCCGGGCATCGATGCGATCTCCTTCACCGGTTCGGCAGGGGTCGGGGCGCGCATTGCCGAGACCTGTGGGAGGCTCCGCAAGAAGGTGCAGGTGGAGATGGGCGGCAAGAATCCGATGGTGGTTATGGATGATGCCGACCTCGATACGGCGATCCAGACCTGCCTCAACGGGGCCTTCTTCTCGACCGGACAACGCTGCACGGCCTCCTCGCGGCTGATCGTTCAGAGGGGTATTCACGATGCCTTCGTTGAAGCGCTGTCGCGCGAGATGACAGCGCTGAAAGTGGGTGATGCACTGGACACGACCACCCAGATCGGGCCGGTGGTGGACGAGCGGCAGCTTGCCTCGAACCTCGACTACATCGAACTCGCGCGCGGTGAGGCGGACGCGGTGATTGGCGGCGAACGGCTGGAACTTGAAAAGCCGGGCTTCTACCAGGCGCCGGCGCTGTTTCTGGGAACCGACAACGGAATGCGTATCAACCGGGAGGAAATCTTCGGTCCGTGTGCTTCGGTTATAGAGGTTGCTGATTTCGACGAGGCGCTCGCGGTTGCCAACGACACCGAGTTCGGTCTCTCAGCCGGGATTTGCACTACGAACTTGAAACACGCCAATACCTTCCGGCGCCACGTTCAGGCAGGGATGGTCATGGTGAATCTGCCAACCGCCGGGGTCGACTACCATGTTCCGTTCGGAGGGCGAAAAGGGTCTTCCTACGGTGCGCGCGAACAGGGACGCTACGCCGTGGAGTTCTACACCACTGTCAAAACCTCCTATATCTCGGCAGGCTGAGCGATGGCCTCTGAAGAGATTTGGACCCGACGCTTTCTCGACCTCGCGGTGGAGATGGCGTCGTGGTCAGAGGACCGGGATTTCCATGTTGGCGCGGTAATCGTCGGTTCGGGACGAGAAATCCGCGCCAGCGGCTACAACGGTCTGCCGCGCGGTGTTTCCTGTGCCAATGTCACGCGGCTCGACCGGGCGAGTGGCGAGAAATTCCACTGGGTCGAACATGCCGAGCGAAACGCGATCTACAATGCCGCACGATCTGGGGCGGCAATCGAGGGATGTACGATTTATGTCACCCGCTTTCCCTGTGCTGACTGCGCGCGCGGCATTATCCAGAGTGGCATAGCCCGCGTCGTTTGTCCGCCCCGACCTATTAATGATGGCGCGCTGGATCACAGTTTTGCGGTTTCAGAGGTTTTGCTCTCCGAGGCTGGGGTTTTGGTGGTTACGAAGGACGAGTGATAGCATCACGGGTATGCGGGCCGAAGGCACTGTGGCACGGTCTGCTTCATGCCGGTGAACCGCCCCTCTCGCCATCGATCGTGCTGTGGAACTGCGATTGAGATTTGCCCCAGTTCAAAAGTGTTTTTGTCAACGCTTGGTCAACCCTTGAAAGCGGTTTTAAACCCTTCTGGGGTCGTTGAAACACCTCGAATCCCGTCCGATAACGGAAGAGATGTTTGCGAAATCAAAGGGTTGTTCGCGAAGGCTTTGAAAACAAACAAATCTCTAAAGCAGCCTTGTGGTGGCTCATAACCTGAAGGTCGTAGGTTCAAATCCTACCCCCGCAACCAGATTGATTTGCATGAGGTCGTCCGGCGAAAGCCCGGCGGCCTTTTTGCTTGTCTGGCATAGGTTTAGGATACCGGCCAGATCGCCCTCGATATCCATGACGAAGCCGCTGTCTTCGTTCGGGTCCGGGCGCAAGACGCGAGGCGATGACTAACATGCGCCTTACGGCGCTGTGTCTGACGTCAGCACCCATGGGACAGATTTGATGTTTTCGTAACGGAGGATTTCTGGTTCATCGCAGCCATCAAGGAGCGAAGATGAACAAGAAATCCGAAACATCGAAGGACGCCGCTGACAAGCTGGTCAAGGGCATCAAGCGCAAGACCCGCAAACAGTACTCGGCCGAGGAGAAGATCAGGATCGTGCTGGCGGGTCTGCGCGGCGAGGAAAGCATTGCCGCCCTGTGCCGCCGCGAAGGGATCAGCGAGAGCCTGTACTACACGTGGTCGAAGGAGTTTCTCGAGGCGGGCAAGCAGCGGCTGGCGGGCGACACCGCGCGTCAGGCAACCTCGCCCGAGGTCAAGGAGCTGCGCTCGGAGGCGACAGCGCTGAAGGAGGTCGTTGCCGACCTGACCCTGGAAAACCGCCTGCTCAAAAAAAGCATGCTCGGGGATGGGGAGTGCGAGGCATGAGGTATCCCGCATCGGAAAAGCTCGAGATCATCCGCACCGTCGAGGCCTCGCATCTGCCGGTTCGCCAGACGCTGGCCATGCTGGGTATCCCCCGCACGACCTATTATCGCTGGTATGACCGATGGTCGGAAGGCGGGCTTGATACGCTCGCAGACACCGCACCACATCCCGGGTCCGTGTGGAACCGCCTCCCGGACGAGACCCGTGCCGACGTCATCGACGTTTGCGCTCGAGCATGAGGAACTGACACCCCGCGAACTTGCAGTAAAATACACTGACGAGAAGAAAAATTTTGTCTCGGAATCATCCGTTTACCGGATCCTGAAGGCGGAAGATCTGGTCACGGCACCGGCGCATATCGTGATGAAGGCGGCGAACGAGTTCAAAGACAGGACCACGCGGCCCAACGAACTCTGGCAGACGGACTTCACCTATCTCAAGGTCCTGGGGTGGGGCTGGTTCTACCTGTCGACCATTCTGGATGATTACAGCCGATACATCATCGCCTGGAAGCTCTGCACGACGATGAAGGCAAAGGATGTGACCGACACGCTCGACCTGGCACTGGACGTCTCGGGCTGCGACAGCGCAACCGTTGTCGCCAAACCAAGACTGCTCAGCGACAACGGCTCATCTTACATCGCGGGCGACCTGGCAGATTATCTCGACGACAAGGGCATG
>NZ_FODS01000068.1 GCF_900110425.1 Salinihabitans flavidus | reverse complement strand
TGCGTTGATGCAGGCGTGCAGCGCGCTGCCGCTTTATGATCAGGCAACACCGATGCGGCATTTCGGGACCTGGCGCGGGGCTTGCGCCGACCCGGTGGTGCATCTGGGCGAGCGGGTGCTGGCCTCCGATCAGGAGCCGCGCAAGGGCCGGATGATCGGCCGCGCGCTCTACCCGGCGGTGCCCTCGCGCGCGGCTCCCGCCGAGACGCCTGCGCGCGCCGACGATCTGGACTGGATCCGGCGACGGTTGCAACGGCACTGGAACTGGGGCGGGGAGCGCGATGCCGATATCCTGATGGGCTGGATCGGGCAGGCCGCGCTCGGGCAATATCCGTCCTGGCGCACGCATATGTATCTCAAGGGCAAGCACGGCTCGGGCAAAACGACGGTGACGCGCGTCGCCTCCGCTCTGCTGGGTGGCATGTCCACCGGGGTGAAGAACTCGACAAGCGCGGCGGCGATCCGCCAGACCACGAACCGGATGGCGGTGGCGCGGGTCTTCGATGAGGCGGAGGCCGACGACAGCGGCGCGATCGGCGATGTGATCGCGCTCTTCCGCCTGATGTCCGATTCCGAGGGCGCGCAGGTGGAGCGGGGCACGTCGGATCACTCGGGCGTGCGCTTCGAGCTTTACGGGGCGGGGTTTCTCGCCTCGATCATCCCGGCGGCGATGACCAGCGCGGATCGCTCGCGGTTCGTGATCCTGACGCTGGGCGAGCGCGAGGACAGCGCCAGCCCGGCCGATCAGGCGCTGCGCCTCGATGAGCTGCAGCGCGACGCGGCCGGGATCGGCGCCGGCGTGTGGCGGCGGATGCTCGATCTGGCGCCATCACGCTGGGATCAGACGTTCCGGATCTACAACGGGCTGGTGCAGAGCCTCGGGGCGCGGGCGCGCTCTGGCGACACCATCGGGGCCATCCTCGCCGGCTGGGATCTCATGCTGCACGACGCGCCGCTGGTCGACACTGAGACCGGCGAGGCTGACATGGCGCGGCTGGAGGAGGCCAAGGTGCTGGCCCAGCCCCTGATCCACCTGTCGCGCGAGGCCGAGGAGGAGGGCGAGGGCGAACGCTGCCTGCGCACGATCTTCGCGGGCATGATCAACAAGGATCATGGCGGCACGATCACCGTGGCCGAGTTGATCGAGCGGATGAATGAGAACAGTGGCGAGCCGGACCGGTATGACAACCGGCTGATCGGTCGCCTCGGGCTCCGGCTCCTCGCCGGAGAGGCCGGCCGGCATGAGATGTTCGTGGCCAATGGGAACAACCCGTTGCTGGACCGGGTGCTGGCGGGCACACGCTGGCGCGGCGGCGGGCACAGGGCGGCGCTGGAGACCATTGCGGATGTGCGCCCCTCTCCGGGCACGGTGCGCGTGGCCGGGCGCGCGGTGCGCGGCCTTCTGGTGCCCGCGCGGTTTTTGCCAGGAAGCGAAGTGCCGGCCGGTGAAGGCGCGCCGGAGGAGGGAAAAGCGTGACGTTTGCGGGGGGTGCGTCACGCTACCGTCACGCTTTGCGTCACGGAGGTAAGTGTTTGATGTGATTAGAGGAAACCGGAAAAAACCCTGTAATGTGACGGTGTTACGCGCTCAGGCGCACAGCAGAATAGTGCGCGCGTGTGAAGGGTATTCGGATCGGGGCGTCACACCGTTACATAAATCTATTTAGGAATAGAAAGAGTAATAAATACAAAGGGTTGAGGCGTGACAAAAAACGTGACGGTGGCGTGACGGTCGGACGCGAAACGTCACACAAGGCAAGGGGCAGTGAGATGAAGGCAATGAGAGGCGAGATGGCGGGGCAGGAGATTGGAAGGCACGTCGCGGCGGGCGCACGCATGCGCGATATAGGCATCCGCGAACTGTTGGAATGGGCCTTCCAGCGCGAATGCGCGCAGCTGGATTTCGATGAGGTGGGCACGGTCGGCGGCACCGGCTGGCGCGGGCATGGCACGGAATACGTGATGCTCGAGCGGATGCGGCTCGGCGGGATGCGGATCGACGGCGGCGGCCGGTCGCTGCCCGCCGACGATGCCGAGATCGTGGCCTCGACACTGGCCGCGCTGCCCGAGGCGCGGGGCGGGCGGCGCATGGCAATCTGGATTGCCGAGCTGGCCCGCGCCGGGCGGGCGCCGGACTGGATGCCCGATACCCGCCCGCGCTTTTACGCGGCCGAAACCCACATCAACCGGCACGGGGTATGTGCGAAGTCTCAGGACTCCGCGTATCTCGGGGCAGGGG
>NZ_FODS01000071.1 GCF_900110425.1 Salinihabitans flavidus | reverse complement strand
CAACGTGACGTCAAGCATCACGACGCTCCATTGCAGGGCAAGATCGTCGAGATTCGTCATGATCAGGGCTATGGCCAGATCATCGCGACCGACAACCGGTTGATCTATTTCCACGAAAACAGTGTCGTGGATGGGAAGTTTGCCGATCTCGCACAGGGCGACCCGGTTGAAATGGTCGTGCAGAGCAAGGAAAGTGCGATCGGGCCGCAGGCAAGCACCGTGCGCCCGATCAGCGGCTTGGAATACGACCCCGGACAGTGACGGCCCCGCGTGCCAGGGTGGGGCCGTCATCTCGCTTTGGCGGCATGGGCCACTTGATGCGGAAGGGATGGGAGTATGGTGAAACACCAGCATGATCGCGACAGGCTGGACCGGTACCGCGAAAGGCTTGACTTTTCGCGCAGCACCGAACTCAGAGGCGATGTCGGCAGCACGTCGGGAAACCCCGTTTTCGTGATCCAGAAGCACGACGCCAACAACCTGCATTACGATTTCCGGCTGGCGGTGGGTGGCGTTCTGAAAAGCTGGGCGGTGCCGAAGGGGCCATCCACCGATCCGCGCGAGAAACGGCTTGCCATCGCAACAGAGGACCATCCGCTCGACTATGCCGATTTCGAGGGGGTCATTACCTGCCGGCGAATATGGCGCGGGGACCGTGCTGATCTGGGATCGTGGGACCTACGAGAACATCACCGAGACGGAGAATGGCCCACCGTCGATGTCGGAGGCGCTGGCAAAGGGGCACGCTCTGGTCTGGCTTTCCGGTGAGAAGATCCATGGCGGTTACGCCTTGCAGCGGATTGATGATGACGCGGATCATTGGCTGCTGATCAAGATGGATGACGCGGCGGCGGACGCACGGCGAAACCCCGTTTCTACCGAACCGAGGTCGGTGATGTCAGGCTGCGCTTTAGACGAGATCGCGGCGAGCGAGGGGGAATGAGCGGCAGCGGTGATAGTGCGTTGCCGGTGGCAGGATTGGCCGAAACCTTTTGAACGGGGTATCGACGTGAAGTCGGCAACCACTATCACAAATACCCCGTGGAGCGGTATCCTTCATCCGGACAAACGCCGAATTCTGGCCGTTGCTCATCGTGGCTCGAATTTCCTGAGCGGGAATTTCAGGTAGCTGTGCCCGTCTGCCTCAGCCTCGGGCAGGCACCCGCCGCGGATATTGACCTGAAGCGCCGCGAGCATGCGCGCGGGCAACGGCAGTGTTGCATCGCGGGCGCGGCGCGTGGCGATGAACTCGGCCTTGCCGATCCCGTCCTTGACATGGCGGTTGCGCAGGCGGTGTTCGGCCACGGTCGCCATGTATTCAGGAGCAGCACCGTCGCCAGGGTAGTCATGCCCAACATAGAGCCGTGTGTCGCGCCGCAGGTCGAGGATCGCGCGAAGGGAATTCCAGAGATCCTCGGTGCTGCCGCCGGGGAAGTCCGCCCGACTGGTGCCGCTTTCGGGCATCATCAGCGTGTCATGCACGAAGGCCGCATCGCCCGCGAC
>NZ_FODS01000035.1 GCF_900110425.1 Salinihabitans flavidus | reverse complement strand
TCGGACAAGGCGGCGGTGGCCGACCTGCTGGCCGCCCATCCGGCGCCGGGCGATGTGGTGGCGGATCGGGGCTACGACGCCCGCGCGATCCTCGAGCTGATCGCCGCGCATGGCGGACGCGGCCACATCCCGACCCAGCGCGACCGCAATGTGCAACGCTCGGTCGATCCCGCGATCTATCGGCAGCGCAACCTCGTGGAGAGGTTCTTCAACAAGCTCAAACACTTCCGCAAGATCGCGACACGCTACGAGAAATCCGCCCGCAACTATCTCGCTGCGGTGCTCATGGCTTGCTCCCGCCTCTGGGCAAGGCATTATGAGTCCGCATCCTAGAGCGAAACCACGACGCGTTACTGCATCCCCGGCAGCTTGGCATCCGTGGTAAACAGGTAATCCGGCGCCGCGCCCTGATGGCAGGCGATGCACCCGGCATCGGCCCCCTTGCCGACCAGCCCGGCAAGCGCCATGTCCTTCGGATTGCGGTCCAATGTGCCATCCGGCAGGTATTTGGCATAAAACCAGTTGCCGGTCTCATCGTCATAGCCGGGCGCGCGCTGATACATAACGGTGACCGACCCCAGATGCGCCGCCGGATCGCTCAGCACCTCATCTCCGGTCACGCCCTCGGGGCCATAGTTGCGCTTGACCACGAGTGTGCCCGTATGATCCGCGATCTGCGCAGTCGAATAGAATGTCTCCAGCATAAGGCCGTGCGGCTCGCGACCCTCATAGGGAAGCGCCAGAATGGCATCTTCGCCAACCAGGCCCTGCTCCTGCATCTCGGCCCACAGCTTATCGGCATACTCGATATCCTGCGAGGTGCCGAACGGCGCATCCTGCGCCGCGAGCGGCGTCGCCAGAACACACGCCAAACCCAGTTTTCCGATAAATCCTTTCATCTTTCAAAGCCCTCCTTGTCGTAGAACCTTCAGGGATAACCTTGCGTAAAGCTCCCTTGATCCCGACGGTAACATGCGCACCGCTCCGCCCAACGACACGCCTGGTCACGATCGCGTGCCTGCTCCGCAAACCGGGACTGCACAAAAAACCCCGACCAAATGGCCGGGGCTACGTATCTCGTCAGTTTATGGGCGCCGCGAAAAGCGCGATTCCCGTCAGTGAACGGTGACCGGCGCCAGATCGTTCTGCCGCGCCAGCACGAAGGCCATCTCGCGGTCGCGCACAAGCGCAAGCCGCTCTCCGTCGGTCGAGTGGACAGCATAAAGTGTCTCGGCCCCCTCGACCTGTTCACGAATGTCCTGAGGCAAATCCGCGACATTAACCGGGCGGATATAGACGATCCGGCCCTCATCGGCGTCGTTGAAATCGAACTTGGTATACATGGTTTTACCCCTTTTTGATCTGAATTGTCTGGACCACTGTTTCCGGGCGGGCACGGGTCAGATCCACATGCAGCAGACCGTTCTCCATCGTCGCTTCGCCCACTTCCACCCGGTCGGCCAGCACGAAAGACCGCTGAAACTGGCGCGCCGCGATCCCGCGATGCAGGAAAACGCGATCCTCGCCGTTGTCGGTCTGGCGGCCACGGATCACAAGCTGACGGTCCTCCACCGTGATGGAAAGATCGTTTTCGGAGAATCCCGCCACCGCAAGGGTGATGCGATAGGAATAGTCAGATGTCTGTTCGATGTTGAACGGCGGATATCCTTCGTTTCCGCTTTTCGCCGTGCGTTCCAGCAGGCTTTCCAACTGCTCGAACCCCAGCATATGGGGATAAGAACCCAGGGTCATTTTCGTCATGGACACGTCCTTGCATAAGCGACAGTGAGATGGCAGGCCCCGTTTCGGCGACCCGTTCATTACCAAATATGGGAAAGCCGATGGAGGAGCGCAAGGGCTTTGCACACCCCTGCGGGATCGCTATGATGCGGGACCACACCACTTCCGGGATGACCTGCCGATGAACGCCCCCACCGATCTGTCGATGAAAAACGATGATGTGCTGCGGGTGGAGCTAGAGGTATTCCGGCGCAAGCATCGCGATCTCGATGAGGCGATCTCCGCTCTTGTCGAACGTGGCACCGGCGATCAGCTCACCATCCGGCGCCTGAAGAAAGAGAAACTCCACCTCAAGGATCTGATCTCCCGGATCGAGGATCGCCTGACTCCGGACATCATTGCGTGAGCCGCTGATCCGGCTATAGTGCGCGCTCTTTCAGGCAGAGGCGGATCATGACGGATATAGAGGTTGGCATCATCATGGGCAGTCAGTCGGACTGGCCCACAATGCGCACTGCGGCGGACATCCTCGATGAGCTGGACATTGCCCATGAGGCAAAGATCGTCTCGGCCCACCGCACCCCCGACCGGCTCTGGAAATATGGTGCGGCAGCGGCGGAACGGGGCCTGAAAGTGATCATCGCGGGTGCGGGCGGCGCGGCGCATCTGCCCGGCATGATGGCCTCCAAGACGCGCGTGCCGGTGATCGGCGTGCCAATCCAGACCCGCGCATTGTCCGGCGTGGACAGTCTTTATTCCATCGTCCAGATGCCCCGGGGCTTTCCCGTCGCGACCATGGCCATCGGCGCGGCCGGCGCGGCCAATGCCGGGCTGATGGCTGCGGGCATCCTTGCCCTGAACGATCCCGCGCTGGCTGCCCGCCTCGACGCATGGCGCGCCGCCCTGTCCGCCTCCATTCCCGATGAGCCGCAAGATGACTGACCCCCTCCCCTCCGGTAGCACCATCGGCATTCTCGGCGGCGGGCAGCTCGGCCGCATGCTCTCGGTCGCCGCCGCCCGCCTCGGCTACCGCACCCACATCTATGAACCGGGCGCCAATCCGCCCGCCGGGCATGTCGCCGCGGCGGTGACCACGGCCCCCTATGAAGACGAGGCGGCGCTCACACGGTTTGCCGGCGCTGTGGACGTGATCACCTACGAGTTCGAGAACGTCCCCACATCCGCTCTCGACCTGCTGGAGGCGCACCGCCCCATCCGTCCGGGCCGCGAGGCGCTGCGCATCTCGCAGGATCGATTGACCGAAAAGCAATTCCTTCGGGATCTGGGGCTTGCCACCGCCCCCTTCGCGCCGGTCGGCACTGCGGCCGAATTGGACAGCGCGATCGCTGCCACGGGCACCCCCGCGATCCTGAAAACCCGCCGCTTCGGCTATGACGGCAAGGGGCAGGTGCGTATCGACGCGCCTGCCGTCGCCGGGGCCGCGCTGGATGACATGGCCGGCGCGCCCGCCATCCTCGAAGGCTTCGTGGACTTCAGCCACGAGATTTCGGTCATCGCCGCGCGCGGGCTGTCGGGCGACGTGGCCTGTTTCGATCCCGGCGAGAACGTCCACGAGGGCGGCATCCTGCGCACCACCACCGTGCCCGCGCGGCTGGGCCCGGCGCAGCGCACCGACGCGGTGCTTCTGGCCGCCAGTGTCCTCAATAGGTTGGACTATGTTGGCGTCATGGGGGTGGAGCTTTTCGTGACGCCTCAAGGGCTCGTCGTCAATGAAATCGCCCCGCGTGTGCATAACTCCGGCCACTGGACGCAGAACGGTTGCGCCGTGGATCAGTTCGAACAGCATATCCGCGCCATTGCAGGCCTGCCGTTGGGCGACGGGAAACGGCATTGCGACGTGGTGATGGAAAACCTCATCGGCGACGACATCAACCGCCTGCCCGCCCTCCTGCAAGAGCCGCAATGCGCGTTGCACCTCTATGGCAAGGCCGAGGTGAAGCCGGGCCGCAAGATGGGTCACGTCAATCGGGTTCAACCCGCACAAAAATGATCCATCCAGTCTGTCTTCTCGGGTGAAATACCTCGGGTCCGGGGCAGCGCCCCGGGGCCTGCGCGGCCCGAGCGCAAACTGACATGCGCGCGCGGTACGCGCGCACCGCCAGGTCACCGCATGAACCGCTCGGCCACACGGCCCGTCATATGACTCACCCGCCCCGCCACGAATGTCGCGCCCACGCGCTTTGTCTGCGGATCGATCACCACCAGATCGGCGCGCAGCCCCGGCGCGATCCGTCCCCGATCACGCAGGCCAAGCATGCGCGCCGGCCCTTCCGAGACAAGCCGCCACGCCGCCTGAAAATCGCACACCCCGTCCTCCACAAGTCGGAACACAGCCTGCACCGGCGCAGGGTAATGATAGTCGGAAGCCAGCGCATCGCACAGCCCCGCCTCCACCAGGTCGGCGGCCGCCACGTTGCCGGAATGCGATCCCCCGCGCACGATGTTCGGTGCGCCGAGCACGATGAAATCCCCCCCCTCACGCGCCGCCTCCGCCGCCGCGCGCGTCTCGGGAAACTCGCAGATCGAAACGCCCGCCGCCCGCCATCCCTCACGCGCGGCCGCGTCGCGGTCGTCATGGCTGCCAAGGTGCACGCCGCGCGCCCGCAAATCGCGCGCCAGCGCCGCAACCCGCCCCGGCACCTCACCGCGCCGTGTGAACATCTCTTCCAGAAGGGCCAGATGCGCCTCGGGGCTGCGCCCGCTCTTGAGCGCCTGGCCCGTCAGTCGCGGCGGACGCTTTCCCTTTGCCAGCGCTGTGTGCGGCAGGTGATCGTTGAACACGACATAGGGCACGTCGTGCGCCGCCACGACGGCCGCGAACCGCGAGTATTCGTCCAGCAGATGCGTCTCAAGACGAAGCTGCGGGAAGATTGCGGTGGCCATTGGCGTCCGCTCCAGCGCCTCAAGGAAACGCTGAGCGAAATCGGGGCCGCGCATTCCGCCTTCCCAACTGAAGAATTGCGCCAGAACGGCGGTGGTGATGCCACTGGCCGCCAACTCCGCATCGCAGGCCATCAACCCCTGCCCAAGATCGCGCATCGCACCGCGCCGGGGCGCAAGATGCCGCTCGAACCCGTCGCCATGCGCATCGACGAGTCCCGGCAGAATCCAGAACCCCGACAGATCGACGTCGCGTCCCCCGCCGGCTCCGACAATCCGCCCGCCCGAAAGGTCAACTCTGCCCTCGACAAACCCCCCGGCGCCCAGCACCTCACCGCTCAACCGCAGGTCCATGCCCATCCCCTACCGGCAGCCGGTCGCCGGATCGCAAGGTGCAGGCGCACCGCTGCCGGATTGCGGCCCGCCAAACAGCATATCGCCAAGCGTCAGGGAATGCCGGAACCGACCGTTCTCCAGAAAATGCACCACCTGCGCGATCACCAGCGGGTTGTTCATCATGAACGTATGCGTGACCGGCAGCACGATATGATCCGCCATCCCCTCCACCCGGGTCGAGTTGACCGAGACCTTGCCGTCATCCGGCCCCGGAATCAGGTAGGAGAAATAGGGGTTGAGCGTCCGGTCCCCCGCAATCACGCCAAGTTCGAAATCCACGGGCGGCAATTCCGCCGAAAGCCCGTCGGTCGCCATCTGCATCCCCGCAGGCCCGTGCATCCAGTAGAACAGGTCGAGATCCTTCAGTGCATCGACAAGCGGCGTACCGTGATTCGGCGGACCCAACATCACCACCCGGCCAAGCCGATCCGGCCGGTTGTCGCCAAGCCAGTGCCGCAGCAGGATACCGCCCATCGAGTGGGTCACGAAATGCACCTTGTCCCCGCGGCAGTCCGCCACAGCCTCCGCCAGCGTCGGTGCGGCCAGCGTTTCCACCCGCGCCGCAGTCGAGTCATAGTCCGGGCGCACCACGTCGTAGCCCTCCGACTCCAGCACCGCATCCATCACGAGAAAGCTCGCATCACTGCGCGCCAGCCCGTGCAGCAACACGACGCAATCGGCCAGGGCGGCACCGGGCCATAGCAAGAGGATCAGGGCAAGCAAACGCATGGGCCTTGAGATAATCGCTTTCGCGCGCCAAAAGAAGCCTCATGACATCACAAAATGCCCCCTGCCCCCGCCTTGCCACACGTGCGGTGATCCTGCACGACAATCGCCTGCTTCTGGTCAACGCTTACCCCGCACGGCGCGGCGATCTGTGGTGCGCCCCGGGCGGCGGCGTGGTGCGCGGCACCTCCCTGCCGGAAAATCTCGCCCGAGAGGTCCACGAGGAAACCGGCCTGACGATTCGTGTCGGCGCCCCCTGCCTCGTGAACGAATTTCATGACCCCGAAGGCACGTTTCACCAGGTGGACATCTACTTCCGCGCCGCGATCACCGCCGGGACCCTCTCACCCGACTGGCACGACCCCGAGGGGATCGTGACCGACCGCCTCTTCGTCACCCGTGAACAGATGGAGGGGATGCGCTTCAAACCCGACAGCCTGCCGCATGTCGCATGGGGCCGCGGCTTCGGCTACGACCCGCTGGAGCCGATCGTGCGCTGATCCGCGCAAAAGAAAAGGGGCCGCCAAGGCGACCCCTTTCCCATTCGTTCGGGCAGAACGGCTTACATCATGCCGCCCATGCCGCCCATGCCGCCCATGTCGGGCATGCCGCCGCCGCCGGAGCCTTCTTTCTGCGGCTTGTCTGCCACCATCACCTCGGTGGTGATGAGCAGACCAGCAATCGAAGAGGCATCCTCCATCGCGGTGCGCACAACCTTGGCCGGATCGATCACGCCAAACTTGAACATGTCGCCATATTCATCGGTCTGCGCGTTGTAGCCGAACTTCAGGTCGTCGCTTTCGCGGATCTTGCCGGCAACGACCGATCCGTCCACGCCCGCGTTCTCGGCGATCTGACGCAGCGGCCATTCCAACGCCTTGCGCACAATGGCGATACCGGCGTTCTGGTCAGAGTTTTCACCCGTCAGACCCTCAAGCTTCTTCGCGGCCTGGACAAGGGCGACACCCCCGCCGACAACGATGCCTTCCTGAACGGCGGCGCGCGTCGCGTTGAGCGCGTCATCGACGCGATCCTTGCGCTCTTTCACCTCGGTTTCGGTCATGCCGCCAACGCGGATCACCGCCACACCACCGGCAAGTTTCGCCACACGCTCCTGCAGCTTTTCCTTGTCGTAGTCGCTGGTGGTTTCCTCGATCTGGTTGCGAATCTGGGCCACGCGGGCTTCGATCTCGGCCTTCTGGCCAGCACCATCCACGATGGTCGTCTCATCCTTGGTGATGGTGACCTTCTTGGCCGTGCCGAGCATGTCCATCGTGACATTCTCGAGCTTCATGCCAAGATCTTCGGAAATCACCTGACCGCCGGTCAGGATGGCGATGTCCTGAAGCATGGATTTGCGGCGATCGCCGAAGCCCGGCGCCTTGACGGCAGAGATCTTCAGACCGCCGCGCAGCTTGTTGACCACGAGGGTGGCAAGCGCTTCGCCTTCCACGTCTTCCGCGATGATCAGAAGCGGCTTCTGCGACTGGATGACCTGCTCAAGCAGCGGCACCATCGGTTGCAGCGACGAGAGTTTCTTCTCGTGCAGCAGGATCATGCAGTCGTCCAGCTCGGCAACCATCTTGTCGGAGTTGGTGACGAAATAGGGCGACAGGTAGCCACGGTCGAACTGCATCCCCTCGACCACGTCGGTCTCGGTTTCAAGGCCGCGGTTTTCCTCGACGGTGATGACACCCTCGTTGCCGACCTTCTGCATCGCATCCGCGATCTGACGGCCGATCTCGGTTTCGCCGTTGGCCGAAATGGTGCCGACCTGTGCGACTTCGGCGCTGTCATTGACCGGACGCGCCGCCGCCCGAATGGCTTCCACAACCTTGGTGGTGGCAAGGTCGATACCACGCTTGAGGTCCATCGGGTTCATACCCGCGGTCACGGACTTCATGCCTTCCTTGATGATGGCCTGAGCCAGCACCGTGGCGGTGGTGGTGCCGTCGCCGGCCTCGTCATTGGTGCGGCTGGCGACTTCTTTCACCATCTGCGCGCCCATGTTCTCGAACTTGTCTTCAAGTTCGATTTCCTTGGCGACCGAAACACCGTCCTTGGTGATCCGCGGAGAGCCGAACGATTTGTCCAGCACCACGTTGCGGCCTTTCGGGCCGAGCGTCACCTTGACCGCGTTGGCCAGGGTGTCAACGCCGCGCAGAATTTTCTGGCGGGCGTCGTTTTCAAATTTCAAGTCTTTTGCAGACATAGGGATGTCTCCTCAATTATTCCGTTTTGATCGGTGTGCCTGAAATCACGCGAGGCGTTCAGGCGGCCTTGGCTTCGGACGCGCCCTCGATGATGCCGAGGATGTCGTTTTCCTTCATGATCAGGAACTCTTCGCCATCGACGGTCACCTCGGTGCCCGACCACTTGCCGAACAGAACCTTGTCACCGGCCTTCACGGCCATATCGATCAGTTCACCGGAATCCTTGCGGGCCCCGTCACCGCAGGCGACAACAACGCCTTCTGCCGGCTTTTCCTTGGCGCTGTCGGGGATGATCAGCCCACCGGCGGTTTTTTCGTCGCTTTCGACACGACGGACCAGAACACGGTCATGCAGCGGTTTGAATGCCATTGCTAGCTACTCCCTAGCTTTATGTTTCCTCCAGACCCTCCGGGCATCCGGGGGGGTGTTAGCACTCACCGTAGTCGAGTGATAACGACGCATAGCTAAGCGCACCCCCCGTCACTGTCAATATCCGAATGCGCAATTTGCAGCGCCGGTTTCCGGCACATTTTCAGGGCCCTGAACAGACGACTTCGGAACATGTCACACCGGCGCCCGCCGAGAGGTCGCAGCCTGCCGTGACAGGGTGACATTCGGCCCTTGCCCCCCTATAAGGCGCGCGAAACCGATCCGCCCATGAAGGACAAGTGAGCAATGACCATCAAAGTATTCGGACATAAATCTCCCGACACCGATTCCACCGGCTCCCCGATTCTCTGGGCCTGGTATCTCAACGAGGTCAAAGGCGAAACTGCGGAGGCCGTTCTTCTGGGCGAGCCCAGCTCCGAAGCCGCCTTCATGCTGGAGCGCTGGAACCTTCCGAAACCGGCGATCATTTCCGATATCGAAGAGGATGCGCCCTGCGTCGTGGTGGACACCAACAACCCCGCAGAACTGCCCGCCAACATCAACAAGGCAGACGTTCAGGCGATCATCGACCACCACAAGCTCGCCGGCGGGCTGGAGACAAAGGCGCCAATCGACATCACCATCCGTCCGCTGGCCTGCACCGCCACGATCATGATCGATCTGATGGGCGAAGACGCCGCCAAGATGCCCGACTGGGCCAAGGGCGCGGCACTGACCTGCATCCTCAGCGACACGCTCGAATTCCGCTCTCCCACCACCACGCCCCATGACCGCGCGGTGGCCGAAGGACTCGCCAGCGATCTCGGGATTGACATCGCGGCCTATGCCGCGGACATGTTCGCCGCGAAATCCGATGTCTCGGCCTTCTCCGATGCCGAGCTGCTGCGGATGGATTCGAAAGAATACACGGTGGACGGCACGAAGTTCCGCGTCTCCGTTCTGGAAACCACCGCGCCCGGCATCGTGCTCGACCGCAAGGACAGCCTTGCGGAGGCGATGAAGACCGTTGCCACCGAGGATGGCGTGGATCAGGTGCTTCTTTTCGTCGTGGACATCCTCAACGAGGAAGCCACGCTTCTGGTGCCCAACGATCTGGTGAAATCCGTAGCCGAGAAAAGTTTTGGCGCCAGCATCGCGGGCGATACCGTGGTGCTGCCCGGCGTCATGAGCCGCAAGAAGCAGATCATCCCCAACCTGAAGGTCTGAGCCCGGTTTCGGCGCCGGAAAGACGAGGGCGCCCGCCGGGGCGCCTCTTTTTCATTCCGCCATCGACCCGATGCGCGATCGCCGCTCCCTGAATGGCCGCTCTCGGACATTGAGACCGTCCGGCGGTCTGGCGCTTTGCCACCCGCGCGAAACGCTCATATCTCACATGAACTTGGCAGGCATAAAGTGCCTCGCTCGAATGTTGCGGCGCCAGCCCACGGCCCGACGCTCGCCCTCTGCTGTGCTGTCGAGATTGACCGCCGGTCCGCCCTGCGCATCGGACACATCAGGTCGACCACCCCGCCGACACGCGATGCCGCGCTGCAGCACCGACAAAATACCGACGTTATACCGACGCGATACCGAAACGGGTTTTTCGGCACCGCAGGGGCCGCGTCACAGATCCTCTTCGTCCAGAATCCGCACCGCCCCGACCGAGGCATTCGCCACATGCGCGGCGTATGCTTTCAGCGCCGTGGACACCGCCCGGGGCCGCCCAAGCGCCTTCCATGCCTTGCGATTCGCCTGCGGATGCGCCTCGCGCCGCCGCGCGATCTCGGCCTCGTCCACGTTCAACTCAATAGACCGATTGGGGATCGAGATGGTGATCTTGTCACCATCCTCCACCAGCCCGATCACGCCCTTTTCCGCCGCCTCCGGCGACACATGCCCGATCGAAAGCCCCGCCGATCCCCCCGAGAATCGCCCGTCCGTCACCAGCGCGCAGGTCTTGTCGAGGCCCTTGGATTTCAGATAGGCGGTCGGGTAAAGCATCTCCTGCATCCCCGGCCCCCCCTTTGGACCCTCATAACGCACGATCACGACAGAGCCGGGCTCGACCTCGCCCCGCAAAATACCGTTCATCGCGTCGTCCTGGCTTTCGAACACCTTCGCGGTGCCCTCGAACTCATACATGTCCTCGATAACGCCCGCGGTTTTGACGATGCAGCCCTGTTCGGCCAGATTTCCGAACAACACGCAAAGACCGCCCTCTTTGCTGTAGGCATGGGCGTAATCGCGCACGCATCCGCCTTCGGTGTCCAGATCGAGATCGGCGTAATAACGGTCCTGGCTGAACGCCTGCGTGGTCCGCACGCCACCCGGCGCGGCGCGATAGAAGTCCTGCGCCGCATTGCCGGGACTGCGCCGCACGTCCCATTTGTCGATGAACTCACCCATGGTCCGCTCATGCACCGTAGCGCAATCGCGGTGAATCTTGCCCGCGCGGTCAAGCTCCCCAAGGATGCGGGCGATCCCGCCGGCGCGGTGCACATCCTCCATGTGATACTCCGGCGTGGAAGGCGCGACCTTGCACAGATGCGGGATCTGCCGGCTCAGCCGGTCCATGTCGGCCATGACGAAGGGCACGTCGCCCTCATACGCCATGGCAAGAAGGTGCAGCACCGTATTCGTGGACCCGCCCATCGCGATGTCGAGTGCCATGGCATTCTCGAACGCCTCATAAGTGGCGATTCCGCGTGGCAGGGCGCTCGCGTCGTCATGCTTGTACCAGCGTTCGGCAAGATCCACGATGCGGTGACCCGCCTCCTCGAAAAGCGCGCGCCGCTTGGCGTGGGTCGCCAGCAGAGAGCCGTTGCCCGGCAGCGCCAGCCCGAGCGCCTCGGCAAGGCAGTTCATCGAATTGGCGGTGAACATCCCCGAACAGGATCCGCAGGTCGGACAGGCAGAGCGTTCCAGCTTGCCCACATCCTCGTCGCTGCGGCTGTCGTCGGTGGCCCCCACGATCGCAGTGACAAGATCCGCCTTGCTCTCGCCATCCTGAAGGATGACCTTACCCGCCTCCATCGGCCCGCCCGACACGAAAACCGTCGGGATATTCAGACGCATGGACGCCATGAGCATGCCCGGCGTGATCTTGTCGCAATTCGAAATGCAAACCATCGCATCCACGCAATGGGCATTGATCATGTACTCCACGCTGTCGGCAATAATCTCACGCGACGGCAGCGAATACAGCATCCCGTCATGCCCCATGGCGATCCCGTCATCGACCGCGATGGTGTTCATTTCCTTGGCCACACCACCAGCCTTTTCGATCTCCGCGGCAACCAGTTGCCCCATGTCCTTGAGATGGACATGGCCGGGCACGAACTGCGTGAAAGAGTTGACCACCGCGACGATCGGCTTGCCAAAATCGCCATCCTGCATGCCGGTGGCGCGCCACAATGCGCGCGCCGCGGCCATGCGGCGACCGAAAGTCGAGGTCTTGGAACGGAGATCGGGCATGGCGTAACCTTTCGCGTCGCATGGCTAAATCGAAAGACTCATACGCGGCAGACCGTCCCGGCGCAAGCGCCAGGAGCGCGGCTTGTGAAAATGCGAAAGATCTCTGCGCACTCTGACTTTGTCCCGATTTCTGCGCGATCAGATCGTGAACGACTCAGTTGAGATCATGCGCCGTCAGCGCGCGATGAATCTCGCGCCGCACCAGCTTGCGGACATTGCGGGTGATCCGCTCACCAAGCGCGCCCTGAAGCTCCTGCCGGACGATATCGGCAACCAGATCACGCAGCATCTCCTCGTCGATGAACGACTCCTCACCGTCGACCCCGGCCAAATCCTCCGCAGTACCATCCACCTCGAACGTCTCGGCATCGCGGGCCAGATAGTCCTCCCCGGAGTCTGTCCCGATACCAGACAAATCATCTTCTTCGTCATCGGTGTGATCTTCCCAGGCAAGCGCATCCACCTCTGTGCCCGCATAGTCGCTCTCGCCGGGTGTGTCAGGTTCGTATGGCTCATCGCGTCCAGAGTCCGACAGCGTGGGATGTTGCTCCCGCTCGTCATCCGCCGCGGCAACATCCGACGCCCACGCGCCTTCTCCGTCGCCAGACAGAAGGGTCAGATCAAGGGAATTGTGGTCCTGTGTCTCTTCGGGCGCGGAACTCTCCGCGATCTCCTCCGCCGATTCGGGCACGGACTCTTCGCCTTCGGTGACGCGAAGCGCCGGTGTCAGAACCAGTTTGTCGGAACCCGTTTCAACCCCTTCTGACTTGGAAATCGAGGTTTTGGACGTGCGCCCATCCTCCGATACAAGTCGCCGGATGGAGGACAGAACATCCTCGATTTGCGCATTGCTCACTGGATCAGACATGCTGGATTACCACTCTCGCCTCTGAGGGAAGTTTACTCCCTACCTGTCGTTCAGACAACAGATAGCGAGAATTGTCACTCTTTGCCGAGTCGCTTGAGCAACTTGTCGAGTTGCCGGCCTTGCCGCGACATGCTCGTCGGAGCGGTCTTCACCTGGTTGTAGTATTCGAGAGGATCGTATTGCTCGACATTCAGGTTGAGGTGATCGGCCGTCAGAAGGCCCATGGTCGAAAGCACGCTATACGCCGCGACGATCTGGCCCGACTGCGCCGAAATCAGGTTCGATCGAGCGTTCAGAAGCTCCTGCTCCGCGTTGAGCACATCAAGCGTCGTTCGTGCGCCGAGGGTCGCCTCCTCGCGTACCCCCTCAAAGGCAATCTGCGCGGCCTGCACCTGACGCTGGCTGGCCTCGATCTGCGCACGCGACGACAAGAGGTTGGCCCAGGCATTGCCCACTTGCTGCCGTACCGAAAGACCCGCGACATGCAGGTTCGCCCGCTGCGCATCGCGTTGCGCCATCGCCTTGCGCACAAGGGCGGAAATCCGCCCGCCCTGATAGATCGGCTGCGTCAGATCGAGAGAGACCGAGCCGCCGCGAGAATAGTCCGACGAGTTCGTCTGTTCGGTCAGGCCATAGCTGCCCCGAAGCTTCACTGTCGGCGACATCGTGGCCTCGTTGCGTGCGACGTTGAGTTCCGCCGCACTCACCTGGTGCTGCACCGAACGGATCTCGGGATGCGTACGCACCGCGACCGCTTTCGCCTCATCCAGAGAATTGGCCAATGTCGGAAGGCGCGGCGGCGGGGTCAGAGAGCCAGGTTCACGCCCCACAGCCGCGGCATATTGCTCACGGCTCTGCATCAGATTGCCCTGCGCCACGGCAAGTTCCGCCCGCGCGCCCGCCAGCCGCGCTTCGGCCAGCGCCACATCCGTGCGCGTCACCTCTCCCACCTCGAACCGATCCTCGGCCGCCCGCAATTCGCGCGTGATAAGCCGAAGATTGTTCTGTCGCAACGCGACCGTCTCACTGTCCCTGCGCACGTTCATGAAGGCATTGACCGCCTCCAGCAAAACCTGCTGCTCTATCGACACAAGAGTCTGCCGTGTGGCGAGCACGGTCTCCTTTGCCGCCTCCATCGCAAGCTGCGACTCTCCGCCATCGTAGATCAGCAGCTCCGCCGACAGACCAAGCGACACCTCGTTGCGCGAGATGCCGCTCGATCCAAGGTTGGTTCGGTTGGTCCCGAAGTTGCGCGACAAGGAGGCCGTCCAGTTCAGAATCGGCCGCAACTGCGAAAGCGTGGTGGCCACATCTTCATCTGCCGCACGCAGGAGTGCGCGATTCTGCTCCAGAAGGCCGCTGTTTCGATATGCATCGGCCAGCGCGTCGCCAAGCGATTCAGCGGCCGATACCATCGGCGAGCCTGCCACGATCAGGACGGCGATTCCGGCCGCGATTCTGCGTTTCACTGTTGCGATCATGCTGCCTGCCCTGCTGGTTTCTCAAATGATGTATGGAGAGTCCTCAAAGCGCAAATGCGAAGTGTTTCTTGAACCCCGGCAGAACTGGCGCTCCGGCGTTAAACAAGAACCGCCACGACATCTCGCCATCGATGCGATAGCCGATGCGCACCACGCCAAGCCTCTCTTCGGAAAAGAGAACGGCAATCCGCCCGCCCTCTTTCAGCTGATCCAGAACTGCCTCGGGCACGAAATCCACCGCGCCCTGGATGCAGATCACATCATAGGGCCCGTGCTCCGCCGCCCCCTCTTGCAGGGGCCCAAAGTGCATGATCACATTGTCGGCGTCGTGTTCCGCCAGAATCGACTGAGCCTCGGACACCCGGTCCTCGTCATCCTCGACAGCGACCACTGCCTCGGCCATGCGCGCGATCACCGCCGCCGAGTAACCGAGGCCCGATCCGATATCCAGCACGAGATCGTCACTTTGTATATTGAGCGCATCAAGCATCTTGGCAAATGTGCGCGGATCCAGCAGCACACGATCAGTGTCGAACGGCAGGTTCTCACCGACGTATGCCATCTCCCGTTTCGCGCGCGGCACGAAAGCCTCGCGCGGGACAGAGAGCATCGCCTCGATGATTGGAAATTTGGTCACATCGGCCGTGCGCACCTGCGTATCCACCATCGTGGTACGGCGTGCAGAGTAATCAGTCATCAAACAATCACCTCTTGCGGCAGTCCTTGGCCATCTCATGCCACAGATACCGGGCGGCGGCAATGTCTGGCGTGGTCGCACAACGCGCGCCATGGCAATGCCAAACGGGGTCCGGCAAAACGACAGGCCGACACGGAACAGCGTGTGTCAAACCCGCCCTCGCAGTGGAAAAAGGGCTTGCGATGCGATCGAAAAAACATCATGTATGCGCCACCCTGACGGTGGGCCGCCGGGACATGTTACCACCGAAGGCGAGTTGGCGGAGTGGTTACGCAGCGGATTGCAAATCCGTGTACACCGGTTCGATTCCGGTACTCGCCTCCATTTAAAATCAACCACTTAGCTGATTTCTGAAAAACGCGACACGGCGCGTCTAAACATTTGTCTAAACATTCTGTTTTTGTTCTGTTCGCTTTTTCGGCGTAGCAGAACACCGCCCAAGCTCTTAAAAATAGCGCTGTGTCAGCTACGGCACGCAGCGGAAAGTCACAGTTCGCCAGTCAGCACGCTCTAGCGTTCGCCCCGCGCGCGCTGGCTCTCACTTTCTAAGCATGTGGCGTGACGGTTCGCGGTGCACCGGCGCTGCCGCACTCAGCGGCGGAGCCGCAGCGTTGACGCGATGCGCGGTAAAGCCAGAGGCGTTTCGGGCACGGGGGTGTGTCCGAAGGTTTCCATCAGCCTTTTGTCTCCCCCCTCGCAGACAAGGTTGTCCAGGGCGACGCGCAGCTTGCGAGCATTGCCCTAGACTTCCTTGTCCCGCGCCTCCGGTAAAACCGGGCGTGCCACCCTGCCCGACCGCCTCGATCTTCGAGCGGTCGGGCCGGATATCCCCCTTTCTTGGTTATATATCCCTCTAGTGGTGACAACGACCAAAAGTGGTGGCAGCGACCAAAGTCAAATTCGATCACATAATATTTCAATTGTTACACGTCTCTATATGTGTCTAGTGGTGAGGCGTCGTGATCTCCGATTTGCCGGGGTGATCACTGCGTCGTAGCTTGAACCTCAGAACAGTTTGCATGGGCTTCCATTCGTCCGAACCGGCGCGCGAACTGAAATTCTAAGGGGCTAGCTATGGGCTTGGATAGGATCAGTGGTGTTTTTATGCAGATCGCGACGGTGTCGCGCTGCTCGGAAACGTCATCGCATGCTTCAGCGGTCCGCCGCGTGGCATCCCTGCCCTTCTGGCGGGTGTAGAAAGATGGCCTCCACCAAACTCGAACAATCGGCACTGAGCCTGCTCACCGCCTTTGAAAATGCGGGAAAGTCGGTCAGTCGGGTTATCATCGAGGGCAGAAAGATTGAGATTGTCCTCTCGACAGAGCATGATGCCGATGATTTTGACAGGATAGACATGCGCCATGGCAAAACGTGAGCTTCCAAAGCACGTCTACAGGCAGAAGAACGGGCTTTACTTCCAACGGCGCGGGTGGCCGTCGCAAAAGTTCCAAGCCGAATTTGGAACGGCGGACTTCTGGACTGAGTATGCTGGCATCCTCTCTCAGAAAGACAGGCCCCGCAAAGTGGTGGCGCGCAATTTTGGGGCGTTGATCGACCACTATAGAAAATCCCCGCGATATAAGAACCTCAAGCCGCGAACGGGTCTGGATTACGACAAGTATCTGGACTTCTTCCGCGAGATCATGGGCGCTTCAAACCCGGCGAAGATGCAACGCAAGGACGTGATCCGGCTGCGTGATGCAAACGCCGAAAAAGCATACTTCGCCAACTATTCGCTCCGCGTGTTGCGTGTTCTCATGGAACACTGCGTTGACCTTGGCTGGCGGGAAACCAACCCCGCCCGAGGCGTGCCGGAAATCAAGACGGCAAAGACGGAGCGCGAGCCGTGGCCGCGCGAGCTTCTTGACGTGTACCGGGCGCATTGCGACCTCGGCACCCGAGAACGCCTCGTCATGGAGCTTTGCGTTGGCACCGGCCAGAGAATTGGCGACGTGCTGTCCATGCGCTGGTCGAACATCGAGAACGGCGCAGTCTGGGTCCGGCAAAGTAAAACCTCGAAAGAGCTTTGGGTGCCGATCCTGCCCGAGCTACAGGCGGCCCTCGACGTCGCCAGTCGCCACTCGGTATACATCCTGACAAATGAGCGGGGCACCAACCGTTGGTCCTACAGAGGCGCGTCAGCGGCCGTCAGAAAGGTCAGAGAGCAAATCGGGGCGTGGCCTACGATATTCACAGCTGGCGCTACAACGCCGCCTGTGAGCTTCTGGAGGCCGGTTGCGGTGACGACCTGATCGCCGCGGTGACGGGTCAAAGCCCGGCGATGGTGCAGCATTACACAAAGAAGGTCCGTCAGCGCATACGGGCCGTTCAGGCGCAGCAGATGCGGACAGGACAGCATCGCCCTTCATAGGTGGCAATCAACCGGCGACACTGGCGAAATTGTTGGCGCTAGCCCCCTTCGAAAGGGCGGCGACCTGCCGTTCGCTGCGCCGATCTCATACAGCAGCAATGCGGACCAAAGCGGCCATTCGACATGTCGGGCACTCTCGGCAATGCTGCTGGAGGCGTGGCGACCTATAGGGCTTTGCCCGCTTTGATTGCAGGTTGGTGGTTCGTTGATTACGTGTAATAATCGCGAATATGACCTTCATTAGCGTTTTTCTACCTCTCCCGAAGCAATGGGGCCTTCGAGGCGACCCTGTTTTGTGGAGGCGTATGATCGATCAGCTTGCTGAACAGCCTCTTCCGGCAGATGAAAGAGAGCTCGAAGCCGTCATTCGAAAGAAATTTCTGGAACTCACTGGAGAGACCTTGCATAAGCAGGCTCCAGACGGTGATGACTTTGTCGCGGTTCCTGAGCTTAACGAAGGTGGCATGTCAGGAGGTATGGTATCACGGGAATTTTGGGAAGAAAGGGCCATTCCCGAACTCTGTGCGAGGTTCCGAAAGCTGAAAGATAAAGAATTGAGGAGCGCCTCTATATCAGGCAAGGCATCGGCTCTATCCGATGGAATCGTAGACAACTTTGTTTCGTTTTTCGCCGGAGAACATTTGGAAGGTTTTAGTCTTGGCCTGCTTCCTGAATCATACAATTGGATAATTCCGGGGCAGAAATCACTAATTAGGATTTTTGGAGATTCACTTACGGAAGATGATTATGATCGGCTCGAAGGACATGGTTACGACCAGAATGTGACGCTAAAACAGCTACTTCACAAAAAATGGATCGAGAGTCCCGGCGCACGTCGCAAAATGGCCAGATGGATCATATCGGACTGGGGCGGGATCCGAGGAAACCAGGATAAAACCTTACTGCGCTATGTTCAGGTGGCGGAAGTGAATGATCCAAGAACACCGATAAAAGGAGTCGCGAGTTACTCAAAGCTCCTATCCGTAGCACATCCCGCCAAGTACGCGATTTACGATGCCCGCGTGGCGGTAGCATTGAATGCAGCACAGTATCTTATGGGAGGTGAGCGGGTCGTCTTCCCGTACCTTCCAGGTCGCAACAAGAAGACGGGTGACAATATAAGCAACCGAGGCTTTTCGCGCCAAGCAGATTTCTCTGCGAAAGAACTGCAGCGCCAAGGATGGACGGTCATTGCCCCTCGCCACGGGTACCAGAGCTATTTGCAACTTCTAAACAGCGTCCAACGCAGTCTTCATAAGCAACCACCACTCTACGAATTGGAGATGACCCTGTTTTCCCAAGCGGAAAAGCTTGCGAGTGAGGCCATGGCTGAGCTTGAGCGATGCAGGTAGAGTATTTCTACGCGGCGAAACCTTCCGGAGGTGCCGTTAAAATGTGTTGCTCCTCGTTCGCTGCGAGCGTTCAGTTTGTTCGAGACCGAAAAGGTCATGAGTAGGGAGGTGCGGAAAGCGGCCGCCCTATGCGTCATCGGCGAGCGGCTGGTATGGGCCGGTCAGCTGAACCAGATGGATCAGCTGACGCGGTCTAGTTTATCGCTGCCAGTATCGATCACCCTGAGAAGTTGGACTACCTAGAACAGTTAGGCGCTTGGCGGACTTCTTCCCGCCGAACGGAAAACTTCTAGCGAATTCTAGGGCGGCTTCTTCGGTGGCAAAGGTGTATGCCAAACCCGGATTCACAGTTGTACTGAAGCTGCCTTTTCGCCAAGTGGCATAACTCCATCCATTGTCGCCACGCCCGACAAGCCCCACCCAAGGATGCACTTCATCGTGGTCTCGGGTGCCGCTGACCTGCCCCTTTTTTCAGGGCCACTCGTAAGTCGAGCCTGTTCTCCTTTTGTGTGCCATCATTCGGCGGCGCGAGCAATGGGCGCGGGCGCGGAGCCATCAGGTAGCTCAAGCGGCTGCGCCCATTGCGTTTTGTCGAAGGGCCTTGCGGCTGCGAACTCCTCCGGGGTCTGATACTTCAGGCTGCTGTGCGGACGCTCCCTGTTGTAAT
>NZ_FODS01000063.1 GCF_900110425.1 Salinihabitans flavidus | reverse complement strand
TCTGAGACCACGAAACTTACACTGCCTGTCGTCGAGCTGGCCCGCGCGAACGACGAGTTCCGCAAGGTCCTGTGGACCGGCGAGCAGACGCAGCTGGTGCTAATGGCCATCCCCGAGGGCGGCGAGATCGGCGGCGAGGTGCACGAGGGGCACGACCAGCTGCTCTACTTCGTCGCGGGCTCGGGAGTGGCCAAGATCGGCGAGACGGAAACCGAAATCGCCGATGGCGATGTCAGCATCGTGCCCTCGGGCGTCTTCCACAACTTCAAGAACACCGGGTCGGGGATGCTGAAGCTCTTCACCACCTACAGCCCGCCCGAGCACGAACCGGGCACCGAGCACGAGACCAAGGCCGAGGCCGAAGCGGACGACTAAGCCCATGAAGGTCGATACCGTCATCGTGGGCGCGGGCAGTGCGGGACTCTCGGCCCTGCGTGAGGTGCGCCGATATACCGACGATTTCCTGCTGGTCAATGATGGCCATTGGGGCACTACTTGTGCCGCTGTCGGGTGCATGCCATCCAAAGCACTCATTGAGGCGGCAAACGCGTTCCATCAGCGCGGTGATTTTGACGAATTCGGCATCCGTGGTGCCGAGGGTCTGCGCGCCGACATTCCAGCAGTGCTGGCGCGGGTGCGCAAGATGCGGGACCAGTTCGTGAAAGGGCCAAAAGCGGTACCGGAAAAGCTTGGTGATCGCGCCCTGTCGGCACGCGCGCGGCTGCTCGGCCCCGGACGGCTTGAGGTGAACGGCGAAGAGATCGAGGCGCGGGCGATCATCCTTGCGCCGGGCAGCCGTCCGGTGATGCCGGGGCCGTGGCGCAAGTTCGGTGACCGTATCCTAACCACCGACAGCCTCTTCGACCAGCGAGACCTGCCGCGCCGCATCGCCGTCATCGGCATGGGAGCCATAGGTGTGGAAATCGCGCAGGCTCTGGCCCGTCTGGGGCTGGAAGTGGCTGGGTTTGATGCGATAGATGGTCTGGCCGGTATTGATGACGCAGAGGTGCTTGACGCCTTCCGCCCGCTGATCGCCGGAGAAGTCGATCTTTATCTTGGCACTGAGGCTGACCTGAAAGACACAGGAGATACAATCCGTGTAACCGGAGCAGGCGGCGCGTTCGAGGCTGACGCGGTCTTGGCCGCAATCGGGCGGCGGGCCAACATTGATGATCTCGGGCTAGATACATTGGGCGTACCACTTGATGACAAAGGCATGCCTGAAATCGACCCCTGCACATTGCAGATCGGTGATCTGTCGGTGTTCATGGCCGGTGACGCGAGTGGCATCCGCGCGCTGCTGCACGAGGCCGCCGATGAAGGCCATATCGCGGGCCGCATGGCTGCGCCGGATGCGACTGGAACCGGACTTGCCCGGCGCACGTCCCTATCCATCGTGTTTTCAAGTCCACAGGTCGCACGGATCGGCGCGACGCTGTCCGATCTGAAGGGTAGCGACTTCGAAACGGGGAGATTCGATTTCTCAAAACAGGCACGCGCGCGCATGGCCCAGACCAGCCGTGGCGTATTGCACGTCTATGCCACGCGTGACACGGGACGGCTTTTGGGTGCGGAGATTTGCGCGCCCGCCGGCGAGCATCTGGCCCATCTGCTGGCCTTGGCGATTGAGCGGCGGTTGCGCGTGGCAGATATGCTGGCGATGCCGTTCTACCATCCCGTTCTAGAGGAGGGGCTGCGCAGCGCTCTGCGTGATTTGGCAAAGTCTGTGTCCGGTGTCGGTGGATCCGACCTGTCGAACTGCGAAGCGATCGGACATGATGCGCTGGACTGATCCGGCCTCGATGCGCCGGGCCGGGTGCCAAAGTCATGGATGATCTCGAAATATTTCAGCGACTGGGAATTGCGCTGGCCATCGGGCTACTCTTTGGCCTCGAACGCGGCCGACATCAGCGCGACAAGTCCGAGGGCGATCGCATCGCGGGCGTGCGGACGTTCGCGATCGCGGGGCTTCTGGGCGGGGTCAACGGCTGGGTCGCCTCGCTCACCGCAGCGGTCGTTCTCGCGGGGGCGTTTCTCGGGCTATCGGTGCTTCTTGGCGTCAGCTATTGGCTGCGTCTCAAGAAGGATGATGATGTCGGCTTGACGACCGAGATTGCCCTCCTGCTCGCCTTCTCGCTCGGGGCTGCGTCGGTTCTGGGAAACATGCCTGCGGCTGCGGCCGTTGCGGTCATCACGGCGTTTCTTTTATCGATGAAGAAACGGCTGCACAGATGGGTGGCGCGTATCAAACGGCTGGAATTGGAGGCTTTTCTGAAGCTCGGCCTCTTATCGATCGTCATCCTGCCGATTTTGCCCGATCAGGGCTACGGACCTGGAGCGGCCCTCAACCCTTATCAGATCTGGTGGGCGGTGGTCCTTGTTGCGGGGTTGTCGTTTTTTGGGTACGCCGCAATCCGGCTTGGTGGAGCGAGGCTTGGTCTCCTCATGACGGGGTTGTTTGGTGGTCTGGCCTCATCGACATCGACAACACTGGCGCTGGCGCGGTTGGTGCGCGTAGAGACTGACTTGGTGAGTCACGCGGCAGCGGGAGTTGTGATCGCGGGATCAGTGACGTTTTTGCGTATCCTGATGCTGGTGGCGGTCTTTCACTCGAGCCTGGTGGTCCCTTTGGCCATACCGATGAGCGTGATGGCGGGTTTCGGCTTGGCGGGAGCCGGTTTTCTCTGGTTCCCGGCCAGAGGAGTAGAAGAGGGGCAGGAGCGACTTGAAGGACTCGAGAATCCGCTCGAGTTGAGCGCGGCGCTTGCGTTCGGCGCGCTGCTCGCCGCCGTGTTGCTGGCCGTCCATACCCTCAGGACATGGATGGGATCGAGCGGTGTTTACGCGGCCGCCGCCCTGTCGGGCGTGACGGATGTCGATGCGCTGACGATCTCGATGGCAAAACTGGTCGGGGACGATATGGCGACGACAAACGGTGCGACTGCGATCTTTATCGCCGCAGCGGTCAACACGGTGGTCAAGGCCGGGATATCGTTTGCGGTCGGCGGCAGCGCCTTGGGCCTGCGCGTCGGACTTGTCTATGCATCGGTTATCACTGCGGGTGCCGTCAGTCTTTGGTTATTTGGCTTGGGCGGGTAATCGCGTGGCAACAGGGTAGTGTTCATTGCTAGAATCAGTGCGAGATCCCCCCTACCAATAGGTTCTGAAAGAGGCACGACTCAGCTACTCGCCCTCCGGGGTCTGGCTGAGAAAGTCGGGCAATACCAGTGCATCGCCGATATGGTTTCCGGTGACCTCGATGGCCCGGACCTCCAGCGTCTGCTCGTCAACGCTGAGCTGGATATTTCACCAGACCAGCCGCTTGCGGCCACCATGCTCGCGCGTATGCCATTCGACTCAATCCTCGAACTTGATGCCAGTGCTGTCGATCAACAGGTGTAAGGGCCATTTGGAATCACGAAACGGGATGTTCACAGTCGGCGTTTTCTGGCGGCAGCTCAACATGCTGAAGTCGGGCACCGTCCGGTCGAGGCCCCGCAGTCGCAACAGGCTCTCGACGAACCCAGTCGTCCGGCGCAGCGCAATGCCAAACAAACCGTCCTTGAAAGACAGGTCTGGATGGCAGCGTCGCTGTAGCTCTGCTGACGGCCACACCTGCCTGTCAGCGCGGCATCCCGGGTCATCGCGGGATCGAAGCAGATCGTAAGCGAGCCACGACACTTGAGCGCTTCATTGTGGGCTGACCAGTTTCTGGTCTTGTGGGTGGAGGGCGTGGGTCTGCTCATGCATCCCAGCTACCAGGCTGGGTTCACGGCATGAATCCCCCTCAGGACTTGTGCATCAACAAAGCCGCATAGGGCGCCCGCAGAGCACACCTATCCAAGCCTGATCGACGTTGATCTGCGTTAATGCGCGACGACAGCGCTGCTGTTTAGGTTAACATTACGTGAGCGCAAACGCCCGAATTTAAACGAAGGAGATTTCGACATGTCGATGTATGCGAGAATGGCCTTGGTCCTCTTTGCAACTCTGTTTTTGTCGGCTTGCGAAGACCCCAACCGTTATCCTGTGTCCGGCGAGGAATGCAGCCCTGATGATCCCGTGAAAACCATCGACGGCACGATAACCAGTTGCGTTCCCACAGTCTAGCAACTGTGTTTATTTGCCGAGCAGGATCTGCCAGTGTTTTGTGGCAAAACCTTTTGGAGAAGGCCAGGGTTTCGACGGCGGACTTGATTCATTTTTGGGGCTTGGTTTTTTGTTGTGGTGAGAAGGGAAAGGCAACTGTTCAGTGGATAGTTGGCTTCAACGTAAAATGAATGCGGCGATATCCGCTTCGAGTACCGCGACGGAGCCGTCAACGCTGCGCTGGATTTGTTTGCGGGTAAACTTGGCAAACCAGCGTTCGCCGTCGTTCAGCCAGATTGCCGATGAGGGTGAAATGCACGTGCCAGTGGGGACGACGTGCCAGCCATGCGTTGACCCTCGGCGTCCTGTGGGTGGCGTAGTTATCCATGAAGATATGCACATCCCGCTCCTCGGGCATCCTGCGGTCGAGTTCCTTGAGGACGTCGAGGAACTCCGCCGCGCCACTAGGTGTCCAATCCCGGATGATCATATAGACCCTCGCCGAACTGCATTGTTCATGGCAAGATCGATCCTGCGCGAGGTTCGGGACGGGGAAATGACATGCTGATCTCTCTTCACAAGCAGGCCACCACGACGCCGAAGGTGCGGGCGGCGATCCAGGCGAGCACTGAGCCGGCGTGGGTCGT
>NZ_FODS01000034.1 GCF_900110425.1 Salinihabitans flavidus | reverse complement strand
CTGCGCGAGGAGTATGGTCAGCAGAAGCCCTTGAAGGGCGCGCGGATTGCCGGATCGCTGCACATGACCATCCAGACCGCCGTTCTGATCGAGACGCTTGTGGCGCTGGGTGCCGACGTGCGGTGGGCCTCGTGCAACATCTTCTCCACGCAGGATCACGCGGCGGCGGCGATTGCGACAACGGGCGTTCCGGTCTTCGCGATCAAGGGCGAGACGCTGGAGGAATACTGGGACTATTGCGACCGCATATTCCGGTTCGAGGAAGGCGGCGCGAACATGATCCTCGACGATGGCGGGGACGCGACGCTTTACATTCTGCTGGGCGCGCGGGTCGAAGAGGGCGAGGACGATCTTATCGCCACGCCGACCAGCGAAGAGGAAGAGGCGCTGTTCGCGCAGATCCGCAAGCGCATCGCGGAAACGCCCGGCTGGTTCATCAAGCAGCGGCACATGATCAAGGGCGTGACCGAAGAGACCACCACCGGCGTTCACCGTCTTTACCAGATGATGGAGAAGGGGCACCTGCCGTTCCCGGCGATCAACGTGAATGATTCAGTGACCAAGTCGAAGTTCGACAACAAGTATGGCTGCAAGGAAAGCCTTGTGGACGGTATCCGCCGGGCCACCGACACGATGATGGCCGGCAAGGTCGCGGTTGTCTGCGGCTATGGCGACGTGGGCAAGGGCTCTGCCGCGTCGCTGCGCGGCGCCGGGGCGCGCGTGAAGGTGACGGAGGTCGATCCGATCTGCGCGCTTCAGGCGGCGATGGACGGGTTCGAGGTCACGACGCTGGAAGACGAGGTGACAAGCGCCGATATCTTCATCACCACCACCGGCAACAAGGACGTGATCCGCATCGAGCATATGCGCGAGATGAAGAACATGGCGATTGTCGGCAACATCGGCCATTTCGACAATGAGATCCAGATTGCGGCGCTCAAGAACCACAAATGGACCAATATCAAGGACCAGGTGGACATGATCGAGCTGCCGTCGGGCAACAGGATCATCCTGTTGTCGGAGGGGCGCCTTCTGAACCTCGGGAATGCGACGGGCCATCCGTCGTTCGTGATGTCGGCCAGCTTTACCAACCAGACGCTGGCGCAGATCGAGCTTTGGACGCGCGGGGACGCCTATGACAACGAGGTCTATGTGCTGCCCAAGCATCTTGACGAGAAGGTGGCGCGGCTTCACCTCGAGCGGGTCGGGGCAAAGCTGACCCAGCTTCTGCCCGATCAGGCCGACTATATCGGGGTGTCGGTCGACGGCCCCTTCAAGCCCGGCCACTACCGTTATTGAGAGGTACGCATGACAGATGAAACTCCGCATATCGTTGGCGTGGGCAATGCCCTCGTCGACGTCGTCGCCGCCGTTCAGCCGGACGTGATCGAACGGCACGGCCTCACCCCCGGCGGCATGCATCTGGTGGATGCAGACGCTGCCCATGCCCTGTTCGACGAAGTTGGCCCGGGCGTGCGCCAATCGGGCGGCTCCGTCGCCAATTCCATTGCCCATCTGGCAGGAACAGGAGTGCAGGGCACCTATCTGGGTAAAATCGCCGATGACGATCTCGGCCGCACCTTCAGCTCAGAGATGGCCGACATGGGTATCGCGGCGCCGGTCGCCGTGGCGCTTGACGGTGATTTTGGCACCGGGCGTTGCGTCGTCCTCGTCACCCCGGATGGTGAACGCACGATGAGCACGCATCTGGGGGCGGCCACGACGCTCATGCCGTTCGAGGCGCGGGTCGCTCTGCCTGAGCGGTTCGATATTCTTTTCGTTGAGGGCTACCTCTGGGATGCGCCGCATGGCGCCGCGGTCATCGAGACACTGGCCCAGGCCGCGCAGGATGTCGGGGCACGGGTTGCGCTGACACCGTCCGATGCCGGCTGCGTTGAGCGCAACCGCGACGAGATGCTGACTGCGGTGTCACGCTACGTGGACATCCTGATCGGCAATCAGGCGGAAATCGCCGCGCTGGCCGGGTTGACCGGACGCGCGGACGCCGAACTGGCCATGGACTGGGCTCTGGATCATGTCTCGATTGCTGCGGTGACCGAGCATGACGAGGGCTCTCTCGTCGCGGATGCCACAGGTCGGCACCGCATCAAACCCGCGCCCGTGACGCAGGTTGTGGACAGCACCGGCGCGGGCGACGCCTATGCCAGCGGATTCCTGGGCAGCATTACCCAAGGCGCATCGGTGGCCGAGGCCGGCCGCGAGGGCGCCGAGCGCGCCGCCACTGTGCTTGTCCACTACGGCGCCCGTGACGGTGTGGCGGCGCGGGCCATCGCGTTGCCCGCGGCCTGATCAACCCTGTCACATGGGATCGGCCGGGGCGGTGCGCCGCCCCGGTCTTGCGGCGATTTCCAAACATCTCCACCATGAACGCCGCCAGCACGATACCGGCTTCTCCAACGAAACGCTTGCCGATTGCGCGCCGGAACTCATTGACGGCTTCGATCGAGTCGGCGACCGCGCTGAATTCTTCAATTCCCTGATCCAATTGCAGCACGTAAACACGCTTTCCGCCTGAAGACGCAGCAAAGCTTATCCCTATTCGAATACCTCCGCAAAAACCTGAACAAGGCAGTGGAGGCGTTTCAAGGTCAACCAAACTCTACATATGCCGGAACGAACACCTAGCCGTTCGGCCAGCCCATCAGTCTCAATGGTATCGGCCCATCGGGCCTCGTAATATTCTGGAGTGGTCGAAGCGACGGTCCAAAGGCACCCAGCGATTGCGGTGCATCTGCAAACCATGAGGTTGATGAAACGTCCCCAAGACACTTTTCGAGTAGTCAGATCGGAATTTCGAATATGGTGATGCCTTTCCTTTCCAATCATCTCGCAGTGCACGCGACTGCTCCGCAAACCGAGGCAAACCGTTGTTCAGAGCTCGCCCCGGGCGAGCTTCAGGAACACACAAGCGTCAGCCCCGCTTTGGTTACCAGCAGGTGTAGGCTCCCTCCTCCCAGACAGCCAAATATCGCATTTGCCGGCCTCTTGCTAAGCTGTCTGACTGCGGTCATCGCCATTATGGCGCTGCTCATGGCGGGGCGTCCGCTGCCAGAGACATTGCTGATCGCCTTCTGTTTGCAGATGCTGTCGTTCGGCGTCGTGCTTGTCATGGGCCTCTTGCGAACGAACGGACGTGATTTCACCCAGCCTGTCGCCACGGTTGTCGATTTTGCGCCGCATGAAACTGCCGATATCTGGCGGTCCTACCAGAGCTGCGGAGAGGCAGAAGAGTCGCTTCGGATTGCGCTGATTTCGCCTGACATGGTGCAAAGCGGCGACATCGCGAGCAACCTCGCCGAACTTGGTCGGGAGGTTCACCACTCCACGGATCGCGAGGCGATGCTTGAGAGCGTACAGATGCAGCCCGACAAGTGGGGTTTGGTGATATTCGACCTGGAATCGACATCGGATGCCGGAATTGAAGATCTGGTTGACTTTCGTGCGGCTTGCCCAGGAATTCCAGTTTTGCTTCTGTCCAGCGCGGCGCGGCGCAATTCCGATCATCGACCAATCGGGGACGCGACCTTGTGCAAACCGGTCTTTCGCACGCATCTGATCGAAGCAATTGAAGCCGCCAGTCGAAACTCTGTTGCGGGACACTGAGGTGACGCCGGTGTGTCAATCGGGTCGGTGAGAGATACGTGCCCGAGCCAAGTCGCGCCCTGCATATCGGTCCTGCGCGGCTGAACTGCGTGGTTGCCCGAGAATATATCCGCAAACGATGGCCGGGCGTGGCCTGCGGCAGTCGCGCCAACACAATCGCAGGAACTTCCGACGCTTCGACCAATATCCCGAAGCAGACATCGATGCATTCCAGAACTGGCCAAAAGACCAGACCGTCCGGACAGCTACTTCGCGGCGATGGTGTCCGCTACACTCCTGCTGCTTCCTGCGATGCAGGTTCCCATCTAGATGCCGACGAGCCGGGTAGGACCAAATCATGACGTTGGATTCCAGAAAAATATGCACCACGCCGTTCTCGCCCGCAAGGGGCTCGGCGACCGGGGCGATGCTTTCACGAGGAGTATGGTCAGGCAGGTCGCTTGCTGATTTTGCCAAGCGCGAGGAGGGTGCGGTCGCGGTCATAGCCGGGCTGGCGATCCCTGTACTACTGGGGTTCGCGGGACTGGCGCTGGAGTACGGCCAGAACCTCGTCGTCCGCGCCGAGGCACAGCGTACGGCTGATCTGGCCTCCCATGCAGGTGCCGTCGCATATGCTCGGACTGGTAGCACAGGACCGATGGTCGATGCGGCCAGGGGCGTCGCGCGGCTCAATGGCTTCGGCGATGATGAAATCGTCGTGGAGCTCGACTTGTCATTTTCGACCGCTTCGGGGGGGGCGGTTCGCGCAACCATCACGGCGCCGCAGCAGCTGTATCTGCCGCGTCTGGTGGGCGGTGACGCCAGTGTCGACGTGGTGGCATCGGCGGTGGCCGGTGCGATGCGAGGGGCGCCGGCCTGCATTCAGGCGCTCGACCCGGACGGCAGCGGTATCAATCTTTCGGGTGGGACATCTTTGCACGCAGATGAATGTGGCGTCGCGTCCAATGCCGAGGTTACGGTGACGTGCGGCGCGAGTATCATCACCAAGGCCCTGAGCTACGACTCAGACAAAAGTCCGGTGAAGGGAAATTGCGAGACCATCACAGCGCCCGATGGCTCGACACCGCAGATCGTGCGCCGACCGTCGTCGGATCCGTTGGCGGAATCAAACGCAATTCAGCTGGCCCGCGAGCAGATGAGCAGGACGGCGGCACTTGCGCCGTCCGATGGCGTGACCGTCGCTGCGGGGCCGAATGTCACCTTTGGCTGGGATCAAGGCGCAACCATGGCGCAGGCCGTGGCCGTTGGATGCTCCGCCACCTTCGCCAGCAGCAACAGCGAATGGACGTTTTCCTGCCCAGGCCAAACTTCGGTGAACATCGGCAATGTACTGCTTGAGGGTGGTCTGAGGCTGCGATTCAACCCCGGCGCCTCGCAAGGCTTTGTCTACAATATCTCCGGCCGCATCACGAACAGCGGCGCATACATGGACTTTGCCGGCGGCACCTACAATGTGGCGCAGGGTATCTACACTGGGGGTGGCGCCACGACCGAATTCGGCGCGGGAACCTATCGCATCGGCCGCTCGAACCAGAGCTGCAACGGCGCGCGATACAGCATCTGCAACACCAGCAAACTGATGTTCAACGGCCCCAGCGAATTCGTGCTTCCCGGCGGAGTCAGAAACGAGGGCGACGCGGTCATGACGCTTGGCACCGGCACAGGCAACAGCTTCCGCTTTGGCCCTTCGTCAAACGACGACGCGATTTCGATGGGGGGCGGATCGCAACTATATATGGGCGATGTCGATGATAGCGTCTTCGAGCATGGCGTTTTCGAGGTTGCGGGATGGATCGATGGCGGTGGTGGCAACAGTTGCCTCGTGATCCCTGCGGCAGATCTTCACGAGATCAATGGCTCGATCGTTGCCTCGGGCGCGATCCGCTTCGGTGCCGGCATATATGCGATCGATGGATACATGCATCTTGGGGGGAATGGCGGCGGAAGTTCGTCGTGCAGAGGCGAAATAGTCAGCGTCGAGGCAATCGACACGACGTTCCTGATCTCGGCCAATGGCGTGGAGCCGGGGAATTGGGGGTGCAGGGATCAGTCGTTTTGCGTAAGTTCCGACTACAGCAACGTGCAGTTCAGGGCACCGCTGACCGGACCCTTTGCCGATATTGCTATCGTTGGCCCGCTTGATGCTTCGCGTCGAGAAGGCGCGACATTCAGGGCAGGGGCGAGCGACGGTGTCGTGACAGGCGCTGCCTATTTCCCCAATGGGCCCATCACGCTTTCCGGAGGCGCCAGCGCGAGTGGTGGCGACGGTGGATGCCTTCAGATCATCGGCGCCGAGATCACGTTGACGGGCGGGGCGTCACTGGCTTCTGATTGCGAATTTTCGGGAGCTGGGACCATCGCTCAAGTGGCAATACTGAGATGACCTGGCTTTGTGTCCGCAGTATGCGAAAGCTGCAACGGAACGAAAGTGGCAGTGTCGCGGTCGAGTTCGCGCTTGTCGCGCCGATCCTGATGTTCGTTCTTGCCGGGGTGATCGACATCGGCAGTGCGACCTATGCGAAGCTTTCGCTGGATGCGCGGTTGACGGCAGTGGCGGAGTACGCGCTGAACCAACCGGCTCCTGGGGATCAGGAAGCCGCAGCTGCGATGGCCGAGAAACTTGTCACGCTGATGCAAGGCGGCGCGACGGATACCGCCGAGGTTGTGGTCAACAATGGTGCCAGCGCGACATGGGACGGCTCGACATCCTCCGTGACGCTCCTGTCGGGTGATGCGGCGTTATGCTATTGTCCGGTCCGATCAGAGAGCGGTATTGAATGGGGAGGGGCCGAGAGCTGCGGAACGCCGTGCGCTTCGGGCGACAGCTCGGGGCAGTTCGTGCAAATTTCCGCGACCACGCGCCATGTCACGATCTTTCCGGGATATGCCTTCATCGAAGGAGACTCGGTCAAGACGCAAACAATGCTGCGCTTGCAATGACCGGGATCGGCGCAATCCGGGCGTTTCTGTCGGACCGGCGCGGCTCCGTGGCCATCGAGTTCGCCGCCATCGCGCTGCCTCTCATGCTGTTGCTGGGCGGGTCAATCGAAATCAGCCGGTACGTCTGGACCCGGCTCGCATTGCAGGACGCCGCATCGACCGGCGCGCGCTGTCTGGGGCTGCGCCTCGCCCCCTGTTTTACGGGCGAGAGCATGGACCGGGGCGGAACGGTGGGTTTTGTCAAGGAGCAGGCCAAGCAATGGGCCATCGGAATTCAAGACGAAACGATAACCCCCGAAGCGTCCGCAGCCTGTCATAGCGCTGCCGACTTTGCCAAGATCGCAATCCGGCACCAGTTTACCAGCGTTCTGGCCGTTCTGCCTGAGACTTGGATCGAAGTGGAAGCCTGCTTTCCCGTCCTTGCTTCGGAGTGAGGATATTCGCAAGGGTTGCGCCGAGGGCGTGGAAACCGCTACGTGGCTCCATAAATGAAGGCCCGAACGTGATTATTCAGACCAGTATCCTGCCCAACGAGAGCGCCGCCGCCAACGCGAGCTTCGCAAACCCCTTTGCATTGCCCTCGCTTTCTTCGTTTCGGCTGAAATGGAGGGTGCCAGATGAGTGACCCTGCGAAACTGCTCGTCGTCGACGACGATCAAATGATGTTGGACTATACCGTGCGAGTGTTGACCTCGCTGGGACACTCGGCCGTGACTGCGACGGATGCTGAGGCCGCGGTGCGCTGGCTGGAACAGGACCAGCATATTCGGGCCGCTATCATTGACTTGCGACTTGGAAAGACGTCGAACGGGGCACAACTCGCGCTCCAGGCCCTTGCCATCCGGCCCGATCTTCGTGTGCTTCTTACGTCGGGCGATCCCGGTTCACTGCAGGTTGCCGGACAGGATATGCCGCTAGATGTCGAACTCCTGCCGAAACCTTATCGCCGACGCGATCTCGTGGCCCGGCTGTCTCGTCTGCTGTGAAGGTCTGGATGCCAGGGCCGTCAGCGCGCAGCTGAAGCGCTTTGCGGTGGATGTCACTCGCCGTAATTCTTGAGGATCTGTGCGCCAAGAATAGCAGCCTCGACGCGGTTCGAAGCCCCGAGAATCTGGAAAATGAAGGAAAGATGAAACTTGACGGTGCTGGGATTGATACCAAGTGCCCGCGCGATTCCCTTGTTCGGTTGCCCCGCAACCAGAAGACGAAGCACTTCCAACTGGCGCGGCGTCAGCGCGGTAAGAGTGACAGCAGAGCGCTCGTCCCCGGCTTCACGCGCCACCGCCGCAACTCCCGATTGCGGTGTGAAGGGAGGGACGTAAACCGCCCCTCCGGCAATCTGCCGGATTGCCACCTCTGCTTCGCTGATACCCAAGCCCTTGTTGATAAAACCCTGGGCACCAGCCGAGAGCGCCATCAGGATGTCCTCCTGGGATCTGGAGGCTGATAGCACCACGAGGCGGATCTCCGGTTGTGCGGCCTTCAAGGTGTCCAGAAGCTCTCGATTGTCGATCCCGGGCATGTTCAGATCAACGAGGCCGAGGCCGAAACTGGTCCCTTTGGAAATCTGGTCGATAGCGTCCTGCACCGTCGCGCAGGCGATGACGGTTTCAACCCCGAACCGTTTGCGCAATACAGTTTCGATGGCAACGCGGAAAAACTCGTCATCATCAATGACGATGACGGGCGTTAGCGTCGACAATGTGCTCTGCTTCGTCATGGGGGCTCAGATCTGATTGAGACTTTCTCAAGTCTTTTCGCGGGTTTCTAAAGTTGGAGGTTCAAAGCGGCGAAATCAAGTGGTATCGCCAATCCGACCCATTCGGCGCTCGCCCGCGTCGGGCAAGTCTGCTACAAGAAACCACTGGTTGGATCGCACATTGAAGAGTGGTCTTGTCATGCTTTCAGGGAGCTATCTCGGGCGTTATCATCGGCGCGTGATCGACGCGACACCACAGAACTCTCGCAGCGGTCATCAAGGTTCGAACTCGTTCGTGTCGAAATAGAGAGCCGGCTCCAGCGTCGAACAACCGAATGCGATCCTCTTGCAAGGTACCGCGCCGGGGCGGAGGTCGATGGAAATGCCATGAAGCTTGAAAAACGATCGCAGCCCTTGGCCTTCTTGTTGTCCGCGTCCGTGGTTCAGGCCATCCGTGCGGGTCACGACGGGCCTGCGCCTGATGGAATCGTTCAGATTGTACTCGCAGGAGTCGTCCGGAACGTGTTTGTTCGTTATTGTGTACACGGATACGGACCCCTCCATGTTTTCACGGCAACGCCAGAGAGAGTGTTCCGATGACAGAGATGCCGATGTTTGCTGCGCTGGCGCTTGCGGCGCTTTTGTTCGCCCTCGCCGTGTCGCTTATCGTCTTGCAGCGACTGCATCGTGCGGTCCGGCGTATGCTCGACGCCGCACCCCGGGAAGAGGGGGGCGAAGGCGCGCGAATGAGCGGTGTCTTGCACGATCTGCGACGCCTCGAAGAGAGGTTCGATGAAATGAATGCGCAGCTTGAAGCGCAAGCGGCGACACTGGAACAGGCCTGCGAACTTGCCAATCTCGGCACATGGACGCTGTTGCCGGATCTGAAATCGGTCCGCACGATGCCGCATATGCGGGCGATCCTTGGTTTCCCCGAGGAGGAGGATATCGTGCGGATAGACGCCCTCCGAGAGCGGATCGTGGCAGAAGACTGCGCCGCTTTCGATGCGGCCTTGGAACGCGCCATGCAAGAGCGCCGGACGACCGACGTGGAGTTCCGCGCCCTCGATGCGGTGGGAAATGTCCGCGTTTTCCGTGCCCTCACAGGACCGAGTGGGGCGCTGCCGGATGAAACGCATGGCGGAATATCCGGCATCATTCAGGATATCACCGATCTCCGACGGAATGAGGCGGCGCTGGCGCGGTCGCTCAGGCTCGAACGTCAGGCCGGCGAGGTCGCGCGCATCGGCGGTTGGCACTACGAGGTCGCAACCCGCAGGTTGAGCGGTACGCAAGAGAAGGCCAATCTTGTCGGAGCAGACGGCGGCGAGCCTCTCACGATCGAGGGCCAGATCGCCCGTTTTGAGGATGAGAATGACCGCAAGCGGATCGAGCAAGGCTTCTGGACCTGCGTCGGGGCGGGAACCCGCTTTGACGAGATTGCCAGATTCCGCAGACTGGATGGCAAGGAGACGTGGCTGCGGGTGATCGGTGAGGCAGAACGCGATCAGTCCGGTGAGATCGTCGGAGTCTACGGTGCCCTTCAGGATGTCGGGGAGTCGGTGGGTGCGCAGCGCGCCAAGGACGAGGCTCAGGCGCTTCTCCAGACGATCCTTGACTCACTGGGCGATGGCTTTGTCATTCACGCCCGCGACGGCACGATCCAGTATATGAACCGCAAAGCGCACGGCATTCTGGGCGTGCCGGACCTCGACCTCGTCGGCGGCAACATCTGGCAGGATCTTCACAAGGCCGTCGGAACGCAGTTCGGACAGTTGATCAGCGACGCGCTGGAAACGGGCGAGATCCAGACATTCGAGGGTGAGATTGACACACCCGATCAGTGGATCAAGGTCAAGATTCACCCGACGCCGGCGGGTGTCGCCATCTATTTCAACGACGTGACCGGAGAACGGGAGACCCGCGTGCGTTTGCGCCTGCTCGACGCCGCCATGTCTCGGCTGAAAGATGTGGTAATGATCACGGATGCAAAGACACTGGATCTTCCCGGCCCACGGGTCGTCTTCGTCAACGAGGCGTTCACGACCACGACGGGCTACTCGCAGGACGAGATTCTCGGCGCGACGCCGCGCATGCTGCAAGGGCCGGATACAGAAAGGGAGCGTCTGGACGAGATCCGCACCGCTCTTCAGGCACGCCAGAGTATCCGCACGGAACTGACCAATTACCGCAAGGACGGAAGCAGCTTCACCACCGAGATCGACGTCAACCCGCTGTTCGATGCCGCGGGCGAGTGCACGCATTTCGTGTCTGTCCAGAGAGACACGACCGAGCGACGGGAAGATGAGGAACGTCTGCTTGCCCGCGAAGAGCAGTTCCGCCTCGCCAGCCTGGCAAGTCAGGACATCATCTGGGACTGGGACATGCTCACGGGCATCATATGGAACAGCGACAATTCCGAGGCAATCTTCGGGACAGTTTCAGAGTGGCACGTCGAGAACAATCCGGAGGGGCGCATCGAGAACATTCTGGAGCGGATCCATCCCGACGATCGCCTGAAGATCATCGAGAGCCTCGATGCCGCGCTTACCGGCGACGCACAGACGTGGCACTGCGAGTATCGGGTCCGTGCCCACGACGGCACGTGGAGAATCATGACCGACAAGGCATTCATATTGCGCGAAGACGACGGCGCCCCCCGGCGCATGGTCGGGGCCATGTCGGACGTGACCGATCTGCGCTTGCTCGACGCTCAGTTGCACCAATCCAAGAAGCTTGAAACCGTCGGGCAGCTCACCGGGGGAATTGCGCATGACTTCAACAACCTGCTCACCATCATTCTCGGCAACTGCGACATTCTGCTCGACGATATCGACGACGAGTCGGCGTTTCGCCCGTTACTCCAGTCGATCGAGGACGCGGCCGAGCGTGGTGCCCGCATTTCGAGCGATCTTCTGGCCTTTTCGCGCCGCCAGCCGCTCGAACTGCGAGCGACCGACATCAACGCGCTGATCCGGCGGTCGCACCGTCTTTTCGATCGTGCTGTCGATGCCAGCGTGGAGATCCGGTATGACCTGACCGATTCGCCGACAGTGGCATACGTCGATCCCGATAAGCTGGAAGCGGCGCTTCTCAACCTTGTCCTCAATGCGTCGGCCGCAATCGAGCAGGAAGGGAGCATCACTGTCAGGACCCGGTCGACCAGCATTCACGATGACGATACGAACTTCGAGTGCGGTCCCGGCGAGTTTGTCGAGGTCGATGTCATCGACGACGGGAGCGGGATGCCGCCAGAGGTCGCAGAGCGCGCGTTTGAACCGTTCTTCACCACCAAGGATCCCGGTGTCGGCACGGGAATGGGCCTCAGTTCGGTATATGGTATGGTAAAGCAGTCTGGCGGTCATGCCTCCATCGATTCAGAGCCGGGCAAGGGCACGACCATTGTGCTGTGTCTTCCGATTGCGCACGAGGCGGAACTCGCGCTGCCGACTGAATCCCCGAAGGTCACTGATCTCAGAGGAGAACATCGGATCCTCGTCGCCGAGGACGATGCTGACCTCCGCTCCTTCGTGTCCACGGTTCTGGGCCGGAGGGGATATCGCGTCGTCGAGATCGAAAACGGGAAAAGCGCCCTTGAGCTTCTGGAAAAGGACGATGATTTCGATCTTCTGCTCACGGATATCGTCATGCCCGGGGGCGTAAATGGAGTCCAACTCGCCAAGAAGGCACAGAAGATGCATCCCGATCTCAAGATACTCTTCACTTCTGGCTATTCCCGCGGTTCCTTGCCGAAGGAACGGCAGGTGCCCAGCGACATTCCGATGCTCTACAAGCCTTTTCGCACGAACGAGCTGGTTGAACGGGTGAAAGATGCCCTGGCGGGCAGGGTCGCATCCATAAGCTGATGCCGCGCGCCGCTCACCCGGCGGATTGGCCTGACCAGATGACTAGGACACCATGCTAGCTGGTTTGAGGCCGGCAGAATCCTCATCTTCATTGCAGACGATCCACGTCCAGGGCGCTCGGATACTCGAAAACCGAGTTCGGAGCCCTGCCGGCATTGCCGGACAAACTTGCGAAGAAGGAACGCACCCCATGCTGCAATTTATCAAGAACTTCAAGACCAACGACTCTGGCGCGACCGCGATCGAGTATGGTCTGATCGCGGCTCTCGTCGCCGTGGCTCTTATCACGGCTCTCACGACTCTCGGTACCGATCTGGGCGGCATTTTCGGGGATGTCTCGACCGAACTGCAGGGCGCTGGCGGCTAATGAATGATCGGTCACGGGGCGATGCGACTTCGCCCCGTGAGGAACATCCGAGAGACAGGAGGACTGCGTGATCGTCGCATCTGTCTGGTACATCGGCGGACAGCTACTCGACCCCGCCAGTGATGCTTGTCGGATACCCGTTCCAGGCGCGCTCACCCTGCACCTGCCCGGTGGCTGCGCGGCCAACCCGCGCTGTCACAACCCGAAGGGATCGATCTTGCCGTCGGCGCCGCTGTCGGAGTCACCATTCTCGTGAGCGGACTGACCCTGTTCGCACGTGGAGGGATGGGCAGCGGCGACGTCAAGCTGCTTGCGGTTGCCAGGCCTTGGCTTGGATTCGCCGTGGCGTCGACGCTCCTTTCGCTGAAAGCCTGGGCCGACCGTTTGGTGGACCTGGCACTCATCGCAACCCGCGAACGTGGCGCGCACCGTCTTGCCAACGGGCGGATCACCGCCCTGCGCGACCCGATGGGTTACGAATTACCATCGCAGCGGCAGCTATCGCTGTCGCGCTCATGCGGCCGGGGGCCATTCTGAAAGGCTGACCGAACTCGTGCGCCGCAGCTCGGAGAACCGACATGCTTAGACCACTCATTCTGCTCATCGCCCTCGCGGCGGGTGGCGGCGCTGCTTGGATCGCGGCCCAAAGAACCGCACCCGAACCCGTCACCGAAGCGCCGACCCCGGTAGCCACCGAAATGACGGCGGTTCTCGTGGCGGCGCAGGACGTTCCGCGCGGCAGTCAGGCAACGGCAGACGCATTTTCGTGGCAGCAGTGGCCAGCCGATGCAGTGCCGACCACATTCATCGAACGCTCTGCGCGGCCGGATGCCATCAAGGAGTTCGCCGGCCAGTTCGCCAGCCGCGCGATCTCGATCGGCGAGCCGATTGCCAACCACCTTCTCACGCAGGCCCCGGGTGGATTTCTGGCGGCCATGCTCTCGCCCGGAAAGCGTGCGGTCGGGATCCACGCGAGCACACAGAGCACGGCTGGCGGGTTCATCTTGCCAAATGACCGCGTCGACGTGCTTCACACCACTGAAGGGTCCCGGGGCAGAGAGGGCGGCGAGTCGCGCAGCAGAACCATTCTGAGAGGCGTCCGGGTTCTGGCCATCGACCAGACGACAAATGACACGGAGTCCGGCACGGTCCTTGGCAAAACGGCGACTCTCGAGTTGACCGAAGCCCAAGCCGAAGCAGTAACAGCCGCCCAGGCGACAGGCACGCTTTCGCTGTCGTTGCGACCGATGGACGAGACGCCAGGCGAGACTTCGATGGAGGTTGTGGAGCCGCCCAAGACGATCCGCATCCACCGTGGAACCAGTATAGAGGACGTCGTGATCAACTGACGTCGGTCCCTCCTGTTCGTCCCGCGAGGCTGTCAGTCAAAGGAACAGAAGATGAAACATGCCGCAATCCTGATCAACGAGGGACCACTCGAGGACCCCCGCGAGACGCCTTCCGGCGCCCGTGTTCCGCATCTGTCAGCAGCCGCGTTCTGCCTGACGGCCGCAACGCGTGGTGCGATCGAGCGTGCGAGTGGAGATCGCCGGCTGACCCGGGTCAAGACTGAGGTGAGCGACGGCGGGATCGCCCAAGTGTGCAGGATCTTCGAAACGAGACGGACGCCATCCCTTCTGGTCATCGAGATCGCCACCACGGGCGAGCCGTTGCTGAGGGAACTGGATGCGCTTGCCGAGATCTGCGATCCGGAGACCAAGGTGGTCTTGATCGGTACCCAGAATGACATTGGCCTTTATCGCACACTGATGGAACGCGGAATCGCCGAGTATCTTGTCGGCACGATCACGCCCTTGGCCTATGTCGCAACGGTCCAGAGGCTTTTCGCGCAGGAGGCAGAGACGAAACTCGGGAAAGTCTTTGCCTTCATTGGCGCCAATGGCGGGGTCGGTGCCTCAACCCTTGCACAGAACGTGGCCTGGACTATTGCCGAGGAACAGGCCAGCCCGACACTGTTGCTCGATCTCGATTTCAGGTTCGGATCGGCCGCCGTGAATCTTGATCTGAAGTCGGTGATGGGGCTGGAGAAATACATTGGCGATGTCGAAAAGCTCGACGCCGCACTTCTCGATCAACTGATCGTTCGACGCGGCAAATACCTGAGTGTTCTGCCCGGTTTCGATGACGCTCTGTGCGACGTCGAGACCGCGCCGGACGCAATCGAGCGCTTGATCGAGATCGCGCGAACCTCGTTTCCGTATGTTGTGCTCGATCTGCCGCACGACTGGTCCCTTGGCAGCCTCGATGCCCTGACATTGGCGGACGAAGTGATCGTCGTGGCCTCACCAGACCTGCCGAACCTACGCAATGCGCGGGCGATCATGGAGCGACTGCGCGCCCTGCGGCCCAATGATGCTCCGACCCAAGTCGTACTGAACACCTGCCGAATGCCCAGACGCAAGGAAATCCCCGCGGACAAATTCGCCAAGGGCATAGATGTTCTGACTTGCGCGACCATCACATTCGATCCGGCGACGTTTGGGGCCGCCGCAACCGACGGGCGGACGATCCGGGAACAAGCGCCGCGCAGCAAAGCGCAAGGATCTGTACGGGATCTCGCCCAAAGCTTGACAGGGCGGGGCAAAACGCGACGGCGCGGTCGGCTTCGTAGACTACTCGGCTTTGATTGAACGCAAAACCGCACCGTACCGAACCGCTATTGAAGAGAAAACATCGTGTCAAAATCCTTTGGAAAACGAACATCGCTGAAAAATGTGTTCGATGCTGTTCCGCCTGTTTCCGACAAGAAGCAGGCGGCGACCGCACCTGATCGCCCTTCGCACGACCGACCACTTAAGCTGACGGAGCCGCAGAAACCGCCTACGCCGCCCCGTCCGGTCGTGGCGAATGTGGTATCGTCGGAAAAGGCGGCCGAATACATCGATCTGAAGAAGGAAATCTTCGGCGCGTTGATCGAGTCGATCAACATCACCGAACTCAATCGCCTGAACCTTCAGGCTGCCCGGCGCGAGGTGGGCGGCGTTGTAAGCGAGATTCTTGCGGCCAAACGCGCTGTGTTGACCAGCAGTGAACAGACCGAGTTGACCGAAGAAATCTGCAACGATGTTCTGGGCTACGGTCCTCTCGAGCCGCTCCTTGCGCGCGATGACATCGCAGACATCATGGTGAACGGAACCAAGCTGATCTACATTGAAGTGAACGGCAAGGTTCAGCAGACGAACATTCGTTTTCGGGATAACGAACAGCTTCTCAACATCTGTCAGCGCATCGTCAGCCAGGTCGGTCGCCGCCTCGATGAATCGAGCCCGATCTGCGACGCGCGGCTGCCTGACGGGAGCCGCGTCAACGTGATCGCGCCACCACTGGCGATCGACGGCCCAAGCCTGACGATCCGACGGTTCAAGAAAGACAAGCTTACGCTCGACCAGCTCGTCGAATTCGGCTCGATCACGCCTGCCGGCGCCGAGATCCTCAAGATTATCGGTCGCATCGGATGTAACGTCGTGATTTCGGGCGGGACCGGGTCTGGCAAGACGACACTTCTCAACTGTCTCACACGATATGCGGGCGCTGAAGAGCGGATCGTGACATGCGAGGATTCGGCTGAGCTTCAGTTGCAACAGCCGCATGTCGTCCGGCTGGAAACCCGACCAGCCAACGTCGAAGGCACAGGCGAAGTGACAATGCGCGACCTGATCAAGAACTGCCTGCGCATGCGGCCTGAGCGGATCATAGTTGGCGAGGTGCGCGGCCCCGAGGCGTTCGATCTGCTTCAGGCGATGAATACCGGCCACGACGGATCCATGGGAACGCTGCACGCCAACACCCCGCGCGAGGCGCTCTCGCGCCTAGGGTCAATGATCACGATGGGCGGCTACGACCTGCCGTCGCAGACGATTCAGCAGATGGCTGTGTCTTCCATCGATGTCATCATTCAGGCGGCGCGTCTGCGGGACGGTTCACGGCGGATCACCCACATTACCGAGGTGCTTGGCTTGGAGGGAGACGTTCCGATCCTGCAAGACATCTTGCTCTACAAGGTTACGGGCGAGGACGACCAGGGACGCATCATCGGTGAACACCAGTCGACTGGCATTGGGCGTCCGGCGTTCTGGGACCGCGCCCGCTACTTCGGTGAAGATGAACGACTGTCGCGCGCACTCGAAGCGGCAAAAAAGACCACCTAGATCAGGCACGGATGCAAAAAATGCTGCAATTCGACTTTACACTTCTGATCGTGCCCCTTGCCGTTGTGGCGGCGGTGGGGCTTCTGCTGACGTTTGCTACAAACATGATCGAGACGCGGGCACTGCGAAAGCGGCGGATGGCGCTGGTTCTCGGCGGCGTCAGTAGCGAAAGCGGAACATCTGCTTCCGGGGGGAAGGCATCGATCCGTCGCAAGGCTATCGAAAAGACATTGAAGGAGATCGAGGAGCGGCAGTCGGCCCGCAGAGAGCGGCGGCTGCGGCCGGAACTCGAACAGCGTCTGCGTGAAGCTGGCCTAAGCTGGAGGCCCTTTGGTTACCGGCTTTTCAGTGCGACCGTCGCCGTTGGAGCGTTTGTCGCGTCGTCGATGTTCGGGCTGCTCATCGCAACCGGCGTCGCACTTGCCGCAGGACTGGCAGTGCCCCACATCTACATCGAGTTCTTGCGGCGGCGGCGTCTGGCGGCATTTGCTGCGGGCTTTCCCGACGTGATTGACGTGATTGTCCGGGGCGTTCGCGCGGGGCGACCGCTGGCCGATTGTCTGGCCATTGTCGCAGTTGACACCGACGACCCGATCCGTTCCGAATTCCGGCTGGTCGTCGAAGACCAGTCTGTGGGGATTCCCGTGCAGGAAGCCGTTGATCGACTGGCACAGCGCGTTCCGCTTCAGGAAGTCGGTTTCCTCGCGATCGTCGTCGCGATCCAGAACCGCGCGGGTGGGAGCCTGACGGAGGCATTGGGCAATCTGTCAACAGTGCTGCGCGGTCGGCGGCAGCTGCATGCGAAAGTGAAGGCGATGAGCGCGGAGGCCAAAACTTCGGCGGGGATCATCGGCTCGCTTCCGATAGTCGTGGCAGGTCTGGTTCAGGTGACGAGTCCCGACTATCTCGCGGTTCTTTACCAAACCAATCTCGGCATCATGGTGATCGCCGCCTGCGCCCTCTGGATGTCGATCGGGGTGTTTGTGATGCGCCAGATGATCAACTTTGATATGTAAGGGAGACGAGACGTGCTGCTCGAACTGACAAACCCGCAGATTCAGCAAGCGATCATCGCGCTTTCTGCGTTGTCCGCCATTGGCGTCATGCTTGTGGTTGGTTGGCCCTGGATCGCCCGCGACCGGCTGGCTGAGCGGATTCAAACTATTGAGGGGAACCGACATCAACTACGCCGCCGCGAACAGTCTGGGAGCGGTGCTGTTGGCGGCGCGCGCTCGCTTCTCTTCGCCAAGAAGCCAAACCGGGTTTTTGTCGGAATCGTGGAGAGGCTGAGTCTGGCGCGTCTGACAGACGAAAGTGGCGCGACGCAACTTCTCCGGATGGCGGGCCTGCACGGAAGAGCTCCGCTGGTGGCCTACCTCGCCTCGCGGTTGATCGCTGCCATAGCGATGCCGGGCATCGCTTTCGCCTATCTCGTGTTCGTGCTGAAACCGGACCTGTCTCTGCCACTCATGGCCGTCGTGGCGTCCGCTGGTGCGGCCATAGGCTTTGCCTTGCCCAAGCTGTATGTGCGCAATCTCATCTCGAAACGGCACAACAGCCTGCGTCGCAGTTGGCCCGATGCGCTCGATCTTCTGCTGATTTGCGTCGAATCCGGTATGAGCAGCGAGAGTGCCTTTCGCAAGGTGGCGGAGGAAATCGGCACGCAATCGAAGGAACTGGCCGAGGAGATGTCGCTGACCACAGCCGAACTTGCCTATCTTTCAGATCGTAGACAGGCCTACGAAAATCTCGGAACAAGAACGGGTCTGGATAGTATCAAGGCCACCGTCATCGGCCTGATTCAGTCCGAGAAATACGGCACGTCTCTTGGTCAGACGCTCCGGGTTCTGGCCAAGGAAAGCCGTGACTTCCGCATGGCGGCCGCTGAGAAGAAGGCGGCTTCGCTCCCGCCCAAGCTGACAGTTCCGATGATCCTGTTCTTTCTGCCGGTTTTGTTCGCGGTGATCGCGACGCCGGCGGTGCTTCAAGCCATCGGGGCGTCGTGAAAATGGCAACTTTCAACCGATCTGTCGGCAACAATCCTCTTTCCGTTCCTCCCTCTTTGCGCCAGACCTGCATGGCGAGCATTGAGCGGTTCAGGGTGCGTCCCGATCCATCTCTTCTGGCGGAATCTCTGCGACAATGCGCGCCTGTTCCGCCCAGCGATCAAGAGCCGCGGCGATTCCTCGGTTCCGACGCGTCGCTTCATCAAGCTGGGCGGACGCCTCCGCCAGCGCCGAAAAACCGAGAAACCCCGCCCGGCCCGCCGTCCTGTGGGCCACATCACGGAGATCCGCGTGATCGGGTTGTCCTTGGCCGATCCATGACAGATGCGCCGCCAGATCCCCGCGGAACGTGCGAAGTCGGGCCAGCGCACCCTCATCTCCGAACACTGCACAGGCTTCTCTGAAGGCATCGGGATCCTGTACGCCTTTCACCTTTTGCCCCCTGAATCGCGTTCCACGATAATTCTCCCTCCGGCTCCATCAGATGACCATGTCCAACCTTGCGAGGAACTATCATGAAATACCCCAAGTACTGCGTTCCGGTCAAAGCGACTCTCGAAGACGGCAGTCAGCAATTTGGCGGAATCCATGTCACTCAGAGCCAACGGATTCTCGACGTTCTTTGCGATGAACGGTCCTTCATCCCGTTCACGCTGCGAGACCGGACCATTCTGTTGAACAAGTCCAAGGTGGTGCAGGTTGATCTGCTGCAACTGGCCGAAATCACTGAAATGGCGGACATCCTGCCGGAGGTGAATCTTGATTACCTGAAAGCCAACTCCTGGTGAGCCTCTCCAACCACATCCCCTTATTGCACGAGAGCATTACCCGACCCATGACCACTCAACTTGATAAACTTGAAGACGAAGCAGGTCGGATCTGTCCGTCGTCATATAAAATGGGACATCAGAGCGGCTTGAACATTGGAGGCTCTGGTTCGGTTGTGTGATTGATTATGCTGCTTGTTTTTGATGTTGCAAGCGGCGCTGTCGGATCGTCAGGTTCTTGATCTTTTCCCTTTCTCTCAGAATGGCCTTGTCCCGGCCAAAGTAGACGTCAGCGGGTGTGACGTTTTTCAGGCTCTCGTGGTAGCGCTGGTTATTGTAGTAGTCGACGAAGTCCCCGATCTGTCGCTCGAGATGACCGGGCAGGTAGTAATTCTCCAGCAGAACACGATTCTTCATGGTCTGATGCCATCGCTCTATTTTGCCCTGGGTTT
>NZ_FODS01000031.1 GCF_900110425.1 Salinihabitans flavidus | reverse complement strand
CTGTCCAGTGCTTGATCTTTCGGGCTGGCTGATCAGACTGTCTGACGACGGACACGCAGAGACCAAGACACGACACCAAATATCGCCGAAGGTCACAACGGCAACGCCGAAAGAAAACATTGCGCGTTTCAAAAAAGATACCTACCGTGTCTATAAGTGAAAGGTACCGGTATGCGCGAATCGAAATCCGATCAACCAGAAAATCCGGATCGCTTCGGTCCTGCCGAACTCCGCAGGCTGGGACAATACTTGCAAAAACAGCGCACGGGGTCAGGGCTAACGCTTCGGGGGCTCTCCGAACGGGCAGAGGTTGGCGTGGCATCGATCCGCGCATTGGAAGCGGGACGATCCTCACCCAGCCTGACAACCGTTCTGCGTGTGGTGGGGGCATTGGGGGTGACCATCGACCGGGCCGTTGCCGAGGCAACGACAGCAGGTGCGCAGGTTACCGTGACGCGCCGCAGCGAAGGACCGTATAGCCCCGATGGACAGCGCCTGTCCGACGGATTGGAGGACGCGAAGCTCGATGCGCGCCGCGTGGAGGTCGCTCCTGGCGCCTTGTATAAACTGCCGGATGCCCTGTCGAACGTGCCGTCGTTCTGCATGGTCATCGACGGCACGCTAGCCGTCGCACGAGCCAGCGCGGACCGGGTGCCTCTGGACGCCGGGGACAGCTATCTCGCACAGCCCGGCGAAGTGCAGGCCTGGGCCAATACCGGGACTGCGTCGGCACATCTGATTTACGTCGCTGACAGAACGCCGCGCGACGACGAGACACGACAATCCTGAGGGGGCATACGCATGGCCGGAACCGGCGAAACGAGCTATCTAGTAGCGACCGATGTCGGGGGCACCTGCACCGACACGATTATCTTCGGCACCGATGGGGTAATTCATATCGGCAAAGCCTTGTCGACGCCGCCGGACTTCGCCACCGGTGTGCTGAACTCCATCGTTTCAGCGGCTGAACCGATGGGCCTCAGCCTGGAAGAGCTATTGGTTCGCACACATCTTTTCATTCACGGCTCGACCGTGGTGGACAATGCGGTCCTGACTCGTGACGGCACGCCAACCGGCCTGCTGACAACGCAGGGATTTGAGGATACGCTGAATGTCACCCGCGGTGCCTATGGCCGCTGGTCGGGTTTGACGGAGGACCGGATCAAGAATCCGGTGCAGACCGACCGCGCCCCGGCGCTCGCTCCGCGCGATGCGGTTGTGGGAATTCCCGAACGCATGGATAGCGATGGCGAGGTTGTGGTGCCTCTGGACGAGGCGGCGGTGGAACGGGCAGTGCGCTTTCTTGTCGAGGAAAAGACGGTAGGCGCCATCGCGGTATCGTTCCTGTGGTCCTTCCTCAATACCGATCACGAACGCCAAGTGCGCGACATCGTCAGGCGCGTGGCGCCGGGGGCCTATGTCACCCTGTCTTCGGACATTGCTCCGAGCCCGGGTGAATACGAGCGGACTTCGACTGCCGTGATCAACGCCTATGCGGGCCAGATCACCAATGATTACCTGACCTCGCTGCAGGATCTGCTGGCAGGAAAAGGCTATGCCGGTGCCACCATGGTTATGCAGGGCTATGGCGGATTGCTGCCCGCGGCCGAGGCTGCCGACCGCGCCGTTGGCATGATCGAATGCGGTCCGGCTGCAGGTGTGATCGGGGCCAAATTCCTAGGGGACTTGATGGGTGATCCTGACGTGATCGCGGCGGATATGGGGGGCACGACCTTCAAGGTGGGTGTGATCCAGGATGGAAAGCTTGAATATGCGCGCGAGCCGATGGTGGACCGGTTTCACTACCTCGCACCCAAGATCGAGGTGGTTTCGATCGGGGCTGGCGGCGGCAGCATCATTTCGGTCGACCCACGAACAGGTGTGCCGCATGTCGGCCCGCGCAGCGCCGGGGCACGGCCTGGGCCGATCTGCTATGGGCAGGGCGGTGAGGAGCCGACGCTGACAGACGTCATGCTATTGATCGGATATATGGATCCCGGGCAGTTTCTAGGCGGCTCGATCACCTTGGATCGCGAAAAGGCCGAACGCATCTTCAAGGAAAAGATCGCCGACCCGCTGGGCGTCTCTACGCAAGAGGCCGCCATCGGTATCTATCGGATCGCCAGCGCGCAGATTACGGATCTGATCCGTGAGATCACGGTCGAGCGAGGCCTCGATCCGCGCGACTTTGTGCTGCATTCCTTCGGCGGCTCCTGCGGGATGCTGGCGGCGGCCTTCGGGCGGGAATTGTCGGTCCGCCGTGTGGTCATTCCCTACACGGCTTCCGTCAACTGTGCCTTCGGCCTTGTTTCGGCGGACGTGGCGCATGAATATTCCGTCACAAAGAGCCTGCCCGCGACAACCGGCGCCGCCGAGATCAACGCCATCTTCACTCCAATGGAAGAGCAGGCGCGTGCACAGCTTGCCGCCGAGGGGATCGCAGCGGATCGGATGCGCATGAAATGGTCGGTTGACCTGCGCTATTCACGCCAAGTGCACGAAGTGACCACCGAGATTGCGGCCGGTTCCCCGCTTGACGATGCGGGCGTGGCTCAGTTGGTGGATGATTTCGAGGCGCTCTACGAGCGCAAATACGGTCGCGGCTCGGCCTATCGCGAAGCCGGAATCGAAATGACCATGTTCCGTCTGACGGCGCGTGGCCTCATGCCACGCCCAACCCTTCCGGCAGAGGAGGAAGGCGAGACCGACGCGTCCGCCGCCCGCACCGGGATCCGCGACATCTATGTTGAGGCCGAAGGCGGCATGGCGCCAGGCGATATCTACGACTTCGAAAAACTGAGCCCTGGCAATCATCTCAAAGGGCCGGCGGTCATCCACACGCCGATCACCACCATAGCTTTGCCTGACCGGATGACCGCCAGAATGGACCGCTGGCGCAATATCGTGGTCGAATTCGATGCAGATTGAAAAGGAACCCGCCATGGACCCGATGACATTCTCGATCATTCGCCACAGGCTTTTCCGGATTGTGGACGAGGCCGTGATCACGCTCAAACACGTCTCGGGCAGCGCGATCACCAATGAGGGGCACGATCTGATGGTGTCGCTCTACCGTGCGGACGGTACCCTGCTGATGGGCGGCGTCGGATTTCTGCACCATCTGACCAGTGCTGCCGAGGCGTGCAAATCCATTATCCGCCGCTTTGAGGGGGACATCCACGAGGGCGACATATTTCTGCTGAACGATCCCTATACCGCCGCGCTGCATACGTCGGACATCTATCTTGTCTCTCCCATCCATCACGAAGGGCGGCTGGTGGCTTGGAGCGCGTGTTTCGTCCATGTCTATGACATCGGCGCGGTCAATCCGGGCGGCTTTGCGCCCCAAGCCCCCGATATCTATACTGAAGGCTTCAGCTCGCCGGGGATTCGGCTGGTCTCGGGTGGTGAGATGCGTCAGGACGTGCTCGACACGATCCTGAATATGGTCCGCTCGCCCGAGATGGTCACGCTCGATCTGCGCTCGATGATCGCATGCAACAATGTTGCACGCGACCGGATGCAGTCCCTGATGACGAAATATGGCGCCGAGGAAGTGGACACTGCCTGCGCGGAGCTTGTCAGACAGTCCGAAGACCTGTTCCGCGCGCGGCTAAGCGAATTGCCCGACGGGCAATGGCAGTCGCGGCAATATTTGGATGTGAACGGCGTGACCGCGCGGGTCAATCTGACTATGACCAAACGCGAAGACCGGCTGATTTTTGATTTCTCGGGGTCCGATCCGCAGAGCCCCTACAGCATCAACTGCACGAAATGGGCATCTTTGGGCGGTCTCTTCGCGCCGCTATTTCCGCTGCTCTGCTATGACATCACCTGGAACGAGGGCGTGCTGCGCCCGGTCGAGATGATCGCCCCCGAGGGCAGCATCGTGAATTGCACCCGCCCCGCTCCGGTTTCGGTCGCGACGGTGGGCGCGATCCAGTCAGTCAACAATGCCGCCTGTTCGACCATCGGCAAAATGCTGGGCGCGAGCGAAAAGTACCGCGACCAGTCGACCGCCGTCTGGCACGCAAACCATTTCGCGATCTTCAAGTTTGGACGCAATCAGAAGGGTAGCGAATCCATCGGCATCCTGACCGAAACCTTCGCCGGTGCGGGCGGCGCGCGGTCCTTTGCTGACGGGGTCGAGATTGGCGGCGAAATCCCGAATCCGATCAGCCGCATGGCCAATGTCGAGACCGTCGAGGCGGCCTTTCCCGTGCGCTATCTGTTCCGCCGCCGCGCCCCCGACAGCGGTGGCCCGGGCGAGTTTCGAGGCGGCACCGGCGGTGAGCTGGCGCTGGTCCCGCACAAAGCGCCGGACGGGGGCATCCACTATGTCATATCCGGCAAGGGGGCGCGTCACCCGATGAGCGAAGGGCTGGCGGGCGGCTATCCCGGCGCGCCCAATTCCTATGTCTGGATCAAGGCTCCGGAGGACGGCGCGAACGCACCGGTGACGGCGGCCGGCGGGCTGGACGCGATTCCCGGCACGCAGGAACGCGTGTCCTGGGGGGTCTATCCATTGATGGGCCGTGATGCGCTCTATGTGCGCTGGAACGGTGGCGGAGGCCATGGAGACCCAATCGTGCGCGACCCAGACGCGGTGTGCCGCGACGTGGCCGCGGGACTGGTCACGGCGCAAAGCGCGGGTGACATCTATGGCGTGGTGCTGAACGACGGTGCAGTGGACGAAACTGAAACCCAGGCAAAGCGCAAGGGCATCCGCAGCGCACGCTTGGCACAGGAGGCCGCAGAATGAGCGATCAGGACCGGATATCGGCCTCGGTGGCCGTCATGGAAGGGCAGGCGGTCTGCGCTGCCTGCGGACAGGATCTGGGTTTGGCGACCGAGCCCTGGAAAGAGCATGCGCAGAGACGCGAGATCCCGTTGGCGCAGGCGGGCGGCCCGGCCTTTGACACCGGTCACGAAGGAGTCGTCTTGCGGCATTTCTATTGCCCGAGCTGCGCGGCTTTGCTGGATACCGAAACCGCCATGGCCGAAGATCCGACACTGAACGACATTCTGGCGTCGCGCGGATGAGCGATGTCCGCCCCCAGAACACGCGGGCGCTGGAAGGGTTGGGCGCCCGGCTGCGCAACCTGCGTCGCGCCCGCGGGCTCAGTCTGGGTGATCTGGCATCCATCAGCGGCGTGCCGCCCAGCACGATCAGCAAGATCGAGAACCGGCAGATGAATCCGAGCCTGGTACATGCAATCAATATGGCCGAGGCGCTGAACGAAAATCTGGGCTTTCTCATCGACGAACAGGCAGGGCGGGACGTGGCCTTCACATTGGTACGCAGCAAGACCCGCGCGACGCTTGATCTGCCGGAAATGTCGTTGAGTCTGGAAAACCTGCACGGCGATTTCGCACCAGGCATCCTCGAGGCCCGGCTGGGCACGATCGCCGCAGGGGTTGCATCGGGCGAGGAGCCAATGCGCCATGTCGGCGAGGAATTGTGCCATGTTCTGGACGGTGCCATCAGATATGTCGTGAACGGCCAGAGTTTTGATCTCGGGGTCGGCGATACGATCCAGTTGAAATGCAGCGATCCGCATTCGTGGGAAAACATTTCTCCCGGAACCACCCGCGTTTTCTGGGTATTTTCTGAGGGGCTGAGCTTTTAATATGACAAGAGGAATCGACCGATGCATCAGGTAGGTATCCGGGACGAAATCATTGAACGCGTCATCGCGCGCCGCGGCAGGTTGCACCTTTTTGACCGGTTCGATCCGGCGCGCACAGCGGTGATCGTGATCGATATGCAGGGCACATTTTGTGAGGAAGGCAGCCCGGCCGAGGTGCCGCTGTCGCGCGCGATCGTGGAGCCTATTAACCGGCTCAACGCCATCGTCCGCGCTGCGGGTGGGCGCATCATCTGGGTCAACCACGCCAATCAGAGTACCGGCAACGGGGGCAGCGACTGGCGCCAGTTCTTCGACAATTTCGTAGCCGACGATGTGCGCGTCCGCACGATAGAAAGCCTGTCGCCCGGCGGGGCCGGTCAGCAGATCTGGTCCGGGCTGGATGCCGGCAACGACGATATCCGCCTGCTCAAGAATCGCTATTCCGCGCTGATCCCCGGCTCGTCTGCGCTGGAGCGTGTGTTGCGCAGCCTCGGCATCGACACGTTGCTCATCACGGGCACAAAAACCAATGTTTGCTGCGAATCCACTGCCCGCGACGCGATGATGATGGATTTCAACGTCGTGATGGTCTCGGATGCGACCGCGGCCTTGTCGGACGATGAACACCGCGCCGCGCTGGAAACAATCATCCAGCAATTCGGCGATGTTCTGAGCATCGACGAAATCGCTGAGCGCCTGATGCCGCAAGATTGACCTCCAGAAACGACCTCAAGGCGAAATCAAAAACGCCACCACATAATAGGGAGACTAAAATGATCAGACCAGCCATAATCGCCGCCTTTAGCGTTGCCCTGCCGCTTGCTGCAGCGCCGACGTTCGCAGATTCGCTGCGCGTTGCACTTGTTCTGCCGGGGTCCGTGACCGACGGCACGTTCAACTCGGCCGCCAATACCGGCATCCAGACCGCGAAGGAGAAATACGACATCGAAGTCTCGGTGCGGGAGAACACGGATTTTTCCGAGATCACCGAAGCGCTTCTTAGCTATGCTCGTGAAGGCTATGACGTCATCATTGGCCACGGCTTCCAGTTTGCCGAACCGGTGATGGAGATCCACGCCGATTATCCCGACTCCTGGTTCATCGTGAACACCGCGCAGGTCTCCGCTGAACCCAATGTCGCATCCTTTGACAATCGCTGGGACGATGCAGGCTATATGGCTGGCACCATCGCAGCCATGGTCACGCAAACCGGTACGATCGGCCATATCGGCGGTGTCCCCGTTCCGGTGATCGAGGATTACAACGCGGGTTTTGCCAAGGGTGCCGCGTCCGTGCGCGAAGACGTCAATGTGCTGTCGGCCTATGTCGGATCCTTTTCCGATATCGCACGGGGCGCTGAGATCACGACATCGCTGATCGAACAGGGGGCCGATGTTGTCACCTCCACCGGCAACGAGAATGTGGTGGGCACCATTCAGGCGGCTGAAGCCGCCGGGGTGATGGCGATCGGTACCGCCTTTGACAGCTACGAGGCTGCGCCCGACACGATCGTGACGACGGCCCTCATCAACATCGATGTGAACATCGACCAGGCTATCGGCAAGGTGATCGACGGCAGCATCGAGCCACGGGTCTACGTCCTCGGCCTGCCCGAGAACGGGATCGGCCTTGCCCCGTTTCGAGGGCGTTTCGAAGAGATGCTGAGCGATGCGCAAAAGGCCGATGTCGAACAGATGCTGGCGGATATCGAAAGCGGCACGATCACGGGCCAACCTGAATGATGCAGACCAATCACGCGGCCCACACAACGGTGCCGGTGCTTGAACTTGCGCACCTGTCCAAGAGTTATGGAGAGGTGCGCGCCGTCGCCGGTTTGAGCCTGTCGCTCAATCCCGGCGAGGTTGTCGCACTTCTGGGCGAAAATGGTGCCGGTAAGAGCACAGTGGTCAACATGATTACCGGGATGACGCGCCCGAATTCCGGCCAGATCCGTGTGCGGGGCAAAGAGGTGCTGATCGCCTCTCCCCGCGACGCGCTCGACCGGGGCATCGGGGTGGTGCATCAACATTATGCCCTCGTGGGCGATTTCACCGTCGCCGAAACGCTTGCCCTGGGCCGTGCGGGGCCGGGGCGATTGAACCGGCAGGCACTGCATGCCGAGGTGCGCCGGGTCGCCGAGCGGATCGGGATGCAAATTGAGGCGGGCGCTCTGATCGGTTCGCTGGATGTGGCGGGGCAGCAGAGGGTCGAGATCCTCAAGGCGCTCTCGCGCGAGGTCGGTCTTCTGGTGCTGGACGAACCCACCGCCGTGCTGAGCCCCGAAGACGTCGCCCGCCTCTTTGATGTGGTTCGCGCGCTGCGCGCCGATGGCGTCGCAATTCTCATGGTCACCCACCGTCTTGCCGATGTCTTTGCAGTTTGCGACAGGGCGGCTGTCATGCATTCAGGTCAACTGGTCTGTGATCTGCCGGTGATGGATGTAACATCCGAAGGGCTGATCTCTGCAATGATTTCGGGTAGCACCGACACGGTGCAAGAGTCGGAGCGGATGCCGGGAGATGTGATGCCTGCGCGTCAGGCCGCCCCGGCGAATGACGCTCCGACCCGCGTGTCGGTGCGCGATCTTGCCTTGCGCCGCGCCAACGGATCGCAGGCGGTGCAGGGGCTGAGCTTTGACATCCGCGCAGGCGAGATTATGGCGTTGGCCGGTGTCGACGGAAATGGCCAGTCGGAACTGGTGCAATGTCTGGCAGGGGTGAACCTTCCAGATGGCGGCACGGCGGAAATCTGCAATTGCAGCAGCGATGGTCCCTGGTCGCCGCGCGTGCTGCGCCATGCGGGCGTGGCCCATGTCCCTGATGATCGACGCCGCCAGGCAATCATCTCGGATTTGTCGCTTGGCGCCAACATGATTCTCAGCCACGTCTTTTCTCGGCGCTATGGGCGGGCGATGCTCGACTGGTCCCGGGCACGCGACGACACAAGCCGCGCCATAGACGAATATGATATTCGTACGACCGGGCCTGACCAGCCCATCGGTCGTCTGTCTGGAGGCAATCAACAGAAACTTGTTTTGGCGCGCGAATTGCTGGCAGGACCGAAAGTCATCCTTGCCGCGCATCCCTCGCGCGGGCTTGATATTCGCACGATTGGCGCCGTGCAGAACATCTTGCGGCAGCAGCGTGATGCGGGTGCAGCAATTCTTCTGGTTTCGGCCGACTTAGACGAAATCCGGGCGTTAGCCGACCGCGTGGTGGTATTGGCGGCAGGCGGTGCCTTTGGCCCCGTCGACATGGCCCAGACCGATACGGCGCAGATCGGCGCCTGGATGGCGGGGCACACATGAAATCCAGTCTTGTCCTGCCGTCGCTAGACCGCGACAGCCGTGTGGCCCTTTTGGTGCTCGGAATCGGTGCGCTGGCATTGCTCGGCCTGATCGCGCTGGCCGGAGAATCGCCTTTGCGCATTTTGGCGATTTTGATCGGCGAAGGTTTCCTTAACCGCGCGGGCATCGCGGATTCGCTGGTGCGCAGTATTCCGCTGACCCTGGCCGGGTTGGGGGTGGTGCTGGCCTTTCGAGCCGGAGTCTTCAATATCGGGGTTGAAGGGCAACTTTTGATCGGTGCAGCACTGGCGGTGGCCTGCGCGCCGATACTCAGTCCCTTGCCTTCGGCTCTGTCGCTGCCCCTTCTTTTGCTGGCAGGCACGCTGGGTGGCGCAGTTTGGGGCGGAATCGCAGGGTTCCTCAAGGCACGCTTCGGTGCCAACGAGATTATCGCAACCATTATGCTTAATTACATCGCGATCCAAATGGTCAGTTGGCTGATCCGCGGCCCGCTGCAAGAGGCTTCGGGGATATTCCCGCGTTCGGACAAGCTGGCAAATTCGCTTCGGCTGCCGATCCTCTTCGATGGCACGCGCCTGTCGGCAGGGTTGATCGTTGCGGCACTGGCCTGCGTGGCGGTCTGGTTTCTCGTGGCGCGCAGTCGCTACGGCTATGCGCTGACCGTCACGGGAAAGAACCCAGATGCCGCTCGCTATGGCGGCATCCGGCCCGGCGTGATCGCTTTTTCGGTGCTCTGTCTGAGCGGTGCGCTGGCGGGACTGGCCGGCATTGTCGAGGTGTCAGGCCTTCATGGCCGCCTACAGGAGGGTTTTGTCGGCGGCATCGGTATTACCGCCATCGCTGTGGCTCTGCTGGCGCGGCTCAACCCGATTTGGGTGCCGGTGGCCGCCTTCGGCTTTTCTGGGCTCTATGTCGGGTCGGATTCCGTCGCCCGGTTGACCGAGGTTCCGTTTCCTCTGGTGCATGTGATCGAGGGCATGATCGTTCTGGCATTTCTCGTGCTGCAGATCCTGACCATGGCGAAAGAGAGATGACCCGAAAGGACCGAATATGGACCTGATGTTTCTGACCGGATTGCTGGCAAGTGGGGTGCGCTTTGCCATTCCGCTGCTTTTTGCAGCCCTGGGCGAGACCATCGGCCAAAAATCAGGCGTGCTGAACGTGGGTCTCGAGGGGATTATGCTGGTCGGAGCCTTTCTGGCCGTCGCCTTTTCGGTCGCCACGGGCAGTCCGTGGGGCGGGCTTCTGGCAGCGATACTGGGTGGCGCGGCGTTGGGTCTACTGCATGGGCTATTCGCAGTGCGGTTGAAGGTCGATCAGATCGTTTCGGGGCTTGCGCTGATCCTTTTGGGGCTGGGGCTTTCAGGTTTTGGCTACCGGCTTGTCTTTGCTGGGCAACCATCGATGCGCGTGCCTGGGTTCGATCGTCTCGATCTGGGTGTGCTGTCGGACCTGCCGCTTCTGGGCCCGTTGCTTTTTTCGCATCATGCGCTGGCCTATCTCGGAATTCTTCTGGCGGTGGGCTTGTGGTGGATTATGACGCGCACCGGGCTTGGCCTGACCATTCGCGCGGTGGGCGAAAACCCCAAGGCTGCGGACAGTGCCGGCATCGACGTGGACAAAGTTCGGATGCTGTGCACTATCTTTGGCGGTGCCATGGCCGGGATCGGCGGCGCCTATCTCTCCACCGCCCAACTGGCCGGTTTCGTCGAGGACATGGTCGCCGGGCGTGGTTTCATCGCCATCGCCTGCGTGGTTTTTGCGCGCTGGAATCCGTTGGGCGTGTTGGCAGTGGCGTTGATCTTCGGGATTGCCGATGCTGCCCAGATACGGCTACAGCCATTCTTTCCCCAAGTCCCCTATCAGTTTTTCGTCACTCTGCCCTACGTTCTGGCGCTTGTGGCTCTCGCCGGGGCCGCCCGGTCGTCCAACCTGCCAGCGGCACTAACCCAACCTTATCGTAAGTCATGACGGTCCCGGCCAGCGCGGCATAGTCGCCAACACTCCGCCCTTACAAAGACCGGCATTGACTGGAATCATTCGAAAGGTCTTACCGATCTCTGCCAGTCTATCCAAAGGAGAAAAAGATGGAAATGAACGACATCGAAGTTTCCGAAGACGGCCCAGTAGGCTGGATCACGATCCGGCGGGAGGATCGGCTCAATGCGTTGCGCATGAATGTCACAGACCGCGAAATTGTCACAGCATTGGCTGACTTCTCGGGCCGGACAGATATCCGCGCTATTGTCATCACCGGTAGCGGCACACGCGCGTTCTGTACTGGCTGGGACATGGAGGATATCGAAGAGTCAAGCCTGACCGATTTGGAAGCCCTGATTCGCCAGAATACCCAATTGTTCAATGCGGTTTGGCGACAGCGACAGCCGGTGATAGCGGCCGTCAATGGCCATGCCGTCGCCACCGGTGCCGCGCTGGCCATGTCGTGCGATCTGGTCATCGCATCGGATACCGCGCGTCTGGCCGAACCCGAGATCCGCCATGGCGCATTGTCGCCCTTTCTGATTCTGCCGTTCCTCACGCATGCGCGCGCCGTGCATGAATTCTACCTGATCGGCGATGCCATCGGTGCCGCCGAGATGTCGCGCCTCGGGTTGGTGAACCGGGTTGTCTCGGCAGACGATCTGCATATTCAGGCGCAGGCCATGGCCGAACGGCTGGCCTTGGTTCCGCGTGAAGCGCTTGAGCTGAAAAAGCGCAGCCTCAAGGCCGCCTATGATGCCATGGGCCTGCGTGCGGCAACCGAACGCCATACACTTGCCGACACGATCATGATCGGGGCCGATCTGCCGTGGAAGCGCGCGCTCGCCACGGCGATGAAAGAAGGCGGGATGCGGGCATTTCTCGACGTCCGCGATAGCCCGTTCAAAAGGCGCTAGGACATGGGACCACAGACATTGAGCGTCAGCGACATTCTGGCCCGACGTGCGGCGACGGGCGGCACGGATCGCGCGGTCATCGCCGATGACGGGACGTGCGATTTTGACGGGCTCGAGATGGGGGCCGCGCGCATGGCGGCGGCCTTTGCGGCTATGGGGATCGGACCGGGTGACAGGGTGGGCCTGCTGCTGCCCGCAGGATTGGCTTTTGCACAAGCGTTTTTCGCGTTGGCGCGGCTGGGGGCCATTGCCTGCCCGCTCAATACGCGGCTAAGCGCTGCCGAACTAGCGGACATTCTGGCGCTTTCAGGGATGCGGCTGCTGCTGCATCATCGCGAGTACTCCTCCACTGCCGAAGCGCTGAAACTGACCTGCCCCGATCTCCGGCGGCAGGAACTTGGCGCGCTCGACCTACTTGCCGACACGGCGCCCCCCGTTCCTGCCCATCCATGTCAGCCAACCGATTCCGTACTCTTGGTTTTCACCTCGGGCACCACGGGTCGGGCCAAGGGGGTCTTGATCACCCATGATCAGATGCTCTGGGCGTCGTTGACAATGGTTCCGACGCTGGACATGCGAGCGGGCGATACGCACCTGTTGCCGGTCCCGCTGTTTCACGTCGGCGGCTTGTCATTCCTTCTGCATTGCGTGCATCTGGGTATGGTTCTGGTCATCCCCCCGCGATGGGAAGCCGAGACCGTTTTGACGCTCATCGAGAGCGAACGCGTGGCGCATTTCTTTGCGGTTCCAGTGATGCTGGCCGATCTTCTCGATGCGCCGGGATTCGCGCTGGAGCGATTGCAATCGGTCCGCTGGGTGATGGGCGGCGGCGCGCCAGTGCCGATCGCCCTGATCCGCCGCTATGCCGATCTGGGCATCCCCCTACTTCAGACGATGGGAGCCACAGAAACCTGCGGCCCGGGCGTGGTGGTGGATGCCGCCAATGCCTTGCGAAAGGCGGGCAGCGTCGGGCGCGGCTTTTTCCATACCGAATTGCGGCTCAGGGACGAGTCTGGCAAAGCCACCAAAACGGGTGTGCCGGGCGAAGTTCAGTTACGTGGGCGGCACATCGCCAGTGGCTACTGGAACGACCCGGAGGCGACTAGGCAGTCGTTTCTGCCAGATGGCTGGTTTCGCACCGGCGATATCGGCGTGATGGATGAAGAAGGCTTTGTCACTTTGGTGGACCGCGCGCGCAACAAAATCATTACCGGCGGCGAAAATGTCTACCCGGCCGAGGTAGAACGCTGCCTCGCCGACTTGCCGGGCGTGCAGGACGTCGCCGTGATTGGGCTGGGCGACACTCGCTGGGGCGAGATCGTGGTCGCCGTGATCGTGCCCCACGGCGAGCCACCGACCTTGGAAAGGATCAAAGCCGCCTGCGAAGGTCAACTTGCCCGCTACAAGCACCCGCGCAAGCTGGTCCTGCGTGCGACACTACCTCGCAACGCGACGGGTAAGCTCTTGCGGATGCAATTGCGCGACGACGTCGATCAGAACGGGAGCTGACGGATGGCACTGCAGCCGCGCAAGCCTGCATTAGGCGTGCGCGGTGGCACCGACAAATGCCTTTTTCATACTTGTGCGGAGATCGGTGTCGCACAAAATATCGATCGCGGTCATCGCCATCGCCTTTGCGGCGTCCAGCATCGCCGACATCGCAGCATCGCTTGCGGAATGCAGCGCAAAGTCGGGGGTGTGGAACGCCGTGCCGCGCGGTACGGTCGCCATCATCGGATGAATCGCCGGAATGAGATGGCTGACATTCCCGAAATCTGTGCTTGCGACATTACTCCCCGAGAGGTTCTCGACCGCTTCGAATGTGTGTCCCAGAGCTTCTGCGTTGATCCGGAAGCGTTCGGCGATGGGCGCATTGGAGATCAGTTCGTGATATTGCACCTGACTGTCGACGATCTCAACCTGCGCACCGGAGGCCGATGCACCGGCGTTGAGGCAATCGGTGACCCGTGTCTTGAGCTCCTCCAGCGCCTTGCGGCTGGGCGCGCGCAGGCCGAAGGCGCCAACGGCGCGATCCGGGATGATGTTGGTAGCGGTCCCACCTTCGCGGATGATCGCATGAACCCGGTGATCGCCTGGTATCTGTTGGCGCAAAGCCGCGATGGCGTTATAGGCGGTGACGAGTCCGTCGAGCGCATTGATCCCGGCCTCGGGCGTGGCTGCGGCATGGGCCGAACGGCCATGAAACGTGGCTGTCATCCAAGCGGCGGCAATCAGGGGAAAGCTCGGCAGATTTCGATCGGCGGGGTGTACCATCATGGCGCAATCCAGCCCGTCGAACGCGCCTTCGCGGGCCATGATAACCTTGCCTCCGCCGCCTTCTTCAGCGGGGGTGCCAAGAAGGCGGATCCGACCGGGCAAATCTTCGCCAAGTTCTGCCAGACCCAACACGGCGCCAAGCGCCGATGTGCCGATGACGTTGTGCCCGCAGGCATGGCCCAGCCCCGGCAGCGCATCGTATTCCGCAACGATGCCCAGCACCGGACCGGTTGTGCCGAATTCGGCGACGAAGGCCGTATCGAGACCATACGCCGGAAGCGTCACCTCCAGCCCCGCATCGCGCAGCCGCTCGGCGAGCGCGGCGGAAGACCGGACCTCTTCGAAGGCGATTTCGGGATGGGCGTGCAAATCGAGCGCACATTCGATCAAGCCCGCTGCGTAGGTGTCTATGGCAGCGCAAGCGCGTGCCTTGAGGTCTTTTGCCCGGTTGGGCCGATTGGGGTTACGCATTTTCTCTCCGATCTATCCGTCGGCTTGCCATGCCGCTTGACTTTGGGAATCTGTATGTGCATATTTCAATATAAGCTAAATGAACAATGTGTAAAGTGCACATATTTTTGCCCGTGGATGTGGAACCGGCCCATCTGACTTCGATGGGAAAGGAAGGCACTAGAATGGTACAGCGACCGCTTCTGGACACCTATGTTTCCTACCGTCTCGAACTGGTTTCGCGCGTCGCCCAGAGTGCTGCCGACGCTGTGTACCGTCACAAATTCGGATTTGACATCCGGCAGTTGCGGGTCATGCGCATTCTAGCGGAAACACCTGATGCGACGGTGTCCGAAGTGATCGATGCTACATTCTACGAACGGACGCTGGTGTCGAGGCTTATCGGAGAGCTGTCGAAGGCCGGGATGCTGACACGGCGCATCTGCGATCTGGATGCGCGCCAGACGCGCGTTTCTCTGACCGATGCAGGACTGGCCGTGGTGGAGTGTGCGAAGCGGATCGGCAACATGATGAACGAAGATCTACTATCCGTGCTGGACCAAGACGAGCGGGCCACTTTCGATGCCTGCCTTGAAAAGCTCATCACGTGGCGGCCCAATTTCGACTCCTTGTTTGACGAAACACGCGAAGAGCACCGCAAGGCAGGGTGCGCCAGATGATTCCCCTCACCCTGCTGACCGGCTTCCTTGGCGCCGGCAAGACGACGCTTCTCAACAGGGTCCTGTCAGAAAGTCACGGCAGTCGAATGGCCGTGATCGTGAATGAATTTGGCGAAGTGGGCATCGACGGTACTCTTGTCGAGGGGGCGCAGGGCGGGGTGGTGGAGCTGGCGAATGGTTGCCTGTGTTGTGCCACGCGCGGGCAATTGTTGGTAGCGATCCATGCGGTCCTTCAGGTCGCCCCCCCCCCAGATGCAATCCTGATTGAAACCAGCGGGCTTGCTGATCCCTTTCCGGTCTTGTCGGAACTCGCCCATTCCAGCTTGGTCGAGGCCGTACAGGTTGATGGCGTGATCACCGTGGTCGACGCAGAGAATTTCGACCGAAATCTTGACAGCGCCGAGGCGGCATTCCAGCAAATCACGGCAGCAGATATCCTGCTTGTAAACAAGACGGACCTTGTCGAGCTAGACATTCCCGGTCTGATCGAACGCGGAATCCGCGTTCTAAATCCGTCAGCCCGCGTTCTACCCTGCATTTCTGGCGATGTGCCCCTATCAGTCCTGATTGGAGCGCGGACCAGCGAAAAACCTCTGCCTACGGAAACTAAGCATGGACACGACAATTTCGAGAGCACTGTGCTCGATGCTTCCCTGCCGTTTGACCCGAAGCGGCTCGAGAAGTGGCTGGGCGCCCTGCCCTGTGACGTGTTTCGCACCAAAGGTTTTGTCCGCGTCACCCCCCACCGAAACCGAGTGACGGTAAGTGCAGTGGGAACGCGGTACTGGCTTTCTCCGGCAGAATCTTCGAACGCCGTCGATCGTCTCATTGTGATCGGTCAGAACCTTGACCGGGCCAAGCTCCAGGCCGGTCTTGATGCCTGTCGCGAATAACCTGAAAGGAAACCCAATGACCCTGCAATTCAGTCCCGACATGATCCTGACTAATGGCCGAATTGTCACCGTCGACAGTGGCTTTTCCATCGCGGAAGCCCTTGCCGTGTTTGATGGAAAGATCGTGGCTGTGGGAAATGCCGACGAGGTTATGAATCTCGCGGGCGAGCGCACCCAAATCACTGATTTGGAAGGCCGATGTGTTGTACCCGGGCAGTTCGACAATCATGTCCACATGCTGCTGGCTGGTTTGGATACCGCAGGCGGCCCCAAGGTTAACATCGCCACGCTGCCCTCGATCGACGACATCCTCGCGGAGATTGCAGAGCGTGTAGCAGTGACACCGAAAGGCCAGTGGATCGGGACGTCCTGCATGTATCGCGGGGCACTTAAAGAAGGGCGGTTTCCCAATCGCAAGGATCTAGACAAGGTCGCACCGGATCACCCGGTCTATATCTTTCAGTCCGGCAAGAACGTAATCTGCAACAGCCTCGCGCTGGAGCTGGCCGGAATCCATTCCCAGACCCGTCAACCCGAAGAGCCCGAAGGCTGGGTCGATAAGGATGCGGATGGAGAACCCACAGGCCATCTGATTGCCGGCGGCGCCGACATGGCCCGCATGGCTTGGTGGCGGCACGAGGGTCTGCCCAAGAAACAATGGGATTTTCTCTATTTCGACCGAGAGGCCCAGATCGAAGCCATTACCGCCCAGCAGGCGATCTACCACGCCTGCGGCATTGTCGGCGTCCGGGAGATGGGCAGCTCGATCGATGAATTGGAAGCCTTTATCGAAGCTGACCGCCGCGGTATTCTTAAGACCCGAATGGATATCATTCTAGGGCTGCCAATGCGCTACATGAACGAGGACGAGATCGGCAATGCGATTGAAACTTATTTCGGCCCGAAGCAGCACATCGGAAGCCCGATGCTACGCATCGCCGGGATTAAGCTCGTTGTCGTGAACGATGGCTGGTGGGCTTTTTCAAAGGAAAAGCTGCGCAAGATAATTCTCGATCTCAACAAACGCGGCTGGAACATGGCGATTCACGTCAACACAGGCGGCGGCGAGGAACCGGCTGAGGTTGTGCTGTCAGCTTTGGAAGAGGCCGATGCTGACTTGCCGATAGACGGTCGCCGTTTCAGCTTTGAACACGGTTTTGGCCTGTTCAAGCCTGACCATGTAGAGCGCGCAAGAAAACTCGGAATCGTGTTTGGTGCAAACCCGCTTCTGGCATGGTATGCTTCTGCCCGCTCGCTTCGGATGAATGAAGTCATGGAGCAAGTACGTATCGCCAAGTTGTCGGAAACTGATCCATGGAAACGCACGGTGCGCGATTGGGGAATGCCCCTGCGCGACTGGTTGGATGCGGGCGTCATGGTCACCGGCGGAACAGACAATCCTGCGGTGGTATATGATCTCGAACAACCCTTTTTGTGTCAGTATTCGGCAACAACCGGCCAGACGCTAGCGGGCGTGCTTCTGCCCGGCCAGCATGCCACGCGCGAGGAAATGCTCCGCATGTTTACCATAAACAATGCCTGGTCGCGCTTTCAGGAAAACATTCTAGGCTCCATCGAATCGGGCAAATACGCGGATTTGGTCGTTCTGGACCGTGACATCCTGACCTGTTCCGATGACGAGTTGAAAAACATCCAAGTCCTGCAGACGTATGTCGGCGGCGAGCTTGTTCATGATCGTCATCCAGCCTGACATGGAACCGCTCGCCATCACAGTCAACGGTAGGGCGCGGGAGATAAATGCCGCGCCGGGGGCCATGCTGCTAAACATATTGCGCGACGAGCTTGGCCTTACTGGCACAAAGGAGGCCTGTGGGCGGGGAGAATGTGGCGCCTGCACGGTGCTTGTCGGCGGGCGTTCCGTGCTATCCTGTGTCACGCTGGCGGCGGTTGTCACGGAGCCAGTGGAAACCATCGAGGGACTGGTTACAGAGTCATTGCCCTTCCGCGAGGCGATGGCCGATCTTGGCGGGTTCCAGTGCGGGTATTGCACGGCGGGCGTGATTGTACAGGCGATGGTGTTGTTGCGCGCGGGCTTGCCGGCAGACGACGCTGTCTTGGCCAAAGAGATGGCGGGCAACCTGTGCCGATGCACTGGCTACAGGGCAATCCTAGCGGCTTTGCGCAGGGTGGACCGGGCATGACCTTCACCCGTATTCGGCACCCCGAATGGGAAGCGCGTACAACCGGTCAGCTGGACTATGCCCGTGACATCGCACCCGAGGGATTGCTTGTCGGAGAGGTTCTGCGCTGTCCCTATCCCGCGGCCCGAATTGTCCAGCTCGATCTTAGCGCGGCACGCGCGGCCCCCGGTGTCGTAGCCGTATTGGCGGGGGCGGATCTGCCGGATCGCAGCTATATCGATTACGGTCAATGCGACCGACCGGCCATGGCAATCGAGCGCGCGGTCTGGGCGGGACAGGAGGTGGCCGCGCTGGCTGCGGAAACCAAAGCGCAGGCATTAGCGGCCTTGGCCCTAATCCGCGTAGAATGGGAACCCGTCCCGCATGTGACATCGGTCGTGCAGGCATTGGCCCGCGGCGCGCCCGCCGTTCATCCAAAGCGTGCGCCGAACAACGTGGCCACGCGGGCCTCGCGCAGCTTTGGCGATCCATCCAGACCCAGCTCTGCCACGCGCCGAACACGTGCGACCTATGGGTGCGGGCCGCAACATCACGCCTGCATGGAACCGCATTCGGCGCTGGCACATTGGGATGCGGAACATGACATACTCAATCTGTGGACGCCCACCCAGTCGCCGCGCAACGTGGCCGCTGAAGTCGCCCAGATGCTCGGCCTTACGCCTGATCAGGTGCGGTTGCACCGTTCGGGTGTGGGAGGCGATTTCGGATCGAGGGTCAAGGCAGGGGATATCGAGGTTCTTGCAGCGCACCTGTCGATGAAAACCGACCGCCCCGTGGCAATTCGGCTGAACCGTGCTGAGGAATTCGCCTTTGCCAAACGTCAACACGAAACCCGAGTCGACATGATAAGCCATTACACGGAGGACGGTCAGATCCTGTTCCGCGACGGGCTCGTGACAGTTGACAACGGGGCGTTCATTCACGGCGGCTCTAACCAAATGAACTATTGTTCAATCCTGCTGGCGTCGCACTACCGCCTTGCCGGGGCACAGGTCGACGGGCGATCGGTTTACACCAATCTGCGACCCGGAGGCGCATTCCGAGGTGCGGGCGGGCCGCAGGCAACCTTTGCAATAGAAAGCCAGATGGACGAAATCGCGGCGGACCTAGGCCTCGATCCGATCGATCTGCGCGAGCGCAATCTGCTGGCCCCCGGCGAAGAGACCATCACCGGTTGGAAGATTGGCACCACCGCCGCCGCAGAGTGCCTGACCGAACTCCGCCGCAGACTGGACTGGGATAATGCCCGCGCTTCTCCGCCCGATCCCGACAGCGACATTGTGCGGGGCGTGGGCGTCGCACTGGCCATGCATGTCTCCGGAGCTATTGTCACACCGGCCACAAGCAAGGCTGGGGCGGTGATCGAGATCGGCCAGAACGGCGGCATCGTCCTAGCCTCGGGCTGTGCCGATCCAGGGACCGGGGAATATGCCGTGATCCTTCAACTTTGCGCAGCAGAGCTGGGAATCGATCCTGAAGAAATTGAGTTACAGGCGATGGATACCGCGACCACACCCTTCGATCCCGGCGCCGGATCAAGCCGCGCAACGATGGTGACGGGCGGGGCCATTCTGGCGGCATCGCGCGAAATCGCCGCAGAATTGCGAACGCAGGCGGCGGTCATGGCAGGTTGCGCGGAGCAGGATGTGGTGCTGTCCGGCGGGGTTGCCCACGCAGGTGTACGCAACATTCCATTGGGCGAAGTTGCGTCGGCCCATCCGCTTGCTCAAGGAGGCACCCTGCGGATAGAACGTGAGACTGCGGTGGCCATCGAGCCGGTACCTATGACTCATACTGACAGCGGGCATGGGCATCTATCCCCGGCCTATGCCTTTGCCGCGCACGGTGTCGAGGTTGAGGTGAATCGTTCCACCGGCGCGGTGCGGGTGCTCAGGGTGGTTGCCGTGCATGACGCCGGTACAATTATAAATCCGGTTGGGGCCGAAGGACAGGTTGTAGGCGGCGTGGCGATGGGTCTTGGTATGGCACTAGGCGAGCAATTGCTGTGGCAGGATGGGCGACAGCATGTCACCGGCTTCGTGGATTATGCGATGCCGCGCGCCGATGATGTGCCGCCCGTTGAGGTGGTGTTCGTGGGCGCGCCTGACCCGGCTGGCCCGATGGGTGCGAAGTCGATCTCGGAAGTGGCGCTGATGCCCGTTGCCGCCGCCGTGGCCAATGCCGTGGCTCACGCCACCGGCGCGCGGTTACGCGATCTTCCCATGACGCCCGACAAGGTGCTCGGAGCGCTTGCCAATCCGCCTCACACGCGCCCCGGACCGCTCTGGCGCCGCCCGACGCGCTGGTGGACCGAGGTCGTGCGACGGGCCTATTCGCATGGGCTCTTTGCAGCCGTCGATCGGTATGGGCCATCCCGGGCGAGGGCTGCCGCGCCAGCGATTTTGTCAATCGAACGTCCCGAAGAGACCGAGGCGGCGCTTGCATTGCTCACAAAACCAGGGGCCGCCCCTCTGGGGGGCGGAACGGATCTCTTGCCCTCCCGAGCGCAAGGTCTTGCCGCGCCCGAGCATCTTGTCCACCTTGCAGGCTGCACGGACATGCACGGGATCAAAGACCACAACGGAATGTTGATAATTGGCGCCATCGTGACGTTGGCCTCGGCCGAATCTCAGCTTTCTGGCTCGGCCTTTCCCGGCGACCGGGCGCTCGCGGCGACGTTACGTGCGATCGCCACGCCCCAAATCCGCAACATGGCAACGATGGCCGGAAACTTGTGCCAACAGAACCGGTGCTCATTCCTGCGTAGCGGGATGGATTGTTTCAAGCGCGGTGGGGCCGGTCGACCCTGTTTTGCAGTGACCGGTGATCACCGGTATTTTCACGCGGTTATGGATGCGGGACGTTGCCAGTCGGTGACGCCGTCCGATCTTGCTACCATGCTGATCGCGATGGATGCCGAGATTGTTCTCCGCGGACCGAATGGCCAGCGCGTTCTTTCCGCCGCAGCCTTTCATGTAGGACCTGGAGAAACCGCGCTGCGACGGAATGAGATCGTGACCGAGCTGCGGATACCGGCCGAGGCGCGAACAGACCGGGCCGCCTTTGGAAAACTCTCGCTCAGCTCGGACGGTTTCGCCATCGTTTCGGCGGCGGTACGGCTGCGGCTCGACGCAGAGGGGCGGGTGCGCAACACGCGTATCGTCTTGGGCGGAGTCGCGGCAACCCCTTGGCGGTCAGAACCCTCCGAGACCCGTCTGCTTGGCCGAGTGCCTTCGGAGGCCAGCCTGGCCGCCGCCGCCGAGGCGTGGATCGCCCGCGCGCACCCGCTGCGCGATAACGAATGGAAGCTCGCCGCCGGCGCCGGGCTTCTCAAGCGCGTCCTAAGAGAGGCGCTCGACACCATCCCGACAGCAGAACCAATTGAACGTAATCAAAAATCAACCACACCAGGGAGACGAAAATGACACTGAGCTTTGCAAGACTTTCCGCCGTGACGCTGGCAACGTCGCTTTTGGCTAGCACGGCCTGGGCCGAACGGGTGCTGACGCTCGAAACCTATGCAGGGCCCAAACATGCGGTGAACGCCGCCGGCCTCGACATTTGGGCTAAGCAGGTCGAAGAGGCCAGCGATGGCGAATTGAAGATCAATATCACCTATCCGCCGGTAGACCCCCGCGATTTAATGGATCGGGTCCGCAGCGGCATCACCGATTTGGCTTGGATGACGCATGGCTACACCACCGGGCGTTTCGTCTTTACCGACATGATCGAATTACCCGGAAATGGTGGCAATGCCGAGCAGGCATCGCGCGCCTACTGGAAAGTATACACCGAAGAGGTCGGGATGCGCGAACATCGGGGCGTCACTCCCATCGCGCTCTTCACCCACGGGCCGGGGATGATTCATACGTCCAATCCCATCACCTCGGGTGATCAGTTCGAAGGCCTGAAGATCCGCACCGGCGGCGGCGTTCAGGCCGCCATTGCCGAGGGGTTGGGGTTCGTCACTGTAGCCGCTCCGGTCACCAAAGCGCAAGAGATGCTGTCGCAGGGGGTTGCAGATGGGGTGATGTTCTCGATTGAGACGATCAAATCGTTCAATCTCGGAGATCTGGTGACTTACCATTACCACTATCCGGACAACCTCTACGGCTCCAGCATGGCGATCATCATAAACTCTTCAGTGCTGGACAGCCTGACTGACAGCGAACGCGAAGCTCTGATGTCGGTTTCGGGCGAGCATCTTTCGGGTCTGATCGGATCGGCCTGGGACGGGGCTGACAAGGTCGCAATCGAGGCATTCGGCTCCGACAGCGTCACGGTCATGGAGGGCGATGTGCTCGAGGCCGTGCAGGCGGCGACGGATGGACTTGACGAGGCCTGGATAACTCGCGCCAAGGAAGCAGGACTAGAAAATCCCGCCGCGGTCCTTTCCAAGCTGCGCGCCGAGATTAAGGACCAAGGCGCCGAGTGATGATAAATTCATCGCCGCTGCAGCGCTGGCGCGACCGGTTGACCGGCTTTTCGGGGCTGGTTGCCGGCGTGTTTCTGTTGCTCATGATGCTGGTGACGGTCGTTGACGTCACCGGCCGCTACTTCCTGAACGCGCCCTTGCCCGGCGCGTTCGAGATGACGCAGTTCCTGATGGCGGCGATTGTCTATTCGGGCTTGCCGAACGTGTCTCAGCGCGAAAGTCACATCACCATCGACCTGCTCGACAGTGTGACCCCCGACAGGCTTATAACCCTGCGCGACCTCGCGGTGAATGCGCTTTGCTGCTCCGCCTTCGCGGTTCTATCCTGGCGGCTCTGGGTGCTGGCCGGAGAAGCCGCCGAATGGGGCGACACGACGCAGTATCTCGGCTGGCCGCTGTCCCCGATCATCCGATTTGGCGCGACGTTGTGCGCTGTCACAGCTGTTATCCACCTTGGCAAGGTCCTAGGCATCCTATGCCTGCCAAACAGGAGCCAACCATGATTACCGCTATTGCCGGTTTCTTCTTCGTTCTGCTGATGGTTTTCGTCCGCGTGCCCATTGCCATCGCGATGGCCGTGGTGGGCTTTGTCGGCTTCGCCCTGCTGCGCGACTGGATGCCGGCATTGTCGCTGGTTGGGCTGGTGGCGCGAACCACGGTGGAATCCTACGAGCTTTCGGTTGTGCCCCTGTTCATCCTGATGGGAAACTTCGTCAGTCGGGCAGGGATCTCGCATGATCTCTACACTGCGTCTTATGCCTTTGTCGGCCACCGCAAGGGCGGCTTGGCGATGGCGACGATTGTAGCCTGTGGCGGATTCAGTGCTGTCTGTGGGTCTAGTCTGGCCACTGCGGCGACCATGGCACGGGTCGCGGCGCCGCCGATGAAACATTATGGCTATGCCGATACTCTGGCCGCCGGATCGATCGCCGCGGGTGGAACGCTGGGCATTCTGATACCTCCTTCCGTGATCCTCGTGCTTTACGGGATTATAACCCAAACCGATATCCGCGCGCTTTTCATGGCGGGCATGGTTCCGGGTCTGCTGGGCGCCGCCCTGTATCTGGCCGCGATCCGCTGGGTCGTTTGGCGCAACCCGGATGCGGGACCGGCGGGTGACCGTCTGGCTACCGTCAAGCAATTTGCCGCGTTACGCGGTGTGTGGCCGATGGTCCTGCTTTTTATCATCGTGATTGGTGGAATCTATGTCGGTATCTTCACCCCAACGGAATCCGCCGGGATCGGTGCCTTCGGCGCCCTGATCTTTGCCGTGGCGCGACGACGGCTAGACTGGCGCAGTTTCATGCGTGTGGTCGTGGACACCGCCGTGACGACGGCATCTCTGTTCATGGTGCTTATAGGGGCGCTGATCTTTGCCAATTTCATCAACGGCACGGGAATGCCCGCAGCCCTGACACAATGGGTCACGGCAGGCGACATGTCGCCCATGGTGGTTCTTCTTCTGATAGTTCTGGTCTATCTCATGCTGGGCTGCGTTCTGGAAAGCATGTCGATGCTGCTCTTGACAATACCGGTATTCAGCGGGCTAGTGGCTTCACTCGATTTTGGGCTCGGGCCGCAGGAAACGCTGATCTGGTTCGGGATCATCGTCGTGGTCGCGACGGAGATCAGCCTGATCACGCCCCCCATCGGGATGAACGTCTTCACCCTGTCGGCCATGTTGCCCGAGATTTCGACCCGCGACATCTTTCGCGGCGTGACGCCGTTCTGGTGTGCCGATATCGTCCGTCTCGCCCTGTTAATCGCGATTCCGGCCCTGTCGCTGTTCGTGCCGGCATTGCTTTAACCTTTCGGAGGTTGTGTGAGAAGTCGTCATTTCGACCTTAAGATCTGCAAGGTGATCTTGTCTTCGCCCGGTTTGCGATCCCGCACGCGCGGCACCTTTACCGGCACCGAACCCACGCCGGTCATAACTTCGCGCTCCGGCAGGTGCCCATGCCGGACCAGCCTGGCGCGACCGTCGTCGAGCTTGTCTTTGGCGGATGCGGCCATCAGCGTGGCCAACTCCGCTTCGATCGCTTGTTCGATCAGCTTGCGTGCCCCATCCCGGATGACATCGGTCAATGGGTCCGAATAAAATCCGGATGGATCAGGCGGCTTGATTTCGCAATTCGCAGATGATCATCATTGATCGGGAAACCGGATCCAACGCCTTCAAACAGATGCTCAATCAGGGGCGAGCCGCCCTTGCTGAGGGACGCTCCCTGCTTGTGTTTCCTCAAGGCAGCCGCATGCGACCGGGCGATCCGATCCGTTTCAGGCGGGGCATAGAGCTGCTTTACGGGCAATTGGACACACCTGTCTTGCCCATGGTTGTCAATTCCGGCGATTTCTGGGAGCCAGCACACGCGTTCAAGAAGCCGGGCACGATCACGGTCTCTTACCTGAAAACCGTCCCGCCAGGTCTTGTTTCGACGGCGGTTGTTCACAACGTCCAATCGCTTTGGACATTGAACGTCGCAAACTTGATGCACCGGAATATCCCACGGCGACGGGTGGGCTTTAGAAATAGCGCATACTGCCGTGCTATGCAGGAAGCCAGCAACGTCAATGAAGTGATTGCGATTGCTTTCGCTATACTGACACGCAGCGCTGCACGACACGATGTGTGCTTGAGGTTCGTCGCAGCGGTCTCCCATGATAGTGGGAGCCAATTTTGAAACGTCTGTCTTTGTGCGTATTGCCGCTGCTCAGGTCAGTACGCGCGGCGCCCGCAGCGAGCGGCAGGTTTTCCTGCAGAGCGGTCCGGGCAACGGGACAAAAACCTCTGGACAAACTGACAGGGCTAAAAACGGTGGATTCCGCCGGCGTCAGAAACGTATGAGTTTTGGCCGCCAACCACCTCTAACCGGACCTCCGCTGCGGCCAGTGGTAAGGTCCGGTGAGCGGGACTTTGTGAGCTTTCGCTGCGACCGCGCCAATGGCTGCTATTAGTAAAACGACCGTTGAACGAGGAAAACAGAACTAGGTGTTAACTCGACCTCCACCGTTTGTTGAACTCCCTTTTCAACTCTGGATCATACAGGAATGGTTTCAGATCCTTGATGTTTGGGTCCAGAACCATTTCGTAAATTTTGGCCGGGCAAATATTTTTTTCGATATCGGATTTCATCAAGTGCACCTCGTGCTCCCCTAATTCATGGAATCCGAAGCCAATTGCCACGCTGACGGCAGGTTCAGATGTCAAATTGGCCACTATCCGGTGAAATAGAGTTCCACCTTTTGCTTTCTTCAGAACAAAGCTTAGGAAACTCTCCCGCAAATATTTTCCAGGCATCTTGTTCTGGTAAGCTTCCAAGACCATCAGATCGACGAAGTATAGGCAGGTCTTTCCATCGGTAATTCTGGGCGTGTCCTGTGGTGTGATGGACAGGTTTACGTTCTCACCCGCCAGCAGCTGATCATAAATGTTGTCATTAACCGGCAGGCAAAACCAGTAGGCAACGGCTTTATCCTCATGCCAAACGACCGCGCCAAATTCAGGAAATTTCCTCTGAAAGTATCTCCACTTCTTCGGATCGCCATAGTTCGCTTCATCATCCACTGAAGGAAACTGATCATAAATGGCCTCTGTGATTTCGATAACTTTGTCGATTGAGCCAAGTCTCTGCGCCGCTTGGTCAAAAAACTCATAGCGATATTTCTCTTTGGTGCCTACTCTGCACCAGATAAAATCGTTGTCGCTAAATTTCAACACGGACTGAAGCCCAGGTATGGTGTCATAGCCTGGCTCTGATTTTCCAGTCACAATACGATTTATAGTCTCTCGTGTGACGCCTATTGCTTTAGCCAAACTTTGCTGTGTCATGTAACACTCTTTTAGACGTTTACGCACCTCGTTTCCGAATGAAACCTTAGTATATCGGTTTTCAATCATTATCTTTTGAATACCTTCCGCAGTTTTGGTTGACCCCGCCTTATTCATCCAAATCAATCAGGGGAGGTTGCGTGCGCCTGAAAGCGCCGTAGAATCCACCTGCTACACCACAATCCGCCAGCAGCAACGGACGCACGCATGGGTGAAACGTTACGGCCGGTCACGGCCGGATTCAACCGCTCCCTTTCGATCGAGACCCGGGCCGAGCGCCTGACCGGCGATCCTGGCGCAGTGCTGCTGCGAGAATCGCTCGACGCGACCGGGATAGTCGGCTGGATGGCGGCGCGGATGAAGGACACCCGCCGCTAGGCCGATGTCGTTCACGACCTGCCTTCGTTGCTGCGAACCATGGTGCTTCTGGTCGCACAAGGCTGGCAGGACCACGACGATGCCGATGCTTTGCGGCATGATCCCGCGATGCGCCTGGCGGTCGGCTCCGCGGCCGGATTGACGCCTTTGACAGGGCATCCCGGTTTGGCATCCCAGCCTACGCTGTCGCGCTGCACGGCGATGTTGGCCGAACCCGCAAACCTGAAGGTTCTGCGGGAAGCCGCCCTCGAACTCGCCGGTCGGAACCTGCGGGCCGAGAACCACGGAAAACGGCGGAGCCGCACCACGCTGGACGTCGACAGCTTGCCCATCGAAGTCCACGGACACCAGCCGAAGGCGGAGTGGAATGGCCACTACCGGAGCCGGATCTACCACCCGCTGATCACCTCCATTGCCGAGACAGGTGACATGCTCGATGCCCGTCTTCGCCCCGGCAATGTCGGCACTGCCGATGGCGCATTGGACGTCATCCTCGACGTCGTCGATCGCGCCGAGGACAGCCTGTGCGAGATCACTCATGTGCGCATCGATGCGGGCTTTCCGTCCGGCGCACTCCTGTCGGGTCTGGAGGCGCGCGGCATCCACCATGTTGCCCGCCTGCGTGCAAATCCCGCCCTCGACAGGCTCGCGGCGCCGCACATGAAGCGCCCGGTCGGGCGGCGACCGACGGAGCCACGGATGTGGACCCATGAACTGGAATATCAGGCCGGAACCTGGGATGAGCCTCGCCGCGTCGTGCTGGTGGTCAAGGAGCGGCCCGACGATCTGCTGCTCGACCGCTTCTTCCTCGTCACCTCGATCTCGCGCTTCCAGATGAACGGGCAGGCTCTGTTGGACCATTATCGCCAGCGCGGCAAAGCCGAAGGGCACATGGGCGAGCTGATGGACGTCCTCTCGCCAGCCCTGTCCTCTACCAACCGCACCAAGACCCATCTGCGCGGCAATAAGCCGAAATCGGTCACGCCCGCCGTCGATGCCTTCGCCTGCAACGAGATCCGGTTGCTCATCGCGATGCTCGCCTACCAGATCATGCACGTGGCGCGCAGGGCCATGACACGCGCGACGAAAACTCCCTGGAGCCTGCGCCGTCTGCGGGAACGCGTGCTGCGCGCCGGCGCCCGTCTCGTCATCTCCGCCCGGCGCATGACCCTGATCCTTGCCGAAGCGGCCGCGCCCTTCTGGGCTGCCGTCTGGCCACAGATCCAGATGCTGCGCGGGGCCGGTCCATAGTCCCTAGCAAGTTGCCGAAGACGCCGACCGGATGAACGCCCAGGGGCGGCGAGCAATCGTGTCCCAATCACACGGCTCGAGGCCGCAACAACAACCGGCGGAGCAAATCCCTCACCCCGTGCGTGACGCGCGGCTGACGCTCACGGCAAACGCCCGCCCAAGGGCTGGCAAAAACGGCCTCAACCTGCCTCCATCCTGTCGGGGACCCGTGCCGGTGAATAATGCGGGTTGACGTGTGACATCTGTGACATGGGTCGTATCTTGCGCCACACCCAGTTCACAGACTGACTCTATTAAGCCGTTTAAAAAGGTACCTGTCCACAATGGATAGAAGAAAGTCTCAAAATGGAGGAAAAGCCAATGAGCAAGACATCGAAAACTAGCCACTACGATGGCAGCGGGAACAAAACAGAAGTTTCCCGTACCGAGAACTCGGACGGTTCGAGCAAAACCGTAGTACGGGAGAACCCCGACCCGATCTTTAAGGGCGGAGTGACTTCCATCACGAAAACGGACTCGAACGGCAACTCCACAACCAAGAACTACTAGGTACCTAGTTTTTGGGCTAAAGTATAGCTTGAGAAAGGGCGGCTCATCGATCGCCCTTTCTTCATGAAATGGTTCAGCAATCGCAACAACATTCAACCTTTTGTCTCGGTCCGCGGTTCCATTGTGGATGAGCATCAGTATGGATAGTTGGACGATAGGGCGATGAAAGCAGACCTTGGCTGCGCTGCAGAGCACCGAACACTTTGGGCTCCTGCCGGCCTTAGCCGCGAATGTCACGAACGGCGGCTGTCAAACAAAAACCCTTAGTCAAAACCTGTGAGACAAAACCGGTCGTTTTTGTCCCCCCACCCTGCCCGACCATAGATCAACTTGTTAATAAGGACAAAAACCCCAGCCAAAACGTTTGGAGTTTTGGGACGTTTATGGCATCACCAACGGCATGATTATTGGATATGCCCGCGTCTCGACAGATGAGCAGAAGCTCGAAGCCCAAACCGATGCATTGGCAGAGGCCGGGGCCGAGCGCGTGTTCGCAGACAAGATCACTGGCTCGGCCAGGTCGCGCCCACAGCTCGACCAGATGCTCGACCACCTGCGGGCAGGAGATGTGGTGGTGGTGACAAAGTACGATCGCCTTGCCCGCTCTTTGCGCGACCTTCTCGATATCGTGGAGGCGATTGCGCAGCGCGGTGCTGGATTCCGCTCTATGGCTGAGGACATCGACACAACAACCCCGGCAGGCCGTCTTGTGTTCCACGTATTTGCGTCCATCGCACAGTTCGAACGGGAGCGAATATCCGAGCGCACCAAGGAGGGGCTACAGGCCGCCCGCAAGCGTGGCCGAATTGGAGGCCGCCCCCCTGCCCTATCGCCTGCACAGCGCAAGGAGGTGCAGCGGATGCGTGACGACGAACATCGGCCCTTGGCTGAGATCGCCCGCCTTTTCAAGGTCAGCACTAAGACAGTACGACGGGTTTGAGCCACTTGCTCTGTAGTCATATTCTGTATGCGGTGCAGTTGTCGATTAACTGAGTAAACGACGTCGGCTTGAACAGCTACAATGAAGTTTACCCAAGCCCGGCAGGCATAGATGTTGCGGCTGGACCGCGAATTTTGAACAGCTACAATCTGCTCTCATGCCGCCCTCCCGTCTGTGTGGTACCTATTCATACTTCAATAATACCCACATTTACACATTTGTTTATTTATGGGTCACGATGCGTTTTGCCGGATGGATAGCCCACGACGACGCCGCTGGCCGGGTCGACAATCTTCTCGATATCCTCGATCAGCCCCTGAGTACGGATCATCGCGAAAATGCGTATTTCGGCTTCCGGGCAGACGGCCCGCAACAGTTCCGCACAGGCAAAGCTCGTTCGTCCTTTTGTAAGCACATCGTCCACGATGGTGATCTTGTCCGGTATGAAAAATGGGCGCTCTGCGTGGATGCTTTCCATGTGAACGGGAACAAGGGGTCTTTCCGCCGCCGGTGAGCTTGAGGAACGTGGCACAGCACGTATCCTCTTCAGGTAGGTTTGAACTTCACAGCCAAAGCCATTCTCGTGAAGCACATCGCATATGACCTTGGCAGGCCAGAGCGCCCCATCCGGGAGCGGCGCAGAACGCGGCACCGGCACAAGGGTTACATCCGGTGCAAGGAACGGCTGCAAGATGTCTGCCTTCGGGTTTTTCAGGTGCGGTATGGCCGAGGCGATGATATCAACGCGGCCAGCCTTGATAGCGCCGCAGGTGCTTCGAGATTGTTTCGATAGATCAGAGCTGCCGCGTGGGGAGTAATTGGCAAACGTGCCGTACTCATAGCTCGAAGGCACGCACGCCTCCGGCAGTGTAATTCGGGATATCGAGCAGGATATCGGGCAGGTCTTCGCGGCGCAGAACTTGCGCCCCGTACTCGATGAGCTGCTTCGGCCAGGTCAGATTCGGATTGGTCGCTACATTCTCAAGGAGATAGAGGTTACGCCCAAGCCGAATTGCTTCCCATCCTTGGTGCCGTGTCCCGCTCTTCTCGCTTGCCTCGATGACAATGGTCGCATCGCAGATCAGTGCCATGGTTCGGTTGCGGCGTGGAAAATTCTCGCCCTTGCCCGGATAGCCTTCGGGAAACTGCGAAATCACTAGGTGATCGCGCTTAATCTCTTCAAGCAAGGCTGCGTTCTTAGCCGGATAGGCCTTGGATAGCGGTGTGCCAAGCACAGCAATCGTGCGTCCGCCCTCGTCAATCGCCGTCCGGTGCGCCACCGTGTCGATACCCTCGGCCAGGCCACTGACAACGATAATCCCTTGCTGAACCAAGGCACGAGTGACCGCCTGCGCCCGCTTGATCCCGACAGGGGTGGCTTTCCGGGAGCCGACAATCGCCACACGCGAGCCTTCGGTCAGAAGTGACGTATCACCCGACGTGTACAACACATCGGGCGCGTTCTTTTGCTCGACCGGGCCTAGTGGCCCAAGGGCTTCTCTGGTTCTTAGCTCTGCGTGCATTCTTTCCTCGCAGCGGGGTCTCTCATGTCACCACCCTCCCCCCTTCTTCTTACACCACAAACAATAATTGCGTCACTTTCACACAAACCCACATTTGTGGTATTGTTCATTTGCGGGTTACTCCCGCTTCGTCTTCGAGTTCGCTCGTGCGTGTCTCGATATAGGCCTGCAACTCCGCAACCATCTTCCGATTAGTCGCGCTGCACGCCGTCTTGAACCGGGTGTGCAGGCTGGCCGGAAGGTCGAGGCTGAGGCGCTTGGTCGGTTCATCCACGACAGCTTTGGACGCAGGCTTTACCGCTTGCGTTGTGTCATGCCCTGCCCCGCCCCGCTCGAATGCTAGGATTTGGTCATCCGTGAGCTGCTGCTTCGGTTTCGGAGCCGCTGAAAACGTCTTCTTCGACATACCGCTCAATCTCTTTCGTCAGTTGTTCGATCTCGCGGGCGGCGCTGCTTTGGCCAGCCCACTCGAAAATTGTCTGCCCCATGGTCATGCCTTCTGCAAAGGCAACCCGCTGCTCGATTTCCGATTCCAGAATTGGCAGGCCTGCCTCGGCAGCCATATTGCGAATATCCCGCCCAATCACGGTTTTCCCTATTTTGCGGGAAACCACAAACCCACATTTGAGGGATGGCTTGAATTCCTGCGCCTCAGTGACCTGGCGCACCGTCAGGTCAGAGGCCCAGGTCGAGAGCCCCGAAGGTTCAATAGGCAGTGCCACGAAGTCAGAGGCGACAATACAAGAGCGAGCGATCTCTTCCGCATGCGGAGGCCCGTCGATAACCGTGTGGGTGTAATCCTGGGCAAGCTTGAGCGCATCCCGAGCCATGTTTGCTCGCGCCATGCTGACAACTTGGAAGGGCGCATCTTCGCGCAGACTAGCCCACGTTGTGGCCGAACCTTGCTTGTCTGCGTCGATCAGAAGAACCCGATGGCCTTGCCGTGCAAGACAGCCCGCGACGTTCACCGAGAGGGTGGTTTTACCTACGCCGCCTTTTTGATTCAGGAATGAGATAATCATGGAATCAACTCCACCACATTTGTGGCAAAGGGTAAAGGCACAAACCCACATTTGTGCAATTATACATTCTGGTAGTTCCCGCGCTTCTTGCAGAAAGCAAGGAAATGCCTATCCGCATCCTTCACGTCCATGGCCTTGTCATGCACCCATGAGCGCCACTCGTTTTCGAGAACGTAGATGTCCCAGCCCGGCGCGAGCCGCCGGGCTTCATCATGTGTATCAAAACGTTTTAACCTGAGAGCTTGAAGGGGCAGGGCGACGACAGCCTCGGCAGCCTTGGGACGGAAAACAACATTATCGCCTTCAATGGTCATGGCATAGTCAGGTAGATGATCGTGCGCGGCATCATCCTCGATAATCTTCGACAGCAGCCGTCGAAACTCTTTCGTGGTTGAACCTGATCCGCATTTGTCCCTCAGGAGCTCCAAGCCGCACTTCCACTTCGGTTGAGATCCACAGTGCTTGCGGGCGAGCTCGTAGAGCCGCCGTTCAAGTGGCTTCCTCAGGAAGAAATACTGCTTGTTCAGCGTCAGAACGTGGTTGTTTTCGATGGCATCAAACACCCAATCCGACATGGTGATCTCAACATCAAGCATCCGTCCTTCACGGGTTTCCCGGACAATCTCGGCGGACTCGATGAGGCCGAAAACCTTGAAATACTCGTTGCCACCTTGACGAATATTCGTTTCGATCTGGGTACCCTGTAGCCGCCGCAGTGCGTCCTTCAAAAGCTGGTAACCTTGTCCCGATGTCTGACGGTTCGTCGCAACGAGCAAGTCGTGCGCCTTGAACCGCAGTGACCGGCTGACTTTCCGACCCTCGTTGAGCGCCGCCATACACTGGCTGATGCAGTAAATCAGAACGTCACGATCGTGCACCGTGGCCAGCCCATAACGAGACGGGGACACTTCGATGAAGTTGTTGCCGTTCTGGTAGCGCCGAGGCTTCATATCCGGTTTCGTGGACAAGGTAAAAACCGGATGCTCCATCGAGGCCATGTCGCCTTTCGGCACCGCGTCGACAATATCGCAAACGAAGAGATCTTTTTGTGGGTGACGGTCGGGCAGGAGGGGAGAACGTGAGTTCGTCATTTCACACACCCTTCGATCAATCCACGATTCGTCATTTCACACACCATGGCTCATTATCGTCATTTCACACACAGACCGTCAAGACTCGTCATTTCACACACCGAACCGTCTGTGGATAACTTTTCACCCCTATCGTCATTTCACACACCCAAGTTCGTCATTTCACACACCGAGATTCGTCATTTCACACACCGGCAAGTATGGAATGTATATATTTATCCGATGGTTACGGACCAAAATCCAAGGCGTAACACTAATTTAACTCTATTTAACCCAACGTTGGCACTGATTCAGAAGCCACAAACCCACATTTGTGTAAAGGTGCTTTGTACACTGCACCTCAATTTGCCGGAGTTTCAACTCTCGCGTCACTCAAGACCAACGAGACCCGCCATGAAGATCACGGTCACACCGCCTTGAGTGACAAGTTCGGGCGACAAAATCCCTGAAGCAAGGAGAGGGCAGGGGAGGAGTCTCCATCAAACTCTCAGTATTTAGGGGAGTTCAGGGTCAGCGACAGGCCCCGAGCAGGCTCCGAAACGTCTGAAAAAGCCTGGATCGGCTGAACACTCCCGAGATTTGCTGCCAGATGCCAGTTTAAAAAGTTAACTCTGACTTTTGACCCCCTAAAGGCGAAATCGTCCGACCATCGACCGAAACACCCTAACGCTACCTGTAGCCCAAAGGGTGGGTATTTTACCCCTTTTCTGACCGCATTTTAGAGGGGTCATCTGCCGACCTAAGAAGGCGATGCGGGCCCTTCAACCACCTACGACTGGCTCGTGGATGGGACGTGCAGAGTCCGCAGATCACCTGTCACCATGATGAACGTCCTACAACGTTTCCCCCTCCTTATATATGCGCAAAGACGGTGATCGCCGGCCAAGCCATGTCGTCAAGGAAGAGCTCCTCCACCAAGCTCGAGACCACGGATTCGATCCCAAGCTCGTCTTCGAGGATCGCAAGGACGACGCAGCCATGTGGCTCCGCAATGGCCTGCTCTGCTGTCAAGTAGCCGAAGGGAATTACTGATGACCGAATACACTGCCCAAATCGCCATGAGCGTTCGGACCTATGGCACGGTCAGCATCGAGGCGCCCTCCTTCGAGGAAGCCCGGAAACAGGCCACGGCTGAATACATCGCTGACTATTTCGAGGTCCATGGTTCGGGATCTGACGATTTCGACTTCGTCCACCCCACCGACATCTACGTCATGGAACTCGAAGGCGATGACACCACCGAAGAGTTCACAGACTGGAACGTAGCACCCGGTCACTGGGAGGATCCAACCGCCAGCAATCAAGCCGCAATACAGGACGCCGGTGTCTGGACACTCACTGATCGCCTCGCACAGCACAAGGCAGACATGCGGGCCAAAGGATGGCTGCTGCCGGGAGAGGATGAAATTCCACAAGGGGTCTCAGTCAGAATTTGCAGCCCTGCGTTTTTGGTCTGGGTCAAGCCAATCTGCGAAAAGGAACATGCCCCATGACCGACACACTCACCAACGGCACCAACATGCGAGATTTCATCGCTGAAGTGCTACATCTTCTGATCGAGGATTGCCGCAACCGCCCTCTCCCCCGAACCAACGAACACCGCGTCAGAGAAGCCATGGTGCTCATGGACGCCTTCTTCGCTCTCACCGGCGTCAACGATGCCCCGGAAGCTGACGGCCCTCAGACGGCTCTCTCAGATCTTCTGGCTCACCTGCTTCACTACGCCGACGCCAAAGACGTGAACTTCGCAGACGCTAAATACTAGTACTAAAAAAATCAGACCTATACGGACCCTAAAGATTGGCCGCTTTTTGTGGTCATTTCGGGTCATCGTGAAAAAGTGAACTGAGAGTTTACTTAGACTTCAAACCGGACTCTCTCTCAAACCATAGGTATTAACTTCGAAGAACCTCCGTCAATTCGAGGATTTCCCTCGTGATCCAGTTGCCGAGATGTTGCCCTGAAGTTGGTGGTGAGACTTCGATTCTCTGGATATCGACCATTCAAGATCTTGCGTTGGAGCGGTATGTCCTCAGAAGCCCTGAGAGCGTCACTGAGCGCCTCTAAGGGTGCTCGCCTCGCGTTCCTCGTGAAAAACGTCAGACGGCCCTCAGTGAGTCTCTCAGGCGCTCTCGGGATATATGGAGTCTTGGCAGAGACTTCGGTCTGCACATCGCAGCTGTTCCATTTGCTATGGCCAGCCGGATCGTTCAGCCGCTCAGGTCTGGTTCGATGTTCCCAACTTCGAGCTGCTCGAGCCAGGGGCCTGGAAACTGGAACCAGGGTGGTCCAGTGAAGTCTCGACGGAGGACTTGGCCTGATGCTCGGCTTTGCGTGTCGGGCTCAGCTGTGAGTTTGTCGGTCTCGTGCGGTGACGTCGCCGCAGCGGTCGCTGCCTCGCGCACCTGCCTGCTCGCGCGCCTGGTTGTTTTCTTAAACTTCTTGTTTGTTCAGCGACATAGCAAGAGGGTCACGAGAAGATACGTAGCGCAGCGGAGTATCTTTGAAGTGAGACTCTTGATAGGTCGCTAGAAGATATATTATATAATGAATATATAAATATTCACTTGACAGAAATCTTATAGTCTATATTGAAGATATAATCTCCTAAATAACTAAATCTCTTGTGTCCCCTAGAGATCAAAGACGTAAGTCTTTTTACATAGCCGCCTTAAGGCGGCTATGTAGATTTTTCGAACCCTGTTTTTGTCCAAGCTATTTTCAGACAAAAATCATGCTTCCGAAGAACAAAAATCGGGTCGATATACCCTACTTCCGAAGTACATTTGTTTCTGTTTTGTTCTCGTTATTTCTGGCTCCATTCCTGACGCGATAACACCACAAAATGCTCGATCCGTTGCTATCGCAACGGAGGTTTTTCGGACTGATTGATCGGGTCCGAAGAGGGAGGCAGAACTCCTTTTGCTGGTTCCAGAAATTGTGATGGCTCCCGTCGCCGACAGCTTTCAGCGGCTCTCGGTGATGCCCGATCCAGACCGGTATGAACCAACTGGCACCCCTTAGATTTTCGTGCCTGGCAACTGACGCTCTGGAATCAGGACAGGAGTGTTTTTTCTGGTTCCTCTTTCACTGGTTCCGAGATTTGGCAAACCTTTGACGACAAGAGAGGGCAGGGCGGCAAGGGGGATGTGACGTGCTCCGCCGTCACATCCCCCTGCCTTGATCCCTTGGTTCACAGGGAGAAATTCCTTGGCTTTCTGCTGTCATATCAGGCGATGTCGTCGCAATCGACACAGCATATGAAGTCGCTTGATCAGGCTGCGGCATGCAAATTCCAGCATAGATCAACCAGGGAATGTTGGCTACGCTACAAATATGAGAGATAGCGTCCACCGTTTCTTCGAGCTCTTTGAGCGGCTGATATCTGCACTTCTGCTGATCGGCATGATCGTCGTCATCGGGCTTGCCGCTTGGTCGTTTTTGCGACTGACATATACCGTGGCATCGGAACCGTCGGTCGATATTGCTTATGTTACGTTTCAGACGCTTTTCGACCGGTTGCTCGCAGCCGTTATCGCACTTGAGTTGGCGAGGTCTGTGCTCTTGCTGGTCGAAGGACACCGTGGCTTGGTTCAGGTTCGGATCATTCTCGTGATCGGCCTTCTGGCCGTGGTTCGAAAGCTGATCCTGATCAAGCTGGAGACGGCAGATCCGGCATTGATATTCGCCCTTGCGTCCGCAGTTTTCGCGCTTGCCGCTGCGCTTGCCTTGATCATGGTCATGGATCCCAGACGCGAAGGCCACGAATAATCCAGCATCTCGAGAGGGAAGCGGGCGGACAAGCGCAGTGTTACTACCAACTCTGGAGGATTCGCTAACTGTCCAGTGCTTGATCTTTCGGGCTGGCTGATCAGACTGTCTGACGACGGACACGCAGAGACCAAGACACGACACCAAATATCGCCGAAGGTCA
>NZ_FODS01000028.1 GCF_900110425.1 Salinihabitans flavidus | reverse complement strand
GTGGCGCGGTTGACGGGACTCGAACCCGCGACCCCCGGCGTGACAGGCCGGTACTCTAACCATCTGAGCTACAACCGCTCACTGCCAGCCCGGGCAGGCCCGAGCGTGAGCGGTGGTTTAGGCGTGCGCGCCCACGGCGTCAAGCAGATATGAAACGCTCCTGACAAAATTGTTCGCGCTCCGCCGACCTCTTTGACAGCTTCGGGAAATCTGTCTGCCCACGACCGAACAAGGGCACACCCAACGACCCGTGAGAGCCGTCAAACGTTAGCGAAGCTGATTGATGAAATCTGCCACGAAAAGGGAGATCGGGTCGGCCTGAAGCGTCCACATGTTGAACTTGCCCAATGTGGTACTCGTCTCGACCCCGTTCAGACGCTCCTGATAGCCCTCGGTCCCCATGTTGACCAGAAGCGCAGCCTTGAAGCCAAAGGACACGCAGGCGATCATTATCAGTCCTGTCCAGGGAATGCGTCCCCTGAACATGCTGCGGCGACGGGACGAAATGACAAGGCAGCCGTTACGATCAATTCGCGTGGATCGACGACCAAAGCGCGAGCGACGGCCGCGTATCCTGTCGATACGATCCAGCCGACTGTAAAAGTCAGAAAATGTGTCAGACATGACTGCAGCCTTACGTTTGGCCCCCACCAAACATGGCCCCAATGGTGTGAAATTGTGGCAAAATTAGGGCAACTGTCACAAAATGTCCGAAATTCGCCGTATTTCCCGCACACATGGGGCGCGCCGCCCCAATCTCAGCACATTTGAAGGGTCAGCGTCGCCCATTCATTCACCTCGTCGCGCGTGTGAACGCGAAACCCCTGCGCCGCATAGGCCGCCACGACCTCATCGGCCTGCTCATGGAGAAGACCCGACAGGATTGCATAGCCTCCAGGCGCGACATGGCGCTTCATGTCCCCGGCCAGCGCAATCAGCGGCGCCTTCAGAATATTGGCGAAGATCAGATCGAATGGGGCGCGGGCGCGGATGTCGGGGTGGTCGAACCCGGCGGCCTCCAGACAGATCACACGCCCTTGCAGTTCGTTGGCGACAACATTGGACTGTGCCACCTCGACCGCCACTTCATCAAGGTCACTGGCCAGAACCGGGTTCGGCCAAATGCGCGCCGCAGCCATCGCGAGCACTGCGGTGCCACAGCCGATGTCGGCCACATTCTCACCGACAACCCCCCCGGTCGCCAGCCGGTCCAGCGCCCGCAGGCATCCCAGAGTCGTGCCATGGTGGCCAGTCCCGAATGCCATCGCCGCCTCGATCAGAAGCGCCTCGACCCCGGCCGGAACCTTGTCGGCGTCGTGACTGCCATAAACAAAGAAGCGCCCGGCCACGACCGGGGCGAGTTCGCGCTTCACCTGGGCGACCCAATCCACCTCGGGCAGTTCCGACACCGCAAAGGGCTTTGCACTGAAACTAACGGCCAGAAGCGCCAGCCCTGCCTCGTCAGGCGCCTCCGTGAAATAGCCACCCACTTCCCATAGGCCGGACCCGTCCTCCAGTTCCATCACGCCAACGCCGGTCGGTTCCGGCGTCAGGCGCTCCATCGCCTCAGCGAGGCGGTAGGCCTCGTCTTTTCCGGCGAGGGTGGTCAGGGCGGTAAAGGTCGGCATGAAAGCGCTCCGGGGGTCAAGGGTGCAAGCGGCCTATGTCCAGATACGATCGGCGTCAAGCGCCCTGCGCAGGCGGCGCGTCGAAGCGGCGCAGAAACCACCACCCCCAGAGCGCCGAGACGATCCCCATCACACCGCCAACAAGGGCCTGCGCGTAAACGACCCCGGGCGCACCCGCCAGATCAGCCAGCCACCAGGCGGCCGGCAGAATCAAGACGCCGTCACGCAGCCAGTTCACAAGGGTGGAGCGTCCGGGCTTTCCGAGATTGTTGAACGCCGCGTTGGACACAAAGAACGCCCCGATGAAGATGAACGACCCCGCCCCGATGCGTGCAAACGCCTTGTAGACCTCGGCTCCGTCCGGAGGCAGGCCAAAGCCGTCGATCACGTATTCCATGCTCACGAGCAGAAGCATCCAAGCCGTGAAGGTATAGGCCGCACAGAACATCATCGCATCGCGATACGTCATGCGCAGCCGGTCGTGCAGGCGTGCGCCGTAATTCTGACCGAAGATCCCCCCGATCGCTCCGGAAAGCGAGAATATTCCCCCAAAGGCAACCACGGTGACGCGGTTGACCACCGCCCACGCCGCCACGGCCGCATCGCCAAAGCCGGCAATCACCCCGGTCAGCAGGTAGTTTCCGAAGGGCGCGGCCATCTGCGTGAGGATCGCGGGCAGCGCCACGGCGACAAACGGAAGCGCCGCGCGCCGCACCGCCCAGAGCGCGGGAGGCGCGAAAAGATCGTGCCGTATGATCGCGAAGCGCAGCGCCTGAACGACCATCACCACCCGCGACAGCACCACGCCCCAGGCCGCCCCGTCGAGCCCCAGCTCCAGCCCGAGGATCAGAAACGGATCGGCCATCATCGCCACCGCCCCGGAGGTCAGCGTGACATACATCGATCGGCGCCCCTCGCCCTCGGCCCGAAGCGCGCCCTGTCCCGCCATGCCGGCAGCCATGATGATCAGCGACGGCATCGAGATAAGCAGATAGCGCGAAGCCAGAGCCAGCGTCTCGCCTGTCGCCCCGACCAACTCCAGAAGCGGCACGCGGAACACGACGACAAGCACCGTCACAATTGTCTGCGCCAGCACGCTCAGCACCGCCGAGGCAGTGGCCTCATGCCGCGCGCGCTCGGGATCGTCCATGCCGATCCGGCGAGAGATCACCGCAGTGGCCGCGATCATCAACCCGACCCCGATCTGCACCGTGAAGAACTGAATGGCAAAGGCGAACCCGATGGCCGCGATCAGGATCGGCTCCCCGATCTGTGACAGCCAGAACAGATTGGCCAGATCGACAAGGAAAACGAAGGTGATGCCCATTGCACCTGTCAGGGTCATGCGCGCCACATGGCCCATTGTGGACCCGTCGAGGAACCGTCCTCGTCGTTGCATTCGCTACTCCGCCGGGGTTGGTGCCATCCAAAGGCTTAGGCGTGTTTCATTTCCCTTTTCTGGATGCCGGGGGATGAGAAGCGCAAGCAGAAACGACACCCCCGCCATGGCTGCGGCGAGCATGAAGACGGCGCCGGGTGAGACAAGCCAGACATACCCAAGCAATGCGGGTAGGACGACGGCTGCAATATGATTGATGGTAAAGGCGACCGCCGCCGTCGGCGCGATATCCCTTGGATCGGCGATTTTCTGGAAATAGGTCTTCAGCGCGAGTGCGAGCGAGAACAGGATATGGTCAACCACATAGAGCGACGCCGCCAGCACCACGCCCCAGCCAAAATAGTAGATGCCGCCATAGGCCAAGAACACGATCACCAGTCCGATATACTCGGCCACCAGTGTCCGCTGCTCACCGAAACGCGCCACCGCTCCGCCCAGAAGCGGCGCGAAGATCATGTTGGCAACAAGGTTGATCAGGAAAAGCGCCGTGACTTCATGCACCTGAAAGCCGAACTTCTCCACCATCATGAACCCGGCGAAGACGACGAAGATCTGCCGCCGCGCGCCGGACATGAACTGCAGCGCGTAATAGAGCCAGTAGCGGCGGCGAAACACCATTGTCTTGATCTGCGGGTCCGGGCTTTCGAACTGCGGATAAAGCACGAAACACAGAACCGCGATCAGCACCGTCACACCGCCCGAGACGAGATAGACGAAATCGTAACTCAGCCCGAGGCTTTCCCACGTCATCACGATCAGCAGATAGGCCACCAGCGTCGCCCCCGATCCCGCGGCCAGCAGCAGGCCGAGGATCTGCGGAGCGCGCTCTTTCGGCAGCCATTGCAGTTGCAGGGACTGGTTCACCGTCTCGAAATAGTGAAAACCTATGGAACTCAGCATGGTGATCGTCAGGATACCGCCGAGCGTCGGGAATTGTGCGGTTAGCGCCGTCGCCACCCCCAGCAGGATAAGCGACACAAGACCGAGCACCTGTTCGCGCATGAACATGATGATGGCGATCACGCCAACGGCCAGAAACCCCGGAATCTCGCGCACCGTGTGAAGCCAGCCGATGTCCGACCCGTCAAAGTTGGCAACCTCAACCACGAAGTTGTTGAGCAGCGCGTTCCACGTCGCGAACGCGATCGGCATCCCCACGGCCATCAGGAACAAAAGCCCCACGGGCCGCCGCCAAAGCGGCAAGTTCCGGGACTCGTCGAGGGTCATTTTAGTTAACATGTGACCTCAATACGCCCGCCCTGAAAAAATGGCGAGCCAAAACAGACCCGCGCGCGCTCGGCCTGATCTGAATCAAGGCAGGAATTCACCACCCCCCTACAAATTTTTAAAATTCGCACATGATTCGAGGCGCGGCATGGATATCCTGACGCTCGTGGAAAACATTGATGAGGCGCCCACTGCGGCGCTTCTGGGACTCGTGACCGGGGTGATCTTCGGCGTCGCCGCGCAACGCTCGCGTTTTTGCCTGCGCGCGGCAACCGTGGAATTCGCCCGTGCGCAGATGGGCCCGCGCGTTTCGGTCTGGCTGCTCACCTTCTCCACAGCGCTTGTCTGGGTGCAGGCGGCGCATCTTCTGGGCCTCATGGACAGTGGGCAGGCCCGCATGATGGCGGTGCCGGGAAGCTGGTCCGGCGCAATCATCGGCGGGCTGTTGTTCGGCGTCGGCATGGTCTTGGCGCGCGGTTGTTCGGGACGTCTTTTGGTGCTGGCGGCGACCGGCAACCTGCGTTCTCTGGTCTCGGGGCTGATATTTGCCGTGGTGGCGCAGATGAGCCTTTCCGGCTGGCTCGCGCCGCTGCGTGACCGGCTCGCCGCACTCTGGATCACCGAAGGGGGCCGCAATCTCGATCTGCTGACCGCACTGCACCTGCCGCGTGAAAGCGGGCTGATACTCGGCCTTGCCATCGCCGTTCTGGCGCTGATCATCTCACGTCGCAACCGGATCGGTACAGGACGTCTGGTATTCGCCTCCGGCGTCGGTTTTTCCGTGGCTGTCGGCTATGTCTTCACCTTCGGGCTGAGCCAGGTCGCCTTTGACCCGGTACAGATCGAAAGCATCACCTTCTCCGGCCCATCGGCGCACACGTTGATGTTCGTTCTCGATCTCAACGCGGTTCTGCAGTTTGACATCGGACTGGTGCCGGGGGTCGTTCTGGGCTCGTTTCTGGCGGCCTGGCTGACCGGGGAGTTCAAGTTCGAAGGGTTCGATAGCGAAGGCAACATGCGCCGGGCAATGACAGGGGCGGTCATGATGGGCTTTGGCGCAATGCTCGCAGGGGGCTGCGCGATTGGCGCGGGCGTCACCGGAGGGTCCATCTTCGCAGGCACGGCTTGGCTTGCGCTCTTTGCGATGTGGGTGGGCGCAATGGCCACCGACTTCGTTGTGGATCAACGCCGCACAGTCGTCGCCTGACGCCGGAAAACAAGGCGGGGATCGGCCCGCTCAGTAGAAACTTTGCGGGTCGATATCGACAGCCAGCCGCATATCGCCCTTGATCTTCACCTGCGCGACCCATTTGGTCAGTGCCGATTGCAGCGCCACGCCCTTGCCCGCTTTCACCAGAAGACGAACGCGATGCCGTCCCTTGATGCGTGCAATCGGCGCAGGGGCAGGGCCAAACACCTCTGCACCGATCGCGCGCAATGGGGCATCGTTGCGCGCCAACAGGTTGCCCGCGTCGAATGCCTCCTGCATGTCGGTGGAACTGATAATGATACCCGCCATGCGACCATAGGGCGGCACCCCCGCCACACGCCGCCCCTCTGCCTCCGCGCGCCAGAACCCCTCTTCGTCGCCCGCCAGAATCGCCCGGATCACCGGGTGTTCCGGCTGATAGGTCTGCAACAGCGCGGTGCCCGGTTTTTCCAACCGGCCGGCGCGCCCCGCGACCTGCCGCATGAGTTGAAACGTGCGCTCGGCCGCGCGCAGATCCGAGCCCTGAAGCCCCAGATCGGCGTCAATCACACCCACAAGCGTCAGGTTCGGGAAATTGTGCCCCTTGGCAACAAGCTGCGTGCCGATCACCACATCCGCGCCGCCCTCGGCAATCGCCCGCACCCCCTCTTTCAACGCGCGGGCCGAGGCGAACAGATCCGAGGACAGCACCGCCAGTCGCGCATCGGGAAAAAGCGCATCCGCCTCTTCGGCGAGGCGCTCCACCCCGGGGCCCACCGGCGCGAGCCGACCTTCGGCCCCACACTCCGGGCAGGTCTCCGGCATCGGTTTGGTCTCGCCGCACTGGTGGCACATCAGCCGTTTGAGAAAACGATGTTCAACCATCGACGCATCGCAATGATCGCAGTTGATCTGGTGTCCACAGGCACGGCAGACCGTCACCGGGGCATAGCCGCGCCGGTTCAGGAACAAAAGCGCCTGCTCCCCGCGTGCGACCCGCGCCTGAACCGCCCGTTGCAGGCTGGGCGAAATCCAGCGCCCGGATGGCAGGGTTTCTGCCCGCATGTCGATCGCCCGCATCTCGGGCAAGACGGCTGTCCCGAAGCGCGCCGTCAACTCCAGCCGCGCATATTTGCCCGCCTGCGCATTGGCCCAGCTCTCAAGTGACGGCGTGGCCGAGGCGAGCACGACCTGCGCCCCGCACAGGCTTGCGCGCAGAACCGCCATGTCACGCGCGTTATAGAGAACACCATCTTCCTGCTTGTAGGAATTGTCATGTTCCTCATCGACAACGATCAGGCCAAGATCGCGGAACGGCAGGAAAAGCGCCGACCGCGCCCCGATGACAAGCTGAACACCACCCTGCCCCGCCATCTTCCAGATGCGCCGGCGCTCTGTCATGGTCACACCCGAATGCCATTCGGCAGGCTGCGCCCCGAACCGCGCCTGCACCCGCGTCAGAAACTCCGCCGTCAGCGCAATCTCGGGCAGAAGCACCAGCGCCTGCCGCCCCTGCCGCAGGCATTCCGCCACGGCCTCCAGGTAAACCTCGGTTTTGCCCGATCCGGTCACGCCGCGCAGCAAGGTCGTGCCATAGCCTCCCGACCGAATACCGTCGCAAAGCTGCTCCGCCGCCACCTGCTGATCGTCGGTGAGGGTCTTGCCACTGAAACCGGGGTCCAGATGGTGAAACGGCAGATCGCGCGGGCTGTCCTCCTCGCGTACCACCCCCTGTTTTACCAGACCCTTCACCACCGAAGACGACACCCCCGCCGCCTCGCTCAGCTCCTTGAGGGTAAAGGCCAGCCCGCCGTACTCGCGTAGCACGTCCAGAACGCGGCGGCGCGCCTCCGTCTCCCGATCGGGCGTCCCATCGCCCAGCCGGTAGACCTTGCGCATCGACGGAGGATTGCCCAGTCCCGGCGCGCGTGTCGCCAGCCGCAGCATCGCGGGAAGCGGCGTGAGCGTGTAGTCGGCCGCCCTCTGAAGAAAGGCGCGCATCTCCTGCCGCATGGGCGCCACATCCAGCACCCGGATCACCGAACGCACCTTCGCCGGATCCCAGTTGCCGCGCCCCGGCCCCCAGACCACTCCCATCACCTTGCGGGGCCCGAGCGGCACCTCGACGAAGGCTCCCTGCCAGCAGCCACCTTCGGGCGCGCGATAGTCCAGTACCCGGTCCAGCGGCTGGGTGGTCAGCACGCCGATCAGCGCGCCCTCGTCAAAAAATTCCGGCTCATCCAAGACTTGCTCCGGCTCCCGCGTTATGGCCCTCAAGAGGGGCTTTCCGCCCTGCCCCTCATGAGGTAAAGCCAACCCGAGCCAAGGCCAAGCCCAAAGGAGCCGCGTATGAAATTCTTCGTAGACACCGCCGACATCGACGCCATCAAGGAACTGCATGCCCTTGGCATGGTCGACGGCGTGACAACCAATCCCTCCCTGATCGCCAAGTCGGGACGCAACATCCTCGAAGTGACCAAGGAAATCTGCGACCTCGTGGACGGCCCGGTGTCCGCCGAAGTCGTCGCCACCGAAGCCGGCGCGATGATCGACGAGGGCCGCAAACTTGCGCAGATCGCTGGCAATATCGCCATCAAGGTGCCGCTCACATGGGATGGGCTCAGGGCGTGCAAGGTGCTGTCCGGTGAAGGCAACATGGTCAACGTGACCCTTTGCTTCTCGGCCAATCAGGCCCTTCTTGCCGCAAAGGCGGGCGCGACCTTCATCTCGCCCTTTATCGGACGGCTCGACGACCTCAATCTCGACGGGCTCGACCTGATCGCCGACATTCGCCAGATCTATGACAACTACGGATTCGACACGCAGATTCTCGCGGCCTCGATCCGCAGCGCCAACCACATGAGCGAATGCGCAAAGATCGGCGCCGACGTGGCCACCGCGCCGCCCGCCGTGATTCAGGCAATGGCTGATCACGTTCTCACCGACAAGGGGCTCGCCACCTTCCTCAAGGATGCCGAAAAGGCCGGAATCAAGATCGTCTGAACCTGCCGGGTGGCGTGCCGCCGCACCGCGACGCGGCGCGCCCCTTCCCGACGTCCCACCGGACCCGCCGACGGCGGAAACCCGCCGCCCTCGCGACCGCACTCCGATCCGCACAAATCCGCGAAGAAAATTGGGGAAATCGTAGCGCGGCTCTGCTAAGGTGCCGTCAAACAGACAAGAGGCCGGCATGAACAGCACCGCCAGAATAGCCCCGAAAATCGAAGACGACCTGCGCGAGAAGATCATTGAGCAGCCCGATCTGATCCTCGACGATCAGGACGTGATGCGCGCGCTGATAGCCGCCAACGAAAAGACGATGGGCGGCAATATCGTCGATCTGCGCGGCATCGCGATGGAGCGGCTGGAGGCACGCCTCGACCGACTGGAGGACACGCATCGCTCTGTCATCGCGGCGGCGTACGAGAATCTCGCCGGCACAAATCAGGTGCATCGCGCGGTCATTCGTATGCTCGATCCGGTGGATTTCGAACCCTTCCTGCACAATCTCAGCGGAGAAGTGGCCGACATCCTTCGGGTGGACGCGGTGCGACTGGTGCTCGAATCGGTTCAGAATGAGGACGACCCGGCGATCCGCAAACTGGGCGACGTGCTTCATGTGGCAGAGCCGGGGTTTATCGACGCCTATCTTACCTCCGGACGCAATGCCCCGCTTCGCCAAGTCACGCTCCGTCAGGTTCAGAGCGGAGCGGGCGCCATCTACGGCGATGCGGCGGGCTGGATCCGGTCCGAAGCCTGCCTGAAGCTTGACTTCGGCGCCGGCCGTTTGCCCGGTCTTCTGGTCATGGGCGCCGAAGACCCGCATCATTTCACGCCGCAGCAGGGCAGTGACCTATTGGCCTTCTTCGCCGGCGTGTTCGAACGGGCCATGCGCCGCTGGCTGTCATGATTTCGCCCGCCGCGCGGGATGCGCTGGCGGGCTGGCTCGCGGCGCAGAGGGCGCTCAGGGGCGCATCCGAGAACACGATTGACGCCTATCGCCGCGATGTCGTCGATTTTCTTGCCTTCATGACGGCCTACAAGGGCGGCGAACAGGGTCTTTCGCCGCTGCTTCAGGTGGGCGTGCGCGACATGCGCGCGTGGATGGCAAAAACGCGCGGTGAGGGTGTGGGCAGCCGATCGCTCGCCCGTAAACTCAGTGCGGTCAAAAGCTTCTATCGCTGGCTTGCCGATCGCGAAGGGGCCGACCCGACGGCGGTGCTCTCGGCGCGCGCCCCGAAATTCACCCGCAAACTGCCCCGTCCGCTGGCCGAGGACGCGGCGCGCGCCGTGATCGGCGCGGTGGATCTTCAATCGCGGCAAGGCTGGGCCGGCGCGCGCGATGTGGCGGTTGTCACGCTCCTCTATGGCTGCGGGCTGCGAATTTCCGAGGCTCTTTCACTCAACCGCCGTGACGCGCCGCTACCCCGATCATTGCGTATCACCGGCAAGGGCGGGAAGGAACGCATGGTTCCGGTGATCCCAGCGGCGCGCAACGCCGTCGATGCCTATCTGCGGCTCTGCCCGTTCGAGGGGGATGACGCCGCCCCGCTTTTCGTCGGCGCCCGGGGCGGTCGCCTCAACGCCCGGACCGTGCAAAAGGTGATGCAGCAGACACGCGCGCTGCTTGGCCTTCCGGCATCTGCCACACCGCACGCCCTGCGTCACAGCTTTGCCACCCATCTGCTCAGCGCCGGCGGGGATCTGCGCGCCATTCAGGAACTTCTCGGCCACGCATCACTGTCAACGACGCAGGCCTATACCGCCGTCGATACAGCACGCCTGATGGAAGTATATCTCCAAACTCACCCAAAGGCATAGGCCAACCGGCCAGCTTCTTGCGTCCCCGTAGCTCGGCAAAGTTCTTTTAAGCATGCGAAGTAAGAGTTGCCGAAGCTCGATCTTTCCGTCTCTCCGACGACAAGACGCCCAGAGTTTCTTAGAGCGCGGCCGTTTTCACTGTGCGCCCCTCTTCCCGCCACTCCGGCAGTCCGCCGTCCATGCGCCGTGCGTTGAATCCGTGCTTGCGCAGGGTGGCAACGGCCTGATGGGCGTAGATGCAGTAAGGGCCGCGGCAGTAGGCAACGATCTCACGGCCCGGATCGAGCGTGGGCAGGATTGCCTCGATGTCATCCAGCGTCGTGTTGCGCGCGCCGGGTATGTGTCCGGCCGCGTATTCGTCGACGGGGCGAACATCGAGCACTGTGACTGACCCTTCGTCAAGCCGTGCGGCCAGATCGTCGCGACCGACCGGTTCCGGTGCGTCTTGTCCGCCCGAAAGCCCGCGCAGGATACGCTCGACCTGCGCCAGATTACGCTCGGCGACGAGGCGCAACAGGTCCATCAGCGCAAGCGTCTTCGCGTCGGTCAGCCGGTAGATCACGGCCTTGCCGTCACGTCGACTGGTGACCAGAGCTGCACGGCGAAGCTGCTGTAGATGCTGGGAGCAGTTGGCGATCGTCAGGCCGGTCTTTTCCGCCAGCGCCTCAACTCCGCGTTCTCCCTGCGCCAGTTGTTCAAGGAGCGAGAGCCGAGCTGGCGCAGAAAGGGCGCGCCCGACAAGGGCATATTCTTCGAGCAGGGCTGTCTTCGGGCTGATTGACACGGCGAACTCCAACCGTTAATCGTTCAAGCGATAACTTGAATAATAGCGATTAATTCGCTTTCCGCAACCCTAGGGTTCATAGCCATGTCCGATACCATCCTCGCTGCCGAACCAACGATCCGCCTTGCGATCTTTCTTGGCGTGCTCGCGGCCATGGCGCTTTGGGAGGTCGCGGCCCCCCGGCGGCGGCGGGACATTCCGAGGGTGATCCGCTGGACGAACAACCTTGGGCTCGTCGTGCTCGACACCGCGATCCTGCGGCTGTCCTTTCCGATCCTTGCGGTCGGGCTGGCGGTCACGGCCGAAGAACGCAGCTGGGGCCTTTTCAACAACATCGACGTGCCCGTGTGGGCCGCGCTCGTCGTCTCGATGCTGGCACTCGATCTGGCGATCTACTTGCAGCACGTGATGTTCCACGCAGTCCCCGGCCTTTGGCGGCTGCACCGGATGCACCACGCCGATCTCGATTTCGACGCGACGACGGGGCTGCGGTTCCATCCCGTGGAGATCCTGATCTCCATGGGGATCAAGCTGGCCGTGGTTACGGCGCTCGGCCCGCCCGCCGTGGCGGTGCTTCTGTTCGAGGTGATCCTGAACGCCACCGCGCTGTTCAATCACGCCAATATCGACCTGCCGCGCCCCCTTGATCGCGTGCTGCGGCTGCTTGTGGTCACGCCCGACATGCACCGGGTCCACCATTCCGTCGACCCGCGCGAGACCAATTCGAACTACGGCTTCAACCTGCCGTGGTGGGACCGGCTGCTGGGCACCTACGTCCCTCAGCCCGCCAAGGGGCACAGGGGCATGGAGATCGGCATCGAGCAGTTCCGCACGCGGCGCGACCTCTGGCTCGACCGGATGCTGGTCCAGCCACTGCGTGGCCCCGCTTCGGGTGGCGCCCTCGACCCGCGCATCACGACGAAGGAGCCATCGGAATGACGGGCAGCGATCTTCAGCGCGGCATGCGCGAGAACAGGGGCCAAGTTGTCCATCAACTGATTCAAGTGATGCTGGTCGGCTTCGCCATCGGCATGACGCGCACCGTCGTCCCCGCACTGGCCGAGAGCGAATTCGGGCTGGAACGCGGGTCCTTCCTGCTGCTTGCCTCCTTCGTCGTGGCCTTCGGCGCAGTGAAGGCAGTGATGAACTTCGTCGCGGGCCGCTGGTCCGAACGGATCGGTCGCAAGCGGGTGCTGTTCTGGGGCTGGGTCGTGGCGTTGCCGATCCCGGTGATGATCTGGTATGGTCCCGACTGGAACTGGATCGTCGCGGCGACCGTGCTGCTTGGCGTCAACCAAGGCCTCTGCTGGTCGATGACGCAGACTGCCAAGCTCGACATCACCAGGGCCGAGGAACGCGGGCTGACCATGGGCCTCAACGAGTTTGCGGGCTATGTCGGCGTGGCTATCGCGGGCATCCTGACGGCCTATGCCGCCGAGTGGCTGGGCGCGCGCGTGGGGCTGCTGGTCTTCGGCTTGGCCGTGGTGCTGCTAGCACTCCTGCTCACCGTGGTCTGGGTCAAGGACACGCTCCCCTGGGCGAAGGCTGAAACGGCCGCGCACAAGGCCGCACCACCGAAATCCCTGCCGCGTTACCCGCAAGGCATATCCGAGCACCCCACAACGGGGGAAGTCTTCGCGCTGATGAGCTGGCGCGACCGGCGACTCTTCGCGATCTCCCAGGCGGGGCTGGTCGAGAAGTTCGTCGATGCGCTGGTCTGGGCATTGTTCCCCGTCTTCCTGGTCACCAAGGGTGCCAGCCTAACGGAAGTCGGCTGGATCGTCGGCACCTACGGCTTTGTCTGGGGCGGCTCGCAGCTCTTCACCGGGCGACTGTCGGACCATGTCGGCCGGTTCTGGCCCAACGTGTTGGGCATGTGGATCTGTGGCGCGGGCGTGGCAATGGTGGTCATGGGCATGGGCGCGCTCTGGTGGTCGGTCTCGGCCGGGGTGGCCGGCTTCGGCATGGCGCTGCTTTATCCGAACCTCTCGGCGGCGGTGGCCGACATCACCCCGCCCGCCTGGCGCGGATCGGCCATCGGCATCTACCGCTTCTGGCGTGATCTTGGCTACGCCATCGGCGCGCTCGGCCTCGGCCTCGCCGCAAGCCTGTCCGGCGCGGCCGAGGCGGCCTTCTGGTTCGTCGCGATCTCCATGTTCGTGTCCGGCGGCCTGCTGTTCTGGCTCTCCGAGGAAACGCACCCACGGCTCAACCCGGCCGAGCCGCCGAAGGCCGCCCATGCTTGATCATCTGACCAGGCGACTTGGCCTTCTGTCCATCCTTCTGGGGTTTGTATCCCTTGCTTGCGGTCGCGGTCTGGGGGTTCCGCGTGGGCGGCTGGCCCTGGCCGCGGGCCTATGACTTCGCCGGCTGGGGGGCCTGGGCGGCGGGTGCCGGGTTCATCGTCGCGCTGGCCGGACTGGTGGTCTGGCTTCGGCGTCGGCGCAGCCGTGTCCGAGCGGTTCTGTTCGGGCTGATCCTGTCGCTGCCCGTTGCGGGGCTTGGCACCGCCTTCGAGATCGCCGCCTGCACGACGCCACCGATCAACGACATCTCAACCGACACCGAAGACCCGCCGGTGTTCTGGTTTACCGCAACACCCAGCGACTACCCGGCGCAGAATGCCAAGCCGCAGCGCGCCGCCTATCCGGAGGTGCGCCCGCTGAAACTGCCGCTTTCCGATGACGAGGCCTTCGGGTTGGCGCTGTCGCTGGTGGAGGACCGGGGGTGGAATGTGCTTTCCGCCGATCCCGCGGAGAGCCAGATCGAGGCCATTGCGCGCAGCCGCCTCTTCGGTTTCGAGGACGAGGTGGCGATCCGTGTCACCGAGACCGATTCTGGCACCCGCGTGGACATGCGCTCGCGCCTCGGCCAGATCGACCGCGGCGCCAATGCCCGGCGCATCAAAGCATTCCTGACAGATCTCGAAACACGCGCCCCGAACTGAGGACTTGCGATGAAACACCTGATCCTGCTGGACGACCCGCCCTACGGCACCGAGCGCAGCTTCAACGGCCTGCGCATGGCCCACGCGCTAACCAAGAATGACCCTGAAGCGGACATCACCGTCTTCCTGATGGCCGACGCGGTGCTCTGCGCCAAGGCCGGGCAGAAGACGCCCGAAGGTTTCTACAACCTCGAACGGATGATCCGCCGGGTTCTGTCCTCCAAGGGGCGCATCCTGATGTGCGGCACCTGCATGGATGCCCGGGGCCTCGCAGAGGGCGACATGATGGAGGGGGCAACGCGCTCGACGATGGACGAACTCGCGCAGGCGACGCTCGCCGCGGACAAGGTGCTGGTGTTCTGATGGAGAAGATGCTGACGCGCACAGCGCGACTATCGACGCCACGCAGGAATACATGATGTACTCGGCCTCCGCGGCCGGCTTCATCGTGTCTCATCAGATTGACCAGTCCGTTGTTGAAACTGCAATGCTTGATGGTAGCAATGCTTGATGGTAGCAACACTTGCTGACATCCATATCCTGAGCGACTATTGTTTCATGACGAGCATGCGATTTCAACGCGCGTCCAGCGTGTGCGCGTACTTGACTGTGTGAATGACAAGGATAGCTTCGGGAGTCCACGAAATGGATATAAAGAAATGCGGAACCCGGCCATCAACTGTCGGACCGGAAGATCACTTCACCGGTGCGGTGCGTATGGATCCGGTCATCACCGCGCCTGACCCGGCCCGCCTCCGTTCGGTTATGGTGACCTTTGAACCCTCCGCGCGCACTGCATGGCATACACATCCCCTCGGGCAGACTCTCGTTGTTCTGTCGGGAATGGGCCTGGCGCAGACATGGAACGGTCCGGTTCAGGAAATCCGCCCGGGAGATACCGTATGGTTCGAACCCGGGGAAAAGCACTGGCATGGCGCTGCACCAAATGTCGCGATGACGCATCTGGCTATTCAGGAAGCGCTCGACGGGTCTGCCGTGACTTGGCTTGAGCATGTTTCCGATGACCAGTACTGCGATCCGTCAGGCGCGTAGCCAGTTCACCAACGGCGCATGGTTGCAGGCTTCGTGCCTTGCGCACTGTCGGGGACGATACCAAAGGAATTTCCCGCCTTGGCCGATCCTTGATGCCCAAACAATTCACCGTTTATAGCTTTTCTTGTCGAATTTCGAAAGAGATCTTTCCGCTGCGCGCTCCGTGTACCCTGTTCAGCAGGTCGTTGCGCTCATTGAATCGCAAATTCAATTTGGGAAGGCGACCTTGGGTAGTTCGATGTGGACAGTTTCAATGACAGGGACATGGATGCCGCGCGGTCGGAACAAATGCCGTCCGGGGCGGCGATGGGGCATCGGATGAGCCGAGAAAGGTGTGCTCAAGTCGATGCTAGACGCTCGCAATATCGAGATCCCGTTCCCGCCCTACTGCAAGACCAAGGCAACATTTCCCCGGCCGGTCTGCGACAGTTGCACGGAATTGCCTGCGCCAATCTGGCGGAGAAGCGCCTCGTTCTCATCCCCCCGAACGTCAAAAAGTATCGCGTTCAAGGATCCCTGCTGAAGCGTGGCCAGAACATTGGCGTCTCCTTCGACAACGCCGGCGAGTGTGTTGCCGTTTCCGATCTGCTCAAAGCGGCCGGGATTGAATCCGATCGCGGCCAGTTGCGGTGTGAAACCGGCGATGTTCGCATTGTTGGTATCGCCCTCGATCTGGATGTCGATCGCGTTGTCGCGCCCTTCCTGCATCAGGTCGGCGAGATTTGCATCCCCAACGACCGCAAGGTCGGTCACATTCGTGCCGCCGACCCCGCCTAGGTATCCCTGCACCACCGACAGGATGTTTCTGTCCCCCTCCACGGTGACTGCGGCATCGTTGGTTCCCATCTGGTCGATCAGCACCGAATTGCCGTCGCTCTGGCCGAGAAGGTCGAGAAAGGCGACGTTGGTGCCGAACTGCGACACACCAATTTCGTTGTCGGTGCCTTCGATCAGCCCCACGCTGAGATCATTGTCGAGACCGTCCTGATCTATACCAAGCGAATTGCCGTCCCCGGTGATCACGATGGCGCCGGTTCGGTTGCTGCGTCCGCGCTGGACGATCCCGAATGCCGTATCGTTGGCGAGGATCTCAAGGTTCATGAGGTTGCCATTCGCAAGCGTGTCCTCGGTGCCCCCGACCTGCGACAATGTGCTTGCCGATACCAGTGGGCGCTGCGCCACTCCGCGCAACGCCGTGGTGCCGTTATTGCTGCCCTGAATCAGCACGAAGATGGCGTTTTCCTCTCCACGCAGAGTGGAGCGGCTGTCCTGACTCACCACGTCGATGCGGTTTCCGGTGCCGTCCATGGTGATATTGGCTGACTGTCCGAGCATCCCGGACTGCTTGATCTGCGACACCGTGCCGATCACGTTGTCATTGCCGTTGATCTGCCGCAGCGAAAGACGATTGCCCCGCTGGGGGGTCGCACCGAGGTTCCGTTGCTGTATTTCATCCACCCGGTTGCCATTGCCCAGTTGCTCGACAAATGCGGTATTGGTGCCGAACGGACCGCGCGCGGTATTGACTTGTCGCACCGCGAGCCCTGCGGTGCCGACGGTGGTGTTGCCCACACCGGACTGCCGGATGGTCAGCCTGTTGTCGAACCCGTTCTGGACGATGGGCTGCGCCTCGGTCCCCGCAAGGTTGATCTCTCCCGTCTGATCAATCGACGCCTCGTTGTCCGCGCCTTCCTGCTCGATCTCCACCGAGTTCTCCAGATTGAGACCCTGCGCCGAGGTGGACCCCGGCAAGGCAGCCAACATCACCAGGGTGGCGGAGACAGAAAGAAGGGGGAAATAACCAAGCGGCATCATGCACTCCTGAACTGGGTGACGGAAACGTTTCCGCAGATCAAGCGGAGTGACCCCGCGACATATAAATCGTATCCTGAGACAGCGCGCACGACCCGTGAACCGGCCCGGACGCGCCCTTTTCTCAACCCGCGTCAACACGGGTTCCGCGACATCACGCGTTACTGCATGATGCCGGCGTTATTGCCGCTGCCGGACTGGCTGAAGCTTGCGGTATTGTTGCTGCTACCGGTCTGAGCCACAGCAACCTGGTTCAGGTTACCAGTTTGGGTGCCAGAGATATCATTGTCGTCGCCAGTCTGGTCGAAGGCGAAGGCATTCGAGCTGCCAGTCACGGTCAGTTCGGCGAAGTTGCCGATACCGTTCTGGGCAACAAGACCCGACTGACCGAGGCCGACAGACGCAGCAGATCCGTTAAAACCGCGATCCCAGCCGTTGTCATCGCCAGTGATGGTGACATCGGCATCGTTGCTTGTGCCGATTTGGTCGATCCCAAGCCCGTTGAAGTCGCCGTCAACATCGGCCTTCGCCTCGTTGGTGACACCGTTCTGACTGATACCAATGTTGTTTAGGGTACCGGATACGGCCGCGACGGTAATCACGTTGTCGGTACCGACCTGGTAGGTGCCAAGCTGATTGAAGTTTCCGCCAAGGGTCAGCGTGCCGACCGTATTGCCCTGACCATACTGCGTGACACCGAAACGGTTACCAGTACCACTCACGTCGAGGTTGGCCGAACTGTTCCGGGCCTGCGCGCTGGCATCGCCCTGAATCAGAACTGACGCCTGTGCACCCGACGCCCCGGCCGGACCGCTCAGCGGAACGGTGGTGCCGTTAAGTGTTCCGGTCATTGCCACGGTCAAAGTGTTGGTCTGGTTGCCTCCTTGCGTGGTGCGCTGGCTGATCCGTTCAATATTGTTCAGGCGCCCACCTTGGGTGACAGTCAGCGCGTTGCCCGACGACGAGCCGCGGGACTGCGAAACACTGCCGACGCGATTTGCACCGCTGAAAGGCCCGTCCGAAGCTTGGGTGATAGTCGCGCTGTTCGAACCAAGAAAAGTGTTGGTGCCGGTTGAGCTTTGGCTGATCGCACCGATCACGTTGAGGCTCGAAGACTGGATGACGTTGATATGGTTGGCGCCTGCTGCGTCAGAAGAACGGTTCGAATTCTGGTAAACGCCGTCGGGACCGCCGTTTGAGTTGGCTTCAAGGCCGATTTCGTTGTAGCTGCCCGACTGCAGGATCGACAGCTTGTTGATGTACCCAGTCTGGGTCATCTCGGTGCCCGATGCGCCGGCATCGTTGTTGTTGCCGGTCTGCTGGATCAGGGCCGAGTTGTCGGTACCATTCTGATCAAGGTGCGCCTCGTTGTTGTCAGCGATGGCGCCGGCCGCCGAGAGCACGATCGCGCTGCCGGAGGCGAGAAGAATATTCTTGAGTTTCATCTGAAGTCCATTTCTCTATTTGGAATTAATTTGTTTTGCCCTCAATGGAAGGCGATCCCGCCGGGCGGCCAAGGCCGCCCGGCGGAGAAGATTCACTACTGGGTAATGCCGGCGCTGTTGCCGTCACCCGACTGCGCATAGCTTGCGGTATTCGACGACCCCAACTGCGCCACGACGGCGGCATTTAGATTGCCGGTCTGCGAGCCGTCGATGGTGTTGTCGTTGCCATCCTGAAGCGTGGCAAAGACGTTTCCTTGTCCGCCGCCCTGCGACAGGTTGGCGGTGTTGTCATCGCCCCACTGACGCGCGACACCGCGCTCAAGGTTGACCGATACGCCAATGGTGGCCAAAGCCGGCCCCATCAGAGCATCGTTGGTGTAGGGAGTGCCCCAGCCGTTGTTGTGGCCACTGATATCGAGCGTGGCGCTGTTGCCGTCGCCCATCTGGTCCACGCCGAAATCATGACCCGAACCGGCAACCGTCACAGTAGACCAGTTGCCAGTACCATCCTGCCGGATCCCAACGTCATTGTATCCACCATCGATCGAGCTGAGGGCAACAGTGTTGTTGAAGCCGTACTGAACAACGCCAACCGCGTTGTTGTTGCCATTGATCTCCAGGGTGCCGACGCTGTTGTCTTCACCATATTGCTCGACACCGAAATCGTTGTTGCTCCCGGTAACCAGCAGGTCGATGCTGTTGTTCTTGCTCGGATCAGTTGGGCTGGCAGAAGCGTATTTGCCCTGGATCAACCACGATGCGGTTGCGCCGGTCGCATCAGAAAAGCGCCGCAGCGATCCAGTTCCGTTGTCGTTGCCGGAGATGTCAACGTCAATCGTGTTGACGCCGCCGCCGCCTTGGTCGGCAGTCTGAGAAATCCGGGCGATGACGTTATCGTTGCCGCTCATGTTGGCTGACAGAGAGTTCCGGGCGGAGGACCGCTTTTTCTGATAGATGCTTTCGATGGAGTTTCCGTCGCCGAATTGTTCCACAGAGGCAGAGTTGCGGGTGTTGCTGCCTTGCGTGGACGACCGCTGCACGACCGATCCCACGTCATTGTTGTCACCGGATTGGTCGATGAACAGGTTGTTGCCGCGATATGCGTTCGGACTTCCGGTGTGCGATTGCAGCACCCCATCGGCTATATCATCGACATTCGATCCAAGACCGATAGAATTACCGTCTCCGGATTGAATGGCTTCGAGATCGTTGTTGCTGCCAACCTGTGCGATAGGGGTGGAGGACGAGCCAGCGTCGTTGGTATCGCCTGCGCTCTGATCGATTGATGCAGACTGTCCTGCGCCGCTCTGATCCAGATACGCCTCGTTGTTGTCGGCCAGTGCACCAGCCGCCGAGAGCACGATTGCGCTACCCGATGCGAGAAGAATATTCTTGAGTTTCATGACTTTTCCCTTCCAGTTGAAGTTCCTGCGCCCGCATACCTCCTGTGAGGGCAAACGCCGGGCTTGATGCGCGCCGACCCGTCGAAACGGCCCGGCGCGCAAATCGCGTTACTGGCTGATGCCAACGTTGTTACCGTCGCCCAGCTGAGTGAAATTGGCGGTGTTATTGTTACCTATCTGAACCACGGCCGCCTGGTTGTAGCTCCCGTTGACGGTGCCGATGATCTCGTTGTCGTCGCCGGTCGAGGACAGGACAAAGGCGTTCTGATCCCCGGTGATCGTCAGCGAGGTGCTGTTCAGATCGCCGGACTGCGTGCTGTACCCCGACAGCAGGCTGCCCGCGGTGATGAGCGCGCTGCCGCCGAAGCCAAGCCCGCCGCCGTTACCGTTGCCGGTGATCGTCACCGTTGCGTTATTGGTACTTCCGGTCTGGTTGACTTTGACGAGGTTCGCGTTGCCGTTGAGCGAACCACCGGCGGTATTGCCATTGCCGTCTTGACGGAATCCAAGGCTGTTGTCATCGCCGGTGATCGACACCGGATACACGATGTTCGTGCTGCCATACTGGCCCACTCCGACGGAGTTGTCGTCGCCGATCACGGACATGCCGGAGGCGCTGTTGCCGCTCCCCTGCTGCGCGATTCCATAGGCGTTAAAGCTGCCATTGATCATCAGACCGGCATCGTTGCCGCTGCCGACCTGCCAGATCGAGGAGTCCTCGGCGCCGCTGGAGGCCGAGAAACCGGCCGTCAGCGGAGACTGGCCATTCTCGTATCCGATAACGCTGAGAGACATGATATTCTGATCGCCGTGCTGCTGGGCAGCGCGCATGAAGTTGTCGCTCCCGTCCTGCTCCACGTTCATCGCGTTATCCTGGCCACTCTGGGTCACACTGTGCACCGAGGTCGCGATCCCAAAATTTCCGGCGACGTTGTTCACCGGCGCGATCGTGTTGTTCGACCCCGTTTGCAAGAAGTTCAGTGCATTGCCCGAACCCTGCTGACGGATACGCCCGCCCATTGTGTTCGCATCGCCGACCTGGTTCATCACCGCGGCGTTGGCATCGGTGCCGCCCGAGAGCGCCTGACGCACCTCTTTCACGCGGTTGGTGTCACCGTCCTGTACAATCGTAAGACTGTTGGCGAGGCTCGATGCGCCGCCGCCAGACTGGATCATGTAGGTGAACTCGTTGCCGCTCCCGAATTGCTCGACAGTGGCCGCGTTCCGGTTTCCGGTCTGCTGAAAGGCGTCGCCGGTGCCAATGCTGTTGCCGTCACCCTGCTGAAGGAAGTCAATATCGCTGTCGTTGCCGAGTTGGTTGATCTCCGAGTTCGGCTTGGACGCATTGCCGTGCACACCGGCGGTGTTGTTGTCGCCGTTCTGATTGATCAGGGCGGAGTTGCCGTCGCCGCTCTGATTAAGCAAAGCCACGTTTTTATCGGCCAGCGCACCGACCGCCGAAAGCACGATGGCGCTGCTGGAAGCGAGTAAAAGTCTGTTGAATTTCATAGAAGTTCTCCCATGCGATTTCGTAACCGCTTCCCCTAAGACCGCCGACCAAAGCTCCGCCATCCCGGTGAAACCGAAGTCAAAGCGCCATTTATGTGTTGAACAGCTGATTACGTTTCAGCCAAAAAGACTTGGTAATGTCTTGATCTCAAAATGTTCCGTTCATACCCCTAATACATTCTACAATTTACAATCTCGGCCCCCGCACGATCGCTGCGACCGTCCTCACTCGAGTTAAGGGATAATTAACACACTACAACCACACTTTTCGACAATTTTTGACACAGTAACGCCAAAATTCGAAAACCACGTGAAACAATTAGATAAATTCGAAGGGTTTGGTATCTGCGACGCAACAAAGGTGGTAAAATTGTGGCGCGCAAGGCCAAGTACTACACGCTTAACATTAATTTTTGTGTAGAAAGACGCCTTATGATTGCAGGTATTTCGAATCGCTTAGCCCTTACACCGCCGGAATCCACCCCGGCAGGGCAAATTGCGGCAACTTTGGGGCAAAACTTTGGTTGACCGCGCGAGGGGACCAAGCCACCATTCAGTTCGGAGAATATCCAACCGTATGGAGGTGTGGAGAAATGCCAAGCCGTCAGCGTGACGCAGATGCAACACATCGGTCGTGACGGACAGCCGTTCTTGCCTTTCGGGCACCAGCATGTTTCAGAAGCGATACAATAGCGAAAAAGAACATTCTCGGACAGACGACGGGCTATTCCGGCCCGTTTGGAACACGAAACTATAATAGAATACCTACGGCAGACACGAAATCTGAGGGATTGCGCGGATGACATTGACCCGACACTTTACTGCGACTGCAATCCTTGCCTTAGGCGTAGGGCTGGGCGCGGGGGCCTCGGCGCAGGATCTTGTCTACAAACCTGTGAACCCGAGCTTTGGCGGGAACCCACTTAACTCTTCACATCTGCTAGGTCTGGCCAACGCACAGCGCAGCGCCACCGCCCGCGACGCGGAAGACCGAACGTCGAGCTTCACCGATCCGACTACACCCGGCAGCTCAGACGCAGACCTGTTTGTTCGACAACTTCAGGGCCGTCTCCTTTCGGCTTTGGCCGCTCAGGTCACCGACGCAATCTTCGGAACGGATCCGCAGGATAGCGGAACGGTCACTTTCGGCAGTACGACCATCACATTCGAGCGGACGATCGATGCCATCCGGCTTGAGATCGTTGATAACCTCGAGGGAACGGTCACTGAAATCGTCGTTCCGCAACTCGTCACGGATGTGGCCACAAATTGACCCAACCCAAGAGCCGGAAACCAGTCATGATAACAAAAACTCTTCGCAGGGCGGCATTGGTGGCCAGCGTTGTCGCGGTCGCGGGCTGCTCGGAAATGCTGGATGATACGTCCTCCAAGTATCCCCCGAAAGTCATCCCCGTAACCCAACAGAATCTGGATCTCAGGCTTTTGCCTGCGCCGAAGTCCCGGGTGACGGTTTCCGTTTACGACATGCCCGACCTGACCGGGCAGTTTCGTGAGCGTGAAAACGTGCAATCGCTCTCGCGCGCGGTGTCCCAAGGAGGCGGTGCGCTGTTGACCACCGCATTGCAGGATGCTGGCCAGGGACGGTGGTTCACGGTGCTCGACCGGACCAACCTGGACAACCTGCTGCGCGAACGTCAGATCGCGACGGAAATGCGCCGCCTGTATCGTGGGGAGGACACGCCCAACCCGTCGGCTGTTCCGCCGCTGCGCCATTCCGGCATCATTATTCAGGGGGCCGTTGTCGGTTATGACGCCAACGTGCAGACCGGCGGCTTCGGCGCGCGCTATCTGGGCATCGGCGGCGATACCCAGTGGAAACTCGATATCGTGACCGTCGCGCTTCAGGCCGTGGCCATGTCCACGGGTGAGCTTCTGGCGAGCGTGATGGTCGAAAAGCCCATCGCCTCGACCTCCGTGCGCGGCGGCACGTTCACCTTCATCGAACTTGACAAGCTTCTGGAAATCGAAACTGGCGTTGCCGCGAATGAGCCCAAGCAGCTCGCCGTGCAGATGGCCACGGAAAAGGCGGTCCGCAGCCTGATCATCAAGGGCGCCGAGGTCGGGGTTTGGTCATTCGCTGACCATCGGGCCCAGCAGTCGCTGATCGCCGCACACCGAGCCGAGAAATACGGAGAAACGCAAATTCCCGAGGCCGCGAAGGCGCTCGCTCGGCCGGACACGCGCAATGCCACCCATGTGGTCGCCACCCGGCCGGTTGCCCGGCCCAGACCGGCCTCCTCCGCCCCCGTGCGCGAACGGATCATGTCCCCTGCCACGGAGTCTGACGGACAGTCGGACACCCGCCCGCCCCCGCCCCCCGCAGAGGATGAAGTGATCGGCTGATCCGGGGCAGGCATATTCACACGAATAGGGTCGCGCTGTTGCGCGGCCCTTTTTCGTGGAGTCGCGTGGAATCGGAGTTTCGCGCACGGCTTGGGAGGGGCAATCTTGCGATATTTTACGCAAATCTCTGTGAGATATGTGCCGATATCCACATCTGCGCCATCTCTTGCCCACATTTGCCCGCCAAGGTCGCAATGTAACACTGGCATAAAGGCATAGAGATGGGTCCTTTTCAGTCCTGGGTAAGAACGGCGACCCTTGCGGGGGCGCTCGCCGTGGCTCTTGCCGCGACCTCCGCGAGCGCGAACGAAACCGCCAAACTTTTGGAGCTCGATATAGCGGGCGATGACAATACACTGCAGATCACGCAGCACTTCACGCAGAGCGGAAGCGCCGCGGTCAACGACAGCACCCGGAACATCCTTTCGATCACGATCACCGGAAACCGGAACGGCGGCGTTGCCGAAACATGGCGCACAAGCCTGCCGTTTGCCTCGAGACTCGCGCCCGGCGAGATTGTTCAGTCGGGCTTTGGCAATGCCCTGAGCGTTTCGGTAACGGGCCATGACAACCTGTTCGCGATGGCACAGTCCGGGCAGAACAACCGGATCAGCGGTGAGATCTTCGGGAACAGCAATCAGAGCGTCGTGACACAGGCCGGTACCGGCAACACGACCGTTTTCCGGCAGACAGGGCAGCGCAACAACATCGTTGTTTCGCAGCGCAGCTATTAGTGCTAGAATAAAGGTTGGTTTATAAGTTCATGGGTGAATTATGAAAACGACCTTTGCAATCGCGCTACTGATCTCGGGTATCGTGGCCGAATCGACACTGGCGGGCGAGAACAACACGGTCAACCTTCTGCAGAGTTCTACGGACGGAATCGGCAACACGCTCAGCATTGATCAGTCCGGCGCGTCAAATTCCCTGCTGGCGGGCCCGCCTGATGGTAGCAGCCAGGCCCTTCAGATCGGTGGCGGAAATCAGGCGACGCTGACCATCGAGGGCGACGGCGGCCAGATGCTCCTGCAACAAGGCACCGTAGATCAGCCCGGTTTCGGCAACACGGCGCTGGCCATGATAAGCGGCCTCGGCGGTCTTGGCACCATCATTCAGGATGGATCGGGAAATTCCGCCGAAATGCAACTGACGTCCAACGACGCGTTGCAGCCCGCGACAGGTTCGATCGGACAGTTTGGAAACGGGAACAATGCATCGCTGAATGTGTTCGGCGCAAACGTGAACGGGGAAATCACCCAGCAAGGCAACAACAATACCGAAACGCTGACCGTCAACGGCTCGAACACGAGCGTATCCTACACCCAGGTGGGCAACGGCATGACTCCGACCGCCGCAAGTCCCGGTGTCTCCGTGTTCACCACCGCCGGCAGTGTCTCGATCACCCAGACACAGTTCTGATAGGGTCGGATCAATGGCTTCCTTCCTGCGCGCCGCCTCGGTTGCCGCCTGCGCGGCGATCGTTACCTTCACTTCAGCACCCGAGGCGCGATCCGACATGCCTGCCCCCGTCGTTCCGGAAATCCTCCTGACGCCCGGCGACGGGTCCATCCGCATCGAAGGCGTGGTGAGCGGCACCGGCCCCGCCGACATCACCGCTACCCTTGCCATCACCCACAAGGGCAGCGGCGGAAACATGAGCACTCGGCAGTCTCGCGACATATCCCTCAAGGCGGAGGATTTTCGTACGCCAGTGGCAACGACCGGCATAAATTTCGGGAGCGGTTCCTATCTCTCTGTTGACCTAGAGGTGACCTTTGACGACAAAGTCATCGCAGAAACTCACACAGTGATCGGCTGGGAAGACTGATCAAAGGGACAGGGATTACACTTCATGCGACTGCTGTTTTCTTCGGCCGTTATCGGTGCTTTGCTCGCAGGATCTCAGATGGCCGAGGCGCAAAGCCGCGCCGACCTGATCGAGGCCTTCTCGGGTGACTGGTTCATCTTCGACTCCGCGCGCGGGACCGGCTCCAGCGCCTGTCAGCTCAGCCTCGGAACGCAGCCTACCGCCGAGGACGGACCGATGCCCCTGTCGCAACGCCATTGCACCGCCCCGCTCACTGATGTCGCCGTATGGGACGTTCAGCAGGGGCAGCTCGTCTTCGTCGATGAGGCCGGAACGCCGCTCGCGCAGCTTGGCGGCAATCAGCGCCGACTCACTGGTAACCTTGCCCCCGACGGCGAAGGCGTCGTGGTCGAACGGGCAAACGGCGATGGCAGCAACCTTGAAATTGCGCAGGCGGTACAGAAATATCGCTGCTTTTTTCTGGGTGTCTCCTCCGATTGCGCCAGCGAAGAGGATCTGAAAGCGCCCGAGTTCCCGCAGGAGGCGGAACAACAGACCGCCAGCATCGAAACGCTGGGCAACGTTGTCGCCCGAAGCCAGCCGCGTCGCGATTCCTCACAGGTTGGCACCATTCCGGGCAATACCTGTATTCAGGTTGACCAGTGCCTCGTCGCCTCCGACGGGCTATGGTGCCGTGCGGGCTTCGGCGACACGACCGCTTGGATTGCGCGCAATGCCGTGCGTCAGGGCGAGTGGCCGATCATTACTTTCCGCAGTGACTGCACTCAGGACAACGAGTAAGCCTCAACATAACAGCCAACGGGCAGCTCGTTGACGGAACCCCACCGAACACCCCGTTGACGACGTCTCCAAACGCGCCCCGGTGCATTTGATATGCACACGATGGATCAGTTCACCGGGTCAACGAGGTTGTCAGCCGCCAGTAGACTTCGGAGGTTTCATCCTTCTTTGATGTGCACCAGTTCACCATATCAGATCGCTGTCTGCGGCTGGCAGGGCGACAGCGGCAAGCACGTAGGCCCCCGCTGACGCCGACAACGTCACACAGGGTTCAGATCCTCTTTCGACACAGCGTCCGTGTCTCGATGTGCGGTGAACCATTTGTTCAGCGCCGACATGCCGATACCGAGATCATCAGCCACCTGCTTTTGCGTCAGCCCACTGGTCAGCGCGATGCGCACCGCATCTTTGCGGAATTCGTCTCTCCGGCATTCCAGTTCGATGAGGTGATGCACACCGTGATGTCATTCTGCATCTGTCATCAGGTGAAACCTTCCGCCAATGGATTGCTTCGCGAACACAAGAGAACGCTTAAATTAATTTATTACTAAATATCAGTATATTATATATTTCCGTAGAGTTCTGGAACGATACTTGCATGTAGATTGGGAAAGTCGATCAAACAGCGACAGGAAGCTTTGACCATGCCCAGTGACGTTCAGTCCAATACTTCTTTGCCATTTCTCGATGTGTCGGACCCTGCATTTTCCATTCGTTCACAAGCCGTGGCAAAGGCGCGCGATGGATCATGGTGCGCGCGAACACCTTATGGATTGGCCGTATTGCGCTACGATGACGTCCAGAAGATGCTCCGGCACCCCAAGATGCGGCAGGGCTCTTACAGGTGGCCATCCCACAACGACGTGACGGGAAATTTTGCCCGTTGGTGGGAGAACATGCTTCTGAGCCAGGAGGGCAATGATCATGCCCGACTGCGACGCATGGCCAACCCGGCCTTCTCCCCCAAGCTTATCACGTCATTGAAGCCCAGGTTCGAAGAATTGGCCAACCGTTTGATCGACGATTTTGCTCCCAGAGGGGAGTGTGATTTCATCGCCGAGTTTACCGAACCCTACGCGACCGGCGTGATCTGCGACCTTCTTGGCCTGCCAATCGAAAAATGGCGCGACCTTGCTGATATTGCGGGTGACATGGGGCTGGCACTCGGTGTCACGTTCAAGCAGGACCTGCCCCGGATCGAAGCAGCGACGCAACGAATTTTCGCTTATGCCGAAGAGTTGGTCGAGCACCGGCGAAAAGAACCTTCCGATGATTTCATTGGGACGTTGGTGAAGGCCAATCAGGATAGGTCACAGCTTTCTGATCAGGAACTGCTGGACATGATCGTGCTGGCCATTTTCGGCGGCATCGACACCACGCGCAATCAACTGGGCCTTGCGATGGTGACTTTCATTGAACACCCCGATCAATGGGCGCTTCTGGGTGATAATCCGGATCTGGCCCGCGCGGCGGTCGAAGAGGTCATGCGTGTGCGTCCGACGATCACCTGGGTCACCCGCGAGGCGACCGAGGCGTTTACCTACAACGATCTGCAGATCCCGCAAGGCACGACCGTTCATCTCTTTTCGCAGTCGGCCGGGTCCGATCCGGCGGAGTTTCCGAACGCGGAATTCGACATCACGGCCAAACGGAGTCCGCATTTCGGCTTTGGTGGGGGTACGCATCATTGCCTCGGCCACTTTATCGCCCGCGGCGACATGACCGAAGCGCTCAAGCTGCTGGCCCGGCGTCTGAAAAATCCCCGGTTCAACGGAAATGCGAAATGGTTGCCTGACAGCGGGAACACCGGAGCCGTGACGCTGCCTATAGCGTTCGATCAGGCGTGATCTTCAACATTCATTCAACGACAGGGACATGGACATGAAAATCAAGGTCGACCTGGATGCTTGCCTGCAGCACGGCCAATGCGTGATTGCGGCGCCGGAGATTTTCTCCTTCGACGATGATGGCAACCTTCAATGGAAGGCGGCGCCGGACGAGGCGCTGCGCGATGACGCAGAGGCAGCTGCGGATGCCTGCCCTGAGCAAGCGATCATTGTGGAGTGAGACGGGAATGACTTCACCCAGAATCGCGATTGCCGGGGCCTCGCTTGCGGGGGTGCGAACGGCGGAGGCTCTCAGGGCCGCGCTGCCGAACGCACGGATCGTCCTCGTCGGCGAAGAACGCCACGCACCCTACAACCGCCCCCCTCTTTCCAAGGATGCGATCGAAGGGCTTGCGTCGGGTCATCCGTCGCAGGAGCAGATACTTGAGAAGCTACTCTTGCGCAGCAAGCTGAGCCCCGGCGATGTGGATCTTCGGCTCGGTCGCGCCGTGGTGTCAGTGGAAAGTGGCCAGTTGCGACTTGCCGACGGAGCGCGCGTTTCCGCCGACTGGATCATCGCCGCAACCGGGCTGCGTCCGCGCCATCTTCCGCAGAAGGGGGCAGAGGAACGTCGGTATGTCCTGCGCGGCTTTGATGATGCGTGCCGCCTTGCCGGTCGGCTTCGGGCCGGATCCCGGATGGCGGTGATCGGCGGGGGCTTCATAGGATGCGAGATCGCCTCGACCGCTTGCAAGCTGGGCCTGCATGTCACCATCGTGGAACCGGAGCCACAGCCGATGCTGCACGCGTTGGGAACTCGCGTGGCGGCGGCAATGGGCAATCTGCATCGCCGCCGCGGTGTACGTCTTCTGACTGGGCGCAGGGTTCATTCTTTCAGCAACGGGAACGTCGTGCTGGATGACGGAGAGGCGCTCGAAGCAGATGTGATCGTTGAGGCGCTCGGGACGGTTCCGAATACCGAATGGCTTACCGGGACGGGAGTGGATCTTTCTGATGGGGTGCTTGTCGATGACAGGATGATCGCCGCCGGCAGCAGCAACATGCTTGCCGTGGGTGACATCGCGCGCTTTGCCAACTTGCGCTTCGATGCAACCTGCCGCCGGGTCGAACACTGGTGCGTACCGGGACAAACCGCCCGGCGTGCGGCAGAAACCATTTCGGCACTAAGCGAGGGCAGATCACCGTCTGGTGGTTTTGCACCGATGCCGAGTTTCTGGAGTGAACAGCACGGGATGCGATTGCAATCATTCGGTGCCCCGGCCCTGGCCGACACGCAAACCGTTATCGAAGGCGATTTGAGCCAGGTCGGCGAGGCGCCGATCATCGTGGAATACGCCCGTCGCGGAGAGCTTGTGGCAGTGGTCGGACTTGGCGCCCGTCCCAATTCGCTTGCCCGGCATCATGCCCGTCTCGACAAGGCCACAATTCAAACCATGAGCGCATGAGGATCCAATGACAAATGCCCTGAAAGCATCACTCGACTCATTCGGCGCCGAAGTCGTGCATGTCGGCCAGTTCGATTATGCCTCGGTTTTCCGCGAACGGCGTCTGCGCAAGGAACAGTTCCTTCACTGGTCGAAAGATGCGCGCTTTGCCAATGTTTTAGCCTATTGGGACAGCACCGATGAGCTTTTCGGCGGAACATCCTACTATACTGAGACGCTGGAGATTGACGCAGAGTCCATGCGGCGCAACCCTTCGGAGCCGAACGCGGTTTCGGTCATTGCCGAGTTGTCCGGGGAGGCGCGAGAATTGATGCCGCGACAGGTTCTGCGTGTGCAGATCGAGCGGGCGGAACGGCTGGGCTATAAGGTCGACGGCGCGTTCGAGTTCGAGTTGATCGTTCTCGATGAGGATGCCAACTCGGTTCGCGAGAAGGAATTTGAGGGACTCGGCAAGTTTGCTGCCGACAACAAGTGCTGGTCGGGAAGCACTGCCAATGCTCATGCGGGTTTCATCGCCGGCCTGGAGGCGGAGATTCTGGATCACGACATCTCGCTTTACGGACTTGGTGTCGAACTTGGGCCAGGTTGCCTTGAGGCGACACTAGGCGCAACCGAGGGGCTGCGCGCAGCAGATGACGCGGCGTTCCTACGGATGGCGGCACGCAGCTTTGCCCGTCAGCAAGGCAAAACGATCAGCTTCATGCCGTATATCGGCGCCGACTACCCGGGCATAGGTGGCCACTGTACGCTCAGCCTGAAGGACAAGACGACGGGAGGTAACCTCTTTTCCAACCCGCAAGGGACTACGAGCAAGTTGGCGCGGCAGTTCATCGCCGGGATGATGGAAGTTGTGCCCGACGCCTTTGCGATGTGCACATCAAGCGTGAACGGCTATCGCCGTCTTGCGCCCGGAAGCTGGGCGCCGAAGTCTCTGACATGGGCGGAATATCCGTTCACAGTCGCCGTGCGATCTGTGCCCAGCAAAGAATCCCGCGCACGCCTCGAATTCCGCGTCCCGCCGGCCGACTGCAACCCCTACCTTACTATGGCGCTGATGCTCGGTGCCGGACTTGACGGTATCGAGCGCGACTTACCTGTGCCGGCCCCGGCAGAAGCTGCAGGCCCTGATTTCGTGCCTGAAGGGGCACAGCGCTTTCCGCGCGATCTTGCAGAAGCGGCGGACCGTCTTGCCGGTTCAGACCACGCCCAACGAATCTTCGGTGAGCCGTTCACAAGGAATTTCGCGGCCGCCTGTCGCGCCGAACACGCCAGCCTTGCCAAGGCTGTAAGTGCGCAGGAGCGCGGCAGGTATCTCGAAGGCTGAATGAAAACAACATCGACAGGGAGACAACGATGAATACCCAGATCAGAGGTGGAACAAAGGTGGTTCAGAATACCGACACTGATTACCATCGCGAAGCGGATGCACCGGGCCGCGCGGAACTGGTGGAACGGGTCCGCCGGAAGATCGATACACTTGGCGTTGACTACATCTATTACCAGTACATTTCCATTACCGGCCGGGTCATGGGAAAGGCAGCGCCCGCGCGCCACTGGGAAACGCAGGCACGAAAGGGCGTGCAGACATGGATGGGCGGGGTCACCAACGTTCTGCCTAATTTCAAGGGGGAACTGATCGGCTTCGATGCCAACGCAATGGAATGTATTGCGCTGCCCGATCCCGACACCTTTGTGCAATTGCCATGGGACAAGCGTGTTGCCCGGGTGTTCTGCACGCTGTTTTACAGTCTTGAAGAACCCGATTGCCCCGGTGCCTACTATGAATACGATACGCGCGGCAATCTCAAGCGGTTCGACCGCGAGTTTCGCGCAGCGCACAACGGACTGCACCTGCGTGTCGGGCTGGAGCCTGAAATGCTCTGGCTCAAACCGAAGGAAGGTGAAGTGCAGCCCTATGAAGGGATCACCGAGCCGCTCGCCTACCATATCGGACAGTTTGAGAAGGCCCGCGACCTCTGGATGCAGGTTTCAGACTACGCCCGTGCCATGGGCCTCGATATGATCCAGGGCGACTGCGAGGATGCTCCCGGCCAGATCGAACTCAATTATCAGTTTGATGATGCGCTTGCGACCTGCGACCGGATGACGACCTATCGCCAGATCTGTGCAGAAGTCGCCCGGCAGCGGGGATTGATTGCCTGCTTCATGGCGAAGCCGTTCATGGGTTACGCGGCCAATGGCTGTCACCATAACTGCTCGCTATGGTCAGACGGCGGGCGGGAAGTGCAGGAACTGGTACCCGGGGAACTTCCGGGGATGGAAGAAAACTGGATGTACTCCAAAGGCGGAGTGAACATGTTCGAAGGCACGGATGGCACCTGGTTGCCGTCCGAGCTTGGCCACTGGGCGCTTGGTGGATCGCTGAAACATATCGGTGCGCTTACGTCGATCGGTGCTTCGACCGTTAACAGCTATCGGCGCTTCAACGATTATGGTCTGTGGGCCCCGATTGGTGCAAACTGGGGGCTTCAGAACCGCTCTTGCACGATCCGTATTTCGTCCCCCGACCGATTCGAATTCCGGGCCGTCGACAGCATGGTAAATCCGCACCTGTTCTGTAGTGCTCTTCTCAAGGCGATCGACGACGGGATTCGCAACAAGATCGACCCCGGCGCGCCGGAATCGCGCAATGTTACGGAGGTCTGGCAATCAGGTGGTGATGTCGAACTCATTCCACTCAATCTGAAGGATGCTCTCATCGCATTGGAGAAGGATGAAGTGATCCGTTCTGCGCTGCCAGGCCGACTTTACGATGTATACAACGAGTACAAGCAGGACGAATGGACGCGCTTCCTGCGTGAAGTCACCAACTGGGATGTGGACCAGTATCTGCATTGCGTGCCCTGACCTGTACCCAGTCCGCAAACGAAGGAGATCCGCATGGGCAAACACATCACAGACCGAACCGAGATGACCGACACGCTTTGCCGTGACGGGTTGATTGCCCATGCGTGCGAAACCCAAGAGCGCAGGCTCGGACTCAAGCCCCGAACGGCGGCCGGGCAACCTTGGTCACTGATCTATCCGCTGGCAGACCGCGAACAACTTCAGGGGCTGTTCGCGCAGACCGATCCGGGGCCACATGTCCTGTCGCTCGATATGCGGTGCCGGGATGGCGGTCTGATCGAGGCAACGGCCATTGCTACGCTCGTTCAGGATGACGCAGGGCAAACTTGTTTGCGAACTGTGAAATGGCCACGCGCGGGCAGCCTGAAGGACCTTGCAAGGCTGGCAGAGGAGAATGAGATCCTCGGTTCTATTCTGGAAGCGTCTGACGATGCAGGATGGTGCATGGAATGGAGAGAACCCGTTGATCTCTCCGCCCCCGAACAGGAGATTATCCGGCAGGTTTTCGAGAATGGCCCGCGCTGGCGCTTTTGCAACGCGGCAATGGCCCGGCTCTACCGGACGCCGGATGGTGCGGATTTCAATGAGCGTCCCGTCCACGAGACCTTTCCGCGCAGCAAAGAAAACGAGGCGTTCATTCGCCAGCTGATCCATGCGGATTTCAACATAATCGGATCGCCGTCCCGCGATCTGCGGTACGATGGTGTCTATATCGAGGTCGAGAACGATGTCCGCGGTCAGGTCCGGGGCAACCTGCTCTATCGCATGTGGGGCACGGTGCGGGACGTGTCAAAGCATGCGCGCCGGAATGCGGTGCTGCGCGAGCAGATACAAACCCTTGAGACGGTTCTATCCGGCCTGCCCGAAGGGATACTGGTCGTGGATGACGAGGGCCAGGTTCTCGTGACGAATGCCGCGGCAGAAGAACTTTTCGACATGTCGCACGAAACCCTTCTTGAGTGCAGGCTGAGGGATCTGCTCACCCCGGCGCTCGCTCTGCCCGACCTTTTCGACAGCGCGGCAGAGCAGGTTCCAGGACATCCGACACGCATTATTCCCGTCCAGTTGAGACGCCCGGACCGGCCCGCACAGGCGGATCTTTCGGTTCGGTCGGTCCGGCTCAACACCGAGGAATGTCTGGTCGTGAGTTTTCGTATGCGGCTTGGATCGGCGCGGCTGCCCGGTGCAGAAAACGCTTCTGCCGCCGAGCAGGCACGGGGCTAAGGATGGGAGAGCGCGTGATCAAGCCACCCCAAACCAAGGTCGGCATTGGTGTCACAGAGGCCCTTGACGCGATTCCGGACGGGCTGATCGTGCTCGACGGCGAACGGCGGGTCGTTTTCTGCAATCGCGAGGCCCGAGTGATCCTCGGCCTTGAGGCCGAACAGATCGTGGACCGATCCTTCAGCAAGGTTTGCCGTGACAGTTCGCTCAACTGGGTGCTTCTGGAGGAGATGATCGAGGCCGGGCGCAACGGCAACGTCGTTCTGAGGGGGGATGCCGTCGGCTCGGTTTTCGTGACGCTTCGTCGTGCCGACCCCACCGGACAATCGGATGGCCACGTCATCCAGCTTCGTGATCTGGCGGTGTTCGATCACGCTCGCAGAAAGGCAGAGGGACGACGGGATCCAGTCGCAACTCCAGGCGCGGCGGATCACCGGATACGGCCGGATTTCGCGCGGCAACGCAGCATTTCTCCGTGGCTCGATCGGATGCTCTCACGCGGGGAGCGGGCGCTGGTGCAGGGTGCGCGCGTAATCATCACCGGCGAATCCGGGGTCGGCAAAACCGAGGTCGCCCGGCATCTGCATGCCTTTGTCGCTGGAGCCACAGATCCGTTTGTCGCGGTGAACTGTGCCGCGATCCCCGAGAGTCTGTTTGAATCTGAACTTTTCGGCTACGAGAAAGGTGCGTTTACCGGCGCCTCCACCGACGGCAAGAAGGGGTTGATCGAAGCTGCTGAAGGGGGGACCTTGTTTCTCGATGAAGTGGGCGAAATCCCTTTGCCGCTTCAGGCCAAGCTTCTGTCTTTTCTGGAGGACGGGGTTATCACCCGAATTGGCGGGACGCGCCCGCGCCGCGTGAATGTGCGTGTGATTTCCGCGACGAACCGCGACTTGCCCGAGATGGCCGAGGAGCGGCAGTTCCGGCTGGACCTCTACTATCGACTTGCGGTCGTCAACATGCCCATGCGGCCCCTGCGCGAGTTGCCCGAAATTCTTGGGTATCTGGTCGACAGATTTCTTGCCGCGATCAATAAGCGCCGTTCCGTTCCCCTTGTGCTCGACGAGGATATGCGCGCGCGTCTTCTTGCGTATGACTACCCGGGCAATATCCGCGAGCTGTGGAACCTCATTCAGCAAATTTCCGTGCTCGGGGTGGACGAGGATGAAATGCCCCGCCGCCTTATGGCGCTGGCCCCTGAAGAACCGCCAGCGCAGCCGGACGGGCAGCCGGACCTTTCCGCGGGCCTGGATCTCAGAGCGGCAGTCGCGGAGTATGAATTGCGGATCATCAAGGATGCAATCCGTATACACGGCAGCAAACGAAAGGCTGCCGCGGCTCTTGGCGTCGATATCGCCACAATCTCAAGAAAAACAAGAAACCGATAATCAACCAACAGAGGATAACAACCATGAAAATCAGAATGATAGCATCATACACGATGGCTCTTTCCGTTGCTGCCGCCCCGGCACTGGCGGAGGGCACGCTCAACGTGCTGACCTGGGAGGGCTATGCCGATTCCTCCTTCCTTGACCAGTTCGTTGAAGAGAGCGGGTGCGAAGTCAACGCGACTTATGTCGGCTCGAATGACGATTTCGCTCCCAAGCTCATGGGCGGCGGCGGTGTCTATGATCTTATCACACCCTCGATCGACACGACTGCGCTGATGATCGATCTTGATCTGGTCGAGCCCCTTGATCCATCCATGATCGAGGGCTGGGACGGCATCTATCCCAAGTTTCTCGCCCTCGACGGGATACAGCGGGACGGCGAGTACTACGGGATGCCTTACAGTTGGGGCGCGATTGCCTTCATGTATCTCGACAAAGCCTTCGATGAGCCGCCAACATCGCTCGACGCTCTGTGGAGTGAAGAAAACTCAGGAAAGATTTCGCTCTGGGATGACAAGAGCTCGATCTACGTCGCTGCGCGCAGAAACGGCGACATGAATATCTACAATCTGTCTGACGAACAGATCGCCGCCGCCAGAGAGTCCCTGATAGAGCAGAAACCGCTGGTGCGGAAATACTGGTCAACGGCCGGTGAGCTGGTGGATCTCTACAAGGCGGGTGAGGTTATCATCTCCAATACCTGGGCGGGCTACCAGTCTTCGCTTCTGGCGGCAGAAGGAATCGAGGTCACCGAGTTTATCCCCGAGGAAGGCGCAGAGGGCTGGATGGATTCATGGATGGTGGTCAAGAACACCCCCAATCGCGAATGCGCGTACAAGTTCCTGAACATGCAGCTTTCAGAGCAAGGACAGTGCGGTGTGGCCAATGTGAATGGGTATTCGGCGGCGAATGCAGAGGCGGCACGCTCTTGCATGACCGATGAGCAATTCGAGGCCCTGCATCAGGATGATCCCGAATACCTGGACAGCCTGCTGATCTGGGCTCCGCTCGGGGATCGTTTCGAGGCCTATCTCAATGCCTGGAACTCGGTGAAAGCACAGTAGATCCGGACGACAGGAACCAGAAACAAGGCGGAGCGTGTCCATTGGCGCTCCGCCCCACTCAGAGAGGGAGTAGAGGCAGATGGCCTCCATTATCGAACTCGATCGGTTGTCCAAGCACTACTCCAGCAGCATCGTTGCTGTTGATAATGTGACATTCGCGGTCGAAGACGGGGAATTCGTCACGCTTCTGGGCCCATCCGGTTGCGGCAAGTCAACGTTGCTTCGGATGATCGGGGGCTTCGAAGACCCGACAGACGGCGCGATCTGGCTAGCTGGAAAAAACGTCACCTGGGACCCCCCGCACAGGCGGGATGTGAACATGGTGTTTCAGGACTATGCGTTGTTTCCGCACATGACAGTCGGGGAGAATATCGGCTATGGCCTCAAGCTGAAGAAACTCAACCGCACGGAAATCGGAACCAGTGTTCAGGGGGCCCTCAGTCTTGTCGGTCTCGAGGACAAGATTGATCAGCACCCCTATCAGCTTTCAGGCGGTCAGCGTCAGCGTATCGCACTTGCCCGGGCCATCGTGCGCAGACCGAAAGTTCTGCTTCTGGATGAACCCCTTTCGGCGCTGGACGCGAAACTGCGCGGGCAGATGCAGCTTGAATTGAAACACCTGCACGAAAAGGTCGGCATCAGCTTCATCATGGTCACCCATGATCAGACCGAAGCGTTGGTGATGTCGGATCGCGTCGTTGTCATGGACAGTGGCCGCGTTGCGCAGGAAGGCTCCCCCAATCTGCTCTACGATAATCCCAATTCTCCTTATGTGGCGAATTTTATCGGAACGACGAATTTTCTCGACGCCCAGATAGCACGAGTTGACGGGGACCGTACGCGAATTTCCGTTGCCGGAGTCGAAATCGAAGCCGTTGGCGAAACGCACCGCCGGGCTGGTGATGCCATAACCGTCGGCTTCCGCCCCGAGAAGGTTCGCATTCTCAAGGATGGCGAAACCGGCGACAACGAGATCCCCGGTGAGATAGCCGAGGTGGTATACTACGGGTTGGGTCTGCGCCTGTCCGTGGCTGTTCAGGGTGGCGGACGTGTCTACGTCGACAGTCTTCTGCCGGATCGGCTGGCCGATTCACAGGTGCCCCCGGTTGGTCACCCGGTCCGCATGGCGCTTTCTTCGGGAAATATCTTTCTCTTCGATGAGGGAGTGGCGTAATGCGGTTTTTGAGCGAGAAGCTGCCGGGAGTGGCGGTATTGGGCATTCCGCTACTATGGATTTCGGTGTTCATGCTGCTGCCCTATGCCATCATCGCCACCTATAGCTTCTGGACCAAGCAGTACCCGACATTCAGTCCTGATTTTCAGTTCGGCAACTACCTCACGCTGTTTACGGATCCGCAGTATTCCAAGGTTCTGATACGCACGCTGAAGGTTTCACTTCTGGTATCGCTGTTCTCCTTTCTTCTTGGCTATCCCTTCGCTTACTTTCTGGCCTTCCGCTGCAAATCGCAGGCTTTGCGAACATGGCTCTACATGGCGGTTATCGCGCCGCTTTGGGTGAGCTACCTGCTGCGCGCCTATGTGTGGAAGACGATCCTCGGGACCGAAGGAGTCCTGAACTCCTTTCTCATGAGCATCGGCATTCTGTCGGAGCCGTCGGATATGTTCCTCTACAATCAGTTCGCGATGGTCGTGACGCTCACCTATATCTTCATCCCGTTCATGGTGATGCCGATCTATACCGCTCTGGAAAAGATCCCGCGCAATCTTGTCGAGGCTTCCGCTGATCTCGGGTTGAGACCGATACCGACATTTCTGCGGATAACACTGCCCCTGTCGATACCCGGTGTCGCGGCGGGATTCACCATGACCTTCTGTCTCACGTTCGGCGACTTCGTCGCGCCGTTCCTGGTTGGCGGGCCGGATGGCAATCTGGTTGCCAACGTTATCGTAACGCAGTTCGGGACTGCGTTGAACTGGCCGATGGGGTCCGCCTTGTCGATTCTGGTTCTTGTCATCGTATTGACGGTTCTGTCGCTTTCAGGGCGTGTTGAACGCCACTATAGCCCCAAAGAGGTATGATATGGTCATGACCCTTAGTACCCCGCGGGTTGCCGCGCCCGTGAAGAAAAAGCGTAGCGTGGTGCAACGCTTTGCCGCCGATACAGCGTTCATGACCTTTGTGGCGATCCTGATGGCGTTTCTCTATATTCCGATCTGGATTCTGATCATCTTCAGTTTCAACGACTCCCGTTCGCTGACATGGCCGCTGTCAGGATTCACGCTGGAATGGTATCAGCGCCTGTGGAACAACTCCCAGCTTCAGGACGCCATCGGAAACAGCTTCTACGTGGCCAGTTGTGCGACGGTGCTGACGCTTCTTGTAGGTGTGCCAGCGGCGCTGGCGCTGCATCGGTTGCATTTCCCGGGCAAAACTGTCTTTCGTCGGCTGGTTGTTCTTCCGATCACATTGCCCGGCGTCGTGACGGGTATTTCCATGCTGAACCTGTTCCGGGTTCTCGGCTTCGATCTTAGCCTTGAGACGGTCATTCTTGGCCACGCCACGGCGCTTCTGGCCGTGGTGGTCACCCAGGTGTCGGCGCGGCTCGAACGGCTTCCCAAGTCACTGGAAGAAGCGTCGGCCGATCTGGGCGCCACCCAGATCTATACATTCATCCATATCACCTTGCCCAATATCCGCTCCGCGGTGATCGGGGCGGGATTGCTGTCCTTCGTGCTGTCGTTCGATGAAATCCCGGTGACCTTCTTCCTGACCGGGCGCGACAACACGTTGCCGATGTATATCTATTCGACGATGCGACGGGGCGTGACCCCCGAAATCAACGCCGTCGGAACTCTGATTGTTCTGTTCTCGCTGATCCTTATTGTCGCGGCGGTGATCGCCACGCGGGATCGAAAGCACTGAGAGGCCCGATGAAGGTTTGTATACTTGAAACCGACCGCCCGGATGATGCGAAGCTGGCCGGTCACGGCACCTATGTCGATATGCTCGAAGCCCTGCTTGGGCCGGCTCTGCCGGAAGCGCGGTTTGACAAGATAGATGTCACAGCGGCGGCATTGCCGGAAGATCCCCGCCGGTTCGATGCATATCTGATCACGGGGGCGCGAGCGGGTGTGTACGACGACCATCCTTGGATTTCGCCTCTCATGGCCTTTCTCCGCAAGGTGGCAGAGGCCCGGGTGCCACTGTTCGGGGTCTGTTTCGGCCATCAGGTCATGGCGCAAGCGTTCGGTGGCGAGGCGAGAAAGGCGGAATGCGGCTGGGTTCTGGGCCGCAATACGCAAACCCTGACGTCAGATGGCGAAGCCATTTTCGGGGCAGGTCCGCTTGAGGTTCTGTCGATTCACCAGGATCAGGTCATCACGAAACCGCCGAATAGCCGACGCCTCGTCGATAACGCGGCCTCTCCCAATGGGGCGCTGATCTATGATGATTTTCCCGCGATGTCAGTTCAGTTTCACCCCGAGTTTGAACGTGAATTCTTCGCCAAACTGCTCGACATGTTTGCCGGCTCCCGCTTGTCGGTAGAGCAGGTCGAGTCGGCCAAGACGGGGCTGGACAGACCTTTGGATACGGAGAGGATCGCACGGGGGATTGCCGATTTCCTAAGATCGAGAACGCTCAGCCCGGAATGAAACTCAGCCCGCAAATCGTTCTTGCTCAGCAAACCCGGCTAAAGCTCAGTCAGGACATGCTGCGTGCGATCGGCTTTCTTGAATTGTCCAATCTCGAACTGGCGATAAGCCTTCGTGAGATAACCGCTGACAACCCGTGGATAGAGTTGCACCTCCCCTCCGCGCTTGAATCCGGGATTGCGGTCGAAGCTGAAACTCCGTCGCTGATATCGCATGTGCTTGCGCAGTTGCCTGATCTGGTCCCGGCGCCGCAGGATCGTAGTGTGGCGCTGGAACTGATTGACGAGATGGATTCCAACGGCTTCATCATCCGTCCAATAGAGGAAATCGCGCAAAGGAGCGGGCTCCCCATCAAAGAGGTGCTGCGAATTCTCACTGCCTTGCAGAAAATTGAACCGCGTGGCCTTTTCGCAAGATCGGTTTCGGAATGTCTTGCGCTCCAGCTGGAGGAAACCGAGACGATTTCCGAGGAGATGCGTTGTGTGCTCGATGCCTTGCCAAGTCTTTCAAGAGGCGGGTTTGCCGCGCTCCAGCGCGAAGTGGATTTGCCTGAGGATTCCGTGACCGCGGCATTGGCACGACTGCGCACGCTAAACCCCCGACCAGCGGCGTGTTTTGCTTCGTCCCACGCGTTGCCGCGGCTTGCCGACCTCGTTTTTCACAATAGAAGCGGCGCCTGGGAGGTGGACGTGAACCCCGACACCATGCCGAAGGCGACCTTGATCGACCCGGGAACGGCGCATAGGACCGCCGGCACCCGGCTGTCTCAAGAACGGTCAGAGGCACGCAACCTGATCATGGCCCTTGAGCGTCGCAGACGATCACTCCTTTCAATCGGAAGGATTCTGGCCCGCGAACAGGCTGAGTTTCTTACAAAGGGTGCGGGCGCTCAACGCCCTCTCACAATGCGGGCAGTCGCGGCGGAACTCGACCTGCATGAAAGCACGGTGGGGCGGATCGTCAATTCCGGGGCCGCCGCGACACCTCTCGGGACGTTTCCATTGCGGACATTTTTCTGTCGGGGCGTGCGTCGCCGCGACCAGACGGCCCCGCCGACCAGTGAACCCGCCATCCTTCTGCGCATCAACGAGATCGTCAAAGCAGAGGAGCCCGGCGCCCCCCTTTCGGATGCCGGAATTGCCGAGAAACTAGCGAGTGAAGGAATCATGGTTTCGCGGCGCGTGACTGCCAGGCTAAGAGCACGTGCAGGACTGGGAAATCGTGCGGAGCGACGGCGCAGGCACCACACGGCCGATCCGAAGAACGACTTAAAATAGCCGCCCCCCTATCCGCCTTTGCCCGCGACGTCGAAGCCAAACGCGCGATGAGGGGTTTTGTGTGGTATTGGCAACGCGCACTCGATCAGACACTCAGGCATATGTCGCGCGCGTTGCGGGAGAATTGGCCCGCAGTCTATGATGATGCGATGTTCAAGACCTTTCACGCAAGACCGTTCTGAGGTGACCGTCCTCGAACAGGTCGGCCGTCACGCCGCGCGCAAAGGGCTCGGCCCGGTGGCGCGGCGTGTGCTTGCCCGGCCCTTTAGGCGCGGAAACGCACCACGCTACGCCGTCATCTTTGAGGCGAATCGAATTTCCTATTCGCAGATTTTTCCGTTTGTGCAGCACGCGGCGGAGATCGAGCGGCGGCACGGCGTGCAACTGCGGTTCTACACCGTCGAGACGGCAGAGACGCTCGATTTCTCCAACGTTGACCGCGTGCTGATGCAGCTATGGTTCACCCGCGAGCGTGCCGTCTTCGAACGGCTCTTCGAGCGGGCCGAACGTGGCGGGGCAAACGTCGTCGCCTTCCTTGATTCCTTCGCGCATAACGACCTGAGGCTGGCCCCGGTTCTCGACCCCCATATCGAATTCTATCTCAAGAAGTCGCTCTTTCGTGATCGCGGCCAATACGATGCGCCCACGCTCGGGCATACCAACCTGACCGACTTCTATAACCGGGTCTACGGAATCGAAGATGAGCAAACGCGATGGGAAATCCCTGAAGGCTTTCTTGACAAGCTGCGGCTATCGCCCAACTTCTTCACCGCCCCCGATCTCTATCGCTACTTTCTCGATCACGATATCGAGGCCCTCTTGGCCGGCCCGCGCGACATCGACGTGCACGCCCGTCTCGGCAGCCAGGGTTCGCCCTGGTACTCGGCCATGCGACAGCACGCGTCGAACGCGGTTTCCGCCCTGACCGGACTCAAGGTGGTCTCGGACGGGCTCGTAGACCGGCGCCGCTTCAATGCAGAGCTCAAAGGCTCGAAGATCTGCTTCAGCCCATTCGGCTATGGCGAAATCTGCTGGCGCGATGTCGAGGCGGCGGCATTCGGTGCGGTGCTTCTCAAGCCGGATATGGACCATCTTCAGGTGCTCCCGAACATCTATAAGGCGGGCGTGACCTATGTGCCGGTCAAATGGGATTTCTCCGACATCGGCACTCAGGTTGCGTGGATACTCGCCAACCCGGACGACGCCGCTGGCATTGCCCGGGCAGCATTCCTGCGGATACGCGACTATCTGGAAACCTCCCGCTTCGTGGATGACATGAGTTTTCTTTTCCAGGAACACGATGGTGTTGCCCGACGCTTAACCTGACCTGCGGGCCCGCACGGGACACTTCGGCGGCAGACGGCTGCGCCAGTGCCAATGGGGCGAATGTATGCGCGCCCAAGTGATTCGAAATACAAGCATCTGGTGTAACATACTGGTTTTAATTGCCTTTTCACAACGCCAACTTTCTTGCTTGGCGAAAGCGTGCGCACTTGGACCGAAAGCTTGCGCACAAGAACCGACAAAAAAAGGCCCGCACAAGGCGGGCCTCTGCATACCAGATTTCGCAGCAGTTATCTGGTTCGCTTGAGAACCTCTATGAGCCGAGCCTGGTCGAAACCATCCTGATAATTGGGCATGGTGAAAGGGGAGTATCCGACCGGGGTCGAGTAGGTCTTGGCGTATGCATAGGAGAAGTGGTCCTTGGTGCAGACTTCTTCTTTCAGAAACTTGGCTCGAGTGAACGCCTCGATCAGCATCTCGATGACCAACCCCCATCGATTGCAGCAGGTGAATGCGAGGCGTTCAAGGAAGTCTTCAGTTGCAAGCGGCGTGAAATCCAGTCCGGCTTGTTCCGCATAGCTGAAGGTCAACTGCAACATCTCGTCTTTATCGGCTGGACAGGACAAGTCGATCTCTTGGAACCGAACAGTCCGAAGCAGGCGAGAGAGCTGCTCTTCCTTCGCGACATGCGTCGCAAGGCTCGGTATGCCAGACAGGATTAACATTAGCGGCCAGCGTGACTCCTTGAGCAGAGTCTTGAAGCTATCGAGTATCTGCTGATTGGTCCTTTCGCCGTCCTCTGAGAATACGTGCTGGCATTCATCGAAGTGGATGCCCACTACACCCTGGAGCTTGGCGTATTTTATGACCATTTCCCAGATATCGGACTGGGTCCGACGCCCCTTCAGCGGGTAGCCAAGTTGATGCAAGACCTTCAGGCCAAGATCTTTCCAAGTGACTTTACCGGACAAAATGCAGTGGATAATCGTCCCTTGCCGCCCATCAGGCATGACCACCGACCCGTCGTTGAATCGTTCCAAGAGGCGCTGGATCTCGCGTGATTTGCCCTGGCGGGATTCTCCGATAACCATCAATCCCCGCGCTTCAAATGGGTTTCCGGCTGACGCCTTTGTGTAATAGTCGGTGACACACCAAGACATAGCTTCGAACAAAGCTTCTCCCCGATTGAATGGAAAGTGGGCGCTCTTGAGAGGTGCAGACACTTCGACGATCTTGGTATTGATGAATGACATTAGTTGAGACCTTTCAGGTTTTGCGGGCGAAGCAGCGTTTCCGGCGTGTTTTCTTTTGATTTTCGTGGCTTGACCGGTTTGTTCGTTCGCTTTGTTTCACCTTCAGCCGATACGATGTCTGAGGTTCCGCCATATCCTGATCCCGCATCATCTGATGCGTAGTCGGGATCGACAGTAGTCGATGCCGAACTATCATCGACGCCAACGAAAAAGACCCCGTCGCCAGGTTGGATATTGGTGATCTCACCCGGGCGGGTCGTTCCCGCCAAAGGCTGAGATCTTATCGCCCGCGCACCCGCGAAGACCGCTTTCGCCATCTCCCGGCATTCTGCAACGGTCGAGTAGCTGCGCGGCAGATTATGCTCCACTCCGATCGCTTTGATTTTATCGTAGCGCTGCCGCCTTGTTCGCATGATGCGGTCCTCGTAGATTTCACGGCTGTCGGGGTCCTCCCGCCGATATTCAGCCATGAGCCTGAGAACTTCCGGGAGTGTCATATCCGCGAACGCCGTGACCTGAAGCGCAACTTCGACGGGGTCCTTAACCCCCGGCAGAACGACGGTCGCCGAGTTCAGATCATCAGGATCGATGAAAACCTTGACCTTGCCTTTTAACCGATCCCGCAGGATCTGAAATTTATCTGAGTTGAACCAGATGCCGTGGAAGACGCGCACGCCCTCATCTGTTGGCGTGACCATTTCTTCCCATCCCAGCCGAATGCGTCTGTCATGGGGGTCAATAGGTGCAACCTGACCACGCGTTGCATTCACGGATGCGTAGACTTCCGCCGGACGACGTCCATGCATCCCAACCCCATAGTGTCGGATGGATGGATATTCGTCGATGAAATACTTGGTCAGTATTTCGTGCAATTGCTCGACGGTCAGAACGCCGTTGGCCACGGCGTCGTAGCCTGGCAACTCGCCTGGACGTCCACCCGTGTAGCCCGGGAGCGCGCGAAAAATGTCGATTTCCATCGTTCCGAAAAGCCGTTCGCCGATTGACCTGTCTGTGGCGGCATATGTCCGCGTGGTGCTATTGACGCTTCCGATGCCCATAAGGGCGCCAATTGTTTTCGAGTTTCGCAATCCGGGGCCGTTGTCATTCTTGACGTGCATAAGCCCAACCGCAGAGGCTGGATGGCCGCTACATCCATAGAAATGCTTCTCTCGGTCCTTGTCACGGGTCGCCATCCGGAACAGTGCAAGCGTGGCCTCTGCATTTGGATTCTCAGCAATGACCCATGCGAGCGGCATCCTGGTAGCGACGTCGATCATGACCAGAATCCACAGGCGTGTTTTGATATACTCATCTAATTTCTTGAGGGCGTCCTTTTGGTTTCTGGACAGGTGCTCCCACACGCCCGCATTCTTGGCAGAGACAATCAAAGAGATTTTGCACTCATCGATTTGGACGTGCTCACCGATCATCAGGGCCTGATAGTCGGTGCTGCCGCGGCCACGCTTGTTCCGAGCTTCACGAAGCCCTTTGGTCGCGACCAGCAGTTCGGTCGGACTCAGTAGGTCGTCCCGATGTTTGGACACCGTTTTGTGCGACGGTATCACAAGCTTGGGCAGGTCGTTGCGTGCTCTCTTCTTGTTTTCCTCCCGTATGCTGGTTTCAAGATATTGCAAGACATTGGAGACGAGCGGACTGCGAAGATCTAATCCTTCCTTCTCCCACGCTTCAGTCATCAATTCCCGAACCAGAAAACAGATACGCGGCGTATGATTCCCCTTCAGATGATCCAGTGGAACAAGCGCGTCGATCGGCGACTCATTTGGATCAAGATTTTCGTAGACTTCGAGGTTTTCTACGAGCGTTCTTCCTCTGTAGATGACCATTCCCT
>NZ_FODS01000027.1 GCF_900110425.1 Salinihabitans flavidus | reverse complement strand
GCTGTCAGAGATACCCTCGCGGCGACATAACGCCGAGATGCTTTCCTCCCCGCGCAATCCGGCCAAAACAATGCGGATCTTCTCCTCCGCCGAGTAGGTCTGGCGGGTCTTGCGGCGGATGTTTTTGACCAGCTTGTCAGCTGCGTCTTTCGATGTTCCGGGCTTCTTGTTCATCTTCGCTCCTTAAAGGCTATGATGAACCAGAAACCCTCCGTTGTTCAAATCCTCAAATCTGTCCCAAAGGTGCTGACGTCAGACAGTCGGATCATGGCCCTACTTCGCCACGATGCGCTGACCTACAGCTCCGAGGCCAGTTTCGATCAGATTACAAGGCTGCTTCAGCTCAGCCTTGACATGGAAATGGTCGCGATCAGCCTTATCGGCGATGACAAGCAGATGCTGAAGGCGCGACAAGGGCTTGATCTGGCGCAGTGTTCAAGAGAGACGGCGTTCTGCAACATTGCGATCCGCGCCTACGAACCGCTTGTCATCGAGGACACACATCGCGATGCGCGTGTTCGCGACAACCCATTCGTGACCGGGTCGCCCTTCTTGCGCAGCTACATCGGTGCGCCACTGACAACCGCGGATGGATACAACCTTGGCACGATTTGCGCGTTTGATTCCAAGCCGCGTCACTTTATTCCGCGGGATTTCGATATCGTTCGAACATGCGCCGAGCTTGTTATGAACCAGTTGGAACTGCGCAGTCAGGCCAACCTGGATTTCCTGACCAATGTCTATAACCGGCGCAGCTTTGTGTCCGGACTGGATCGCGAACTGGCCCGGCTACGCCGAAGCAAGGGAACCGCGGTTCTCGCGTTCCTCGACATCGACCATTTCAAACGGATAAACGACACTTTCGGTCACCCGGTCGGGGACCGTGTCTTGAGGGAGCTTGCTGAAGTGGTCACAGGACAATGCCGCCAGACCGATCTGGTCGCGCGCCTAGGAGGCGAGGAATTCGCTGTATTGCTGATGGACAGCGATCTCGACACCGCCAAACTCTGGGCGGACAGAATGCGAAAGCAGGTGGCCGAAAGCCGGTTCGACGGAAGCAACGCGATAAAGTTGACGGTGAGCCTTGGTCTGGCCGAGTTCGGCGAAACACAGACGACTTCGGACGCGATCACGCATATGGCCGATAGCGCTCTTTATGAGGCGAAACGACTGGGTCGCAACCGTGTGTTCGCGTCATGACTGTGGATTCTTCAACTGAGTTGCGCCCATATGACCTGCCACAAGCAACAGAGAATGCGAGTAGCGAAGGAGCCACGACCGCGATCACAGCGCCGCCATCGATGCCGGTTGAGCGGGCGGATCTGATCAGAGCCTTCGATGACGGTGATCTGCTGCTGCACTATCAACCGCAGGTGAATGTTTCGGGGCGCTGGCCCGAGGTCATCGGATACGAGGCGCTGTCGCGCTGGCCGCTCCCGGACGGTCGTTTCGTCCCGCCAGATCGGTTCATTCCGGTCGCCGAGGATTGCGGGCTGATACTGACGCTCGACATATGGGTGATCGACGCGGTCTGCAGGGAAATGGCTCGGGTGAAGACGGACGACGCTTCGCGTTCGCTCAGCATGGCGGTCAATGTCAGCTCGAAGCAGTTCGGGCAAAAGCACTTTGCGAAATCCGTCGCTGAGATCCTGACCCGAACGGGCGTCGATCCATCCTGCCTTGTGCTGGAGATTACGGAACGAGCCGTGCTGGACGAGGACGAAACGACATTCAGCAACATCCATGCCCTGCGAGAGATAGGTATCTCACTGTCACTTGATGATTTCGGCACGGGCTATTCGTCGCTTTTTCACTTGAGAACCCTGCCGATCCAAGAGATCAAGCTGGATCGCAGTTTCGTCTCGGGGCTTCCCCACCGGCATCGGGACGCCGCGATTCTCAGCGCCACGATCGATCTCGCCTCGAATCTGGGTCTGCGGGTCGTCGCGGAGGGAGTGGAGTTGGCCCAGCAATCCGAATGGCTGCGCATGAACGGCTGTCAAACGATTCAGGGATTTCTCTATGGACGCCCGGCCGCTCGGTCGCATCATGCGATCACCTCATGATCCGGATCTGGTCCTGGCCCGCTTTCGGAACGCTCGGGCGGCATTGACAGACGCAACAAGCGTAGGCTGGGCAGGGCGGCTGGGTTTAGTGGAGTGGTCGGCGGTGCGAAACAGAATACTGCGCAACCCCGAGGAAATCGCCGGGAAGCTCGAATTCCACGATCTGCCGCTCGCTATCCGGCAGCTCTTGCAGGAACAGGTCCGGCCCTTTGCCCCTGACAGACGTGGCGCGGCGGTTTGCCTACCTCGCGCACATCTATTATGTGAAGAAAGGCAAGGTCTATCCGCGTCTTCGTCCAGCACACCCATCTGCCTGTTGCAGTGCGGCAATAGCTGCCGTCAACCGTTTGAAGATAAACAAAAGAATGATACCTTATCACGCCAGATTGTCCGTGGCCCCCATGATGGACTGGACGGACCGTCACTGCCGCTACCTGCACCGGCTGCTCAGCCGTCAGGCGCTGCTTTATACGGAGATGGTGACTGCCCCGGCGCTGGTGCGCGGGGGGGCGTTGCATCTGCTGGAACATTCGCCGCAGGAACATCCGGTTGCGCTTCAGATTGGCGGATCGGATCCGCACGAACTGGCGCAGGCCGCGCGGCTGGGACAGCAGGCCGGCTACGACGAGATCAACCTCAACTGCGGCTGTCCGTCCGACCGGGTGCAGTCCGGCACCTTCGGGGCTGTGCTGATGAAATCCCCCGATCTCGTGGCCGACTGCATGGCGGCGATGATCGCGGCCTGCGATGTCGAGGTGACGGTGAAATGCCGGATCGGGGTGGACGATCAGGACCCTGAAATCGTGCTGCCCGCATTCTTGCGCGCGGTATCGGAGGCGGGCGTGCGGCGCGTATCGATCCATGCCCGCAAGGCCTGGTTGCAAGGGCTTAGCCCGAAAGAGAACCGCGATATTCCCCCGCTCGATTACGGGATCGTGCAGCGGATGAAGGCGGAGTTCCCGCATCTTCATGTGTCGGTCAACGGAGGGATCGCCTCGCTCGATCAGGCCAAGGCGTTTCTTGCCGCGGGGCTTGACGGGGTGATGGTCGGGCGGGCGGCCTATCACAACCCGGCCGATATTCTGCTGGCCGCCGATCGGGAAATCTTCGGCGCCGATCAGGCCACCACGGCGGAGGCGGCGGCGCGCGCCATGCTGCCGTATATCGAAGCGCATCTTGAGCAGGGCGGGCGGTTGCAACAGGTCACCCGGCATATGCTGGGGTTGTTCGCGGGGCGCCCGGGCGCGCGGGCGTGGCGGCGGATGCTGTCGGAGGGGGCCGTGAAGCCCGGTGCGGGGCCGGAGCTTGTCGAGGCCGCGCTGGCCGAGGTGGAAGGGGCGGGGGCAACCGTCTGAGCGCCGGGCCTTGTGATCGGTTGGAAAAAGCGGTTTACCACGGGGACCATCCAAAACCGGAGCCTGACAGACATGACCGCCGATCCCGCACTTCTGCTGCAAATGTTCCTTCTGCTGCTGGTCATCGGCGGCTTCGCCGGTGTGCTGGCCGGGCTGTTGGGCGTCGGGGGCGGCATCGTTCTTGTGCCCGCTTTTTACTATACATTTCATGGGCTTGGATATGGCGGCCCGCAGCTCATGCAGATCTGCCTTGCCACATCTCTGGCGACGATCATCGTCACCTCCATGCGATCGGTGCTGAGCCACAACCGCCGGGGCGCGGTGGACTGGGAGATCCTGCGCGGTTGGGCGCCGGGCATCGCGGTGGGGGCGGTTCTGGGGGTGCTGGTGGCGACTTCATTGCGCTCCACGGTGTTGCAGGGGATATTCGGCGGGCTGGCGATCGTGATCGGGCTTTATCTGGGGCTGGGGCGGACGCACTGGCGGCTGGGGCAGGCGATGCCCAAGGGCGTGACCCGCGCCGCGCTGAGCCCGGTCGTGGGCTTTCTGTCGGTGCTGATGGGGATCGGCGGGGGCAGCTTTGGCGTGCCGCTCATGACCCTCTACAACACGCCGATTCATCGTGCCGTGGCGACGGCGGCGGGGTTCGGGGTGCTGATCGCGGTGCCGTCGGTGGCGGGGTTCCTTCTTGTTGAAATCGCACCGGAAAATCGTCCCCCCCTGACCATCGGGGCGGTCAACCTCGTGGCCTTTGCCATCACCATCGCCATGACGCTTCTGACCGCGCCCCTGGGGGTGAAGCTTGCCCATGCGATGGACCCCAAGCCGCTGCGCCGGGCGTTCGCGGTGTTCCTGCTTCTGGTGGCGTTCAACATGTTGCGCAAGTCCTTCGGGTGGTAGCGTGCGGCGCCATCGGGCCAGATCGGCGCGAATCAGGTCAAGCCCTTGTTAACGCGGAAAAACCCATGTCGGTAAAACGTCGGTATTTTGTCGGTATCGCGTCGGTGCCGAGGGCCGCCGGAGCCACGATGAACAGGGCGCGCGTTGCGCGCCGGGCCGATTTCGTGAAGATCGGGTAAACGCCCGGCGGCGCGGCGGCCAGTGGCGGATCAGCCCCGGACGCGCCTGCGCCGTTTGCGCCCCCCGCTGCCACCGTCGCCGCCGCTGCCGGTGTTGAAACTGATGTCGGGCAGGGTGACGATGGATTTCAGCTCCGGGAAGGGGGCGGTGGCATGCGGGATCGCATTGGCACTGACGAAATGTTCCTGAAAGCGGGGCTCGATGGCGGTTTCGACCTTCACGATCTCGCGCACCATACGCTCGATCTCCGCCCGCGCGCTGATGCTCGACAGGGCGATGCGCGCGCCGGTGCCGGCGGCGTTGCCCGCGCTTGTCACCTTGTCCAGCGGCGCGTCGGGGATCATGCCCAGCACCATCGCGTGTTTGGGCGATATATGCGCGCCGAACGCGCCGGCAAGCACGACGCGGTCCACCTTGTCCACGCCCATTTCATCCATCAGGAGGCGCGCGCCCGCATAAAGGGCGGATTTGGCGAGCTGAATGGCGCGGATGTCGCCCTGCGTGACGGCGATGCGGGGGCCGCCCTCGGCGCTGGCGTCGTGGATGAGATAGGAATGGGTGCGCCCTTCGGGGACGCAGCGGGGGGTGCCGGTCTGCTCGGCCGATCCGATCAGCCCGCTTGGATCGAGAAGGCCCGCCATGCGCATTTCGGCCACCGCCTCGATGATGCCGGAGCCGCAGATGCCGGTAATGCCGGTGGTGGCAATGGCCGCGTCAAACCCGTCCTCGTCGGACCACAGATCGCCGCCGATCACGCGAAAGCGCGGCTCCTTGGTCACCGGGTCGATCTCGATCCGGTCAATCGCGCCGGGCGCGGCACGTTGCCCGGCGCTGATCTGCGCGCCCTCGAAGGCGGGGCCGGTGGGTGAGGAACAGGCCAGAACACGGGTGGTGTTGCCAAGCTGGATCTCGGCATTGGTGCCCACATCGACGATCAGCACGAGATCTTCGGATTGGCCCGGCTGTTCGGCCAGTGCGACGGCGGCGGCGTCGGCGCCCACATGGCCCGCGATGCAGGGCAGGATATAGACCTGCGCGGTGTCGTTCATCGCCGTCAGCCCCAGATCGCGCCCGTCCAGAGACAGCGAACTGGAGGTGACCAGCGCGAAAGGGGCCTGACCCAGTTCCACCGGATCAAAGCCGAGAAGCAAATGGTGCATCACCGGGTTGCAGACAAAGACCGCCTCAAGGATCTGGCGCGGCTCTATCCCGGCCTCGGCGGAGATGGAGGCGGTCAGATCGTTGATCGCGTCGCGCACGGCGGCGGTCATTTCCTTGTCGCCGCCGGGATTCATCATCGCGTAGGAGACGCGGCTCATCAGATCCTCGCCAAAGCGGATCTGCGGGTTCATGACCCCGGCGCTGGCCTTGACCTCGCCATTGCGCAGGTCGCACAGATGCGCGGCGATGGTGGTGGAGCCAAGGTCGATGGCCAACCCGAAGAGCCGTTCCTCGGAAAAACCGGGCCAGAGTTCGAGCAGTTTGGCCGGCCCCCCCCGGTGATCGCGGTGCAGCGCCACGGTGACCTGCCACTTGCCCTTGCGCAGCAGCGGTTGCAGGCGGGCGAGGATCGGCAGGTCGGCGGTGATCTCCTCTATGCCCCATTGCTCGCGCAGGGCGCGCGAGAGGCGTTCGAGATCGCCCGTCGGCTCGTGCATGTCCGGTTCGGCCACATCGACGAGATAGAAATGCGTCGCCGGGTCCATGATCAGCGTGCGCGCCGACGCCTCCTTGCGCACGACCTGCCGGTGAACTTGACTTTCGGGGGGCACGTCGATCACCACGTCGCCCTGCACCGTGGCCTGACAGCCAAGGCGGCGGCCCTTCTTCAGCCCGCGCTTGCTGTCATAGCGCTCCTCGACCGCGTTCCAGTCGGACAGGGCATCGGGGGCGACGGTCACGCCGTGCTTGGAAAACTCTCCGTAGGCGGGGGTGATCTGGCATTTGGAGCAGATGCCGCGCCCGCCGCAGACCGAATCGAGATCGACGCCGAGCTGCCGGGCGGCGGTCAGGATCGGGGTGCCCCGTGGAAAACGGCCGCGTTTGCCCGAGGGGGTGAAGACGACGAGGGGATCGTGACTCATGGTCCGTTGCCTGCTGTTTGCTGTTCACGCGAGGGGACCATAAGCCTCTCATCGGTGAGGGAAAGGGCGCGTTGCGGCAGAATCGTGATCGCCTGCGTCAAAGGCGGCGGGGGTGTGCGGCGAATGGCCCTTTTCCTTGTCCGGTATCCATGTAATAGAGACGCGCCAAACGATGCCACCCCGAGGAGATGTGTGATGGAGATTCGTGAGGCGCTCACCTTTGACGATGTTCTGCTGGTTCCGGCGGCGTCGAACGTGCTTCCAAGCACGGCTGACATTCGCACCCGGGTGACGAAATCCATCGCGCTCAACATTCCCCTGATGTCCAGTGCCATGGACACGGTGACCGAAAGCCGCATGGCGATCACCATGGCGCAAGCGGGCGGTATCGGCGTCATTCACCGCAACCTGACGGTCGAACAACAGGCCCGCGAGGTGCGCCGCGTCAAACGCTTCGAGAGCGGTATCGTCTACAACCCGGTCACGCTTCGGGTCGATCAGACGCTGGCCGACGCCAAGGCGCTGATCGAGCGATACAATTTCACCGGCTTTCCGGTGGTGGACGAGCAGGGCCACGTGGTCGGCATTCTGACCAATCGCGACATGCGCTTTGCCTCCTCCGACGACACGCCCGTCAAGGTGATGATGACGAGCGAGAACCTTGCCATCCTTCGCGAACCGGCCGACCGGGACGAGGCGAAATCGCTGATGCAGGCACGGCGGATCGAGAAACTTCTGGTCACGGACGGCAACGGCAAGCTGACCGGGCTTCTGACCCTGAAGGATACCGAGCAGGCGGTGCTCAACCCCACGGCGTGCAAGGACGATCTTGGCCGGTTGCGGGTGGCTGCGGCCTCCACCGTGGGGGATGCCGGGTTCGAGCGCACGCAGGCGCTGATCGACGCGGGCGTGGACATGGTGGTGATCGACACCGCGCACGGCCATTCCGAAGGCGTCGCGCAGGCGGTGGAGCGGGTCAAGGCGCTCACGAACGAGGTGCAGGTGGTGGCGGGCAATGTCGCCACGGCCGAGGCGACGCGCGCGCTGATCGGGGCAGGGGCGGACGCGGTGAAGGTGGGTATCGGGCCCGGCTCGATCTGCACCACGCGGATGGTCGCGGGCGTGGGGATGCCGCAGTTGACCGCCGTGATGGACTGCGCCGGGGCGGCGGGCGACGTGCCGGTGATCGCCGATGGCGGCATCAAGTTCTCGGGCGATTTTGCCAAGGCGATCGCCGCCGGCGCCTCCTGCGCGATGGTGGGCAGCATGATCGCCGGGACGGATGAAAGCCCGGGCGAGGTGATCCTCTATCAGGGGCGGTCGTACAAATCCTATCGCGGGATGGGCAGCCTTGGCGCGATGGCGCGCGGCTCGGCCGATCGGTATTTCCAGGCCGACGCGGCGAGCGACAAGCTCGTGCCCGAGGGGATCGAGGGGCAGGTGCCCTACAAGGGGACGGCCAACGCGGTGATCCATCAGCTTCTCGGCGGTCTGCGCGCGGCCATGGGATACACCGGCTGCGCCACCGTGGACGAGATGCGCCACAACTGCAATTTCGTGAAGATCACCGGCGCGGGGCTTCGTGAAAGCCATGTCCACGACGTGCAGATCACACGCGAGAGCCCGAACTACCGGATCGGGTAGGCGCGCGTCTCTGCCGGTTCTGTCGTCGCGGCCGGATCGTTGTGATCGGCCGGGGACAGCCGGTATTGACGCGCATCATTTGGAAATTTGGTATAAGCTCTTACCTTGGGGGTGCGGTAGAATTGACTGCCGCACGCTGAAAAGGAGTTTGATAATGTCTGAACGTGACGAATATATCGAAAAGGCGAAGGCGCGCATTGATCAGTGGAACGCCGAAATCAAGAAGCTGAAGGCCAAGGCCGACGAGGCTGAGGCCGATGCAAAGGTCAAGTATGAAAAGCAGATTGAGGAGATGCGGGCCCAGAGGGACGAGGCCGAAGCGAAGATGAAGGAAATGCAGGAGGCCAGCGACAAGGCGTGGAGCGACATGAAGTCCGGCCTCGACAAGGCTTGGGACAGCATGACCAAAGCTTTCAACGACGCCATGGCGCGGTTCAGGTGAAAGGAGGGATTCTTTGTTGTACTTCAAGCACTTGAAAGCCGGTGTCGCCGCGGTTGCGTTGTCCGTCGTGGCGCTGCCGGCCGCAGCACAGGACGATGATGACGGGTTGACCACGACCCAGGAGTTACGCGCAGAAGTGTCCGAGACGATGGAAGCGATCGTCGACTATAGCGCACAGCAACGCGACCAGGCGCTGGCGCAGGGACGCGAGATGCTGAACCAGCTGGACGCCGAAATCGCGCGCCGTGAACAGGCGCTGCGCGAGAACTGGTCGGAGATGTCAGAGGCCGCGCAGGAAACCGCCCGCGAGCGGATGCGCGATCTGCGTCAGGCGCGCAATGCGCTTGGTGAGCGGTTCGGCGCGCTTCAATCGGGGGCCAGCGACGTCTGGTCCGACCTCAAGGCCGGTTTCTCTGACGCTTGGGACAGGTTTTCGGACGCCTGGAGCGCCGCTGACGAGGATGCCGCAGGCCAGACCGAGGAAATGGGCAGCGATACCTGATCGCTGTCATGACGTTCGGCGGGGCCCGTCCCCGAAAGGGTCTCCGCGAGAGTGTCGCGGCGGCGCTGCCTAGCCGTTGCCGCTTCCGGTAAAGCGCGCGGCATCGGCGGCGGCGCGGCGGATGGCGTTCGATTTGTGCACAGTCTCCATGTATTCGGCCTCCGGGTCGCTGTCGTGGACAACGCCGCCGCCGGCCTGAATATAGAGCTTGCGATCCTTCACCAGTGCGGTGCGCAACGCGATGCACATGTCCATATCGCCGCCGGCGCTGAAATAACCGACACCGCCGCCATAGATGCCGCGCTTTTCCGGCTCCAGCTCGTCAATGATCTGCATCGCCCGCACCTTCGGCGCGCCCGAGACGGTGCCCGCGGGCATTCCCGCGAAGAAGGCCGAGAGCGCGTCATGCCCGGGTGACAGCTCCCCCACCACGTTCGACACGATGTGCATGACGTGGGAATAGCGTTCGATGATGAATTGCTCTGTCGGGCGCACGGTGCCGGGCCGCGAGACGCGCCCCACGTCGTTGCGCCCCAGATCGAGCAGCATCAGATGTTCGGCGCGTTCCTTGGGATCGGCGAGAAGATCGGCCTCCAGCGCCTTGTCCTCCTGCGGCGTGGCGCCGCGCGGCCGGGTGCCCGCGATCGGGCGCACCGTCACCTCGCCGCCGAACACCCGCACGAGAATCTCGGGCGAGGCGCCGACGACCTGAAAGCCGCCGAAATTGAAATAGAACATGAAGGGCGAGGGGTTGGTGCGCCGCAATGAGCGATAGAGCGCGAAGGGGGGCAGGGGGAACGCCTGTGTCCAGCGCTGCGCGGGCACGACCTGAAAGATATCGCCGGCGCAGATATAGTCTTTCGCCTTTTCCACGGCGGCCATGTAGCCTTCCTTGGTGAAGTTCGACACGGGCGGCGCGACTTCCTGCGCGTCGCCCATCTCGCGGCTGGATTGCGGCAGGGCGCGTTCGAGGTCGCGCACCGCGTCCATCACACGTTCGGCGGCCTGCGCATAGGCGGCGCGCGCCGATTGCCCCGCGCTCACCCATGCGGGGGAGACGACCGTCACCTCACCCTTCACGCCATCGAGTACCGCCACCACCGAGGGGCGCAGCAGGCAGGCGTCGGGCAGGCCGAGCGGGTCGGGGTTCACGTCCGGCAGATGCTCCACGAGCCGGATCATGTCATAGCCGAGATAGCCGAAAAGCCCGGCGGCGGCCTGCGGCAGATCATCGGGCAGGTCGATCCGGCTTTCACCGATGAGCGCGCGCAGATTGGCGAGCGGATCGCCCGGTTCCTCCTCGAAGGCGGCGGGATCGAATCGGGCCTGCCGGTTGATGCGGCTCGTGGTGCCGTGGCATTGCCAGATCAGATCGGGCTTCATGCCGATGATCGAATAGCGCCCGCGCACCTCTCCGCCTGTCACGGACTCGAGCATGAAGGCGTCGCGCGCCGCGCCCGCCAATTTCAGCATCAGTGACACCGGCGTGTCGAGATCGGCGGCCAGCCGGATGTGGACGACCTGATGACGCCCCGCGTCATAGGCGGCGCGAAAGGTCTCGAAGTCCGGGGTCAGGGCCATCTGTCGTTACTGAAACTGGCTGTGCACGGCATTCAGCGCGGTTTGGTTGATACTGACCCCGGCCGCGTTGCGAATGGCCGTGGCATAGGCGTTGAAGATATCCTCCGCGAGGGCGGAGTTGGTCTGCTCGCGGACATTGCTGCGCAGCGACTGCACCTCTGGATCATCCTCGTCGGGCGCTTCAATCGCGTCGAGCCGGGCAATGAACACGGATGTTTCGGCGGGAATGACGCGGATTTCGCCGAGGTCCATGGCGAAAACCTCCTCAAGAAAACGCTCTGGCGTGTCGGGCACGAAATCGTTGCGGGTCAGATCCTTTTCCTCGCGCGCGGTCAGGCCCTGTTCTGTGAAGCCGGACACCTCACTAAGCTGGTTGGCGATGTCCGTGGCCTGTTCGGTAAGACGGGCCACGGTTTCGCTTTCTTTCCAGTCGGCGGCAACCTCATCGCGGATGTCTTCGAGCGGGATTGGTGTCGCGGCGCGTTCGGCATCGAGACGCAGCGCAAAGATGCTGCCGTCGTCAAGCCGTTCGATCTGCGGAAAATCGTCGTCCTGCACCGCCTGGGCAGCGGAGCGGAACCCGTCATAGGCGGCGATGCCGTCGCTGACCCCCTCGTGCCATGCGATCTGGCCAAGCTGCATGTCGGTTTCGCGCGCCACCTCTTCGAGCGTGGCGCCGGCGGCAAGCAGGTCGTCGATGTCGTCGATGCGGCTGTCCACGACACGGCGGGCGCGGTCGGCGGCCAGTTCGGTGCGCAGATCGTCGCGTACCTCTTCAAAGGGGGTTTCCTGCGCTTCAAGAATGCCGTTGATGCGGAACAGCGCAGGGCCGAGATCCGATTGCACCGGGCCGACAATGCTTCCGGGAGCGGCGTCGAACACTGCCTCGGACGCCGGGCCCAGATCGGCGGCGCTCACATCGCCAAGGTCGATGTCCGACAGCTCCAGCCCGCGCTCTTCCACCAGCGCGTCAAAGCCGATCTCACCACGGTCGAGCCGGCCCCGCGCGGCGCGCGCCTCTTCCATCGAGCCAAAGACAAGTCGTTCGGTCAGGCGGCGCTCGGGGCGGTTGAACTGCGCTTCGCGGTCCTCGTAGAGCGCGCGCACGACGTCTTCGGAAACCTCCACGTCGTCAAGGATCATGTCGGGCGAAAGCCAGGCATAGGTGATGTCCTTGGCGGCGGGACGGGTGAAGCTGTCAATCTCCGCCTCGTAGTGCGCCTTGATCTCGGCCTCGGTCGGGGCGAGAACCGCGGTCTGAAGGTCTTCGGGCGCAAGGCGCGTCCACGTAAAATCGCGCCGCTCGGCCAGATATGTGAGGAGCGTGTCGATATAGGTTTCGGGCATGGTGGTGCCCGACAGGATCGCGCTTTGCAGCAAGGAGCGGGCGGAGTCCTCGCGCAGCGAATTTTCGAACTCGCTCTCGCTCAGCCCGGCCTGCTGAATGGCGAAACGATAGGACTCGCGGTCGAAACTGCCGTCGAGCCCCTGAAAGGCGGAAATGTTGAGGATCTGCTCGCGCAGGTTCTCATCGCCGAGAGAGATGCCAAGACGGTCGGTTTCATGGTCAAGCGCGCGCTGTGTGATCAGCCGGTCGAGCACGGCACGATCCATGCCGAAGGATTGCAGCTGCTCGAAGGTGAAGGATTGCCCGGACTGCGCCTCGATCGCGCGCATTTCTTCCTGAATCTCGCGCGCATAGGCGTCCACGTCGATATCCTTGTCGCCGACGGTGCCGACGGTGCGCACGGTGCCGCCCAGATTGGTGATGCCAAAGCCCCCCAGCCCGAGGATCAGAAGCCCCATGAGAATCCAGACGAAGGTCTTGGAAAGTTTGGATTTGAACATGGGCCCCCCTGTCGCGGCGTTGTGTCATGCGCTCTGCGCCGATACCTACGCGCAAGGTCGATGGGGAGCAAGAGGGGGCGGACCGGGTGCCTTCGAATTGAGGGCGTGCGCCTAGAGATTGGCGAGCCGGTCGAAGAGCGTGGCAATCCCGGCGCGGTCCACGTTGGCGAAGGCGATGCGCAACGCGCGCGCGCCGGCGGCATCGCCTGCGGGCGTGAACATGGTGCCGGGCAGGGTGAGCACATGCGCGCGTGCGACAAGATCGCGGGCCAGCGTGTCCGAAGGCATGTCGAAGGGGTGTTCGAGATAGGCGAAATAGGCGCCCACGCCCATCAGGCGCCAGCCCTGCGCGGCGAGGCGCGGCATGTTCTCGGCAATCGCGGCGCGGCGGTCCAGAATCTCGCCGCGTTCCCCGGCCAGCCACGGGCCAAGGTTGCGCATCCCCCAGAGCGCCGCGTGCTGTGCAAGCTGATTGGGGCAGATCGTCACCGTATCGAGGAACTTCTCCACCTCCGCCAGCCGCTCGGGGCCGGCGATCAGGGCGCCGACGCGGTGCCCGGTCAGCCGGTACGCCTTGGAGAAGGAGTAAAGGTGGATGAGCGTGTCAGCCCAGCCCGGGTCGGCGAACAGATCGTGCGGCGCGCCGCTGCGGGAGTCGAAATCGCGGTAGGTTTCATCCACGATCAGCGCCAGCCCGTGCGCGCGGGCCAGATCGAAGAAGGCGCGGACCAGATCGGCGGGATATTCCACGCCGCCGGGGTTGTTGGGCGTGACCAGCACGATGGCGCGGGTGCGGTCCGTGATCAGGGAGGCGGCGCGGTCGGGATCGGGCAGCAGCGCCGCGTCGGTGGGCAGCGGCACGGCGCCCACCCCGGCCATGTCGAGCCACATCTTGTGATTGAAGTACCACGGGGTCGGGAGGATCACCTCGTCGCCCTGTCCGGTCAGGGCGGCGATGGCCGCGCAGAACGCCTGATTGCAGCCCGAGGTGATGGCGACATGCGCGGGTGCGATCGCGCCGCCATAGGCCGCCGACCACTGCGCCGCCAGTTCCTCGCGCAGGTCCGGCAGGCCGAGAACGGGGCCATAAAGATGCGCCTCGGGCACATGCAGCGCGGTCTCGGCGATGTGGCGGCGCAAGGCTTCGGGGGGTGGGGCGACGGGCGCGGCCTGGCTGACGTTGATCAGCGGGCGATCGGCGGGGAAATCCACACCGTCGAGCCAGCGGCGTGCCTCCATCACGGGCGGGGCGAAGCTGGCGGCGGTCCGCGTCTGGGTCATCGGGCGAATCCTGATTGCGAAGTCGGTAAAGCTGTCCTTGGCGCCGGATCAGTCGGTGCCGCGATAGGGTTCCACATATTGCAGCGCCATATCCCACGGAAAGAAGATCCATGTGTCCTGGCTCACCTCGGTGATGAAAGTATCGACCTGCTCCCGCCCCTCGGGCTTGGCATAGACGGTGGCGAAATGCGCGCGCGGATAGAGGTTGCGCACAAGTTGCAGCGTCTTGCCGCTGTCCACGAGGTCGTCGACGATCAGCACCCCCGCACCATCGCCCATGAGGCCGGCGTCGGGGAACTTGAGCACCTGCGCCTCGCCCTGCGACTGGTGGTGATAGGACTTCACGCTGATCGTGTCGACGGTGCGGATGTCCAGCTCCCGCGCGACGATCATCGCCGGGGCCATGCCGCCGCGCGTGATCGCCACCACCATTCGCCAGCTTCCGTCCTCGGGGCCGAAGCCCTGTAACCGCCAGGCGAGCGCGCGGCTGTCGCGGTGAATCTGGTCCCAGCTTATGTGAAACCCCTTTTCGTGCGGCAGGCGTTCGCTCATGGGTGATCCTTTCGGTCTGGCAGGCAGCGGATGGTGGTGTGGACGATCAGGTTGCGACTCGCAGTGCCATTGCACCAAGAACGGCTGCCGCCGCCCGGTCGAACACGGACTTGAATTTCAGATAGGCGCGTTGGATTGCGGGTATGGTCAGGCCCATCGTGAGCAGGGTGTAGAACACCAATTCCAGCGCCAGATGATTGCCCAGAACCAGCAACGCCTCGGAGCCGGTGGGCATCGCCGGAAACACGGTGGTGAAAATGGCCGCGATGAAAACCACCGCCTTGGGATTGGCCCAGTTGGTCAGCAGTCCGAGCCGAAACCCGTTCACGCCCCCCGGCGCTTTGGCGTCGGCGGCGGCGTCGGCGTTTCGCCAGAGCGATACCGCCAGCCAGATCAGATAGGCCGCCCCGCACAGTTTCAGCGTCATGAAGGCCCAGGGAGCAACTGCGAACAGCGCCGTCAGCCCCAGCACGGCCAGGGCGCTCCAGCTCAGCGCCCCGAGCGCAAGGCCCAGACCGCAGGCCAATCCCGTCCTGCGCCCGCCCGACAATGCGGCGCGCAGCATCGCCACGACCGCGGGACCGGGCGAGGCCAATGCGCCAAGCACCGCGAGGTTGAAGGCTATGAGCGAAGCTGCGTCCAATGCTCTATTCCGGGCTCAGGAGGTTGCGTCGATGTCGGGGGCATCGACCGCCTTCATGCCGACGATGTGATAGCCCGCGTCGACATGCAGCGTCTCGCCCGTCACGCCGGAGGCCAGATCCGACAGGATGTAGAGCGCCGATTTGCCCACATCGTCAATCGTCACGTTGCGGCGCAGCGGCGAATTCAGCTCGTTCCACTTCAGGATATAGCGGAAATCGCCAATGCCGGAGGCGGCCAGCGTCTTGATCGGACCGGCGGAGATGGCGTTGACGCGAATGCCGTCCTTGCCCAGATCCTCGGCCAGATATTTCACCGATGCCTCAAGCGCCGCCTTGGCCACGCCCATCACGTTGTAATGCGGCATCACCTGTTCAGCGCCGTAATAGGTGAGGGTGAGCGCGCTGCCGCCCGGACGCATCATCTTTTCGGCGCGCTGCATCACGGCGGTGAAGCTGTAGCAGCTCACATCCATCGTCATCAGGAAATTGTCGCGGCTCGTTTCCAGGTAGCGGCCGCGCAGCTCGCTCTTGTCGGAAAAGCCGATGGCGTGCACGATGAAGTCGATCTCTCCCAGATCCGCCTTGAGCGCGTCGAAGGTGGCGTCGATCGAGGCCTCATCCGAGACATTGCAATCGTAAAGCCGTGTCACGCCAAGCTGATCGGCAAGCGGTTTCACCCGTTTCTTGAATTGATCGCCCATGTAGGTGAAGGCCATCTCGGCACCCGCCTCCGCGCAGGCGCGGGCGATGCCCCAGGCGATGGACTTGTCATTGGCAAGTCCCATGATCAGGCCGCGTTTGCCCGCCATCAGTTGGTTCGACATTCCGTCCACTCCGTCCGTCCCCATATACGTAAGAGGCAGCTTTAGGCGATACGCCCTATTGCATCAAGGGCGGTGCAGCCTAGAACGGAAAGGATTACATCTGCAGCGAAAAGGGAATGGCATGAGCGACAGAGACGGGATTTTCGCCGGAGACGATCCGTTTGCCATTGCGCGGGCCTGGCTGGCGGAGGCCGAGAAGAGCGAGCCCAACGATCCCAATGCGATAGCGCTCTCGACGGTGGACGCAGACGGGATGCCCAATGCGCGCATGGTTCTGCTCAAGGAGATAGAGGAGGCGGCCTTCGTCTTCTACACCAATTACGAAAGCGCCAAGGGCCGCGAGCTTGCCGACACCGGCAAGGCGGCCTTCGTGATGCACTGGAAAAGCCTGCGCCGCCAGATTCGGGTGCGCGGAACCGTGACGCGCGAGGAGGGGCCGCAGGCGGATGCCTATTTCTCCTCCCGCTCGCTCAAGAGCCGGCTGGGGGCATGGGCGTCGCGGCAGTCACAACCGCTCTCCAGCCGGGGTGCGCTTCTCGCGGAGGTAGCCAGGGTCACGGCGCGCCACGGCACCGCGCCACACCGTCCACCCTACTGGGGCGGGTTTCGCATTGTTCCCGTGGAGGTTGAGTTCTGGGCCGACGGGGCCTATCGTCTTCACGACAGGTTCCAGTGGCGGCGCGCAAGCCCCTCTGATGCTTGGGAAATCACCCGTCTGAGCCCGTGAAATTCACGTCACGTCAAATGCAAGTGCATGAAATATTTGGTAACATTTACTTGCCGTTCGTTCAGTTTTGCAGCAGAAGAGTTCGGGGTTGGGGGTGAAGTGACCTAAGGTAAGGCTTTGAGCATGAATGAAAAAACTGCCCCGCGAATCATCGGGCAGGTGAAGTGGTTCGACCCGATCAAGGGGTTTGGCTTTGTGGTCTCGAATGAGGGTGGGCCGGATATTCTCTTGCACGCGAATGTGTTGCGCAACTTTGGGCAGAGTTCGGTGGCCGATGCCGCGCAGGTTGAAATCGCGGTGCAGGAAACCAGCCGGGGTGTGCAAGCTGTGGAGGTGTTCCGTATCGAGCCGCCAATCAGCGCCACCGAGGTGCCGCTCAGCGATTTTCAGGAGATTGATCCCGAACTGATCCGCAACGCGCCGCTTCAGCCGGCGCGGGTGAAGTGGTTCGACAAGGCCAAAGGGTTCGGGTTCGCCAATATCTTCGGACGAGAGGAGGATGTGTTCGTGCATGTGGAGATTCTGCGCCGTTCGGGTCTTGCGGATCTGCAACCGGGCGAGGCGCTGTCCATGCGTGTAATCGAAGGCAAGCGCGGGCGGATGGCGACGGAAATCTGCGCGTGGGAATGCGCGCTCGACTCCCGGGCGGAGACCTGAGCCGGTGCGCGCGCTGGTTCTTGGGGCACTCGTGCTGGCGGGCCTGAGCGGCGCGGCTTCTGCGGCCTGCGCACCCGATGAGATCTGGGTGCGCGGGGACTGGGGACAGGCCCGGTTCCGGGTCGAGGTCGCGGATGACGCGCAGACCCGCGCGCGCGGATTGATGGAGCGGGCGCATCTTCCGTCCTCTGCCGGGATGCTCTTCATCTATGAGCGTCCGCAACGGGTGGCCTTCTGGATGAAGAACACGCTTATTCCGCTCGACATGATTTTCGCCGACGCGCGGGGGGTGGTGCAGCGGGTGCATGACACTGCGACGCCGGGCGATGAAACCCCCATCGAAGGCGGCGCGGCGGTGCAATATGTGCTGGAGATCAATGGCGGGCTGGCCGGATCTCTCGGCATCGCGCCCGGCAGCGAGCTGCGCCATCCCGGCATTGAGGCCAGCGACGCGGCCTGGCCCTGCGAGGAGTGATTTTTCGCTTTTCAATCGTTCGGCGCGGCGCTAAACGCGAGCATGGTCCGGGGCGTAGCGCAGTCTGGTAGCGCACCTGTTTTGGGTACAGGGGGTCGTGAGTTCGAATCTCGCCGCCCCGACCATTTTCCATCATGAGCACGGACACCATCCGCCCGAAGAGAATCACCGGGCGCCTCGGGGTGTTGCGCGGATGCCGCATAGATGTGGTGGTTGGCAGCAGGTTATCCCCAGATGTTGTGGATAATATGGATCGGTCCACGCCCCAAAGATGATTTTCCAATAAATCAAGGCGTTTGGGGTCCGACGCTCGTGTGTCGGATTCACCTCCTGCCGTGCGCGTTAACTTTTGGAATCGCAATGCACCGATTGCGGGACAAGAACCCGGTCGTGGGTCAACCCGGAAAAACCATGCGAATCCGAAATAAAGGCGTTGACCGGACCGGCGATCTTGCTCCAAGTTGTGTGGGTAACTTGTAGGGCACACAATATATAGTAGCCCTATCAAGGGAACGGGGTTCGTTAGCAGAGTATCACCGGGCGACAGGCCCGGACAGATGTCGGCAAGCTGTGTTTGCCGGACAAGGGAATTTGCGTACCTGCGCAAGGCGCATCCGAACCGCAACGACGGCTTGGGGCAGAGACCGGGACGCACGGGACAAAACGGGACAAAGAGGCAGATCATGAAGATTGAAAGAAAGTTCACCAAGGCAGGCCAGGATGCATATGCGGATCTGGAGTTCGCCACCACGGCGTCGGAGATCCGCAATCCCGATGGCACCATCGTGTTCCGCCTTGACGAGATCGAGGTGCCGGCAAGCTGGAGCCAGGTCGCCAGCGATGTCATCGCGCAGAAGTATTTCCGCAAGGCCGGCGTTCCGGTTAAAAGCAAGAGGGTAAAGGAAAAGGGTGTTCCCGAGTTTCTCTGGCGCTCTGTTCCCGTCGGGTCCGAGCGGACCGGAGAGACCAGCGCCAAGCAGGTGTTCGACCGGCTTGCGGGGGCCTGGGCCTACTGGGGCTGGAAGGGTGGCTATTTCACCACCGAAGAGGACGCGCAGGCCTATTACGACGAGATGCGGCACATGCTGGCGACGCAGCGCGCGGCGCCGAACTCTCCGCAGTGGTTCAACACCGGGCTGCACTGGGCCTATGGCATCGACGGTCCGAGCCAGGGGCACTATTACGTCGATCACGAAAGCGGCGAGCTGACGCGCTCGACCTCGGCCTATGAGCATCCGCAGCCGCATGCCTGCTTCATTCAATCGGTCGGGGACGATCTTGTGGGCGATGGCGGGATCATGGATCTCTGGGTGCGCGAGGCGCGCCTGTTCAAATACGGCTCAGGCACCGGCACCAACTTCTCGTCGCTGCGCGCGGAAGGCGAATCGCTGTCGGGGGGCGGGAAGTCCTCCGGTCTCATGGGCTTTCTGAAGATTGGGGACCGCGCGGCGGGCGCGATCAAGTCCGGCGGGACAACCCGCCGCGCCGCGAAGATGGTGATCTGCGATGCCGATCATCCCGACATCGAGGAATTCATCAACTGGAAGGTGCGCGAAGAGCAGAAGGTGGCGAGCATCGTCGCCGGCTCCAAGATGCACGAGAGAAAACTCAACGAGATCTTCGCCGCGATCCGGGCCTGGGACGGGGCCGAAGCGGATGCCTATGATCCGAAGGTGAACGACGGGCTGAAGACGGCGATCCGCAACGCCAAGCGCGATTCGATCCCCGAGACCTACATCAAGCGGGTGCTCGACTACGCCCGGCAGGGATACGGCAGCATCGAGTTCCCGACCTATGACACCGATTGGGATTCCGAGGCCTATGCCAGCGTGTCGGGCCAGAACTCCAACAACTCGATCCGGGTGACGGACGCCTTCCTTCAGGCGGTCAGGGACGATGCCGACTGGGAGCTGATCCGGCGCACCGACGGGTCCGTGGCCAAAACCATCAAGGCGCGCGCGCTTTGGGAGGATGTGGGGCACGCCGCATGGGCCTGCGCCGATCCGGGGATTCAGTTCCACGATACGATCAACGCGTGGCATACCTGCCCCGAGGACGGGGCGATCCGCGCGTCCAACCCGTGCTCGGAATACATGTTCCTCGACGACACGGCCTGCAACCTCGCCTCGATGAACCTTCTGACATTCCTGCGCGACGGGGAGTTTCAGGCCGAGGAGTACATGCACGCCACCCGGCTCTGGACCATCACGCTGGAGATTTCGGTACTGATGGCGCAGTTCCCGTCGAAGGAGATCGCGCAGCTTTCCTATGAGTTCCGCACGCTGGGACTTGGCTATGCCAATATCGGCGGGCTGCTGATGAACATGGGCCACGGCTATGACAGCGACGAGGGCCGGGCCATCACCGGCGCGCTGACCGCGATCATGACCGGCGTGGCCTATGCCACCAGCGCCGAGATGGCGGGCGAGCTTGGCGCCTTTCCGGGGTATGAGCGCAACAGCGCGCACATGCTGCGGGTGATCCGCAACCACCGCACCGCCGCCACGGGGGCGGCCGAGGGCTACGAGGGGCTGGCGGTGCCGCCGGTGCCGCTCGATCATGCCAACTGCCCGGACCGGCGGCTGGTCGATCTGGCGATGTCGAGCTGGGACGAGGCGCTCAGCCTTGGCGAGACGCACGGCTATCGCAACGCGCAGGTCAGCGTGATCGCGCCCACCGGCACCATCGGGCTGGTGATGGATTGCGACACAACCGGGATCGAACCCGATTTTGCACTGGTGAAGTTCAAGAAGCTCGCCGGCGGGGGATACTTCAAGATCATCAACCAGTCGGTGCCCGCGGCGCTGGAAAAGCTGGGCTACGGCTCGGCGCAGATCGAAGAGATCGTGGCCCATGCCGAAGGGCATGGCACCATTGCGAACGCGCCGGCGATCAACCACGCCTCGCTTCATGCGCGCGGCTTCGGGCCGAACGAGATCGAGAAGGTCGAATCCTCGCTCGCCTCGGCGTTCGACATCCGCTTCGTGTTCAACCAATGGACGCTTGGCGCGGAGTTCTGCACCAACATCCTTGGCATCGACGAGGAGAAACTCTGCGATCCGACCTTCGACCTGTTGGCGCATCTGGGCTTTTCAAAGGCCGACGTGGAGGCCGCGAACAACCATGTCTGCGGGACCATGACGCTGGAGGGGGCGCCGCATCTGCGCGAAGAGCATTACCACATCTTCGATTGCGCCAACCCCTGCGGCAAGACCGGCACGCGGTATCTGAGCGTGGATAGCCACATCTACATGATGGCCGCGGCGCAAAGCTTCATCTCGGGGGCGATCTCCAAGACGATCAACATGCCCAACGACGCCACGATCGAGGATTGCCAGAGCGCCTATGAACTGAGCTGGTCGCTCGGCGTGAAGGCCAACGCGCTCTATCGTGACGGCTCCAAGCTGTCGCAGCCGCTCGCCTCCGCGCTGGTGGAGGATGACGACGAGGCCGCCGAGGCGCTTGAAACCGGCTCGATCCCCGACAAGGCGCAGGTGCTGGCCGAGAAGATCGTCGAGAAGGTGATCGTGAAGGAAGTGGCGCGCGCCGGGCGCGACAAGCTGCCCGAACGGCGCAAGGGCTACACCCAGAAGGCGATTGTCGGCGGGCACAAGGTATATCTGCGGACCGGCGAATATGGTGACGGCTCTCTGGGCGAGATCTTCATCGACATGCACAAGGAAGGCGCGGGATTCCGTGCGATGATGAACAACTTCGCCATCGCGATCTCCGTCGGCCTGCAATACGGCGTGCCGCTGGAAGAGTTCGTGGACGCCTTCACCTTCACCAAGTTCGAGCCTGCGGGCATGGTGCAGGGCAACGACAGCATCAAGAACGCCACGTCGATCCTCGATTACATCTTCCGCGAGCTGGCGGTCAGCTACCTCGACCGGACCGATCTGGCGCATGTGAAACCCGAAGGGGCCAGCTTTGACGATCTGGGCCGGGGCGAGGAAGAGGGCGTCAGCAACATCACCGAGATGAGCGACGCCGCCGCCACCCGCTCGCTCGAAGTGCTCAAGCAGATCAGTTCGAGCGGCTATCTGCGCAAGCGCCTGCCGCAGGAACTGGTGGTGTTCAACGGCGGTCAGGCGCAAGCGATGTCCTTCAGAGGCGGGGCCGATCCGCAGGCGGCGCTTCAGACGCTGGTGCCCGAAACCACCACGACCGCCGCGACCGCCGCGATGAGTGCGACGACGACCACGACAACCTCGATGCGCATTGATGAGCGGACCAAGGCCCGTATGCAGGGCTATGAAGGCGAAGCTTGCGGGGAATGCGGCAACTATACGATGGTGCGCAACGGCACCTGCATGAAGTGCAACACCTGCGGCGCGACGAGCGGCTGCAGCTAAGGTTCCGGGGCGGGTGCGCTCGCCCCTGACGGCGTTCAGGCCGCAGGCAGAAACCGGGCGGTAAGAAATGAGTGAGCCTGAACGGCGAAACTGAAGGGGGGTCTCCGGGCCCCCCTTTTTTTCATCTCCTCGAATCGGTCCCGGGCCGCGTGAGCCATTGACCACCGAAGCAGGGATGGCGGGCTTCTCCGGCCATTCTTTGCTGAAAACCTCCGGTTGCAGCGGACAAACTCCGCGCAACTTCGGCGGCATGATTTTGCCCGGCAACCCTTTGCCGAGTCGCTCCCCGCAGATGGGCAGGTTTTGGCCCGGAATGTCCTCGTGTGTGGCGGCCCTCTTTCCCACCCCTGAGCCACGCGTTTCATTTCCCGTGAAGGCAAGAGGCCTTCTTCAGCCAAATGAGGAGACGCACCATGACAAAAATGACTTCCACCATCGTCACTCTCGGTGCTCTGATGATCCCGGCGCTTGCCGTTGCTCAGAGCGTGAGTGAGATGGATACCGATGGCGACGGCACCGTCAGCTTCGAAGAGGTTCAAGCCGCCTATCCGGAGATGACCGAGGAAGACTTCGAGAATCTGGACACCAATGGCGACGGTGCACTCGATGACGCCGAAGTCGAAGCCGCAAAGGCCGCCGGTCTGATGGAAGCCCCTATGACCGACTGACGACGTGACTCGATTCCCCGCCTTCGCCCCCAGGAGGGCGGGGGATCTGCCGGGCTGCGTATGCTCCAGCGTGGCCCGGCGCACCATCGCGCAACGCGCGCTGCGTTCACATCGCGCGATCTGGCGCGATGTCGGTGGTCGATACCGACGTAATACCGACGTTTTACCGACGTGATGCAGAAAGGAGATTTTCCCTTCAGTTCAGCGCATTAACCGGCTTTTGTCTCGCGACGCTTCAAGGCGCGGAAATCATGGGTGCGGGGCAGGGTGGTCGGGTCGCTTCCCGGCGCGAACAGCGCGTGTTTCTGGATCTTCTGCGTGCCGGTCACCGGGATCATATCGCGGAACTGCACCCAGCCGGGCGCCTTGTAGTAGGCCAGCCGCTCGAAACACCATGCGAAAAGCGCTTCGGCCAGCGCCGCGTCGCCCGCCCGGTCGCAGACCACGCAGGCCATCACCTCTTCGTCGCGCAGCGGATCGGGCACCGCGAGCACCGCCACCGATCGCACCGACGGGTGATCGAGAAGGCAGGCCTCGATCTCGGCGGCGGCGATATTCTCGCCGCTGCGGCGGATGATGTTCTTCTTGCGGTCCACGAAGGTGATCATGTCCGTCTCGTCCATCTCCACCGTGTCGCCGGTGTGAAACCAGCCGCCGCGCCAGGCCTCCTCGGTCGCCTCGGGCAGGTTGAGATAGCCGGAAAACGCCCCCTTTCTCGGAGTTTGCGCGGAATGGCGCAGCACCATTTCACCGGGCGTTCCGCGCGGCACCTCGTGGTCGTTGTCATCCACCACCCTGACCTCCAGCCCCGGTTGCGGGCGGCCCATGGCACGGGTGTCGATGCGGCGCGGCTCCTCGTTGTCGGTCAGGATGCGGCACATCTCCGTCATGCCCCAGACCTCGATCAGCGGGAGGCCGAACCGGTCCTCGAAGGGGCGGTGCAGCGTCGGCTCCACCCCCGCGCCAAGCGCCCATTCGAGCGTGTGCCTGCGCTCCCATTCGTCCGGGTCGCGTTTCATCAGCGCCGGAATGATGATGCCGAGGTAATGCGCCGCCGTGGCGCGGCTCTCCACGATCTCGCGCCACCAGGCGGAGGCGCGGAACCGTTCCGGCACGATCTGGCAACTGCCCGTCGCCATCACCGCGAAGGTCAGAAAGATCCCCGCGTTAACGTGAAACAAGGGAAGCGGGCAGTATATCCGCGTATGGCCGGGTTCGAGCCGGATCAGCCCCCCGCGGCTGGCGTACCATTCGCCAAGGCTGATTTCATACGCATGGCTGAGGATGCAGCCCTTGGGCCGTCCCGTCGTGCCGGATGTGTAGATCAGGCTGGCTTCCGTCTCGGGAGTGACCAAGCCGTTAACGGTGCGCGCGGCACCTTTGGGCGTCGGCGCGAAGGCCGTCGCCGTGTCCAGTTCGCACAGGGGCACATCGCGCCCGCTCTCGGCAATCCCGGCGCGCATCTGCTCGATGAACTCCGGCGCCGCGACGGTCAGCCCCGCACCGCTGTCTTCAAGCAGATAGGCGGTTTCGGCCGGGCGGTAGTCGGGGTTCACCGGCACCCAGGATATCCCGAGGATGTTGCACGCCAGCTTGAACAACACCATCTCCGGCCGGTTGCCCAGTAGCACCGCGATGCGGTCCCCATGCCCGTATCCCGCGCCTTCAAGCGCCGCGCGGAGCGTGCCCACCTGCGCCGCCGCCTCGGCATAGCTCCACTCCAGCCCCGCCGGGTGATAGGGCCGCTCCTCGTCCGCCGGCACGGCAATGAAGGCCCGCGCGCCATGGGCGCGCACCGCAGTATCGAAAAATGCCCCGATCGTGTCTGTCATGATGTCCTCCCGGCGCGCAGACTATCGCATGGGGCACGCCACGCAATCGGAATTATTGCACGCTTGTTCAGTTCGCGGGGGAATGCCGCTGCCGCAATGTCTTGACCTCCGCCGCCGGGCAAATGATGAAGGGATGATGGCCCCCGCAATCGGTGCCGACCAGCCGATGGATCAGCAGGAAAGATCTGAAAGATGACCGCACATCATTTCCCGGAGGGGGGCCGATGACACCCGGCGCGCGGATTCAGGCGGCAATCGGCATACTGGACGAGATCCTTGCCGGGACGGCGGCGGAAAAGGCGTTGACCGGCTGGGCGCGCGCAAGCCGCTTCGCCGGATCGAAGGATCGCGCGGCGGTGCGCGACCATGTCTATGACGTGCTGCGGCGCAGGCGGTCGCTTGCCGCGCTCGGCGGGGGAGAGAACGGGCGCGCCCTTCTGATCGGACTGTGCCGCGATGACGGGCTGCCGCTCGACGACCTGTTTTCGGGGGCAGGTTACGCCCCCGCGCCGCTGACGGAGGCCGAACGCATGGCCGGGCGCCCGCCGGCGGCGGAGGGGGAGCGTCTCGATCTGCCCGACTGGCTCCTGCCGGAGATGCGCGCATCGCTGGGCGAAGCGCTGGAGGCCGAGGCCGGGGCACTGCGCCATCGCGCGCCGGTGATGCTTCGGGTGAACCTGCGCAAGGCGGATCGCGAAACGGCCATTGCCGCGTTGTCCGCTGACGGGGTATGCGCGCAGCCGCACGAGATTGCCGAGACTGCCCTTGTCGTGACCGACGGGGCCCGGCGCGTGGCGCAGGGCGCGGCCTATCGCGGCGGTCTGGTAGAATTGCAGGACGGCGCAAGCCAAGCGGCGGTGGAGGCGCTGCCGCTCTGCCGCGGGATGAAGGTGCTGGATTACTGTGCCGGGGGAGGTGGAAAACTTCTAGCGATGGCCGGGCGCTGTGACGCGCGGTTTCATGCGTATGATGCGGTCCCCGCACGGCTCCGGGATCTTCCTGACCGGGCGGCGCGCGCCGGGGTCGAGGCGCGAATCCTGCGCGCGGAGGAGTGCCGGGGCGAGGCCCCATTTGATCTGGTGTTCTGTGACGTGCCCTGCTCGGGTTCCGGAAGCTGGCGGCGTGACCCCGAAGGCAAGTGGCGCCTGACGCCGGACCGGCTTTCGGAGCTGACGCGCGTGCAGGACGCGATCCTGTCGGAGGCCGCGGAACTGGTCGCGCCGGGCGGTGTGCTGGTCTATGCCACCTGTTCGCTGCTCCGCGAGGAGAACGACGCGCGGATCACCGCTTTTACAGATGCGCGGCCGCGCTGGCATCAGACGTTTTCGCGGCAATGGCGGCTTGAGGATGGCGGCGATGGGTTCTTTACCGCTCACATGACGCGGTAATTGCGGGCACACCGATCGTTGCAGGAGCTGATTTTGGGATCTCTTAATATCTGCTTAACCGTTAGCCTGCCATATATGGGACAGTTTGGAATCACGCGTAAGGGCAGGTCTTGACCGATACCGGACTCACGTCGGGGCCCCTGGCCCGGATGTCCGACCGGCTTTATCGCAGGGTCGGGGCTATCGCTATCGTGGCGGTCGGGTTCTTCGTGCTGGCCTATCTCAGTGGCGATAGCCGTCTGAAGGCGCTGCTGACGATGGGCGGCGGCGTCGCATGTGCGCTGATCGTGCTTTTGTGGGCGCTGAGCCGGGCGATCCGGATGAAACGACGCTACGGGTTTTCCGCGCTGATAGACGCGATCGACAACAGCGCGGCCCCCCGATTGCTCTGCGATACTGATGGCGCCATGTGTCATGCCAACGGCCCGGCGCGCGCGCTGATGCCGGAAGGGGACGGGGGGCTTCTGGCCCTTTTGCACACACGAATTGCCGCCCCGGGTCTGGTGATCGAGCGGTTGCAGGCATCCGCGCTCGCCACTGGCACCGGGCGTGAGCAGATCGAGACGCGGCGCGGCATTCTCGATCTGCACGCAACGCGAGTGGCTGGAAACGCCGTTCTGTGGGAACTCGATGAACCGGAGGACCGCGCAACCCAGCCTGGAGGGGTGCCGCGCCTTCCGATGCTGACAACCGGACGGGACGGGACGGTCCTCTTCATCAACGCCGCAGCGCGCGATTTTCTCGGGGCACGCCCCAAGAGCTTGCCGGAGGTTTTTGCCAGCGGTCGGATCCGCATCGGAGAGGCCAATGACGTGCTCACGCGCGATGGGCCGCGGCAATGTCTTGTGGCCGAATTCGAGGCAAGCGCGGGCCGCCGCGAGATATACCTGCTTCCGGCGGATGTTCCGGCGGTGCGCGGCGGGGTGGTTGTGTTCGACGAGCTTCCGGTTCCCCTGCTGAAGGTGGCGCCGGACGGGCGGGTGCTTCTGGCCAATCGCATGGCCCGTGAACTCGTGGATCGGGAGATTACGCGCGACACGGAAATGAGCGATCTCATGGAAGGATTGGGACGCGCGATTTCCGACTGGCTGGCGGAGGCGGCGGTCGGGCACGGCCTGCATCATTCGGAATTCCTGCGCCTGAGAAGAACGGATCGTGAGGTTTTCATCCAGGTCACGCTGACCCGCGTGGTGGAAGGCTCGGATGTCACTCTAATCGCGGTATTGAACGACGCGACCGAACTCAAGACACTGGAAGCACAGTTCGTCCAGAGCCAGAAAATGCAGGCGATCGGGCAGCTTGCCGGCGGGGTGGCGCATGATTTCAACAACCTTCTGACCGCGATTTCAGGCCATTGCGACCTTCTGCTGCTGCGCCACGATCAGGGCGATCCGGATTACGCGGATCTTGTGCAGATCAACCAGAACGCCAATCGCGCGGCGTCGCTTGTTGGACAGTTACTGGCCTTTTCGCGCAAGCAGACCCTGCGCCCGGAGGTGATCGATCTGCGTGACACGCTTGCGGACCTGACCCATCTTCTCAACCGGCTCGTGGGCGAAAAGGTGACGCTCTCGCTGTATCATGACCCGGTGCTCGATTCGATCCGTGCGGACAAGCGTCAGCTTGAACAGGTGTTGATGAACCTCGTGGTCAATGCGCGCGACGCCATGCCCGACGGGGGCGAGATCACGATCAGAACCGAATGCCTTGCGCTCCATGAGCCGCTGACCCGTGACCGGGCTGTCGTGCCTCCGGGCCGCTACGTTTCCGTCAAGGTCTCGGACGTCGGTCGTGGCATCGCGCCGGACAAGATCCAGAAGGTGTTCGAGCCGTTCTATACCACCAAGCGCACGGGCGAGGGCACGGGGCTTGGCCTGTCGACCGCATATGGCATCGTCAAGCAGACGGGCGGCTATATTTTCGTTGACAGCGTGCTCGGGGCAGGCAGCAATTTCACCCTGCTTTTCCCGATGCATGACGTCTACGAGTTGCCCGGCACGATTGCCCGCGAGCCCCGGAAGACACGGGCGAAGCATCAGGGTGAGGGGGTGATCCTTCTGGTCGAGGATGAAGCCCCCGTGCGCACCTTTGCCGCCCGGGCGCTTCGGCTCAGCGGGTATACGGTGATCGAAGTCGGCTCGGCAGAGGCCGCGCTTGAGGCCCTGGACGATGACTCCCTGAACGTCGATCTTTTCGTGACCGATGTGGTGATGCCCGGCATGGACGGGCCCAGTTGGGTTCGCCGGGCACGCGAAACGCGCCCAGACGTGGGGGTGGTGTTTGTCTCAGGGTATGCCGAGGACAGCTTAGCGGAGAATCAGGCACGCATTCCAAATTCCGTCTTCCTGCCCAAACCCTTTTCCCTTGCCGATCTGACCGAGACAGTGCAGGCGCAACTGTCGTAGTATCCACCCAGAGGACAATGACGGGACAGCAGCCGGGTTTCCAATCCTCAGCGCGAGGTGCCCGGAAGTCCGATCGGCGCCCCGCGACGGCCTGCAAACGGGGTGCATACGAAAACGCAGGAGGGCGTCATAATATGACGTTTCCTGTCGGAAACGAACGGTTCGGGAACCTGTCCCGGCCATGGGAAAACAGTACTACAACAGGGTGATCGTGGCGGAGAGACAGGGATTCGAACCCTGGGACCCCGTGAAGGGTCAACGGTTTTCGAGACCGCCCCGTTCGACCACTCCGGCACCTCTCCGCGGGGGTCTGGAGGCGTCGTGTAATGGTCTTTTCCAAGGCGTGCAAGGGGGTTTTCATTGTCTGCGGATCCGTTTGCTTTACCCTCTGAGTCAAGTGGTCCCAAAGGTCCGAAGGAGTCTGCCATGTCGTTGCCGATCTATCGCTTTATCGCTGTATTCGCCTGTATCGTTCTGACGATCTGTACGTCGACGTTGGAGGCGCGCGCGGACGGTCGCGACCGACTTGAAGGGTTTCTTGAGGTGACAGGCTTCGATGTGGCGCTTGGGTCGATCGCCGATGCGGCTGGCGAGGCGCCTGAAATGCTTGGCCTGCCCGACAATGCCTTCGGGGCCGACTGGACCCGGCTCTCGGAAGAGGTGTTCGACCGTGAGGTCATGCTGGACAGGGCGCTCGACATTCTCGACGCCACGCTGGAGGACGATCTTCTCGAACACGCATCGCAGTTCTATGGGGGCGCCCTGGGCCGCCGATTGGTGCAAGCCGAAAACCGGGCCCACAGGGCCGATGATCGGACGATCCGGATCGAAGGTCAGGAAATCGTCGACCGGCTGCGCGAGGAAAATCCTGCCCGGCTGGCGTATTATGAACGGATGAATCATGCCATTGATCCCGAAGGCATCGCAGTTCGCGCGCTTCAGGAGGTGCAGATCCGGTTCCTGATGGCCGCCGCCGCGTCGGGGGTGGTGCAGTTGCGTCTGGACGAGGAGGGGTTGCGCGCAATGATGGCCGAAAACGAAGAGGCGCTGCGCGAGCAGATGGCGGCCTCCGCCCTCAGAAGCGCCGCCTATACCTACCGCGACTTTTCGGATGACGAGATACTGACCTATACCGAGGCGCTTGAGCATCCGGACATGCAGACGGTTTATGAGCTGATGAATGCGGTCCACTATGAGATCATGACCAATCGTTTCGAGGTCTTGGCGCACCGCATGGGAGAGCTTCATCCGGGACAGGATCTGTGATCCGCCTGCGGGGTCCTGTCTGCGTATTGCTGGCGTTGCTGTGTCTGCCTGTCGCGGCAGCCAGGGCCGAACCGGGCCGGGGCATCGACGCCGTGATGACGGCACTGGACATTCCCGGATTCGTCGCGGTCATGCGGGTGGAGTTGCTTGCGCAGGCGGACGAGATCGCCGGGGATCTGCTCGGCGGCAACACTGACGGATGGACCTCTGATGTCGGGCGCATCCTGAATGAAGACCGCATGACGGACTCCGTTCGCGAGGGGATCGTGGCGCGACTTGCGCCGGTCCATGTTCCGGCTGTTCTGAAATTCTTCGAGTCGGACCTGGGACAGCAGATCATCGCCTATGAGATCGAAGCCCGCTGGGAGATCCTCAATCCCGCGCTGGAAAAATCCGCGATGGCCGCCCCGGACCTGTTGTCCCCAGACGATCCGCGCCTTGCGCTTGTGCAGAAGCTCGGACGGGTCAACGATCTCATTGACTTGAATGTCGAGGGCGCCCTCAATTCCCGATACAGCTTCTTCCGGGGGCTTTCCGTCGGGGGCGGGTCCGAGATGACCGAAGAGGACATTCTCTCCACCGTTTGGCGGCAGGAGCCGGAGTTGCGCGCGCAAACCGAAGAGTGGCTCGACGGATACGGGCTTTTGGCGTACGAGGCCCTCAGTGACGCAGAATTGCAGCGATACATCGCGTTCTCCATCACGCCCGCTGGTCAGGCCCTGAACCATGCGCTTTTTGACGGGTTCGACCGGATGTATTCACAGATCAACTATGCCCTCGGGCTTGCCATGGCGCATGCGATCGAGGGAGAACGACTCTGAGCGTGCGAGGTCGCGCCATGGGGGGTTGACTTGGTCCGATGATCGCACGATAAGCGGGCATCCCGGCGTAAGGAGTCCCCTTGCGCCGTGTTTTGTTGACACATCAGCCCATCAAGGGCGCGCAGTCCGAGGCGGCAAGAGCCGGTAACACCGGAAACGGGGCCACAGGACGCGGGATACGCAAAGGAAGACAGAGATGTTCGCGGTTCTGAAAACCGGCGGCAAGCAATACAAGGTCCATTCTGGCGATATGCTTCAGGTGGAAAAGCTCGCAGCCGATGCCGGTGACAAGGTACAATTCAACGACGTTCTGATGCTGGGCGGTGACAAGACCGTCGTCGGCGCCCCCTTCGTTGCCGGCGCTGCCGTGCAGGCCGAGGTGATCGATCAGATCAAGGGCGACAAGGTCATCAAGTTCGTCAAGCGCCGCCGCAAGCACAGTTCCAAGCGCACGGTCGGCCACCGTCAGAAACTGACGCTCGTGCGGGTCACCGATATTCTGGCCGAAGGCGGCGACAAGTCGGGTGTGAAGGCTGCCTTGGGTGCGGGGACCGCACCGGCTTCGGCAACGCCGGTCGCTGCCAAATCGAAACCGGCCGCGAAGAAACCGGCCGCGAAAAGCGCCGCACCGGCGACCGATCAGGGTGCCAAGGACGATCTGACCGCACTGACTGGTGTCGGCCCCGCCGCTGCCGCCAAGCTTCAGGACGCCGGGATCACCAGCTTCGCCCAGCTTGCGGCCATGAGCGAAGACGCGATCGCAGCGATCGACACCGTGAAAATCAAACCCGAATGGGTTGAACAGGCCAAAGATCTGGCCAAGTAAGGCCCGAGGATAGGAGAGAAGCGATATGGCACACAAGAAAGCTGGCGGTTCATCCCGTAACGGCCGCGACTCCGCCGGTCGCCGCCTTGGCGTCAAGAAGTTCGGTGGCGAAGCGGTCATTCCCGGCAACATCATCGCGCGCCAGCGCGGCACCAAGTGGTGGCCGGGTCAGGGCGTGGGCATGGGCAAGGATCACACCATCTTTGCCACGTCCCAGGGCGCCGTGAAGTTCCACAAGGGCCTCAAGGGGCGCACCTTTATCTCGGTGCAGCCAGCTGCGGAGGCCGCAGAGTAAGCCGACCTTAACAGGCTCTTGAGACAAAGAGGGATCGGCGAAACCGCCGGTCCCTTTTCTGTTTCGGGGTCATCCACGCGCCGTGCGACTCTGCGGTGCATCAATCTTGAAGGCTGCCGGTCCGACAGGTCCCGAGTGCAGCCGTGATCTGATGGGAGGAAATGACGCATGAAACACGACGCGATCGTGACTCAGCCGGTGGTGGACACCGACCGCTTCATGCTGCGCCCTTTGCGGCGTTCCGACAAGGGGTTGATCGAGCTTCATGCCGGCGACCTGGCGGTGGCGCGCATGACGACATCCATCCCCCACCCCCTGCCGCCGGGCATGACCGAAGCCTATATAGAGCGCGCGCTCTCTGCCGAACGGACCGAAGATGTGTGGGCCATCGATGGCACGAAGGATGGCGGAGAGGAACTGATGGGGGTCATCGGTCTCAAGCGTCTGAGTGAAGTTGAAAAGCAATGTGAAGTCGGATTTTGGGTTGCACCGGCATTCTGGAATACCGGGCTTGCCTCTGCCGCCGTTCAGGCCCTGATCGACGCGAACCCCTGCGAACACGGCACCATGTTCGCCTCTGTGTTTCAGGACAACCCGGCGTCGGCACGGGTGCTGACACATTGCGGTTTCCAGTACCTGGGCGATGCCGAGAGCTATTCGGTTGCGAGACAAGCCACGGTGCCGACCTGGACCTACAGCCGCAAAATGAAATGACAAGATGATTGTGGTCGCCACCGCCCCTGCGTTATCAGACGGGGGCGCACGGCCTTGCAAGGATGACGCCCCATGAAGTTTCTCGATCTGTCGAAGGTCTATATCCGCTCGGGTAGCGGGGGCGGCGGCTGCGTGTCATTCCGGCGCGAGAAATACATCGAATTCGGCGGTCCGGATGGTGGCGATGGCGGCAATGGCGGGTCTGTCTGGGCCGAGGCCGTGGATGGTCTGAACACGCTGATCGACTTTCGCTATCAGCAGCATTTCTTTGCCGACAACGGGCAGCCGGGGCGCGGCCAGCAACGTACGGGCCGCACGGGCGAGGACATCGTTCTTCGGGTGCCCGTGGGCACCGAACTTCTTGAAGAGGATCAGGAAACGGTCGTCGCCGACATGACCGAGGTGGGCCAGCGCGTGTTGCTGGCCCGTGGTGGCAATGGCGGTTTCGGGAACCTGCATTTCAAGACCTCCACCAATCAGGCTCCGCGCCGCGCCAATGCCGGCCAGCCGGGGGTGGAGCGCACGCTCTGGCTTCGGCTGAAGCTGATCGCCGATGTCGGGTTGCTTGGCTTGCCCAATGCGGGCAAATCCACCTTCCTTGCGGCCACATCGAATGCACGGCCCAAGGTCGCCGACTATCCCTTCACCACGCTTTATCCCAACCTCGGGGTGGTCGGCATCGACAATACAGAGTTTGTCGTTGCCGATATTCCCGGCCTGATCGAGGGCGCGAGCGAGGGCAGGGGGCTGGGCGATCTGTTTCTGGGGCATGTGGAACGCTGCGCTGTGCTGTTGCACCTTGTGGATGGCACCTCCGGCACGCTCATCGAGAATTATCACACGATTATTCGAGAGATCGAGGCCTATGGCGGGTTTCTCGCTGAAAAACCGCGCGTCACTGTCCTGAACAAGATCGATTCACTGGATGAGGAAGAGCGCGGTTTCCTTCGCGACGAGCTGGAGGCCGCGGCAGGTTCGCCGGTTCTGCTCATGTCGGGCGTTTCGGGCGAGGGCATTCCGGAGGTGTTGCGCGCCCTGCGCGCCCGGATCGACGACGACCGTCTGCGTCACCGTGAACCCGAACAAGAGGAAACCGAGTCGTGGCGCCCCTGAGCACGGCGCAGCGCGTTGTCATCAAGATCGGCTCATCCCTTCTTGTCGACAGGGACAGCGGCAGGTTGCGCGGCGAGTGGTTGCGCGGAGTGGCGGAGGATGTGGCGGGCCTGAAGCGTAATGGCGTCGATGTGATACTTGTCTCCTCGGGGTCCATTGCACTGGGTCGCGGGGTTCTGGGATTGCCGCGCACAGAGTTGCCGCTGGAACAGAGCCAGGCAGCCGCCGCCGTTGGCCAGATTCAGCTCGCGCGGGCCTATGAAGAAGCGCTGGCTCCGCATGGCATCACGACGGGACAGGTGCTCGTGACTTTGGAGGACAGCGCGAACCGGCGGCGCTATCTCAATTCGCGGGCCACGCTGGCGCAATTGCTTGCACTGGGCGTTGTTCCCATCGTGAACGAGAACGATACCGTCGCCACGGACGAGATCCGCTATGGCGACAATGACCGGCTTGCCGCACAGGTGGCACTGACCACTGGGGCAGATCACCTGATACTCCTGTCCGACGTGGATGGGTTTTATTCCGGCAATCCGATGACAGATCCGGCCGCGCGGCGTTTCGATGTGATTGAGACCATCACACCCGAGATGGAGGCAATGGCCGGCGAAGGCACTTCCGGCCTGTCCAAGGGCGGCATGGTCACGAAGCTCATGGCGGCCAAGACGGCCACGTCCGGCGGATGCGCCATGGTGATCACCGAAGGGGGCGTGATGCGCCCGATCAAGGCTCTTCAGGAGGGGGCGCCCGCCACGTGGTTTACCGCTCAGGGCACGCCGCAACAGGCCCGCAAACGCTGGATCAGTTCGATGAAGCCGCAGGGCGAGATATCCATTGATGCGGGGGCGGCCACCGCACTTCGCAAAGGCAAAAGCCTTCTGCCTGCGGGTGTGACCTTGGTTGCCGGCGTTTTTACGCGGGGCGATCCCGTTGCCATTCTGGGGCCGGACGGGCGTCGAATTGGGCAAGGGCTCGTGGCCTACAGCGCGGCGGAGGCCGTCCGCATTCTGGGCCGCCGCAGTACCGAGATCGAGGAAACGCTTGGCTATCCGGGCCGCGCCGCGCTCATCCACCGCGATGACATGGCCCTTTGATCTCTCTCGTATTACAGTACGTCCGTTCAAGGCATCCAGATCGCACGCTCAAAGGCCTCTCATGATGAAAGACATAGAAAACATCCCCGCGCTGATGGCGGAAATTGGCACCAAGGCCCGCACCGCGGCAGCCGAGCTTGCCTTCGCCCCGTCAGACGCCAAGGAAAAGGCGCTTCTGACGGCCGCCGAAACCGTGTGGACCCGGCGAGCCGACATCATCGCTGCCAATGAAGAGGATATGGCCTTTGGCCGCGAAAAGGGGCTGAGCCCGGCCATGATGGATCGGCTGATGCTCGATGAGAGGCGCATTCAGGGCATTGTTGACGGGCTTCGGGCCGTCGCGGCGCAACCTGATCCCGTGGGCAAGGTGATGGCTGAATGGGACATGCCGTCCGGTCTGCACATCCGCCGTGTGCGCACGCCGCTTGGCGTGGTTGGTGTCATTTATGAAAGCCGCCCCAATGTCACCGCCGACGCCGGGGCGCTCTGCCTGAAATCGGGAAACGCCGTGATCCTGCGCGGCGGATCGGAAAGTTTCCATTCCTCCAGCGTGATCCATGCCTGTCTTGTCGAGGGGCTGAAGGCCGCCGGTCTGCCGGAACACGCGATCCAGCTTATCCCGACGCGCGATCGCGCCGCCGTTTCGGAGCTTCTGACCATGACCGGAACGGTGGATGTGATCGTGCCGCGCGGCGGTAAGGGTCTTGTCGACCTGGTGCAACGCGAGGCGCGGGTGCCTGTCTTCGCGCATCTCGAAGGCATCGTGCATATCTATATTGATGCCGAAGCCGATCCCGCGAAGGCGCTTGATGTGGTCATGAATGCCAAGACCCGCCGCGCCGGAATTTGCGGCGCGGCGGAGTGCCTTCTCCTTCACCGCGACATCGTGGAGACGGTGGGGCAGGGGGTCATCCGCGCGCTTCTGGACGCGGGTGTGCGGGTTCATGCCGACACCGCGTTGCAAAAGATCGAAGGCACGATCCCGGCCATGGAGGACGATTGGGGGCGCGAATACCTTGACATGGATATTGCGGCAAAGGTGGTGAACACGGTCGACGATGCCATTGCCCATATCCGGCGCTATGGCTCCGGCCACACCGATTGCATCCTCACGGAGGATGACGCGGCGGCCGACCGCTTCTTTCAGCGTCTCGATAGCGCGATCCTGATGCGAAACGCCTCAACCCAGTTTGCCGATGGCGGGGAGTTCGGGATGGGGGCGGAGATTGGCATTGCCACCGGCAAGCTGCACGCGCGCGGCCCCGTCGGGGCGGAGCAGTTGACGAGCTTCAAGTATCTTGTGGATGGCGACGGTACGGTGCGAACCTGATCCGGCAGCGGTGTTCAGAAGCCGAGCGTGACCCGGTTTTCAGCCAGCTCGATTGTCAGCTTTCGTCGAAGGTTGGCAACACTCTCGGGCAAAAGGGCGAATTGCACCCGCGCCGGCGTGATGGTGTCCGCGACTTTGCCGCGTTCAAGGTCAGACCAAAGGGTGTCTTCGACCCTGAGTTTTTCGTGGGCGCCCTCCACCTCCCATTTGCCATGGGTATGGTGCACCGAGATCGCCCCGCCATAGGGCAGGGCGCTTTCCACGCACATGATCGCAAGGAAGATGGGGCACAGCTCCATCCGAAGGATATCGCCAGCAGGATGCCAATCATACTGCACACGTCCGCCATTGCCCATATCGCGCAGCATGGCGCGCACCTCCGGCTCTCCGACCAATTCTGTCAGACCGGCATGTCCAAAGGCCACGCGGAAAAAGCGGATACGCGCATTGGCGTTCTCGACGCTTTCGCGGATGAGATCGAGTTCCGGCCCCGCCGCGCCGCCGGACATTTCCAGAAGCTCAAGCCCATTGCCAATCGCGCCCACCGGGCTGACTAGGTCATGGCAGATACGAGAGCCTACCAGAGCGGCGAGTTTCACTTTAGGCTGATCCATATTTCCCTCGGAGGTGAGCCCTTGTCATGCATGAACTGAACGATTTTCTCGAGCCGGGAATGCTGGTGCGCCACCCCGACCGGCCCGATTGGGGGACCGGGCAGGTGCAGTCGAATATCGGTGGCCGGATCACCGTCAATTTCCGAGAGGAGGGCAAGGTCGTCATTGACGGCTCCAGAGTTACGTTGATCCCGGTGATGGAACCACCGAAAGATTGACTAAAGGTAAATTCAGCCTTTGTGAACAACGTCGTCGCCTTGCCGGCGGCACTTGGTTGGTTGTGCTTGCATTTCGTCTTGCCTAAAAGCGGGTTCACTGATCAAAAGGCCCTCGCGCATGACCGGTTCTGCCCCCGTCTTTACTTTGAAACTGGCCGAAACCGACGCCGATCTGGTCGCGGCGCAGCGGCTGCGCTACCGGGTGTTCGTGGAAGAACTCGGTGGCTCAGGGGACATGGTGGACCATGAAAACCGTCTGGAACGCGACCGCTTCGATCCGTATTTCGACCATCTGATCCTGATCGACGAGGCCCGCAGCGTCCCGCCCGAGGATCGCGTTGTGGCCGTTTACCGATTGCTGCGGTGCGATCAGGCAAAACAGATCGGACAGTTCTATTCAGAGGATGAATTCGATCTCTCGACGCTGCGCCGAAGCGAGCGAAAGCTGCTGGAGCTGGGCCGGTCCTGTCTTCATGCCGATTATCGCGGTGGATCTGCGATGTTTCACATGTGGCAGGGCCTTGCCGATTATGTCGCGCGACATGAGGTCGAGATCCTTTTTGGAACGGCCAGCTTTCATGGCACCGATATCGCCGCGCTCGCCGAGCCGCTCAGCCTGCTTTATCATCGGCATCTCGCGCCCGAGGACCTGCGCGTGCAGGCCCATTCGTGGCACTACCAGCCGATGAACCTGATCCCCGAGGCGCGAATCGACAGGCGCCGCGCAACGCTCAATACCCCGGCGCTGATCAAGGCATATCTCCGACTTGGGGGCTTTGTTGGCGACGGGGCTTATGTCGATCATGTCTTCAATACGACCGATGTCTGTCTCGTGATGGATACCGAACGGCTCAATACGCGGCAGAAATCCCTCTACATGCGCGGGGCGACAGCGTGAATCCGACCTGGAAAGGGGAAGGGACCTATCCCGATTTTCCACGCATCACGGTGGCAGGCTGGGCGCGTGTTGCCCTGCGCGGGTTTCTTGCACTGATCCTGATCCTGACCGGGTTGGTCATTCTTCTGCTGTTGCGGATGGCCGAGCGCCCGTTTTGCGGTGCCGGCCGCCCCCTGTCCGCCTATCCTGTTCAGGTCGTAAGCCGGCTGATGCTTGTGTTGCTGGGATTGCGTTTGCGCACACAGGGCGCGCCCATGCGCCAGCCCGGTGTGCTGGTGGCCAATCACTGTTCCTGGCTCGATATTTTCGTGCTCAACACGCGCAAACGCGTCTTCTTCGTCTCAAAGTCCGAGGTCGCCGAATGGCCGTTGATCGGCGGTCTGGCCCGTGTCGTCGGTACGCTTTTCATCACGCGAAATCCCCGCGACGCGCGGGTGCAAACCGATCAATTCCGCGAACGGCTGGCGGTCGGTCATCGCCTGCTCTTCTTTCCCGAAGGCACGTCGAGCGACGGACAGCGCGTGCTGCGTTTCAAATCGACGCTGTTCGCGGCCTTCTTCGACCCCCCATTGCGGGATCGCATGATGGTTCAACCCGTGAGCGTGGCCTATCGCGCTTCGGCGCACCACGATCCTCGTTTTCTGTGCTGGTGGGGGGACATGGAGTTCGCTGCGCATGCCCTTCAGGTGCTCGCACATGGTGGCGGAGCATCGGTCACCGTTGTCTACCATCCGCCGGTCGCGGTGATCGATTTCCACGACCGCAAGGCGCTTGCCGCCTATTGCGAGGAAACTGTGCGCGCGGGTTTGGCACAGGCCGTTGCCTGACCGCGAAAATATACCGATTGGCCTTGCGTCCTCGTGACAAATGACATACCTCGCGCGTATTCAAATCCGCAGGCGGGGTTTGGGCTCGTGCAGGGGAGACATCCCTGTCGGTCCGCCGGTTGGAGCATCCGCTCTTACACTCCCCCGTCAAGGCGCAAACCGGAAAAGGAAATACACGCATGGCTCTTCCCGAGTTTTCCATGCGCCAGCTTCTCGAAGCAGGCGTTCACTTCGGCCACCAGACGCAACGCTGGAACCCCCGCATGGGCGAGTTCATCTATGGCGCGCGCAACGGCATCCATATCATCGACCTGACACAGACCGTTCCGATGCTCGACGCGGCCCTGAACGCGATCCGCGAGACCGTCGCCAAGAATGGACGGGTGCTGTTCGTCGGCACCAAGCGTCAGGCCTCTGGCCCGATCGCCGATGCCGCCGAAAAATGCGCGCAGTATTACATGAACCACCGCTGGCTGGGTGGCACGCTGACCAACTGGCAAACCGTGTCGCGGTCGATCAACCGTCTGAAGGAAATTGACGAGCGTATGGCCGGTGGTGCCGAAGGGCTGACCAAGAAAGAGCGTCTCGGAATGGAGCGTGATCAGCAGAAACTGCAAGCATCACTCGGCGGTATTCGCGAAATGGGCGGCGTGCCCGATATGCTCTTTGTCATCGACGTCAAGAAAGAGGCGCTTGCCGTCGCCGAGGCCAACAAGCTCGGTATTCCCGTCGTGGCCGTGGTCGATACCAACTGCGCGCCCGAGGGGATCGATTATATCATTCCGGGCAATGACGATGCCGCCCGGGCCATTGCGCTCTATTGCGATCTGGTGAGCCGCGCCGCGCTTGACGGTATGACCGCTCAGCTTGGCGCCGCTGGCGTCGATCTTGGCGAGCTCGAAGATGCCCCGACCGAAGAGGCCGTCGCAGAGGAGGCTCCGGCCACCGATGCTGACGCCAACGCCAACGCGTAGGTTTTACATTTCTGATACCGGGGCAGGATAAGCCCGGCCCCGGCACATGACCCCATTAGAACGAGGAGAGCCAGCATGGCGATCACAGCAGCTATGGTCAAGGAACTGCGCGAAATGACCGGCGCAGGCATGATGGATGCGAAGAAGGCCCTGACGGAAACCGATGGTGACAAGGAGGCGGCGATTGACTGGCTGCGCACCAAGGGTCTTGCCAAGGCCGCCAAGAAATCCGGTCGCACCGCGGCTGAAGGTCTCGTGGCCGTCAAGGTCGAGGGTGGAAAAGGCGTCGCTGTCGAAGTGAACGCCGAAACCGACTTTGTCGCAAAAAATGCCGACTTCCAGTCGATGGTTGGTGACATTGCCGCCGCTGCGCTGAAGGTGGACGATATCGAAGCGCTGGCTGCTGCCGATCTCGGCGGCAAGACCGTTGCTGACACCATCACCGACAAGATCGCGACGATTGGCGAGAACATGACCCTGCGCCGCATGGCCTCGGTCGAGGGTGAGACTGTTGTCTCTTACGTTCACAATGCTGCGGCCAATGATATGGGCAAGATCGGTGTTCTGGTCGCTCTCAAAGGGAACGATGAGTCGTTCGGCAAGCAGGTGGCGATGCATATCGCCGCCGTGAATCCCGCCTCTCTTGGTCAAAGCGATCTGGACCCGGCCCTTGTCGAGCGTGAAAAGGCCGTCCTGACGGAGCAGGCCCGTGAATCGGGTAAGCCCGAGAACGTGATCGAGAAGATGATTGTCGGCCGGATGAACAAGTTTTTCGGCGAAGTCACACTTCTAGGACAGTCTTTCGTGATCAATCCCGACCTCACGGTGGAAAAGGCCGCGCAGGAAGCGGGGGTGGAAATCCTTGGGTTCGTCCGTCTCGAAGTTGGTGAGGGGATCGAGAAAGAGCAGGAAGATTTTGCTGCCGAAGTGGCCAAGGTCGCGCAAAGCTGACGCAACTGCCTCAAGATCGAAGTCAGGGCGCTGTGGCAAAACCACGGCGCCCAATTTTTGTCAACTATAGAAAGAAAAACGGTGCCGCACTGCTGTGCGACACCGTTCAAACTCGGAAGCATCAAACATGGGGATGAAACGACGCACCCGATGGCGCCGGCCGCCGAGGCGGATCAATACACCCCGAAGACCGACTTCCGGTCAAACCGGCGATCGGAAGCGCCCTGAAATCACAGGGATTTTCCGACCGTTGTTCCCAGGCCAAAGCCACCACTCACGGAACCTCTCGATTTTTGCAGTTAACCAAATATTAGGAAAGTGGGGGAATCCTGACCTTTTGGAAAAATATGAAAGCTTTTGAGGTCACTGCTCCAGAACGAAAATCTGGTTCTGGAACGTCGCTTTTAGAACGGCCTGTGCGGTTGTTTCGACGTTGAGCGCCTCTCGTGCAAGTCGCAGGTGCTTTTCAACAGTGGCCGGCTTGCGCTGCATCAGAACGGCAATGTCCTGCACGGTCTTGCCATCGCTCACCCATTCGAGAACCTCCCGTTGTCGCTTGGTCAGTACACGTTTGAAATGGGTGTATGGCAGCGTCAGGATTTTCAGGTGCGCGACATTATTCATCAGGACGATCTCATCGCCATGTTTCTGCCAGATGGCATCCACATCGTCCTGTGTCATGCCGCACCGTGCGGTCAACGCGATCGCTGCTTTCGCCCGAACAGAGACCGAGTTGAAGCTGATCGTGTAACCGGCGGTCACGCCCATACGCCGGTTGAATTCGAGAACCTCTTGTTCCGCCCTGCTCAACGCGTGGCATTTGACCTGTTCGGACAGAATGCGCCAACTTTGTGCGCCGTGATTCCTCAGGGCCCAACGCACCATCGGCGCGTTCAGGTACAGTCTGTCTCCGATAAAGGCATCGACATAGGCCCGGTCATGATTGCTCAGGACAACAAAGTCGTCGGGATCTCCGATAGAGTGCCGTGATACAAAATTCGTATAGCCGTAAAGCAACCGATCAAACCCGAACTCCGCCATCTTGGCAGTATGCATGCGCCACAGCTCTTCCAGCGTGGGGGCATTGGTCAGATTGCAGAGATATTCGAAAATCATCCGCCTCGATCCCGCAGATTTCCGACAAGCGCATCGAGCGCGAGCAGATACCCGCGCGGGCCGAATCCGCAGATCTGCCCGATGGCGACTGACGCGATATAAGATTTGTGCCGGAAGGGTTCGCGTGCGTGAATGTTGGACAGGTGCAACTCCACCACTGGCAGTTCGGTCGCGGCAATCGCATCCATAAGGCCGATGGACGTATGGGTATAGGCGCCAGCATTCAGCACACAGCCCGCGTGAACACCGCGCGCCTGATGAATGGCGTCGATGAGGGCGCCCTCATGATTGCTTTGGACACAGACGACATCGTGTCCGAGCCTCGCACCATGGTCGAGGCATTGGGCCTCGATCTGGTCTAGGGTTGTGCTGCCATAGATATCCGGCTGCCGTTGCCCGAGCAGATTCAGATTAGGTCCGTTAAGAACGAGAAAAGACGCCATCGAAGTCCCCATATTGCACATTTATTCATAAACGCGCAGGGTTGGCGCTGTCTAGCGTCAGTTGCGCCGCTACATTCATCTCTCTTCAATTGATGGCAGCCTCGGCTGTGAAGGTGGCATTCGGGCCACATCGGGGCCGGGCAAAGCCCTGAACGGGGCTCTACCCGCTGAGCAACCGGGGCACCCAGAGCACCAGAATCGGAAAGCTCAGAAGCAGCAGCACCCGGATAATCTCTGCCGCGAAGAACGGTATCACGCCCTTGAACGTCTCGATCATGGGGGTGTCCTTGGCGAGCGCAGAGATCACAAAGACATTCATTCCGACCGGCGGCGTGATGAGGCCAAGCTCCACCACCACCAGAGCAAGGATTCCGAACCAGATCTTCAGGTCTTCGGTGGACATGCCGAAACCTGAACCCTCGGCAGTCATGTAAAGCCCGCCGTTGAGGTCGACGAGAACCGGCCAGAAGAAGGGGATCACCAGAAGGATCATCGAAAGGCTGTCCATCAGGCACCCGAGAAAGATGAGACCAAGCAGGAGAAGCGCCATGACCAGCATAGGTGACATGCCTGTGGCAATGATCCATTCGGCGGTGGCCTGTGGCAGACCGATGCGCGACATGTAGATCTTCATCAACTCCGCGCCAAGCAGGATCAGATAGATCATGCCGGTGGTGCTGGCCGTCTCCTTCAGCGCATCAATCAGATCGCCAAAAGACAGCTCACGCGACAGCGCGCCATAGGCCCACACCAGTGCCACACCCACAGCCGCCGCAGGGGTCGGATTGTAGAACCCGGCGTATATCCCGCCGAGCACGATTCCGAAAATCAGCAGGACCGGCAGGACGCCGATGGTTGCCGCGCGAAACTCCTGCCGGTCCACACCGCCGTGGCGAGGCGCGGCATCGGGCCAGATCGCAACATAGACCGCGATGGTCAGCAAAAACAGAACCACGGCGAGCAAACCGGGGAGCATGGCCGCGGCGAACATCGTCACCACATTCGCCTCGACGATGATCGCATAGATGATAAGCACGACAGAGGGCGGGATCAGAATGCCCAGAACCCCTCCCGCGGCCAGAGATCCGGTGGCAAGCGCGCCGGAATAACGATATCGCCTCAGCTCGGGCAGCGCGACGCGCCCCATGGTCGACGCGGTCGCCAGTGATGACCCGCAAACCGCCCCGAAGCCCGCGCATCCCGCGATTGCGGCCATGGCCGTGCCGCCGCGCAACCATCCAAGCCAGGCATTGGCCCACCGGAAAAGCGCCGCGCTCAGCCCCGCGCGTGAGGCGAGACTGCCCATCAGGATGAACATTGGCACCACCGACAGGTCGTAGATCGAGAACTGCCCATAGGCCAGCGTCTTGAGCTGATTGAACAGCAGGTCGCTCCCGTTCACGATTGCGATTCCGACCCCGCCGACAAAAATCATCGCGTAGGCGATCGGTATGCGGATGGCGATCAGCAGAACCAGCACCACCAGAGAGCCGATGCCCAGGGAAAGGGAGTCGATCATGCGTGTTTCGCCTCTGCAAAACTGTGCAGGCTATCGCGCAGGGACAAACCCGCCGCGACGGCCAGCAACGCCAGAGAGATCAGGATCGGAACGAACCCCCACCAGAGCGGAATCTGAAGGATCGCGGTGGTGTAGTTATAATCCTTCTGGTTCAGCAAGCCATGATACATCCGCCAAAGCAGGATGCAGGCGAAGATCAGCGCCATGAGCGAGGCCAGAAACTTGAAAAACGCGATAAGGCGCGGTCCGGCGCGGGCGGTGAAGATATCAGCTGTGACGTTGCCGCCAATCAGTTCGCAATAGGGCAGAAAGGCGAACGCCGCCACCGCAACCCCGATTTCGGTCAGTTCGAAGTCCCCCGGAAAGGGTTTCCAGACAACGCCTCCGATCACAGAGACCACGTTGACAATAACCACAACCAGCAGAAGGACACCTCCCAGCAATGCCCAGAGGGTGATCAATCGGGCAGCCGCCCCGGCAAGACCGGGGCGGCTATTCATTTCGACGTCAGACACTTACATTGCCCCGGTATTGTCGGCGATCAGATCCCGGGCTTTTTCCACCAAATCGTCGCCGTCAATTCCTTTGGCGGACACATCCTCGATCCAGCGATCGACCACCGGGGCCAGCGCATCGCGGAAGGCTTGCGTCTCTTCCTCGGTCAGTGTGATATGCGTGTTTCCGGACTTCACGGCAAGCTCGATGCCGAAGTTATCCGTTCCACGCCAGACCTCACCAACTTTGCCCCACCAGTCGCGCCCCGAAGCATCCCGGAACGCCTGCTGAATGTCGTCGGGCAGGCCATTCCAGCGGTCCGCGTTCATGGACACCTGGAACGAAGTGCTGCCGAACCGTTCCTTGTCGTGGCCCTCGATCTGATATTCGGTCTGTTCGTGAATCTTCAGCGGCGGGATGATCTCCCACGGAATCATCGCCCCATCCACCACGCCTTTCTGAAGGGCGGGGGGCAGTTCCGGCACCGGCATGGCAACCGGAGAGGCGCCAAGTGCCTCGATCGCCCAGGCGCCGGTGCGGGTCGGAATGCGCAACTTCTTGCCATCCAGATCGGCCGGGGTGCGCACTTCCGTGTTGCGCATATGCAGGCCCTGACCCGCGTGAACATGCAGGAACATCACTTCGACGCCTTGGTATTCCTCTTTCAGGTCGTCTTCGAACATGTCGAACATCGCGAGATTCGCTGCCACCGGATCATTTTTGAATACGGTGGGCAGTTCGAACACCTCGGTGCGCGGGAAAAGTCCCGGTGTATAGCCGTTCACCGTCCAGACCAGATCGACAACACCGTCGCGGGCCTGCTGGATGAGTTCGGGGGGCCGCCCGCCAAGCGTCATCGACGGGTAGATCTCGATCTTCACGCGTCCATCGGAGTTTTCCTCCACCTGACGCGCCCAGGGTTCGAGCATCTGGGTCTGCGCGGGCGCTTTGGCCCCGAGAAAATGATGCAGCTTGAACGTGAAGTCCTGTGCCTGTGCTGCCGTGGCTGAAACCAGCCCCGCCATCACGGACATCGCCGCGAATTTGAGTCCTATACGTTTCACTTCTTTCCTCCCCTTCATTTGTGGTGCGCGGTCGCGGCATGGCGATTGTCGCCAGCCTCGCCGATCACCCATCGTCCAACACCTACTCTGTTCATCGGACGCCGCCCTGTCCAGAGACTGAGGGCGGCAATCGACCCAACATATCCGCGATCAGTGCGGCGATGTGGTCCGGGCTTTCGATACAGGGTAGATGCCCCGCATCCTCCAGCAAATGGAATTCCGCACGCGGTAGCGCCTCGCACAAAGCTGTCACAAGGGCAGGGGGCGTGGCCAGATCCGCCCCGCCGGCCACGCAGATCGCCGGTTGCGTGATGCGCGCCGCCTGCGCCGTCAGGTCCGTATCCCGGATCGCCTCGCAGGTGCGGGCATAGCCCTCTGACGGGCAGCGGATCAGCATGTTGCGGTAACCGCGCACCGTTTCAGTTTCTGTTTCCATGAAACGGGCCGAGAACCACCGCTCGAGCACCGCGTCGGCAATCGGCTCCATTCCGGCATCGCGCACCGTCTCTATCCTCGGGGTCCAGATCTCGGGTGTGCCGATGGCAAGGCCGGTATTTGACAGGATCAGACCTGCCACAAGGTCGGGCCGCGCCACGGCAAGCGACTGGGCGACCATGCCACCCACCGAAACACCGCAAACCAGCGCGTCCGAAATCCCGAACCGATCTATAGCGGCGCCCGTGTCATTGGCCAGACCGGAGATTGTGACCGGCCCCATATCGCTCAGGCCATGTCCGCGTTTGTCGAGTCGCAGCACCGGGGTCTCGGCGGGCAGGGCTGCCACAACCGCATCCCAGATCCGAAGATCCGTGCCAAGCGAGTTGGCAAAGACAACCGCGCGCCGACCTCTTGCGCCGGCGCGGAAATCAACGTGAAGCACCCGCCCGTCGGTTTCAACAAAATCTCTCATACCGCAGCCCTGAGCCCCAGTATCTCGCGCGCCTGCGCGGGACTGGCCACCGGGCGTTCGTATGTCTCGCAAAGCGCCGCCGCCCGTTGCACCAGCGCCGCGTTGGAGGG
>NZ_FODS01000030.1 GCF_900110425.1 Salinihabitans flavidus | reverse complement strand
ATGGCAAAGCAAAAGTTTGAGCGCGGCAAGCCGCACGTAAATATTGGCACGATCGGCCACGTCGACCACGGCAAGACGACGCTGACGGCGGCGATCACGAAGTATTTCGGCGACTTCCAGGCGTATGACACGATCGACGGGGCGCCGGAGGAGAAGGCGCGCGGGATCACGATCTCGACGGCGCATGTGGAATACGAGACCGACAACCGCCACTACGCGCATGTCGACTGCCCCGGCCACGCCGACTACGTCAAGAACATGATCACGGGCGCGGCGCAGATGGACGGCGCGATCCTGGTGGTGAACGCCGCCGACGGGCCGATGCCGCAGACGCGCGAGCACATTCTTCTGGGCCGCCAGGTCGGTATTCCGGCGATGGTGGTGTTCCTCAACAAGGTCGACCAGGTGGACGACGAGGAGCTTCTGGAGCTTGTCGAGATGGAAGTGCGCGAGCTTCTGAGCGAGTACGACTATCCGGGCGACGACATTCCGATCATCGCGGGCTCCGCGCTGGCGGCGATGGAGGGCAACAACCCGGAAATCGGCGAGAACAAGATCCGCGAGCTGATGGCGGCGGTGGACGAGTATATCCCGACGCCGGAGCGGGCCATCGACCAGCCGTTCCTGATGCCGATCGAGGACGTGTTCTCGATCTCGGGGCGCGGCACGGTTGTGACCGGCCGGGTTGAGCGCGGCGTTGTGAACGTCGGCGACGAGCTTGAGATCGTCGGCATCAAGGACACCAAGAAGACGACCTGCACGGGCGTTGAGATGTTCCGCAAGCTGCTCGATCGCGGCGAGGCGGGCGACAACGTGGGTGTTCTGCTGCGCGGCATCGACCGCGAGGGCGTGGAGCGCGGGCAGGTCCTGTGCAAGCCCAAGTCGGTGAATCCGCACACGAAGTTCGAGTGCGAGGTCTACATCCTGACCAAGGAAGAGGGCGGTCGCCACACGCCGTTCTTCGCCAACTACCGCCCGCAGTTCTACTTCCGCACGACGGATGTGACCGGGACGGTGACGCTGCCCGAGGGCACGGAAATGGTGATGCCGGGCGACAACCTGAAGTTCTCGGTCGAGCTGATCGCGCCGATCGCCATGGAAGACGGGCTGCGCTTTGCCATCCGCGAAGGCGGCCGCACCGTCGGCTCCGGCGTCGTGTCCAAAATCCTTGAGTAACGAACTCGGGTTCGACGAGGGCCGTCGGGTGAGCCGGCGGTCCTCCTATCAACTCCAACGCCTTGAAAGGCACCAAAAATGCAAAGCCAAAATATCCGCATTCGGCTGAAGGCATTCGACTACCGCGTGCTGGATGCCAGTACGCTGGAAATCGTGAATACGGCAAAGCGCACCGGCGCTCATGTCCGTGGCCCGATCCCGCTGCCGAACAAGATCGAGAAGTTCACCGTTCTGCGTGGCCCCCACGTTGACAAGAAATCCCGCGACCAGTTCGAGATCCGCACCCACAAGCGCCTTCTCGACATCGTGGATCCGACCCCGCAGACCGTGGACGCGCTGATGAAGCTCGATCTCGCGGCCGGCGTGGACGTGCAGATTTCGGTTTGAGGGGGGTATCTCTGATGCGCTCTGGTATCATCGCAAAGAAAGTCGGCATGACCCGGCTTTTCATGGAAGACGGCAGGCAGATTCCAGTCACCGTGCTTCAACTCGACGGCCTTCAGGTCGTGGCGCAACGCACTGCGGACAAGGACGGCTATACCGCTGTTCAGCTTGGCACCGGCACGGCCAAGGCCAAGCGCGTGTCACAAGCGATGCGCGGTCATTTCGCTATCGCCAAGGTGGCGCCGAAACGCAAGGTCGCGGAATTCCGCGTGGCGCCTGAGAACCTGATCAACGTGGGCGAGGAAATCACCGCTGACCATTATTTCGAAGGTCAGTTCGTGGATGTCTCGGGCACCTCGATCGGCAAGGGCTTCGCCGGCGCCATGAAGCGGCACAACTTTGCCGGTCTGCGGGCCACGCACGGTGTGTCGATCTCGCACCGCTCGCACGGCTCCACCGGGCAGTGCCAGGATCCCGGCAAGGTCTTCAAGGGCAAGAAAATGGCCGGTCACATGGGCGCGGCCCGTGTGACCACGCAGAACCTTCAGGTCGTCAAGACCGACGCCGAACGCGGTGTCATCATGGTCAAGGGCGCGGTTCCGGGCTCCAAGGGGGGCTGGGTCACGGTCAAGGATGCGGTGAAAAAGCCGTTCCCCGAAAACGCGATCCTGCCCGCGGCCCTGAGATCCGCCGCCGAAGAGGCCAAGCGCCTTGCCGAGGAAGCCGCCGCACAGGCCGCAGCCGAGGAGGAGGCCGCAGCGAAGGCCGCCGCCGAGGAACAGGCCGCGCAGGAAGCCTCCGCCCTGAAAGACGCCGAGGCCGAAATCGAGGCTGACAAGAAGGAAGGCGATCAATGAAACTCGACGTGATCAAACTCGACGGCGTGAAAGCCGGCGACATCGAGCTCGACGCCGACCTGTTCGGGCTCGAGCCGCGCGCCGACATCCTGCACCGTGTGGTCCGTTGGCAGCGTAACAACGCGCAGCAGGGCACCCACAAGGTCAAGACGCGTTCGGAAACCTCGTATTCCTCCAAGAAGATCTATCGCCAGAAGGGCACCGGCGGCGCACGCCACGGTGACCGCAACGCGCCGATCTTCCGCAAGGGCGGTATCTACAAGGGACCGACCCCGCGCAGCCACGGCCACGATCTGCCGAAGAAGTTCCGCAAGCTCGGCCTGCGGCACGCGCTTTCGGCGAAGGCCAAGGCCGGTGAACTGGTGGTGATCGACAGCGCGGAATCCGACGGAAAGACCGCGGCGCTGGCCAAGCAGCTCAAGAACCTTGGCTGGAAGCGCGCACTGGTTATCGACGGGGCGCAGGTCAACGAAGGCTTTGCCCGTGCCGCACGCAATATCGAAGGTCTCGATGTGCTGCCGTCGATGGGCGCAAATGTCTATGATATCCTCCGCCGTGACACGCTCGTGCTCACCAAGGCGGGTGTCGAAGCACTGGAGGCTCGGCTGAAATGAGCGCGAAGGCTGAACATTACGACGTGATCCGCAAGCCGGTCATCACCGAGAAGGCGACGATGGCGTCCGAAAACGGCGCGGTTGTCTTCGAGGTATCGATCGATGCGAACAAGCCGCAGATCAAGGAAGCCGTCGAGGCGCTCTTTGGTGTGAAGGTGAAGGCGGTCAACACCACCATCACCAAGGGCAAGGTCAAACGCTTCCGCGGCCAGCTTGGCAGGCGGAAGGATGTGAAAAAGGCTTATGTGACCCTCGAAGAGGGAAACACTATCGACGTGACCACGGGTCTCTGATAGGAAGCCGCGAACCGAGTCGGCCCCGGTGTTCCGGGGCCGACGATTATTTGATGGAGACCCTCGGGGCTCTTTATCGCCGGGCACCTCGCCATATGTCCCGACAGGGGCGCAGGAAAGGGGCCTTTATTCGTGGCAGGCGGTCGCCTGCCCACAAACACAGCGGACCGCAAAGGTTCGCACTGCTAACGGAAGACAGAAAGCATGGCACTCAAGTCGTATAAGCCGACGACGCCGGGCCAGCGCGGGCTGGTGCTGATCGACCGTTCGGAGCTTTGGAAAGGACGTCCCGTCAAATCCCTGACAGAGGGTTTGACGAAATCGGGCGGCCGGAACAACACCGGACGGATTACCTCGCGCCGACGCGGGGGAGGGGCGAAGCGCCTCTACCGGATCGTTGACTTCAAACGTAGAAAATTCGATATGGCGGCCACCGTCGAGCGGATCGAATATGACCCGAACCGGACCGCCTTCATTGCGCTGATCAAGTATGAGGACGGCGAACAGGCCTATATCCTCGCGCCGCAGCGTATGGCCGTGGGCGACAAGGTCTTCGCCGGCAACAAGGTTGACATCAAGCCCGGCAACGCGATGCCGTTCTCGGGCATGCCGATCGGCACGATCGTTCACAACATCGAGATGAAGCCCGGCAAGGGCGGACAGATCGCACGCGCCGCCGGCACCTATGCGCAGTTTGTCGGCCGCGATGGCGGCTATGCGCAGATCCGGCTCAGCTCGGGCGAACTGCGTCTGGTGCGTCAGGAATGCATGGCCTCCGTTGGGGCCGTGTCGAACCCCGACAACAGCAACCAGAACTTCGGCAAGGCCGGTCGCTCCCGCCACATGGGCAAGCGTCCGTCAGTCCGGGGTGTCGTGATGAACCCCATCGACCACCCGCACGGCGGTGGCGAAGGCCGGACTTCCGGGGGTCGCCACCCGGTGACGCCATGGGGCAAGCCGACCAAGGGCAAGCGCACTCGCAATACCAACAAGGCGTCGCAGAAGCTTATCCTGCGCTCGCGGCACGCACGTAAGAAAGGGCGCTAACATATGGCACGCTCTGTTTGGAAAGGCCCCTTCGTTGACGCTCATGTCCTGAAAAAGGCAGAGGCGGCACGCGAGTCGGGGCGCAAGGAAGTGATCAAGATCTGGTCGCGCCGCTCGACGATCCTGCCCCAGTTCGTGGGTCTGACGTTTGGCGTCTACAACGGCCACAAGCACGTTCCCGTGCTGATATCCGAGGACATGATCGGCCAGAAGTTCGGTGAATATTCGCCGACCCGCACCTACTACGGGCATGCGGCCGACAAGAAAGCGAAGCGGAAGTAAGTCATGGGCAAGGCACAAAACCCCCGCCGCGTGGCAGACAACGAAGCAATGGCCAAGACCCGGATGCTTCGCACAAGCCCGCAGAAACTGAACCTGGTGGCCGCCATGATCCGCGGCAAGAAGGTGGAGAAGGCATTGACCGATCTCACCTTCTCGAACAAGCGGATCGCGCAGGACGTGAAGAAATGCCTTCAGTCCGCCATCGCCAACGCCGAGAACAACCATAACCTCGATGTCGATGAACTCGTCGTCTCCGAGGCCTATGTGGGCAAGAACCTTGTGATGAAGCGAGGCCGTCCGCGCGCTCGTGGCCGGTTCGGCAAGATCATGAAACCGTTCTCGGAGATCACCATCACGGTGCGTCAAGTTGAGGAGCAAGCCTAATGGGTCATAAAGTCAATCCGATCGGCATGCGCCTTCAGGTCAACCGTACCTGGGACAGCCGTTGGTTCGCCAACACCAAGGACTACGGCGACCTTCTTCTCGAAGATCTCAGGATCCGTGAGTTCATCAAGAAAGAGGCCAAGCAGGCCGGCGTTTCGCGTGTGATCATCGAGCGTCCGCACAAGAAGTGCCGCGTGACGATCCATACTGCACGTCCGGGCGTGATCATCGGCAAGAAAGGCGCGGACATCGAAACCCTGCGCAAGAAGCTGTCGAACATGACCGACAGCGAGTTGCACCTCAACATCGTCGAAGTGCGCAAGCCGGAACTCGATGCGCAGCTCGTCGGCGAATCGATCGCTCAGCAGCTGGAACGCCGCGTTTCGTTCCGCCGCGCCATGAAGCGGTCGGTGCAGAACGCGATGCGCATGGGCGCCCTGGGTATCCGGGTGAACGTCGCGGGCCGTCTCGGCGGGGCGGAAATCGCCCGGACCGAATGGTATCGCGAAGGCCGTGTTCCGCTGCATACGCTGCGGGCGGACATCGACTATGCCCAATCCGAGGCGGTAACGCCCTACGGTATCATCGGGATCAAGGTCTGGATCTTCAAAGGCGAGATCTTGGAACACGATCCTGCGGCGCGTGACCGCAAGGCACAGGAACTCCAGGACGGTCCGGCCCCGCGTGGCGCCGGCGGCCGTCGCTAAGGGGGAATGAAAGATGCTTCAACCAAAGCGCACAAAATACCGTAAGCAGCATAAAGGCCGGATCAAGGGCTTCGCCAAGGGCGGGTCGGATCTCAACTTCGGCTCTTTCGGGCTCAAGGCGGTTCAGCCAGAGCGGATCACCGCACGTCAGATCGAGGCCGCGCGCCGCGCGATGACGCGCCACATGAAACGTCAGGGCCGGGTCTGGATCCGGATCTTTCCCGACACGCCCGTGACCTCCAAACCCACCGAGGTTCGTATGGGTAAGGGGAAAGGCTCGGTCGATTTCTGGGCTGCCCGCGTTAAACCCGGTCGTGTGATGTTTGAGATTGACGGGGTGGACGATACTGTGGCAAGGGAGGCTCTCCGTCTTGCCGCGATGAAGCTGCCGATCAAGACTCGTGTGGTTGTCCGCGAAGACTGGTAAGAATTTTCCCGGCCCCCGATCAAGACATCCGGGGGCTGGGCCATTTGCAATCCACCAGATGAAAGGTGACCCCCTCGGGGCCTTCTGGTGATGTTAGAAAGGATAAGGCGAATGAGCGCCAGCGAACTGAGAGACAAGACCCCTGACCAGCTCCGTGAGGAACTGGCCGGCCTGAAGAAGGAGGCGTTCAATCTGCGTTTCCAGCAGGCGACCGGGCAGATCGAGAACACCGCACGCATGAAGCTCGTCCGTCGCGACGCGGCGCGTGTCAAAACCATTCTGAACGAAAAGGCCGCTGCCGCGGCATCGGAGGCCTGATCCAATGCCCAAGCGTATCCTGCAAGGTGTGGTCACCAGCGACGCAAACGCCCAGACCGTGACTGTTTCGGTCGAACGTCGCTTTACCCACCCGGTCATGAAGAAGACCATTCGTAAGTCCAAGAAATACCGGGCTCACGACGAGAACAACGCATACAAGGTCGGGGATGCTGTTCGCATCGTCGAGTGTGCGCCAAAGTCGAAGACAAAACGCTGGGAGGTGCTGGAGGCGTAAGCTGACAGTCCTTTCGGTTTAATCGAAACCCTGGGGGAGATAATGAGACCAGCCCCCACAGGTCGGGAGAAACCACATGATCCAGATGCAGACCAATCTGGATGTCGCTGACAACTCCGGCGCTCGCCGGGTGCAGTGCATCAAGGTTCTGGGTGGTTCCAAGCGTAGATACGCCTCCGTTGGCGACATCATTGTCGTCTCGGTGAAGGAAGCCATCCCGCGCGGTCGCGTGAAAAAAGGGGACGTCCGCAAGGCCGTCGTCGTGCGCACCGCCAAGGAAGTCCGTCGTGAGGACGGCACCGCGATTCGCTTCGATCGCAATGCAGCTGTTATTCTGAACAATAACAACGAACCGCTCGGCACCCGTATCTTCGGGCCGGTCGTGCGCGAGCTGCGGTCGAAGAACTTCATGAAGATCATCTCGCTGGCTCCGGAGGTGCTCTGATGGCTGCGAAACTGAAAAAAGGCGACAAGGTCGTCGTTCTCGCCGGTAAGGACAAGGGCAAGGAGGGCACGATTACCTCCATCGATCCGACCTCCGGCAAGGCCGTTGTCGACGGCGTGAACATGTCCATTCGCCACACACGCCAGTCGCAAACCTCTCAGGGGGGCCGTCTGCCCAAGGCGATGCCCATCGAGTTGAGCAATCTGGCCATTGTCGACAAGAACGGCAAACCCACCCGCGTGGGCTTCCGCATGGAAGGCGACAAGAAAGTCCGCTTTGCCAAGACCACGGGGGACGTGATCGATGCTTGATACCGCGAAATACACCCCGCGCCTGCGCTCGGTCTATGCGGAGACGATTCGTCCCGCACTGAAAGAGGAATTCGGCTACAAGAACGACATGCAGACCCCGCGTCTGGACAAGATCGTTCTCAACATCGGCTGCGGCCGTGCCGCCGTGAAGGATGCCAAGAAGGCCAAGTCGGCCGTCGAGGATCTGAGCCTCATTGCCGGTCAGAGAGCCGTTCCGACCATCGCCAAGAACTCCATCGCCGGGTTCCGGGTGCGTGAAGGCATGCCCATGGGCGCCAAGGTCACGTTGCGCGGCGACCGGATGTATGAATTTCTGGATCGTCTGATCACCGTCGCGATGCCGCGCGTCCGCGACTTCCGCGGCGTGCCTGGCAAGAGTTTCGATGGCTACGGCAACTATGCCCTGGGCCTGAAAGAACACATCGTGTTCCCCGAGATCGACTTCGACAAGGTCGATGAGAACTGGGGCATGGACATCGTGATCGCCACCACCGCGAAAACCGACGCGGAAGCGAAGGCGCTGTTGAAGCATTTCAACATGCCGTTCAACAGCTGAAGCGCGGGAGGAAAGAGATATGGCTAAGAAATCAATGATCGAACGCGAGAAGAAGCGTCAGCGCATGGTGGAGCAGTATGCCGCCAAACGTGCCGAGCTGAAGGAAATCGCCAAGGATGAATCCAAGCCGATGGAAGAGCGTTTCAAGGCGCGCCTGAAGCTTGCAAAACTGCCGCGCAATTCGTCGCCGACGCGGCTTCACAATCGCTGCCAGCTGACCGGCCGTCCGCACGCTTACTACCGTAAGCTCAAGATCAGCCGGATCGCTCTGCGGGACCTGGGCTCCAGTGGCCAGATCCCCGGCATGGTCAAATCGAGCTGGTAAGGAGAGCGTGACATGAACGATCCTATCGGTGATATGCTCACCCGCATCCGCAACGGTCAGATGCGCGGCAAATCCACGGTGATGACCCCGGCCTCCAAACTGCGGGCCTGGGTTCTCGATGTGCTGGTCGCGGAAGGCTATATCCGCGGCTACGAGACGCAGACGGACGAGCGCGGCATGCCCGCCCTTGAAATCGGTCTGAAGTATTTCGATGGCACCCCTGTTATCCGCGATCTGAAACGGGTCTCCAAGCCCGGTCGTCGCGTCTATCTGGGCGTCAAGGACATCCCGTCGGTCCGTCAGGGCCTCGGTGTGTCGATTGTCTCCACCCCCAAGGGTGTGATGTCGGACTCTGCAGCACGCTCCGCCAATGTCGGCGGCGAAGTGCTCTGCACGGTATTTTAAGGAGGTCGCTGATGTCTCGTATTGGCAAACGACCGGTCGAGCTTCCCTCGGGTGTGTCCGCGGCGATCTCTGGCCAGACCGTCGAAATCAAGGGGCCCAAGGACACCCAGTCCTTTACCGCGACCGACGATGTGACGCTGAAGATGGAAGACAACACCATCACGGTCACCCCGCGCGGATCGTCCAAGCGGGCGCGCCAGCAATGGGGCATGTCCCGCACGGTCATCGCCAACATCGTGCAGGGCGTGAGCCAGGGCTTCAAGAAAGAGCTGGAGATCAACGGTGTCGGCTATCGTGCGCAGATGCAGGGCAATACCCTGAAGCTCGCGCTCGGGCTGAGCCACGACGTCAACTTCGATGTTCCGGAAGGTGTCACGGTGACTGCACCGAAGCCGACGGAAATCGTCATCGAGGGCACCAATTCGCAACTCGTCGGGCAGGTCGCGGCCAATATCCGCGACTGGCGTCCGCCTGAGCCCTACAAGGGCAAGGGCATCAAATACAAAGACGAGTATATCTTCCGCAAGGAAGGCAAGAAAAAGTAAGGACGAAGGCAATGGCAAACAGCAAAAGACAACTGTTCCTGAAACGCCGCCTGCGCGTCCGGAACAAACTTCGCAAGGTGAACGCAGGGCGTCCGCGCCTGAGTGTTCATCGCTCCAACAAAAACATCAGCGTGCAGCTGATCGACGATGTGAACGGCGTCACCCTGGCCTCCGCCTCCACGCTGGAGAAGGATCTCGGGTATATTGGCAAGAACCATGTCGAAGCGGCCACCAAGGTGGGCGTGACGATTGCCGAACGTGCCAAGAAAGCCGGCGTCGAAACGGCATATTTCGATCGTGGTGGCTTCCTCTATCACGGCACGGTGAAGGCTCTGGCCGACGCCGCGCGTGAAGGCGGCCTGAAGATCTAAGGAGACGAGAGAATGGCAGAACGTGATAACCGCCGGGGCAATCGCCGCGACCGCGATGAGACGCCGGAATTCGCCGATCGTCTCGTGGCGATCAACCGGGTGTCGAAAACCGTGAAGGGTGGTAAGCGCTTCGGCTTTGCCGCGCTCGTGGTGGTCGGCGATCAGAAGGGCCGCGTGGGTTTCGGCAAGGGCAAGGCCAAAGAGGTGCCCGAGGCGATCCGCAAGGCCACCGAGCAGGCCAAGCGGAAGATGATCCGCGTACCGCTGCGCGAGGGCCGCACCGTGCACCATGATGGCTATGGCCATCACGGGGCGGGCAAGGTTGTCCTGCGCACCGCGCCGGAAGGGACCGGGATCATTGCCGGTGGTCCGATGCGGGCCGTGTTCGAGATGCTGGGCATCAAGGACGTGGTGTCCAAGTCAGTCGGCACCCAGAACCCCTATAACATGATCCGTGCAACGCTTGATGCGCTTCAGGCGCAGTCGAGCCCGCGCATGGTAGCGGCGCGCCGCGGCAAGAAGGTGGCGGACATCCTGCACAGGGACGATGCCCCCAAGGCCGAAGCGGCGGAAGCCTAAGGAGACGAGATTATGGCGAAAACCATCGTTGTAAAGCAGATCGGTTCTCCGATCCGCCGCCCCGCTGACCAGCGTCAGACGTTGATCGGCCTCGGGCTCAACAAGATGAACCGCACGCGGGAGCTTGAAGACACCCCGTCCGTGCGCGGGATGATCAACAAGATCCCGCATATGGTCAAGATTATCGAAGAGCGCGAGTGAATGGTGGATTAATCCCCACCCTCTGAATCCAGACACCCCCGGCGCGGGCGCCGGGGGTGTTTCCTTTCCGGCAAGGGCGGCTTGTGACGCGACTTGCAAGCCGTGTGCAACCCGTCTATACGCCCCGGGTGGTCCTGAGCCACGAGAATCATAGATTACGTCAAGCCGCGGTTGGCCCATCACGCTTCGGGGTCACATCCGGCACTGGAGAAGCGACATGAAACTGAACGAACTGCGCGATATCGACGGCGCAACCAAGAAACGCACGCGGGTTGGCCGTGGTCCCGGCTCTGGCAAGGGCAAGATGGGCGGCCGCGGGATCAAGGGTCAGAAATCCCGCTCGGGTGTGGCCATCAAGGGCTTCGAGGGCGGCCAGATGCCGATTTATCAGCGTCTGCCCAAGCGCGGCTTCAACAAGCCCAACCGCAAGTCCTTCGCTGTGGTCAATCTCGGAACACTCGCCAAGTTCATCGAGGCCGGCAAGATCGACACCGCGGCCCCCGTGACCGAGGACGTGCTGATTGAATCGGGTCTTGTGCGGCGCAAGCTGGACGGCGTCCGCATTCTGGCGAAGGGCGATTTTTCGACCAAGGTGAACCTGGAAGTCACCGGCGCCTCAAAGTCCGCGATCGAAGCGGTGGAGAAGGCGGGCGGCACGCTTACGGTCACTTCCGCCAAGGCGGCAGAATAAGAGGTTGTGGGGGCGGCGTCGTCCGCTTACATAGCTCCTAGTTTTCCAACGACGCCGCCAGACCGGAAAACGGTTTTGGCGGCGTTGCCATGAAGAGAGAGCCCCAATGGTTTCAGCAGCAGAGCAAATGGCGGCCAACACGAGCTGGGCGTCCCTTGCCAAGGCCACCGACCTTCGCAACCGCATCCTGTTCACGCTGGGATTGCTGATCGTCTACCGCCTTGGCACCTATATTCCCGTCCCCGGTATTGATGGCGCGGCCCTGCGTGAATTCATGGAGGAGGCGTCCACCGGCATCGGCGGTATCCTGTCCATGTTCACCGGCGGCGCGTTGGGGAGGATGGGGATCTTTGCTCTTGGCATCATGCCCTACATCTCGGCCTCGATCATCATCCAGCTACTGGCGTCAATGATTCCGGCGCTGGAGCAGATCAAGAAAGAGGGCGAACAGGGGCGCAAGAAGCTCAACCAGTATACCCGCTACGGCACCGTCGCGCTTGCCACGCTGCAATCCTACGGGCTTGCCGTCAGCCTTGTGACCGGGGAGTTGGTGCAGCCCGACGTCGACTACTGGTTCTTCATTGCGTCCTGCATGATCACCCTTGTGGGCGGCACCATGTTCCTGATGTGGCTGGGCGAGCAGATCACCGCGCGCGGGATCGGCAATGGCATCTCGCTGATCATCTTCGTCGGCATCATCGCAGAGGTGCCCGCGGCACTGGCGCAATTTCTGTCACAAGGGCGCACCGGCGCGATCAGTCCGGCGGTGATTATCGGCGTGATTCTGATGGTGATCGTCACCATTGCCTTCGTGGTGTTCATGGAACGCGCCCTGCGCAAGATCCATATACAGTATCCACGCCGCCAGGTGGGCATGAAGGTTTATGACGGCGGCTCCTCGCACCTTCCGGTGAAGGTTAACCCGGCAGGCGTGATCCCGGCCATTTTCGCAAGCTCGCTTCTGCTGCTGCCGACCACGATCTCGACCTTTTCGGGGGCGAACTCCGGGCCGATCATGTCGACAATCATGGCCTATTTCGGCCCCGGACAGCCGCTTTACCTGCTGTTTTTCGTCGCGATGATCGTGTTCTTCGCCTTCTTCTATACGTTCAACGTATCGTTCAAGCCCGACGACGTGGCCGATAACCTGAAGAATCAGAACGGTTTTGTTCCCGGCATCCGCCCGGGCAAGAAAACGTCCGAATATCTTGAGTATGTCGTCACCCGGGTTCTGGTGCTCGGCTCCGGTTATCTGGCGGCAGTTTGTCTTCTTCCCGAAATTCTTCGTGGACAGCTCGCGATCCCGTTCTATTTTGGCGGCACCTCTGTTCTGATTGTGGTCTCCGTGACGATGGACACGATCCAGCAGGTTCAGAGCCATCTTCTGGCCCACCAGTATGAAGGGCTGATCGAAAAATCACAGCTGCGCGGCAAGGGACGCAAGCGTGGCCGGAAAGGAGCTGCCCGTCGATGAACATCATACTGCTTGGCCCCCCCGGTGCCGGAAAAGGCACACAGGCGCGTTTCCTTGTCGAAGAGCGCGGCATGGTGCAATTATCCACGGGCGATATGCTGCGCGACGCGCGGACCTCGGGAACCGAAATGGGTAACAAGGTCGCCGCGATCATGGACGCCGGCCAGCTTGTGACCGATGAAATCGTGATCGGGCTGATCGAGGAAAAGCTGACGACTGAAAGCGGTTCCGGGTTCATATTTGATGGCTTCCCGCGCACGCTGGCGCAGGCCGATGCTCTGAACGCGCTTCTGGCGAAGCTGGGGCAAACGCTTTATACCGTGATCGAAATGCGCGTGGACGACGAGGCGCTGATCGAGCGCATCACCGGGCGCTACACCTGCGGTGACTGCGGAGCGGTGTACCACGACAAGACCAAGCCGACGAAAGTCGAGGGCAAATGCGATGTTTGCGGTGGCACCAACATGGTCCGCCGGGCCGACGACAATGAGGAAGCGCTGCGCACGCGGCTGATGGAATACTACAAGAAGACATCGCCGCTTATCGGCTATTACTACGCCAAGGGCGACCTGCGTCCGGTCAACGGACTCGCCGACATGGACGAGGTCAAGGCCTCCATCGCGGCTATTCTGGACTAGTCTGGATCGGGGGTTGACGCACCGCGCAAAACCCCATACGCAGCAACATCTCGGATAGAGAATCACATTGCCGCTGCGGCCTCGCCCGCACGGCAGACCACCTGATCAGCATGGGCCCGGCGCTTCCAAGCATCGGGCTTGCGTTGTGAAAAAAGGTTCTGGAACTACGGAACCGCAACGAAAAGGAAAGTGACACGTGGCACGTATCGCCGGCGTTAACATCCCGACCCACAAGCGGGTCCCGATCGCCCTTACATACATCACCGGAATCGGCCCAAGTTCGGCCAAGGATATCTGCAAAGCTGTCAATATCGACGAAGCGCGTCGTGTGAATGAGCTCAGCGATGCGGAAGTTCTTGCCATGCGCGAGCATATCGACGCGAATTTCACCGTAGAAGGCGACCTGCGCCGTGAGGTGCAGATGAACGTCAAGCGCCTGATGGATCTTGGCTGCTACCGCGGTCTGCGCCATCGCCGCAACCTCCCTGTGCGCGGTCAGCGCACTCATACCAACGCGCGGACCCGCAAAGGCCCCGCGAAGCCGATCGCCGGCAAGAAGAAATAAGGGAGGGCGAAAACAATGGCACGCGAAAAAACTCGTACCAAGCGTAAAGAGCGCAAGAACATCGCCGCAGGCGTTGCGCATGTGAACAGCTCTTTCAACAATACCAAGATCCTGATTTCAGACGTGCAGGGCAATGCGATCGCCTGGTCGTCCGCTGGCACGATGGGCTTCAAGGGATCGCGTAAATCGACCCCCTATGCCGCGCAGATGGCCGCGGAAGACGCCGGCCGCAAGGCGCAGGAACATGGTGTGAAAACAATCGAGGTCGAGGTGCAGGGCCCCGGTTCGGGCCGTGAATCGGCGCTGCGCGCGCTGGCCGCGGTCGGTTTCAACATCACCTCGATTCGTGATGTGACCCCGATTGCTCACAACGGTTGCCGCCCGCCCAAACGCCGCCGCGTCTGAGCCGCGATTTATTATCCTGGGGTCGCGCTCGCGCACGGCCCCAGTTCGTCGTTTTTAACCTCGGGCGTCTGGTCGTTTAGGACATGGTGACCAGACAGGAATGGAGGGACGCATGATCCACAAGAATTGGCAGGAATTGATCAAGCCGACCCAGCTTGACGTAAAGCCGGGGAATGACCCCGCACGTCAGGCCACGGTCGTGGCAGAGCCGCTGGAGCGCGGCTTTGGTCTCACGCTGGGCAACGCCCTGCGTCGGGTTTTGATGAGCTCGCTTCAAGGTGGAGCCATCACCAGCGTGCAGATCGACAATGTTCTGCACGAGTTTTCCTCGGTCGCAGGGGTGCGCGAGGACGTAACCGATATCATCCTCAACCTCAAGGGTGTCGCGCTGCGGATGGAAGTCGAGGGGCCGAAGCGGCTCTCGGTGAACGCCAAGGGACCGGGCATCGTGACCGCCGGAGACATTTCCGACAGTGCCGGGATCGAGATCCTGAACCGCGATCACACGATCTGCCACCTCGACGAGGGGGCGGACCTCTACATGGAACTGACGGTCAACACCGGCAAGGGGTATGTCGCGGCCGACAAGAACAAGCCCGAGGACGCACCCATCGGCCTGATCCCGATCGACGCGATTTATTCGCCGGTCAGGAAGGTAAGCTATGACGTGCAGCCGACCCGTGAAGGTCAGGTGCTCGACTATGACAAGCTCACCATGAAGATCGATACCGACGGCTCGATCACACCCGACGACGCCGTTGCCTTCGCCGCGCGGATTCTTCAGGATCAACTCTCGATTTTCGTCAATTTCGAAGAGCCAGAAGCCGCCGGACGTCAGGACGAAGACGATGGGCTGGAGTTCAACCCGCTTCTGCTCAAGAAGGTCGACGAGCTGGAACTTTCGGTGCGGTCGGCCAACTGCCTCAAGAACGACAACATCGTCTATATCGGCGATCTCATCCAGAAGACCGAGGCAGAGATGCTGCGCACGCCGAACTTCGGCCGCAAGTCGCTCAACGAGATCAAGGAAGTGCTCTCGGGCATGGGTCTGCATCTCGGAATGGACGTCGAGGACTGGCCGCCCGACAATATCGAGGATCTGGCCAAGAAGTTCGAAGACGCCTTTTGATGGCATTGCGGTGCGGCGGGTGATCCTGCCGCACCGACAACGGCACCGGCGCAATACCGACGTTTTACCGACGTTCTGCCGACGTGCCAAAATCGGGCTTTTCGCCCCAAGGTGAGGGACTGACACGCATCGGTCCCCGGACAAAGCAAAATAGTATTGGAGACTGAAAATGCGTCACGCAAGAGGCTACCGCCGCCTGAACCGCACCCACGAGCACCGCAAGGCGCTCTTTTCCAACATGGCCGGCTCACTGATCGAGCATGAGCAGATCAAGACCACCCTGCCCAAGGCCAAGGAACTGCGTCCGATCATCGAAAAGCTGATCACGCTCGCCAAGCGGGGAGATCTGCACGCCCGCCGTCTGGCAGGCTCGAAACTCAAGCAAGAACAATATGTTGCCAAGCTGTTCGACGTGCTCGGCCCGCGCTACAAGGACCGTCAGGGCGGCTATGTGCGCGTTCTGAGGGCCGGCTTCCGGTATGGCGACATGGCCCCGATGGCGATTATCGAATTCGTTGATCGCGACGTCGATGCCAAAGGCGCCACCGACAAGGCGCGCCTTGAGGCAGAAGAGACCGCCGAAGGATAACTGGTCCGGCCTTCCGGACTTGCACCCCCGCTCTTTCGAGCGGGGGTTTTGCATTTTTTTCAGGTGCTTGTCGTTCAATCGAATGCCGATCGCCATGCACAGCCGGGGTGCGGCTTGCATTCCGCCTCTCTCTCTCACATATCGTGTGGGAAGATCAGTAGGGGGCTCCTCGTGTTTCGCGCAATTCTAACCGTCGTGATACTGCTCGTGCCTGCCATCGCGCCGGCGGATACCCGAACACCGCAAAGCCAGGCCGAAATTTCCCTCGGCTTTGCTCCTCTGGTGAAAGAGACGGCGCCGGCCGTCGTCAACATCTACGCCAAGCGCGTGGTTGCCGTGCGGTCCAACCCGTTTTCCGACGATCCGTTTTTTCAGCAGTTTTTCAGAGACTTCGGACAAGTGCGACCGCAGGTCCAGAACTCCCTGGGGTCTGGTGTGATCCTGAGCGCGGACGGCATCGTGGTGTCGAACTACCATGTTGTCGGTATGGCCACGGACATTCGTGTCGTGCTCAATGATCGACGCGAGTTCAGCGCAAGGGTGATGCTCGCGGATGAGGAAAGCGACCTTGCGGTTCTGAAACTGGAGGGCGCGCAGGACATGCCGCACCTGACTTTGCGCGACAGTGACAGCGTCGAGGTCGGGGAATTGGTGCTGGCCATCGGAAACCCGTTCGGCGTCGGTCAGACCGTCAGCAGTGGTATCGTATCTGGGCTCGCCCGTTCGGGCGGAGCCGCTGGCGGAGGATGGGGCTATTTCATCCAGACAGATGCCCCGATCAATCCGGGCAATTCCGGTGGGGCACTTATCGACGTGAACGGGGAGCTGATCGGTGTGAATACACGTATTCTGACCCGATCCGGAGATTCGAATGGAATCGGGTTCGCAATTCCCTCTGGTCTCGTGGCGCAGTTTCTCAAACAGGCCAAGGCCGGAAATGAGCAGTTCGAACGCCCTTGGGCCGGGATAAACGGCCAGCCTGTCGACGCCGATATGGCCGAGGGGCTGGGGCTGGATCGCCCCGGTGGGATCATCATATCGGCCCTGCACGATGCCAGCCCCTTCAAGGCGGCCGGTCTTAATAGGGGCGACGTAGTGCTTGAAGTGGATGGTCTTCCTGTGAATACGCCGGCTGAAATGGTGTTCCGCATGTCCGTCGCCGGGTTGGATGAAACGGTGCGCGTACGGGCCTTCATGGGCGGTGCGCCGCGCGAGGTTGACGTGCTGATGCAGTCCGCGCCGGAGAACCCGCCGCGCGACACGCTCTCCACGGGGCGCGGCAGCGCCATTCCGGGGCTGACAATATCCAATGTCAATCCCGGCGTGCTCGCCGAGTATGGCCTGCCCCTCGACACTGCCGGTGTCGTCGTCGAGGACCCTGGAGAAATCGGTGCCCGAGCCGGATTGCAGCCCGGTGATGTCCTGCAACGTGTGGATGGCGAGCGTGTCGGCGATACCGCCCAAGCGCGCGATGCGCTGCGCCGGGCAAGCGGGCGGCTGGTGCTTGACGTGCAGCGCGGCAACCAGCAGGTTGTCATGCGCTTTCGGCTTTGACCATGGCGGACCTGTTCGAGACCCCTGACACCCCCTCCGAAAGCAATGCGCCGCGCCCTCTGGCGGATCGACTTCGGCCCAGAACCCTGTCCGAGGTGATTGGCCAGGATCAAGTTCTGGGGCCGGATGGGCCGCTTGGTGTCATGCTCAGTTCCGGGGCCTTGTCGTCGCTTGTGTTTTGGGGGCCGCCCGGCGTGGGAAAGACCACGATCGCGCGCCTGCTCGCCCATGAAACCGATCTTCATTTCGTGCAGATCAGCGCGATTTTTACCGGCGTGCCTGAACTGCGCAAGGTGTTCGAAGCCGCCAAGCATCGCCGCGCGAACGGGCAGGGCACGCTTCTGTTCGTCGATGAGATTCACCGTTTCAACAAGGCGCAGCAGGACGGTTTTCTTCCGCATATGGAGGATGGAACGATCCTGCTTGTCGGGGCGACCACCGAAAACCCGTCGTTTGAACTCAATGCCGCGCTTCTGAGCCGGGCGCAGGTGCTCGTTCTCAAGCGCCTGACTCTCGCCGATCTCGAATTGCTGACCCAACGGGCCGAACAGGAACTGGGCCGCAGCCTGCCACTTGATGGTGACGCGCGCGAGGCGCTGTTGGAAATGGCCGACGGGGACGGCCGGGCCATTCTGAACCTCGTCGAACAGGTGGCCGCCTGGAAGGTGGAGGGCAAGCTCGATACCAAGGCGCTCAGCATGCGGCTCATGCGGAGGGCGGCGCAATATGACAAGTCGGGCGATGCGCACTACAACCTGATCTCGGCGCTGCACAAATCGGTGCGCGGATCGGACCCGGATGCCGCGCTCTACTGGTTCGCGCGGATGCTGGAGAGCGGGGAAGATCCCCGCTATCTCGCCCGGCGGATCACCCGCATGGCGGTCGAGGATATCGGCCTTGCCGATCCGCAGGCGCAGGCGGTCTGCTTGCAGGGCTGGGAGACCTACGAACGGCTCGGCTCTCCAGAGGGGGAGCTGGCATTGGCGCAGGCGCTTGTCTACCTTGCCCTCGCGCCGAAATCGAACGCGGCCTACACCGCCTATAAAGGGGCTGTGCAGTCCGCGCGCAAGACCGGGTCGGAGCCGCCCCCCAAACATATCCTGAACGCGCCCACGCGGCTCATGGCGGAGCAGGGGTATGGCAAGGGATACGCCTATGATCACGACGCCGAGGACGGGTTTTCGGGACAGAATTACTTTCCCGAGACGATGAAACGCCCGGTGCTTTACGTGCCGGTGGAGCGAGGCTTCGAACGCGAGTTGAAGAAGCGGCTGGATTATTTCACGCGGCTCAGGATCAAACGCACGGATGGGTGAACGCCACCTTGCTTGACAATCGCGCCAACCCGCGCGACAGACCGCGCATGGTGGTCAATCTTATTTCCGTGGCGTTCGGTGGGACGCTTGGCGCATGCCTGCGATATCTTGCAGGCATAGGAATCATGCGATTTTTCGGCCCGGGCTTTCCGGTTGGAATGATTGTCGTGAATATCGTCGGCTCATTTCTGATGGGTGTTTTCGTGGTGGTTGCGGCGCAACGGAACCTGACCCACCTGAGTCCGCTGGTGATGACGGGATTGCTCGGGGGGTTCACGACGTTTTCCGCCTTCTCTCTGGAAACCGTGACGCTGTTTCAGCGTGGTCAGATCGGCGGGGCGGCGACCTATGTCGTGATATCCGTGTTCGGATCTCTGGCAGCCATTCTGATCGGCATGTGGGCCGCACGCGGGGTATTGTGATGAGCGGTGTTCAGACCATCAAGGTCGCGACAGAGGATGCAGGCCAACGGCTTGACCGCTGGTTGCGCCGGATGTTTCCGCAAGTGCCACAGGGCCGGATCGAGAAGATGTGCCGCAAGGGCGAATGCCGTGTGGACGGCGGGCGCGTGAAGGCCGCGACGCGGCTGGAGGCCGGGCAGTTGGTGCGCATTCCGCCACTGCCGGAACCGGGTATCGTGCCGGTGAACAAGCCCGAGCCGCAAGTTTCCGATGCTGATGACCGAATGATCCGCGAATGCGTGATTTTTCGTGATGACCACATCATTGCGCTCAACAAGCCTCCCGGCCTTGCGACACAGGGTGGAAGCAAACAGAGCCGCCATGTCGACGGGCTGTCCGAAGCCTTGCGTTTCGGACTGGCGGAAAAACCGCGGCTGGTGCATCGCCTCGACAAGGACACATCGGGCGTTCTGATCCTGGCGCGCACCCGCGCGGCGGCGAGCGGGATGACCGCCGCCATCCGGCACCGGCAGACGCGCAAGATCTACTGGGCGGCGGTGGCCGGAGTGCCGTTGCCAATGCGCGGGGTGATCAAATACGCGCTGGTCAAGGCGCCCGGGCACGGAAGCCGGGGCGAGGGGGAGAAGATGATCTGCCTGCACCCCAAGGACACCGGCACCACCCCCGGCGCCAAACGGGCCGAGACCGACTACACCGTTCTGACTCGGGCGGGCGGACGCACATCCTGGGTCGCGCTGGAGCCCATCACCGGGCGCACGCATCAGCTTCGTGCGCATATGGCAGAGATCGGGCACCCGATCATCGGGGATGGCAAGTATGGAGGCTCCGGGCAGGAGAACCTCGGCGATGGCTGGGGCGCACAGCTTGGTGGTGATATGTCCAGAAAGCTGCATCTGCACGCACGCATGATGCGTTTCGAACACCCTGTCACGGGTAAAAGTACAACGATTGTTGCCCCTCTCCCGGAGCATATGCAGCAGACCTGGGATACATTCCAGTGGCACGCCGACGACGTGCCGGAAGACCCCTTCGAGGAGGACGCATGAGCGATCTGCGCCTCGTGGTTTTCGATGTCGATGGCACCCTTGTGGACAGTCAGGGCGACATTCTGGCGGCAATGGGCATGGCCTTTGGCGGTCTGGGTCTGCCCGTTCCGGCGCGCGAGACGGTGCTGGGGATCGTGGGTCTTTCGCTTGATGCGGCGATGCCGAGATTGGCGCTCCACGCGGATGGAAGTGTCCATGCGCGTCTGGCCGAAGGCTATAAGACCTCCTATATGCAGTTGCGTGCCGAGGCGGGGGTGGAACGGTCCTCGCCTCTCTACCCGGGTGCGCGGGATGCCCTTGAGCGCCTCGCGGCGCGGCCCGAGGTGATTCTCGGTGTGGCGACGGGCAAATCGCAACGCGGTCTGGACAAACTGCTCGAGGGGCACGGGCTTGAACGGATGTTCCTGACGCGGCAGGTCGCCGATCACCATCCGTCCAAACCGCACCCTTCCATGCTTCTGGCCGCCATGGCGGAGGTCGGGGCAACGCCGGAGCAAACGGTCATGATCGGTGACACCTCCTACGACATGGAAATGGCGCGCGCGGCAGGCATTCCGGCGATCGGGGTGAGCTGGGGGTACCATGACAGGACGGAATTGACAGCAGCCCACAGCGTCATCGATGCCTTCGAGGCACTTGATGCGGCGCTTGCGGATGTGTTGAGAGTCGGCGCATGAGTGGCTGGAAGAACAGACGATTCTGGAAGGATGTCGCTGTCGTTGAAGAGGGCGACGCGTTTGGTGTGGCGCTTGACGGGCGCAGCCTCAGGACCCCGGCGAAGGCCCCGCTTCTGGTGCCGACACGCGCCATGGCCGAGGCGATTGCCGCAGAATGGCAAGCACAGTCCGACGAGGTCGATCCGCGCACCATGCCCGTGACCCGGTCCGCCAATGCCGCAATCGACAAGGTGGCACCGCAGAAGGCAGAGGTGGCGGAGATGATTGCGGACTACGGGGGCTGCGATCTGCTGTGCTATCGTGCCGAGTCGCCCGAGGCTCTGTGCCGTCGTCAGGCCGAAGCGTGGGACCCCCTGCTTGACTGGGCAGATCGGGCAATGGGAGCCCGGCTGCACGCTGTGGCAGGTGTCATGTTTCAACCTCAGGAGGCCGCCGCGCTTCGTGCGCTGTCAGCGCCTGTCCACGAAATGACCGCTTTTGAACTCGCGGCTTTTCACGACCTTGTAAGCCTGTCGGGATCTCTCGTTATCGGGTTTGCCTCCATTCATCGGCTGCACCCGCTTGATGCGCTTTGGGAGATGTCGCGTATCGACGAGCGCTGGCAGGAGGAACAATGGGGGCGTGATGAAGAGGCGCAGGCCGTGGCAGAAGCGCGGCGCGCGGCCTTTCATAGTGCCGGAACCGTTTATTGCCTTGTGAATGATTTATAACGTATTTCAAATGTTTAACGCAAAAAACAGGCACCGTTGGGGCGATCATTCACAAACGTGATCCCGGTCTTGACGTTTTGCGATGAATCCGACCAAACTGATCAACACTGAAGGGTATAGCCCTTTCCGGTCCCAAACACTGACCCGAGGAGGTCGGGTGATGTCACCCGCAAGGGTGGATAAACAGGAAGAGGTAAAGATGAAAAAATCTGTAATTCTGGGCGCACTGTCCGTTGCTGGCCTTTCGGCTGGCGCTGCTGCGGCGGCGACGCTTGACGATGTGAAGGCGCGGGGGCAACTGAACTGCGGTGTGTCCACTGGTCTGTCGGGTTTCTCGGCTCCTGATGCCGACGGTGAATGGCAAGGTTTCGACGTGGCTGTCTGCCGCGCGGTGGCGGCCGCCGTTCTGGATGATCCCATGGCTGTCGAGTTTGTGCCGACCACGGGCAAGACGCGCTTTACCGCGCTGGCGTCGGGCGAGGTCGACATGCTGGCCCGCAACACCACATGGACGCTGTCCCGCGATGTCGATCTGAAGTTCGAATTCACCGGCGTCAACTATTATGACGGTCAGGGCTTCATGGTTCCCAAGTCTCTGGGGGTCAGCTCTGCCAAGGAACTGTCCGGCGCGACTGTCTGCATTCAGACCGGCACAACGACCGAACTTAATCTCGCGGATTATTTCCGCAAGAACGACATGGACTATGAGCCGGTTCCGATCGAAACAAACGCCGAGGCGCAACAGCAGTATCTTGCGGGCGCCTGTGACGTTTACACCACCGACGCCTCCGGTCTGGCAGCGACACGCGCCAGCTTTGAAAACGCGGGCGATCACGTGATTCTTCCCGAGATCATTTCGAAGGAGCCGCTTGGCCCGCTCGTTCGTCACGGTGACAATGAATGGGGCGATGTTGTGCGCTGGACGCTCAACGCGCTGATCGCGGCGGAAGAAATGGGTATCAATTCCGACAATCTCGCAGAGATGGCGGAAGGCACTGAGAACCCTGAAGTCAACCGCCTGCTTGGCACCGAAGGTAACTTGGGTGAGATGCTCGGGCTCGATTCTGACTGGGCCCAGCGTGCGATCATGGCCGGTGGCAACTATGGTGAGCTTTTTGAAAAGCACATCGGCGAGCAGACCCCGATCGGTCTTGCGCGCGGGTTGAACGCGCAGTGGACCGACGGTGGCCTGCTCTACGCACCACCATTCCGGTAAAATACAAAACGCAAGGGCGCGGGGGAAACTCCGCGCCCTTTGTGTAAGAAGACAACGCTTGAGAAAGCAACCAAAAATCGGCCGATGGCGCCTGCGCCAATAAAAATCAACTGGCCGAACAACGGGGAACATCCCAGATGACAAGTCTCACCGACCCTCCGAAGGAGTCGTTTCGGCTATCCATGCTGATTTACGACACCCGGTATCGTTCGATGACGATTCAGATCGTCGCCTTGATCGGGTTTCTGATCCTGGTTGGCTGGTTGATCAGCAATACCGCGCAGAACCTTGTCGATCTTGGCAAGGAACCCAGTTTTGGTTTTCTGAGTGAACCTGCCGGCTATGACATCAATCAACGTCTGATCGAATACAACTCTCAGAGCTCTCATTTCCGGGCAGCCATTGTCGGCCTGCTGAACACCTTACTGGTCGCGGCATTGGGGTGTGCCACGGCGACAGTTATCGGGGTGGTGATCGGCGTGTTGCGGCTTTCAAAGAACTGGCTCGTCGCGCGTATCATGACGGTTTATGTGGAAATGTTCCGCAATGTGCCGCTGCTGCTGTGGATCGTTTTCATCATGGCAATCGTGATCGAAACCCTGCCACAACCACGGGATTTCCGCGGCGAGAATCCGGCCGCGTCCATGCTGCTTGGCGATAGTGTGGCGCTGACCGGACGTGGTTTTTACATTCCGGCGATCGAATTCACCAACAGCGTTACGGCCACTGGCGCCGAAGAGGTCGACGCCGTGGTCGGGGGATCACTCGACTGGCTGATCGTATTTGCGGTTCTGGCCATCAGCATTTTCGCTATTCGGCGCGTGCGCCGACGCGCTGACAGGATTCAGGAGGCGACAGGCCTTCGTCCAACAACCTGGTATCTTCAGCTTGGTTTGCTGATTGTGCCAGTTGGCATCGTGTTCATTCTACTCGGGGCGCAACTCGAATACCCGGCGCTTCGCGGCTTCAATTTTGCCGGCGGCATCTACATGCGCAATTCGTTGATTGCCTTGTGGCTGGCCCTGTCGCTCTATACCTCGGCTTTCGTGGCAGAAATCGTGCGGTCCGGCATCATGGCGGTCAGCGGCGGGCAGACCGAGGCTGCCGCAGCACTTGGCCTTCGCCCTCGACGCGTCATGAATCTGGTGGTTCTGCCGCAGGCCCTTCGGGTGATCATTCCGCCGCTCATTTCGCAGTACCTCAACCTGACCAAGAACAGCTCTCTGGCTATCGCGGTGGGGTATATGGACCTGACGGGCACCTTGATGGGGATCACCCTGAACCAGACCGGGCGCGAGCTTGAGACCGTCATGTTGGGCATGCTGATCTATCTGATGATCAGTCTTATGATCTCTGCGGTAATGAACTGGTACAACAACCGCGTAAAACTGGTGGAGCGGTGACATGAGCAACCTTTCATTTGTTCGAACAGAGATGCTGCCCGAACGGGAGCCGCCGTTGACCGAGGTGGGCGTGATCGGGTGGATGCGCGAAAATCTCTTCTCGGGGTGGTTCAACAGCATTCTGACGGTTCTTTCAGTGCTGTTCATCTATTATGTGCTGTCCGGCATCCTGCCGTGGCTCATTTCGCCGACATGGAATGCAGGATCCCTCAGGGAATGCCGCGAAATTCTCGTGGCGGTGGGATCTGTTGGGGAGCATGGCGCAAGCGGTGCCTGCTGGGGCGTGATACGCGAGCGCTGGATACAACTGTTCTTCGGGTTCTATCCATCGCAGTTCTATTGGCGGCCCATCATGGCATTCGTGCTTCTGGCCGTGGCCCTTGCCCCGGTCCTGTTTGCGGACAAGGTTCCGACAAGGCTTCTCTACTTCTCGGCGGTTTATCCGTTCCTGTTTCCCTGGCTTCTTTGGGGCGGGTCGATTTGGGGGCCACTGGGGGCTGCCGCGGGATTTGTCATCGGCTATTTCGTCTATAAATCGGTGGAGGTCCGCGTGAACAGCCTTGCGGGCATCATCGCGGGGGCCGTTACCGCCCTGATCTGGTGGCTGGTCCTGTTCAGCCCGATCACATCATGGCTTGCCAACCTCATCCCTCTTGGGCTCGAGGGCGTGAGAAGCCGTGACTTCGGGGGCATGATGCTGTCACTGACGATCGGTGTTGTGGCGATCGGGATGTCTCTTCCACTTGGGATCGTGCTTGCACTGGGGCGCAAATCCGATCTTCTGATCGTCAAATCGCTCTGTGTCGGTTTTATCGAGTTCATTCGGGGCGTGCCGCTGATCACGCTGTTGTTCGTCGCCTCGACCCTGCTCAATATCTTCATGCCGCCGGGGACGAACTTCGATATCATCCTTCGCGTGATCATCATGGCGACACTCTTTGCCTCCGCCTATATGGCCGAGGTCATTCGCGGCGGTCTTGCCGCGTTGCCGAAGGGACAATATGAGGGGGCGGACAGCCTTGGCCTGAACTACTGGCAGGCACAGCGGCTGATCATCATGCCGCAGGCGCTGAAGATCTCGATTCCGGGCATCGTCTCGACGTTTATCGGGCTGTTCAAGGACACGACGCTCGTGTCCATCATCGGTCTGCTCGATCCGCTCGGTCTGTCCAACGCGATCCGGGCGGATTCGAACTGGAACGGCATCGTGTGGGAGCTTTACGGCTTCATCGCGCTGATGTTCTTCGTCTTCTGCTTCGGAATGTCCCGTTATTCCATGTACCTGGAGCGCAAGCTTCAGACCGGCCATTGATAAGGAGATCATGCTATGTCTGATCTTGCCACTGAACGTGAAATCGACCGTTCCAAGATGCAGGTCTCGGATGAGATCGCGATTGAAATCTCCAACATGAACAAATGGTTCGGGGCCTTTCATGTGCTTCGAGACATTGACCTGACGGTTTACAACGGTGAGCGAATCGTCATCGCAGGGCCGTCCGGGTCGGGCAAATCCACGCTGATCCGCTGTCTCAACGCGCTGGAGGAACACCAGCAGGGCCGGATCGTGGTGGATGGAACGGTGCTTTCGAACGATCTCAAGAACATCGACAAGATCCGGTCCGAGGTCGGAATGGTGTTTCAGCATTTCAACCTGTTCCCGCATCTGACGATTCTGGAAAACTGCACACTGGCGCCGATCTGGGTGCGCAAGACGCCCAAGCGCGAGGCCGAGGAAATCGCGATGCATTTCCTTGAAAAGGTGAAGATCCCCGAACAGGCCGACAAGTATCCCGGACAGCTTTCGGGTGGGCAGCAGCAGCGGGTGGCCATCGCCCGCTCGCTCTGCATGAAGCCGCGGATCATGCTGTTTGACGAGCCGACATCGGCGCTCGACCCGGAGATGATCAAGGAGGTGCTCGACACGATGATCGAGCTTGCCGAAGAGGGTATGACGATGCTTTGCGTGACGCATGAGATGGGCTTTGCCCGTCAGGTCGCGAACCGCGTCATCTTCATGGATCAGGGCCAGATCGTGGAGCAGAACGAACCCGAAGAGTTCTTCAACAACCCCAGAAGCGAGCGGACAAAACTGTTCCTGAGCCAGATCCTCGGACACTGAGACCGCGAAATCTCACAACTCGGAAACGCCCCGGCCACCCTGCGGGGCGTTTCCATGACGCAGTTCAGAGAAGGTCGCGCGGAACCGTGAAAACCACAATATGGCCGGTGCCGACGGCAACCCTGTTCCAACTGGACAAGTCGAACCCGATCACCGCCGTGGCGCCCGTGGGATAGTCGTCAAAGCGGTCGTGTGCGGGCGGGGATGTCACCAGACGCCCGGCAAACGCCCCGATCCCGGGATTGTGGCCGATCATCATCACGCACCGGCCCTCGGCCTGTTTCAGGCAGGCCAGCATCTCCTCCGGCTCGGCGTGGAAGAGCTCCCCCCGCAGTTCCGGCACGACATCGAGCCCCAGCCGCGTGCAGGTTTCCACGGTGCGGCGGGATGTGGAGCACAGGATCTGATCGGGAAGATGGCCCGCCATTCGAAGCCAGTTGCCGATCGCGTCCGCCGATTTGCGTCCGCGCGCATTCAGGGGGCGGTCGTGATCCGGCCCCGAAGTCTTCCAGCTTGACTTGGCATGGCGTAGCAGAATGAGGCGACGTGTCATGGTAGCAGAATGGCCTCTCGTTCAGCGGGATCAAGGTACCATTTTTCATGCGGACCTTGCGACCACCCTGTCATGGGCAGGTTTTCACCCAAGAGTACTATACGCCGGTGTTCAGTCCGCACGGATGAGCGAGCCGGCGCCATGCTCTGTGAAAAGCTCCAGGAGGCAAGCATTTGGCGCTCGCCCATCCAGGATAACCACGGCGCGCACGCCGTCTTCGATCGCCCGGAGTGCCGTTTCGGTCTTGGGGATCATTCCACCTGCAATTGTGCCGTCGGCAATCAGATCGCGAATCTGATGGGCCGTCAGTTCGGTGATAACGTCGCCTTCGGGAGACATCACGCCGGCGACATCGGTCAGCAGCAGCAGGCGATCTGCCTTGAGCGCGCCGGCTATGGCCCCCGCTGCCGTGTCTCCATTGACGTTGAACGTTTCACCCGCGTGGCCTGCGCCAAGCGGTGCGATCACCGGAATGACGTTGTGCCCAAAGAGATTGTACAAGATGTCGGGATTCAATTCCGCCGGTGTGCCGACGAACCCGAGGTCGGGATTGGTCTGATCGCAGATCATCAGATCCGCATCTTTTCCCGAAAGACCGACCGCTTTGCCACCTTGCCGGTTGATTGCCTGAACAATTCGCTTGTTCACCAGCCCAGAGAGTACCATCTCGACCACTTCGACTGTTGCGCGATCTGTGACGCGCTTGCCGTCGACGAAACTGGAGGGGATGTCGAGCTTGTCGAGCATCGCGTTGATCATCGGGCCGCCACCATGCACGATGACCGGGTTCACGCCGACCTGCTGCATCAGAACGACATCGCGGGCGAAATCCTCCATCGCGTCGTCGCTGCCCATGGCATGACCACCAAGCTTGATCACGACAGTTGCGCCCGTATAGCGTTGGAGGTAAGGCAGCGCTTGTGACAGTGTGCGGGCGGTGGCGATCCAGTCGCGGTTCATGTCTTGCTTCTTCATCTGCTGATCCCTCGTCAGAGGGTTATCCCGAATGGCGTGCCGCCGTGCAAGCCTTACCTGCGCTGGCTATTCCAGCTTTGCGATGATGGCGCGGAGCGTTGCGATCCCTCCGCCCTTCTCCGAAGATGTGACCACGATCTCCGGGTAGGCGGCGGGATGTTTTGCGAGCTTGTCGCGCACCTGTGAAAGAACCTTGTCCTGCTCCTGCGCCTTGATCTTGTCGGCCTTGGTCATCACGACCTGAAAGGTCACGGCGGAGTTGTCGAGCAGGGACAAAATCTCCTCATCGACTTTCTTGATTCCGTGGCGCATGTCGATCAGCACGAAGGCCCGGCGCAACGATGCGCGGCCAGAGAGATACTGTTTGAGCAACCGCTGCCACTTTTCGACCACGGGTAGGGGAGCATTGGCAAACCCGTAGCCGGGAAGGTCCACAAGATAATGGCTCTCAGCAAGGGAGAAGTAGTTGATTTCCTGCGTACGACCGGGCGTGTTGGAAGCGCGTGCAAGCCCCTTGCGACCCGTCAATGCGTTGATCAAACTGGATTTTCCCACATTCGAACGCCCGGCAAAGCAAACCTCCATCCGGTCCGCGGGTGGTAGGCCGGACATGGCGACCACCCCTTTCAGGAAGTCACTGTTATTCCCGGCGAACAGTTTGCGTCCGGCCTCATGGTCTGCTTCGTCCGGCTCTTGCGCCAGGGGGAAGGGCAGTTGCTCCATCAGGTGGTCGCCCCTTGGTCAGAGACCATCATTCATCCGCCTTGGATTTGCGCTTGAACCCGCGTTTGATATTGCCGAAGACATCGGGTTTGTAGCCCTGGATGCGCATGATTCCGTACTGTTGAATGAAGGTGATCGTGTTGTTGCTGATCCAGTAGAGCACAAGTCCGCTGGCGAACGTGCCAAGCATGAACATGAACACCCAAGGCATCCAGGCAAAGATCATCTTCTGAGTCGGGTCTGTGGGCGCCGGGTTGAGTTTCTGCTGAAGCCACATTGAAACACCAAGGAGGATCGGCAGAACACCAAGAGAGAAGATGAATAGGATCGAATTCGGGTCCGGCGTGCCCCAGGGCATGAGACCAAAGAGATTCAGGATCGAGGACGGGTCGGGGGCTGACAGGTCATTGATCCAGCCGATCCAGGGGGCGTGGCGCAGCTCCAGCGTGACGAAGATCACCTTGTAGAGCGAGAAGAAGATCGGGATCTGCAACAGGATCGGCAAACAGCCAGAGGCGGGGTTCACCTTTTCCTTCTTGTAGAGCTCCATCATGGATTGCTGAAGTTTCTGGCGGTCGTCACCAGCCTCTTCCTTGATCTTCTCCATCTGGGGCTGAAGTTCCTTCATCTTCGCCATTGATACGTAGGATTTATACGCCAGCGGAAAGAGAATGGCCTTGATCAGAAGGGTCAGCCCGATAATTGACCACCCCATGCTGCCCGAGAGGCCGATGCCAACGAGCGCCTTGTTGATCCAGTGCAACACCGCGAAGATCGGCTTGGTCAGGAAGAAGAACCAACCCCAGTCGATGCTGTCGAGAAAGCGTGCGACATTGCCTTCGTTCTGGTAGTTGCGGATCGTCTCCCATTCCTTTGCGCCGGCGAAAAGCTGACTGCTGGCGGTCGTTTGCTCACCAGGGGCGAGGGTTCGGGTCGGCAAGTCCGTTCTGGTCTGGTAGATGTCGCGCTGTTCATCGTATTTGGTGACTTGTGCGAATGGGGTGTTCGCGGCCGGGATAAGGGTTGTCATCCAGTAGTGGTCGGTGAAACCGATCCACCCGTTTTCAGAGACCTGGGTATTTTCGGCGCGCGCGCCTTCGCGCTGATCGAAGCTGAAATCCGTGATGTCGTCATAGTCGATTTCAGTCAATTCCCCATCTGCCATGCCGACGACACCCTCATGCAGAATGAAGAAATTCATCATGTCGTCGGGTTCGCCATGCCGGGCAAGAAGGCCATAAGGTCTTAGCGAAACAGTGCCTGCGCCGGTATTTTCCACCGTTTGATGGATGGAGAACATGTAGTTCTCATCCACAGAGACCTCTCGCCTGAAAACCAATCCCTCGCCGTTGTCCCAGCGCAGGGTTATCGGGGAGGTTTCCGTCAGGGTGTCGCCACTTTCGAGCGACCAGACGGTATTCGCGCCGGGCACGGCCTCGAACGACAGACCTGACCCGGGGGCCCAGCCATAAAGCGCATAATAGGCTCCCGCTTCCCCGCGTGGCGACAAGAGGGTTACGGTCGGGGAGTCAGGCTCAATCGTTTCGCGGTAGTCCTTGAGGTCAAGATCGTCGATCCGCCCGCCCATGAGGGAGATCGACCCTGACAGTCGCGCGGTGGAAATGTCGACGCGCGGCGCATCGGCGGCGGTTTGCGCGCTGTCCGTGCCGGTTTCGGTGGGGCTCTCCGTGGGGGATGCGGGAACATCGGCCACGGGCGGGGTGCCATCCTCAACGTTCGCAACCGGGGCATTGGGGTCTTCTGCCGGTTGCTCAGGTGGCGGGAACATGACGAACCAGACCAGAATCACCACGAAACTGAGAACGGTCGCGAGGATGAGATTTCTGTTCTGATCGTCCATTGCCGGGGGCCACCTTCCGTTGAAACGTGTGGGCCGTTCAACAGAGGTCACGCCCAAAGGTCAAGCGGAATCCGGGCCGTTCCATCCTCTGTGAGGCCCGGTTTGAGCCTTTGTTCTCCGGGTCAGCTGATCCTGTGCCGAATTGCGGGTGTCTCTGCCAGCATGGCATTGTGTCGCGTCACCCAGTCGATGGTCTTTTCGAATGGCATCGGCCGGGCGATACTGAACCCCTGAACGTGGGCGCAGCCAAGCTGCGCGAGCATCGTGTGCTCCCCCCGTGTCTCAACCCCCTCCGCCAGTGTTTCGAGACCGAGCTGTTCGGCCATGGTTACGATAGCGGCAATCATCTGCTGCTGTTCGGGATCCTGGTCGACATTCATGATAAAAGAGCGGTCTATCTTGAGCCGGGACACTGCATAGCGGCGAATGGAGGAGATCGAGGCATGGCCGGTGCCGAAATCGTCCAGGTCGATCTTGCAACCGAGTCGGGACAACCCGTTGATATTGTGCGTGACGGCGTCATCGGCAGAGCTTGAAATCACGGTCTCCAGCACTTCTATGGCGAGCCGATCGGGCGCGAGGTCGTTTCGGTCGAGCTCCCAACGGATACGGTCAGTCAGGGCAGGGTCGCGCAGTTCGTCCCCCGCGAAATTCACACCGACATTCGGCACACCGAGGCCAGCGGCATCCCATGCCTTGAGCGCGGTGAGCGCCTGTGTGGTCATGACTTCGGCCAGTTTGACAAGCTGTCCTGACAGATGCAGGGATTCCAGAAAGTCGATGGGGGGTATGATTCCGCGTTCGGGGTGCTCCCATCGCGCCAGAGCCTCAAATCCTGTCACGCGGCCGGTATCGGTGGAAATCTGTGGCTGAAACCATGCGCGAACCTCGCCGTTTTGCAGGGCATTGAGCGCCTCGTCATGCAGATCCCGTCGGGCGGCAGCGGCTTGGCAAAGATCCGTGGAATAGGCACGGATTGCACCCGGGCCGCAGCGTCGCGCCTCCGCCAGCGCCAGTTCCGCGGCCCGCAGCAACCCCTTGGAGGTTCTGTCTGGCGCCCTTGACGCCAGACAGAAGCCAACAGAGCAGGAGGTGATGTCATCGGTGTCGTCAAGGCTCATCGGCTCTTCCACCGCAGCCTGAAGGCGCGATGCCAGTTGAATGCAGGTCTCAAGATCGAGTTTCCGAACCGGCTTGAGGAAGATGGCGAATTGTCCGTCACCTGTGCGCGCGAAGAGATCACCGGCGCGCAACCGTCCGCCGACCCGGTGGATCGCTTGCCGCATGAGCGATTCAACCGCTTCATCGCCAAACCGATCTCGGAGATGCGAGAAATTGTCGAACTGGATGAAAAGACAAACAGTATTCTGCCCGTCCCGTGTCATTCGGCGCAGACTTCGGGTGATGTTTCGGGGCAGCGCGGCTGGAAGAAGAAGACCGACCGGATAGTCGTCATCGTCTCCCTGTTCGACGCCGCGGCCATTCAGCCCGGACAGCAGAAGAAAGAGAAACGGGGAGGTCATCGCGACCACCATGAGCCATCTTTCCCCGCCCTGAGAATAGGCGGTCAGCATGATCACAGGCAATACGATCGGCAGAACCCTGTCGCGGAGCACAGCAGGAGAGAGGCGCCGGAGCAAGATCGAAATCGGGAATTTTACAGGGCGCATCGGCATTGCGCAAAGGATCCTTGGTCAGGGAAATGAACGCATGACCAAGGCAGGTTAGCCGCCAGCACTGAGTCGCGAGTTAACGCAACCTGGGGATGTCGTCGCCATTTACATCAAATTCGATCTTTCCCCGTTCAAGGCCGGCAAAATCGAAGAGTTTCGGATCGAGCAGGTGGCTCGGCCGGGTATTCATCAAGGCACGGAACATGACCTGACGTCGCCCCGGGCTGTTTCTCTCCCAGCCGTCGAGGATCTGCTTGACCTGTTGGCGTTGCAGTCCATCCTGGCTACCGCAGAGGTCGCAGGGAATGATGGGGTAGTCCATGGAGCGGGCAAATTTTTCGCAATCGGCTTCGGCCACATGGGCAAGGGGACGGTAGACGAAAAGATCCCCCTCTTCATTTACAAGCTTGGGTGGCATGGTGGCCAGCCGTCCGCCGTGAAAGAGGTTCATGAAAAAGGTCTCCAGGATGTCGTCGCGGTGATGGCCCAGAACCACCGCACTGCACCCCTCCTCGCGGGCAACACGATAGAGATGGCCGCGCCTCAGACGCGAGCAGAGCGCGCAGAACGTGCGCCCTTCCGGCACCTTGTCGGTCACGACGGAATAGGTGTCCCGAAACACGATCCTGTGCGAAACCCCCATCTTTTCAAGGAACTCCGGAAGGACTGTGGCGGGAAACCCGGGCTGCCCCTGATCGAGGTTGCAGGCCAGCAGTTCGACCGGCAACAGGCCGCGCCATTGCAATTCATGCAGCACCGCCAGCAAGGTGTAGCTGTCCTTGCCCCCTGACAGGCAGACCAGCCAGCGCGCGCCGCGTTCGATCATGCCATATTGCTCGATGGCCTCGCGGGTCTGACGCACGATGCGCTTGCGCAGCTTGCGAAACCCGGTGGTGTTCGGGGCGCCGTGGAAGAGCGGGTGAATCTCGCCTGAGCTATCCTTCATGCGCTGGATATGCCAGTTTCGGCAGTGGGGGGAAAGGGATCAAACGCTGTGGGCGGGGCTTTACAGTCTGGCGGCTCATGGACTCTACTCCGAACCGGAATTTGCCAGAGCCAGGAACTCGTCATGCCCGACCGAACCGCCGCGCGAGAGGCGCTTCACTCCGTCTTTGATCGGATCTATGTGATCAACCTGCCGGAGCGCTCCGACCGTCGCGCGGAGCTTGAGCGGCAGTTTCGGCATGTTGATCTTTCCCTTCAGGATCAGTTTGTTACCGTCTTTCCAGCGGTCCGGCCTGACACGCCGGGGAATTTCCCCGAGGTCGGGATCAGGGGCTGTTTCGAGAGTCATCTGGGTATTCTGGAACAGGCGGTCGGAAGCGGGGCGCGGCATGTTCTGATCATGGAGGATGACGCCGATTTCTCCGCCGATTTCGGTGAACGCTTCCCTCTCATGGCTGCGAAACTGCAAGAGCGCGAGTGGGATGTGTTCTTTGGTCACCGCAACGAGACCTATCACGCAAAGGCCCCTCAAGGGGATGCCACACTCGACGACATCGCGCCTGACGATGGAATCCGGCTCACGCATTTTATTGCGCTTTCTCAACGGGCTGCGCGGTTGGCCGTGCCTTATTTGCGGGGTGTTGCGAGCCGGCCCCATGATCACCCGGACGGCGGTGCGATGCATGTGGATGCGGCCTATAACTGGTTCCGCAGGACGCACCCCGAGCTTGTCACGCTGGCTCCGCACTATCCCGTGGCGGTTCAGAGGCCATCGCGCAGCGACATTCACCGGGGCAAGTGGTTCGACCGGATTGAGCCTTTGCGGCCGGTCGTTTCCGCGTTGCGGCGGCTCAAATCCGCCCTGAGATAGCGAATCAGGGTTAACGCTCTGAAATCGTGGAAAAACCCGTTTCGGTATCACGTCGGTATAACGTCGGTATTGCGTCGGTGCCGCCGCCCGTGATCGTGCCTTCGGCGGCATGATGAACGTGGCGCGCGTTGCATGTCCGGGCATTCCGGCCGCAGAGCAACGGACAGAGCTTTTGCCTCATCTTCTCGGGCCAAATACCACGGGGGTTTGGGGGGCAGCGCCCCCCATCACCTGCCGCGCGTCTATTCCAGCTCCACCAGCAGATCCTTGGCGTCGATCTGGGCGCCGGGCTGGACATGCACCGCCTTGACCGTGGCGGCGCGCTCGGCGTGGATACCGGTTTCCATCTTCATCGCTTCGATGGTCAGGAGCAGATCGCCCTCCTTGACGGTCTGGCCGGCGCTGGCGCTGACCGAGGCGACGACGCCGGGCATCGGCGCGCCCACATGATCGGGGTTCGCGGCCTCGGCCTTTGGGCGCTTTGCGGCCTGGGACTTGACCAGCCGGTTGGGCACGCGGGTCACGCGCGGCTGGCCGTTGAGTTCGAAGAACACCTTCACCTCGCCATCCTCGGCGGTCTCTCCGATGGCTTGCAGGCGGATTTCCAGTGTCTTGCCGGGGTCGATCTCGGCGGTGATCTCCTCGCCCGGCTCCATGCCATAGAAGAAGGTGCGCGTGGGCAGGGTGCGCACCGGGCCATAGAGACGATGGCGCCCCATGTAATCCATGAACACCTTGGGATACATCAGGTATCCGTTGAGATCCTCGTTGTCGATCTTGAAGCCTTCCAGCTCTTCGATGACCTGCGCGCGCACGGCGTCGAGATCGACGGGGTCGAGGTGCTTGCCGGGGCGTTCGGTATTGGGCGCCTCGCCCTTGAGGACCTTTTTGACGATCTTGCCGGGAAAGCCGCCGGGGGGCTGACCGAGATTGCCGCGCATCATGTCGATGACCGACTCCGGGAAGGCCACATCCACATCGGGGTCTTCGACCTCTTCGCGGGTCAGGCCCTGACTGACCATCATCAGCGCCATGTCGCCGACCACTTTCGACGATGGCGTGACCTTCACGATGTCGCCGAACATCCGGTTCACGTCCGAATAGGTCTGCGCGACCTCGTGCCAGCGGTCCTCCAGCCCCATGGAGCGGGCCTGCGCCTTGAGGTTGGTGAACTGCCCGCCGGGCATTTCGTGCAGATACACCTCTGACGCGGGGGCCTGAAGCCCGGATTCGAAGGCGGCGTATTGTCCGCGCACCGCCTCCCAGTAGTTGGAAATCTCGCGCACGGCGGTGATGTCGAGATCGCTTTCGCGGTCGGTCTGGCGCAGCGATTCCATGATGGTGCCGAGCGTCGGCTGCGAGGTGTTGCCGGAAAAGGCGTCCATCGCGGCATCGACGCAATCCACCCCGGCCTTCGCGGCCTCCAGCACCGTCGCGATCGCCGCGCCGGAGGTGTCGTGGGTGTGGAAATGGATGGGCAGATCCACCGCATCCTTCAGCGCGGGAAACAGCACCGCCGCCGTGGGTGCCTTCATCAGCCCGGCCATGTCCTTGATGCCGAGCACATGCGCGCCCGCCGCCTCAAGCTCCCGCGCCATCTTCACGTAATAGGCGATGTCGTATTTGGCGCGCGCGGGATCGAGCGCATCGCCGGTATAGCAGATCGTGCCCTCGCAGATCTTGCCGGACGCCTGCACCGCGTCCATCGCCACGCGCATGTTCTCCACCCAGTTCAGGCTGTCGAAGACGCGGAACACGTCGATTCCGGTTTCGGCCGACTGGCGGACGAACTCCTGCACGACGTTGTCGGGATAATTGGTGTAGCCCACCCCGTTTGAGGCGCGCAGAAGCATCTGCGTGAGCAGGTTGGGCATGGCCGCGCGCAGATCGCGCAGGCGCTGCCACGGGCATTCCTGCAAGAAGCGGTAGGCGACATCGAAGGTCGCCCCGCCCCAGCATTCGACGCTGAACAGTTGCGGCAGGTTGGCGGCATAGGCCGGCGCCACCCTGATCATGTCAACCGAGCGCATCCGCGTGGCCAGAAGCGACTGATGCCCGTCGCGCATGGTGGTGTCGGTGAACAGAAGCTGCCTTTGCGCCTTCATCCAGTCGGCGACTGCCTTGGGCCCCTTGTCATCGAGCAGGGTTTTCGTGCCCGGCGGGGGGGTGTCCACGCGCCGGGCGGGGGCGCGTGCCGGTTTGAGATCGGGGTGCGGGCGCGGGCGGTCCTGTGTCTCGGGGTGCCCGTTGACGGTGATGTCGGCGATATAGGTGAGCACCTTGGTGCCCCGGTCGCGGCGCTTGTTGAAGTGAAACAGCTCCGGCGTGCTGTCGATGAAGGTCGTTGTATACTGATTGCTCAGGAAGGTCGGGTGCTTGAGCAGGTTCTCGACGAAGGCGATATTGGTGCTGACGCCCCGGATGCGGAATTCGCGCAGGGCGCGGTCCATCCGGGCAATCGCGGCCTCGGGCGTCTGCGCGTGGGCCGTGACCTTCACCAGCAGCGAATCGTAGTAGCGCGTGATCACCCCGCCCGCATAGGCGGTCCCGCCATCGAGGCGGATACCCATGCCGGTGGCCGAGCGATAGGCGGTGATGCGCCCGTAATCGGGGATGAAATTGTTCTGTGGGTCCTCGGTGGTGATCCGGGTCTGAAGCGCGTGGCCGTGGAGCGTGATGTGATCCTGATCGGGCTTGCCGGTCGCCTCGGCGATGGTCTTGCCTTCGGCGATCTTGATCTGGGCCTGCACGATGTCGATCCCGGTCACCTCCTCGGTGACGGTGTGTTCGACCTGCACACGGGGGTTCACCTCGATGAAATAGAACTGGCTGGTGTCCATATCCATCAGAAACTCGACGGTGCCGGCGCATTCGTAGTTCACGTGCTTGCAGATCCGGGCGCCCAGCTCGCAGATCTCTTCGCGCTGCAATTCGGTGAGATAGGGGGCGGGCGCGCGTTCCACGACCTTCTGGTTGCGGCGCTGCACGGAGCAGTCGCGCTCAAACAGGTGATAGATCTGCCCGTGCCGGTCCCCGAGGATCTGCACCTCGACGTGGCGGGCGCGGGTGATCATCTTCTCAAGGTAGCCCTCGCCGTTGCCGAAGGCGGCCTCGGCCTCGCGGCGGCCCTCGCGGACCTTTTCCTCAAGCTCTTCGGGGCCCGTGATGGGGCGCATCCCGCGCCCGCCGCCGCCCCAGCTCGCCTTGAGCATGAGCGGATAGCCGACCTCCTGCGCGGCGCGGCGGATGGCGTCCATGTCCTCGCCCAGCACCTCGGTGGCGGGGATGACCGGCACGCCGGCCTCGATGGCGACGCGGCGGGCGCTGGCCTTGTCGCCTAGGGCGCGCATGGTGTCAGCCTTCGGGCCGATGAAGGCGATGCCCGCGGCTGTGCAGGCATCGACGAAATCGGGGTTTTCAGACAGCAGGCCATAGCCGGGGTGGATCGCGTCCGCGCCGCTTTCGCGGGCGACGCGGATGATGTCGTCAATCGACAGATAGGCCGCGACGGGGCCGAGCCCTTCGCCGACGCGGTAGGCCTCATCGGCCTTGAAGCGGTGCAGGCTCAGTTTGTCCTCTTCTGCGAAGATGGCGACCGTGCGCTTGCCAAGCTCATTGGCGGCGCGCATGACGCGAATCGCGATCTCTCCGCGATTGGCAATGAGGATCTTCTGAAATTCGGGCATTCGCTGGCCTCCCCCTGTTGGCGCCTGTCGATTGCGTATCGGTCTAAGAGCCCGATTTGAAACTAATTGAGTGAGTTCAGCAGGTTGTGCTTCTGTTCGGTTGCAAAGCTGAACGGAGATCACGATGGCCTGGACCGAACTCACTCGCCGCCAGCATGCCCGAGCGGGTGGCAAATACGCAAGCGATTTGACAGACCCCGAATGGGCACTGATCGCGCCTTTCATGCCCGCACCCAAGACCACGGGCAGACCCCGCACGACAAGCTTGCGCGACGTGTTCGACGCGATCCTCTACATGGCGACGACCGGGTGCCAGTGGCGGATGCTGCCGAATGACTTTCCGCCGGTTTCGACGGTGCGGGGCTATTTCTATGCTTGGCGCAATGACGGTTTTCTCG
>NZ_FODS01000025.1 GCF_900110425.1 Salinihabitans flavidus | reverse complement strand
TGGCGACCCCGGGAGGACTTGAACCCCCAACCTAGCGCTTAGAAGGCGCTTGCTCTATCCGGTTGAGCTACGGGGCCGCATGCCGCTCTCTTGAGCATGTTCCGCCGCGGCGGTCAATCCACCGGCGCGCAGCTCACACCCATTTTGCCAGCGGCGGCAGACTCATCAGCACCGCGTTGGCGTCATGTCCGGTTTCCAGGCCGAATTTTGTGCCCCGGTCATAGACCAGATTGTATTCCGCATAGAGGCCGCGATGGATAAGCTGCGCGTCCTTCTCTGTCTCGGTGAACGCCTGCGCGCGCCGCTTTTCCACCAGCGGCACGAAGGCGGGCAGAAACGCGCGGCCCACATCCTGAACAAAGGCGAAATCGGCCTGCCAGTCGCCGGTGCAGTAATCGTCAAGAAAGATCCCGCCGACCCCGCGCGCGCGCCCGCGATGCGGGATAAAGAAGTACTCGTCCGCCCACGTCTTGAAGCGCGGATAATGCGCCGCATCGTGCCGGTCGCAATACGCCTTCTGCGTGGCGTGGAAATGCGCGGTGTCCTCTTCGTATTCGATACAGGGGTTCAGGTCGGACCCGCCCCCGAACCACCAGCCATGCGGCGTCCAGAACATCCGTGTGTTCATGTGAACGGCTGGCACATGCGGGTTGCGCATATGGGCGACCAGACTGATGCCGGACGCCCAGAACCGCGGATCTTCCCGCATTCCCGGCAGTCCCTTGCGCGACGCCATCGCGGCCTGCGCCCGCTCACCGAGCTGTCCGTAGACGGCCGAGACATTGACCCCCACCTTCTCGAAGACACGCCCCCCGCGCATCACGCTCATCAGGCCGCCGCCCGCGTCCGTCCCGTCGTCCGAGGCGCGCTTTGTCTCGCTCACGACGAAACGGCCCGCCGGCTCATCGACAAAAGGGCCGGTCTCGTGGCTGTCCTCAAGCCCTTCGAAGGCCGCCACGATGTCATCGCGCAGGCCGTGGAACCAAGCGCTCGCACGCGCCTTTTCGCTCTCCATCATCTCGCTCATAATACTACCCCGTCGTTGCCCGCCGTTGCGCCACGCATTGCCGGAACCGGCTTGGAAAACCCTGTGCGCGTCTCAATGCGCGGGCGCTCCCACGGGGTCAAGCAGGGTGCGCCCACCATCCAGCGTCACGATCTGCCCGGTCATGAACCCCGACCCCTCGCAGGCCAGAAACTGCACCGTCTCGGCCAACTCTCCCGGTGCCGCGATCCGGCCCAAGGGCGTGTGCTCCTCGATGTCGCTACGATACTCGCGGTTTTCGCGCAGCGTGTCCTTCAGGCTCGCGCTCATGACAGAGCCGAAGGCCACCGCGTTCACCCGGATCCTGTAGGGCGCCAGCGCCAGCGCCATCGAGCGCGTCATCTGATCGAGCGCCGCGGTGGAGACCGAATACCCCAGAAGCTCTGGCTGCGTCAGCCGCGCCGCGATGGAACTGAGGTTGACGATCGCCCCCGCCTGCCCCTCGCTCCGGCCTTCGGATTGCTTGATCATCCGCCGCGCGACAATCTGCGACAGGCGCAGGCCCGTCATCAGGTTCTGCTGCAAAAGCTGCTCGACACTGTCGTCCTCGGGGTCGAGCGGATCGGACGGCACCACCTGACGGCTGCCATTGACCAGAATATCCACGCTGTCAAAGGCGTCGAGCGTGGCGGATATCAGGTTCGCAATGGTCAGACGCTCGCGCAGATCGCCCGCGAAATACCGCATGTTGCCGTCATCGGGCAGCGTGCCCAACTCCTTGGCAAGACGCTTTTCATCCATATCGGCAAACATGACGTTTGCGCCCCGATCCGCGAAATGCCGCCCCACGGCAAGGCCGATCCCGTTTGCCGCCCCGGTCACGATGGCGGTTTTACCCGCGATAGAAAAAGACATGCACAATCCCCATGTTTCTGACGCAGGTTAAGCGAGACTACCGCGCGGGGCGAGAAGGTCTTTCCCCGTGCAGGATCTTGAACCGGGTATCACCGGCAACCTCCTCAACCCGTTCGAACGCCGCGCGCAGTGCCGCCTCATAGGGCAAATGCCGGTTGGCGACAAGCCAGAGCGCCCCCGACGGGGTGAGCATCTGCGCGGCGGCGGCGATGAAGGCGCGGCCCAACTCAGGGTCGGCGCTGCGGCCGGAATGAAACGGCGGGTTCATCACGACCGTATCAAGGCGCTCTTCGGGCCTCCACCGGGTCGCATCGGCCCAGTGAAACCGCGCCCGCGCATCGGTTACATTCTGCCGCGCGCACTCCAGTGCCGTATGATCCGCCTCCACCAGATGCAGGATCTCAACACCCGACCGCTCCAGCACGGCCGCCGAAAGAAACCCCCAGCCCGCGCCCAGATCGGCCACCTTCCGCCCCAGCTTTGCCGGCAACGCCGCGGCCAGCGCGACGGAGGCCGGGTCCGGACCGTCCGCGGAAAACACTCCCGGCGCGGTGACATAGCCATGCGCTCCGCGCGCCGGGCCGGGCGCGGCCCAATCGGCGAAATCTCCGCCCTGAAACCAGAACAGTTTGCCATGTGCCTTGGACAGCACACCGCCGACCTCCGCCCTTTTGCGGCAATCGCGCAGAAGGCTATCCGCGCCGTCGGTCTTCTGCCCGTCTACGATCACCAGCGGGGCAAGGGCCGCCGCTTGCGCAATCCGCGCATGCGCCAGCACCTTCACACGCGGAAGGCAGACAAGCGCTACTGCATAGGGCCCGCCGCCATCCGCCGACACCGCGCAGTCATAGCCGGCGTCGAAGAATACGTCGAAATCGGGCTTGATCGGCGTGATCACCTGAACCCGGCCCTGCGGCAACGCCGACAGATCCTGATCCGCGCGCGGACCGATCACAGCGATCCGCCCCGTATCGGGCAAATGCAGCGTGCCATCCTTCAGCGCAAGGGAAAGTCTCGGCTCAGACATCGCACCCGGCCCGCGACGTGGCGCGGATCATTCCTTCTCCATGGTGCATTGCAGCGGGTGCTGATGGCGCCGTGCGAAATCCATCACCTGCGTCACCTTCGTCTCCGCGATCTCGTGGCTGAAGACACCAACCACCGCAACCCCCCGCTTGTGAACGGTCAGCATGATCTCGAACGCCTGTGCGTGGCTCATTCCGAAAAACCGCTCCAGAATATGAACGACGAATTCCATGGGCGTGAAATCGTCATTGAGCAGCAGCACCTTGTAAAGCGGAGGCCGCTTGGTGCGCGTGCGGGTCTTGACGGCGACGCCGGACTCGCCGTCGTCGTCGTCTTTCTTGTCCGACATGAGCAGCGGTTTCAGTGTCATTGCGGTCTTTTGATCGTCCCGTGTTATATCTCGGGTTTATATAACCTCTTGCGGGGGATAGAAAAGGGGCGCACCGGAGCCGAGACGGGATTCATGGCAAAAAATCTCACGATAATCGCCTTCGATGCGGATGATACGCTCTGGCACAATGAGCGGTTTTTCCGCATCACCCAAGAGCGATTCGCAGCCCTTCTGACAGATTTCACCGATCCCGATCACCTGATGGAGCGGCTTCTGGCCGCCGAGAAGCGCAATCTCGGGCACTACGGATTTGGCATCAAGGGTTTCGTGCTCTCCATGATCGAAACCGCGATCGAAGTGACCGGCGAGAAGGTGCCCGCCGCCGTGATTTCCGAACTGTTGGCCGCCGGGCGCGAGATGCTCGAACACCCCATCGATCTTCTGCCCCATGCCCGCGAAACGGTCGAGGACATGGCCCGGGACCACCGGATACTGCTGATCACCAAGGGCGACCTGCTCGATCAGGAACGCAAGCTGGCACAATCCGGCCTTGGCGATCTGTTCGACGCGGTGGAAATCGTGTCGCACAAGACCCGCCCCGTCTATGAGCGGATCTTCTCCCGCCATGGCGAAGGCGCAACCCACGCCATGATGATCGGCAATTCGTTGCGCTCGGACGTGGTTCCGGCGATCGAGGCCGGCGGATGGGGTGTCCACGTGCCCCATGGCCTCACTTGGGAAATCGAACGGGCCGACGCGCCCGAAGAGGCGCCCCGCTACCGCAGGATCGACTCGCTGGCCGGCTTGCCCGATCTGGTGGCTGAAATTGACTGAGCGCCGCACCTGATTGTTGCCACATTCTGACATATTTTCTCACAATTCGCCGGTCTTGCGGCTGCCGCCTTCACAGCCCCTAAATCTTGACACGTGTGACGAAAAATGGACAGCATCCCACTCAACTATAAGGGTTTATTCATTGATCCCTCTGTGCTAGCCTTTTTCCAAAGAATGAGGCCAGCCGGATAACCGGCGGTCAAGAGGCAGGCAAAGGCGGAAACAGTGAAGACGCGGCGTATTGGCCCGGCTCTCTTGGGCGCACTTCTATCGACGTTCATTCTGGTGGTGGCGCTCGTGCCGCCCCCGGCGCAGGCCGCCCCCTATGCCGCGATGGTGATCGACGCGCGCTCCGGCGAGGTGCTGCATTCGCATAATGCCGACACCAGGCTGCATCCCGCCTCCCTCACCAAGATGATGACGCTTTACATCGTGTTCGAGGCCATCAAGAACGGTGAAATCACCCTCGACACGGTGGTTACCATTTCACGCAATGCCGCCGCCGAGCCGCCCTCCAAGCTCGGCCTGCGCACCGGCCAGAAGATCAAGTTGCGCTATCTCATCCGCGCCGCGTCTGTGCGTTCGGCCAACGACGCCGCCACCGCCCTTGGCGAGGCGATCGCAGGGTCAGAGGCCGCCTTTGCCCGCCGCATGACCCGCACCGCCAAGGCCATGGGGATGACGCGCACCACCTTCAAGAACGCGCACGGGCTGACAGCCTCGGGGCACCTGTCCACCGCGCGGGACATGACCCTTCTGGGCCGGCAGCTCTTCTTCGACTTTCCGCAATATTACAACCTCTTCTCGCGGCGCTCGACCGACGCCGGGATGAAGACCGTCTATAACACGAACCGGCGCTTTCTGGCCGCCTACAAGGGCGCCGACGGGATCAAGACCGGCTTTACCAACGCCGCCGGGTTCAACCTCGTGGCCAGCGCGGAGCGCGGCGGCAAGCGGGTGATCGCCACGGTGTTCGGCGGGCGCTCCACCGTGTCGCGCAACGCCAAGGTGGCGGAACTTCTCGATCTGGGATTCAGCCGCTCGCCCGCCCGCGTCGCCGTGCGCAAGCCGGAACCGCCCCGCTATGATGGCAGCGGACAGGACAGGGGCAAATCGCTGCGTGTCGCCACCGCCGTGACGCGAAGCCTGCGCCCGGTTCCCCGCCCCCGCGCGGATGACACCCCGACGCTCGAGGTCGCCAGCGCAGACGTGATCGAGGACGACATTCGCCAAGCCCTGAGCGAGGCGCAGACCGAGAACCAGACCGAAGTGCCGGACGTCCGGCCCGTCGTCCGCGACATCGAGGTGACGGTCGCCAGCACCCAGTCTCCCGAAACAGAACCCGAACCCGAGGTCGTCACCCGCCTGTCCACCTCCGGCGGACGCCAGTGGGGGATCAATATCGGTCGTTACCCGAACCGCTATGCCGCCGAGAAGGTGCTGCTCAAGACCGCGCTGGCGGAAATGACCACTCTCGAAGGTTCCCTGCGCAAGGTGGTCAAATCGAGCCGTGGCTATGATGCCAACTTTCATGGCCTGACCCGCGAAAGCGCCGATCTGGCCTGCCGCAGGCTACAGGCCCGGCAGATCGCCTGTTTCATGATCGGCCCCTCTTCCTGACCGAACGGGCTTGCGCCCGCGCGCCCTGCCGGGCATGAAAAGCGCATGAGTGACACCGTTTTCGCCCCACCTGGCCCCACGTTGCTGCCCGTTGCGGGGCGCGATGCATCTTTCCCGGTCCGCCGGATCTTCTGCGTCGGACGCAATTACGCCGAGCATGCCCGCGAAATGGGCCATGATCCGGACCGCGATCCGCCGTTTTTCTTCACCAAGCCGGGCGATGCCGCCACCCCGTCGGGGCGCGACCTGCCGTTTCCCGTGGCCACACAGGATCTCCACCACGAGGCGGAGCTTGTGGTCGCCATCGGTACGGGCGGCGCCGGTATCGACGCCGACGAGGCGCTGTCGCATGTCTGGGGGTTTGCGGCCGGCAATGACCTGACACGCCGCGATCTGCAGGCAGAGGCAAAATCGCTGCGCCGCCCGTGGGACATGTCCAAGGGTTTCGACAATTCGGCGATCATCGGCGCGCTGCACCCCATCGCGGAAACCGGGCCGATGATCCACGGCCGCATCACAGCCCATGTGGATGGCGCATTGCGCCAGACCGCCGATCTGTCCGAGATGATCTGGCCCACCGCCGACGTGATCGCATTCCTGTCGCGGCTGGTCACGCTGGCGCCGGGCGATCTGATCATGACCGGCACGCCCGCCGGCGTCGGCCCGATCACGGCGGGGCAATCGTGCGTCGTGGAGATTGAGGGTCTCAGCCCGGCCGAGGTGCGGTTTTCCGCCTGATCACGGCTTGGGGTGGTCGTCCCATTCCCCGCTCAGGATGCGCCGGGCGTCCCCTTCGGGATCGTCATACTGGTTCGACTTCACCGTGTAGATGAAGCCCAGAAGACCAACCCCGCCAAGGATCAGGGAAATCGGAATAAGATAGCTCAGAACAGACATCGGATCACCTCAGTCGTAGCGCGTTCAGCGACACTGTAATCGAACTGGCCGACATCGCCAATGCCGCAATCAACGGCGTGGCCAGCCCCGCCACCGCGAGCGGCACGGCAATCACGTTGTAAAGCGTGGCGATACGGAAATTCTCGCGAATGCGCCGGGTCGCCTTCTGCGCCACGCTGACAGCTTCGGCAATCGGGGACAGATCCTTGCCCAGAAGCACAATGTCGCTCGCCACCCGCGCCGCATCGAGCGCCGAGGCGGGGGAAATCGACACATGCGCCGCCGCGAGCGCCGCCGTATCGTTGAGCCCGTCGCCCACCATCAGAACCTTGCGTCCCGCCTGCCCGAGCGCCTGAACCTTCTCCGCCTTCTCGGCAGGCAGCGCCCCGGCGATCCAGTCCTCGATGCCAAGCCGGCCGGCCAGATCGCGCACCGCCCCCTCGCTGTCGCCCGACAAAAGCAGCACCGCGCGCCCGCTCTCACGCAGGGCCCGCACCGCTTCCTCCGCGCCGGGCCGCAGCGCATCGGCAAAGCGGAAGGCCCGCGCCGGTCCCTCTCCGATCGCCAGAAACGCCGCCGTGCCCGGCTCCGGCGCCGCACCGACCCATGCGCCCCGGCCAAGCCGCACACGCTGCCCGTTCCAGCGCGCCTGCGTGCCATAGCCGGGAATTTCCTCGGCGTCCATGATCCGCGCCGCCGCCACACCCGCCGCACGCGCCGCGCGCGCGATGGATTGCGACAGCGGATGCGACGATCCTTCCGCCAGCGCCCGCGCCACGCCAAGCGCCTCCTGCGGAATCTCATCGAGGTTCGTGACCTGCGGCACCCCTTCGGTCAGCGTGCCGGTCTTGTCGAACACCACCGTGTCCACCTGCGCCAGCCGCTCCAGCGCGGTGGCATGCTTGATCAGCATCCCCTTGCGGAACAGCCGCCCCGAGGCGGCCGTCGTCACCGCCGGCACCGCGAGACCAAGCGCGCAGGGGCAGGTGATGATCAGCACCGCCGCCGCGATATTGAGCGCAATCCGCATGTCGAAGGTGAACAGATACCAGCCGATGAATGCCAGCGCCGACAGGATATGCACCCCCGGCGCATAGAGCTTCGCCGCGCTGTCCGCCAGCGAGGTGTAGCGCGAGCGCCCCGATTCCGCGATGGCCACCAGATCGGCCATGCGGTGCAGGCTCGTCTCCTCGCCCACCGCGCTGGCACGCACGCGCAGCGGTCCGGTCAGGTTGACCTCCCCGGCGCTCACCGCCTGCCCCGGCCCGGCAAAGACGGGCACCGTCTCCCCGGTCAGAAGCGAGCGATCCAGTTCCGACCGCCCGGCCACGATTTCGCCATCAACGGACATCCGCCCGCCCGGCCGCACCAGCACCACGTCGCCCACCGCAAGCGCCGCCACGGGCACCGTTTCCTCGCCCTGCGCCGTCACCCGCACCGCGCGCGGCACCTCCAGCGCGGCAAGCTCCTCGGCCGCCGAGCGCGCCACCGCCCGCGTCCGGTGATCGAGATAGCGCCCCGCCAGCAGGAAGAACACCAGTGCCAGCGCCGCGTCGAAATAGGCGTGCTCGCCCGAAAGCGATGTCTCCCAGAGCGAGGTGAGCATCGCCAGCACGATCGCCAGCACGATCGGCACATCCATGTTCAGCCGCCAATGCCGCAGCGCGCCCCATGCGCTGACATAGAACGGCTTGCCCGCGAAAAGGATCGCCGGAAAGGCGATGGCGGCGGAAATCCAGTGGAACAGGTCGCGCGTCGCGTCCTGCGCCCCCGACCAGACCGAGATCGACAGCAGCATGACATTCATCGCGGCAAACCCGGCCACCGCCAGCCGCATCAGGAAATCGCGCCCGGCCCGGTCCGTCGCCGTCGCGCGCAGCGCCCCGGCATCCAGCTCATGCGCTTCGTATCCGATCCCGTCCAGAACGCGCACCAGATCGTCGGCGCTCACCTCCGGGTCCGCCTCCACGCTCGCGCGTTTCAGCGTCAGGTTCACCCGCGCCGAACGCACCCCCGGATGCGCCGACAGCGCCCGTTCCACCGCGCCGATGCAGGCGCCGCAATGCACGCCCGGCACCGACAGCGCCAGCCGTGCGCCCCTCTCGGCCTCCGCCTTCTGCGCCAGCGCAACCGCGCCCGGCGCGGCCTCGCAGGCCGGGCAGGCCGAGACGGAGGGCCGCATCGCCGTCGTCATCTCAGCGCACCACTCGCAGAACAACGCGCTGCGCGAACTCCGTGCCATCGGACGCCAGCGCCGTCATGCGGATGTTCCAGTTGCCCGCGCCAAGCTCCAGCGGCGCGACATAGGCGCGCCCGTCGAACCGGAACTCCGGCTCCACATCATCCTTCACATGGGTCGCCCGCCCGACCACCGCGTGCAGGCGCTCCACCTCGACCGGCTGCCCGTCCGCGCCGGTGATCGCGAGCGACACAAAACCGCCCTCCGCCCGCGCCCGCACATCCCAGCCAAGCGCCTCCTGCGCGTCGCGGCGCACGTCGAACTCCTGACTGGCGACATAGGAGTTCTTCACCTCCAGCCCCGGAAAGGTCGCCACCGCGTTCCACGCCAGCGCAAGGTTGACCCCGATGATCACCGTGAAGGCGCCGATAAAGACCATCGCCGCATGGCGCCCCGTAAACTCGCGTTTCGCCATCAGTTCGCACTCCCGTTAAAGATCGTGTCCTTGTAGACCCGATCGCCATTGCCCAGATCCTCCACCCAGAAGCGGAAGGGCGTGACCTCGCTCGAGGCCGGTTCCGACCCGCGCGGCGCCAGCACATAGACCCGCTGATTGAGCATGGAATCGGCCGGCACCGTCACCATTTCATACGGCGTGCCCTCAAGCTGCACCCGCAGCGCCGAGTCCCCGGTGACAGAGATGCGGAAGGGCCGGTCCTCGCCATGCTTGTTGAGCAACCGCACCTCGTAGGTGTTGCGGATCGTGCCATCCGACAGCGTGACAAACGTGGGGTTGCGCACCGGCGCAACCGTCACTTCGATATCCGACCGGATGAACAGCGCCACCACCAGAAGAACGCCCACCAGCGTCCAGAGCCCGGTATAAAGCATCGTGCGCGGTCGCAGCACGTGTTCCCATATCGGGCGCGGCGGCGCACCCTTGCGCTCCTGATCTTCGTCGGACAGCGCCATGTAATCGATCAGGCCGCGCGGCTTGCCGATCTTTGCCATCACGTCGTCGCAGGCATCGATACACAGCGCGCAGGTGATGCACTCAAGCTGCTGACCGTCGCGGATATCGATACCCATCGGGCAGACATTGACGCAGGCCATGCAGTCGATGCAATCTCCCTGATCGGGGTCGAGATGCCCTTTCTTAAGCTTGCCGCGCGGCTCCCCGCGCCATTCGCGATAGGCGACGGTCAGCGTGTCCTCGTCCATCATCGCCGCCTGAATCCGCGGCCACGGGCAGGCATAGATGCAGATCTGCTCGCGCGCGATCCCGCCGAAAAAGACGGTCGTGCCGGTCAGGATCGCCATCGTCGTATAGGCCACCGGATGCGCGTTGAGCGTCACCAGATCGCGCAGCAGCGTCGGCGCATCCGCGAAATAGAACACCCAGGCCCCGCCGGTCGCCAGACCGATCAGAACCCACGACAGGTATTTCGTCAGCCGCAGGCGGATCTTGCGCAGATCCCATTTCTTCTGCCGGTGCAGGCGCAGGCGCGCGTTGCGGTCACCCTCGATCCACCGCTCTACGAGGATGAACAGATCGGTCCAGACCGTCTGCGGGCAGGCATAGCCGCACCAGACCCGCCCCAGCGCCGAGGTGAACAGAAACAGCCCCAGCCCCGCCATGATCAGAAGCCCCGCGATGAAATAGAACTCGTGCGGCCAGATCTCGATCCAGAAGAAGAAGAACCGCCTGTTCGCCAGATCAATCAGGATTGCCTGATCGGGAAGGCTCGGCCCCCGGTCCCAGCGAATCCACGGCGCCAGGTAATAGATGCCCAGCGTCACCGCCATGATCACCCATTTGAGATTGCGGAACTTGCCCGATACCCGCCGCGGAAAAATAGGTTCGCGCGCCTGGTAGAGCGGTTGGTCTGTGTTGGTGCTGCTCAAGGGACTCACCCGTCATGTTAAGATCGGTCCGGGGCCTTGTCCCACTCCCCGGTCGCGGGGGCCTTGACCTGTATCAAATTGTGTATCCACGAGGTATCTTTACAAGACCCCTGCCTTCACATCCTGCCTTGCCTGCTCCGAAAGCCATGCGCAAAACTGTCGCAGGGCGGGGCGCGGCACACCGGGGCGCATGACCAGATAGTACCCTTTGCCAAGGTCGATTTCGAACAGAAGCCGCAGACGCCCCGCCGCGATGTCGGGCGCCACGAACCGCCGCGCGGTCATGGCGATCCCCTGCCCGCCCCGCGCCCCGTCGAGCATCAGGTTGCCCGGCACCTCCGTCCAGCCGACGCCCCGAAGGTGCTCCCCGCCATATTGCGCCAGAAAATCGCTCGCCTCCGTGGTGCCCAGTTCCTGCAACCAAGGATAGGCCGCAAGGTCCGACGGGCTGTCGAACACCCGGTCCCCCACCAGTTCGGGTGCGGCCACCACCGCCAGAGTCGTTTCGAACAGAAGTTGCGCCTCCAGCCCCGGCCAGTGCCCTTGTCCATAGCGGATCGCAAGGTCAATCCCGCCGGGCACCAGCCGCACCACCGAAGGCGTCGGGTTGAGCAGTATGTCCACCTGCCGGTGCCCCTGCCGGAAAGACGCGAGCCGCGGCATGAGCCAGTTGGCCGCGAACGTCGGGGTGAGCGAGACCTGAAGCGGGCGCCGGTCCTCCTGCCCGGTGATCTCCGCGATCACCGCGTCAATCTCGCCGAACCCGCTCAGAAGCACCTGCGCGAGCCGCTCCCCGTCATCGGTCAGCGTCAGGCTGCGCCCGCTGCGATCCACCAGCGCAACGCCCAGATGGGTCTCAAGGCTGCGCAACTGCTGGCTCACCGCCGCGTGACTGACGTTGAGCCGCGCGCCCGCGCGCGTCGTCGTTCCGGCCTCGGCCACTGCCGCAAAGGCCCGAAGCGCGTTGAGCGGGGGAAACCTGTGCCAGTCCATGTGTAAGTCCACCTTACAGATCCGAAATATTCCTGAGTCGCGATCCTAGCATGAATTCCCTACATTGGGGGATATTCACCCTGTCCCAAGAGGTCGCCCCATGCTCGGTATCTACGCTAAAACTTTCTTCACCGCCGCGCGCTCGAACGCGCCCGCGCCCAAAGCCGCGCCGCCGGCGCCGCGCCCGGCGCACACCAAAGGAACACCGGCCTGACGCAACTCCCCGTTGCAGGTCGGAATGGCCCCGTGCTTCGGCATGGGGCTTTTTTCGTGCGGTTTGACGACAGGCCCGGCTTGCCGCCGCAGGGATTCATGCTATGTCAGGAAATATAGGGTGCCGGCTTTCCAGGAAACGCGCGAACAGGACGGAAAACCGACACCCCACCCCCCAAAGCGTCGTGAACGACCCCTTGGGGTAAGCTGATCGGGCATTGGCCGCCCGATGACTCATATCTGACAGATTCGCGCGCCCGCGCCTTTGACAGAGATCAAGTCCACCATGAAAAACACCGGCCCCGCAGGGGCCGGTGTTGCTCTGTCCGGTCGCATGGGACGGGCTATTCGCCGCCGCCCAACCCGTGAACATAGGTGGCGACAGCGCGGATCTCCGCCTCCGACAGCCGGTCGTTCCATGCGGGCATGACACCGAAACGGCTGTTCGTCACCGTCTCCACAAGCGTGTCGTAATCCCCGCCAAAGAGCCAGATCGCATCGTTGAGCGCCGGGGCGCCCTGCATCCGGTCGCCGCCGCCCTCCGGGCCATGGCAGGCCGCGCACTCATACTCAAAGAGTTCCGCGCCCGCCTCGACCATGGCGCTGTCCCGCGGCTCGCGGCCCGACAACGTCATGACGAAATTCACGACCTGTTCGATCTCCTCCCCGGACAGAAGCCCGTCGCGCCCGAAGGCCGGCATCTGCGACCAGCGCGCATCCGGGTCGGTCTCGTTGCGGATCCCGTGGCTGACGGTATAGTGGATCTCCTCGATATCCCCACCCCAGAGCCAGGCATCGTCCTGAAGGTTCGGGTAGCCCTTGGCCCCCGCCGCGCCGGACCCGTGGCACTGCGCGCACCATGTGCGATAGACCGCCGCGCCCGCAGAGTTGGCATAGCCCTCAAGCTCGGGGTTTTCAGAAATCTCGTCCAGCTCGACCGAGGCCAGCCGGGTATTGATCTCCGAATTGGCCTGCTCGACGCGGTCGATATCCTCGGCCACCTCGGCGCGGGTGGAATACCCCAGAAGACCGGAGGTCGCCTTGGTGATCCCCGGCCATGCCGGATAGGCGATGGAGTATCCCACACCCCAGACGATCGTCGCATAGAACACCCAGACCCACCAGCGCGGCAGCGGGTTGTTGTATTCCCGGATGCCGTCCCACTCGTGGCCGGTGGTCTCGGGCTCTTGCTTCTTAACGGGTTTCTTGCTCATTTCCTCGCCTCCTCGTCCGTGGCGGGTTTGGATTTCCGCGCCTCCTCGTCGTCATCGTCGTCCGAGGCGGGTTTGTGTTCATGCCGGAACGGGATATCCGCACTGTCCTGATGGGTCTTGCGGGATCCGGGGCGAAACACCCAGATGATCACCGCGATGAAGAACAGGAACAGGAACAGAAGCATCCAGCTGTCGGCGAATTGCCTTAGAAGAGAATAGGTTTCCATCTGCCTGCCCCCTACCGCGATGCCACCGGCGTGAAGGTCGAAAAATCGACCAGCGTGCCCAGCATCTGAAGATAGGCGACCAGCGCATCCATCTCCGACACACCGGGGCGCCCGTCGAAATTGCGCACGTTCACACTATCCTCGCCATAGCGTTCCAACAGCCCGTCATAGTCGCTGTCGGGGTCCGCCTGCGCCCGGAAATCCAGCCGCGCGTTCTCGATCATCCCGTCGCTGTAGGGCACGCCCACGAAACGGTTGGTGGCCATCACGTCGGCGACATAGTCCCCGTCGAGAAGTCGCCTCTCAAGAAACCCGTATTTCGGCATCACCGATTCCGGCACCACCGATTGCGGATCGCGCAGGTGGTCCACATGCCACTCGTCGCTATAGCGCCCGCCGACCCGGGCCAGATCGGGCCCGGTCCGCTTGGACCCCCACTGGAACGGGTGATCATACATCGACTCCGCCGCAAGGCTGTAGTGACCATAGCGTTCGACCTCGTCCCGCATGGGCCGGATCATCTGGCTGTGACACACATAGCAGCCCTCGCGAACATAGATGTCGCGCCCGGTCAGCTCCAGCGGGGTGTAGGGGCGCATGCCGTCCACCTCCTCGATGGTGTTTTCCAGCCAGAACAGCGGTGCGATCTGCACGATGCCGCCAACCGTCACCACCAGAAAGCTGAGGACCAGCAGAAGGGTCGCGTTGGTCTCGATGATCTTGTGCTTGTCGAGAATAGCCATATCCAGGACCCTCCTTATTCAGCCGGAACCGCGGTGCCGAGACCCTCGCGGGCCGGGGCGGACCGGACGGTCATCCACAGGTTGTAGCACATGATGATCGCACCAAGCAGGAACATGACCCCGCCCAGACCGCGCACCACATACATCGGGAACTTCGCGCCCACCGTGTCGGCAAAGGAATTCACAAGGAACCCGTTGGCATCGACTTCGCGCCACATCAGGCCTTCCATGATCCCCGTCACCCACATCGACGCGGCGTAAAGAACGATCCCGATCGTGGCGAGCCAGAAGTGCCATGACACGAGACTCAGGCTGTAGAGCCGCTCGCGCTTCCACAGCACCGGCACGAGATAGTAGAGCGCCCCGAAGGTGATCATCCCGTTCCAGCCAAGCGCGCCGGAATGGACGTGTCCGATGGTCCAGTCGGTGTAATGGCTCAGAGAGTTAACCGCGCGGATCGACATCATCGGCCCCTCGAAGGTGGACATGCCGTAAAAGCCCACCGCGATCACCATCATCCGGATCACCGGATCGGTGCGCAGCTTGTCCCATGCCCCCGAAAGCGTCATCAGACCGTTGATCATCCCGCCCCAGGACGGCATCCACAGCACGATCGAGAACACCATGCCCAGCGTCGAGGCCCAGTCGGGCAGCGCCGTGTAATGCAGGTGGTGCGGTCCGGCCCAGATGTAGATGAAGATCAGCGCCCAGAAGTGGATGATCGACAGCTTGTAGCTGTAGACCGGACGCTCGGCCTGTTTGGGGATGTAGTAATACATCATGCCCAGGAACCCGGCGGTCAGGAAAAAGCCCACCGCGTTGTGGCCATACCACCATTGCGTCATCGCGTCCTGCACCCCGGCGAACACCTGCACCGACTTGGACCCCCAGATCGACACCGGGATCGACAGGTTGTTGACCACATGCAGCATCGCCACAGTGACGATGAAGCTCAGGTAGAACCAGTTGGCGACATAGATGTGCGGCTCCTTGCGTTTGATGATCGTGCCCATGAACACAGCGAGATAGACCAGCCAGATGATCGTGAGCCACAGGTCCACATACCACTCGGGCTCGGCGTATTCCTTGGACTGCGTGACACCGAGAAGATAGCCGGTGGCCGCCAGCACGATGAAAAGCTGATACCCCCAGAACACGAACCACGCCGCGTTCCCGCCCCAGAGCCGCGCCGCGCTGGTGCGCTGCACCACATGAAACGATGTCGCAATAAGCGCGTTGCCCCCGAAGGCGAAGATCACCGCCGAGGTGTGCAGCGGACGCAGGCGGCCGAAATTGGCGTAGCCCTCGGCCCATTCGAAATTGAGCATCGGAAAGGCAAGCTGAAAGGCGATGAAAACCCCCACGAGAAAGCCCACCACACCCCAGAAGGCGGTGGCGATCACACCGGCGCGGATCACATCGTCCATATATTCGTTCTGCGGCACGGGTTTGTGCTCTCCCGTTCCCCGCAGGAACCAGACAAACAGCCCGCCCGACACCACCATCACGATCAGCGCGTGAATCTGATAGGCCATATCGCGCGCGTAGTTCGCCGCGATCATCGCCAGAAGCGTGATCAGGCCAAGCGCGATCAGCTTGATATAATTGATCATTTTTGCGTCCCCTCGTCTTTCCGGTCCACGACTCGCACGTCACCCGGTTGCTTTAGACTGCAAGCCTTTTGCAAGCGCGGCGAAATTCCGGCCTTGATCTGCATCAAAGCACATTGCGACATTTTACGCGCTATTGAACTCAACACGCATCCCCGACATGTTGCAGATGCGCCAGTGCGAACAACCGGAGGCTCCGACAATGGCATACAAAACGCTGCTCACCGTCCTGACAGACGCCAAGCTCATGGACACGACGATCGCACAGGGCATCGCGCTCGCCCGCACGCAGGACGCCCATTTCGATGCGCTCTGCCTTGGCGTGGACCGAAGCCAGACCGGATATTACTACGCCGGGGCCAATGCCATGATCCTTCAGGAAACCCTGACCCGCGCGCAGGAAGAAGCCGAGGCGATCGAGAAGAAGGCGACCGACCTGCTGTCCGGCTCCGGCATCCGCTTCGGCACCGAATCCGGAGTGGCGCAGATCGCCGATCTGGGCCGCCATGTCGCCGCACGGGCGCGGTTTTCGGATCTGGTGATCCTGCCCAAACCCTATGGCCCCGATCATGGCGCGGAGCTGGAGCCGGTGATCGAGGCGGCGCTCTTCGAGGGGCAGGCCCCGGTTCTCGTGGTCCCCGACGGGGCAGAACCAGTCTCCAATCCGCGCACGATCACCATCGGCTGGAACGAAAGCGCCGAATCGCTGGAGGCCGTGCGCGCCGCGCTGCCCTTCCTGATGGCCGCCGATGTGGTGCGCGTCGTGGTGATCGACCCGCCGGCGCACGGGCCGAACCGCTCCGATCCCGGCGGAATGCTGTCGCAGTTCCTGTCCCGCCACGGCGTGACGTCGGAAATCGACGTGCTGTCAAAGACGATGCCGCGAATCTCCGACGTGCTGATGCGTCACGCCCAGGACTGTGCCGCCGACATGGTGGTGATGGGCGCCTACGGCCATTCGCGCTTTCGCGAGGCCATACTGGGCGGGGCCACCCGCTCCATGCTGGAGCAGGCCAAGATCCCGGTCTTCATGGCGCACTGACCTTGCGGTGCGCGCGTTCGGCGCGCGCTCTGTCCCCATTTGCGCTCGGGCCGCGCAGGCCCCGGGGCTCTGCCCCGGACCCCGGGATATTTTGCCCGAGAAGATGCGGCAGGCGCCCTGCCCTTTTCTCTGTTCCGAAAATACTCGAAAAAGCAACGCGCGCCGTGATCACAGCGGCCCGAAACGGCGCGGCACAGTTTTCACCACCGACGCGATACCGACGTGATACCGAAACGGGTTTTTCCGTGATGTCCGCGTGTTAACCCTGAGTCGCGGCGATCAGGCCATCATCCCGCCATCGGCATCGTCGCCCGCCTCTTCGAGCAGGCGCGGCAGATCGGGGATCGTCACATGGCGCTTGCCTTCCAGTTCGATCACACCGTCACGCTTGAGGGCCGACATCTGGCGGCTCACCGTCTCCAGCGTCAGGCCGAGGTAATCGGACATCGCCTCGCGGGTCAGCGGCAGGTCGAACACCAAAGGCCCCCGCATCCCCGCAAGCTGCAACGTGGCGTCGCGCCGCGCGATGATCGACAGCAGCGAGGCGATCTTTTCGCGCGCGGTCTTGCGGCCCAGAATAAGCATCCATTCGCGTGCCGCGTCCAGCTCGTCCAGCGTCATCTCAAGCAGACGCTGGGCGATGTGCGGCGTCTCCATCATCATCTTTTCAAACGGTTTCTTGCGAAAACAGCACATCACAAGATCGGTCGTGGCCACCACGTCATAGGCCGCCCCGTCGCGCCCCGGTCGCCCGACAAAATCGCTCGGAAGCAGAAGGCCGACCATCTGGCGGCGCCCGTCCTCCATCGTCTGGGTCAGCGTGGCGATCCCCGAAACGACCGAGCCGACGAAATCCATCGGATCGCCCGCCCAGATCACCGTCTGGCCAGCCTCGAAGGTGCGGTAATACTTGATGTCCTCGAGCTTTTCGAGTTCATCGGTTTCGCAGCGCGCGCAGACCGCACGATGGCGGATCGGACAATCCTCACAGGACTGAGGGCCTGTGGCTTTGGGATCTTTCAACATGGTCCTGCCGCGCTTGATCTGGGTCAAAGTCAATTGCTGAGTGCCGTCTATAGGTAATGGTATGGTGATCAAAACACAACTGGCAACGCTGGGTCTATTTGACGCGAAGGTGCCGCGCTATACCAGCTATCCCACCGCCCCGCAGTTCAGAAACGATGTGGGGCCGGACCTGTTCGGGCAGTGGATCGAGGCGATTCCCGAAGATTCGGAGATTTCGCTCTACGTGCACGTGCCCTTCTGCCGCAGGCTGTGCTGGTTCTGCGCCTGCCGCACGCAGGGCACGCAGACCCTTGCCCCGGTGGCCGCCTATGTCGAGATGCTCCGGCAGGAGCTTGCGCTGCTGGCCGCCCATCTTCCGCGCGGGGTGCGCCTGTCGCGGCTGCACTGGGGGGGCGGCACGCCGACGCTTCTCGATCCCGGCCTGATGGAGGATCTGGCCGGAGCGATCTTCAACGTGGCGCCGCTGGCGGACGGCGGGGAATTCTCTGTCGAGATCGACCCCAACGAGATTGACGACGCGCGTCTTGCGATGCTCTCGGCCATGGGGATGAACCGCGCCTCCATCGGGGTGCAAGACTTCGATGCCGGGATTCAGCAGGTGATCGGTCGCATTCAAAGCTATGAGGTGACGCGCGACGCGGTCGATATGATCCGCAGCCACGGCGTTCATTCGCTCAACGCCGATATCCTGTTCGGCCTTCCGAATCAGTCAAACGAGAAAATCACCGAAAGCGTACAGAAACTCCTGTCGCTCTCACCCGACCGGGTGGCGCTTTACGGCTATGCGCATGTGCCCTGGATGGCCAAGCGCCAGCAGATGATCCCGTCGGACGCCCTGCCAACCCCCGAGGAGCGGCTCGAGCTGTTCGAGACCGCGCGCCGGCTTTTCCTCTGGGACGGGTATTCCGAGATCGGCATCGACCATTTCGCCACCACCGAAGACAGCCTTGCGCGGGCGCAGCGCGAGGGGCGGCTGAAGCGCAACTTTCAGGGCTACACCGACGACGCCACCGATGTGCTCATCGGGGTGGGGGCTTCGTCCATCTCGCGCTTTCCGCAAGGATATGCGCAGAACGCGCCCGCCACCTCCGTCCACACCGCCGCGATCCGCGAGGGGCGGTTTTCCACCTCGCGCGGGCATCTTTTCAAGGGCGAGGACCGGATGCGCGGACGGATGATAGAGGCGCTGATGTGCGATTTCCGTATCGACGCCGAGGAGATTCGCCGCGATTTCGACATCGCGCCCGAAGCGCTTACGGCTATTTTCGCGGATGCGGCCGCCGCCTTTCCCGGTATGGTGGACCACGGCGCGGCGGGATTCGCCATCATCCCCGAGGCCCGGCCTCTCACCCGGATGATCGCGCGGGCCTTCGACGCCTATGACCTGAGCATGGCCGGCCACAGCAGCGCGATCTGAGCGCCGGCCCGACCCCGGGGGGCACATGCGGATCGCCACATTCAACGTGCAGAACATGCGCCTGCGCCAGGACCACGGGTGGGCGCGGCTCGACGGGGCGCGCGATGGCGACGCCCCCGATGACAGCGGCCCCGGCGCGGCGGCGCTCGACCCGGTGGACCGGCGGCTTACCGCGGCTGTTCTGGCCCGCGCCGATGCCGATGTCGTCGCCCTACAAGAGGTGTTCGACGCCGAAACGCTCGATCATTTTTACGATTACTTCCTGCGGCCTGCGGGGCTAGAACCCTATCCGCACCGGATCTGCCTGCCGGGCAATGACGGGCGCGGGCTCGATCTGGCGCTCCTGTCGCGCCCTGCGCCGCTCGCCGTCCACAGCCACGCCGCCGAGACACCCGACACCCTTGGCCTGCGCGCCCCGCCCGGCATCGCGCCGGGCCGGCCGGTGTTCCGCCGCGATTGTCTGGAGGTGGCACTGCCCGCGCTCACGCTCTTCGTGTGCCATTTCAAGGCCCCCTATCCGGATGCGGAGGACACGCGCGCCATCCGGCGGCTGGAGGCGGCGGCGGTGCGCACCCTGATCGCCCGCCGCTTTGCCGATCACGCCGGGGCGATGTGGATGGTTCTGGGCGATCTGAACACCGCGCGGCGCGGCGACGCTCCGGCCAACGCGCCGCTTGCGGAGATGGCCGAGGATCTGGTGGCGCGCTGCCCGGCCCAAGAACGGTGGAGCTATCACGACAGCCACGGCGATTTCTACACCCGCCCCGATGCGATGCTCGCCTCGCCCGCGCTGGCGGCCCGCTTTCCCGAGGCCCGCCCGCGTATCCTGCGCCACGGAATGGGCCGCGAGGCCGCGCGCTATACCGGCCCGCGCCTTGGCCCGGTGGGCGATCACCGCCCGCATGCCTCCGATCACGCGGCGCTTGTCATCGACCTGCCCGGCCTGTGACGGCAGACGCCCGCGCTACCCCGCAGAGAGATCCAGATCCGGCACCGCCGCCAGCAATTCGCGCGTGTAATCGCTCCGCGGGTTGGAAAACAGCGACTGCGCCTCCCCGGCCTCGACCACGTCACCGGCCTTCATCACGATGATCTTGTGGCTCATCGCGCGCACCACGTGCAGATCGTGGCTGATGAAGAGATAGGCCAGCCCGTATTTGCGTTGCAGGTTGCGCAACAGGTCCACGATCTGCACCTGCACCGTCATGTCGAGCGCCGATGTCGGCTCATCCAGCACCACCAGCTTGGGCCGCAGGATCATCGCCCGCGCGATCGCGATCCGTTGCCGCTGCCCGCCGGAAAACTCGTGCGGATAGCGGTCCATCGTCGCGGGGGTCAGGCCGACCTCCTCCATCACCTCCGCGACAAGCGTGCGCACGTCGCGCCCGCCGGGATTGCCATGCACGCCAAGCCCCTCGGCAATGATCTGCATGCAGCTCATTCGCGGGCTGAGCGATCCGAACGGGTCCTGAAACACGATCTGCATGTCCTTGCGCAGCGCCCGAAGCCGCTTCGTGGACCATTTGCGCACATCCTCTCCGTCAAAGACGATCTCGCCCTCCGACGAAATCAGCCGCATCAGGCCAAGCGCCAGCGTCGTCTTGCCCGACCCGCTTTCGCCCACGATGCCCAGAGTCTCGCCCGCGCGCACCGAGATATTCGCATCGTTCACGGCCTTCACATGGCCCACCGTGCGCCGCAGAAACCCCTTCAGGATCGGAAACCAGACGCGCAGCCCCTCGGTGCGCACCACCTCTGCCGCGCTCTCGGGCACCGGGTCCGGCCCGCCCGCGGAACGCGCGCTGAGCAGCTTGCGGGTATAGGGATGCTGCGGATTGGCGAAAATCTCCGACACCGCGCCGCTTTCGACAATCTCGCCATCCTTCATCACGCAGACCCGGTCCGCGATCTGCCGCACCAGCCCCAGATCGTGGGTGATGAACAAAAGCCCCATTCCCTCGCGGTCCTTCAACTCCGCCAGAAGTTCGAGGATCTGCGCCTGAATGGTCACGTCGAGCGCGGTCGTCGGCTCATCCGCGATCAGGATGTCGGGTTTGTTGGCCAGCGCCATGGCGATCATCACGCGTTGCCGCTGCCCGCCCGAAAGCTGGTGCGGATAGGCGCCCAGCCGGCTTTCCGCGTCGCGGATGCCCACCCGCTCCAGCAGATGCAGGATGCGCGCGCGGGCTTTGTCGCCCACCAGCCCCTGATGCAGCGCCAGCGATTCGGCCAATTGTTTTTCCAGCGTGTGCAGCGGGTTGAGCGATGTCATCGGCTCCTGGAAGATGAAGGAAATATCGTTGCCCCGCACCTTGCGCAGCCGCGCCTCGGGCGCGCCGATCATCTGATCGCCGTCGTAGGTGACTGATCCCGACACCTCCGCCGACGATCCCAGAAGAGAGACTGTCGACAGCGCGGTGACCGACTTTCCCGATCCGCTCTCGCCCACGATCGCCACCGTCTCCCCGCGATCGAGGCTGAAGCTCACGCCCTTGACCGCCTCGATCAAATGCCCGTCCTGCCGGAAGGCGACGCGCAGGTCCTTGACCTCCAGTATGCTCATTGAAAGGTCTTTCTCGGGTCGAAGGCGTCGCGCACCCCTTCAAAGATGAAGACCAGCAGCGACAGCATGATGGCGAAGGTGAAAAACGCGGTGAAGCCAAGCCATGGCGCCTGAAGGTTCTGCTTGGCCTGAAGCGTCAGCTCCCCGAGGCTGGGTGAGGAGGACGGCAGCCCGAACCCGAGGAAATCGAGGCTCGCCAGAAGGCTGATCGTCCCGGTCACGATGAACGGCAGCATCGTGACCGTCGCCACCATCGCATTGGGCAGCATGTGGCGGAACATGATGGTCAGATTGCCCACGCCAAGCGCCTTGGCCGCCCGCACGTATTCAAGGTTGCGCGCGCGCAGGAACTCGGCCCGCACCACCCCGACAAGCGCGGTCCAGCCGAACAGGACCGTGACCAGAACCAGAAGCCAGAAACTTCGCCCCAGGATCGCGAACAGGATGATGATCACGTAAAGCGCCGGGGTCGAATTCCAGATCTCGATCAACCGCTGAAAGATCAGGTCGGTCAGCCCGCCGAAAAACCCCTGTATCGCCCCGGCCAGAACCCCCAGAAGGCTCGCCAGCGTGGTCACGATGAGCGTGAACAGGATCGACAGCCGAAAGCCATAGATCACCCGCGCCAGCACGTCGCGCTTGGTGTCGTCGGTGCCAAGCCAGTTCTGGCTGTTGGGCGGCAGCGGCGCGGCGCCGGGCCGGTCCACCGGGCGGTCGAAGCTGTAGGGGATCGGCGGCCAGAGCGCCCAGCCCTTCTCGATCTGCTGCCCGTCGATCATCCCGTCTTCGGCATCCGCCATATAGCCTTCGGGATCGTCGAAACACAGGTCCAGCCCGCCGGTGGCAATGAGGCATTGCACCTCGGGATCGGTATAGACAGCCTCGGTCTCGAAATCGCCGCCAAAGCGGGTTTCGGGATAGAAATTGGCGACTGGGGTGAAATACTCGCCGCGATACTGCACGAGGATCGGCTTGTCGTTGGCCAGAAACTCCGCGAAGAGGCTCAGCCCGAACAACACCGAAAAGACGATCAGCGACCAGTAGGCGCGCCGGTTGCGCCGGAAATTGCGCCAGCGGCGCTGATTGATCGGGGACAGCGCCATCACATCGCCCCTTTCGTACCGGGATCAGACCGCACCACGCCCTAGCCCTCCCGTTTCTCGAAGTCGATCCGCGGATCGACCAGCACATACATCAGGTCCGACAGGATGCCGACGATGAGCCCGATCAGCCCGAAGATGAACAACGTGCCGAAGATGATCGGATAATCGCGCGCCACCGCCGCCTCGAAGCCCATGCGCCCCAGCCCGTCGAGCGAGAAGATCGTCTCGATGATCACCGACCCGCCGAAGAAAACGCCGATGAACACCGCCGGAAACCCGGCGATCACGATCAGCATCGCATTGCGGAACACATGACCGTAAAGCACGCCCCGCTCGCTGAGCCCCTTGGCCCGCGCGGTGATCACGTAATGCTTCTTGATCTCGTCGAGAAAGCTGTTTTTGGTCAGAAGCGTGAGCGTCGCAAAGGCCGAGATGGTCGAGGCCAGCACCGGAAGCGTGATATGCCAGAAATAGTCCGCGATCTTGCCGATCAGGCTCAGCTCCTCCCAGTTGTCCGACGTCAGCCCCCGCAGCGGAAAGAAATTCCAGTAGGACCCGCCGGCGAACAGCACCAGAAGCAGGATCGCGAACAGGAACCCGGGGATGGCATAGGCCACGATGATCGCGCCCGAGGTCCATGTGTCGAACCGCGTGCCATCCCCCACCGCCTTGCGGATACCCAGCGGGATCGACACCAGATAGGCGATCAGCGTGGACCACAGGCCCAGCGACACCGACACCGGCAGCTTCTCGATGATCAGGTCGATCACCTCGATCTTGCGGAAATAGCTCTCCCCGAAATCGAGGCGCATGTAGTTCCACAGCATGTTGAAGAACCGCTCCACCGGCGGCTTGTCGAACCCGAATTCCCGCTCAAGCTGCTCGATGAACTCCGGCGGAAGCCCCCGCGCGCCGATATACTGATCGTTGCCTTCCGTGGAACTTTCGCCCCCCGCGTCCGCGCCGCCCCCGGCAAAGCCCTCAAACACATCGCCCTGACCCTGCACCTGCGCGATGACCTGCTCGATCGGTCCGCCCGGCACGAATTGCACCAGCACGAAATTCACGATCATGATCCCCAGAAGCGTCGGGATGATCAGCAGCAGCCGCCGCAGGATATAGGCGCCCATGGCTGGTTTACCTCAATGCCCCGGCGGCCTTGAGCTCCGCCGCGCGCTCCGCGTTGAACCACCAGAAATCCAGCGTGCCGAGGGAGAAGGGCGGCAATTGCTCGGGATGCTCATACTGGTCGAAATAGGCAACCCAGTTGCTGTCGTTATACCACACCGGGATCATGAACCGCTCATAGCGTAGCGCCCGGTCCAGCGCCATCAGCGCCGCGTCCTGATCCTCCCGCGTTTCGGTCTCAAGCGCGACATCAATGATCGCGTCCACCAGCGGGCTGGCCAGTCCGGCCGGATTGAACAGGCTGAACTCCGCCTCTTCGGATCCATACATCTGCTTGAGCCCCGTGCCCGCGCCAAGGAAGGCGGCGTAATTGTCGAACACGATGTCGTAATCACGGTCCCGCGTGATCAGCGTGTATTGCGCCGGGTCGATCTTCTCGAACCGCGCGTCCACGCCCATGCGCCGCAGGTTCTGCGTCAGCACGTCCACCACCGCCGACATCGTGGACGAGGTCGAGGACGCCAGCGGTATCTCGATGCTCAGCGTGTCCCCTTCGGCGTTGCGCCGAATCCCGTCGTCGCCCACGCTCCAGCCCGCTGCATCCAGAAGCCGCATCGCCTCTCGCAGATTGCCGCGATCGGTCGGCCGCCCCGCCTCAGAACTGTGCGCGCGCACCGCCGGCTCGGTCAGCATCTCCTCTGGCACCAGATCGCCCAGCGATTGCAGGATCTCAAGCTCGCGCCCCTCCGGCAGACCCTTCGCCTGCAATCTGGTGTCCTGCACGAACGAATGCCGCTGCTCGAAAAGCCCGTATTGCAGCGACTCGTTCACCCATTCGAAATTGAACGCCAGCGACAGCGCCTCGCGCACGCGGCGGTCCTGCAAATGCTCCCGTCCAAGGTTGAACACGAACCCCGTGGGCACCGGCGGCGTGCCATCGGGAAGCTCCTTCTTGACCACCCAACCGCGCTCGATCCCCGGAAACTCGTATCCGGTGGCCCATTTCTTGGAATTGTCCTCGGCGCGGAAGGTGTATTCGCCCGCCTTGAACGCCTCGAAGGCGGCGCCGTCATCGGCGAAATACTCCACCCGGATGCGGTCGAAATTATGCCGCCCCCGGTTGATCGGCAGATCGCGGCCCCAGTAGTCGGGGTTGCGCTTGTAGACGATCCTGCGGTTCGCCTCGTAGCTGTCCACCACATAGGGCCCCGACCCCGGAGATGTCTCCATCCGCGGCTCGTCCAGCCGCGCGCCCGTCTCCTCGAACCATTCCTTCGACCAGACAGGCACGCCGCCCACCTGATCGATCAGGCTGCGCCGCGAAATATCCTCCGCAAAGGTGAATTTCACCCGGTGATCGTCGAGCGCCTCGGCGCTCAGCACCCGTTTCTTCACCGCCTGCGCATAGGACGGCAGCCCCTGCTCCAGCAGTAGGTTGTGCGAGAACACCACGTCATGCGCCGTCACCGGCGTGCCATTGGAAAACCGCGCCTCGGGCCGCATGTGGAAAATCACCCATGTCTTGTCCGCGTCATATTCCAGCCGCTCGGCCAGAAGCCCGTAGCCCTCGCCATAGACATCCGCCGGCAGCCCCCCGCCGGTGGTCGGCATCTCGCCCAGAAGCGATTCATACATCATCCAGCTATAGCGCCCCGCGCGCCCCTTGCGCGAATAGGGGTTGAGCGAATCGAACGTCCCCGGCGCCCAGAGAGAGATCTCCCCTCCCTTCGGCGCGTCGGGGTTCACATAGTCGAAATGCTCGAAATCGGGCGGATATGTCAGATCCCCGAAATAGGAATACCCGTGCGAGCGGATGATCTCCTCGCCGCCTTCCTCCTGCGCCAGCGCCGCCGCGCTGAGCCAGACAAGCCCCAGAAGGGCCAGCAACAGTCTCGGGGCGGAATGGGTCAGGGTCCGGGTGCGGGGCATCGGGGTTTTCCTTCCGTCGGTCAGGTCCGGCTGGCAATCATTCTGCTGCGTCAAGCTAAAGGCCGCGCGCCGCGACATTCAAGGGCTCAATGGACGCGCCGGGATAAATTGCCCGTGTGCACCCCTGCCCCCGCACATGAAAAAGGGCCGCCGCCTTCCGGCAACGGCCCTGCAAATCCATGCGCCCGCCGATCAGCCGCCAATACCCTCAAGATAGGCGATCACGTCGGCACGATCCTCGGCGCTGCGCAGCCCGGCAAACGACATCCGCGTGCCCGGTGCGAACCCGCTGGGATTTTCCAGAAATGCGCTCAGATTCTCGGGCGTCCACACATCGGCCACCGCAACGAGGCTGCCGGAATAGTTGAACCCGTCGACCGACCCCACATCGCGGCCCACAACGCCATAGAGATGCGGCCCGGTGGCGTTCTCGCCATCCTCGATCTTGTGGCAGGCCCGGCACTTGTTATAGACACGCTGGCCCTTGTCCGGATCGGCCGACGCAAGAAGTTCCTCGAACGTCGGTTCGTCCTCGGCCTCCGCCGCATCGTCACCATCGCCCGCGTCATCGACCTCGATGACATAGGCCTGCTGCTCGTCGCCATGGCCGCCGCCGGTATGATAAAGCGTCTCCGCCGCCCACTTGCCCAGCAGGAAAACCAGAAGCGCGCCGCAAAACGCGCCCAGGATCTTGGTGAAAGTCATCGTGTCAAACATGCTACGTTTCCGTCTCGTGGCCTTTCGGGCGGTTCTATCCGCTTCCTCTTGGCGAGTGCAAGTTATAGTTACCGCGACGAAACGCCCGAGTTTGACCAATTCGCTGAAAAGACAGGAAACAACGGAAACCGCCGCCATGACAAATCGCATCGCCTTTCAGGGGGAACCCGGCGCCTATTCTCATCAGGCCTGCCGCGACGCCCGCCCCGAGATGGAGGCCCTGCCCTGCCGCACCTTCGAGGACGTGATCGAGGCGGTGCGCTCGGGGCGCGCCGATCTCGCCATGCTCCCGGTGGAAAACACCACCTTCGGGCGCGTGCCGGACAATCACAACCTGCTGCCGCTGTCCGGCCTGCATATCGTGGACGAGGCGTTCGTGCGTGTGCACATCAACCTTCTGGCCGTGCCGGGAACGCCGCTCGGCCGCGTGCGCCGCGCGATGAGCCACGCGGTCCTGCTCGGCCAGTGCCGCGATTTTCTCGCCCGCCACGACATCCACCGCGTCACCGGGGCCGACACCGCCGGATCGGCCAAGCATGTGGCCGAACTGGGCGATCCGGAACTGGCGGCGCTGGCCGGGGATCTGGCGGCGGAAATCTACGGGCTCGACATTCTCGCCCGCCATATCGAGGACGAGGGCAACAACACCACGCGCTTTCTCATCATGTCGCGCGATCCCGATTACACACGGCGCGGCGATCACGGCACGATGACCAGCTTCGTGTTTCGCGTGCGCAACATTCCCGCCGCGCTCTACAAGGCGATGGGGGGATTTGCCACCAACGGTGTGAACATGACCAAGCTGGAAAGCTACATGGTCGGCGGCTCCTTCACCGCGACGCAGTTCTACGCCGACATCGAGGGCCACCCCGACGATCCGGCGGTGCGCCGCGCGATGGACGAGCTGGAGTATTTCACCACCGACGTGAAGGTGCTCGGAGTCTACCCCGCCGCCAAGCCGCGCCACATGTGAGCCGGAGACCGGACCGGGCTTCAAGCTGAACAGGTTCGGTCAAAGGGCCGCGACGACGAAAGGCTCCCGAAGATTTCTTCGCAAGATCTCCGCAAGTCGCCGAGGCGAGAGTCCTGCGGCCGCTATGCGGACGGAGCGGACAGTCACTTTTTTACTCCCGCGCGGGATCAAGGCCGAAGGCCGCCGCGCATCGCCGGGCCGCCCCCCGGCACGGCAATGCGCGGCTTGGGAGAAATGGCCGCCAACGGCCCGAACCCCCACACGCCAGCTTCGGTTAACCCGATCTCAATACAGATCGACAAGCCATAAAGAGCGCCCCGTTTACGGCGCGATTTCGGAAAATGAGACCGACGCGATACCGACAAAATACCGACGTTTTACCGACATGGGTTTTTCAGCGTTAACAAGGGGTTGGGCTGATTCTCTCACGCCGGGCGCGCATAGCGGTCCTCCCATTCCCGCGCCTGCGCCGCGAGCCCCTTTTCAAGCCGTTTGGAGACAGAGCCGCGCGCCAGTTTCATCGACTGGATGAAAAGACGCGCCGACAACGTCCTGGGCTTGAGATCCAGCGCGAGATTCAGCCGTGTCCGCGCCTTCGACAGGGCCACGAGATCGAGTACCAAATCCGCTTCGATATTGGGGGAATGTGCCGCGAAGGCCATCTCGAATGGCGGATCGTACCGCACCAGCTCCAGCCGCACCTGCCGGTTCTTGCCGCGCATGCGAAACCGCATGTCCCACGCCATCCCCGGCCCCGGCTCTGTCAGGCTGTCCAGCCGGTCCACCTCTGCCCCGCGGCGCAACGCGGCACGTTCGTGTTGAGTGAAATCTGAAAGCATTTCAAAGACATGCTCAATCGGGGCCTCGATATCTTCCCGCGCGGTGATATTCATGACACCTGCCTTACCTAACCTCGTTCCGCTGGCTTCACTCTCGCCTCAATCAAGCCGGTCCGCAAGCCAGTTGCGCAGGATGAACTGCGCGATCGACCCCTTGCGCGCGGGCTTGAGGTCCGGGTTCTGGCCCGCGAAGGCGGCCATCATCTCCTCCCGGCTGATCCAACGCGCATCGTCCAGTTCCACCGGATCGACCACGATTTCGGCGCTCTGCGCCACCCCCCTGCATCCGATCATCAACGAGGACGGAAACCCCCACGGCTGGCTGGCGAGATACGCCACGGTGCCGACCGCGATGCGCGCCTCCTCGGCCACCTCGCGCCGCACCGCCGCCTCCAGCGTCTCGCCCGGCTCGACAAATCCCGCAAGCAGCGAATACATCCCCTCGGGCCAGCCGTGGCTGCGCCCCATCAGAACCGAATTCCCGTGTAAGATCAGCATGATGACAACCGGGTCCGTGCGCGGAAAATGATGCGCACCGCAACTCCGGCACACGCGCTGCCAGCCTGCCATGACCGCCGCGCTCTCGCGCCCGCAGACGGCGCAGAACCTGTGCGACACATGCCAGCCCAGCACGGCCTTCGCTGTGCCCGCAAGCTCCGCATCGCGCGGGCTCAGCCCCGCCATGATGCGGCGCAACTCGCAGAAAACCGCACCCTTCGGCAGGTCGGGATGGATCTGCTCGGACGGATCAGTGAAGCCTCCCACCCCCGACAGGTCCACGCCCTCCGGCTCCCAGTCAGAGATGTCATGGGCAAAGATCAACCGCCCCTCTTCCCGGCCCAGCAGGATCGGCGCCTGCCGGGCTGTCGCGGGCACCGGATGGTCCATCGGCACCCGCAGCAGCGCATCGCGCCCCGCTCCTGTCACCAGCGGTTTGCCGCGCCACAACAGCACCGTGCGCGTCTGCGGTGCCTGCGCCAGCCGCGCCAGCGTTTCGGCATCCGCGCGCAGGTCCGCGGCCCGGTCAAACGCCGAGCCGCCGAATGTGACCGTTTCGGCATGGCGCATCACCCTCTCCCTTCGCCCGATAGCACGCCTCTCATGCCACGCCGGGCGCAGCGAGGCAACGCGAGCGCATCGCTGTCGCGAAAACCACACATCATTGAAAATGCCAGAAAACACGTCACAAGGGATTGTCGCCTTTAGGTAGAATCTGCTTACCATCGCACAAGCAAACCACGCCCGGTATGATCCTCTGGCGCCCGTCCTGTCCCCCGGTCCGCACCGGCAACCTGAAACTGTCTTGAGTGAAACGCGGTAAGACATTGACACTTCATCCCTTCAAGGACGCGACCACCGATCCTTCTCATGTCCATCTGAGGGTGCTCGCGACGAGCGATATCCACGGGCACCTGCTGGGGTATGACTATTTCCACGATCGGCCAAGTCTCTCCGTGGGGCTGAGCCGCGTCGCCACGCTTATCCGGCGCGAACGGACGGGGTGTCGCAACAGCCTTCTTTTCGACAATGGCGATTTTCTTCAGGGCACACCGCTCACGGATCTGGCCGCGAGGCAGGAAGACCACGCGCCTCATCCCGTGCTGCGGGCGATGCGGGTGCTCGGCTATGACGCGGTGGCGCTTGGCAATCACGAGTTCAACCACGGCCTCGATCTTCTGGACGCGTTCATCGCAAACGCCCCCTTTCCGATGCTCTGCGCCAATATACGTCCGCTGCCGGGTCGCAGTGGGCTTTCGGGCCTGCGGCCACACGCGTTGCTGCGCCGCCGCCTTTGCGGCCTGGACGGGAAGATGCACGATATCCGCATCGGCGTCTTCGGCGTGCTTCCGCCTCAGGTGCTTGATTGGGATGCCGCAATCCTCGGCGGGCAGGTTCAGGCCCGCGATATCCTCGCCGCCGCCCGCGACGCCGTGAGCGCACTGCGCGACAGGGGCGCCGATCTTGTGATCGCGCTGTGTCATTCCGGGATCGGGCCGGAAACCCCGGCGGCGGACATGGAAAACGCCGCCGTGCCGCTTGCCGCGATTGACGGTGTCGATGCGGTGATCGCGGGCCACCTGCACGACGTGTTTCCCGGGCCGCACTGGCCGAAACGCGATGTTATCGACCCGGCGACGGGGTTGATCCACGGGGTGCCCATGGTCATGCCCGGCTTTGGCGGTTCGCATCTGGCCCGCATCGACCTGCTGCTCGCGCATGATCCGGACCGGGGCTGGCAGATACGCAAGGCGCGCGCCGACGCCCTTCCGGTCCACGAAACCGACAGCCGGGCCTCAACCCCGGAAGACCCGACCCTCTGCGCAGAGGTCGCGGCAACGCATGGCGCGGTGCTTGCCGACATCCGGCGCCCCGTGGGCACGATGCCGCGCCCGGTTCACAGCTACTTCTCGCTGGTGGCGGACGATGCCGCCCTCCATCTCATCGCAGAGGCACAACGCCGCCACGTCGAGGCGATGCTCGCCGGCAGCCCCCTTGCCGACCTGCCCATCCTCTCCGCCGCGGCCCCGATGAAATGCGGTGGCCGCGGCGGGCCGGAGAATTTCACCGATGTGCCCTCGGGCGAAATCGCCTTGCGGCACATTGCGGACATGCAGCATTTTCCCAACGAGGTCAGCGCGCTGCGCCTGACCGGCGCCGAACTGGCTGACTGGCTTGAAATGTCGGCCGGGCTCTTTCGCCAGATTTACCCTGATCGCCCGGACCAGATGCTGCACGATCCCGCGTTTCCAAGCTACAATTTCGACGTGATCCACGGCGTTTGCTACGAAATCGACGTGACCGCGCCGCCACGGTACGAGCGGGACGGCCGCCTGCGCGATCCCGGCGCGCGCCGTGTGGTGAACCTGCGCCATGAGGGTCGCCCGGTCGCCCCGGACGCGATCTTCATCCTGGCCACCAACAGCTTTCGCGCCGCGGGCGGGGGGCGTTTCCCGCATGCCGGGGGGCGCCATGTCATCCTCAGTGATCGCGCCCGCATCCGCGATCTGCTCTGCGACCAGGTGGCGAAGGGCGAGAGCACCTGGGCCGGGGCACCCGGGGGCTGGTCTCTGCGCCCCGTGCCGGGCGCAAGTGTGCTGTTCGATACCGGCCCGATCGCGCGGGAGCGGCGCATCCATCTTCCTCATCTTCCACTGGAAGAGGTCGGCCCCGCACCCGGGGGGTTCGTTCGGTTTCGCCTGCATCTTGACCGGAACGGGCGCCCGCACGGTCTTGCATCCCCGGCTGCACCCGACTATATCGCCGGGTGAGAGGTTGGCGCGGGCAAGCGCCTCGCCAACCCGGTCAGATCCGGAAGGAAGCAGCCGTAACGAGTCCCGCTTGGGTCGTTGTCCAGCCTCTCACCCTCCCCACCCCATATTCCTGCCGAATGCAAACCGGACCCTTTGCAAACAAGGTCGATTAACCGTTGGTGTAGCTCCGGGCTGCCGGGGGCATCGGTGCGGATGGCCGGATCGAAGGCTTGGGTCAATCGCGGCCAACGCAGTCATGCCCGTTTGCCGACACAGCGGTTGCGAGAGGCGATTGCGAACCGCTCCGATGATACCGTGCGGGCGGTGCCTAGTAGATATAGCGGATCTGGTCGGTCCAGTAGCGTTCGACCCGGCGCAGCGTCATCGTGATCCCGTCGATCCCGTCGGCCCCCAGAACGCCATGCGATTGCAAGCCCTCGGCGTGCCGTTCGAACAGGCCCGCCACCACGTCGCGGATTTCCCGGCCCCGCCCGGTCAGCCGCACCCGCACGGATCGCCTGTCGATCTCGCATCTCTGGTGGTGCATATACCCCGTTTCCACCAGCTTCTTGAGGTTGTAGCTCACGTTGCTGCCCTGATAGTAGCCACGGGTCTTCAATTCCCCCGCCGTCACCTCGTTGTCGCCGATGTTGAACAGCAAGAGCGCCTGCACCGCGTTGATCTCCAGAACACCGACCCGCTCGAACTCATCCTTGATCACATCCAGCAGCAGGCGATGCAGGCGCTCGACCAACGCCAGCGTCTCGAGATAGCCCGCCATGAATCCCTGATCCTGCGCAACGCCCACCTGGGAATGAATGCTCATTTTCGTCTCCGTGCTGTCTTGCACCGGAAACTGCGGGAAAATGGCGAACAATCGGTTAAACGAACCGTCAACCGGTAAAATTCATCCTATTGAGCGCGCGATATCTGCGCGGCGATCTGCCCGATCAGCGCCTCATAGGGTTGGGGCGGCGATGCCTGCCCGCTCACCCATTGGTACAGATCGTGGTCGGATTCGCCCAGAAGCGCCTCGTAAAGATCGAGCGCCTCATTGTTCATCGCATCCAGCCGCGCCCCGGCAAACCGCGACAGGATGATGTCCATCTCCTTGATGCCGCGCCGCATGGAGCGCATCCTGAGCCGCTTGAGACGGTGCTCTCGTGTCTCGCTCATGCGGCGGGCAGCTGCTGCGCCAGAAGCATCTTGCGCAGACGCTTTTCAAGCCGTGCCATCTGATCCTCGGATTGCTTCAGCTTGGCCTTGATGTCGCGCACCTCGTTGAGCACGGCCTGCAAATCCGGATCGCCCCCTTCGTCGAGCGCCTCGACCCCTTCGCCCTGCCCGGTCAGAAGCCAGCCGATCGAAACGCTCAGAAGGCCCGCCATCATCTGCAACTTGTTGGCGCGCGGCTCGCTGAGATCCTCTTCCCACGCCACGACGGTGGATTTCTTCACGCCCAGCCGGCGCGAAAACTGCGATTGCGTCATCCCCGCGGCATCGCGCGCCGCCACGAGCCGATCCCCGAAGGTGGCCACATCGGGCCCGTACCAGTCGGTTTGCTGAACGGCGTCGCTCGTCTCGGTGGTCGTCATTCGTGATCCCTTTCCATTCGCGCTTGAACGGCTTTCTCGCGCATCCTATGACATGGCGTCAGTGAATACAAACGAGGGTCCCGCATGTCTTTCCTGTCCGCGACACTTTCGCGTGTAAAACCCTCGCCCACCATCGCCGTGACGGCCAAAGCGGCCGAGATGAAGGCCGCCGGCCATGACGTGATCGGCCTCGGCGCCGGAGAGCCGGATTTCGACACGCCGCAGAACATCAAGGATGCCGCCGTGGCGGCCATCGCCGCGGGCAAGACGAAATACACCGCCGTCGACGGCATCGCGGAGCTGAAATCGGCGATCTGCGCCAAGTTCGAACGCGACAACGCCCTGCACTACAGGCCCGCGCAGGTCTCCGTCGGCACCGGGGGCAAGCAGATCCTGTTCAACGCGCTGATGGCCACGCTCAACCCCGGTGACGAGGTGGTGATCCCCGCCCCTTACTGGGTCAGCTATCCCGACATGGTGCTGCTCGCGGGCGGTGAGCCGGTGATCGTGCCCACCACGCTGGAGGACCGCTTCCGCCTCACGCCCGAGACGCTGGAGGCCGCGATCACCCCGCGCACCAAGTGGTTCATCTTCAACTCCCCCTCCAATCCCACCGGCGCGGGCTATTCGCGCGCGGAACTCGGGGCGCTGACCGATGTGCTCCTGAGCCACCCCCACGTCCGGATCATGACCGACGACATGTATGAGCACCTCGCCTACGACGGGTTCGCGTTCTGCACCCCCGCGCAGGTGGAGCCGCGCCTGTATGACCGCACGCTGACCTGCAACGGCGTCTCCAAGGCCCATGCCATGACCGGCTGGCGCATCGGCTATGCCGCCGGCCCCGAGGATCTCATCGCCGCCATGCGCAAGATCCAGTCGCAAAGCACCTCCAGCCCCTGCACCATCAGCCAGTGGGCGGCGCTGGAGGCGCTGGAGGGCCCGCAGGAGTACATCGCCGCCAACAACGCGGTGTTCAAACGCCGCCGCGATCTGGTGGTCGCCGCGCTCAACGCCATACCCGGCATCACCTGCCCCACGCCGGAAGGGGCCTTCTATGTCTACCCCTCCATTTCCGGGCTGATCGGCAAGACCACCCCGCGCGGCACAACCCTCACAGACGACGAGAGTTTCGCCACCGCCCTTCTCGAAGAGGCACAGGTCGCCGTGGTCTTCGGCGCCGCCTTCGGGCTTTCCCCCAATTTCCGCGTCAGCTACGCTACCTCCGACGCCGCGCTGGAAACGGCCTGCACCCGCATCCGAGATTTCTGCGCGTCGCTGAGCTAGGGGCACGACATGAGCACCGATCTGCCAGAGTATTACTTCCGCGTGCGCGAGAACGGCGCGATGGTCTACCGCGTGGACACCGAAAACCGACAACGCCGGATCGACATGGATCAGATCGCGGTGGTCAAGATCCGAAACGGCGAGATCAAGCCACATGGCGAGCGTACCCTGACAGAGGCCGATCTCGATGCGATCCGCGCCTGGATGGCCGACCGCCAGCAGGTGCTGGAGGCGCGGGCGATGGACGACATCCACCGCGCCGTCGATCACCTCAACCTCACCGCCCACTGGGCGCAATCCACCGCCACCGACGACCAGCTCGAAGAGATCACCGACGAGTTGCTGCTGGCGATGCACGACCTGCGCTCGGTGCTGGTGCGCAAGAAGGCCGAACGCCTGACCCGCACCCGCGACTGATCGGCGGGGACCGGCCCGCGCGGCAGGCGCCCACCGGCTTTGACCGGCCGCACGGCAGGTCAAAGCGTCCCCTGCGTGCGCGACAGCGCACTCTTTTGGGAAACGCCGCGCCCACGTCTCAGTGCGCGCCGAACCGCGCCCGAAGCGAGCGCAGCGTCGGTCCCCAGAACCGCCACATCAGCAGCACACCGGCAAAGCTCAGCCCCACGACCATGCCAAGCCACACACCGACCCCTTCAAGACCGAAGACGAAGCCAAGCACATAGCTGCTCGGCACCCCCAGCCCCCAATAGCTGATCGCCGCGATCACCATCGGCACGCGGGTATCGAGCGCCCCGCGCAGCAGCCCCAGAGCCATGACCTGCGCGCCATCGACCACCTGAAACAGCGCCGCCACGATCATGAACGCCGCCCCCGTGGCCAGGATCGCGGCCCGCGCCGGCTCATCGGGGGCGATGAACAGCCCGACCAAAACCTCCGGCACGGCCACGAAAACCGCCACCGTCGCCAGCGCCACCAGAAGCGACATCGCCATGATCGCCCGCGCCCCGCGCGCCATATGCTCCGCGTCCCGGCGCCCGATCGCGTTGCCCGCCCGCACCGTGGCCGCGTTGCTTAGCCCCAGGTGCACCATGAAGGCCACAGATGCGAGATTGAGCGCGATTCCATGCGCCGCCAGCGGCACCGCCCCCAGCCAGCCCACCATGATCGACGAGGCCGCGAAAAGCCCCACCTCGGCAAGGTTGGTGATCCCGATCGGCACACCAAGCCGGAACACCCGGCCCAGCTCGACCCAGTCGGGGCGCCACAGGCGGCGGAAGATCTCATGCTCCGGAAGCACCAGAACCGCATAGAGCACCACCCCCGCCATCGAGACCGCATGCACCACGATCGACGCGATGGCCGCCCCGGTCACGCCAAGCTCGGGCGCGCCCCAGTTCCCGAAAATGAGCGCGTAGTTGGCCAGCCCGTTGGCCACCGCCCCGATCACAGTCACCCAGAACACCACCCGCGTGCGCTCCAGCGCGGCGAGATAGGATTTGAGCACCATCACCAGAAGCGCGGGCAGAAGACCAAGCCACGCAATGCGCAAATACCCCTGCGCCACCTCCGCCAGCGCCGGGGTCTGCCCCAGCCCGAGCAGGAGCGCCCCGGAGAACCAGAACAGCGGCAGCGCCAGAAAGGCGAACCCGACGGATAGCCACAGCCCCATCCGCGTCACCCGGCGCAGACCCACCTCATCGCCCGCCGCATCGGCCGAGGCGACCATCGGCATCACCGCGATGGCGAACCCCGATCCGAAGATGAACAACACGAAGAAGAACCCGCTGCCCAGAACGACAGCCGCCAGCGCCTCCACCGAATACCAGCCCAGCATCACCGTATCGGTCAGCCCGACGGCGAATTGCGCCAGATGCCCGCCCACAAGCGGCAGCCCCAGCCGCCAGATGGCGCGGGCATGATCGGGATATGACATCTGAAGCCGGTTCATCCGGAACGATTAGGGGGGCCTTGCCGCCTTGGCAAGCCCGCCCGGCGCCTCAGAGAGGGATCCCCAGAAGCTGCCCCGAGATCGCCACGATCACCGCCCCCGCCACGAGTTCCAGCGCCCCGGCCAGCCAGAGCGACATCCCCCCGCCCGAGGCCAGCGCGCCGCGCCGGAACAGCGCCCCGGCCAGTGCCGCCCCCGTGGTGATGACCGCCGTGCCAAGCCCCATGGCCACCGCGCCGCCCACGCCCTGCCAGTATAGCCCCATCCCCCATGTCAGCACCAGCAGCAGCAGCGCGCCCGAACAGGGCCGCACCGCCACCGCCGCAATGAGCATCACCGCGTCGCGCAGCCCCCGCACCCGCGCCGCCTCCTGCGCGGTCGGCCCGTGCCGGTGCCCGCAGCTTGCGCACGTCCCCTCCGCTTCGTGATCATGCGATGATGGCAGCCCGCCGGTCCGCCGCGTCCTGAGCCAGAGCCGCCGTGCCCCGCGAAAGATCAGCCAAAGTCCGATGGCGGCGATCGCCGCATGGCTCAGCGGCGCCAGCACCGTCTCGGCCGTGTCGGTCAGCCGCGTCCGCGACCAGCCCAGCAAGAGCCAGCCCGCCGCCACCAGCGCCACCGCCGTGCCCGCCTGCGCCAGTGACGCCGCCAGCGCCAGCCCCGCCAGACGCACGGCCGCCACCTGCCGCGCCACGCCATAACCGCCCAGCAGGATCTTGCCATGCCCCGGCCCGGCGGCATGAAACACGCCATAGGCGAAACACATCCCCCAAAGCGTCGCCAGCGCCCCCGGCTCTCCGGCGCGCAGCGCCCGCAGGGCCCGTGCCAGCGCCCCCTGCGCCTCGCGTTGACCCTCAACCGCCCAGCGCGCCACCTCCTGCGCGCCGCCGAACGCCCAGAGCCAGACCGTCAGCGCCAGAAGCACCGCCGCCGCCGCCATGCTCAGCCCCCGCATGTCACTCGCACCGTATCGGCATACCACGCGCCCACCTGCAACATCTCGTAGCTTTGCTCCGTCACCTCCTCCTGCTCAACCGCGTCGCGCAACCGTTCCTGCGCGGCCTCCCGGTCGGCCGGCTCCACCTCCGGCAGGCAGGCGCCGGGCAACTCGATGGCATGGGGCTTGAGCGTGTAGGCGATGAAATAGGTCGGATCATAGGCGCGGATCACCAGATCGGCCGCCGCCACCGGCGTTTCCAGCGCCCGCCGGTGCCGCGACACGATCCGCCCTTCGGCAAGCCGCACCCCATCCGCCCGTGGCGGGCCAAGCGCCACCGGCGCGCCCGCCTTCTCAAGGTGGAGATCGCCGGCATAATCCTCGGGCCAGTTGTCCAGATCGAACCCCTCCAGCCGCGCCCGCTCCGCCTCCGTCAGCGCACCGTCGCCATCGCCATCGAGCGCCATGTCCTCCAGGATCAGCAAGGAGAAGAAATCGTCATAGGCCCATGTCACCTCGACCGCCGCGATCCGGCCATCCTCGCCCGTCTCGAATCGCAGCCCCACATCGACAAAGGCATGGGGGTGCGTCAACCCCGGCCCGGCCCAGGCGAGAAGCGCCGCCACCAGCGCGATGACACTGCAATGCCGCATGGCCCTGTGCTCCCGATACCGTGCCGAAGTGCTAGCGCCTTCGCCTGTGCCGCGCAAGGCGCGCGCCCCGGTGCCGGCCATTCCCCGCCAGAGTTGATTCGCCGCCCGTTCTGGCGCATTCTGAACCGGGGACGCCCGGCAAGAAAGGGAAGCGCGCCATGCCCGCCATCGAAGTCTGGTTCTCGGTCGGCAGCACCTACAGCTACCTGACCATCTCCCGCCTGCCCGCCATCGAACGGCAAACCGGCATCGCGTTCGACTGGCGCCCCTTCTCGGTGCGCGAGATCATGCGCGAGATGGACAACATCCCCTTCGCCACCAAACCGGCCAAGGCCGCCTACATGTGGCGCGACATCGCGCGCCGCGCCGAACGGCTGGGGCTGCATGCCCATCTGCCCGCGCCCTACCCGCTCGAAGGCTTCGATCTGGCCAACCGTGTCGCCATCGTCGCCGCCGACGAAGGCTGGTGCGCCGACTACGCGCAGGCCACCTATCGCACCTGGTTCGAAAAGGGCCACCCGGCCGGGGCCGAACCGAACCTGACCGCGAGCCTGACCGCCGCCGGGCAGAACCCGGCCCGCGTGCTGAAAAAGGCCGAAAGCGCTGAGACCGAAGAGGCGTACCGCGCCGCCACCGACGAGGCCCGCGCGCGCGGCATCTTCGGCGCGCCCACCTTCGCCGTGGGAGAGGAGCTTTTCTGGGGCGACGACCGGCTGGAGGATGCGCTCGACTGGCACCGCCACGGCGCCTTGCGCAAGGGCTGAGCGCACCACCCACGCCGCAAGACCGCCCGCAACCACTTCCCCCGCACCGCCGGCCCTGTCATAATGCCCAAAACCAAGAGCAAGATTGAGCAGACCACATGGCCAACGACCTTCTGACCCCCGCCGCGCCGGACAGCTACGACGCCGCCTCCATCGAGGTGCTCGAAGGGCTGGAGCCTGTCCGCAAACGGCCCGGCATGTATATCGGCGGCACCGACGACCGGGCGCTGCATCACCTCGTGGCCGAGGTGCTCGACAACTCCATGGACGAGGCCGTCGCCGGCCACGCCAACCGGATAGAGGTGGAGCTTCACGAGGATTGTTCCATCACGATCAAGGACAACGGGCGCGGCATCCCGGTGGACCCGCACCCCAAGTTCCCCGGCAAATCCGCGCTCGAGGTGATCCTTTGCACGCTGCATTCGGGCGGCAAGTTTTCGGGCAAATCCTATCAGACCAGCGGCGGGCTGCACGGTGTCGGCGCCTCGGTGGTCAACGCGCTGTCCGATAGGCTGGTGGTGCAGGTCGCCCGCGACCGCCAGCTTTACGAGCAGCGATTCTCGCGCGGGGTGCCGCAGGGGCCGATCGAGGTGATCGGCGCCGCCCCCAACCGGCGCGGCACCACCTTCACCTTCCACCCCGACGCCGAGATTTTCGGCGCCCACCAGTTCAAACCCGCGCGGCTGTTCAAATCCATCCGCTCCAAGGCGTATCTCTTCTCCGGCGTGGAAATCCGCTGGAAATCGGCCATCGACGACGGCGAGACCCCGACGGAGGCGACCTTCCACTTTCCCGGCGGCCTCTCCGATTACCTGCGCGAGACGCTGGGCGGGGCCTCCACCTATGCCGACCGCCCCTTCTCCGGCACGGTGGAATTTCAGGAACGCTTCGGCACACCGGGCAAGGTGGAATGGGCGATCAACTGGACCCCCGCGCGCGACGGCTTTCTGCAATCGTACTGCAACACCGTGCCCACGCCCGAGGGCGGCACCCATGTGGCCGGCTTCTGGGCCGCGATCCTCAAGGGGGTCAAGGCGTATGGCGAACTGGCGGGCAACCGCAAGGCCCGCGACATCACCCGCGAGGATCTGATGACGGGCGGCTGCGCGCTGGTGTCCTGCTTCATCCGCGAGCCGGAATTCGTCGGCCAGACCAAGGACCGTCTCGCCACCGCCGAGGCCGCGAAACTGGTCGAGGGCGCGGTGCGCGACCATTTCGACAACTGGCTGGCCGCCGACACCAAATCGGCCGGTGCCATCCTTGATTTCCTGATCCTGCGCGCCGAGGAACGCCTGCGCCGCCGGCAGGAGAAAGAGACCCAGCGCAAGACCGCCACGAAGAAACTGCGCCTGCCCGGCAAGCTGGTGGACTGTTCCTCCAACGTGCGCGACGGCACGGAGCTTTTCATCGTGGAGGGCGACTCGGCCGGCGGCTCGGCCAAGATGGGCCGCGACCGCAAGACACAGGCGCTTCTGCCCCTGCGCGGCAAGATCCTCAACGTGCTGGGCGCGGCCTCCTCGAAACTGGGCTCCAATCAGGAGATCAGCGATCTGACGCAGGCGCTCGGCGTCGGGCTGGGCCCAAGGTTCAACATCGACGATCTGCGCTATGACCGGATCATCATCATGACCGACGCCGACGTGGACGGCGCGCATATCGCGGCGCTGCTGATGACCTTCTTCTTCACCCAGATGCGCCCGCTGATCGACTCGGGGCATTTGTATCTGGCCTGCCCGCCGCTTTACCGGCTGACGCAGGGGGCCAAACGGGTCTATTGCATCGACGAGGCGGAACGCGACATGTGGCTGGAAAAGGGTCTGGGCGGCAAAGGCAAGATCGAGTTCAGCCGCTTCAAGGGTCTGGGCGAGATGGACGCCAAGGATCTGAAGGAAACCACGATGGACCCGGCCACCCGCAAGCTCATCCGCGTGACGATAGACGACGACGAACCCAATGAGACCCGGGATCTTGTCGAGCGGCTCATGGGCAAGAAGCCGGAAAAGCGGTTCGAATATATCCAGGAGAATGCCCGCTTCGTGTCGGAACTGGACGTGTAGGGGCGGCGGCGAAGCACCTCCCGTCGCGCCAGCGACGGAACGCGTCCGCCCGCCCCACGGCGGGCGCGTTCGCGCCCACCCGGTCGGCCGCGCCCCGCCGCCCGAAATGTGGCTCCCCGTGTCGGGCCTTGTCCTCCACAAACGGTGCAACCCGACCCTTCATCCGCCGCCCGATCCGTCCGGCGACCGTCAACCCGATCTTCATAAATGTAAACGCGGCCTGAAGACCGCCCTGTTAACGGGGCCGTTCACAGACCCCGCCACCGACGCGATACCGACGTAATACCGACGTTTTACAGCATGGGCTTTTTCGCCGTTAACCAGCACCTTAGCCCCGATTCGGCCCCGCCGGCCGCGCCGCCGCCGTGCGCCGCGTTAAGGTTTGATATTGCCTCGCGGCCCCGGCTTGCCTAAACCTGAACTATCTCTGGCACAGATTTCAGGGCCGGCACATGCGCCTGCGGCGTGGGCGGCCGGAGTGTATCCCCCTCCCTTTCCGGCCCGCGCGGCGGGCAGATCCACCCGGATCGCGGCGTCCTCCCGCCCGGTCAACGTCTTGGAAAGGAACGACAAATGTCCGATCTGGAAACCCGGCCCCTGACCCCGGCCTTCGGCGTGGAGGTGTCTGGGCTGGACCTCAACACCGTCACCGCCGACCATCTCTTCCCACAACTTCGCGCCCTGTTCGAGAACCATTCCGCCCTTCTGTTCCGCCGCCAGTCCCTCACGCCCGACGCGCACTTGCGGCTCGCCGGGCTGTTCGGGCCCATCGAAGACCGCAAGGCCGATGAGCGGAAACCGGGAGAAGCCTTTGAAATTCCAGAGGTTTCCAATGTCACCGGCGACGGAACCCTGACCACGGAGATGGATCTTCACACGCTCAACCTGCAATCGAACATGCTCTGGCATTCCGATTCCACCTTCATGCCGGTGCCCGCGCTGTGCAATATCCTGACCGCGAAAACCGTCACCACCGAAGGCGGCGCGACAGAGCTGGCATGCACCCGCGCAGCCTTTGCGGACATGCCCGAGGCCCGCCGGGAACGCCTGCGTAATCTGCTGTTTCGCCACCATTATTCGCAATCGCGCCGGCGCATTTCCCCGGAACTGGCAGACCTTCCCATGTTCCACAAATGGCCCGAACAGGTCTGGCCCGCCGTGCTGCGCAACCCCGTCAACGGGCGGGAATCGGTCTATGTCGCCTCGCATGTGCGGGGGGTTGTCGGCATGGACGACGCGGCCGGCATGGCGCTGGTCGATGCGCTGATCGCCGAGTGCACCGCGCCGGAATATGTCTATTCCCATCAATGGGATGTGGGTGATGTGATGCTCTGGGACCAACGCGCGGTTTTGCATCGCGGCACACCCTGGCCCTATGATCAGCCGCGACGGCTCACCAGCATATGTTCGTCCATGACCGATGCCGATGGGCTTTCCGAGATGCGCGCCCGTGCCGGAAAATAACAATGAGACAAAGGGTTACGCCATGACCGCCTCCCTGCCCAAACGCCGCTGGCGCGACATGCCAAGCCATGCCTTCGGCCCGGAGCGGGCCCGCGACTGGATCGCGGTGCTGCCCCTCGCCGCGATCGAGCAGCACGGCCCGCACCTGCCCGTCGGCGTCGACGCGATCATCGCCGAAGGGATGGCAGAGGCCGCGGAACAGGTGCTCGACGACGATCTGCCGGTCACCTTCCTGCCGGTGCAGCAGGTGTGCAAGTCCACGGAACACAACGATTTTCCCGGCACATTGTCCCTCGGATGGAAGGAGGTGATCGCCTCATGGATCGCCATCGGCGAAAGCGTCCTGCGCGCCGGTCCCCGCACCCTCGTGATGGTCACGAGCCACGGCGGTAACCTTCCGGCAATGGAGATTACCGCCCGCGAGTTGCGCGCTCGCCACGGAATGCGCGTGCTCACCACAAGTTGGGGCCGCCTTGGCCGCTGGCAGGAGATCTACGATTATGGCGATGGCCCGATGATCGACATCCACGCCGGGCTGGCGGAAACCTCCCTCATGCTGGCGCTGCGGCCCGATCTGGTGGACATGGGCAAGGCGCGTGATTTCCCCAGCGCGCATACGGAACTGTCTGAAAAGGCGCGAAAAATCGGCTACCACGGCGCGGCGGCGAACATCGCCTGGATGGCGCGCGACCTCAATCCCGATGGCGCGGTCGGCAACGCCGCCGCCGCCACCGCCGAGGCCGGGCGCCGCGACATCGCCGCCGTCGCCGAAGGGTTCAACGCCCTGATGCGCGACCTCGCGAAACGCCCCCAGGACGGCGGCACCGCATGACCGATCTGGCCCTGACACTGGCGCAAACGACGCTGACCGGCGCGCTGGCGCTGTGGATGATCACCGCCGTTCTGGACAACTGGCGCCATCCCTCGCTGAACGAATCCGCCATGGCGACCGTGGTGGGGCTTGAGGCCATGCGGGTCGAATTTCCAGAGGAATACGCCCTTATGAAACACCGCCGGATCGACAACCCCCGCACGATCCGGGCGCTGTTTTTTCTGCTGGTCGCGTGGGAAACCCTTGCCGCGCTGCTTCTGCTGGCGGGCACGGTGCTGCTTGTGCTGACGCTTTGCGCCGTCACGGACGCACAAACAGCGCGCGTCGTGGCGCTTCTGGGCACGCTGGCCTTCACGCTGACGTGGGCGGCCTTCCTCGCCGGAGGGAACTACTTCTGCTACTGGTACTGCCATTTCAATGCGCTGGCGACGCATCTGTTGCTGGCCCTCTGGGGCACGGGCGTGACGATCCTGCTGCTGCTCTGACGCCGGCGACGCTGGAAAAAAGGCGGCGCCCCCTTGACCTTCCCGCAACTGGAACCCCTATCTGAGGGTCAAGGCCACACCTGCGACTCCTCAGAAATGGAACACGCCATGAGAAAGACCACCACACTCGCCATTACGGGCATGAACTGCGCCTCCTGCGTGGGACGGGTGGAAAAGGCCCTGACCCGCCTTGACGGGGTGGCGGATGTGTCGGTCAACCTCGCCTCCGGCACCGCGCAGGTGACGCATGACAGTACGCTCCCTGTCAGTGCGCTCGCCGATGCGCTCGACGGCGCGGGCTATCCCGCGCAGAGCGACGACATCACCCTCCAGATCGAGGGAATGAGCTGCGCCTCCTGCGTGGCGCGGGTGGAAAAGGCGCTCGGCGCGCTGCCCGGCGTGATCGCGGCAGAGGTGAATTTCGCGGGCGAAAGCGCGCATGTGCGCTATCTCTCCGGCGCGGTCACGCCCGAGGAGATCGCCGCCGCCTCCACCAACGCGGGCTACCGCGCCAGCCCGGCCGAAGCGCCGGACACAGTGGCCGATCGCAAGGCCGCCGAAACCACCGCTCTGGCACGCAAGACGATGCTGGCCGCGCTTCTGGCGCTTCCGGTCTTCGTGATCGAGATGGGCAGCCACCTCATCCCCGGAATGCATGAATGGGTCATGGCGACCCTCGGGCACGAGACGAGCCGCCTTCTGCAATTCGTGCTGACGACGCTGGTATTGGCCGGGCCGGGGCGCATGTTCTATCTTCGCGGCTTCCCGTCTCTGTTCAAGGGGCAGCCCGACATGAACGCGCTGGTGGCGCTTGGCACCTCTGCCGCCTATGGCTTTTCGACAGTCTCGACCTTCGCGCCCGGGCTTCTGCCCGAAGGCACGGCGCATGTCTACTTCGAGGCGGCGGCGGTGATCGTCGTGCTGATCCTGCTCGGCCGCTGGCTGGAGGCCCGCGCCAAAGGGCGCACCGGCGCCGCAATCGCCCGGCTTGTCGGGCTGCGTCCGCGCACGGCCCGGGTCGAACGCGGCGGCGAGATGCAGGAGCTGCCCATATCCGAGGTTGAAGTTGGCGACACCCTGCAGATCAGGCCCGGCGAAAAGGTCGCCGTGGATGGCACAGTGCTGTCCGGCCGCTCCTATGTCGACGAAAGCATGATTTCCGGAGAGCCGGTGCCGGTGGAAAAGACCGACGGCGCGGAGCTTGTCGGCGGCACGGTCAACGGCACCGGGAGCCTGACAATGCGCGCCACGCGCGTGGGCGCCGACACGGTGCTCTCGCAGATCATCAAGCTGGTGGAACAGGCACAGGGCGCGAAACTGCCCGTGCAGGGGGTGGTGGACCGCATTACCGCCTGGTTCGTGCCGGCCGTGATCGCCGCCGCTGTCCTGACGGTCGGCGCGTGGCTGATCTTCGGGCCTGCGCCCGCGCTGCCGCTGGCGCTTGTCGCCGGGGTCGCGGTGCTGATCATCGCCTGCCCCTGCGCGATGGGTCTGGCCACGCCGACCTCGATCATGGTCGGCACCGGGCGCGCGGCGGAACTGGGCGTGTTGTTCCACAAGGGCGACGCGCTGCAAACGCTTCAGGAGGCACGACTTGTCGCACTCGACAAGACCGGCACACTGACCGAAGGGCGTCCCGCGCTGACCGATCTTCTGCCCTGCGACAAGTCGCAGGAAGCAACGATTCTGCGCCTTGTGGCGGGGGCCGAGGCGGGCTCCGAGCATCCCATCGCCCGCGCTATCGCGTCAGAGGCCGAACGGCGCGGCCTCGATCTGCCGCGCGCCGAGGCGTTCGACGCGATCCCCGGCAAGGGCCTCACCGCGCGGGTGGAGGGCCGCACCCTTCTGATCGGGAACGCCGCCCTGATGCGCGACAACGCGGTCGCGCCGGAAGATTTCTCCGCCGACGCCGGTGCGCTTGCCTCCGAGGGCAAGACCCCGCTGTTCGTCGCCATCGACGGACAGCCGGCGGCGATTCTCGCGGTCGCCGATCCGATCAAGGACGGCACGCCCGAGGCGATTCGCGCCCTGCACGACATGGGGCTGAGCGTGGCCATGCTCACCGGAGACACGCCGGAAACGGCGCGGGCCATCGCCCGGCAGCTCGGCATCGACCGGGTGGAGGCGGGGCTTCTGCCCGCCGACAAGGTGGCGCGTCTCAAGGATCTGCAAAGCGAACATGGCAAGATCGCCTTTGTGGGCGACGGCATCAACGACGCGCCCGCGCTGGCACAGGCGGATATCGGCATCGCCATCGGAAGCGGCACCGATGTCGCGATCGAGGCCGCCGACGTTGTGCTGATCTCCGGCGACCTGCGCGGCGTGGTCAACGCCTTCAGCATCTCGCGTCACACCATGCGCAACATCCGACAGAACCTGCTCTGGGCCTTTGGCTACAACACGCTGCTGATCCCGGTGGCGGCGGGCGCGCTCTACCCGTTCGGCGGGCCGCTGCTGTCGCCGATGCTGGCGGCGGGCGCGATGGCACTGTCGTCTGTCTTCGTGCTGGCCAACGCGCTGCGCCTGCGCAGGCTGCGCCCGGCCCTGAAGGGCGATCCCGGCCCCGCCGCCGTCCGCAAGGCGACCGCCGCGCAGCCCGCCCCGGCCGAATAGCAAGAGGAACGCCCATGAATATCGGTGATGTCGCCACCCGCTCCGGCCTGCCGCCCAAGACCATCCGCTACTACGAGGAGATCGGCCTCGTCGCCCCCCGGCGCGATCCCAACGGATACCGCGCATTCCGCGACAGCGATCTGCACAAGCTGGTGTTTCTGGGCCGCGCCCGCGCGCTCGGCTTCACGATAGAGGATTGCCGTACCCTTCTGGCGCTCTACGAGGACGACAGCCGCGCCAGTGCCGACGTCAAGGCCATCGCCCGCGAGCATCTGGCCCGGATCGAGGCCAAGATCGCCGATCTCAACGCCATGCGCGACACGCTCACCGACCTGATCGCCGCCTGCGCCGGCGATCACCGCCCCGATTGCCCGATTCTGAAGGGGCTGAGCGGCGATCAGGGCCAGATGCCATAGTGCTTCCGCAAATACTCAATTGCGTAAAGGTTCGCGGCATTGCGCTTCATGCCGTCGAATTCAGCTTCATGCAGCGCGTCGCGCTTCCAGGCCGGTCCTGGTGACGGCTCCAGCACCCGTGCGGGAGCCCAGACTCCATATCCGTTCGCGGCCGCCATCCCCGACAGCCAGATGTCATCCACAGGGCGGATCTTCTCGGGAATCTCGAAAACATCCTTGTGAAAAAATTCCGGGCGCACCAAGACCCCGCCAAATCCCTCGAAGACATCGGCATATCCCGAGCGCAGATAGACCCGCCGCCCGATCAGCCGCGTCGGAACGCCGGTCAGGCGTGACCGTACTCCGGAAAAAAGTGTCCGCAGATGAAACTCGACGTCTGTCACCCGCCAGCTTCGCACGGTTCGCGGTTGATGCTCTCTGGGTCCGTCGCTTTTGGTAAAGATGCCCAGTGGAACGCCGGATATGGCGATACAGTCATCAGGCCGCTTCTTGCGGGTCTTTTGAAACACTGATGTCCAATTCGGACGATAGTCCATGTCGTCGTCACAATAGAGAATCTCGGTCTGTGTACCGGCAAACTCCCGCAGGGCCGGAAGAAGCTTGGTCGCCGGGCCGAAATCCTCTTCCACCCGGCGAATTTCGACGCCCTCCGGCACCTCGGGCAATTGCCCGTCCCAATCGGGAAAGCGATCATAGGTATACGGTATGTAGACGATGATACGATCCGCCTTCACTTTCTGACGCAATAGTCGGTGAAGGGTCGAAGCAAGCAGATCGAAGCGCGATGGGATGCTCGTCAACGTGATTACAAAGCGCATGAACAATCTTCTCCGGCTGTCTTGTAGTACGAACACTAGGTGTTTGATCCCATGGTTTGATGGTGCGATCCTTTCTCGGGAATGGAAGGAAGCATTATGGGACAAGTTCGTCACGGGAGCGCCACGACCACGCACGCTGTCAGAGCTGCAATACAGCGATCGCAAGCTTCGCTCGCGCAGCTGAGCAAGGAGCTGGGCATCAACCCCAAGACCGTTGCGAAGTGGCGCAAGCGTGCGACGGTGGAGGATCAGAAGACCGGCCCGAGAGCCACGCGTTCAACCGTTCTCAGCGAGGAAGAGGAGGCAATGATCGTCGCGTTCCGGCGGCACACATTGCTGCCGCTGGACGACTGTCTTTACGCTCTACAACCGACGATCCCGCATCTCACGCGGTCT
>NZ_FODS01000056.1 GCF_900110425.1 Salinihabitans flavidus | reverse complement strand
CCTTCAGTTCATCCCGGTCGCCGGCCACGTCACCGTCGAGACAATGATCCATGTGGTCATGGATCAGCGCCTACTTGGCATTGCGGAGGGTCCGTTCCACGGCCTGCAACTGCTGGGCCACGTCGAGGTAGGGGCGCCCCTCCTCGATCATGGTGACGACCGAGCGGAGATGCCCCTCGGCGCGTTTCAGCCGGGATGCGATCTTGGGGTGACTTGCGTGGACATGCGGTTCTGTCATATGCAAGGGCTATCCTCCCGGAGGGGATAGCGCAAGATGCCACACAAGACGCATCGCGAGGCACAAGGGCCGTGCAGCAGGCGATGAGAAAGCGGATCGAGATGCGGATTGGGGCGCGGCTCTTCGCCTTGCTGACATGCGTGGCCCTCGCCCTCTGGACCGTGTCACCGAACGCATCGCACGTGCCGAAGATCATCGAGACCCTGCAGGACCATGCCGATATGATCGCCGAACACGGCCATTCTCACGGGCTGGAGGAAGATCTGATCTGGGCGATGCACGGTCACAGCCACGAAGTCGCCGATCACGATCACAGCCAGGCCGTGCTGATGTTGGCGCGGCGCGGCACGGTGCCTGTCGAGACGAGCGCCCTCTGGCATGGCTATGCCCTGGCCCACTGGGCGCCACCCGTCTTTCGTCTGGAGCGTCCGCCACGCGCGTGAGCCTTGCCCCTCAAGGGCAGATCACAGCGTAACAACAGACAATCCAAGGAAACCCACATGCACTCCGCTTTCACGGATGGTCAGTCATGGCGCAGCTCTCGCGCCACCGCCATCCTGATGGCCGTCGCGGCCACGATGCTCTATGCGACGGCCGCCGCCGCCCACAATGTCACCGAGGGTGACGCCGGCTACATCCAGGAAATCTGGGGGGTGAACCTGATCCCCTTCATGTATCTCGGGGCCAAGCACATGGTCACGGGATACGACCACATCCTGTTTCTGCTCGGCGTCGTCTTCTTTCTCTACCGGATGAAGGAGGTGGGCATCTACGTCAGCCTCTTCGCCATCGGCCATTCGACCACGATGCTGCTTGGCGTCTGGTTCGGGTGGGGCGTGAACGCCTATGTCGTCGATGCCATCATCGGCCTCTCGGTCGTCTACAAGGCACTCGACAATCTCGGTGCCTACCAGCGCTGGTTCGGGGTCCAGCCGAATACCAAGGCGGCGACGCTGATCTTCGGCTTCTTCCACGGCACCGGCCTCGCCACCAAGATCCTCGATTACGACATCGCCTCGGACGGGCTCCTGCCCAACCTGCTGGCCTTCAATGTCGGCGTCGAGATCGGCCAGATCATGGCCCTTGCCGTGATCCTCATCGTCATGAGCTACTGGCGTCGCAGCCCCGCGTTCCTGCGCCAGGCCTACACTGCCAACGTGGTGATGATGGCCCTGGGGTTCATCCTCATGGGCTACCACATCACCGGATTTTTCGTCGCCTGAAACTCAGACAAGGAGACAAGACATGTTCAATTCCAACCGCCCTTCGCTCGAAGAGCTGCCAAGCTCGACACAGCTTCTGAAGTCCACCGCCATCGCGGCCGTCTCGGCCGTGGCGATCCTCGTCACCGTCGTCTTGCCAGCAGAATACGGCATCGATCCGACGGGTGTTGGCGGCGCGATCGGCCTGGCCGAGATGGGCGAGATCAAAACCCAGCTCGCCGAGGAGGCCGAGACGGACCGGCAGATGATGGAAGCCGAGGGCGATCAGTCCAGCCTGCTGAACGACATCTTCGGCCTGTTCGTGGGCGCAGCCCATGCCCAGGAGGCCGAGGCCTGGCGCGACGAGATCACGTTCACGCTGGAGCCCGGAGCGTCCGCCGAGTGGAAACTGGTCATGAACGAGGGCCAGACGGCGGAATACCGAATGCTCGTCGAGGGCGGCCGCGTGAACTTCGACCTGCACGGTCATGGTGGCCGCCAGTCGGTGACTTACGAGAAAGGTCGTGGCTCGGACGGCGCTGAAAGCGAGATTCTGGCCAAATTCAGCGGCGAACACGGTTGGTTCTGGCGCAACCGCGATGACAGCGCCGTCACCGTGACCGTCCAGGTCCGCGGCGAATACGCCGAGTTCAAGGACGCAAGCTAGCATCAGAAGCTGCCGTTCGCGCACGAGGTGGCGAACGGCGGCTCACCGCCTATTACCCCACCGGCTCTATAAGGTCCTCCCCCTCAGCCACGAAGCCGTCCGCTATTGGTGGCATCGGTTCGAGCCTATGTTTGCATCAGAAATCCGGAAACGGCGCGTCGAGGGCATGCGGTCAAGCCGCTGGTGTTGGCGCCTCGAAAAGATGTTCGTGAAGATCAACGGCGAGCGGCACTACTTGTGGCGGGTCGTGGATCATGAGGGCGAGATACTGGAAAGCTTCGTGACGAAGGTGCGAGACAAGAAGGCGCCGCAGAAATTCTTAAGAAAAGCAATGCGCAAGCACGGTCGCCCCGAAGTGATCGTGACCGATAAATTCCGATGCCGCCGTCCACGCTTCAGTTCACAACTACTTCAACCAAGAACGCCATCTCTGTTCATCGGACAATTTCAAGTTGAACCGTGCCGCTGCTCTTGCTGAGTGGCGTGGCCTTTGCGCGACATAAAGGACAGCGTCACAGTCCATTCGAAGATTGGTTAGAGTTGGTCAGGCAGCAACTCCGAGTCGAATATGTGTTCCAACGGGCCGCCGCCGACCGTGGCGATCCTGTTGCGACCGAGGATCGCCACGTCCGTCCCCCTTCAGGATTGGCGGCGGACCCGGTTGCGCAGGATGCCGATGCCGTCGACTTCCAGTTCCACCACGTCGCCGTCGTTCAGGAACACCGAATGCTCCAAGCCGCAGCCGTCGTTGACTGTGCCCGAGCCGATCACCTCCCCGGGATGAAGCGCCTCGTCCCGGCTGATGAAGGCGATCATGTCATCAAACCCGTGCAGCATCGCGGACATGTCGGTGTCGACATAGGTTTCACCGTTGATCCGGGCGCGGGTCTTGAGCTTGCGCGGGTCGGGCACCTCGTCCGCTGTGACGATCACCGGGCCCAGCACGTTGCCGCCGTCAAAGCTCTTGCCCTTGGCCGGCCCGAGCATCCCGCCCATCTCGATCAGCTGCGTGTCGCGCGCCGAGAAATCGTTGAAGATCGTGTAGCCAAAGACGTGATCCAGCGCCCTCTCGCGCGCGATGTTCTTTCCGCCCCGGCCGATCACGCAGGCGACCTCCAGTTCGAAATCCATCACCTGGGAATAGCGCGGCCAAAGGACGTCTTCGTCATGGCCTTGCACGCTGAAGCGGTTGGTGATGTAAAAGATCGGTTGCTTGCGATAGACCACCGGAATCTCACCCGGCTGCACGTCGGGTTCGGGTTGCCCCTGCATGTCGGCAGCCAGCTTCTGCATTCCCACCGGCGCCTGCACGATGTGACGCGGAAAGGTCGAGGCGTCACGGATCTGCGGCGGCACCGGGATCGGCGCCAGAAACCGCAGGCCCTCCAGCGGTAGCGCCTCCCCTGATCCGGCGGCCTCGCGCGCGGCGGAAAGACCGTCTTGCCCCGCTTCGATCAGCGCCAGCATGCTGGACAGCTCCGGGCGACCTGTCGCGGTCAGGTTCACCATTCCTGTATCGGTTGCCGCGCCCAGCCGGGGACCGGCGCCTGAATCGAATGTCGCTAGTTTCATCTGTTTCTCCTCAATCGCGCAGGATGGCAACGGGGCGGCACCAGCCGGCGCTCGCGCCCTTGATCTTGACCGGAAAACACTGCACCTCGAAGCCAGTCGCGGGTAGCTTGTCGAGATTGGCGAGCTTTTCCATGTGGCAATAGCCGCGAACCATGCCCGCGCGGTGGCCTTCCCAGATCAGCGAGGCGTCGCCCGTCTGCGCCACCCGGGCGGCAGTGTGGACAAATGGCGCATCCCAGCTCCAGGCGTCGGTGCCGCAGACGCGCATACCGCGTTCGGTCATCCAGCAGGTCGCCTCGTGGCCGATGCCACATCCGGTGGCGACGTAATGCCTCTCGCCATAGGCGGCGCCAGCGGCGGTGTTGATCAGGACGATGTCGCCCGGCTGCAGATCGTGCCCGATGCGGTCGAATTCGGCCTCGACCTCGGCCGCGGTTACAACGTGGCCGTCGGGCAGGTGGCGAAAGTCCAGCCTGACCCCCGGACCCATGCACCATTCCAGCGGCACCTCGTCAATCGTGATGGCGCGTTTGCCGCCGTCCATCGTCGAATGGTAATGGTAAGGTGCGTCCAGATGCGTGCCGTTGTGCGTGGACAGCGTCACCTTTTCCACCGCCCACCCTTCGCCGCCGGGCAGCTGGTCGCGCGACACGTCCGGGAAGAAATCCAGGATCTGCGGCGCGGTGTCCTCATGGGCGAAATACTGGATTTCTGGGTGCAGCCCCGGCGGGTCCGCAAAGGTCGTGTTTTCCAGTGGACGTGCGAGATCGATCAGCTGCATGGGAATACTCCGTCAAAGGCCGACGAGGCCGGTTGCGATCTGGGGGATCAGGATCACAGCGCACAAGACGCCCACCATGATCAGCGCAAAGGGCGCCGCCCCACGAAAAACTTCGCCCAGGGCTACGCCTTCGCTGCGCAACGCCGCCTGGACGACAAAGACCGACAGGCCGAGCGGTGGCGTCAACAGCCCGATCTCGACCGCGATCACTGTGACCAGCCCGAAATGGACGACGTCGATCCCCAGCTGTTGCGTGATCGGAAATGCCAGCGGCACCGTCACCAGCATGATCGACGAACTATCCAGGATCGTGCCCAGAAGCGCGACGATCAGCGAAAACAGAAACAGGAACCCCAAGGCCCCGATGCCGCTTGCGATCGCCCATTGCGTGACCGAAGCGGGCACGCCGGAAAAGGCCAGCATCCGGCTGTAGATCGATGCGCCCACGATCAGGAAACACACGGCCGCGGTGATGTGGCCCGTCTGCACGGCGATGCGCCAGGCTTCGCGCGGACCGATGCGCCGCATGGCAAACGCCAGGATCAGCGCCGCCGCGGCGCCCACGGCCCCCGCTTCGGTCGGGGTGAAGAACCCGGTGTAGATCCCGCCAAGCACCAGCGCGGCCAGCCCAAGGATCGGCAGCATCAGCACCCGCGGCGTGGTGTCGTCCGCGCCGCCCATGGTTGTCGGTCCCTCGAACAGATGCGGGCGAAACCGGCCCAGAAACGTCAGGTACAAACCGAACATCAGCGCCATCAACACGCCCGGCCCGACGCCGCCCAGAAACAGGTCGCCCACGGAACTGTCGGTCAGGATGGCGAACAGGATCAGCAGCAGCGACGGCGGGATCAGCATCCCTAGCACGCTCGACCCCGCGACGGTGCCCACGGCGATGGACCGTTTGGTGCCTGCGTTGACCATCTGCGGCACGGCCACCTTGGAAAATACGGCCGCCGAGGCGATAGAGATGCCGGTGATCGCGGCGAATACGGCATTCGACAGCACGGTCGCCACGCCCAGGCCCCCGCGCCAGTCGCGCATCGACCGCGCGATGATGGCAAAGGTGTCGCGCCCCAGCCCGGATTCACTGACCGCCAGCCCCATGAGCACGAACAGAGGCACCACGCCGAATGTGTATGCGGCGATGGACTCCGTCCCGGCCAGCGCGACGAAGTTGAACCCGAGCGCCGCCTGCCCCGTCAGGGCCCAGATCCCGAGGAACGAGATCCCCGCCAGCGCGATCGCAACGTGCACCCCGGCATAGATCGCCACGCCGATTCCCAGCAGCGACAGGTAGCCGATCATCAAATTGTCCATTACCGGGCGATCCTTTGTGCGGCGTAGATGGCCGATATCAGGAACGAGACGGCCAACAGCACCGACCCGGCGGTGACGATGGCCAGGAACGGCCAGACCGGCATTTGGAAATGACCGGAAATCCCCTCCATCTCGCCGCGTTCATAAGCGCGGATGACTTTGGGCCAGACCGACCAGGCGATCATCAGCGCCACCGCCACGCCCGCCAGTTGCGCCAGCATATCCAGGGCGGCGCCGGTGCGCGGCGCACGGCGAGTCAGCGCGCCCAGCAGGCCGTCCGATCGGATCAGTTCGCCATGCCGGTGCGAATGCGCGACCTGCAGGAAGACAATGCCGACGATGGAATATTTCACCATCTCCGGCACGCCCGCCAATGGCGTGAGAAACGCGTTACGACCGATGACATCGACGAGGATCATCACCATGATCACCAGAATCCACGCGGTCGCGATGACGTTCGCCCCGCCCATGATCCCGTTTGCGATCCGTTGCGGAAGGGGCTGCCGCGCAGCCCCTCCTTCCAGTTCCGGCGCAGACATGGAAGGTTACTCCACAGTCCAGTCGCGGGGCAGGTCCACGCCCGCCTCCTGGAGCTTTTGCATGTAGGTGTTCACAACCTCGGTCCCGGCCAGACCCTTTTCGTTCTGCTCCCTGGCCCAGTTGCCCGCGATATCGGGCAGCGCATTGGCCCATTTGACGCGCTCGTCGGCGGGAAACTCGGTGATCTCGGCCCCGCCTGACTGCATGGTGTCAAAGGCGGCGGCGACCCGCTGTTCCAGCCCCTGCCGGTACTGGACGGCAAAGGCGTCAACCCCGCCGCGAAGCGCATCCTGCACTTCGACCGGCAACTCGTCGAACCAGCTTTTCTTGGCCACGATGGCGCCGGCATATTGCGCGCCGAAGCCCACGCGGGTCACGTAGGGCGCGACTTCGTGCAGCTTGGCCGCGGCGGCGGCGGTCGGGAACACGATCACGCCTTCTGCCACGCCGGTCTGGATGTCGTTGTAATAGGAGGTCAGGTTACCCGAGACGCCCACTGCGCCGGTGCCTTTCAGCCAGTTCACCGCCGGCCCGGGTGCGTTGATCTTGCGCCCCTGCAGATCGTCGAGGCTGTCCACCGGGAAATCGGTCATCAGCAGGTAATCTTCCAAACCGAAGCCACCGCCGAGATATTCCATGTCGTACTCTTCCCAGAGCGCCTTCATGTCGGGGATTTCCTCGTGCATCTCATCGACGGTGTCGAATACGATATCCACGTCCGCAGGGCCAAAAGGCGTGGCATAGCTGACGTTCTGAAGGCTCAACAGCGAGGGTTCGAACAGCGAACTGACGATACCGATCTGGGCCAGGCCACCCTCGATCGCCTCGAGCTCGCCGCCAACGCTGGCCAGCGTACCGCCATAGGCCTCCATCCAGTTGATCGAATGCTCGGTGCCCTCAAGCTGTTCGCTCACCGTGGGAATCAGGGTGTCCGACAACGTCTTGACCCACAGGAACACCTCCGGATGACCTGCGACCGCGGTTGCGTTGAAGGTTTCGGCCTGTGCTGCGGGCGCCAGCAGACCGGCTGCGGCGCAAGCTGCCAGGCCAAGGCGAAGCCTTGCGACATGTTTCATGCTATTCCTCCTTTGACCGCCTCCTCGCGGCATTGGCAAACTATCTGAACGAACGTATAAATTGTCAAGCCGTCATGGAGGCAATATGACCGAGAACATTGAAGATCCCGTAACCGACGGCCGCGTGCTGCGTGGCGAGGCCACGCGCGAACGCGTGCTGGACGCCGCCGAACGGCTCTTTGCCGCCGAAGGGTTCGACGCCATTTCCATCCGCCGAATCGCCGCCGAAGCGGGGGTGACTCTGGGCGTGGTCAGCTTTCACGGCGGCACGAAACACCAGCTTTTCGCCACGGTGATCGAACGTCGTGTCGCCGCGCTGAACGCAGACCGGCGGGCGCGTCTCGGGGTGCTTCTCTCGGGCGACAAGCCGCCGGAGTTGCGCGACCTGGTGGATGCCTACCTCACGCCCTACCTGACCCACGCCTCGCGCGGCGACCCTCAATGGCGCGCATATGCTCGCCTGATCGCCCGCATCGTCAGCGACGACCGCTGGTATCCCGAGATCGGCAACTTCTACGACCCGGTGGCGCAGGAGTTCCTCGATGCCATTCAATCGGCGCGGCCCGCGACCCCGCGCAAGGAGCTGGTGACCGCGCTGACCCTGACAGTGGCCGCTATGCTGTCACTGGTCGCCAGCCGCGCCCGCATCGCTGGCCTGTCGGGCGACCCGGCGGGCGAACCGCTGGCCTATCGCGAAACGCTGATCACCTTCTGCCTTGGAGGGTTCGACGCAATCTCACGAGAAAGCTAGTCGGCAAAGCCCACAACGGCTTTGTCAGAAGGATTGAGTTGAGGCGGGCAGGGTGATTACATAGCCTGTCCTCAGGATGAAAACAGATCCTTTCAGGAGCTTTCAACGCAGCCCCGAAATTGTCCGCCTCGCAGTCATGTTGTATGATCGCTTTCCTTTGTCGCTGAGGAATGTAGAAGATCTTCTGCACGTGCGCGGCATCGATACTAGGTGTTTGATCCCATGGTTTGATGGTGCGATCCTTTCTCGGGAATGGAAGGAAGCATTATGGGACAAGTTCGTCACGGGAGCGCCACGACCACGCACGCTGTCAGAGCTGCAATACAGCGATCGCAAGCTTCGCTCGCGCAGCTGAGCAAGGAGCTGGGCATCAACCCCAAGACCGTTGCGAAGTGGCGCAAGCGTGCGACGGTGGAGGATCAGAAGACCGGCCCGAGAGCCACGCGTTCAACCGTTCTCAGCGAGGAAGAGGAGGCAATGATCGTCGCGTTCCGGCGGCACACATTGCTGCCGCTGGACGACTGTCTTTACGCTCTACAACCGACGATCCCGCATCTCACGCGGTCT
>NZ_FODS01000046.1 GCF_900110425.1 Salinihabitans flavidus | reverse complement strand
GGCAAAATAGAGCGATGGCATCAGACCATGAAGAATCGTGTTCTGCTGGAGAATTACTACCTGCCCGGTCATCTCGAGCGACAGATCGGGGACTTCGTCGACTACTACAATAACCAGCGCTACCACGAGAGCCTGAAAAACGTCACACCCGCTGACGTCTACTTTGGTCGGGACAAGGCCATTCTGAGAGAAAGGGAGAAGATCAAGAACCTGACGATCCGACAGCGCCGCTTGCAACATCAAAAACAAGCAGCATAATCAATCACACAACCGAACCAGAGCCTCCAATGTTCAAGCCGCTCTGATGTCCCATTTTATATGACGACGGACACACCATACCGGGTTAGCTCGAACCGTCGGCTGGCCCGGACGACCAATCGGCAGCCGAGAGATTTCTCGAGCCGCTGCAGGGCAGCGCTGACGGAGGGCTGGCTTATCTGCAGTTGCGCGGCGGCCCGAGTCAGGTTCTTTGCCTCGACAATCACATAGAATGTCCGGAGTAGGTTCCAGTCGAGTGAAGTCAGGTCGGTTCGCACGGATAGGATCTTACCATGACATTCATTCATATCAAGTGCAACTTGGCCCTTTCGGACCAGAGGTCACTAAAAGGTGGTGTCATAACTGCGCTGCGCCTCAACCTTGGATCACCGGAAGGTGGATTTCGGCTCTTTCACGATGACGGGCTGATGACGCCATCGGGATAATGCATCACAATCGGGACGTTGCATCTGATCGCGCCGTGTGGCCGCCCACCTCGCCGACGGGGCCGCGCAGAATAAATGTTGACGCCTGCGACCGCTGGCGCGGCGATTGCGACAAGCGCGGTGGTCTGGATGAGAGTAGATAATTTCATCGGAAACGCCTGTTGATGCCTTCTTGGCGTATAATCTAACTATTTTAGTCAATTAACGCTTCGTCATCCTGTTCCGTTTGGTTTATCGCGGTGATACTGCGACATTCGACTGCACGCTGATCGGAAATGTCGCCCGTTTCAGGATGTTGCCGCCCTCGTCGACGATAAACCGGCACGCGCGGTTGTCGTGGTGAAAGGTCAGACGCCAGCGCCCGGCATCCTCGTCCACCCCGGCTTCGCAGCGCGAGGTGATGGTCCCCGCGCGCATCCGCGCCTTTATCTCCTCTTGCGACAGACCGAACGCATCCGCCAGCAGAGCCGCGTCGATGACAAAGTCTTCCGCTCTTCGTTCTACAGCCGTCATGTCGCATCCCTCCAATAGTCGTTTGCCGCAGCGACCGTCGCGAAATGCGTCGCCACGACCTGACTGGACGCGATCAGCGCGTCGGCATTCTCGGCGTAGACCGGGCGCAGCTTGTCGCGCACTTCAGCGTCTGGCTGGGTCATCTTGATCGCGACGCGGGCCATCTTTACCGCCAGTTCATAGCCCTCTTGCGGTGTTGCGGTCTTCAGGGTGGGGAGCCATTGGGTCATGGTGCTTGCCTTCCGTTTCGGGTGGGTGATCCTCGGCTGTGAGCACACGCCGCGCGTTGCCTTCGGGGTCGTCGAACTGGTCGGTGCGCATCGCCCAGAAGAAGGCGGCCAGGCCGATCAGCCCCATGCCGAGCGAGACTGGGATGAGGATCAACAGGGATGTCATGAAACCTCGGCGCCAATCGCGCGCCAGGCGTGCCAGGTGCTGTAGCCAAGGACCGGAAAGACGACGGACAGCCCGAGCAGCCCGGTCGCGGCGCTCAACGCCATGCCGGCGGCGACGATGCCGCCCCACGCGAGGCAGGGGCGCAGGTTGTGGTTGGTCATGGCAAAGCTGAGCCCGAGCGCAGTCAGCGCGTCGCGCCGTTCGACCAGCAGCATCGGCACCGCGAACAGGCTGAGTGCAAAGCCAAAGGCGGCGAACAGCCCGCCGATGGCCGAGCCCACGAGCAGCAGCCCCCAGCCGCGCGGCGTGACAAAGACGTTAGACAGCGCGTCGCCCGCCCCGGGCAACGGCGCGAAGCCGAAGAACAGCGCATAGAGGAGGTCGGCCGCGCGCAGCCAGAACAGCACCAGCAGTCCCAGCAGCAGACCCGCATAGGCCAGCTGCGATCCGGCGGCCGGGCGCACCAGCAGCATCTGGTGCAGCGTGGTCGGCTTGTCCTCTGCGCGGCGGCGGGACAGTGTGTAAAGCCCGATGGCCAGGAACGGCCCGACGATCAGGAAACCCGAGATCGCTGGCAGCGCGAGATAGAGCAGCCTCAACGCCGCAAGCGCCCACAGCACGGCATAGGACAACGCGACGAGAAAGCCGCCATAGACCAGGCTCTGCGCGGGCGCGGCACGGAAATCGGCCCAACCGGCGGCGAGCCAGTCTAGCGCCGCGCGCGATGGCAAATCGCGGGCGAGCGTCGAGGTCGGGCGCTGCGGCGGGCGGAGGGTAGGAAGGGGCTCGAGCATGATCCAGGACCTTTCAGCAGGCGCGCCGCGCCGGTGTCGCGGCCGCGCTGTCGTCAACGGCCACGCAGGCGGTCTGCGAAGTGAACGCTGCCGAGACCATGGCGGCCTTGTAGGCGAACAGCAGCGCGACAAGCGCGAGCACACCGACGATGGCAAGGCGTTTCTGCGTCCGTGCCGTCATTGCGTGGCCTCTGCAGGGGACTCATCGGACGCCTGCACGGTTTCCGCGCCGTCCGCAGCGCCATCGTCCGGCAGGCGCGAGACGTAGAGCGAGAGTGCATTGATCTCGGCATCGCTCACCCGCTCGGACCAGTAGGGCATCACACCCTGCCGACCGTTTCTCAGCGTGGCCATGACCGACTCCGTGTCCTGCCCGTAGATCACCGCATCGTCGACCAGCGAGGGCGCGCCGTTCATCAGCCCGCCAGCGCCGCCTTCGCTGTGGCAGGCGACACAGTTTTCTGCGAAGAGGGTTGACGCCTCGCTGTCCGGATCCGCCTCGCCCGAAGGCATCGCTGCCACGTAATCCGACAACTTCGACAGTTCGTCGTCTTCCATCCAGTCGAAGGCCGGCATCTGTGCCCAGCGGGTGTCGGGATGCGCGGCGTTGATCCCCACTTGCAGGGTCATGGCGATGTCCTCGGGCGCTCCGCCCCAGAGCCAGTAAGTATCGTGCAGGACCGGATAGCCCGGCCCGCCGCTGCCCGCCCGGCCGTGGCAGGCGGAGCAGTTGTCCTGATACAGCCGGTCGGCCGCCGGCATGGCGATGGCCATGAGATCGGCATCCTCGGACAGCGCGGTGAAGTCGGGGTTCTCGAACCGGCCAAGCCAGTCCTCGCGCAGGGCGACCAGATCACGCAGACGCCTCTCGGCCATCTCCTGCTGGTCGAGTCCCAGAATCCCGCGCGTATACTCGCGCCCCAGCGGCCAAGCCGGTAGCAGGATCCAAGCGATGACGGAATAGATCACGGTCAGCACCAGCGCGACCAGCGCGACCTTCGGGAAGGGCGTGTTCAGTTCCTTGATGCCGCCCCAGTCATGGCCGGTGGTATCGTAGCCCGTGACGGGGTCGATCTCGCGGTTGCCGGTATGCGGATCGGCGCCGGGTAGCGTCTTGGGATCGGTGCTCATGCGCGCTCCTCGCTGGCATCGTCGGGCAGGATCGAGCGGGCGATCCGCTCCTGCTCGGGCTTACGACGCGGATTGTAGGCGCGGATCAGCACGATCAGCAGGAACCCACCCATCCAAATCGGGCCGAAGACCTTGGCGATCAGCACCAGCGTTTCGTGGCTCATTGCGTGTCCTCCGCGAGCATCTCGTGGGCGGCGTCGGTCAGCGTGCCGAGCGATTGCAGATAGGCCACCAGCGCGTCCATCTCGGTCAGGCGCGACGGATCGCCGTCGAAGGCGCGCACCGCGATGTCCTCGCCGTAGCGGTCCCGCACACCGTCTGCGCCGTCGGTGTCGGGCCGGCTCTGGCCGCGCGCGTCCGCCAGGGCGTTCTCGATCATGGCGTCGTCATAGGGCACGCCGAGGCGGGCGAGAGCGGTAAGGTTGTCCGCGATCAGGCCGGTGTCGAGATCGCGGGTCAACCAGGGATAGGCCGGCATGATCGACACCGGGATGACGCTGCGCGGATCGATCAGGTGGGCGACGTGCCAGTCGTCGGAATATTTCTCGCCCAAGCGCGCGAGGTCGGGCCCTGTGCGTTTCGAGCCCCAGAGCATGGGGTGATCGTAGGCGCTTTCAGCGGCCAGCGAATAGGGACCGTAGCGGTCCAGCTCGTCGGCGAGGCTGCGCACCATCTGGCTGTGGCAGGCATAGCAACCCTCGCGGATATAGATCTCGCGGCCCGCCATCTCCAGCGGCGTGTGCGGGCGCATGTCGTCGGGGATCTCAACCGTCTGCTCGATGGTGAAGAGTGGCGCGATCTCGACGATGCCGCCGATCGAGGCCACAACGACGATCGCGCCCACCAGCCCCATGGAGAGTTTTTCGAGGTTGTAATGCAGCTTCAGCATGGGCTCACTCCGCCGGTTGGGTGGCAAGGGGGCGGTCGGCCTCGTCCACTCGGTCGCCCGCCGCGCGCATCGTCGCCCGGCAGTTGACCGTGCAGAGAAACGCGCCGGCCAGGAACAGCCCGCCGCCCAGCGTGCGGGCTGCATAATAGGGCAGCATCGCCTCGACTGACTCGATGAAGCTATAGGAGAGCGCGCCGCCCTCGTCATAGGCGCGCCACATCAGCCCCTGGGTGATGCCAGCGTTCCAGAGAGAGACGACGTAGATCAGCGTCCCCGCGATCGCGAGCCAGAAATGCCACTCGACCGCCTTGGGCCAGGCCATGTCGTCACGCCCCCAGAGCTTGGGAACCAAGCTGTAGATCGCGCCGAAGACGATCATCGCCACCCAGCCGAGCGTGCCGGAATGGACGTGCCCGACCGTCCAGTCGGTGAAGTGCGACAGCGAGTTGATCGGGCGGATGGCGAGGAACGATCCCTCGAAAGTCGACAAGCCGTAGAACACGGCAGCCACGAACATGAAGCGCAGCGTCGCGTCGTCGCGCACCTTGTCCCACGCGCCGTTCAACGTGGCGATGGCGTTGCCGGCGGAGGCCCAGCTTGGCACCAGCAGCATCACCGAAAACGTCATGCCCAGCGTCTGTACCCAATAGGGCAGCGCGGTGTAGTGCAGGTGGTGCGACCCCGCCCACATGTAGAAGAACACGATCCCCCAGAAGCTCAGGATCGACAGCCGGTAGGACCAGATGGGGCGCTGCGCGCGCACCGGCAGGAAGTAGTAGAGCATGCCAAGGAACCCGGCGGTCAGGAAGAACGCAACCGCGTTGTGGCCGTACCACCATTGGATCATCGCGTCCTGCACGCCCGACCAAATCGTGAAGCTTTCGCCCGCCCCCCAGGTGACCGGCAGGGCCAGATTGTTGACGATATGCAACATCGCCACCACCAGAATGAAGGCCATGTAATACCAGTTGGCCACGTAGATATGCGGCTCGGCCCGGCGCGCGAGCGTGCGGATATAGACCACGAAATAGGTGACCCAGACGAGGACCAGCCACAGGTCGGCATACCATTCCGGCTCGGCATATTCCTTGGACTGGGTCTGGCCCATCACGTATCCAGTCGCGGCCCAGAGGCAGAACAGGTTGAAGCCGATCAGCACGAACCACGGGCTGACCGCATCCGCCAGTCGCGTCCGTGACGTGCGCTGCAACACATAGAACGAGGTGGCGATCAGTGCGTTGCCACCAAAGCCGAAGATCACGCCGGAGGTATGCACCGGGCGCAGCCGCCCGTAGCTTGTCCAAGGCACGGCCGGTGTCGCTTCCGGCCAGTACATCAGCGCCGCCAGCCAGACGCCCACGCCCATGCCTGCCACCGCCCAGATCAGCGTCATGACAATGCCGAAGCGGGTCGGCGCATCATAGTATTCCGCATGGCGACGGTTCGTTGGCTCCGGGTGGTCGTAGAGCGCACCGCCAAGGTAAAAGACCAGCGCGATGCCCAGGACCAGCGCCATACCGCCATGCAGCGCCATTGGCCCGGTCTTGGCGACCGCCGCCATAGCCAGCCCCAGAATGGCCAACCCTGCGGAAATCGCGATCCCGATCTGCCGTTCGGTCGAAGTCAGGGTTGCTGTCACGGCCATCTGAGAAATCCCTTCGTCATGACGGTATCGGATCGAGCGCGATATCGGTGAGCGTCACATGATCGAGGTCGGCAAGAAAGGCCGATTCCGCTGATCGCAGGCGCGCCTTGAGCCGGCAGCGGCTGTCGAGCGTGCAGGCGCCGCCGTCGACGCTCAGACACTCGACGAGCGGCTGGCCCTCTTCGAGCAGGCGCACCACGGCACCGAGCCGGATGTCCGACGCTGGCCGGGCCAGCGCCGCGCCGCCGCCGCCACCGCGGCGCGTCTCAACCAGCCCCGCGCGCGACAGGCGCTGCATGATCTTAGCCAGATGGTTGCGCGACAGCCCGAACTCGTCCGCCAGATAGGCGGTCGAGAACGCGCGATCCGGCGCGCTCGCCATGCGCAGGAGCATGCGCAGGCCGTAGTCGGTGAAGGAGGTGAGGCGCATCGCCGCGAACATCCCCTACAAATTGGTATTTATATTACCTATTAACATTTCTTGTCTTGAGTGCAACATCTGAAACACGAGGATGTCATGTCCACTGCCAAGCCATCCGCACAGATCACCTCCGCCCGTCCGGAGATGAAGGCGGCCATCATGGCGGAACCGGGACTTGACGAGGGGATCCTGCGCGATCTCCTCTGTGCGTTCTATGAAAAGGTCCGCCGCGATGCGGTGCTCGGCCCGACCTTTGCGGCGCGGATCGCGGACTGAGGGTCGCACCTGGAGGGCATGGTTGCGTTCTGGTCCTCGGTCGCGCTGATGACGGGGCGTTACCACGGCCGCCCGGTACCGGCGCAAACGCCGCTGCCGATCGATTGGACCATTTCCAGCGCAGGCTCACCCTGTTCCGCGAGACGGCGAACGAGGTCTGTACGCCGTCTGGTGCCTTGCATGTCATTGAGCGCGCCGAACGCATCGCCCGCTCGCTGAGTATCGCAGTGGCAGAAACGCAAGCCGCGCCCGATGCCGCACCCGCTCTGCGCTGACGAAACGACCCCCAATGACCTACGCCGCCCCTACGGCCCGTCGCTGCGTCCGAAGCCGGAGACATAGACATAGACATGGGATGGACCGGATTCGCCGCCGTCTTCGCGGCCTTCTTCCTCACGCATTCAATCCCGGTGCACCTGGCGGCAAAATCTCGTCTCGTAGACATGATCAGCCCGCGCCGCTTCGGGCTGACCTATACCGCGCATCTGGGCTTGTCGGCGATCTGCCTGATCCTCGCGTTCAGTATCGCACCTCCCAATCTGATTTCCTTCAACTTGGCGCGGAAAGACACGTTCAACCTGGATCGGCCCGGACTCGTGCGTTGAACGGGACGCCCGATCCTGCTGGTGCTGGCGATCTAGGCCGGCGCGCACCTGTTACCAAATGGCGATCTGGCACATGTCATCTTGTTCGGTGTGCTGGGCAGCAAGCTCATCCCGCCGCTACCGTGGCCGACTCTGGTACCGCCGTTCTCGCCGACGTGAGAACCCTGTATTGGTTACCCCTTGAACCGGCTGCAATGGCGGATCGTATGATGCCGGAAATGCAGCCCCCTTAAGAACAGGGACATGCTATCGACCTGATCGTCGTAATTTCCCTTTGGGAAGGCGGCCACTTCTGCCTTGAAACCTTCGAGCCAGTGCGCGGACTTTGGCAACCGGACTTGTCCGGCTTCAATCTTTGCCGATTGAGCAATCATGCGTTCCACCTTACCCTTTTCAGGTGAAAACCAGTGCGCTTCAGTGACGCCTTTTTTCACAAGGTCAGGTTTCAAGGAAAGCCCTGTTACGGCTTTTTCGATGATGATCAGGTTCGGCTTCCATTTCTTGCGAAGGGCGAGTGCAACGCCGAGGATTTCCGGATAAAGATATTGTTGACGATGGACGTCGAGCAAGTCGACATGGTTGCCGATAATGCCCCACGTCGTGCAGACAGTGTAATCATTCGAAGCTCCAGGAACGGCTGCGGTATCCCAACTCTGTACGATGGCCTCGTACTTGGCTCTGGGAAGGGCTTTCTCGTAAGTACGGAACCATTCGAGTTTGACAAGATTCCCGCCCGGCAACACGGGGCGCTGCTGATACTCCGCCTCAAATGCCAGGTGGCCAATCTCGGATCGGAGCTTGTCATACTCGTCCAGCCCGAGGCGGTCGGGATCAAGAGGGTCGCCGGGCTGGCGCGTGCATACCATACCGTTGCCTAGATCGAAGGTATGCTCCTCCACTGCTATTGCGGGCAGGCTTAGGACTTCCCAGTGCCCCGACTGCTTGAGACGTCCCAGCAGGTCGTCTTCATGCAGGCGCTGACAAACAACTACGATGCTGCCCGTCTTGGGGTTGTCCAAACGGGTGGCGATGGTGTTCTGGTAAATCTCAAAGACCGCATCACGCGCCGCTTGAGAATGTGTATCCTGCGCTTTCATGGGATCATCCAGAATAACGATGTCTCCTCCCTTCCCAGTCATCGTGCCCTGCATTGACGTCGCCAGCCGAAAGCCCTTCTGCGTCGTGTGGAATTCGGTGACCGCATTCTTCTTTGGGTCGAACTGCATAGTCGGGAAACACGCTTTGTAGAACGGTTCCTGCATCAAGCTGCGGCACTTATGACTGAACGATTGCGCCAGGTCGTTGTTATAGCTGACGCAAACAATCCGTTTTGAGGGATCGCGACCCAGAATCCATGCGGGCAAGATCATGCTCGCGATGGTGGATTTCAGATGGCGCGGCGGGAGTTCGATGATGAGACGGCGGACTTCGCCTCGCTCGACCCGTTCAAGAACATAGCTGAGGCCACGGACATAATAAGCGCTGGAAAGTTCCTTGCCCGGGTTCAGTGCAAGGAAAGACCGCCCGAGAAATGTGTGAAGCCGTTCCCTGAGCATAAGGCGGTAAATTTTGTCATTCGGGACCATCGGATGCCTCCGGGCTATCGGCTAAACGGACTTCGACGAGCCAGTCCAGCTCCTTCTCAAGCACTTCGTGATCCTCGTCAGAAAACGGGTTTTCGGGGGGCGATTGGTCAGTACCTCCAGCGTGTTCTTTCAAGTCGAGAAGCAACTTCAGCGATTGAGGGTTCCCCTCAAATGCCTTATTCACCAGAACCCGCATCGCGCCTTCGAACTTGTCGACCACCATTTTTTTCCCGGCATCTGTGATCGTGATCTTCTCGCCCAGGATCTTGGACAGAACGTCATGCACATTTTTGCTGCCCTTTGGCCGACCATTCGGATTGCCGCTTTGTCCTGGCTTGAACTGATGTGCTTTCGGCGGCTTGCCTTTGCCGATTGCGTAGTCGTCATTGTCATCGGACATCAAAAATCCTCCCAGCCATCAGCCACATTTGGCGTTGGCGTCGACTCAGCGGAATTTTGGGACGGGCCATCATCTGTCACCTTGGCGTGGTTGTCACGGGTCAAATGCTCGGCACGCACCGCGAAGGTCTGATCGCTCGCCTCATGGATTGCCTCAAGACCGGTCAATGCCTCCCATCGCCGGATCGCGACATCGACATAGGCCGGCGAAATCTCGATGCCGACACAACGGCGCTGCGTCCGTTCGGCTGCCAAGATCGTTGTGCCACTGCCGAGAAATGGATCAAAAACGGTGGCTCCGGCTACCGTCGCGTCCAGGATTGCGTCTTCAACAAGCCGGACAGGTTTGACCGTGGGGTGCACCGAAAAATCGTCAGCCTCGTCCGCCCGTCCCCCGGTCGCGCCTGCATATTCCCAAACATTGGTCCGGTAACGCCCATGAGAGCCAAGGGCAACGTTGTTCATATGCGAGGCCCCAGGGTGCCTTGCGACGAATACCAACTCATGTCTGGATCGATAGAAAGACCCCATGCCACCGTTGGGTTTGACCCAGACGCAGAGGTTGATGAGCTCCAGTCCTGCGGCAGTGATGGCAGCCAACATCTCGCCCATATGCCGCCAGTCCATGAAGCTGTAGACGAGCGTGCCTGGTTCGGTTACCGCCTTCGCTGCAGCCATAAATCTGGCAAGAAAGTCCGTGAACTCCTCAGGACTCATATTGCCAGACGCCTCTGCGAATTCCTCGAAGCTGCCGGTTTTTGACCGGATGTGCCCGTTGACGCGCACGTTGAAAGGCGGGTCTGAGAATACGAGATTCGCGCAGCTGTCACCAAATAGATGAAGAGTTGTCTCGATCTCCTTTGCGTTGCCGCACCAGATGATGTGATCGCCCAGCCTCCAGACGTCCCCAGGCTGGGTCACTGCAGATGATGTCGTCTCCGGCAACGCGCCAATCTCATCGATCGGGTCGCCTTCATCTCTGGCCGCCGGACCAATTTCCAGCACGCTGTCGATCTCAGGCGGTTCGAACCCGAGCACTGTCAGATCTGCGCCGAACTCTAATTGATAGGCTAATTCAGAACTAAGCGCCTGTTCGTCCCATTCGCCTGTTTCCTGGGTCTTGTTCAGAGCGATGCGCAGTGCGCGCTGCGCTCGGCAGTCTAGATGGCTGATCCGCACGCAGGGCACAGATGACATGCCAAGCCGGCGAGCGGCCTCGACACGGGTGTGACCGTCCAAGATTTCGTCGTCCGCACCCAAGAGGATGGGAACCAAAAATCCGCTTTCGCGGATTGACCTTTTGACCTTGGCGATCTGTCGGTTGGACACCCTCCGAACAGGATGCTTCGCATGTTTCAAGTTTGCTATGGAGATCTGCTCAATCTGCAAATCTGGAAGAAAGTCATTGCGACCTTTAGAGTTGGTTAGTTGGACACACGGCCCCGCGTTCTTTGCCATCTCGGCCTCCACTGCGTTTTCATGGGAGCGCGACAGCAAGTCCACCGGGCCGAGACAGGAAATACTTGACGTATCGAGTGTCACATACGGCGTACCATCAGTGTCCTCGGCCAAGGGCACGCCGCGATTATTAATTACCACCGCCACGAACGAATATCAACCAAGATGCTGATAAGGTTGACAAATTTCTTGACGGTGCAAACCTCAGACTTGGAAATTGAAAGATTTCGAAGGGCAAGGGAGTGGCGGCGCAGTCGCTTCAGTCGCTTCGTTCAGGCACGTTCTGCCCTGTACTGCAAAAGTCTGCCGCTTGACTGGCGACCGGATCGAAGCGTGAGTGGTTATCGCTCCGATCCGAAAGATGAGCACCCTGGCAAAAGCTGCTGCCGGTGGCTGGGACGCAGGTATACGCACTTTCCCTGATCTTCCCTGTAATAGGGGGTGCCGAAAATGGGTCACAGCGTAGCAAGCTCATGAAATCATGTAAGAAATTTTCTGACTGAGCCCTCATGGCCGTCGTCACGCGCGCGTTTTCCCTGTTATTTTCCCTGTTAGCAGGGAAAAGTGCGGAGACCAGATAGCTCAAGACTGGGTGCACAGCCATCGCTCTCTGAATCAAAGTAGCAAGCACCCGGAGCACCCGTTGGCGGGGAACTGCCCCCAAAGAGTGCCCCAGTTGAGGTGACGCCCCCCGTGGAGGGAGCGCCAGAGAGTTTCAACCTATGGGTGAGGCGGGTGTCTAGGTAACAACACCTGAGGAGCATAGCCACAGCAGCTAGAGCAGTGCTGGATCAACACCGTTGGCCCTCCGCTCTCGCTCATCTCGCACGTTATCCGCTCGCGAACCTTCTTCCAGATGCTCCGGATTCACACAGCGCCGGTTATGACAGCGATGCCGAACGACCTGATCCCGCTGACCTGCCCCTTTTTTCAGGGCCACTCGTAAGTCGAGCCTGTTCTCCTTTTGTGTGCCATCATTCGGCGGCGCGAGCAATGGGCGCGGGCGCGGAGCCATCAGGTAGCTCAAGCGGCTGCGCCCATTGCGTTTTGTCGAAGGGCCTTGCGGCTGCGAACTCCTCCGGGGTCTGATACTTCAGGCTGCTGTGCGGACGCTCCCTGTTGTAAT
>NZ_FODS01000015.1 GCF_900110425.1 Salinihabitans flavidus | reverse complement strand
CCAGCCTCAAGGAATTCCTTCGACCAAGTGTAATACAGGCTGTCAGAGATACCCTCGCGGCGACATAACGCCGAGATGCTTTCCTCCCCGCGCAATCCGGCCAAAACAATGCGGATCTTCTCCTCCGCCGAGTAGGTCTGGCGGGTCTTGCGGCGGATGTTTTTGACCAGCTTGTCAGCTGCGTCTTTCGATGTTCCGGGCTTCTTGTTCATCTTCGCTCCTTAAAGGCTATGATGAACCAGGAACCCTCCGTTGTTCAAATCCTCAAATCTGTCCCAAAGGTGCTGACGTCAGACAGCAAACACTGCGTCACCTTCGTGTCCGTCACGCAGTCCTTCAACACCACGACGTCCAAACTGAGACTGAGGGCCATTCTGAGCCCAGCTTCGGCCTGGCGGCGCGCCTATGAGGTTCGGTCGGTTCCCGCAAACCCCTTTGAAAACACGGAAAAATCCGTGCCCGTCAGGGCGGTGTCACTGGTTCGCAATGGGGATAATGGCGGAGGGGATGGGTCTGGGATCGGACGTTCTCCACACCGGATTGCCCTCGACCTGCTACGTCCGGGGGAATTGACGCCTCCTCTTCAGACCTGCAGCCAGGAACACTGACGAGGGCATGCGGTCGGCTTCGGCCCAGCGCGAGACAAAACCGTCCACTGCCGGCGCAAAGGCCTTTGCGATCAACCGGTTCTCATCGCTGGGCGTAGATGCCGGCACACTGTCCAGCGGCCTTAGCAGCAGTTCCGCGAACTCTTCATGCGCCAGCTCCGTGGCACCGTCCTTCTTGCCGGACAGGGCAATCAGCTCTTCCTCCAGCAACTCGCCAGAAAGACCCTGCCAACGAACCTGATGAACGGCGACCACATCCTCGTCCTCACCCGCAACGGCTTCCGTTTCGGCCTCCGCGTAAAGCCCGTCGAAAGCCAGCCGGTCTTTGGCCAGCTCTGAGAGATCACGCACAAAGCCGGCTTCGAAGTCCATCGGAACAAGCGACGGGTCAGCGATCGCCCTTGTGTGGTCGGCAGTCAGCCGCACAATGCTACGACGGCCGAACTCTGGCCAACGGCCGATATCCTCTTCGGCGAGCTCAAGCTCAAGCGTCTTTCCGCCATGCATCTCAGCTCGCACGTCGTATCCGGCGATTGGTGCCATCCCTTTCACAAAGCTGACCATATGCCGAAAGTCGAAGCCGCCCGAAACGCGAGTCTGGTGTGCGGATGCAAACTGCAAAATATCGTCCTCGGCCGCTCGCGCCTTCTGTGCTTCGCGTATGGCTTCAGCGATCTCCTCTTCCGTCTGGTCCATCTTCATGCTGGTCGCACGCTCCAGGATGCTTTCCATGTCGATGTAGGACATCAGCTCACCGAGCACTTCCGCAGCCAAGGCGTCCTTCATCTCGCCGGCAACGCTTGCCATGTCCTGTGCAATCGTGCTGACACGGTCCAACAATAAAGTGATGGCACTGTTGTCGAAGCCATCATCCGACTGCAAGTTGATGACTTGGACTCGCCGCGTCTGACCATAACGGTACAAACGGCCGATCCGTTGCACCAGACGTGCAGGATTCCAAGGCAAATCATAATTCACCATGATATGACAGGCGTCCTGCAGGTTTAGGCCTTCGCCCCCCGCCTCAGTCGATACCATGACCTGTGCTTCTCGGCTGTTGAAGGCGCGCACATTCCTTATTTTTTCATCCAGCGGCATAGAGCCGTTGATCGCGGTGACTTGGACCCCCGGACATGCGTGTGCGATCGCCTCTGCTAGGTAACTCTGGGTAGCCCTGTACTCAGTAAACACCAAAAGGTTTTGGTCCTGTGCTAGAAGCGGAGAAACCACGTCATTTAGGAATGTCTGCAGCTTCGCATCCGATTGCCGCGCCACGCGGATGAGTTTTAGAACGGCCTGAACCTCGCTTGCTTCATCAGCGAAGAAGGCGCCAACCTCAGCGATGGGCCCAGTTTCAGCAAGGTTATCGTCGCCTTCGAGTTGCTCGTCTGAAGGTATCGCCTTCGCCGAAGCGGCATCGAAATCTTGCAACCGCTCCAAGCGACGTTCTAGCGCCCGCTCGATTGCCGCCACGGAAGATGAAGCGAGTTTGCGATACGTCGTCATGACAAACCCGATGGCTCGGCCGATCATTCTATCCTTCGCGTCGGCACTGGCGCGATACCCCTCGCTCAAATACCTCCGGAGCGCCTTGTCCGCAGTGCGCATTTCGGGCGACGGGATTACCATGTGGCGAAGCGTGTCGTGGCCGCGAAAAATCAGGTTGCCTTCTGCATCCGTAACGCGGGTCTTCCGATTACGAATGATGATATCTCCAACCACCTCTGGGTTCATCTCCAGCGTTCGGATTTCAGGCAGGAGGTCCGGTCGCACCAACTCCAATAGAGCCGCGAAACGACGGGTTTTACCTTGGTGCGGCGTTGCGGTGAGCAATAACAGCGAGTGGGTCCGGTCGCGAAGCTTGTGAGCGAGCGCGTAGCGTTCCGTCTGCTCGCCGGTTTCGGACCGCCCGAGCCGATGCGCCTCGTCAAACACAATAACATCCCAGAAGCCAGCTTCGATGAGCCGTGCCAAATGCTCGTCGCGCTTCGCGAGATCAAGCGAGATTATGACATTCTCCCTCAGTCGCATCTCGTCGGCGAATTCGGGGCGGAAGTCGCGCTGATAGATCTCGAAGGCGCGCCCGAACTTGGCGCGCATCTCATCCTTCCACTGCTTAGTCAGCGAAGAAGGACACACGATCAGAACGCGCCTGCAGCGATTACGCTGCGAGAGGGCGTGAAGAATAAGACCAACCTCAATGGTCTTGCCAAGCCCGACATCGTCGGCGATCAGCCAACGCGCCTGAGGGGAAGTTACGACCTTCCGCGCCACATCGAGTTGATGCGGCAGAGGGTCGATGTCGAGACGGCCGAATGCTCCGGTGTTCGCATTCCATATCTGAAGTGCCTTGGACAGCATTCGGAGCCGGAATCGCTCTGCATGGTTCATATGCTGGCCAGTTTGTCGTTTTGCGATCCGCAGCTCGACAGGCATCGCCTGTGCGAGAACACGCCAGTCCAGCCACCTGGTTTCTCCAGTCTCTGCGAACTGAACGAGAACCTGCTCGAAGCCTCCGAGCGAACGCGTTGCAAGTACAACTCCGGTCCCAAGGCTCAGTCCGCGACCTCGCGGTGGCTTGTGCTGTACTTGCTGTCCAGGCGCATATGCGGGCTTTAGGTCCGATAGCGCCACCCATGCTCGGCGATTGCCTGCCATGGCGAGTTGAGCCTCGTTTGGCTCTGCCTTCGGCCTCAGATCATGGATCACCCCGCGCGCGTCGTCTTCCAACTTCACGAGAGCGCCCTTTGATGGAAATAGCGATCTATGCATCCTTGCCTGCCTCTTTTGCCTCGGCTTCCTCTTGTGCTGCTACCCGTTTGGAGTGTGGAAGTAATGACAGAAAGCCACTGTCGCAGCGTCCATCTTTTGGTTCGAAACGCCAAATCTGACCTTCGCTATCCTCAAGGCGGAAGGAACTCGGCGGTTGAATGTCGATAGGCTCCTCGTAATACCAAGATTCACTATCAGCTAGTTCAATGCTTTCGTAATCGAGATTAAGGAAAGCAGGATAGCTCCAGAACCGTGGGTCTATACGGACACCCTCGCTCGAGTGCTCTGGCTGCATCGCGAGCCATTCGTTTCGCCAATCGTCGAAAATCCTTCTCTCGGCCTCTACCCGGCCAACCCGATGAATCAATGCCAATGCAAGTTTCCAAGAGAGAGCGCTGCGATAGCTCGAGCGCTCTTCTGTCTCCCAAGCGCGCTGCATTCTGTTGAATTTCCGATGAGACCAAAGCCAAGGAGAGTCCCGCCAAAGGCATTTCAGTTCGCACGCATCCTCAAGCTCTTCGAGGCTTTTTCCAGCTCTCACCAGCCTTGAGAGAGCCCTGTAACTCGACGAGAACGGGAACTCTTCCAAGATTGCTTTCAAGCGACCTTGAAGCACGGAACGCTCGTCAAGCTTTATGATACGCATCTGACTGACTAGCCTAGCGGCGTAATCATCCAATAGGTGATCATCGGTGATGGTCTCTTCTTCGACAGAGGGAACCGATGCATCTGGATCTTCCTCATATAGATCCAGCTCCAAAAGGTCTTCCCAATGGGCGCTCTCAGCTTCGTTCTCGATCTCTTGCAGATCGAACTCCGGAAGCTCGCCGCAATCAGCAACATCGAACGAAGCGTCGTCGGTGCGGGCGCCTTCAATTTCCTCACCGACCTCGTAGGAAAGCGCAGCCTCCCAGCGGTCGTCGGACTGTTCAGCGAACTCATCGTCTTCACCGGTGAGTTCATCGTATTCGTAATCCGCCTCAGCAAGGTCGAGTTCGCCAGTCAAGTTCGAAGCATCGGAAGTTGGTGAAGCCAAGGCGGGATCCGGGGCCGGCTCCTGTTTAGTCGAAACCTCATTTTCCGCCTCAAGCTCTGTGAATGCCTCGGCTGTCGACGGTTGATGCCCAGAAGCGGGAACATCCGCTTGTATTGGGGCTTCGGCGCGTGGATTGTAAGGAAGATCCGCCGCGAAAAGCTGAGACTCGATAAGATGCAGGTCCGGATGAAGGCTGTCCTCGATTACCTCCGCGGGAGCGGCCGCGGGTTCGCCAGGCTCCGAGCCGGCCACAGCCTGTGAGGCTTCGGGCAAGCATTCGGCTTGGGGGACACCCGAATCGGACGGTGGGTTCAAATCTGGATGTGAGGGTGTCTCCGTAGATACATCCAACTTGCGCCTCAACTTCGAAAACAGGCTCTTCATCATTCAGCCGTTCGCGCAAAGGGCAGCGCGCACAGAGCATTCACTAGTCGCATCTGCTCAAACCATTTCATAATCCACTCCTTCGAGGAGAGATGCACCGAAGACGAGCGAATTGACGACTAGCTGTCGCAAACTTTCACTGTGGTCTCGCTGTGTGCCGGCAAGGTCCTGCGTAGCCACGATCAGCGTCTCATCCGCTCCCTTCGCCGCTATTGAATACCTTCGGCAGATCGGGCCGGGCGGCAAGTCGCCCTGGTGCGGGTAGAGCAGCATGACGTTCGGGCAACCGTAGAGCCTCCCGTAAGCCATTAGCTGGTAAACGTCCGATTGGCTGACGCCTTGCTTCGGATCATCGATCCGCGGGGTCATGCGCTTCCACTTGGTGTCGATGATCAGTGCTATCCCGTCAATGTCCCGGACAATGAGGTCCGGTCGCGTCCGAAAACGACCAATGTCACCCTCGTACAGGCAGTCGCGGTGCCCGCCCTGCGAAGATACTCGTAAGCCTGTGCCGGCTAGTGCCCGCGAAAGAATTCGCTCGACGTATCTCTCGAACAGAACATTCATCTCGAAGAGCAGCGCGTGCCCATTGATGGCCCCCGCGCTTGTCTGCTGGTATCGGTCAGAAAGAAAAAGGCGCGCAAAGGACAGGAGATCCCGCCAACGACGATTGGTGCGGTCGAGGACGATCCGATCCCACCGAAGTGCGTTTGGGGGAACGTCAGCTACGTCGGCGTACACGAAGCTCAGCTCACGTAGCACGCGCTGGTTGTCCGGTGCGCCGGACAGACGCGACAGCTTACTGACTGCTGCTCGCATGACCTGATTCAGCGCGATGTCTGGAGACAGAGCATCGAAACGACACGCGAGTTTCTCTGGCGAGACCGCGAGTGTGGAGAATTGCCGTGTAACGTCGAGGCGTCCCCGAAGCGCAGGTAAGTCATCTTCGTGTTCGAGGTAGTGGCGCGGCATCCCTTGGCGAACCGCGTCGGTGAGCTTCGCGCAAAACAGGCGGATCAGCAGCTCGAGCACGGTATCGCGCTGCCAGCCGAGGTACGTCATGGCCCCGGTTTCGATCGGCAGATCGTGGGTCACCGCGAGCATGTGGATGAGGCGCGTCCGGAGGGTCGCATCGGACAGGTTAGTTTCGCCGTCACCCTCGATCTTTGGAAGAATTTCGAGTTGGCAGCCGGGGGTAGCAATGACGCCGACGACGCCACGTGCGCGCAGCCCTTTCCGCCCGTGTTCCAGCACACCCTCACCCCCGCGGCCGGAAAAGGCCGAGGCCCGCGCGATTGCTGCAAGGCGGTCTGCCTCTGCCTCCGGGATATCGGCGTTGCCAGACCCGTAGCCGATGCGCTCCCATTCGAGGATTGTGCGGCGGATCATGTCCCGACCAACCTGCCGTAGTCGAAGCCCTCATCTACGGACCGGACCTGCCAGCGAAACCGGGGGACCGTGTCACCATCCTCGAGGCCCGGAGGCGCATTCAGGATCGCACGCTTGAGAAAGCCACCGGTGATCGGACCTTCGTGCGTTTCCAGATCGCCGAGCACAGCGGCGATCTTGGCCCAGTCCTCGAAGAAGTATTCCGCGAGAAGTGGGATGACCTTGTGGCGCATGACCTCGTCAACATCCCCTTCGGAACGGCACGATGAAAAGTAGGCGTGTCCGATCTGATGTTCGCGGTCGTAAAGATACTCAATCCGCTCATTGATCGTCGAGAGAAGTCCCGGAAGGTCTATCCCGCATTTCTGGCCAGCCTCCTCCAGCACCGATGCATCAGGCATCATCTCGCGGAAGGTGAAGCGGCGCCTTAGAGCGGTGTCGAGGAGAGCAATCGACCGGTCGGCGGTGTTCATGGTGCCGATCAGGTGCAGGTTCGACGGTACTCCGAAGAGCCTCTTGGAATATGGCAGCGTGAGCCGGATTTCGTTATCAGCCAGGAGACGCTTGTCAGGCTCTAGAAGCGTGATGAGTTCGCCGAAGACCTTGGAGATGTTCGCCCGGTTGATCTCGTCGATAATCAAGACGTAATCGCGGGCTTCACTGGGCTCGCGTGGTGGCTTCGCGCCAAACGCGATGTCGTCAAGTACGTCCCAGTCAATGCGGTCCGCGGCAAGCTGATAAATTGGCTGAAACGCGCTGAAGCGTTCAGGATAGAAATCCGAGCGCTGCGCGCCATCCGCACTGTGCCAAATCCAACGCACGCGACGGGAATGCTCGCGGTCCTCGCGAGGATCATGCTCGTAGTCACCGACGACCTCTGCCAGGCCCACGATGCGATTCTTTCCAACGCTGAGAAGCACGTAGTCTCCAACATCAACCGCCCCGCGAAAGTACCACGTTCCGCTGATGTCCGCTGAAGTTCCATGCTTTTGCGGGTCGTCTTCGCGCCACCGCTGCTTGACCGCTTCGAACTCCTCGAACTCTGGCGGCGACCAGTCCACTCCCGCGCCAAACCCCCAGAAGATCCTGTCATTTGCCAAAGCGGATGAAAGCTGTTCCTGCCAATTTGCACCGATAAGACTGAGTTTGAAGAGGTTGCGTTGGCGATCGAGGCCTTGGCGCGAGCCATGTTCGCCTGGGTCGAGCCTAGCTCGTTCGCATATTCGCTTGAAAACGCCATCCTCAACTTTGAGGCGGAAACCGCCTGTATCCACTCCGTCAGATTCAGGTTCTTTCCCCTCTGCGCCCGATGTCTCCGGCCGCAGACCTTCTACGAACTCCTCGTAGCTCATGGACTGGTGGAAGGTTACAAACTTTATGCGACCGGCAGCGACGAGCCTTCGGTAGATCTTCACGAGCTCCGCACGATGTTGCGGGACATGTTCGCCACAGAGATGAACTGCCTCGGCCGCGGTGGTGAAGGTTTTCCCCGTACCGGGCGGCCCATATAGGATGAGGTTGGTCGCGGATGCAGATATCGTCGTGCTCGTTTGGTTCATTGTGTCCGCTTCCAATTTAGATCCAAGTTCGTAGGTGAATGCCGTTGAGCTGCTAGGGTTCGGTTCTGAAATAATGGGCGGTGGCACTTGCGCTAGTTGCTGAAGCTTCTCGCCCCCGAGAGTTTGACAGATATTTGGAAAAGCGTTCTTCAGCCCCATTGCACTGGCAAGGTCTCCAGCACGGATGGCAACATTCATGAGGCCCTTTTCCCGAGCCGGCTCGATGAAGTAATTAAGCGCACATAACCGGATGCGATCGGCACCTGAAATTAGGTGCTCGCATCTTTCGGGCGCTTGGACAGGCTCATCTTTCTGATCAACGATAATGAAGCCGGAGTTGTGAAGTCTTGCTGCGGCATCAGCTTTCTGGCCCCATCCACCATTCAGCTCGGTCTTCTTGAGGAGGTATCCCACGATCGGCTTGCTGGGATAGACGCGATTGTCGCGATCACGACTGGATCTCACCCAGTAGTCACGCGGATCGCCGAAATGGCGGAAGATTTCGCTCTCTTCGCCATTTTGGCTGTAGCGATCGAAAGCATCCATTGCCGCTTCGACTGCTTTCCGGGACACGACAACGGCCATGTCGCCAGCGCTCCCCTTGGCTGGAATACCTAACGCTTGAGCGATCTCCGGGCCGATTTCGTAGCTTAGTAGTTTTTCTGCGCCGTAGCGCAGATAATTCACATCTCCGCCGCCCAAGGCCTTGCACCGTGCGGCGAGCCCGTCAACCAACATGGCTCGGGCCACCTCGAGAATATCCTCGGTCTGAAGTGCCTCAGCGGCGCGGTTGCTCGCCCCTTTGGGTTTGATCTTGAAGACCGAACGGCCCGTCTTCCGGTCGCCGTGCCGGACGGGCTGATAGGGCGCGCCTTGAGCGTCGAAGAAGACAACTCGGCGGGACTGTGTAAGTGCGGTCATGGAATACTCTCCAAAGCACACAACGTATTCACCAGCCGCACCTGCTCTACGTTCTCACACTTCGCCTCGCGCAGGCGCGGTGCGCCGAATACCAGCGCCAAGCCCTTGGCCCGCGACACCGCCACATTGATGCGGTTGAGTGAGAACAGGAAATCCATTCCACGCGGCGTTTCCTCGGCCGAGGACGCCGTCATCGAGACGAGGCAGATTGGCGCCTCCTGCCCCTGGAACTTGTCCACGGTTCCAACGCGGATCCTCTCCGGCAGAGCCTCGCGGAGGGCATTGACCTGAGCGTTGTACGGCGCGACCACGATGATGTCGCTTTCCCGCATTGGCCGCACCTTGCCATCTTTTTCGGACCAGGCACCGTCCAGCAGCTGGTCGATCGCGGTGCGAATGGCCGCGACCTCTTCCAAGGCCACCTGCGCATTTCCTTCGTGGACACCTGGCACCCAGAAAGCGCCTGCCTCGGGCCAAGGCGTATCGCTCACCTTCTGTCGCGCCGTATCGGGATGGCTATCAAGCCGCCCCTCGTAGACCTGCTCCGAGATGAAGTGGCAGACATCGGGATGCATACGGTGCGTCGTTTGAAGGAAGATGCCGCGGTCGGGCGGCACGGTGGCGTGATCACCCAGCATCCAGTCGAGACAGGAAAGGTTCGCGGGATGCGGATGTGCCCCCTGGATTACTTGCGGCAACTGGCGCGGGTCGCCAACCAGGACGATGTTGCGCGCCGCCCGCCCCATGGCCGCCATGTTCGCCAGCCCCACCTGGCCAGCCTCATCCACGAAGAGCCAGTCCAGCGTCTGTTCGAACTCCGGGCGCGAGAAGAAAAAGGCGGTGCCGCCGACGACATGGGCCCCTGTCAGCGCGGGATCGTCGTTGGACGTGGCACGGGTGATGCCGGTGAATCCCTCGGGATAGCCGTCGTCTTCACCGCTCACCTTGTGAGCGAGTTCGGCGTTCTCCAGCGTGATGTCCGGATCGTCGTCCTCCAGCGCAAGAAGACAGCCCATCAGCACATTGCGAATGGCCTCGTGGCTGTTCGAGGCCACGCCGACGCGGTGCCCTTTCCGAACCAGCGACAGGATCGCGCGCGCCGTGACATAGGTCTTGCCCGTGCCCGGCGGACCCTGGATCGGCAGCACGGTGCCGTCCATCGCGCCCACGGCCGCGATCGTACCAGCGACCGGATCGGCGCCATTTAGAAGGTCGGGTTTCGTGCCGGTCGTCAGGCGCGGGGCGGCACGCGACAGCAGGTCGTCGATGGCGGTGAACCGACGCGGCCCGCATTGATCCGCGATCACGTCACGCAGAGCGGCCGCGATGACGCCGGTGTTAATCGGCCAATCCGGGTGGAGCGTCAGGCGATCGGTCAGCAGATCAGCCTTCTTCGGCCCTGCCTTGAGAGTGATCTCTCGCCCGCTCCGGTCCAGCGCGGTGATCTCTACGGTCGCTGGCGGTCCGTCACCAACTGGCACCGTGGCCTTTTTGCCGCCCCTCAGCTTCGTTTCCTGGGGCGGGAACCGATAGGTGCGCGCCATGGATCGCTTCACCGGTTCCGCCGGGCCAACCGCCTCGAGACCGGCAAGCGCGTCGAGGTCGTCGATCAACTCGTCCTCATCCTTCCCGGCGCTGTCGAAGACGGCCCATTGCGCCGGTTTGGCCTCTCGCTTGTGAAAGAGGCCGAGGTTGAAGAGCATCTGCTGCCGTTCCTCGGGCAGACCGGATGCGGCGAGCATGGCACGCAGTTGTTCGGGGTCCGCGTCTTCCGCCTCTTCCTTGTCGCCCGCGTCCTCGCCCAAATGCGGCCAAGGGCCTTCGGGCCGGACCCCGACTAGCCAGTCCCGGAGCTCCTCAGTGGAGATGCAGTCGATGCGGTTGTAGTCCTCGATCTCGTCGAGGATCTGTTGGTCGCCCGTCTCGCGCCAGCGTTCGTAGGCGACCACCGACCCGCCCGCCGTCGTCACCTCACCTTCGCGCTTACGCCCGAAGAAAGCTTCCATCGACTTGATCGAATAGTTCGCTTCCGAGCAGATCAGCCCGCCGCGCACGACGGCGTAGAGATCGACGAAACGGCGCTCGCGCAGGAGCCGGTCGAGAAACGCCTCGCCGATCCCGTATTTCGTAGTCAGCCGACGCAATGCAGTGATCTCGTAGGGTGCGTAATGGTAGATCCGCGTATCCGGATGCGCATCGAGCCGCGCCCGGAAGAACGCCAGCAGGTCCGACAACGACTGTGCTTCGGCCCGATGGTCATGCGCCCAGAAGACGTGGAACTCCCCGTCGCACCACACGCCGTGAAGGTATTCCAGGCCGCCTTCGTAATGCGGATCGCCCTCGATGTCGTAAAAGACGTCGCCGGATGTCGGCTCGGGCAGCAGGTCGAAGCCCTTGCCCGGCTCGGGCGCGCGCAGTTCGTAAGCAGGTTCCCCCGTCTTGCGGGCGTGTTGAAGGCGGGCCTGAGTGACGAGCTTTGCCCGCGTGGTCTCCGCCATGCCGCGGATCAGGTGATCGAGGTAGGCCAGCCCCTCCATCGTCGTGATCCCCGCCGCTTCGAACTTCTTCACCTGTCCGCGGCTGATGCCCGCGACATTGAAGAGGCTGTCCTCGGCGGCCCAGACGCTGGCGCAGTGGTCGGCCCAGCGGCACAGCGCGCAATCGGCGCAGGGGATGGGGCGCGTGGGCGACGGGTCTGCCACGAAGACCTCGAGCCGCGCCCGCGCGCCTCGCGCATAGTGGGCGTAATCGGCCAGCCGCAGCGTCGCGCGCTCGCCGCTGCCGAGCTCGACATGGGCGAACTCGGGCGCCACGCCTTGCACTTCGGCGAGCAGGTCGGAGTAGAGCACGAGCTGGAGGACGTGTTTCGGGTGCGGCCGGCGCTTCAGCTTGGTGTCCGCCACTTCATAGCTGAAGGCCCCCAACGCCGAGGGACGCTCCACGCGCTCTAGGAAGTCCGACCAGCCGCCCCAGTTGCCCGACTGGAACGCCCCCTGAAAGACGACCTCGGCTCCATCAGCCAGTGCCGCACGCGTAGCCTCGGCATCGCGCGCCAGATTCTCGCGAACGATCTCGACGACACCCTTGCCGGATCCCTTCAGTCGCTCGAGATGTGCCGCCTCATGGGCGTCCCCCTGCTTCTGCAGAAGCGCAGCATCCTCGCTGTCTTCGCCGGGCTCCGGGCCCTCGCCCCGCAGATGCATGAGGTCGAGTGTCGTCGCGTGGGCGCAGCCCATGAACCGCATCAGGTCGCTCGCCGAAAGGAGCATGTTGCCGCCGAATTCCCGCATGTACTCCTACATTCTCCATTGAGCGCAACCCGAACCGTGCAAACGCCTCCTGGTTACAGGATCGTCACACACACCGATGGGTGTCAATAACTGTCGGATCGAAAGTTGATCCGTCATGCGGCAAGCGCTGACCAAGCTCTCCGTCAACTTATATTGGCATCCCCGCTCCGCACCATGCGGAGGCTCTTGGGAGCAATCAGAGAGGCCCTTTTCCCCTTCGCACCCATCCAGAGCGAGAAACCCTCCTCGATCAGCGCCCCGGCTTCATCCAGTGTTTTCACATATACCGTGTGTTCAGCGTGGTGTTTGTGCTTGCCGTGGGCCGGGTCGCCCAACCGATAACCCTTCGACGTGAAGTCGGGTTCTTCTACCACACCCTTACGGGGAGAAACCCGTTCGATCCTGATCACCTGTCTGTTCATTGCAACTCCTTTCTCGCGCTGGTGCGCCTGTCGGGCCTTGAACTCGTCACCCGACAACACCTCAGAGAATCGACTCGACAGGACGCAACCACCTTCCTAGCCTGCAAGGGTGACAAAATTTGGCAGGTGGTGAAAAGAGTATGTCCTTTTCCAAGGCTCAGGATTTGATCCGGCTAGCAAAACTTGCTGCTGCCCGTCGCAGCGGGATTAGCCTTGAAGAGATCGAATCGGAATTCGGAGTGTCCCACCGGACGGCGCAGCGCATGACCGACGCGCTGGAGGCGACCTTCGGAAACGTCTTGGTACAGGATGGCGAGGATCGCAAACGACGCTGGCGGCTGATCGAATCCGGTCTCGACCGCCTGCAACTTCACCACGAAACAGGTGTAGAGGCCTTGGAGATCGCCGCTCGCGAGGCAGAGGCTGAGGGTCGGCTGCGTCATGCACGCGCCTTGGCTGATCTGCGCGAGGGGCTGCTGGCTCAGACGCCCTCCCGGTCCCGCATTGAGACCGATGCCGAGGCGGTCCTGACCGCCATGGGACAGGTCACGCGCCCCGGCCCGAAAGTCAGCGTCGAGACGGACGTTCTCGATGCCATCATCGAGGCGCTGCGCGGCCCGTTTCGGCTGAGTGTGCGCTACAACCAGGACGACTCAAACCGCATCCTGGAACCGCACGGCGTATTGCTGGGTCACCGGACTTACCTGGCAGCACGCGACCCCTCAAAGGTCGATGAGGTGCGAAATTTCCGGATCGACCTTATCCGCGATGTGACAGTGCTCGACGAGAGCTTTGCGCTTCAGGACGGATTCAGCATCGCGGATTACGCCGCGCGGTCTTTCGGCGTCTGGCAGGATCCTGAACAATACGGCGAGGTGATCTGGCGCTTTACGCCCGAGGCGGCCGAACGCGCCACGGGCTTCCACTTCCACCCCCGGCAAGTGCTTGAGCCGCAAGATGACGGTAGCCTTGTCGTGCGTTTCGAGGCGGCAGGTTGGCTGGAGATGACCTGGCACCTCTACCAGTGGGGCAACAAGGTCGAGGTGATTGCCCCGGAGGCGCTGCGGGCGATGGTCGACGGGTATCGCAGGTCCGATTTTGGCGCGATGCCTTGAACGAGTATTTGAGACGGAGGAATTCGATGTCTGACAGCCTGACGTTCTGCGGCTTGAAGGAAAAACAGCGGGCCATCCGTGTGGAATTCCCCGAGACCATGGGCCTGCGCGTGCATCGCGCCATCAGTTGGATCGGTCGGGCGGAGGCATGCGGTGACGATCACGATGCGCGCTTCATCTTCCTCTGGATCTCTTTCAACGCTGTCTATGCGGACGAGCGCGAATTCCAGTCGGTGGCGTATGGCGAACGGGCCGCATTCGTCGATTATTTCGGCAAGCTGGTCGCGCGTGATAATGGTCAGCGTATCTACAAGGCGCTTTGGCAACGGTTCTCGGGTCCGGTTCGCACGCTCATGGAGAACCGTTTCGTCTTCAATCCGTTCTGGCAGCATAACAATGGAATTGACGGGTTCGAGGATTGGGAGGAAAGGTTCCGGACATCTTCGCGCAGCTTTGCACACGCCTTTCAGAGTGGCGACAGCGCAAAGGTTCTCAGTTTCGTTTTCGACCGGCTCTATGTGCTGCGCAACCAGCTTGTGCATGGCGGGGCGACCTGGAACAGCGGCGTGAACCGCGCGCAAGTGCGCGACGGTGCCGCGATCCTCGGCTTCCTTATGCCCGTCTTCATTGACATCATGATGGACAATCCAGTCGAGAATTGGGGGCAACCCTTCTATCCGGTGATTGATTGAACCAGTATAGCGATCTGTCATGCCCTTCCGCTTCTGGCGCCGCATCCGTCTGCCTCCCGGGGTCACGCTCAACCTATCGAAGTCGACGGCGTCTCTGTCGCTGGGCGAACGCGGCGCGAAATACGCCATCAGCCCGCGCGGTAATCGGGTGACGGCTGGCATCACCGGCACAGCGCTGTTCTAGGTCATTCACGATCGCAAGCGAGCTGACCGCGGTGGCGCTGCACCCGCGCCTGAGGTGGCGGAGCAGGACCGGCTAACACTGGGGGGCTTCCAGCGCCTGTTCACACGCACGGAGGAGCAGCGAATTGTGGATGGCATCCGCGCTTTGAACGGCGACGATCAGGACTCACACGCCCAAACGAACACGCGCCCACCATCGGGCGCTTTGAGGCCCAACTCCACCATCCCGGGCAGACCGGCCGCCCAGGCCTCGAGCGCCGGCGTGGCGAAGCTGTGCGACAGCGTGTGGCTCACTTGCGGGTTGCTGCGCCGCGCGGTTTGCGTCAGGGCGGCGGTTGCGCCCCCGCCCCAGTAGTCCGGGCTGAGATAGACGAAGTGCGAGCAACCAAGTCTCGACAGATCATAGCCCGCGCGCACCAGATGCACCTTGATCGGCAGCCATTGCGGCCCGGCCATGAAGTGATGGCACAGACCAAGGCAGCTCACGCCCACCAGCTGCGCACCATCCCAGGCCAGGGCGGCCGTGTCGCCGCGTCGGGCGTATCCGGCAAGGGACGCGCCGCCATCCAGAGCCGGCAGTTCCCGCGCGCGGCGCACCTCATCCACGATCACCGCAAGCCGCTCGAAGTGCGCGGCCGCCTCGGCCAGTTCCACCTGTTCATAGCGCATCCGTCATACCTCGATCGTTTCGGCCAGAAGGAAGAGCTGGTCCAGGTCCGCGCCCGTGAGCGCAGAGCCATCGGGCCAGCTGAGATACGGCGCCAGACCGTTGAGCAGCGGGCTTGCCCTGTCGAATGTGCTCGCCTCCTGCCAGGCCAGCCGGGTCATTTGGTCCATGCCAGCCATCAGGGCTTCCACCTGGTCCAGAAGCCCCATCTGCAAGAGCGCCCCCTTGGCCTGCAGGCGGCTGACCCGCCTGGCAGGCTCCGGGGGTGGGGAGACATCAAACCCCGGATCGAACGGCGCGACGGCGCCAAACTCGCCGGCTTCAGCACGGCCAAACAGATCCGACGGCCCGTCGCGATCCACCACGCGCACCGCGCCGCCCTCCATTTCCAGGCGAATGGAGCTTTGATCCGCCGTCACATATTGAGGGGTTTGCATCAGTCATTCTCCACGGGCGCGTAGACACCGGGGACGAGGTTCTCACCGCCGGTCTTGAAGCGGGCGTTCTGGATCCGCGCGTATCCGTAGTAGGTTGTGGTTGATTTGTCGGAGCCGCTTGTGCGCGTTGAGGCTTGGGACTGAACGCTGACACGGTCCCCTTGCGCCACATCCACATCAATAAACTTACCGGCCCATGCTGTACCGGTGATCGTCCAGCTTCCCATAACCGTTGTGATGGCGTTTCTCAGGCGCGTCACCCGGAAGTAAGCAGGTTCAGACGAACTCGAAGCGCCGTCAAAACTGATCCGGATCGTGCCATCCTGGGCAAAATCAAAGGCATGCCGTGTGCCCCAGGATGTCGACGTCCGTTGGTAATAGGCATCCACCCGACTGCGGATGGTCTCACCGGCGGTGAGCGTGCTCGCTCCGGAACTGGCCAACGCCGCGATCGCCTGCGCCGTGCGCTCGGGCGTCATCAGCCGGGTGCTGTTGGCGCCTGCTTCGGCCTCCGCCTGGCTCGCGATATCCGCCGCCAGCGTGCGATCGGCCGCGAGTGAGCCGCCCCCGGTCAAACCGGTCCCGGCGGAGATCACGCGCCCGCTGTTGACGATCTCGACGATGCTCTCGGAGCCATCGTCGCGCTTGAGAAACAGCCGGCCGTCATGGGTATTGACGGCCAGCTCTCCAAGCTCCAGCTGCGCGATGGTGGGCACCTTGTTCGCCACCGCCGAGCGCCTCAGTTTCAAAGCCATGTGGCCTCCCTTCTTCTTGCCTGTTCAGACCGGGTATTGCCGGGGCGGCGGGATCAGAACGTGCCGCCATCGAGCGCGACGCCGGAGATGCTGCCGCCGGTGATTGCCACATTGCTCGCGGCCTGCGTGGCCATGCCGGCAAGCCCCAGGTTGGACCGCGCCGTGGCCATATCGGCCAGGTCCGAGAGGTTCGCGGATTTCCCGAGCTTGCCCGCGAGCCCATTGGTCACCGTGGTGGCAAAATCCGGGTCATTTCCAAGCGCCGCAGCCAGCTCACTGAGCGTATCCAGCGCGCCCGGCGCGGCATCGATCAGCGCCCCGATGGCGGCCGAGACAAAGGCCGTGGTCGCGATCTGCGTGCTGTTGCTGCTGCTTGCCGCTGTTGGCGCGGTCGGCGTGCCCGAGAAGCCCGGCGAAGTCAGCGGCGCCTTGTCATCGAGCGCCGCCTGCAACCCTGTGACCTGCGAGATCGCGTGCCCGTGCGCGGAGGGCGCGAAGGTCGCCGGCTTGCCGGTGATGCCGGACCAGGCCACCGCATCGGCCACCTCGGCCGCGTCCACCTTGCCGTCGGCGTCCGTGTCATAGGTCCCGGCGAGCATGTCGCCGGCGCCGAAGCTCGCCACGGCCGATTGCACGAAGGCGGTGGTCGCGATCTGCGTGGTGTTGGTGCCGCCTGTGGCCGTTGGCGCCGTGGGCGTGCCGGTCAGGCCGGGCGAGGCCAGCGGCGCCGTTGCGTTCAGCGCCGCTTGCAGATTGGTGATGTCGGAGATCGCGTGGCCATGCGCCGCCGCGGCAAAGGCCGATGTGCTCGACAGGGCTGCCGAGCCAAGCCCGAGCGCCGTGCGCTGCGCGTCCGCATTCGCCGCCATCAAGAGCGCACGCCCTGCAAGCGTGCTGTCGCTTATTGCGACCGCTGTGTGCGTGTGGCCGCTCTCTGCCTTGCCATCCAGCGCGGCCTGCAAGCCCGACACATCCGAGACCCCATGCGTGTGACTGCTGCTCGCCTTGCCGCCCAGGAGCGTCTCCAGCTGCGACTTGCGCACCAGGTCAGCCGCGGCCGCGGCATCCTGGGACGCCGCCGGCACCGCGCTGAAGGTCTTCTTGCCGGCGATGGTCTGCGTGCCGGTCGTCGCCATGAAGGCACCGGCCCCCGCAAGGGCCACGATCGAGGTGGCATTGCCGCCCCCGTCGTCGCCCTTGCCGATATAGAGCGTATCATCGACCTCGTTATGCGCGACCTCGCCCGATTTGAGCGCGGCGGGCGCGCCGGCATTGCCGGACACCCGGCGTTTGAACTGGATCGTATTGGCCACTAGAAGAACCCTCCGTTGATCGGCGCATCTGTTGGAAGAACGGTGACGCCGGGATCGCCCTGCTCACCCCGGGCCCCCGGGGGGCCGGCCTTGCCCTCCGGGCCCGGCAGCCCCGGCACGCGCACCGCTACCGGCCCGGCGGCAAGACCCACCCTGAGCGGCACGTCATCGGACACGGTGAGACGGATCGGCACGCCGGGGCCGGCCACGTCAATCCTGCCGCTCATGTCACAGCCCCCGCGTGACCGGCAACATCACCGGGATGTCCAGGGCAAACCCGAGATGCAGATCCGGCGCGACATCCGTGCGCACCACGTCGACCACCACCGAGCCCACCGACATGCCGGCGGTGTTGGCCGCGGCGATCCGGAGATCGAGGGCGCTGTCGGCGATGCGCACCAGCCCGCCATTGCCCGTCGTCAGCGTGACCAGCACGTCTTCCGACGCCGCCGCGGGGCGCACCTGGCCGGCGAACGTCGCCCCGTCCGGGAACACCGGCCCTTCCGCTTCCAGGCGCAACCGATACGCATAGCCGATCATGATCGCCGGCCCCTCAAGGATGTGTGTCGTCATGGCTGCCACCCGCAGAGCCGCGCGCCAATCTCGTTATGGGCCACGATCTGGCGCCGGGTCTCCAGGCTCAGCACGTCGCTTCGTGACGGCCGGATCGGCTCGGCCCAATCACAGGTGTCCTGGTAGCGGCCCGGATCAATCGCGCATCCAGCGCTCAGCGCGGCGCTCAAGCTCAGCGCGGTCAGCGGTACGAACCTCATGGCGGATCTCCCTGGCGGTTTGCATGGCGCGGATGCGGGCATCGGCCCGGCGGATGATGAACGCGGCCTGCGCCGCGCGGCGGCCGCGGTGGACTGCGATCCAAAGCGCCGCGACCACCGCCAGCGCCAGCGCGCCCCACAGGGCGGCACGCCGGCCAAGGCCGGACAGCACGGCCGTCAGGACCGGGATCATTGCAGGCCCCCGCTACCGGCTCGCACGGCGTTGAGCGGGATGCAGCGCGTATTGAGGGAGAGGATCTCACTCCCGTCCCTCTGCGCGGCGGCGCGCATGACATCGGTGGTGACGACGGCCGCGTCCGCGCAGACCGCGAAGCTGGCCATCGTGCCCGGATGGAGGCCGGAGACGCAGGCCGGGCCATCGGGCGCGGCCACGCAGATCGAGACGACGAGCCTCCACATCAGGGCGTCCGCCCGGTGCGATGGTCCTCGATCCGCGCGGTGCGGGCTTTGACGGCGTAGAGGATCACGCCGATGAACACGGCCGCGCCGATCCACGGCAGGGCTGCGGACACCGCGCCATCGAGCCCGAGCAGGGCCAGCGCGCGCACCGCGAGCGTTTGCGCCCCCTCGGCCTGCGCGACCGCCGGGGCGATTTGGGTGCCGACCGATCCCACCGCACCGATCAGGCCAAGGCCGATCTGGGCGTTGGCCGCCGTCACGATGCGGCTGTTCTCGGGCATGCCCTGGGCGCGCGCGGGCGCGATTTCGCGCGGGGCCGCGCGCGCCAGCGCCTCGGTCAGCGCCACGTCGATCACCGGGCGCGGCGGCAGGCCCGCGTCATCGCGGAACGCGAGGAGCGCCCCGCGGGTGCGCGGGCCCACAACGCCGTCGGCGGCGCCGACCTCGTGGTAGCCGAGCGCGCGCAGGCGCGTCTGCACCTTGCGGACCGACAGGGCCACGGCCGGAGCCACATTGCCCGCCCGGCGCACGCCGAGCAGTTTCGCCCTGGCATAGCGCCTGATGGTCACCGCATCGGCCTGGTTGCCCCCGAGCACCTCGATGCTGGCGCCGGCGCGCGCCACGAAGAAGCCGACATGGCCCTGCCACCCGTCGCGGCGCCCGCGCCAGAACACGACGATGTCGCCCTCCTGCGCGTCGTCCAGGTCTACCGGCAGGCCCCAGTCGAGATAGGAGCGCGCGGTCAGCCGCCGGGTCGAGCGCAGGCCGGCCTGTTCGAGGCAATGCCCCACGAAGGCGGCACACCAGGCCACGCTGTCATGCTCCACCCAGTCATGACCGACCGAGCTGTACATATCCATGATGTCGGGGTTGTTGACCGGCCCCGGGGCCTCTGCGGTCCCGATATAGCTCCGGGCGATTTCAAAAGCGGTCATTGCGTGCCTCCATGCAAAGCAAAAAGCCGCCCCGAAGGGACGGCTTGCCGATGTGCTTGTTTTTGTGTGTTCAGCGCCGCCAGACCGGCCGGGCTGTTCAGGCGAAGCGTTCGTGCTCCGCATGATGGGGTGTTCTGGCTTGCTGCATCCAATCATCCACCGCTGCCGCCACAGAGGGTCCAATCCCTCGCAAACCTGCCAGCTGGATTTCCACAATGCCGGGCGTGCCATCCGGATCGACCCAGGTGCCGCCCTCGGCCAGTACCAGGGCCTTGACTGCCTGTTCCGGGTCGGCGGCCTGCTCAAGCTGTGCCAGAACCTGTTCGATATTCTTCATCGCACTATCCACCCTGCGCTCGATCTGATGCATCTTTGCGTATACCAGATGTGAGCTGAGAATCTGCTTTCAAGCCGTTGACTACTTCCTGCGCCGGAGCCAGGCGCAGATCGCAGCCTCGGCGCCGCGCGGGCCGAGATAGGCCAGCGTGGCCACCAGCCCGGTGCTGACCGGCTGGGCGAGGCCGAGATGGCTGGCGAGGGCTTCGCCGATGATCGCCATCCCGATGGCGACGGGCACTTCCCACAAGAGCTCGCGGCCGAAGAAGCGCCGCCGCCCCAGACTGACCTCGCCCGAGTGATACATCAGCCGCCCCGTGAAGGCGCCGATCAGCGTGGTGATGGCCCCGCCAAACAGCGCGTTGATGGTCTCAATAAAGCTGCCGTCGTCCATGGCGCGACCTCATGTTGTTTGCGGGGCCGGTCCCGGACAGGCCGCGATCCTCAGTAGCTGCCGCCATCGAGCAGCGCCTCCCAGCCGGTATCGGTGGCATCGCGGATCCTGAGCACCGCCGGGCTCTGGCCGGTATCCAGCCACAGCATGCCCGGCCGGGTCGCGGTCGGCGCCGTGGCCCCGGCATTGGAGGAGTGCAGCGCGGCCAGGATCTCGTTGAGGCGCTGGCGCACCGCGAGGCCTGCGTCATTGGTCAGCGCGTAACTGTCTGTCTGAGCCATCAGGCCACCTCGTCCGCATGCAGCCGCAGCCGCGAGACCACCGGCGTGAAGGCCCGGTCCGCCGTGCGCAGCCAGGCGCGCGCCTCAACCGCCCGTGCCTCGATTTCGTGATTGTCCACCCGGCCCCAGTCGGACCAGACCGGCGTGCCCGATGGATCGTCATCCGTCTCACGGATCTCCACCACCACATCCACCTCCGCGCCATCGGTGCCGTCAAAATCCGCCCAGGTGTCGATCGGCTCCAGGCGCGCATCGATCTTGTCAAGGAGCGCCAGCACCGCCAGGCTGATCTCGCTGCGCAGCCGGATCCGGCGTATCGCGCCAAAATCGAGCCCCGCCCCGAAGGCGTAGAGCCCCTCGGTCTGCGGCACGTAAGGCACGCCGCTGCCATCGAGGGCCGTCGCCAGGCGCAGCGTCGCGCCCTCGACCACCAAATCCGTCTTGGCACCCGGAAAGGTGCCATCGGCCTGCAGGCGCGCCACCGCCGCAAAGGCCAGCGCCTGCGTGCCCTTGGTCGAGATCGTGCTCACCGGCCCCAGCCGGCCGCCGCTGTCCTCGGCGCGCAGCAGATAGGCGCCGGGCTTGAGCGGCACCACCGCGATCGCCTCCGAGCCGGCCACCCGGTCCATGGAATAGCTGTTGGCCCATGCGGGGCTGGCCTCGGGGCTGTGGCGAATGACGATATTGCCCGCCACCCGCACATCGGGATCGCGGGCCCGCGCCCATTTGAGGATCGCGAGCCCGCCGGCTGTTTGCAGCGTCACGTCCTCAAGGGCCACCGGCGGCGCGGTGAGCCCGAGGATCTCGGCCGTGCGCGCGCGCCACTGCGACGACACGCCGAGCGCGGACACCGCCTTGACGCGGATCTCCCACTGGCCGGGGCTGGCGTCGCGGATCTGCAGGGTCGTGCTGACCTGGCGGCCATAGTCGATCCAGTCCCCACCGTCGCGGCGCGCCTCGATCTGGTAGCTCGCGGCAAAGCTCGAAGGGGCCGGCGCCCAGGTGGCGGTGATCAGCACCTTGGCGCCGCCGCCATCGCGGGTGATATAGAGCTCTTCCGAGATCTCCGGTGTGCCCGGCGCCACCGTGCGGAACGCTGACGGCAATGTCGTGCGCGGCGCGGCCGCGTAGATCTGCTCCTCGCTGACGTCCCAGTCATAAACCAGCGGCGAGGTCTCGCGCAGGATCAGTTCCGGCACCAGCATCACGCCCTCGCCCACCGCGCTCAGATCAAGTCGCGAAGACTGTACCTCGAAGGGTTTGCCGGCAAAGCCCCAGCGTGCGTAATCCACCGTGACCGTATCGCCGGCCGCCGCCTTCCAGGCGCTGAGCTTGCCCGACCATTTGACCACCTGCTGGCGCCGCGCGCGCTCCAGCTCGATCCTGGCAATGCGCTGCGCCGCCGAAGGCGAGATGGTAAACGGCAGCGAGATATCCCGCCATACGGGCGTGCCGCCATCCTCGGCGATATAGGCGGGCGAGGCATACGCCGGGAAGTCATCGGGCTGCCAGTCATTTTCCGGGCTGATGAACTGCCCGCGCACCCCGTTGAAGCTGTTGGCCCGGCTTTGCCGCGTGGTGAGCACAATCCCGCCCTCGCGCAGATCATCGGCGCCAAGCGTCACATCCGCCGCACGGTAAGCCCCGGCATGGAGGCGCCAGGCACCGCCTTGCCAGATGCAGCGACCCGCCATCGCCGTCAGCATCGCCTCGATGATGGTCTGCGGCGTCTGATCGAGCGTGACAACCCCGTTGCAGGCATAGCGCGGCTCGCTGCCGCCCGCCGCCAGCGGCACCGCTTCCGCGCAGATATTGGCTGCCTCGATCAGGCTTTCGGTCTCGATCCCGTCCTCGAGGCCAATACCGGCCCCCAGACCGAACACCGGATCGGCCATGTAGTCGGCCACGCAAAGCGCGGCGTTCTCGCTATAGCCCCGCACGCCCGTGCGCGGATCCAGGATGTCGTCCTTGCCCATGATGTCGACGGAGATGCTCGGAATGCCGCCGGGGAAGGCATCCGCAGTGTACTTGAGACGCAGATGGATCGCCGCGCAGCCGTCCAGGCGATGTGCAGAGGACCAATGCTCCGAGACCGCCTCGGCGAGATCCGCGAACGCCGTCTGGTCCGGATGCCCGAGCCGGGTGTCGATCTCCACCTTGCCCGCCCAGCGATCCAGCGCCCTGCCCGCGGCGTCCACCGCCATCTCCCCGTCGAAGTAGACCGCCCCGATCGACTTGACGCGATGCGTGGCCAGCACGATCACCAGGTGCAGATAGTTGTTCGACGGCCCGGCCTCGTGCAGGAACACGATGGCGCCGCCCTTGCGCACCCGGCCATAGACCATGTCGCGCGGCATCACCGGCTCGCGCACGCTCACGGTTCTGGGCCGCATCGAGACCGACGGCGTGCCCATCAGGGCTTGCGAGGCGGCCGACAGCAGCATCGACGCGCCAAAGCTTGCAGCAAAGCCGATCAGGCCGCCCGCCGCAAAAGCCGCGGCCAGGCCGCCCGCGGCCACCGCCGCCCCACCCAGAGCGACAGCGCCAAGCACAACAGGCGGCATGGATCAGACCCTCCAGGCCAGAGAACAGGAGGCCAGCGGCAGGAATATGAGCCCCTTTGGCGCTACAAACGCCGCCCGCGCGCCCGCGCAGATCCCGAAGGCCGGATCCGCGCCGCCCAGCACCAGGTCCCCGCGCTGCGCCAGGAGCGGTGTGGAAAGCGGATTGCCCAGAAGATCGCGCCCCATCCCCTCGAGGCTCTCCCAGCCCAGACGGCGCATCACGCGGTGCGCGCCACGCGCGGTGCGGTAGCGCCCGCGCCAGCGTGCCGCGTGATCCGCGCCGCCCGTCAGATCCCGGCGCAGATCGAACGCCCAGGTCGCGCAATCATGGCAGCCCCAGGCGAAGGGAATATCCCGCGCCGCGTCAAGCGCAAGAATGAGGCGGGTCTGGCGGTCAGGCATGGATGTTCACATCGCGTTCTCGGGAACTGGCCCTTGGAATCGCCACCCGCCAGGAGACGGGGGTTGGCAAGAGCCGAAGTGTTCACAGAATCTGTGGATAATGGTGTGCACGGATTGCGGGCGGCGCCAAAAAGCGCCGGTGTAACCGTAGCTTAGGGGTTTCGCCTAAAAATTAGGCAAAAACTACAAGCCATTGATTTGGCGTTATTAATTTTTATGAGAGGCGCCAGAGAAGTGAGCACGGGTGCGCGAGCGGACCTCTGTGACAGTCACATGTCAAGTGTTGATGGTTCTGCATCGCCGCATCTCATCCCCGCCCCCAGGTGATTTCCTTGTCCTGGATCGTGGTGACGAAGGCGAAGCCCTGATCGCCCGGCGCCAGCGCCTGCTGGCTTTCATGCGTGTAGCGCCAGTTGCGCGCCGTCCCCAGATCGATCAACCGGTTCTCGTAGCTGATCGTCACCGTGCAGCTCTCACCCGTATCCGCGATCTCCGGCACGTCGAGCCGGCCGGTAAAGGCCTGCACCGGATCCGCGATGATCTCGCGATCCTCCGTCAAGAGCCCCAGCCACACCCGGCCGGGCTTGCCCTGGCGCGCCTCATCAATGGCCAGCGCCACCATCTCCAGCGGCACGCCCGACAGCGACACCGTGGTGCCACCCGCCACGACCTGCTGCGTCTCCTCGATCGCGCCCAGCCCCAAAAGACTGCCAACCCCGGTCCAGGTCTGCCCGGTCCAGGTGATATCGCCCAGCCCGGACCAGATCCGCACCCAGCCCGAGGCGAACTCCCCCTCGAAGAAGAGGATGGGGCGCAGCTCGCCCTCCGTCAGCGCCGCGGCGATCTCCGCCGACATTTCCCGGGCCATCAGAGCGCCTCCCGGGCGGTCACAGAGAAGCGGAAGCTGTCGGCCCGGCTGATGCGCGTGGGCACCGGCGCAGTCAAGCGCAGCACAATCCCGGGCGCGGCAACCTCCACCGGGCTCAGATCCACCGGCGCCGCGCGCAGCCGCGGCGTGACGCGCAGCACCGCGGCGCCGTTGGCATCGGCCACTGCATCCTCGGTGACCTGGTAAAGCCGCATGTCCTGGCCCGTCCCGAGCGAGACAAAATCCCCCGCCGCGAGCACCAGCGCCTGCGCATCCCACCCCAACGTGGTGAGCGCATTGCCCGACTGGCCGGCGCCACGCACGGTGATGGTTTTTTGCGCCAGGTCCGGCCGCGCCATGGAAGGATCGCGCAGGACAAACCAGCCCCGCATCCCGCCAAGCGCGGTGAAGACCGCCGACAGCCGCCGGCCCGCCCGGCCCTTGGTCAGCGCCACGTCAAACGTGACCTCCCACCATTCGCCGCCCCAGTCCTGGATCTGCTGGCGGCCGGTGAAGGGCGAGGTTTGCGCCGAGACCGCCGTCACCAGCCGCCGCTCGATGGACTGGATCAGCGTCAACGGAAGCTCGCTCATACCGCATACCCCCGCTGCCGGCGATCGCGCACGCTCTCGATCGCAACCCGTTTGATTTCCGGCAGCGCCGCGCGCAGCCGCGCATCGATCTGCTCGGCCACCCCCATCTGCGCCCCGCGCGCGTCGATATGGACAGTGACACCGCCCGCACCGGGTGCGCCCGGCCCATACCCGGCCGCCTCACGACGGCTCAGCACCCGCTCACCGCGCTGCAGGATCGTGGGTACCTCATCGGGGCGTAGCCCGGCCCAGGCGTCCCCCGGCCCCACGGTGCCCCCCGAATGCATCCGCGGTGCGCCGGCAAACACCGCCGCCGGCACCCGCCGCGCCATGCCCGAGAGCCCCACCATGCCACCGTTATGCGACACGGCCGCGGCCACCGATCCGCCGCCGAACACGCCCGAGAGCGCGTTTGCAATCGGCCCCAGAACGGCGTTCTTGAAGGCGAGCACCGCCAGATCCGCAAGGATCGAGCGCACCAGGCTCCTGAAGTCCAGCTTGCCGGTCTCCACGAAACTGCGGAACGCGCTCTCGGCGCCGCTGAACGCCCCGGTCAGCGTCTCGCCAAGCCCCTTGCCCCAGTCCATCGCCGTGCTGGCGTAGTCCTTCAGGCTCTGGCTCACCGCGGCAAACCCGGAGAGCTCCTCCTTGGTGTCTTTCGCCGCGCCGCCGGCTTTGGTCAGCGCATCCGTGACCTTCTCAGCCGAAGCCGCCGCGTCCTCGAGCGCCGCCGAGCCCGCATCGCCGGCCCCGGTCATGGCATCCTTCAGCGCCTGCCACGAGGTCAGCGGCCCCGCCGCAGCCGTGCTCAGCATGCGCGCCGCGTCCCGGTAACCGTCCGCCCGGAGCCGCGCGTCATCGGCCATGCCGTCGAACAGTACCGGCGCCTTGAACGGGTCATCCATGAAGGCACTCTCATAGGCATCCCGCGCAGCTTCGCCCAGATTGGTGGCCTCCGGCACCGCGGCCTTCCACTCGGACAGATCCGGCGCCGCGATGGCCCAGTCCGGGCGACGGCCGCCGAGCGTCAAGAGGCTGTTCACCCCCTCGGTCAGCCCCTCGAGGCCGGTCTCCATCGCCCCCACGAGCCCGTTGATCGCCAAAGCCCCGATGCGGCTGAACACCCCCGGAAGCGCCTCCCAGATCGCCTGCACCGCAAGGAACGTACCCTCAAAGCTGTTGATCGTGCTGTTGGCCCAGGACGTGATCCCGTCCGTCGCAGATTGCAGACCGTCGAGGAGCGCCGCCTGCGCATCGGCCCAGCTGCTCTCCACATTCGCCCAGGCTGCCTGCGCCGAGAGCGACACCTTCGACCAGACCTCCGAGGCCAGCGCTTTCAAAAGCCCCATTGCCTCCCCAAAACTGCCAGCCCCGCGCACCAGCCTGGTGAACCACCAGGCCAGCTCACCCGCCCCCACGACCAGCGCGCCAATGCCGGTGCGGATGAGCGCGCCCTTCAGGACCACCAGCGTGGTCGCCAGCCCGCGCACCGACAGCGCCGCCGCCGCCAGGCCGGCCACCCATTTGCCCGCCATGAGCCCCGCGAACGTGCCGGCATGGACCGCGATCCGGTCAAGATTGCCGATCAGCCCGGTGATCACCCGGCCAAGCGGCCCGGTGACACGGGCCGCAGAGGCCAAGGCGTCGGCCAGGGTCTCCAGGGCCGGCGCCGCCGCCACCGCGATCTGGTTTGCCACGCCGCGCCCGATGAGCCCGAGCCGCGACAGCGCGTCATTGGTCCGCTCGATCTGGTCCGCATCCTGATCCGAGACCATCACGCCGAAGGCCGCGAGATCCTCGGTCGCCTGGCGCAGCGTGGCGCTGTCCAGGCGCTGGAACGCCACAAAGCCCCGGTCGCCAAACAGCTGGCTGAACAGCGCCGCCTGCTCCGAGGCCGCCGCATTGTCGCGAATGGCTTGGGTCACCACCGCGATGCGCTTGTCCAGCGGCAGCCGCAGCAACTCACCCGCGTTGAGGGTCAGCCGCTCGATCGCCCCGGCCGCCGGCCCGCTGCCATCGGCCGCGAACAGCGACAAGCGCCGCGTCAGCCGCGCCGCGCCCGCCTCGAGCTCGGCCATTTTTGAGCCGGACAGCTCCGCCGCGCGCTCCAGCACCTGCACGCTCGCCACCGTGGTATCGAGCGATTGCGCCAGCTTGGCCTGCGCATCCACCGTCTGCAGCCCGGTGCGCACCAGCGCCACGCCGGCCGCGGCAACAGCAGCAGTGGCGGCCGCCGCTGCCACCCGCGCGCGGCGCCCAAACGCCGCCATGCGCCTGTTGGCCGCGTCCATCTCGCGCGACAGGCGCTGCATGCCCCTGGACCCGGATTTGCCCACCCCCTCGAGCTCGGCGCGCACCTGGCGCCCGCCCGTGGCTGACAGGCGGACGGAGACTTGTTTTGTGGCCATCACAATAGCGCCCTTGAACAATGTATCACGTCATGATACATGGAGACATGATCGTCAGCACACGTGGAAAGCTTGCCGCAGGCGCGGTTCAGGACCGCTTCGGCAAGGGCTTCCCGGCTGATCTGATCAAGCGAACCCGGGCCATGCTCTCGGCATTGGACGCCGCGGTCGTACTTGAGGATTTGCGGTTTCCGCCGGGCAACCATCTCGAAGCCCTGAGCGGCGACCGCGCGGGACAATATTCGGTGCGCATCAACGGACAATGGCGCATCTGTTTCATCTGGACCGATCAGGGGCCTGCCGAGGTCGAGATCGTGGACTATCACTAGGAGGGGCACCACATGAGCCTCATGACCAACCCATCCCATCCAGGCGAAGTTTTGGCCGAGCTTTATCTTGAACCGCTCGACATGAGCGCGATTACACTGGCAGCGCACCTCAACGTGCCCCGCACCCGCATCGAGCGCCTGGTCAAAGGTGAGACCGCGATCACGGTCGATACCGCCATGCGGCTGGCACGGTTCTTCTCGACGACGCCGGAATACTGGATGAACCTCCAGCGCGCCTGGGACCTTGCCCGGGCCCGGGAAACGATTGACGTCTCAGGGATCAAACCCCTCGAGGTCGCCTGAGCCACGCTGCTCGCTCATCTTGCGGACCATCACCGCCTCGATGGGCGGCAGCAGCTCCGCGACGATGCGGGGGCAAAGCCCAAGGGCGGTGCCCAGTTGCAGGGCCGCGCTCATGTCCCAGCCGGTGACAGCGCCGCCTTGGCCGCTCGCCACCACCCGCATCTGCCCGCCGAGACGCTGCACCAGATCCCAGACCTGCCAGCCTTCGAGCGTTTGCGGCGCATGTACGATCCGTGGGCAATCCGGGCACGTGCGATTGCAGGCCGCGCAATAGGCACCGCCCCCGCCGAACTCCCAGTCGGCGAGGGCGGTCAGGCGTTTTTTTCCTGCTCCAGGATCAGGCCGCCCGCGATATAGCGTGTCTGGAACGCCTCGAAGATCGGCCAGAGGTCGAGAAGCGCGTCGATGCCGTCGGGGCTCACAGGCAGCGGCGTGCCATCGGCGTCGCCCACGCCTTCCCAGTCGGTCACCACGATGCGCGCCACCGCCTTTGCCACGATCACCGCCACCGTCTCATCGCGCCCGGGATCCGCCGCCCCCTCGAGGTCGGCCGTCGTGCCCGCTGCGGCAATCACCGCCGGGTCCGCGCGCGCGGCCAGCATCACCGCCGTCGAGAGAGGTTCCACAAGAAGCCGCACACCGTGGCCAAGATCGACCCAGGAGGGCTCGCGATTGTCCATATTGAGACGCAGCATCAGTATGCCTCCATGTCATTGACGAGCGTGACCGTGGCCATGCGGCCCGCCGTGTCGTTTTTCGCGGCCTGCCAGTCAAACGTGGCCTGGATCCCCTGCGGGCCAGAGATCTCCACCCGCGGCACCGGCAGATAGACGGAATGCGCCGTGACCGTGAGGCTCTCGCCCGACGCCAGTGCATAGGAGAACTCCAGCTCGCAGGCCTCACCGTTGATTGCCTGGCTCACCAGCGTCTGATCCGAGAACCGCACCGCAACACTGCCGGTCAGCGCCGCGATCGACGGATCGGCTCCCGCAATCTTGCCGTCCGCCCGGATGGTCTCGATGCGATCGAGATTGTTGGCGTAATTGATATCGGCCGAAACGATATTGCCGATCGCGGTGCCGTCGCGCGTCACGGACCCGTTGAAGTGGCCGAACCGCTGCAGCGTCAGCTCCGTCGGAGAGCCAGCCTGCGTGGACGCGGCCACCTCCTCGCCCTGCGCCACGATGCGCGCAGTGGCCGTCAAAAGCCCCGAGCGCGCCATCTGCCAGCTCAGGGAATCCACCATGCAGCCCGCATACATCGCATAGCGCGGCACCTCGGGCATGCCGGTCTCGATCGAGAAGCTCGGCAGCGACCAATTGCCGGAGTGGAACGCGTGGGTGTAGGGCGCCTCCAGCCCCGTGGTTGTGGGCGCGCCGAACGCCGCCTTCAGCCAGACCCCGAACGCCCGCGCATCGATCGGAATGACCACATCGCCGTCCGCCGTCACGGCGTCCTTGATCGGCGCCAGCGGATCGCGGCCATAGCCCAGAAGCTCCGATGTTTGCAGCGGCTGCTCCGCCCCCAGCGTCGTGCTCGCAAACGGCATCCGCGTGAAGCCGCTCGCAGGCGGGGTTCCATAGGTCGTCTCGAAGCCGAGCGCCATCTGCGCCCGCGCGCCTTGCGCTCGTGCCATGGTGGTTTCTCCTGTAGGGTCAAGCTGCCGATCTGCTAAAAGCGGCAGGAAACGAAAAAGGGACAGTATTGAATGACGGATGAACCGCGCGCCCCGGCGGGGTCTGGCGGCCGGTCGCACCTCGGTGCCGGCTCACGCATCACCGGCGAGCTCTATTTTCCAGGAACAGTCGAGTTGCCTGGCTACGTGAACGGCAACGTCGAAGCTGCCGGGATCGTGATCGAGGAGGCCGGCGAGGTCGAAGGCGAACTGCGCGCCTCAAGCATTGCCATCAAAGGGCGTTTCAAGGGCCGGATCAAAGGCGGCGCGGTGCAATTACACGCCAGCGCCCGCGTGGTCGGTGACATCACCTATGACAGCCTGAGAATCGAGAGCGGTGCGCAGCTGGAGGGGGCGTGCATCCCCCGCGCGACGCCCAGGGCCACAGCCCCGACCGATCAGGAAAGCGGGTCGGCCGTGGAATAGTGCAGCACCACCGGTATGACCGCGGCCTTGAGGGGTGCTCCGGCCTCGACGGGCAGGTCGACCGGTTCGGGCGCCTCAGGCTCGACCCAGTCGCAGAGGCCGCCCAGCGTGCGGTCGGCTGCGATCACGGCGCCGATTTGCGCTGTCAGTGCATCGAAAAGGCTGTCCCGCTTGGTGCCTTGTACCACCGCCTCGATCTCGGCGCGGTGCTGGTAGTGGTAGGCCAGCGGCGAGAGTGTCATGTCGGGCTCGCCCGGGCTGCCGTCGCGCAGGATCAGCAGGCCACCGGCCGGCACGCGCTCCGGAAGGACCTCTCCGCGCAGAACTGGTGCATGCGCAATGGTGCGCAAGAGGTCCGCCAGCGCGGTCAGGATGGTTTCGCGGGGGGTGGGCATTGGCTATTCCTGACTTGAGCGCCGACAGGAACTCGAACTGAGACATAAGGGCGGCAAGCGGCGGTCGGTCACATCTCCCGAGCCGAGTTCGGGGCCGCGCTCAAGCGCGGTAAACGCTTATATGGATTTTGCACCTTATCATAGCTATTGGAAGGCGATACGTTGCGGTCATTAGAAGCAGGAGAAGATTATATGGCTCACATGGCCTCAACGTCTAAGATGCCGAAGCAGAATCGGCAGTTTTACATGCAGGCCGGCGGCTATGTACTGCTACGCTACGTCGACGAGGGCAGCTGCTACACTGTAATGACCGCGACGTCCGGCGAAGACTTGCCCCATGATCCGCCGCGCGAGCGGCGTGCGAGGCCGTCCATCTTCAAGCGGCCAGAAGGCACAGATCTCATTCCCGAGCCGCTCGCCATCAAGTCTCCCGGGCCGATGGACATCGAAGCCTATCCCAATCTTGTCAAGCTTACTGCCGCTGCCCAAAAAATCCTGTATACCCTCGGCACTCCGGAAGAGCGCATCGACAAATGGGGGCGACCCTACCTAATGATCGAGGGCGTGTCCGATACCGGCGCAATCCGGCGCGCCGCCAACTCCCTAGCGAAATCTCTGGGACTGGAGACCGTCAAGGAATCGACCGCCGACGAGGAAATGCAAAAGATCTGGGACGAGTTTTCGGTCGACGAAAGCTCAACCTCGGACCACGATGTCGAACTCGGAGACGAAGCTTGGGTTATGCGATCGGGTCGGGTCAAGTCGTAAAACTCTGCAGCCGGCGGCCGCCGTCTCAAAACCGAACGTTCAGGCAAGATATCTTTAGATTCCAGGAGACTTTATGAAGATCCAGGCATTGTTCCGCGCAGCGGCCTTCCTCTTCGCCGTGACGACAAGCACAGCAAGCGCCGAGTCCATCTCCATCCGCGGCATCGACTGGTCAATGTCACAGTCCGAGCAAGTAGCGGTACTCGAGAGCGCAGGTCTAGACTGTGTCCGTGAACGGGGCTGGGATGCCTTTGTATCTCCCACGAAGGTTTCGGCATCGAACAACCCGATGCCTATGTGTTTTGCCGACCAAGGGTCAGGCGCGAATGTAGACGCCTTACGAGACGCCTTCAACGACTGGCATCGAGCGTGCTCGACGAAAGGGGGTCGCTCCGATGCTTGTTTTAACCATCCCTTCAAAGACTTGAGGGATCGTTTACGCATGGTCTGGTTCCAAAATGGCGGTAGGATCATATTCGAGTGCGAGTACATCGGCTCCTGTGCCTATTCCCTCGAAGAGGTTGTTAGGCAGATCCAAAGACGAGTTGTCAATTCCGAATTCCGCAAACCGACTGAAGACGCTTATGTTGTCTGCGCAAATGGAGACGAAGGCGATAGCATCTGCGTGCATCTTCACTCTCAAGCCATTTGGCTCATCCAGAATCCGGACCAAGGGAGCATACGGTTCTAGGATCCCGGTGGTTTTCCGTTCCCTTCTTTGAGAGTTCAATAGTCGGCGAAGCGCTTCGCCAATGTTTACACATCTGTCACATGAATTTTCTTTCGGCCCAATTCGTCACGATCAGCCCCGGCAGCGCGTCATGCGCCCGCTCGGCATCGCGCGCCAGATCCAGCCGTTTGCGCAGTTTCACCTGCGGGACCAGCAGGAAGATCGGCACCGTGGCACGCCCGCGGCCTGTCTTCGAGCGAGAGGCAACTCCGAACCCCCGATTGTTGAGGCGCCCGTCTGCCACGAGCAGGCTTGGTCCGCTGCGGCGGTAGACGAACCGCAGCCTCAGGCCGCGACGACGCTCCCATTCGCCGGGGGTGATCCTGCCGCCACGCAGGCCGCGCCCGGCGGCTGGCGTCGGAATCGCCAGCCAGAACCCGGCCTTCGAGCGGATCAGCGGGCCGGTGTCGTGGGCGCCCACGATCTCCGGGGCGTTCGACCAGACGAAGGCCGCAGCATTGAGGCTGGACTTGCCCTTCGGGTATTGCGCCGCGCGGATGGTGCGGGCGAGCCGGGTGCCGAGCCCGGCACCGGTGATCTGGGCACGCCAGGCGGTCTTGAGGTCCTGGCCGGCGATGCGCGTGGCGGTGCTGACAGCCTTTTCGCCGGCCTTGATCTCGGCGGCCATCATGGCGGCGAGATCCGGGCTGACGTCGAGCTTGAGCTTCATGCTGGCGCAGCCTCCACGGTCCAGATCAGCCGCTCCCGATCCCGGACCGGCTCGCCCTGGATCAGGAAGGTTTCATCGCCGATCAGGATCTGCTCCTGTGGCCGCGGATCGGGGATTTCCGCCACCCGCACATCGATCCGGATGGTCTCGGACAAGAGCCGCGCCGACCCGAACTCCGTGATTTCGTCAGGTCGGCGCAGAATGCCTCGCGCTCGAGTGAAGCGCCCTTCACCATCGCGATGCCAGATCTCGACCGAGATATTGGCATCAACAAAGAGCGCGTCGAGCGCCATGGCGACGGCTGACATCACGTCCGCCTTGCGCTGCGCAGCACCTGCGGGCGGGTGCAGATCGGCAGCGGGTTGCTCTCGATCTCAAGCCGCACCCATTCGTCGCGGTCGCGATCGGGGATCATGCGCGCATAAAGCGGCAGACCCACGGTGTTGACCGTCTCGAAGGTGTCGGCGGGGGCGTAGTAGATCTCGAAGAGGCCCTCGACGCCCTCGGGGTAGAAATACGCCTTGTCGGTGGGCACGCCGAAGCCCAAGCCCCCACGGTAGCGCCGGAAGGTGATGCCGCCGAAGCTGACCTCTTCCCCTACCCTGCCCCGCAGATCGGCCGCCGCGGCTGTGTTGAGATAGGTCTCGCGCACTTCCTTGTGGGCCACGAGATCGGCGAAGAAGGCCGAGCCGCATTCGGCGCGCAGCTGCACCTGACCGGCGGCCAGGCCGCCAAGGGTGTCCTCGACGCTTTCAATCAACGCCTGGCAGCGCTTGCGCAGCGCGCCCGAGCCGGGGGTTGCATTGTCTAGATCGAAGTCGACCTCCGCAGCCGGGGTGATGCCGAACTCGGCGTGGTAGTCGATGACGGTCGCGCCGTCCTTGGGGTCCTTCACCACGCCCTGAATGCCGTTGAAGAGATGAAACTCGAAGGTGGCCTCGGCGTCATTGCGCAGCCGGCCGAGCTTACGCGCGACCTCGGTCTGCACCTGCTGGACCGCCGTGTCCGAGCCGAAGTCGCGGATCGCCTGGATCTCCGAGGCCCAGAGTACGTCCTGCTTCTTGAACTGGCGGCAGACGAAGGCACGCATCTCGCGGCGCTCAGGGATCTGGCTCTCATAGGCCGAGCCGCGCTCCGAGAACGGGATCAGCGACAGCGTGCCGTCGCGGCTCTCGATCATCACGGTGCGCGTGCGCACCCCGCGGCTGCCGAAGAGGTTTGCGCCCGAGAGGATCGCGGGCTTGAAGGGAATGTTTTCGAGCGCGCGGGTGAGCTCGATGATGGAGAAGGCATCGCCTTCAAAGATGTCCATGGTGGCCACAGCGTGCCTCCTTCTGGTCTACATGTGATGGGGAAACTGCGCCGTGGCTCAGCGCAGGAGGATGCCGAGCGCGGCCAAGGCCGTGGTGGCGGTGGTGATCTGCGCCTCGGTGGCACCGTCGGGGAAGGCGATCTCGTGGCGGTTCACGATAGCCGGGCCGCGCACCAGCACCACGCCGGGCGCGTCGGCATCGGTCGCATCAGCCGGGCCCCAAAGGATGCCAGCGGCGTTCTGGCTGCCATTCGTGGCGCCGGGGGTGAGCACGGTGTATTTGCCACCCGTGGTGATCTTGCCCAGAACGGTGCCGGGGGCGAGCTTGCCGGCGCCGGACGCGACGGTGACTGTGTCGCGGGTATAGTCGCGCAGCACTTCCCAGGTGAGGAACCCGCCGGCGTGTTTGGACTCGGATAGCATGGCCATGGAAGTTTATCCCTTCAGTTTGAATGCCTGGGCGATGACATCGCCCCAGGGGCGCGTGGTCTCGCTGCGCCCGGGTTGCGGGTGATGCGGGGTGATCTCCGGCGCGGCCTCGGCCCGCGCGTCCAGAAGGCCTGCACGCACGGCATCCAGGCTGGCGTCCTCCTCGAGAAACCGGCCGGCCATCTGCGGCTGGCCTGCCAGGCGGCACAAATCGATCACGGCGCGGGCGTGGGCAATGGCCTCGGCGCGGATCGCGCTGGCGTCGGGAGGTGCGCTGGCGTCGGGAGGTGCGTTGGCGACTGCAACGCAGCTCTCCGCCCCGCTCGATTGGGTGTTCCCGTCTGCAACACCCGGCGCGCCCGCCGCCTGCGGCCCCGCACCCGCGGCGGGGTCAACATCGTTGGCGTCTCCAACGATGTCCCCCGCTGTGGATGCCGGGGCTTCCGGCTCGACGGCCTCCACCGGTTGGACCGGCTCGACCGGTTCGACCGCCTCAACCAGTTCGGGCGGCGCATTGCGGAACCGCCCGATATCGAAGGCGGCGGCGATGCGCACGGGCTCTGCCAGGCGCGTGGCAAGGCCTGCGTCGAGCGCGTCCGCCGCATCAAACCAGGTCTCGGCCGCCAGCAGGGCGGCGATCTCATCCTCCGACTTGCCGGACTTGGCCGCATAGCCGCGCGTCATGCTGGCCGCGATCTTGTCCAGCGTCCCGGCCATGTCGCGCATGTCCGCCGCGGTGCCCATGACGAGGCCGGAGGGGTCATGGATCATCATGAAGGCGTTTTCCGGCATAACAATCTCGTCGCCCGCCATCGCAATGTAACTCGCAGCCGAGGCCGCAATCCCGTCGATCCAGACCGTGACCGTGCCGCTGTGGCGGCTCAGCGCATTGTAAATGGCGACGGCGTCAAAAACCGAGCCGCCGGGGCTGTTAAGGCGCAGGTCGATGGGGGCCACATCCGGCAGTGCGCCGAGCTCGGCCAGAAAGCCCTTGGCGCTGACGCCATAGGCGCCGATCTCGTCATAGATCAGCACCTCCGCGCCGGTGTCCCGGGCGCGGATCGTGTACCAGCTGTTCATGGTTCTACTCCTGTGTGGTGGCGCGGCCGGTCGCGGCCGCATCCTCGCCATTGTTGCCACCGGCGCCGTCACCCGGATCCGGTCGCGTGGCCGGCGTCGCGCGGGCACCCTGCGTCTCGCCCGGGCTGGTGCGGTAACGCAGCCCGAGCCCCTCGGCGCGCGCCGTATCCACCGCGTTCTCGCGGTCGACTTCCTCGACGTCGTAACCGGTGGCCTCGACCACCTTGCGCCGCGAGGTGATGCCCGCCTCCATCGCCAGCACCTGAGCCTGGATATCCTTGAGGGGATCGACCCAGTCCCAGCGGGGCGGGATCCATTGCACCATGCGCGCGGATGCCGGGTCGGGCAGATCCAGCCTGCCGGCCAGCTGCGCGGTCTCCAGCCAGCGCGCCCAAACGGGGCGGCAGAGCTGATGCGCGATGACGCCGTGCTGCAATTGCTGCACGCGGCGGCGAAATTCCACCAGTTCGGCGCGCAGGCTGGAATAGTTGGCCTGACGCACATCGCCGGTCACCAGGTGATAGGGCAGCCCCAGCGAGGCCGAGACCGCGAGCAGCGTGCGGTACTGGAACGCCTCGTACCCTCCGCCCACGTCGGCCGGTGCCGAGAACTTCACATCCTCGCCGGGCAGCAGCACCTGCATGGTGCCGGGCTCGAGGCTGGCGATGGCGGCGCCGTCGAGGTCCGCCTCCTCCTCGCCCATCATCGGGTCTTCCGGCGCGGTCTTGGTGATGAAGCCCGCGAACATCGCCGCCGTCTTCTTGCGGTCCAGTTCGGCGTCGTCATACTGATCGAGCAAAAACAGCCGCACCATGGCGGGCGCCACATGCGGCAGGCCGCGGATCTGCCCCGCATCGAGGGGGCGGTAGATGTGCAGCACATCCTCGGCGGGCACGCGCACCGTTTCCGGCACGGCGACACGCTGATCGGTGCTGTCGCCCGGATGGTTGCGGCGAAAATGATAGGCCACGCGCCGCCCGATCAGGTCGAACTCGATGCCACAGCGGATGCGGTTGCCATTGGCGGCCGTGCCCGTCTTCTCGAAGGGCAGCATCTCGGATTGCAGCAACTGCATCTGCAGCGGGACCAAAAGCCCGTCCTCGGCCCGGCGTGGGCGCATCCGGACAAAACACTCGCCCGCGACGAACATCTCCCGCGCCACCATGGCCTGCAGCCCGTAGAAATCCGTCAACCCATCGGCATCCGCCTCATCTGTCCACGCAAGCCACAGTTGCTGGACCCGATCCCGCAGGTCGGCGTCGTCAATCAGCGAGGAAGGTTTGATCCCGTCGCCCACCACGTTCGCGGCAAAAGCCTCGCAGGCATTGGCCGCATAGCCGTTGGTGACGACTAGTTCCCGAGCCCGGGCCAGCAGTTTCGGGCCGCCCGAGGCGACCAGCGTGTTGATGTTCTCCAGCGGCGGGTTCCAGCCGCGCAACCGGCGTTTGGACATCGCGCCCTCGAGCCGGGCACGCACGCCGGACGGGCCGCCCCGGTTGGGGCGGCGAAACCGATCGAACAGCCCCATGGATCACAGCCCCTTCGCGGTGGTCACGCGCACGTGGCGCACGATGCGCCGCCCCTCGAGGGCCGCGATCTCGCGGTCCAGCGCCTCGATCGCCCGATCGATCTCGGCCACGCTGCGATAGTCCACCGTCTTGCCGTCATAGCTGACACGCGCCACGCCCGAGGATCGTTGGGCTGAAAGAGCGTCGCGGCGGGTGCGGAGGGTTGCGGGTGTGGGCATGTTTGCGTCTCCGCGCGATCAGAAAAATGTCAGGCCGGTCGGCGATTGGCGGTTGGTCCGGCATCGAAATGCACACATATTGCATGCATGATCTCCGACTTCTTCGCCTCGCTATGGCATCGCGCCCAGTACATCCCCCTGTGGTCCGCGCTGTCAGCGACCCGCCTGCGCAGCCTCGATCATCGCGCACGACTTTTCGGAGGGATGGTCGGCCTTGCGATGCGCTGGTTTCCGCCCGCGCGCTGGCGCTTCGACCGCGAAGTGCTGCGCGTGTTTCCCGACATGCCGCGCGGGCAGCGCGCCGCCCTGCGGCGCGAAATGGGCCGCAACATGGGCCGCACCCTGTTCGAGATCCTCCGCAGCGCGGAGTTCCAGTCGAGACCGGACCGCTTTCATGTCTCCGGTCCCGGATTGGCCGCCCTGGAAAGGGCGCGCGCCGCCGGCAAGGGGGCGATCGTCGTGTCGGGGCATTTCGGCCAGTGGGACGCGGTGCGCGCCGTCCTCAAGGCGCGCGGAATGGAGACCGGCGCGGTTTATCGCAAGCAGAAGAACCGCTTTTACCAGCGCGGGTTCCTGGCCGGCATCGAAGAGGGCGGTCGGCCCGTCATCGCGACGGGGCGGTCCGGCACGATGGAGCTGGTGCGCCATCTGCGTCGGGGCGGCTTTCTGGCCATCATGCTCGACGAGAAATATGCCGAAGGGGAACGCGTGCCGTTCCTCGGCCTGCCGGCGCTGACCTCGACGGCGCCTGCAGCCCTGGCGCTGAAGTACGACCTCCCGCTTGTTCCCGCCTACGGGACGCGCCGGCCGGACGGTTCGGAATTCGACGTCGAGTTCGAAGCGCCCATCCCGCATTCCGATCCCCTAACGATGACGAAAGCCGTCAATGACAGCCTGTCAGCCCGCATTCTCGAAAATCCGGGGCAGTGGTACTGGCTCCTGCGCCGATGGGATGGCGCCTGAAGCTGCCAGCTGGTGCGCCAAAAGCGCGTCGCGGCGAGTGCGAAGGCCCGCGATTGTTGGCATCTGGATTGACCTGGTCTGACAAAACGGTTCACTCGGGGTAACAACTGACGATCAGGAGCGACTCGATGACCCCGTCCGAGATCATGCATGACCTTGCGCGCGACGATATTTTCCCCAAAGCAGCCATGGCGGCCGCGCGCACTGAGCGCGAGACCATGGCTCCGGTCTTTATCGATCTTGTCGACCGCCTTGGCGCCCAGCCGATTTCGGCCATGAAGGACCACGAGGTGACTGCTCTCATTCCGATCTTTCACCTGCTGGGTGAATGGCAGGACACCCGCGCCTATCGCCCCCTTCTTCAAATGCTGCGTCAACCCACCGATAGCCTTGATTTTCTTTTGGGCGATGCCCTGACCGAGACCAGCTTTCGCGTTGTGGCCGGGACATTCGACGGTGATTTGCAACCGCTGTTCGAGTTCGTTGACGACCCAAAGGCGGATGAATTTGCGCGCAGTTCAATGATGGATTGCTTGGTGCTGATTACACAGCTGCACCCCGAGCGGCGCACAGAAATCGCTGATTATTTCCGTAACTTTCGTCGCCGTTTTTCCGAGGAGAACAGCGACCTGCTGCTCGGCTGGATGGATGGCATCGCTGACCTTGGCCTTGAGGATATGGCCGATGAAATCCGCGCAGTGTTCGATGCCGGGCTGATCCCGAAGGACTACTGCGATGCAAGTGATATCCTCGATGACTTGAAGGCCTCAGCTGCAGCGGGCGGTGTGCCAGTGAATGTGCGGTATCAGAAATCCCTGATCCTTGATGCCATCGAGGAATTGTCGAAATGGCACTGCTATTCCGATGCGTTCTTCGAGGAAATGAAAAGGCAAAAGGCCAGAAACGTGCTCCACACGCCTTCCTCGACCGAGTCATTCATGCATGAGACAGCCCCGGTCGGTCGCAACGACCCCTGCCCTTGCGGCAGCGGCAGGAAGTTCAAGAAGTGCTGCCTGCACTGATCAGACCAATCACCCCATGTAGGTCGACCGCATTGTCCGCCGCCGCGCTGATGGGCGCGAGGGTGTGACGGCTGGCGTGTCCTGTGTGGACGTACTCGTTTCCACGGCCAGCTGCCGCTCCAGCTCCTGCCATCGGGCGTCCGACCAGCGGTCGGCCCCGGCAATCCACGCGGCCGCTCGGGCATAGACCCGGCAGTCCAGCGCCTCGTTGCGCTCGCGCAGCTTCTGCCATTCGAGCTTCGAAAACCCGCGCTTGGTGCGCACGGTCACCAACTGCTCGGCCGTCAGCTGTTTGAGCCATTCGCCGTCGGCCCATGAGGGCAGATGCACCGTTCCCGCCGGAAACGATGCACCGGCCGTGATCTCCTCGGGTGTTGGCCGCTCTTGCCGCAGGAAGCGATAGGTCTCGGCCTTGAAGGTCGAGGTCGCCACGGACCACAGCCGCGCCCCGCGGCGCAGCCGCTTGCCCGCGACGGTGGCATCGACATAGGTCGGCCCCGTCACCGGGCTGGCGCGGTTGAAGCCTTCGAGCCCCTTGACCGGGGCCACTTGCGCAAACCCCACCTGCCGCGCCCAGCCATAGACGGCGCTGGTCTCATAGCCGGTGTCGATGGCCAGCTTCGCGATGGTCAGGTGCTGGCCGCTCTCGTGCGCCCATGTCCGCCCCAGCAGGTCGGTCAGCGTCTGCCAGCAACCCGGATCGCCGGGACCACCGTCGATGACAACATGATCGACCAGCCAGCTTTGCAGTCCCCTGCCCCAGGCCCAGACATCGATCTCGATCCGGTCCTTCTGCACATCAGCCCCGGCGGTCAGGAACAGCCCACCCGCAGGCACGGTGCCCGCTTTCCAGTCTTCCCGTCGCTCGGCCAACCGCTGCCAGTCGGGCGCCTCGCCGGTCTCGAACCAGGTCTCGCCAAGGATCGTGTTGCGAAACGCCCGCATGGCCTCGTCATTGCCCTGTGCCGCCTCCCACGCGCGCGCAATCCGCGCCCATGAAAGCCAGCCGATCGGCGAGTAGAGCGCCGAGAGGTGATACCCCACCGTGTGCGGGTCTTCCGACTCTGCCGTCGCGCGCCAGTCGCCCGCCGCCAGCATCGTCGTCTTGTGGTGCTCGGCGATTGCGGCGTCGCAACCCTCGCAGTGATACGTTGCCGTGTCTGGTTGGCCCTTCTCCCATCGCAGCCGCTCGAAGCGCAGCCATTGCGCGTATCCGCAGTGTGGGCACGGCACGTGATAGCGCCGCTGGTCGCTGGCCTCGAACTCCCGCTCGATGCGGCTCAGCCCCCGGATCGTGGGCGTCGAGATCAACAACGCCTTGCGCCGATGGGCGAAGGTCAGCGAGCGCGCTTCGGCCAGGCTGACCGGATCGCCTTCCTCGTCGGCCGAGGCCGGATAGGCATCGACCTCGTCGAGAAACAGGTACCGCGCCGGGGTCGAGCGCAGCCCCACCGCCGAGTTGGCCCCGGTCATGATCAGGATGCCGCCCGCGAACTCCTTGGACAGCATCGTGTTGCCCGCGTCGCGCGCGCGCGCCGGTTTGACCCGGTCGCGCAGTTCCGGGCTTTCCTCGATCAGCGGATCGATCCGCTGGCGCGAGTTGCGTTTGGCCAGTTCTACCGTCGGCTGGACGGCCAGCATCGGCCCCGGCGCGTGGTGCATGACAAACCCGATGAAGCAGTTGCCCGCTTCCGTGGCGCCAACCTGCGCGGCCTTCATGAACACCACCCGCTGTACCGGGCTGACCGGCGAGAGCGCATCCATGATCTCGCGCATGTAGGGCGTGCGCGCGGTCTTGTAGCGCCCGGGTTCCGCCGAGGCACGCGATGACAGCCAGCGATGCCGGTCCGCCCATTCCGACACCGTGAGGTCCGGGTCGGGCCGGATGCCGCGCGACCAGGCGCGCAGCAGGTCCGTCGCGCCATCAAAGCCTGCGACACCCTCATCCAAGGCCGCTGCGGATATCGGCGAGGCTGTCGAGTTGGGCGCGGACATGGGCTTCCAGAACCTTCTGCATCACCGCCGCCTCCACCGTGATCCCCTCTCCCAGGGCGGCTGCCAGTTCCGAGGCCATGAGGGCTGCCACGCGCGCGGGCCAGGTCACCCAGGCATCGCGTTCCTCGCGCGCCAGCCGGAAGATCAGCGTTTCCGCGCGCGCCTTGTCGACCAGCTCGCCTTTCAGCTTTTGCAACCGGATGCGGCGCTCCTGCGCCTTCATCGTCTCGTTGGCGGTCTTGGCCTGCAGGTAGGTCATGCCGCCACTGGGCGCGGGCGCCGGCATGCCCTGTTCGCGCAGTGTATCGCTCACGGCGCTGACGGCGGCCTCGGGGACCGGCTTCAGCTTTGCTTTGGGCGCCGCGGGCGCCTTGGGCGCGGCGCGGGATTTCGACGGATCGGTCGTTTCAGCACGACGTTTGTCGGACGCCTCCGCGTCGATGCTGCCATCAGCGTGCAGCACCAGCCGCCCGGCATCCTTGGCCTTCTGGATCGCTCCGCGCGACAGGCCGACGCGCGCGGCATACTGGCGTTCGCTCAGCCCGTCCATCCCGCGCTCCGATTATCATTCCAAATCATGTGCTTATTGAGTTGATAAGCTTCCGCGCCGGAGCGAACCTCGATCCACAAGGACGATGCAACTCACCACACGGAGCCACACCATGACCAACCCCGCCGCAAACCTGATCGCCGACTTCCGCGCCACCGCCGACGAGATCGAAAGCCTCCTCGCCCCCAGCGGCTGCACGACCATCGCCGCGCACAACTGGATCGTGATCGACGACTTTGCCCCGATGACCTTCATCCTCACACCCGAGGGCGACAAGCACTGCGCCACCTGCACGGGCCATGGCCGCGCGCACAAGGTCAACCGCTTCACGCAGCATGACGCCGAGCGTCTCGCTGAAGCTTGCAGCGCCCGCGCCGCTTTCTGGGCCGACGCCGCCCGCGAGGAAGCCGCGACCCTGCGCCACCACATCGCCACGCTGGAAGCCGCCAGCGCCGCCTGAGCCACACGCGCGGGGCCCGCGGGCCTCGCCACCACACGCGAAAGGAGCCACGCCATGACCACGCATCCCATCCTGCCCAGCCGCAACGAAGACCACGGCTTCTTCGGCACCCTGACCAGCTGCCCACTGCGCGATCGCCGCAGCGCCGAGGTCTGGACACTGGCCTCGACCCAGATCGCCGCCACCATCGGCGCCGACAGCGAGGACGAGATGATCGGCATCCGCGACTTTCTCGACAGCCGCATGGGCCGTTACTTCTCCGACGACGTCATCGGCAACATGACGGACTGCGGCATCGACAGCGAGACCGCCCTCAAATCCGCCATCCGCACATGGCAGGACTGGCGCATCAGCCGCCGGACCGAGCGCGAGGACGGCATTCCCGAGGGACTGCCGTACCTCACTGGCTGGGTTCAGCACTTCGCGGTGATGGCCAGCATGGAAGCCGCTGACTGAACCGCGCCATCCCTCAACGGCCAGCCCGCCCATGTGGCCGGCTTGTCTCGGTAGAAGGCATCGCATCCCGCGTTGCTCGCAAACCGGAGCCCATCCATGACCCAGATCCAGCTATCCGACGCCCAATCCGTCATCCTGTCCGCCGCCTGCGCGCGCGACGATGGAGCCGTGTTTCCCGTCACCACCAGCCTCAAGGGCGGCGCCGTCGGCAATGTCTGCAAGAGCCTCCTGAAGCATGGGTTGGTCGAAGAGATTGAAGCGACCGATCTGAACACCGTCTGGCGGCACGATGAAGAGCGCGGACCGATCACCCTGTGCGCCACCCCGCTGGCCTACAAAACCCTCGGGATATCGGACGCGCCCGACGCGCAGGACGACGACCAGCCGGAGCCCGAGGCCACACCGCAGCCCGTGCGCCGCCGCAGCGGGACCAAGCAGGACGCGCTGATCGAGATGCTCCGCGCCGAGGGCGGCGCGACCATCGACGAGATTGTCGCCGAAACGAGATGGCAGCCGCACACCGTCAGAGGCGCCATGTCCGGAGCGCTGAAGAAGAAGCTCAGCCTCGAAGTTACCTCCGAGAAGGTCGAGGGCCGCGGAAGGGTGTACAAGCTAAACAAGTAAGCGACTGCATTTCTTGCATCCTTTGACTATGCTGCTTTGCGGAGGACCACATGGAATTCGTGAACCCGCAAAGCAGCACGGTCATTTTCGGTTTCGACTCGGCGTGGACCGATGCCCCGAAGGCGCCGGGCGCGATCTGTGCCGTGGCGTTTGATGACCACGGCCAAGTCCAGTTCCACGAACCGCGGCTGGTCTCGTTCGCGCAGGCTCTCATTTTTATCGACGAGCTCCGCAAGGCTTTCGCCGTCAGCCTCGTTGCACTTGATCAGCCCACGGTCGTGCCCAATGCCGCGGGCAGCCGCCCGGTGGACAAAGTCGCTGCGTCCCTCGTTTCTTTTGTCGGCGGTGGCGTTCAGCCAGCCAACCGCAGCAAGATCGGCATGTTCTGCGACGACTCGCCGATTTGGTCTTTCATTTCCGGTCTCGACGCGACAGAGGATCCTATTCAGGCGCGGACTGCGTCTGCTGGCCACTTCCTTATCGAAGTATTCCCCGCGCTGGCTCTTCCCGCGCTCGACGACGGCTTTGCTCAGCGGCTCCGTGCTCCGAAGTACAATCCGCAGAACCGGAAGAAATTCCGCTTGGAAGATTGGCAGGCGGTGGCCCGCGTGGTCGAGCGTTCAGCCGAGCGTTTCAATGTGCTGGGCCTTGCCGAATGGGCCCATCTGATGCGCAACGCCGCTCAACCTCGGAAGTCCGATCAGGACAAGCTTGATGCTGCCCTCTGCGCGCTGATTGGTGTCTACTGGCGAGCGGGCCCCGCTGCCCATTCGGCATTGCTGGGCGACGTTGATCACGGCTACATCGTTACGCCGATCTCAGACGCGACGTGGCCTCGACTCCAGCAGGCAGCAATCCGGCGCGGTGTGCCGACGTCGCAGGTTGTAGATCCCTAATTTCTCACCCGGATCGCCTCGAACAGCCGCCGCAGGGCGAAGGAACGCGCGATCGACACGACGGTGAAGATGGCGCCCATCTTCAGGTTCTGCGCCAGCGTCGTGTGCAGCCCGAAGACCGGGAAGATCAGGATCTGCGTGACGACGGCAACGCCGTAGCCGACGACCACGTTGGCGACGGATTCGGCCAGCGACATGAGGCGGGACTGCTTCATGCCTTTACTCAACGACTGCAAAGGCTTGTGGGCGTCGCAGGATTGTGCGCACTGTCTTGGAAAGTTCGAGCTTCGCGCGTCCGACGAAAGAGCGACTCGGCAACATAAGGAGTTTTGTGTTTCTCATGGTCTTATCGAAGTTTTTTCGACAAAAGCCTTCAATTGTATTTTCCCTCGATGACGCCGCAAGTTTCTTGCGTGCCCAAGGCTTTGCAGTGGAGCCCATGGAAGAGCGAATGATGGGTGACACGCCCATGCAGCGCTACAGGGTTCGTCGTGGAACCTCTGCCTTCATACTCACATCAGATGGGCGTGTTCTGACTTTCCTGTCCGCCGTCAAGCTTGGTGACGGATGGACCGACATGGACATCCTGAAGTGGAACACCAAGAAATCCTACATGACATTCACATATTCTCCCGAAGGCAATATGGCCATTCTGAAGCATCACTGCTTCATTTCCGGCGGGCTTCCTGCGAAGACGCTTCATCGTCTCGCAGAAATTTGGGTCGCTTTCCTGCCAAAATTCCTGACCGAAATGAGCCTGTCAGAATCTGACGTGGTGAGGATGTAATGGGCGAAACAACGATTATCTCATCCAATCTAAATGAAATCCTATTTGTCGTTCGCGGCATTTACCCCAAAGCATCTACAGAAAACTTTAAGGGATTGACCAAAGCCATAAAGGTCGAAATCGAGGATGGCGCCTATGCGTTCAATATCTTCCTCGATCATGCCGGTGAAACACTGACCCTGTATGGGGAGGTTGGTTACCCTTATGCAGGATTTGCAACAGCTGCCGGACACTGGAATGCGCATGAGACAATAGGTCCATTACTGACTTTAAACGATGGCTATGCGTTGCGATTTGACGTCAACATCTCTCATGGCGTTACAGAGGCCTCGCTTCAAGACATTCTCAAGGCTTATCTGCAAGCCTTCCGAAAACTAATCGCTCACAGAGTAAATGGGCAGGAAGGGCACTAAATTGACCATCATCGGCGTCATCATTTTCTTTATCGGCTGGATTTACGCCATGGGGCAGTTCGGCTTTTTCCTCGGGTTGGGGCTCGGCTGGATTCCTGCTCTTTTCGTTGCGTGGATATTGGACTTCGTGATCGTAATAGCCTTTGGGCTTATCGGCGTGTCGATTGGTGCAGTGGTAGGGAAGCGAAAGTAATTCCAGACCTTCGGCTCGCCTAGCCTGGCGATGCGACACCTCAAGTTGTTCCTGCATCGTCGGGCTCCACCTCGAGAGTGGAGCGCTCGTCCACGTCGCCAGCAGGCAAGAGCCCGACCGCGATCAGTTCCCGCAGCCATGCGCAGGCCGCGGGATCGGCATCGTTGTAGTAGTCCGCCATCACGCAGCGGCTTCGGCGTCGTTGCCCAGCCGCTCGGCTCTCACCTGCGCGAAGGTCCGGCCATCGCCGTCGAGGATTGCGTCCCCGCCCGTCTCCGCGTGCCAGCGCTCCACGGCGACATCGACATAAGCCGGGCTGATCTCCATCGCAAAGACGCGGCGGCCATTGGCCTCGCCCGCCATGATCTGCGAGCCGGAACCAGCGAACGGCTCGTAGCAAACACCGCCGCGCGCCACGTGCTGGCGCATCGGGATGCCGAACGCGTCGAGCGGTTTCGGCGTCGGGTGGTCCGGGCGCTCGTCCTTTGTGAAGCTGGGCATCTCCCAGGTCGAGGGCAGCGTCTGCTCGGCCACCTTCGGCGGGCGGTTCGGCCTGCGCCAGCCCATGAAGCAGGGCTCGTGTTTCCAGAGGTAATGCGACCGGGTCAGGACGCCGCGGTCCTTCACCCAGATGATCTGCTGATGCACGAAGGCCCCGGCCTTTTCCCAGCAGGCCTCCAGCATCGCCTGGCGGCGCGAGGCGTGCCAGCAATACCACGCGGCATCCTCGGTGATCGCCTCGGCCACAGCCGCGGAAATGAACCCGTCGTAGAGCTCCGCGCCCTGCGAACTGTCGTCCCAGGTATTGCCGTAGCTTTGCGACCAGTCCTTATTGCGCGTCGGATGGTTCGAGCCGTCGTAATCCACCAGATAGGGCGGGTCGGTCGCGAACAGCACCGCGCGCTCGCCATTCATCAGGCGGCGGACATCCTCGTGGGATGTGCTGTCGCCGCAGAGCAGCCGGTGATCGCCGAGAATCCACAGATCGCCGGTGCGCGACGCCGGATTGCGCGGCGGTTCGGGGATGACCACCGGCGGCGCGGAGCCACCGTCGCCGCCCGCCTCCTCGTCGCTGTCCGCGACATAGGCCAGCAGCTTGTCCAGTTCACCGTCGGAAAACCCCACGAGCGACAGGTCGAAATCCTCGGCCAGCAACTCGTTGAGTTCCGCAGACAGCAGCGCCTCGTCCCAGGTACCAAGTTCGGTGAGTTTATTGTCTGCGATCCGATACGCCCGCCGCTGCGCCTCGGTCAGGTGGCCCAGCACGATGACCGGCGCTTCGGTCAGCCCCAGCTGCGTCGCGGCCAGCACGCGGCCGTGGCCCGCGATCAGTTCGCCGTCCTCGGCGACGAGGCAGGGCACGGTCCAGCCGAATTCGGCCATGCTGGCGGCAAGCTTGGCAACCTGATCCGCGCCGTGCTGCTTGGCGTTCTTGGCATATGGCTGGAGCTCGGCAAGGGGCCACTGCTTGATCCGCTCGGGGGCGAAAGCGAGGGTCATTGCCCCAGCCCTCCGCCTTGCACGCAGCCGCTCACCGTGGCGAAGCGGCCTCCCGCAGGACGATGATGATGCCGCTCATAACGATGATCAGGGCTCCCACGATGGTCCAGAAGGCCAGCAGGTCGCCCCAGATCAGCCAACCCAGTAGCGTGGCCCAGATCAGCGCCGTATAGTCGAAAGGTGCGACCACCGCGGCTGGCGCCAGTCGGAACGCCTGTCCGATCAGCGTTATCCCGAGGCTCCCCAGAATCGCGATGGCGACGAACAGCCACAGGTCGCCGGCCTGTATCGGCGACCAGGCCCACAGCGCGAAGGGCGCGGCGTAGATCATCGGGAACAGCGCGACGAACAGCATCATCGTCCAGAGACCCTCGCCCGGACTGATCCATCGAGCGGAAATCATGAACAGCGCATAGAGGAGCGCCGCCCCCACCGGCAGCAGCGACGCCGCCTGGAACCCGGCCGCGCCCGGCTGCACCACGATCAGCACGCCGACGAAGCCCAGCAGGACAGCCCCCCAGCGCCGCCAGCCCACCGCCTCGCCCAGCAGCGGCACCGAAAGCGCTGTGATGAAAATCGGGGCCGAGAAGATCAGCGTCGTCGCCTCGGCCAGCGGCATGAAGCTCAGACTGATGAAATAGAGATAGGCGCCGAGCAGCATCAGCAGCCCACGTGCCGCGTGCAGCCCAAGGTGCCGCGTACGCAGGGCATGCGGTCCCCGCAGGATCAGCACTGCCGCGGCGATCATCGGCACCGCGATCAGGTTGCGCAGGAAGATGATCTGCACCGGGTCGTAGCGGTCCGTGAGCACCTTGACGATGGCGTCGTTCGCCACCAGAAACGCCACGCCCGCGCAGATCGTGAGGATCCCGCGGGAAATCTGATTGGGCTCGGTCTGTGGCTCCACGCGCATGCACGATCTCTCTGGCAATCCCTGCCGGCCCGGCTACCAGATGTGCCGGAGGGTTGCGAGTGACGGCAGATAACATGGGGTTGCTCTCCTGGTTGTCGATGAGTGCAGTTCGGCGGCGTCGGACGCGACGGGCATCACCGCGGTCGGCAGCAAGCGCCGGGGTGGACTCCACCGGCGCGGAATCCAGTGGACTCCCACGGCTCAGGTATCCACCCGGAGTCCACCTTCCAAGCGTCTGTTATTGCGTGGTTATTTCTGGTTTCAGGGGTGGACCCCGACCGGGGTGGACTCCCAAAAAAACCGCTCTGACGCTAGCGAAATTGCGCGCCTCGCCCCCCAGCATACGTTTCGGCCCGAAAAGGAACCGTACAACCCAAGATTTGCGGCTGGGCGGAGACAGTTTTTCCGGTCAAGCGGTGGGTGTTTGCTCTGTTTCGAGCTGTCTCGCCTTTCAACCTCGTCTGCCCGCCGAACTGGCGTGCGGCTGGATCCCGGAATCCAGCGGTGCAAGCCATCATCCCGCCGGTCACGTCTCGTGCGATCATACCCTGTTTGTAGGCCTCAAAGCCGATCCGTGAAACCCTCTCGGATGTCTCTCCGAAAATTCCCTCACAGGATGATTTTCCTTGACAGCCGGTCGGCGTTCTCGACCACGAAGCGCCGCGATCGCTTCGACGACGGCACGCGCCCATTGAGCCGCCAGGTGATCAACGCGACGCCGTATTGCCAGTGGCGATTGGCCGCCGGGCGGCTCAACCCGATCTCCCAGGTGATCTTCTTCCAGGGCTTGCGGTTGGCGCGCAGCCAGACGATCCGGGCGTCGCCCTTCTCCAGCCAACGCAGCCAGAGCATGGCCTCTTCGGCCTGCGTGATCATGCGCGCGCTGGGTCGCGGACGTTTCATCTCGGGCTCCTGGCCCACGTGATCGGCGAAGCTGTGGAGATACTCGGGCCAGGCGTTGAAATACCCGGTGGGCTTCACCGCGGGCAATTGTGCAAACACGTCCGCCGCGAGCTCCAGCCGGTCCTGTACGCGCCCTGTGGTCCAGTCAGTCATGGCGCACCTCCCGGACGGCGGGGAGCTTGCCGTACAGACGCTCGCCAAGCTGCCGCACCAGTTCCCGCTCTGGCCAGGTGAGCCGATGGTCATCGAGCGAGACCGCCAGCATGTGCTGCTCATGCCAGCCGTCGCGCTTGACCTGCTCGGGGTCGCGGCGGTGGCCGCCATACCCCTTCGGGGCGAACCGCATGCCGCTCATGCCACACCTCCCTGCGTTTCGATGGCCCAGAGCAGGATGGCGATGGCATCGGCCTCGTTGTCGTCAGCGGGCGAGAACCCGCGGCTGCGCGCCGCGTCGATCATCGCCTGCTTGTTGGCGTTGCCCTTGCCGGTAGCGTGGCGCTTGATGGTGCCGACGGGCACGCCCTCGTACGGCACGCCACGCAGTTCCGCCCACGCGGTCAGCGTGGCCATGAGCCCTCCGTAGACGTGGCTGGCGTCGGTCCCTGCGTGCCGCCGGACTTCCTCAAACCAGATGGTGGCGATCGGCCCTGACAACTGGTCGAGTTCCGTCAGCCAGTTGGTGAACCGCAGGTAGCGCATGCCGCCACCGTCGTAGCGGCCAGGCTTGAAGCTGGCAGTGCCGCTGGTGATCAGGCCATCATAGCCACGAATGGCCCAGCCGGTGGTGGTGCCCAGATCAAGGGCGAGGATGGTGCGATCGGCCGCGGACGGGATGTGCGTTTCGGGGGTTGCGCCGGCTGCGGCGCTGGCGAGAGTCGTATCAGCCATGAGTGGTCTCCTCTTCTGGTGGGCTGCTCGGGTGGAAGACGACGGCGGTTGATGCTTGGCGGTACCGGCCGCCGTCGTCGGATGGTTCTCAGGGCAAGACTGCGGCCCAAGAAATCGTCCAGGGGTAGGTGGTGGCCTCCCCCGCCTTGAGCGGGGAGGACACCTACCCCTTAGGGTAGAAAATTCCGTGTTCTGCGTTCTGGCGTAAGAGCCTGAAACTAAATCGGAAATTCCAGAACGCGGATGAGCAAATGGAATGCAGCGGTCTGTGTTCTGCGTTCTGGCGCAACCCGTTGATTTCGCTTTTAGAATTCCAGAACGCAGAACACGGCGCTCCAGAACACGGGCTGTGTTCTGGCCAGAACACGGATCTTCCGTGTTCTGGAACAGGCGCGTTTCGGATGCCGGATTCATGTGTCATCCCCGTCCTGATCGACCCAGACTTCCGGGTTCTCGACCGGCAAGAGAGCTCCGGATTGCGGGCACATGTAGTCGGACGGAAGCACCCGGACGAAGGCCGGGCTCACCTCACCGGTCTCGCTGTCGACCAATTCCCGGTCGGTGCGAAGTCGCATGTCCCTGACGCAGAGATATCCGAACTTGGATCGGTCCCGCTTGAGACCGAGCTCCCTGACCTGTTCACCTCGCACGAACTTCACGTAGCCCTTGGTGGCAAGCACATGCAGGCGTTCGCGGATGCTTGTCTGGCCGCCGAGGCTGCCCTTGTTCTCGAACTTGGCCGCGAACTGGCTCAGCGTGAACATCTTTCCCTGTTCAGCCTGCTCGCTGACAAGATGGACGATCACACCACCCTTTCGATCCCGCTCAGCGTCGTGTTTGGCACCGGCCTCCGCCCGAACCAGCCGCTCGTTCATCGGGTTGATCTCGACCCATTCGCCGCCGCGCTTGTCGATGAGCTTGGGCTCGAGCGCCGGGCCATTGCGCAACTCGATCTCTAGCTTGCGCTCCGACGCATCCTCGTCGGGGCGGTGCAGGATCAGGCCGGTTGTGTAAAAGCCGCGCAGCGCGCTGGCGCCCGACAGGGCCAGAAACGGATCCTCCTTGACCTGGTGCTTGGAAAGCTTGCGCGTGTGGTGGACGAGGATCACCCCACACTCGGGATCGATATGATCGCGCAGCACCTCCACCCGGTGCTTGAGGAAAAACATCACGGCGGTGTTGTCGTTCTCGCCGCCGCCGTCGGGGCCGCCATCGAAGAGGTTGCGGATCGGGTCGACGCAAATGATGTCCGGCGGTGCCTCCGGAAAGGCGGTCTGGATCGCGCGCGCGGCCTGCACGCTGCCCTCGTCGTCGAGCAGCAGCTTCAGTTTTGGCGTGGCCACGAATGTGTCGCGCGCCGCGGCGAGTATCTCGGGCGGCAGGGCGATCTGGCGCAGGCGCTCGCGCAGGTAGTGGTACTGGATCTCGGCTTGCAGATAGAAGATGCGCAACGGGCGCGGCGGCGTGAAGCCGAGGAACGGCTGACCGGCGGCCATGTGCACAAGCCAGGAGATCAGCAGATCGCTCTTGCCGACCTTGGGCGCGCCGCCCAGCACCAGCAGACCACCGGGCGTGAGCACGCGCGGGGCGATGATATCCGCGGGCATCGGGCTGGTGTCGTCGAGCAGCGCGCCGAGGCTGAAGGCGGGCAGCTCGTCCGGTGACGGCGCGCCGCTGTCGAGCCGCACCAGCGGGGGGCCATTCTTCTCGACATGCAGCGCCCACAGCCGCTCGGACTCGCGTTTGAGCCGTTCCACGGACCACTCAGGGCGCAGCATGGCCGCGTTGTAGCCGCAGATACCTTCCCAGCCCGCGTCCTTCGACAGGCGGCCCTCATGGACCATGCGGATGAAATGGCCGATCGCGGCCGAGGCTCCTTCGAAGCGCGACCAGTCATCGGCGGCGCCCTCGCGCACCGGGGTGACCAGCACCTCGTCGACGGCGGGTTTGTCGGGATGGGCGAACTCGGGCTGCAGCGACACGCCCGGCGCAGGCGGCATTTCGGTGACGGCCTCGATGAACTCGGCCAGATCGCGCTCATGATCGGCGTTCATCTCGACGATGCGCACCTGCGTCTTGAGGTTGTTTTTGTAATAGACCGAGCCCGCCACCCGGATCGGCTGGTGCGCCGAGCGGAAATGCATGTCGCCGCCGGCCTTGGCCGCGATGCCGCCGCGCAGGCGGGTCACGCGGGCTATGTCGCTGCCCTCGGCGGGCTCGGTCAGCTTCCACCAGACATGGGCCTTGCGCTGGCCCTCGGGCGTCACCCCGCCGCTTTCCACGACCATGGTGGGCGCGCCAAGGTGGCGTTCGAGATGGGCGCGTTTGGCTGCGATATCGCCGGTATCGAGATCAACCACCACAGTCTGCATCTGCAGGATTTCCGCCGCGCGGGCCTGGCCGGGCTCGGCCACGGTGCCGGGGATTACATAGACCGCCGCGCCCTCGCGCGCGGCCCATGTCGCGAAGGTGGCCATCTTGTCGGCCACGGCGTCATCGGCATCGATCCAGATGTTGTGCGGGCGTCCATCGATGCCCTGGCCCTTGTCGATGAAGCTGCGCACCGGGATCAGCCCCTCCGAGTAGCCGAACACCACCTCCATGAACTGCGCGATCTGCTCAGGGTCAGGCTCGTCGCCGAACACATCGATCTCGGGGGCCGCGTCGTTGAAATCGCGCCAGGGGTTGAAATGAACCAGGTTTTCCTTGGGCGCGCCCTCGTCGCAGTCCTTATCGCTCTCATTTTGGCGGTCGTCATCCTGCGCCATGTCGGCCTCCTTCCGCATGTCGCCTGTCTCGGGCGGATCCTCGGGAGTGTCGCTCATGGCGAGGGCTCCGCCCGTTCGCGGCTGAAACGCTCCCCGTTCGGCGGGGAATCGCGCCACTGGCGCCTTTCCTGCTCCGCCTCACCGTTTCCAGAGACGCCGCTCCCCCCCCAACAGCGCTCCGCCCACGGGCAGAAGCGGCACTCGAAGAAGTCGCGATTTTGCGCGACGCGCGGCAGCAATTCACCCGCATCCGTGGCTTGCAGAATGCGCACCCCGCGATCGGACATGCGCTGCGCAAGCGCGGCATCGAAAGGCACCTGCTCGTGGTGCAGCTCGGCCGTGTCCTTGTTGATCGCGGTGAAGACCGCGGGCGCGGCGGAAATGCCGGGCACCGAGGGCTCCATATACGCCTGGTAGACCGCGATCTGGGCGGCATAGACGGGCTTGGATTTGGTCACACCGTCCTTGACGCAGGCGCGCCAGTTCTTCGCGTTCATGGTCTTGCATTCCCAGAGCGCGGGAACGGCGAGACCAAAGCCTTCGGGTCCGGCGGCAACGATGCCATCGACATGGCCGCGGATACGCCCGCCCGCGATCGAGAAGCCGAATTGGCCGCCATCGGGGCGGTTGCCCTTGCGAGTGTAGAGATCGAACCCGGCCGCCCGCAGCCAGGCGACCGCCAGATCCTCGAGCACATGGCCGATGGCGAAGATGCGCAGAAGCTGGCCCGAAAACTCTTGGCCTTCGTCCTTGGGCGTGGCCGTGAACTCGAATTGCAGCGCGCGTTCGCAAGCCTGCCCAAGGCGAGAGCCGCCGAGGTAGTCACGGGGCGTTCTTGCCGCATTCTCGGCGGTCAGGGCCGCATCAATGGTCTCGTTGACCCGCTCGGCGAAGCTGGGGCGATGGTTGTAGTCCAGCATCAGAACGGGATCTCCGACTTCGCGGCGATCTCAGCCATGGCTTCACGAAATTCCTGCACCGCAGTTTCGATCAGCCAAAGCACCTGCACTTCCGTGAGCTCCGACAGACGGGTTTCCCAGCCATAGGTCTCCATCTGTCGCGCCACGGGCTTGAGGCTGCCCAAGATCGCCATGTGCTCTTCTTCGGTCAAATCGACCATGCTCAGTCCTCTCGATGCTTTACGGGTGAAGGCCGACTGGCACGGCATCGAGCAGAACCAGCGGTATGTGCGCTTTGCGCGGGGTTGGTGGGGATCGAACCAGCCAAAGCCGCGGGTGCGGGAGGTGCAGACGGCGCAGAGCGCGCCGCGCGAGTGCCAGAGCCGATCACGGCCCGATGGGTCCGCAGCCTCTGCGGGCGGGTATGAGATTTGCGCGACATGGCTCACGCAGCCTCCCGCGCGGTCGGGGCCGCGCTCAGGATCAGCCCGCGGATCGCGCGCTTGTTGAACCCGAAGGTCATGAGCGCCGACGCCTTGTAGCGCGTGAGGCCATAGTCGCTGCGCGCCTCAGGCGAGAGATATTGCAGCTGCTTTTCGGTGGCAGGCTGGGTCAGCCAGCCGCGTGTCTTGAAGGCGCTCTCGTCGCTTTCATGATCATTGAGCCAGTCGTCGGCTTGTGCCAGACACACGGATCTCTCGCCGACGCCCAGCAGTTGGGGCTGCGCACCGCGCGCACCGCCGATGGCGTACCACAGCACGTCGAGCCAGAAGACACCGCCCCAGGCAGAAAAGCCGGTGGCCAGCAGCGCGTCCTCGGTGCCGAAGAGATCCACCCACTCGAAGCTGGACCGCTTCAACAGATCGACTTCGGTCATCAGGAAGCCGGACAGCGCCCCGCCAAGTGTCCCTTCCAGGCTCTCGCTTACGTCCTCGTCCGGGTCGACCAGCGCCTCGCCACAGATCGGACACTCCCGCGCAGCCAGCGGTATCTCGGCCTGGCAGGCGGGACAGGTCTTGGATGGCGCCTCGCAGGTCCCGGACTTGCCGTCGAGATCGACATCCTGTTCCAGCGTGCCATGCGTCAGACTGGACGTGCCAAAATCCAGCACCACGCAATCGGTCTTGACCACACCGGGATGTTCCTCCGGATCGACCGTGCGCAGGCCTCGCCCGACCATCTGGATCATGGTGGATTTGTAGGAAGACGGGCGCAGCAGCACGACACAGGAGGTCGGCGGGTGGTCCCAGCCCTCGGTGAGCACGGCCACGTTGGTGATGACGCGGATGTCGCCCTTCTCGAAGGCGGCCAGTATTTTGCGGCGCTCCTCACCCGGCAGATCGCCATGGATCAGGCCGGTGGGGATGTCAGCCGCGTTGAAGGCCTCAGCCACATGCGCGGCATGCGCCACGGTGGAGCAGAACACGACCGTTTGTCTGTCCCCGGCCTTCTCGCGCCAGTGGCGCACCACTTCCTCGGTGATCGGCGCGCGATCCATGATCTCGGCCACCTCGCCCATGTCGAAATCCGACGCGGTCTGGCGGACGGCTTTCAGTTCCTCCTGCACGCCCACATCGATGACGAAGGTGCGCGGCGGCACCAGGTGGCCCGAGGCAATCAGCTCGCCCAGCCTCACCTGGTCGGCGACATTGTCGAAGACCGCGCGCAGCCCCTTGCGATCTCCTCGATTGGGCGTGGCCGTCACCCCGAAGATCCGGGCGTCCGGGTTGGCATCCCGGACGCGGTCGATGATGCGCCGGTAGCTGGCGGCGGCGGCGTGATGCGCCTCGTCGATGACCAGCAGGTCCAGCCTGGGCATGGCGGCCAGATTGGCCTCGCGAGCCAGCGTGGGCACCATGGCGAAGGTGACCTGGCCAGCCCAGGACTTGGTGCTGGCATCCAGCACCGAGGTGGTCACGTCCGGGTTGACCCGAGCGAACTTCTCACGGTTCTGCGCGGTCAGCTCATCGCGATGCGCGAGCACGCAGGCCTTGGCGGCGCTGTCGCCAATCCTTTCGCCGGTGACCGCCGAGAGCATGATCGTCTTGCCCGCACCGGTTGGCGCGATCCCGAGCGTGTTATCGCGGGGGCCTAGCGCAGACAGGCTGCGCTCGACAAAGAGTTTCTGACGGGGACGAAGGCGCATGGCGGTTCCCCTCACTCGGCCCAGCTCGGGCGGCCGGAAAAGCCGGGCCCGGCAGGCGTCTGGTCGTACTGTCCATGCTGCGCGGGCGCGCCTTGGAGCTGTGCCGCCGTCTGGGGTTGGGGTGCCGGCGGCGCAGATTGCGGCGTATATGCCGTGCCCGAAGCCATCGGCGCGGCGCCATGGCCCATGAGCTGCGCGTAATCGCGGTGATCGGGCATGACCGCGCTCTTGATCTCGTTGCGCTCTTCCCCGCTCGAGTCCTTGCCGACATCGATCCGGGCGATGAACTCGATCCCGTCGAGATCGGCAAACCCGTTGATGCGCCGCGCTGCCTGCGCCTCGGGCGAGTTGTCCTTGTCGGAAATCCCGCGCGACGAGTTCAGCATGCCTCGCACCAGGCTGCGGCCCATATTGGCCCAGTTCGGCCCGTTGGGGCTGTAGAGCCCGATTAGCGACCAGATCTTGCGCTTGGCATAGGGCCCCTCAAGCACCGTGTATTCGGCATCGAGGTAGACTGCACCCGTGGCGGCCCGCTTGGCATAGCCGCCGGTCCAGCCCTGCGCAGGATCGTCGAACCCGCCCGGGCGTAGACCCAAGCGCACCTTGGCCAGTGTGCCCTTGGGGATGACGTTGGCGTTGGACTGCGCGTCGTTGAAATCGTTCCAGAGAGACATGGGGGTCGTCCTTTTCAGCTTGAAGTGTTGGAGTTGGTGGTTGCCTGCGCCTTTGGTGGCGCCGGAAGTTCGGGGGCCTGGTAGGTCAGCCGCCGGTCATCGGGGAGGAGCGGGCCGCGGATCTTCTCCATCAGCTGCCCCAGATGGGGCGCCTCGAGCATGTCGAGCCGCCCCGACCGGTCCTTGGCCGGATAGCCCCAGGGATTCAGCGTCTGGCAGACAAAGCCGCGCTGAAGGGTGTTATCCTCGGCCTTGAACTCGGCCATGGTGATGACCTGGTCGACGATGCCCGGCAGCTCGAGCCCGGTCTTGCTGCCGTCGATCTGCGGCTGGAAAACCCTGCGATTGAAGTCGTCGAGCTTCTGGTCGAGGATGCCGACGAACCAGACGTTCTTCGCCCGCGTGTGCTGCAGATGCGTGAGCCAGGCGATCATCTCGCGGCCGTGCAGGCCATACGCGCCGCGCACATCCGGTTTGCCGGTCTTTTCCGAATGGGCCTCGGGTTGGCCCTTGCACCAGCCAAAGCACAGCCGCCCCGCCACGGTGATCGAGTCGATGAACACCGTGTCGTACTTTTCCAGCACGGCCGGATCGCCGAACTTGGCGCAGACCGCGTCAAAATGCGCCTGGCTGTAGGGCTGGTCGGCGCGCAGCGCCGGATTGGGCCCGCCGATGAACACCGCGAAATCCCGGCATTCCGCCCATGTTCGCGGGCGGATCACATCCACGCCCAGCCCTTCGATGGCCAGATCCCCGGCCTCGAGATCGAAAAACAGCGTGGTCGCGTTTTTCAGCGTCCAGAGCAGCGATGTCTTGCCGATCCCCGAGGGGCCGAAGATCACGCCCTTGATGCCGCGGATTTCCGCCAGCCGCTGGTCGGCGGTGATGATAGGAAGCGCGCCGGTCATGCCGCATCTCCCGCCTCAAGGGTGACCTTGAGCGTACCGACCTTCACCGTGCGCGCGGGCTCGAACCCCTTGCGCCAGGCCTCCGGCAGCGCACCGTATTTGCGTTCACTGACCTTCAGCGTGGTGTCGATGAACTCGGACGGGTCTTCACCGCTGTCAGCAATGTTCCGGGCGATCTGCGCCAGTTTTTCCTGGTCCCAGTCGACACGCTTGGGCAGGTCGGCCACGACCGTGTAATCGCCATCTGCCAGTCGCACCGTGCCCGTGTCTTTGCCACAAGCGTGACGCGCCTCAGCCGCGCGGGCGGCATAGCGCACCTCCAGCGCTGTATTGAAACGGACTGTGGCTGATTTCAGCTGCTTGGCCGCATGCGCGAGCTCCGCCTGCAAGCCTGCCAGCAACTCGACCGGCATCTGCGCCAATTCGCCGGTCGGCATGTTGAGCATGTCATTCACGCTCGGGGTGTTTTCTGGAAATGGCATGAATGTGCCTCCTTGATCTGTGGGTTGGGTCTGGATGGATGGAGGTGTCACGCTGCCTGCGCCTCGAGGAGCAGCGAGGACAGCGACGCGGCGGCGGCCTTCGGCCTGGGCCGGGCGATGGCGATGTAGGCGAAGCGGTCGGTGCCCAGCCGCTCCTGCACCAGGTGCACGAGGCCCTGTTCGGCGGCCCGAAACGCAGCATCAGCCACGCCGCGAAGAACCTTTCGCTGGTCTGCAGGCAGCGTCGAGATCGCTATATCCGCATCGACCACGAGAAAGCCGCAGTGATAGATCAGGGCATCACCGGCCTCGGCCTGCGCAATCCAGGCATAGAGGTCGATGTCGGTGAGGCGCGGCTTGGCCGCCCGCCGTTCGTCATGGGTCGCGGCCATCATCAGCATGCCCGATGCGCGCCCCGGACGGCGGCGGTCTGATTTGCGGCGCGCGCCGGATCGGCTGTGAGCCGTCGCGACGATCGCTCAGCCCGTGCGATTGCATTGCGGATCGTCAGGGCAAGCTGAAGCTGGCTCTGCTCGAAGGTCTCGACATCGGCCAGCCGGTAGAGCACTCGCCCACCCAGCTTGAGAAAAACGGGCCCCTGACCCGTGTAGCGCCAGCGCTCCAGCGTCCTGTGTGAAATCCCCCAGCGCCGGGCCAGCTCCTTCTGATTCAAACAATGCCTTTGCATCCTCGATGTCTCCTCTCATGCGTCGTTGAGAGGATATTGCCCAATTGCGATGTGGGATGTCGTCAGGACTGGCGGGGGATACGGCGGGGGATCAGAAAGCCCTTGCAGGATAAGGGCGGAGACGTGACCGCGGGGATCGCATCCCCCACCATCCCCCGCCCATCCCCTTCGCGATCCCCCACCAGACGTGGGGTCGGCGCGATTCAGTCGACGGCGAGGCGGTAACCGCCGCGGCGATCCGAGCGGATGAGTCGTCGCCAGTTCGCCTGGGACTTGAAGACGTCAGCCATGCGCAAGCTCTTCGAACCGGCGCCGCAGAGGATGACCTTGCCATTCTGCCAGGGCTCGCCCGCCAAAGCCGCCGCGTGGAGCGCGCGGACGACCTCGGCCTGGATCGGCCCGAGCTTGAAGCGGTCGCCGTTGCAGCGCACCTCCTGGTAGTCGGCCGAATGGATGAAGGTGGGCGCCTCGGCCTGCGCTCCGCCCTCAGCAAAGCCGGTCGCGATCTCGAAACGATCGCGTTCCTCGCGTGTTAGCAGCAAATCACCGATCAGCACGAAGACAGGATCTGCATCGCCGAAGGTTCTGGCATAGTCGGCACGGGGCGTCCGGAACGCGCTCGAGTGGATCTCACCGCATCGGAAAAGCTGAAAGACATCACAGGCATGCAGATCCAGCAGCCCGCTGAAGCGGGTCTGTTCCCACGGCACCCGGAACGCCTCGTCCTCAGGCGACTCCTCGATGCCACCGAACTCGATCGGCACGTCGAAGACGCGCACGGAGAGCCTTAGCTGATCGTTCTCGGCAAGGTAGATGAGGTCGGCTTCGGTGATCCGCCAGCGGTCGAGAATCTCGGGGAGCGTGAAATACAACTTCTCGATATGCATTCCCTGCCCTTCCGCCGATTCCACTATAGGATGTTTACCTTATGTTCTTATCTGCTTGACGGCACCCGATCAATCCTGTTTTATCCTTTTAAATCCACATCGTGTTGGGGATAACATGGCCGTGCATCATACTCTTGCCGACCGTCTCCGGGCCCGGGCGTACCAGCTTGGGCTGAGCCCCGCCCATGTCGCCGAGATGGCCGGCGTCAACCGCTCCTTCGTCTACGACATTCTTCGCGGACGCTCGACGCGCCCCAGCATTGAAAAGCTTGGCGAGGTCGCCACAGTGCTCAAGGTCGACCGCGACTGGCTGATCCACGGAATCGGCGAGGTCGAGGGGACGTCTCCCTTTATCGAAAGCCCCGACGAGGTGTTCGTGTCCATCGCGCATGCCAGCCCGCGCCCGTCCATGGGCGGCGGCGCCGTCGTGGAGGCCCAGTCCGACTGCGCCGACCGCGCCTATCATTTCCGGCGATCCTGGATTCGCCACAATCTGAAGGCCATCCCCTCCCAGCTGCGGATCATGCATGTGGAAGGCGACAGCATGGCGCCGACGCTGCTCGACGGGGACACAGTGCTCGTGGACATGGCGCGCCGCGCGCCCAATCCGCCGGGCATCTTCGTGCTGGACGACGGCATGGGGCTGGTTGCCAAGCGGCTCGAGCACATCCCGAACAGCGACCCACCGGCGGTGCAGGTGATTTCCGACAACAGCTTCTACAATCCGTACGAGCGGACCGCCGACGAGGTCCATATCATTGGACGTATCCGCTGGTTTGCAAGGGAGATTTGACGTGACTTTCGTGCTGTACACCGGCAGCCGTTCCATCGCGTCTACTTCACCACTCGTAGTCGCTGAGTGGTTTCGGAAAGCGGATGAAGCTTGCGCAGATCGTTTTCGCTTGATCGGAGCGCTTGGGCGAGATCGGATACTTCGTAGCCAAGGTCCTCTACATGAAGCCTGATAATCTCCGGGAGGACAGTGGGCATTTCGGCCTTTAGATCAAGTTCAGGCGGCTCCGTTTTGCGGTAGCCCAGAGAGCTCATCTGTCGCCAGAGATACTGATTCTGGTTGTCGGTAATCGCGCCAATCACTTTGGCGCGATAAAGAAGCGCAGCCATCGACACGCGCCAGACAGGCTTCAAGGCAGCGAGCCTCTGGATCGTGAGGCGCCGCCCGGCGAGTTGGGGGCGGATATCTCGTGCCGGCAAGAGCAGCGCCGCTGCAAATTCGTTCGCCTCATCTTCCATTTCCGGTGATGGCACCTGATGCATAACGACATGCCCGAGTTCGTGCGCGAGACTGAACCGCTGCCGATCTGCGGGCATGTTGCGATTCAGAAAGATGCATGGCGGCATGTCCGGTATCTGGACCGTGAAACCATCGACCTTTAGCGCGGCGAAGTCGCAATGGACGACTATACACCCCGCTCGTTCCACCCATTCGACAAGCTCCCGGATCGGCCCCGAAGGTACGAGCCAGGTGCGCCTGATGAGATCGGCGATACGTTCGGGGTCGCCGCCGTACTCGTCGACATCCAGACGCGGAAGGGACAACTCCGGCTCCAGCTCGGCGGCATCGAGCAGTCTTCGGATGTGCAGGATCCTGATGTTGAGTTCGGCTTCCAGGCGCTCAATCGCCTTCTGCCCAACGCTCGCCCGCTTCCGGTATTGCACGCTCATCGGCAGACCAATGACCCGGTCGTTCTGGAAGAAGAAATCGACCGGAAAACCCAAGGCTTCGCTGACGCTTTTCAAAACGTCTTCGGTAGGGCCGATCAGCCCGTTTTCGAGTTTCGACAGATTGGCCTGAGAAACCCCTGAGCGCGTGGAAAGTTCTGTCTGACTCCACCCCCGCGCCTGCCGCGCTATCCGCAGCAGGTCCTGATTGAAACCGGTAGGCATCAGTCTTGACGCTTCTTGCGGTCGTCCGCGGCGCCCTTGAGTTTGACGATGGCCGTGGCAGGACGCTCGGGTTTCGGCGCGGGCATCGGTAATGGAACCGCGGCCTCGCCCGCATCCAGAAGGCTGTACTCCCAAGCAATCTGATCGCCATTGCGGGCGACCACGCAAATGTCTTCGAGCTGCGTTTCGAGGCGATTCAGCTTGTAGACGACCTCGACGCGCTGCACCTCTGGCAGGTCGAACAAATCTTGGCCATGGTCGTGAAAAGCGAGCGCCAGTTGCGTGGCGACATTCGACGAGCGGCCCATCTCATCTGCCTTCTTGAACCGAAACAGCACCGTGTCCCGAACGAGAAACTTTATCGTTTCTTGGCCATGGATCATGTGGACGGCATCGTGTTCCAGCAGGGCTTTGTTCGCGCGCTCGATGATCTGCTCCCAGACAAAATTCGCACGGCTGCGTTTGCAACGCCAGACGCCGTTGAAATCGCTGGCCAGCCAGTCCTTCCACGCCTCTTGGATCGCGGAGACGACCTGTTCGCGGATGTCGTCAAGGATGGGACGCACGGTGGCTTCGCTAGGAATCGGCATGATCGGGCCTCGCTTGTTTTCACAGAGAATAGCAGGGTCGTTTTACATAAACAACCTCAAATTATTCACAGCATCATTCACGCCAAGTGGTGACGGCTCTCGGAGCACTGCAGCTACCCGCACACCCAGTTTCCATCGACTGCGCGGGCTTACGCACAACCCCCTCAAGTCCTTGAATCGGATTGTTTTCGGAGGCGGCACCGATAGCGTTGTCCCCATGCGAAACGCGCCGACATACCCGCGGCTGGGCTCGAACCCGCTGCCTCCTCACCAGATGCCCCCCGCCGAGCGCCGCGCCGAGCTGTGCGCTATGCTGGCCCTTGGGCTGGTTCGGTTGCGCATGCGAGACCGCGGGCAACCATATGCGGATACTGGAGAAATTCGCCTACACTATCCGGCCGACCAGAGCGTTCATGCAACTCCGACTCACGAGGAAACAGCATGACCAAACACGATCCCATCCCGGCGCGCCTGGCGGCGCTGAAGACCACGCCGACGCCTGGCCTGAAACAGCAATGGCGCGAGTTGTTCGACAGCGAGCCGCCGCCTTTCAACCGGCGTTACCTCGAAAGCCGACTGGCCTACCGCATCCAGGAACTTGCCTATGGCGGGCTGAAGCCGGAAACGGTGAAGCGGCTCGAAGCCCTCGGTGAACAGCTGGACGGCGGCGATCGCAAGAAGAGCCGCATCCGCGCTGACCTGAAACCCATCACGGGCACACGGCTGCTGCGCGAATGGCAGGGTGTCGAGCACGTCGTCACCGTCACGGCGGACGGGTTCGAATGGCAGGGGCGGCCCTACAAATCGCTGTCGGCCATCGCCCGCGCCATCACCGGCACGCGCTGGAACGGCTGGGTGTTCTTCGGGTTGAAAAGCAGGAGGGCACGGTCGTGACAAAACCAATCGTCCGCAAACAGCGCTGCGCGATCTACACGCGCAAATCCTCCGAGGAAGGGCTGGAACAGGAGTTCAACAGCCTCCATGCCCAGCGGGAGGCCTGCGAAGCGTTCGTGGCCTCCCAGCGCTCCGAGGGTTGGGTGCAGGTCCGCGATCAGTATGACGATGGCGGCCTGTCCGGCGGCACGCTCCTACGCCCCGGCCTGCAGCGGCTGCTGGAAGACATCGAGGACGGGCTGGTTGACGTGGTGGTGGTCTACAAGATCGACCGGCTCAGCCGCTCGCTGGCCGACTTCGCCAAGCTGGTCGAGGTGTTTGACCGCAACGAGGTCACCTTCGTCTCAGTCACGCAGGCGTTCAACACGACCACATCCATGGGGCGGCTGACGCTGAACATCCTGCTGTCCTTCGCCCAGTTCGAGCGGGAGGTCACGGCCGAACGCATCCGGGACAAGGTCGCCGCCAGCCGGAAGAAGGGCATGTGGATGGGCGGGGTGCCGCCCTACGGCTACCGCGTCGAGAATCGGAAGCTGGTGATTGACGACGAGCATGCCGAGCATGTCCGCTGGATCTTCGCGCGCTTCCTCGAAATCGGCTCGGGGACGGAAATGGCGCGGGAGGTGGGCAAGCGCGGCATCCTCACGCCGCGCGGCAACCGGATCGACAAGAAATACCTCTACCGGATGCTGAACAACCGCGCTTATATCGGCGAGGCGGTGCACAAGGGCGATAGCTATCCCGGCGAGCACGACGCCATCATCGACCGCGAGACGTGGGACCGCGTCCATGCCATCCTGCAGGAGAGCCCCCGCAAGCGCGCCGCGCGCACCCGCGCCGAGACGCCCGCGTTGCTGAAGGGGATTCTCTTCGGTCCCGATGGTGCGGCCTTCTCACCGACCCACACCCGCAAGGGCGATAAGCTCTACCGCTACTATGTCAGCCAGACGGTGCTGAAGCATGGCGCGGGTTCTTGTCCGGTTGGCCGCGTGCCCGCGGGCGAGATCGAGGCGGCCGTCATCGACCAGTTGCGCGTCGTGTTCCGCCAGCCGGAGATCGTCGCAGGAACGTGGAAGGCGGCACGCGGCCACGCCGACGAAACCACCGAGGCCGACGCCCGGACGGCCCTGCAGCAGCTCGACCCGCTGTGGGACGAGTTGTTCCCTGCCGAGCAGGCGCGCATCGTGGCGCTGCTGGTCGAACGCGTCGATATCGGCGCCGACGGGCTCAACGTCCGCCTCCGCGTGGACGGTCTTGGCGGTCTGGCCCGCGAGATGCTGGCCGGCGATATCGAGGTTTCAGCATGACACGCCGTGCACCGATCCCCGAGACCGTGACTCTCCGCGTCCCGTTCCGCGTCGTGAAGCGCGGCGGTCGGAAGGAGATCCAGTTGCCGGAAGGAGCCGCGCAGCCGCGCCGGACAGACAGCACCCTCGTCAAGGCGCTGGCCCGCGCCTTCCGCTGGAAGCGGTTGCTGGAATCGGGGGAGTTTATCACTATCGGCGAGCTGGCCCGGCGTGAAGGCATCGCGCCGTCCTATATGACCCGCGTCCTGCGCCTTACGCTGCTCGCACCCGACATTGTCGAGGCGATCCTGGACGGAAAGCAGGGGCCAGAGGTGCTGCTGGCACGGCTTCTACAGCCATTCCCGGTGGAGTGGAGGCAGCAGCATGGACTTTGACCTCTCAGCCAAGCTGAACGAGGCACGGTCGAGGAGGCGGCGGGTCAGAACCTTCTGCGCGAGCCACGACACCTCCGTCGACCACAGAGTGACGCACGCCTTGCATGGATTATTGAGGTAAGCTGCTGCTGAGCCGTTGCCGTCAAGCACAAACTGTGAAAAAAACGCCCATATCTAGAAATTGAAGGGTGCGCCGCACCCTAAATATAGCTAAACAGTAACTGTGGTGTGGTGCGCAGTGCACCTACCGCACCTGTCTTCCGCGGACGCCGTTGCCGCGAAGAGCGCATAAAACTAACATGTGTCATGACAGGCGCGAAAGAACGAAGGGAGCAGCCAGAGTGGTTCGTTGCGTAAGTCTATTTTCGGGCGCCGGTGGTCTGGACGTCGGCGCGATACAGGCCGGTGCCTCTATTGTCGCTTGTGTCGAGAACGATCCGGACAGTGCCGAAACGCTTCGACTCAATAGTCTGGCAGCTCACTCAGACGGAATCATCGAGGCCGACGTCCAAACGATTGATTTTCGACACTGGCGCGATGGGCAACCCACCATCCTGATCGGAGGTCCGCCATGCCAACCTTTTTCCAAGAACGGCTATTGGGTCAAGAATGACAACCGGCTGATCGAAAACGACCCCCGCAATATGCTCGGGCAATATCTACGCGCTGTGCAAGAATTGCAGCCGAACGGATTCCTTTTTGAAAATGTGGAGAGCATCCGGCACCCCACAAACATCAAGATTTTTGAAAAGTTTATCGCAGAGGCCGAAGCGCTTGGTTATGCTTGCACGGTGTATCGTGCGAACGCCGCCGATTTTGGCGTCCCGCAGAAACGCAAGCGTGTCTTTGTGTTCGGCATTAAGGATGCCCACAAACCCATACCATTGCCCCACGCGACCCATGGCGATCCGGCAAAGCCGGAACTGATGAATGGCTTCACACCATACGTTGGCGTTGGTGCCTTCATCGAGAGATTCGATAAGGACATTTTTGCCGAACCGCAGGAAGATGCGAGCGCCGGCACATACTACCACGAACTTGTGCACGTGCCCGCTGGAAAGAACTATATCGCTTTGTCGAAACTCGAGAGATATGACGGTCGTACATTCCGCACAGGTGGCCGTTTCTGGAACTTTCTACATAAGCTTCATCCGGACGAACCATCGATAACCATCGCCGCACAGCCTGGACCGTGGGTGGGTCCATTCCATTGGAATAATCGCCGCTTACGCGTGCCCGAGATCGCTGCCATCCAGACTTTTCCGGAAGGCTATCGCTTTGCCGGGAATCGGCGTTCGATCCAGAAGCAGATCGGTAATGCTGTCCCCAGCCTACTTGGTAAGCACATGGTTTCCCACCTCATCGAGCATCTGTAATGAATATTGCCGCGCCACTCCAAAAAGACAAGAAACAACCGGCAAACGTTTTTTCGTATGAAGGGGCGGTTGCAGATGGCGCGAAAATGATTCTGGATCGTGTGATGCATCAAGCTGAAAAGGACGAGCGCGATCTCGCCTACTACACGCCATGCAAGTCTGAGCAGGCACGCAAGCTGTCCGGTTCCTATTACACCCCTGTCGACGTTGCGCGATTCTTCTGGAACCAGTTTTTTGACGCGAGCAATATATCCGGCCCTGAGCAGGCAACCGCACTTGTCCGGAATCATCGTTTTATAGAGCCCTCGTGCGGATCCGGTGTCCTCGTATTCGCTTTACTTAGAAAACTTCTCGATCTTGGCGTTCCATTAGAGGCTATGCACGACCTTGATTTGCACCTGGTCGATATTAATGCTGCTTCTCTTGATTACGCCAAGCGTCAGTTCTCTGTTATCAACTCCGCTCTAGGTGCGGACTATTTCACGCCATATTTCGAACATAAAGATTTTCTAACGTATCAAGGCGAAAAGTCTTCCCGCCCCGTTTGTCTTTTCGGTAACCCGCCGTTTGTTTCCAACCCAAAGGGTGCAAAATGGAAGAATAGTTACGCAGACTTTCTCGATCGTTGCCTTGAGATTGCAGCACCGCTTGCCGCTATGCACTTCATTGTTCCGCTATCTATCGCCTTCAGTCGCGATTATGCGGCTTTGCGCAACAAATTGCGATCTAGGAGATTTGCGGTCTATGCGAGTCACTTCGACAATATACCTGATACGCTTTTTAAATCAGGTAAGCCCCAAAGCGATAATACAAACAAGGCAAACAGCCAGCGCTGCACTATCGTTTCTGCTTTAGCAAACACTGAGCATCGCCTTTACTCGTCACCGCTTTACAGATGGAGTACTTCTGAACGCGCGGGCTTTCTCGCAGGAAGCCCAGAACTCTACGACGTGACAGAATACCGAATAACTGACCAATTCATCCGACCATCTTCGGGCGCAATGGCGCGGTACCTGCAACATCAGCAGTTTGCCTATCATCTGGGCGATCTGGCGGACAATCGGGGGAGCCATGCACTCTACATCGGCAGCGTTGCCCGCAACTACGTTTCTGTTCGTGGTCAGGCCGGTAGTGGTGTGCATATCTTCCGCTTCAACGACCGTGAAAGCTTCTATCGGTTCCTGGGTATCGTCGCTTCAGATGTGTTCCTTGAATACTGGCGCAGCATTGGGGACGGTTTTCATGTGACGCGCTCCAATATCCTTGATTTTCCGTTGTCCGCGGATCTTGTGACGTTGGTCGACGTATCCATGCCACGGATCCGATCCATGTGGGCCAGACGGCAAAGCTGCGAAAAGACGAAATTGAACTCAGGAACAATCGTACGTTCCTATGATTTCTCGGCAGCAGCCCCAAGCTATAGTCCTGCGCTAACGAGATTAAATATTGAGCCGCTCTGAAGGGCTCGCTTTTGCAAAGAGAGTGAACCACTTTCTTCCCCTTTTCCGGACGCACCTATGCCGCGAGATCGGTGACGACGATGCCCAGTACGGTGTAGCCACTCAACGCGACGGCGGGGACTTGGAGTTTTGCGACCTAGCCGATCGGACATGTCCCGCCAGGCGGTGTCAGCAAACCGCGTTAGTTCCACCTTTGTTCTACTTCTCCAGTAGGGTAGGTAGTGTCCGAGATACCCGCCATCCCAGGAGACCCGCCATTTCCCATTTCGATCCGGCCGAGTTTGGCCACATTCTGGCCCGCCTGACACCATACGCGTTGCGGCAAGCGGAGGGGTTGGTGGCCGGGGCGCACGAACGGGCCGAGGTCGTCCTGGAAATCGATGCCCGCGCCGAGGCTGGCGGTCCCGCAACGTCTTGCCCGCGCTGCGGCACCGACGAGCGCAGTCGGTGGGGCCGAACGCGCACGGGGGCACAGCGATGGCGGCGCTCGAACTGCCGGTTGACCTGGTCGGGACGGAGCGGCACGCCGCTCGCCAGGATGCATCGCCCAGACCTGGTGGCTGCGCTTGTGCGCGACATGATCGAGGCGCCCCAGCCGATGTCCTGCCGCCGCGGGGCCGAGGTGCTGGGCGCGTCGCGTCACAGCGTCTGGCGCTGGCGCATGACGATCATCGGCGCCCTGACGCCAGAGACAGACGGCACCCTTGCCGGCATCGTCGAAGCCGACGAACCGCACCAGCGCGAAAGCAGAAAGGGCTCGTGGGAGTGGGTTCGGCACCGTGACGACCCTGCGAACCACCCTGCGCCACCGCGTCCGAGGTGGCGGACTTACCGCGGCGCGGCGGCGCCTTTACGGCGCCTCCAGGCGGCTGGCGGGCCTGGGAGAAGAAACTGCTCGCAGCCACGGACCGGGCCCGGCCACCGTGCCTTCGAAGCCATCGCTGACGCCGGCTAGGCGGCGATCACCGGCGCCCTGCTACCCGTGATGGCGCCCGATGCGGTGCTCTGCACCGACGGCCACGCCACCTACGAGCGTATCGCAAAGGACGAGCGTATCCCCCACTTCGCGCTCAACGCAGGGCGGAGGACGAAGCGCACCCCGCGAAGCCACCACATCAACACCGTGAACGCCCTGATTGCCCGCTTTCGAGCCTTCACGCAGCCCTTTTTGCGGCCCCGCCTCACATAACCTTGTTGCCTACGGCCGATGGCACGCCGCCCGGAACAACGCGGACCGCTCCTACCTTGATGCGCTCGGGCTGCTGCTCGCTCCAGGCCCTCGCGCCAACACAATTTGCTGACACCGCCTCCCGCCAGCAGAGGCGGAAGCCGCACACTATGGCCAGCTCGACATGCAGCAGCGAGCCGCGTAACCCAAACCAACCAGCCTCCGGGAAACCCGGGGCGCTTCACATCTTCGTTTCGGCGCGGCTTCGGCGGTGGTAGCTACCACGCTGTATTCGCAAGATGCAGCCGCCTTCAGCCTATGCACAACAACGCCATCCCAAACCAAAACCTGATAGCCAAGTTCTACAAATGTGATTAGTGTCCATCCCAAGACACTCAAGCAACGGCAGTTTTCATGGCTACGCAATCTCGCCCTAATGGGGAACTATACGATGGACCCGAACCTGATCGTGCAACGGCAGATCAGTGGGAAGATATCCTGAACGGGGCCTTGGGTTCCCTTGGCTGGACCGTAAACTTAACACGGCATGATCCTCCTCCACGATCTAGCTATGTCAGGTTTACTGCTGAAATCAGCAAAGCAAATGAAGAACTGACACTCGAGATTTACCCATTTCGAAACCTAAATTGGCGAAACCGCGGTGCAGACGAGAAAGGCATACAATTAAACAGAGACTATGAAGAACACGCTGATCATTTTCAGCTAGGAAAGAACGGCGACCATCGGTGCTTGCTCTTAGGAGTTTACAATGGAACCGGCAACGACCCTGTCATCTGCGCCTGGGACACTTCTGCTTATTTGAACCATGCCAATCCGAACACTTGCTACACCAACGTGAACGCCATCGCGGATGCGTACAAAACCGGCTTTGGACGCTATTTCGATCGGATAAACAACAGATATGCATGCTGCTTTCTACCAGAGTTTATTCATTACTATGTCGCGAACATGGACACTCTCCATGTTCCCCCTGGATTTGTCGATCACGAAGAAGATGCCGCTAATCCTGAAGCGGTCACAGGCGCGGAAAATCTGATTTTTTATGGTGCGCCAGGAACAGGCAAGACCCATGCAGTCAATGAGCGCATCGGCGACAAGCACAGTATTCGGACAGTCTTCCACCCGGATCTTCAGAACGGTGATTTTGTAGGAGCGCTTAAGCCCGTCACTCGAGATGGCAATGTAACCTACGAGTTCTCACCTGGACCTTTTGCGCACGCTCTCAGGGCGGCCATTCTCCGCCCGAATGAAGAGGTCTTCCTTGTCATAGAAGAACTCAACCGCGCTCCAGCCGCTGCCGTTTTTGGGGACCTTTTCCTTCTGTTGGATCGGGATGCGACGGGCCTCGGCAGGTACGATGCAGACTTTCCAACTGATGAGTTCAAAGCCTGGTTACGTGTGGAGTGCGGTCAGGAGATTGAGAAGCTCAGGTTGCCAGCTAATCTCTGGCTACTAGCCACCATGAACAGCGCGGACCAGGGCGTTTTCCCACTGGATACCGCCTTTCGTCGCCGCTGGAAACAACATTACATCAATATCGACTACGCAATCTCACCGAATGGGCGTTTCAATGTTGTCAAAGCAGACGGCAACCAGGCATCGATCTTATGGTCAAACTTTGCCCGCATCTTGAATGACTATCTGACCGATCATCTATCAATCGCCGAAGATCGCCTATTGGGGCCTTGGTTTGTGTCGGACGTTGAACTTGCCTCAAGTGACTTAGTGCCAGGGAAATTGCTGATCTACCTTTGGGACGATCTGCTTCGCCATCATGGGCGCGAAATCATCTTCAATACCGCAGTCGTCAAGACTTACGGGGCCTTGTCTCACCGCGTATCTCAAAACGGACCGGTCTTCGCTGAAGGCTTTTTAGGTGCCCTGGATGCGGCACTTGAGGACGTTGAAGGCGATGCCTGACGAGCCTCGTGTCCTTCAAGACCGGGTTGCCGTTCTTTATCTTGAAGAATGCTACCAAAAGCTGACGTCAGAACTTCGTCGCCAAGATCAAGGCAAGACGCTTCAAAAGGATACGGTTCATTTTTGCGGGCTAGCGTGCACAAGTTCCTCAGAGAGCTATGTCTTCGTGCCTCGCAAGGCGCTCCGAAGTTCAGCAACCGAGAACCAGCGCATAGCCAGAACCACGATGCGAGTACTAGCAAAGTACGGCCAAGATACTCGAGACCGACAAGGCCTCTCTTCAGCGGAAAATGGGAACGTTGGTCTGATCTCCACAGTTCAAGATTTGGCTGATGATTTTCGAAGGTATGGAATCTTTGCAGAAAGGCTACGCTACGCCACAAGGAACTCCGGCAAGCCCAACTGGCCGCGCACCGCAGTACGTGAACTCGCCATGGTCTCGGGCAACGGAAACATCGTCTACCCCAACATTAGAACAAGTCGAACTTCGAATGCACATGAAAGCGTTCTAGCGCGCGTCCAAGTCGCTGTGCTTCTGGAAGTTGCTGAATATCACGGATGGTGGTTGGACGGCTTGCAAGGTCGAGAGGCGGAACTTAAAGCTTATGCTTCGCCTAACTTTCCGCGGCTTCTATGGTCCCAAAAACTGCGATCACTGCTGCCAAGCTTGTTCGCGCAACGGGCAATCCGACTAGCGCGCTCTCTGATCTCGTACCTTGATGAAGACCCCCGCCAAGATGATGGCATTACCTTGTATGGTATCGACGACTTCCATGCAGTTTGGGAGAGAATGCTGCGAGAAGTCCTACCAGGAGTTGAAGGCGGGTGGAACTCACGGCTACCTAAACCGGCCTTTAGACAAGCCTCCAATGGACACCTCTTGGTGCAAGAACGAGGTATGCAGACTGATATCGTGATACGAGATGGCACGACACTGAAAGTTCTAGACGCCAAGTACTACGATGCGACGGCAATTTCGAACTCTCCCGGTTGGCCCGACATTGTAAAGCAACTCTTTTATCATCTCGCCCTAAAATCAGTAGTCGGCGAAGAGGTGCGCACCGGAGGATTTGTTTTTCCTGCTCGATACCATGATGAGGGCCCATTCACACAAGTCTCTGTGGTTGGCACAGATCAGGCACCAGCCATCGGCTTCCCGAGCATCAACTGTATGTATTTGAGTGTAAATGAGGTGATGGAAGCATACCTCGGGCGACGGAAACTTCAGGTTGATATTCCCTAATGACCAGTGTCAGCACTCTCTAGCCGCAGCATTTTTCTGGTTATCACCGCGTGGCGAAAGTTCGATGTCAGTTCCATCACGCCGAGCGCCACCGGCGTCGAAGTGTTTAGTGCAACCTCGAAAAAACATCGCAATGCCAGGTGCTTGCAAGCTATTCACCAAATCCGCGCAGTCATCAGGTCCGGAGAATATCCGCACTGAGAGACCGCTTCCGGCCCGTCTAGCGCCGGGGCCGCTGCTCAGCCCCACCCGCATAACCCTCGAAAACAACGGAAAAATCCGGCCGCAGCCGGATCGGGAGCACGCTTTCGCTGGGGCAAGTGGCGGAGGGGACGGGATTCGCACCCAAAGTCCGGTTCTGCTCGCACGGCGAACAAACGTTCATTTCTTGCAGCGTGAACAATGCCTTAACTCTGCAAGACCACGATCCAGGGCAAAGAGCGCCTGCGACATGCTATCGACCTGATCATCGTACTTTCCATTGGGAAAAGCGGCGACTTCCGTGAGAAAACTTTCCCGCCATGGCGCGTTTCGCGGCAGGCGAACTTCACCGCACTCGATCTTCGGAGACTGGATCGACATGCGCTCGTCCTTGCCCTCCTTCGGCCTGTGTGAGCGGATTCCGGTGCGGTCCTGCCGATGAAGATGGTCGTAGACCCCGCGTCCGCTGCCAACGGTTTCGACGATGAGCAGGTTTGGCCGCCATTTCGCCCGGAGATCGGCGGCAATCCTGAGTAGGTCGGGCTGAAGGTACTGTCGGCGATGGACGTCGAGCAGATCAATATACGGCCCGATCAGGCCCCATGTTGTGCAAACGGAGTAATCGTTGGACTCCCCCGGGACTGCGGCGGTATCCCAACTCTGGATGATGGCTTCGTATTCGCTCCGGTGTTGCGTGTCCGGGATGGTGCCGAACCATTCAGGGCGGACTATGCCGCCGCCTGCTGGTGACGGTGATTGCTGATATTGCGCCTCATATGAGCGCGGCCCCATTTCTCGGCGCTTTGCCTTGAACGCCTGCTCGTCCATATGCTCAGGAAGCAGCACATGCCCCACGGGACGCGCCCAGTTTACGTCCGAAGCTAACGGAATGTGCCGATCCCGGGTCTCGATTGCTGGAAGTTCGAGAACCTCCCAATCCTCCGTTGCAAGCAGGCGACCAGGCAGATCATCCTCGTGGAGACGTTGCGCCACGACGATCACGGCGCCCGTCCGAGGGTTGTCAAGACGCGTCATGGCCGTTCCTGTGAACCACTCCCAGACTATGTCGCGCCTGGCCTCAGAAGCGACGTCTTCCGCTTTGCTCGGGTCGTCGAGAATGAGGATGTCAGCCCCTTTTCCGGTAAGTGGACCGCCGACCGACGTTGCAATTCGGTAGCCGTTCGTGGTCGTACGAAGCTCGCCAACGGCAGTACGTTTCGGGTCGAGGCGGAGCCTTGGGAATACCGCTTGGCTCCATGGAGCCTGCATCAGCCGCCGACTGTCGCGGCTGAAGGTCTCCGCAAGGTCCTGACCATAACTCATGCAGATAATCCGCCGAGAGGCGTCTCGCCCAAGCGCCCAGGCCGGGAAGGCCACGCTGACACAATGCGATTTCAGATGCCGCGGAGGCATCAGAATCAGCAGGCGCGTCACCTCGCCACTCTCGACCCTCTCCAACATATGGCAAATGGCCCGGACGTGGTGACCATAGTGGAAAGAAACACCAGGGCGAAGTTCGGCGAAAGCGCGCTGAACATAGGCAAAAGGGACCGAGAAATAGAGCCCACGCAGGATATCAGGAGTTGTCGTTGGGATGGTCATCCTGTTCCTCCTCGCTAACTGGCGTGTCAGTGGAACCCTGTAGTTCCTTTTGAGCCCGCTCCACCAAACCAACCCAGTCTGCGTGCGTCTGGAGAACGTCGAGGTCCGCAAGTTCAGCGGTGAGATTCGCCGACGCAACGCCAGATGAATCGCCCCTATCCAAGAAGGGCGTGATAGCCTTGAATGCAGGAACATCCCCCTTCATGCCCTTGGCCAAAACGGATCGTATCACCGCCTCACGTTGAGGCATCGCGGTCTGTGATCCATTGTGGTTGACGAGAATTTCTTCTTCGGCAATTCGCCTGAACGTTTCCTCTATCCGCTCCTCGCATCTTCGCTTGCCTGATGGGTTGCCGGATTGTCCCTTTTTCCACCGGTGTTGCTTGGGTGGCTTCCCGTATCCGACTTGATGGTCGTCGTCCTGATCTTCGCCGTTTGCCATCAGAAGTCCTCCGTGTCGGGCGTCTTGGCGCGCTGCACAGTTTCCTGGTTTGCATCGGTTCGCGTGCCTGCGACGCCACGCTCACCAAGTTGGACAGATGCGATCTCGTCGAACGGCACACCGCTCTCGGCGTGAGTTGCCTTGCCGCCAGTCATCTCCTGCCAGCGCCGGATCGCGAGATCGACATATGCCGGCTCGATCTCGACTCCAAAGCAGCGCCGACGTGTGCGCTCACAGGCCAACAGGGTCGTGCCGGAGCCGAGGAAGGGATCGAAAACAAGATCGCCAGGCCCGGTCACGTCGAGCAGCGCGTCCATGACCATGCGGATGGGTTTGACCGTTGGATGCAAGGTGAAGTCGTCGTCCGCGTCGGCCCGACCGCCGGTCGCGCCGGCATAGGTCCAGACGTTCGAGCGGTTGCGCCCATGCTTGCCCAGTTGCACGTTGTTCCGATGCCCGGCCCCTGACCTGCGCGCGACAAAGACCAATTCGTGCTGGCTGCGGTACAAGCTGCCCATGCCGGGTTGCGTCTTGACCCAGACGCAAATGTTGAGCAACTCCAACTCGAGCGCTTCCAGCGCCTCGGTCATTTCGCCGACATGCCGCCAATCCATACAGGCAAAGAGCACGCCACCCGGCTTGAGCTTCGCTGTGGCGGCACCACTTGTGTCCACAAGGAAAGCCACAAAATCCTCGCGGGACATCTCACCAGAGGCCTCGGCAAATTCATCAAAGCCAGAGCGCGCACCACGGACGTGGCCTTTGATCCGCACATTATAGGGAGGATCGGTGAAGATGGCGTCGACCGATGCACCTTCCAGCGCCGCAGTGAGCGCGTCGCCATTACGCGCGGTCCCACAGACGATCACATGATGTCCCAAAATCCAGACATCATCGCGCCTGGTCACGGCAGTGCTTTCTGTGTCGGACATTTCCGCCGAGATATCATCCGCAGGATCAGCCTCCGCACCTTCTGCGGGCGCAAATTGAATGGCCTCGATCTCGGGCATGGCGAATCCGGGGATCTCGATGGTTTCCCCGATTTCGATGATCTCGCTGATCTCCATCCTGAGCGCATCATCATCCCAGGCGCCGGTCTCCTGAAGCTTGTTCAAGGAAAGCGCCAGCCGGCGGATTTCGACATCGGGGAGATCATCGACCAGAATGCAGGGCACTTGGTCCGCGCCGAGTCGTTGAGCGGCCGCGAGCCGCATATGCCCATCGATGACCTCGTAGCGCTCACCCCCAGGTTTGCTGCGCACCAGAATCGGAATGCGGAAGCCGAAGCGCTCAATAGCCCGGATAACACCCTCTTCCTGACTTTTCAGCGCGCGCCGGACCCGGCGTGGGGCCGCGTCGATGAGATTGACCGCGAGCCAGAGAAACGCAAGTTCGCGAAACAGGTCGTTCTGGCCGTGAAGTGTTGTCCTGTCGGCAGCGATCTTGCCAGACTCTGTCGTGGTCGACGGCGTTTCGCAGCCTGGCTGCGGCTCAACCATAATGTCTTTTTGAGATTTGAGATCAGATGGCTTGCTCATGTGTCGCATCCTTCGGGTTGACCTTGGGATGCAAGAATGAAGCTGGAAGAAGTCGAAGCAGCAGGGACAACCAGACGATTCATTCTGCACCCAAAGTGGGTTGCATGATCGTTGGTCGAGGCCTCCTGCCGCGACGGGATATCAAAAAAGTTAACGACGTTTGCCGCGGCGTTCAAGATGTTTTTTCCATGGTTGACAAACGGTTAGACGGGGGACAGCTCGGCGCCAAAGAGGACTGGACTTCGCCTGCGAACAGAGTGTCATTGGAAACACGCCCGGTTCGCAGTCCGGGCGCATCTCGGTAGGACCGGCACGTCGCCAGGCCCGATACATCCGAGGAGGCAATCATGACCAAAGCCAATGACATCCCCAATCGCGAGACCAAGGCGGCACTCGTCCGCAGGCTTCTGGCGCGCAAATCCGGCGCAGATATCACCGCCCTGCAGGAGGCGACCGGCTGGCAGGCCCACTCCGTGCGGGCAGCACTCAGCACCTTGCGCAAGGCCGGGTACAAGATCGACCGGATGCCGAAAAAGAAGGTCGGGTCGCCGCCCGTCTACCGGATCACAGCCACCCCGGAAGCCGCATGAAGCTTCCAACCGTCGCAGAGATCGAGACCATGGACCGGGCGGCGCTCATCGCCGCCTGGGACCATCTCTTCGGAACACCCGTACCAAAAAACCTGAGCCGATCCTTCTTGCGTCGCTTCGTCGCTTTTGAGGTCCAGTCCCGCCAACGCGGCGGGCTGCTTCGCGGCTTTGTGGCGGATCTCCAAAAGAGAACGGCGGGAGCGCAGGTAAACAGTTCACCGAAACTCAAGCCCGGCGACCGCCTCCTGCGAGAATGGAACGGCAAGACCCACATCGTGGAGATCACGGAAGCTGGATATCGATGGAACCAAGAGGTTTATCCTTCGCTGTCCTCCGTCGCACGGGCGATCACCGGCGCCCGCTGGTCCGGGCCTCGCTTCTTCGGTCTGAAGGAAACGCGCTGATGGCGACCCAGAAGAAAACCCGTTGCGCGATCTACACCCGCAAATCTTCTGAGGAAGGACTGGACCAGGGCTTCAACTCGCTCGACGCGCAATATGAGGCCTGCACTGCATATATCGCCAGCCAGAAACATGAGGGTTGGGGGCTGGTGCGAGACCGCTTCGATGATGGTGGCGTTTCCGGTGGTACGCTTGAGCGTCCCGCGCTTCAACGCTTGCTCGCCGAGATCGACGCTGGCCGTATCGGCATGGTCGTGGTCTACAAGATCGATCGCCTCACCCGATCGCTGACTGACTTCGCCAAGCTTGTCGACCGCCTTGATGCTGCGGGGTGCTCCTTTGTCTCTGTCACCCAGGCCTTCAACACCGCCTCTTCCATGGGACGGCTCACCCTCAACGTGCTTCTTTCTTTCGCCCAGTTCGAGCGGGAGGTCACCGCCGAACGCATCCGCGACAAGATCGCCGCCTCCAAAAAGCAGGGTCTCTGGATGGGCGGCCTTCCACCCTTGGGCTATGACCCCCACCCCGATCCAAACACCCGCGAACTTGTCATCAATCTTGCGGAGGCCGAGACGGTACGGGAGTTGTTTCATCTTTACGATGACCTGGGGTCCCTTCGAACCACGACCCAAGAGGCCGACCGGTTGGAGCTGCGCTCGAAGCTCAGGTGCTTCGCTTCCGGACGAACCCAGGGCGGCGGCGCACTGTCGCGCGGCCAGATTCACCACATCCTCGTGAACCCAGTCTATCTTGGTAAAATCCGGCACAAGGATCAGCTCTGGCCAGGACGGCACGAGGCCATCATCAACGCGGCTCTCTGGGCCCGCGTCCAGCAGAAGCTGCAAAAAACCGCCATGCGCCGACGCGGCGCGGCCGCAGGATCAACGCCGGCCCCGCTTACCGGCAAACTGCGGGACGAGACAGGCGACCGACTGACCCCAACCCACAGCGTCAAATCCGGGCGGCGTCATCACTACTATATCTCCAACCGCCTGATCTCAGGCGGGACCGACCCCACCGGCTGGCGGCTTTCGGGGCCACGATTGGAAGCGGCGGTCTGTGCCCTCATCGCCGACCATCTTGAGCGTGCGGCCCGCGATCATCATGTACTGGGACAGCCAGATCTCCGGGCGGGCGACAATTTGCTCACCGATGCACGCCAGCTTGTGCAAGCTCTGCGCCGCAAAGATGCCGCGATCATGTGCCAGCTGATCGTCAGTGGCACGATCGCCCCGCAGCGGATCCAGCTGACGCTTGATTGTGAGCACCTCGCCAGCCAACTCGGCGTTGCCTCAGACGAGATGGCATCTGATCTCCACCAGCTCTCCGCGTCAGTTGTCCTGCGCCGCCGCGGCGTCGAGGCGAGGCTCGTTCTTGGCACCCCTGAACCGACCCCTGATCCCATTTTACTCCGGACGCTTCGTGATGCCCATCGCTGGGTCGCCAGTTTGCGCGACGGCGTTCCCCTCGCCACCATTGCCCGCAACGCCGGACATCACGATCCCTACATCAGGACGCGCGGGCAACTCGCGTTTCTCTCGCCAAAAATTCAGGCGGCGATCCGAGACGGTACCTTGCCGTCAAACGTTACTCTCAAGCGTATCCTCGCTGCACCCGTGTCTCTGGATTGGGATCAGCAGGAGAAGGTGTACGGGGTCTGAGGACTTTCTCGTTCATCCGGTGAAGGAAACTCAAATCCACATCACTGCGTGATCTCAGAATTCCCTGCAAATTCCCTGCTGCGCGGTGCAGGGAATTGCCCTTCAGGCCATTGAAACAACTGAGAAATTAGCACTGATCAGCACGTGCAGGCACGCATATCAGAAAAATTCCCTGCAATTTCCCTGCTAGCAGGGAAATCCACGGCCAAAACCGACACCCATGATGCTGGCCGCAGAGACACAACGCCGAAACTCCGCCACACGCGTCTCTGAATGGCGTCTCCGCACTGCTCATCGACGCGCAAGGCACGGAAAATCCCAGAGGAATTCCGATATAATTCCATTCAATATCAATGGGTTATGTGGGTGGCGGAGAGACAGGGATTCGAACCCTGGAGACGGTTTCCCGCCTACACGCTTTCCAGGCGTGCGCCTTCGACCACTCGGCCACCTCTCCGTGATGCGCTGCTTAGCCTTACCGGCCACCCGAGTTCAAGGGCGAAAATCCATTCCGGTGCGAACGGCATCGCGCCGCGGTCAATCGTCGAGCAGCAGCGCGACCCGGCGGTTCTGCCGGCCCTTCTTCTCGATCTTGCCAAGGCGCAGGCGCCCGATCTCGCCGGTGCGCGCCACATGGGTGCCGCCGCAGGGTTGCAGATCGGCCTGCTCGTCGCCCTCACCGATGCGAATGAGGCGCACCCGCCCTGCCCCGCGCGGCGGTTGCACCGACAGGGTCTTGACCAGATCCGGACGGGCCAGAAGCGTCTCCTCCGTGATCCACTCTTCGCTGACCACCAGATCGCGCCAGATCAGATCGTTGAGCCGCGCCTCGATCGCCTCGCGGTCCTCGGGCGCCTCGGGCATATCGAAGTCGAGCCGCCCCTTCTGCGTGCCGATGGCCCCACCCGTCACCGGGCGCGGGATCACCACCGACAGAAGATGCAGCGCGGTATGCACCCGCATGTGCCGGTAGCGCCGATCCCAGTCCAGCTCCTGCATCACATCCTCCCCCACGGGCGGAAGCGCGGCTGGCTCGGCCGGCACCAGCGCGATCCCGTCACCGTCCGCCTTGACCGTGGTGGCGATGGAGAGCGCGCCGCCCGCCCAGGTGATCGTGCCACTGTCACCCGGCTGGCCGCCCCCCGTGGGATAGAACACGGATCGGTCCAGCACCACCCCGCCCTCGGGCGTATGGCCGGTCACCCGCGCGGTGGCCTCACGCAGATAGGGGTCTTCACGAAACAGCATCTGTGTCATCGGTCTCCTCCGTCTGCCTCGCCATCCGTGTCCATATCGGCCTCGGTCAGATGCGTGGCGCCGGATCGGTCCTGCACCGCGGCGTCTGGCTTGCGCGACGTCTCCATCTCCGGCTCCGGTTCAGGCGCGGTCTGCGAACCGCCACGCAGCGCCTCGGGGTTGCGCAGCCAGATGTCACGCTGAGCGAATGGAATCTCGATGCCCTCTTCGGCGAACCGCCGGGCAATCTCGTAGTTCATCTCGGACCGCACCGACAGAATCCAGTTCACATCGCGCAGAATGGCGCGGATCTCGAAATCGAGCGACGAGGCCCCGAACCCCTGAAACACCACGTAGGGCGCGGGCTCCAGAACCACCATCGGATGGTCCCTTCCGATCTCCAGCAGGATTTTCTCGACCTTGCGCGGATCGGTGCCATAGGCCACGCCAACCGGCACGGTCACCCGGCCAATGGTATTGCCGCGGGTATAGTTGATCACGGTTCCGGCGATCAGATCGGTATTGGGGATGATCACATCGGTGCGGTCGAAGGTCTCGATCCGCGTGGAGCGGACCGAGATATCGCGGACAATGCCCATCTGCGGGCCCACTTCGATCCAGTCGCCCTCGGAGATCGGCCTCTCGATCAGAAGAATGATGCCGCTGACGAAGTTCGAGACGATCGTCTGAAGCCCGAAGCCGATCCCCACCGACAACGCCCCCGCCACCAGCGCGATGGACGTCAGATCGATCCCCGCCGCCGTCACCGCGATCAGCGCCGCCAGAAAGATCCCGAAATACCCGAGCCCGGCGACCATCGCATTCTGCCCGCCCACATCGAGACGGGTCTTGGGCAGGATCGTGGTCTTCAGCGTGCCCTGCACCAGACGGGTCACCATGTAGCCGATGACGAACACGATGAGCAATGTCAGCACGTCACCCGGCGTGATCGTGGTCTCGCCGAAGGAGATGCCCCGCGACACCCGCGCCCAGAGTTCGGCCAGATCGGTCAGCCGCGCGCCCCAGATCAGCGCCAATACCGGCAGCGCGGCCAGCACGAGACCAAACCCCGCCAGAACCGGGATCAGCGACTCGCGCACCCCCTCCCGGTTTCCGGTCAGCAGGATGTAGACATTGGTGACCACCATCTGGAACAGCAGCAGACCGGCCAACAGGAACACCGTCAGGATCGTGGGGAACATCAACTGTTCGGCCGCGCTCGAATACCCCACCGCGGCCAGCACCGGGCCGGCAATCGCGACCACCCGAAGAAAGCGCGCGAAAAGCCCGATGAGACGGTCGGCATGGCTCGCCTCCTCACCTTCCGCCGCGTGGTGATGGTGCAGCAACTGCGCAATGCGCATCATCAAAAGCCCGGCCAGCAGCAGAAACGGGAAAAATATTGCCACATTAGCCGCATCGGACCAGGTTTCGAATTCGGCCAGCCGCTGAATGATCAGGCCCAGTGCGAATACCAGACCCAGAAGCCCCGCTGCGAGCCGTCCCTGTCGCCGCTCGGCGGCTGGCAGGTTCAGGATCTGCTGCCCCTCGTCAGAGCGTGAAAACACCTGTGCGCCAAGCCAGAGCGCGATAAGAAAACCCGCGCTGGCCTCGGGCAGCGCATTCAGCACCACTGAACCGCGCATCCCGGCCATTTCCGTGGCATAGAGCGCCTCGGTCAGCGCATAGACCCCGGCCAGCGGCAGAACCACCTGCCCGAGCGAGACGAGAAACGCCGCAAGCCAGCGCCCCGCCGTCGCGCCTGTGGACAGGATCGACTGTACCAGACGTTCCATCCACAGCCGTGCCCGCGTCATCAGCAAAAGCGCGAGTGCAAGAAGAAGCCCGACACGCGGCAGGTTCGAGCGCAGCGTCTCGCGTTGCGCCCTGTTGGCCCACGCCGTTTTTCCCTCCTCGCCGATACTCGCCAACGACGCCATCACCGCATCGAACCCGCGCGCCCAGTTCACCGGGTTGAGCGGCGACGGCCCGAATTCCAGAAGCCGCTCTGTCTGGCGCTCCCGGATGATCTCATCGACATTCCCGATCAGCGCATTGGCCTCGGTATAGGCCAGCTCCGCACGGCGGACCGGCGCTTTCAGGTCGGTCAGGCGCGTGTTGAGCTTGGCGCGCTGCTCCGCGATCTCCTCGGGTTCGCTGCCGTCCTCCGGCGGTGCGCCCAGCGTGTTGAGCTGGGCCTGCACCGTCTCGATTTCGGAACGGTTGACTGATTGCGCCTGCTGAAAGGTCTGACGCCAGGTGACAAGCGTCTGGCGAAGCTCGCCAAGGGCCACATCCGAGGCACGCGCACTGCTTACGACATCCTGCGCCCGCTCGGAGACGTTGCGCCACGCGTCGTAATCGGGCGGATCGCTGGCCTGCGCCGCCGCAGAAAGCGCCATGAGCAGGCTCAGGCAGAGGGCCGCGGCAAGGCGCAGAATGTGGTTCATGGCGCCCTCACACGTCCTCGAACACACCCGGAATGCTGCTCGGCCCCCGCTGGTCGAGCCAGTCGGGCTGTGGCAGGCCCTTCTCGGCAAGGAACGCGGGGTTGAACAGCTTGGACTGATAGCGCGTGCCATAGTCGCACAGCACCGTCACGATCGTATGGCCCGGCCCCATCTCGCGCGCCATGCGGATCGCGCCCGCCACGTTCACGCCCGATGAGCCGCCAAGGCAAAGCCCCTCGTCCTGCAACAGATCGAACACCACCGGAAGCGCCTCTTCGTCGGGGATCTGATAGCACATGTCCGGCGTGAACCCTTCGAGGTTCGCGGTCACGCGCCCCTGCCCGATGCCTTCGGTGATCGAACTGCCCTCGGACTTGAACTCTCCGGTTGTGTAATAGCTGTAAAGCGCCGCGCCCATAGGGTCGGCCAGACCGATCTTCACGCCCCTCGGCTGGATCGCATCGGCCACGCCCGCCAGCGTGCCGCCAGAGCCGACCGCGCAGATGAAGCCATCGACCTTGCCCCCGGTCTGCTCCCAAATCTCGGGGCCCGTCGTCTCACGATGCGCGCGGCGGTTGGCCACGTTGTCGAACTGGTTGGCCCAGATCGCGCCATTGGGCTCCGTCTTGGCCAGTTCCTCGGCCAGACGCCCCGAATAGCGGACATAGTTGTTGGGGTTCTTGTAGGGCGCCGCCGGCACCTGCACCAGCTCCGCCCCGGCCAGCCGGATCATGTCCTTCTTTTCCTGGCTCTGGGTCTCGGGAATCACGATCACGGTCTTGAACCCCATAGACGCGCCGACCAGCGCAAGCCCGATGCCCGTGTTGCCCGCCGTGCCCTCCACGATGGTCCCGCCGGGCGACAGCAGCCCGCGCTCCATCGCGTCGCGGATGATGTAGAGCGCGGCGCGATCCTTCACCGACTGCCCCGGATTCATGAATTCCGCCTTGCCGAGGATCTCGCAGCCCGTCGTCTCGCTCGCGTTCCTGAGCCGGATCAGGGGGGTGTCGCCGATCACATCGGCCATGTCATTCGCAATACGCATCGGGGCGCCTTTCGTCTCGATCTCGCCCTGTCCTGTGTAGGCGGGCATCACCGGGAACTCAAGCCGCCACGCGCAGCCGCTCACGATGACGTGCCAGCCACAAGAGCGCCACCAGAAGCGGCGCGTTGACAATCGCCATCCGGTCCACCAGCGCCATCGCCTCGTCGAAGCCAAAGAGATAGGAGCGGATATCCTCGGCCTCGCTGTCGAGCCCGGCCACCCCGGTCACATCGTCGGGCAAATCCGTCAGGCCGACATAGATATCGAAGAACTCGCTGCTGCATCCCGGCGTGGCATAGGCGTGCGCCACCTCCTCCAGACCGCGAAGCTCTATGCCCGCCTCCTCGACCGTCTCGCGCCGGGCGGTTGCCTCGGGCGTTTCTCCGGCGTCGATCCGTCCCGCCACCGGCTCCAGCTGCCAGGGCCGCGCATCGTTGCGGGCGTGCGGGCCGGGGCGGAACTGCTCGATCAGAAGCACCCGGTCGCGCGCCGGATCATAGGGCAGAACGATCACCGCGTCCGTGGCCACCAGCACCGCCCGCTCCACCTGCTCGCTCATCGACCCGTCATAGCGACGATAGCACAGATCGTATTCCGCCAGGGCGTAGAACCCGCCATAGGGCTGGCGGTGCGCGCACTCGCGCACATCGCTGTCGGTATAGCCCGAGGGGCTGTAGGCATGGTTCTGCGCCCGCGCCCTGACCTTCGCCCACGCCCGTGCCCGGATCGCCGGAAAAATGGCGGCCACCTCCTGCGCGCTGCGCACCTCGTAGTAGCCCATCACCTCCCGCGCGGCATGGCAGGACATCTCGGCCCATCGCGCCGCCCACTCCTCAAACGACCAATCCGCGCCGCGCGGCCGTTCCTCGGTGTCGGGGAAATAGACCTCCGCGACCTGCGGGCCATCCTCGCCATGAACCGTGACCGGGCGCAGCGCATAGGCAAAGCCGCCCTCGTAGAAATCGAGCCGCGCGCGATCGTTCTCGCTGAGCCCTTCGACCACAAGCCCCTCTGCCCGCGCGCCCGGTTCAGCCCGTATCGTGGGAAACGGAGAGGACCCGTCGCGGACAACCGCATACCCGTGCAGCGTGGCGGGCTGCGCCGCCACAGTCTTCGCGCCCCGGCCAAGCACGATCTCAAGCAGCGGCCGATACCGCAGCGTCCCATAGAAAAACAATGTGTCCAATGGCTTACCTCCAGCGCCGGCTTGCCCCTTCGGCGGCCAACCCCGCAAGGATACCGCCAATCGCAAGCGCAGAGATGATCCCCGGCGTCAGAAGATACAACCCGAACTTCGCCATCAGCTCGAAAACCGACACCACCGCCTCCACGGGCCCGTCATAGCGTGAGCGCATCGCAACGCGCAGCATCTCATTGCAACCCTGAACGAACAGCCCCAGCATCACCAGAACCACCGCCCCCGTCAGCCCGTGATTGATCGCCGCCGTGATCCCGCGCCCCACCCGCTTGCCGATCGTGGTCCAGCCGACAAAGGCGCCAATCGCCGCATTCACAAGCGTGAAATAGCCGAACCCCGTGCCCTCGGGCAACTCCGGTTTGACCAGTTCCGACACGACCGCGCCCAGCACAGCCATGAAAACAGCGGCGACAAGCCGGGCAGCGGTGGGCATTACGCGGACCTTGTGACAGTGATCTGGGTCACGTCACAGTTTCCGCTGTGAAAGGCCGCCGCACAAGACGTGAGATAGAAATTCCACATCCGCCGGAACCTGTCGTCAAAGCCGAGCGCGGCCACCTCGTCCCATTTGTCGTTGAACGACTGATGCCAGCGCCGCAGCGTCTGCGAATAACTTTCCCCGAACTCGATGGAGCGCAAGACCTTCAGCCCGGCGTCCTGAATCTCCCGGCTGAGCGCGCTGCGCGACGGAATCATCCCACCGGGAAAGATGTATTTCTGAATGAAATCAACACCTTTTCGATAACTCTCAAAGCGTTTTTCATCCAGTGTGATGATCTGAAGCGTGGCATTGCCGCCCGGCTTCAGCCGCGCCTTGAGCGTTTCGAAATAGACTGGCCAGTATTTCTCGCCCACCGCCTCGAACATCTCGATGCTGGCGATCCCGTCATAGGTGCCGCGCTCGTCGCGGTAATCCTGCAACCTGAACTCCACCTTGTCGGATAGTCCTGCCTTTTCAATGCGTTGCCTTGCATAGTTCAACTGCTCCCGGCTGATGGTCAGCCCGGTCACCCGCAGGCCCCGCTCACGCGCGGCAAATTCGGCAAATCCGCCCCAACCACACCCTATTTCCAGAATGTGATCGCCGGGCTGCACGCCCATCTGATCGACCAACGCGGCGTATTTCGCCGTCTGCGCCGCCTCCAGATCCTCCTGTCCGCTGTCGAACTTGGCCGAGGAATAGGTCATCGTCTCATCGAGCCACAGTTGGTAGAACTCATTGCCCAGATCGTAGTGATAGGAAATGTTCTTTCTGGCCTGCTTGCGTGAGTTGGAGCGCAGAAGATGCCGAATCCGTTCGAAAAACCGCACCAAACCCATGCCGGGAAACCCGTCATAGAGCGCGTCGTTGTCGGACTGTAGAAAATCCAGAAACGCCTGCAAATCCGGCGTGCTCCACCAGCCCTCGATATAGGCATCGCAAAAGCCGAGATCGCCCTCCCGGATAAGCCGCGCAAAGGTGTCGGCGTTATGGATGTTCAGCACCGCCACCGGCCCCGGATTCGGCCCCTCCGCCCGGAACACCCGCCCGTCGGGCATCATGAAATCTATCCGCCCGCTGTTGATCTTGCCCGCGGCATCAAAGACACGCGCGAAGTACCGCGGCAGATCACGTTGCCCCTTGGTGCTTGTCAGGATCATCCACTCTCACTCCCAAAGTCCTCACGTCCAACGTAAAATTAGGCTGGTCGCGGCCCGGCGGCAAGGTTTTATGGAAATTGGACAGGCCGGACCGTCAGCGCGCCCGGAAAACCGGCAGGTGGCCGGCTGCCTCCGGATGCGGTCTTCACAGCACGGCATCAAGCGCGGTCAGAAGCTTTTCGACCTCGTCCTGCGTGGTGTAATGCACGAAGCTGAGGCGCAGAACGCCCTTGTCCATGTCCACGCCCTGCGCCTTGAGGGCGCGCACAGCATAGAAATCGCCGCCCCCCGCCATGATCGCGTGATCGGCCAGCCGCGTGGCCAGTTCCAGCCCCGGCGCCTCGGCCGCAAGCGCCACCGTGGGCGCGCGCCCCTCGGCCTCTGACGGCCCCAGAAGGCGCACGGAATTGCGCGCCGCGGCGAACTCCAGCACCGGCTTGAGAAGCCGTGTTTCATGCGCGCGCATCAGGTCATGCACCGCCGCGCCGGTCGCCGCCGGGCTGCCCGCGTCGATCTCGTGATGCGCGGCCAGCGCCTCGAGGTAATCCACCATCCCCGCGCAGGCGGCGATCTGCGCGTGATCCGGCCCCGCCGGGGTGAAGCGCTTGTAAAGCGTGTCGGCGTTGAAGAAATGCGCCTGATTGGGCAGCACCGCGCCAAGCGCGCGCCGCACCACCATGATGCCCTGATGCGGCCCATAGGTCTTGTAGCTGGAAAACAGGTAGATATCCGCCCCGATCGCGCCCACATCCGGCAGGCCGTGCGGCGCATAGCTCACGCCGTCGATACAGACGAACGCCCCCGCCGCATGGGCCAGCGCCGTGATCTCGGCGGCCGGGTTGATCTCCCCCACCACGTTGGAGCAATGCGGAAAACACACAAGCCGCACCGAATCGTCCAGCAACGCCGACAAATCCTCGGGGTCCAGATGCCCGCTCTCGGGGTCGATCTTCCACTCCCGCACCTCGATCCCGCGCGCCGCGAGCCGCCGCCACGGCCCGGAATTGGCCTCATGGTCCTGATCGGTGACGATGATCGCATCGCCCGGCTGCATCCATTCGCCGAATGCCTGCGCCATCACATAGGTGTTCTGCGTCGTGGACGGCCCGAACGAAAGCTCCTCGGTCTCCACCCCCAGCCACGCGGCCAGACGCGTGCGCGCCTCGTCCATCTCCGCGCCGCCCTTGCGGCTGGCCTCATAGGGGCCATAGGGCTGCACCTTGCGCTCACGGTAAAACCGGGTGAGCCGGTCGATCACCGCCCCGCAGGTATAGGACCCGCCCGCATTTTCGAAAAACGCCTGCCCGGCAAGCGAAGGCTCTGAAAAGGCCGGGAATTGCGCCCGGACGAAATCTGAATCAAGCTGTGTCATGGCGACACCTGAGCGTAAAAGCGCCCGCCCGGCAAGGCCGAACGGGCGCTTTCTTGATCAAATCGGGCTGCGCCGGGGCGTCAGGCCCGCTTTTCGCTCATCAACCCGCGCACGATCGCAACACAGATCAGAAGCAGGATGATCGTGAACGGCAGACCCGTGGAGATCACCATCGCCTGAAGCGAGGTCAGCCCCCCGCCGATCAGCAGCGCGATCGCCACGGCCCCTTCGAAGGTGCACCAGAACACCCGCTGCGACACCGGCGCATCGACCTTGCCGCCCGCCGTGATCGTGTCGATCACGAGCGAACCGGAGTCCGACGAGGTGACGAAGAACACGATCACCAGCACGATCCCGATGGTCGACGTGATCGCCGCCAGCGGCAGGCTCTCCAGCATCGCAAAGAGCGACAGCTCCGGCGAATAGCTGTCGATCACGTTGGCCATCACCGCCGAGGTGTCGGGGTTGGCGATCATGTCGCTGATCGCGGAGCCGCCAAAGACCGCCATCCACAGGATACAGACGAGCGAGGGGATGATCAGAACGCAGGTGATGAACTCACGCACCGTGCGCCCCCGGCTGACTCGGGCGATGAACATGCCCACGAACGGCGACCAGCTGATCCACCAGGCCCAGTAGAAGGCCGTCCAGCCCTGCATGTAGCCCGTATCCTCGCGGCCGAACGGGTTCGACAGCGGAATGACCTCCCGCGCGTAAGACCCCAGTCCCGCGAAGAACTCCGTCATGATCGTCGCGGCCCCCGCTGCGAACAGCACGAACAACAGCAGCAGCAACGCGATCACCATGTTGATCTCCGACAGCACCTTGACGCCGCCATCCAGACCCCGCAGCACAGAGATGAGCGCCACAGCCGTGATCCCGCAGATCAGGAGAACCTGAACGGTCGTGGTGTTGGGAACGCCGTAGATGTAGTTCAGACCGGCATTGGCCTGCTGTGCGCCGATCCCCAGAGACGTGGCAAGGCCGAACAACGTGGCGAACACCGCCAGCGTGTCGATGATGTGGCCCCACCAGCCCCAGACACGCTCGCCCAGAAGCGGATAGAACGCCGAACGGATCGAAAGCGGCAGCCCCTTGTTATAGCTGAACAGCGCCAGCGCGAGCGCCACCACCGCATAGATCGCCCAAGGATGCAGCGCCCAGTGATAGGAGGTCGCCGCCAGCGCCATGCGCCGGGCCTCATCGACATTCGCGGCGATCAGGTTGCCGTCCTCGTCAAAGGGCCGCACCGTGCCCAGCGGCGCGTCGCCCCACGGCGTTCCGAAGTAATAGGCCGGCTCCAGCACCCCGAAGAACATCAGACCGATGCCCATACCGGCCGCGAACAGCATCGCGAACCAGCCGAGATAGCCATAGTCCGGCGTCGCTTCCGACCCGCCAAGCCGCACAGACCCCCATGGGCTGACGATCAGAAACAGGCAGAAGATCACGAAGACATTTGCCGAGAGCAGGAAGAACCAGTCGAAACTGCTCGTCAGCGCGGGGCGCAACCAGCCGAAAAACTCGCTCGCCTGCGTTGGCGCAACCAGCGCATAGATCACGAAAGCGATGACCGACAGCCCCGAAATCAGGAAAACGGGGTTGTGAATATCAAGCCCGAACGGGCCGATCTTCGCTTCGATATTGTCCTGACCGATCTGATATTCGGTCTCGATGATATCCGACACGCCCTCCGGCGCGGGGATACCCAAGTCGTCGTTGTCATCGGCCATTTACGGCCTCCCCTGTTCGCGTTTGAATTTTCTTTGCCCGGATCATCCGCGCACGACCATGACCGAACTTTTCGCATGTTCGGCCATCTTGCCGCCGTTGGACGGCCAGATATAGTCGAAGACGTTCGGAACATGGCTCTGCATCACCACCAGATCCGCATTGAGCTCCCCGACCGCCTTGAGCAGAACGTCGTCGACATCGGTGCGCGGATCATGGCTCACGATCATATGGGCGCTGGCATCGATCCCATGCGTCTCACCCTGCTCCTTGGCAAAGGCGTCGAGCTTTTTGGAATATTCTTCCGGGGTATGGCCGAGCGAGCTTGGTGTAGCGGCCGTCACGCCGACATAGACCACCTCGGCCCCGTAATGAGAGGCAAGATCGGCGCTGCATTGCAGCGCGCGGGTCAGCGCCTCCTTATGGGCCAGGTCCACTGGCGTCATGATTTTCTTGAACACGTCTCCCTCCTATCTCACGGTTTTAGGCGCCGAATTCCCTCTTGAAAATCCTGCGCTTGGCGCCTGTGTTTGGTTTTTTGTGCGGGCATGGCCCCCTTGAAGGTTAGGACCCACTTACCCTTTGACTTGTATCAGGAACGTCACTGATCGTAAAGTTTGCGACATATTTTGGCGAAATCGCGGCACCCGCCCTCATAGCGCTCCCTCACGCCGGTCGATCCATGCCACGTAGAGCGCCGAAACAAGCCCCGCTCCCGCCGATCCGAGCATGATGGCAAGCAACAGCCAGATGCCGTTGCCGGGCGTGAGAACCGTGCCCGCCAGCGTCGAGAACGCCGCCCCGCCCGCCACCGTCATCGCCCCCGACAGGCCCGACGCGCTGCCCGCCAGCGCCGGACGCACCGACATCGCCCCGGCATTGGCCCCCGGCACCGTCAGCCCGTTGCCCAGCCCGACGCAGACGACGGGCGCGAAAAATGCCACCGGATGCACGACGCCGGCCATGTAAAGCAGCAGCCCCGCCGCCAGCCCGCCACAGGCCACCAGCCGCCCCGCGACCATCATCCGCGCCGGCGCATGAAACCGCGCCAGCCGCCCGGTGATGAAGTTGCCCACGAAAAACCCGCCCGTGATGCTGCCCATCCCGATGCCGAGCACTGCCGGGCTCAGCCCGAAGGCGGTCGAGGCCACCAGCGGCGCGCCGGCCAGAAACGCATAGAAGGCCCCCACCGAAAACACGTAGCACAGCGCATACCCCCAGAACCGGCGCGAGCGCAGCAACTCTGGATAGGCGCGGAACTGTGCCCCGAAACTGGCCGATCGCGCGTGATGCGTCTCGCCCATATCGGCCCAGACAAGGATCACGAGCGCCCCGCCCGCCACCGCGTAGAAGAGAAAACTCGCCCGCCAGCCAAACAGCACATCCATCGCGCCGCCCACCATCGGGCCCATCATCGGCGCGATCGCCATCGCCATGGCGACATACCCCATCAGGCTCGCCGCCTCGCGCTCGCCCACCATGTCGCGTATCGCCGCCCGCGCCAGCACCGGCCCCGCGATCACCGCCGATTGCACCATGCGGCAGATCAGGAATACCCGCACATCGCTGGCCAGCACGCAGCCAAGCGAGGCCAGCGCGAAAATTCCCATCCCCCAGAGCATCACCGGCCGCCGCCCGTAGCGATCCGACACCGACCCGATGATCACCTGCAACACGCCCGCCATGACCAGATAACCCGCGATCGACAGGTTGATGAGCGCGTACTCGACGCCGAAATCTTCCGCCATCCCCGACAGCGACGGCAGAAACATGTTGAGCGTGAGCACCGACACGGCAGTGACCAGCACCAGCGTCACAAGACGCGGCGGCGTCCGGGCGGCCTGCATACCCCGATTCCTTGACCTGTTAAGCAGCCCCATCCAAGCGTCCCGCCCCGCGATTGTCGAGCCGAAAGCCATCGTTCCGCCCGCCCGCCGCGCGAGGCGCCCTGCCCTTCATCGTTGCTCAGATACTTCGGGGGTCCGGAGGCAGTGCCCCCGGGACTCGGCTCTCCCCCCGCATCAACCCGATCTCAACCAAGGTGAACGCGCCCTTACCGAACGCCCTGTTAAACATGGCCCGCACGGCAAGCGGCACCGACGCGATACCGACAAAATACCGACGTTTTACCGCATGGCGTTTTAGCGCGGTTTCAAAGACTTAACCCGATTCGCCCAAAGCGGCGCGAATGGCCTCCGCATGTCCCTCGATCACCTCGGCGTCGGCCATCTGCCCCGGCGGGCGCAGGCTCTCGCCCTCGCGTCGCGGCAGGACGTGGAAATGCAGGTGAAACACCTCCTGCCCACCGGCTGCCTCGTTGAACTGCTGGATCGTCACCCCTTCGGCGTCAAAGGCCTCCCGCACAGCCCGCGCGATCTTCTGCACGGTGGCCATGCATGCGTTCATCTGTCCGGGCGCGGCGTCGAGGATATTGCGGCAGGGCGTCTTGGGAATGACCAGGCAATGCCCGTCCGCGCGCGGCATGATGTCCATGAAAACAAGGGTTTCCTCGTCCTCATAGACCCGCGTGCTGGGGATCTCCCCGCGCAGGATCTTGGCAAAGATATTGTCGTTGTCATAGCTCATGGATGCTTTCCCCTCCGGCGGCTGAAATGGGCGCGACCCTCTGGCCCGCGCCCCCTTCTATCGCATGGATCAGGCGTTCACATCCACCACGACCCGCCCCTTGATCTGCCCCTTGAGGATATCGGCCCCCAATGCGGGCAGATCCGACAGTGTCGCTGGCTGCACCATCGCCTCGAGCTTCCCCATCGGCAGATCGCGCGCGATCCGCTCCCACGCGCGCAGGCGGTTGGCAAAGGGCTGCATCACCGAATCGATCCCCAGAAGGTTCACCCCCCGCAGGATAAACGGCGTGATCAGCGCCCCCTCGATCGCCGCCCCCCCGGCCAGACCGACCGCCGCGACCGAGGTGCCGTATTTCATCTGCTTGAGAACGCGGCCCAGCATCGCGCCTGCGACGGCATCGACGCAGCCCGCCCAAACCTCTGTTTCCAAGGGCTTTCTTGTCACTTCCGTCAGCTCCTCGCGCGGCACGATCCGGCTCGCGCCAAGCCCCTTGAGATAGTCTTCGGTTTCCGGCCGCCCGGTCACCGCGGCAACCTCATGGCCGAGGCTGGCAAGGATCGCGGTCGCCACGGATCCCACACCGCCAGCGGCGCCGGTCACCAGAACCGGCCCGTGCCCCGGCATCAGGCCGTGATCCTCCAGCGCCATCACCGACAGCATCGCGGTGAAACCGGCGGTGCCCACCGCCATCGCTTGCCGGGTATCGAGCCCCTCTGGCAGCGGCACGAGCCAGTCGGCGCGCACATTCGCCTTCTGCGCATAGCCGCCCCAATGCGCCTCGCCCACGCGCCAGCCGGTCAGAACCACCTTGTCGCCGGGCTTGTAGCGAGAGTCGCTCGATGCCTCCACGGTGCCGGCGAAATCGATCCCCGGCACATGCGGATACTTGCGCACCAAACCGCCCCCCGGCCCGATGCACAGCCCGTCCTTGTAGTTCACGGTGGAATACTCCACCGCCACCGTCACTTCGCCCTCGGGCAGATCGTCCAGACCGATCTGACTTACGGCGGCACTGGTCTTTCCGCTGTCTTCGTCCTTCGTCACCACAAGCGCGTTGAACATGGCCAAATCCCCTTATTTCCATGGCGGCAGCGCGATGGCGCCGCCGTTTCATTCTGCCTGAACCGGCCCGGAAGACGCCCCCCCGGGCGCGGCGCGATCAGCGCGGCCCGTGCCAGTCGATCTGGCAAATCTCCGCGCTGCGCCCGTCGAAATCCCAGACCCGGCCAAAGGCCCGCACCCGGCCCTTGGTGGCGGTGGCCACCGTGATATCCGGCCCCATCCAGTATTCACTGTTCGTCACCACGATGTCACGGTCCTTGTCGGCGCCCGCCACCGGCTCCACCTCGCCGTGAATCGCCCGGCCCACGATCAGGCGCCGGGTCTTGCCCTCGGTCTCGAAGATCACTGGCGCGCGCTCCGCACCCAGAAATTCGCTCACCAGCACCTTGAAAAGCCCGGTTGTTCCCTTCGCCTTGCCAGAGAAGATGTCGATCAGCCCGTCATAGGCCGCCTCGCTCGCACGCTCATCGATATAGGCCGCCGCCTTCCAGTTGCCGCGCGCCATCAGGCCCGGAATCTCAAGGATCAGCCCGACGTTGAGCCCGCTCAGGTCGGTGTCGCCGAAATGCCCCTCGTCGATCCGCACCCCGGCCCACGCCTGGCAATAGCCTTCCGTAGGCGGGTGTTTTCCAAGGCTGACAACGCAGGGGCAGAACACCGTGCAGTTGCAGTTGAGGATCAACTCTCCCTTGATCGCCCAGGGCACCTGTCCCTGCTCCGCGGGGCGCGCGGGCGCCTCCATCTGATCGCTTGCCATCTTTCTCTCCTTCTCCCTCAGATCATCATGGCGGTTGCGGCCATCCAGACCGCCCCGCCCAGAAGCGCCGCACCGAGCGGCCGCGTCAGATACCGCCCCGGCCCTGGCAGCTTCTCCACCACCATCAGCGCCATCGCCAGAGCCATGAAGGCGAGGTTCATCACCCCGCCCACCAGCGCCAGCAGCATGAGTGCCCAGCAACATCCCAGGCAGACCGCGCCAAGCCGAAGCCCCATGCGCCACGGCCCCTCGTCCCAATGCGCCATGAAAAACGTCAGCGGCGCGCGGCATTTGCTCAGGCAGGCGTCCTTGAGCGGCGAGAACTGATAAAGCCCCGCCCCCGCCAGAAGCCCCGCCGACAGCACCACAGATTGGCTCTGCCCCAGCACGCCCACCAGACCGACGCTGTAAAGCCCGATCTGCGTCGCCGCGGCCAGAGCCGCAAAGCCCAGCCAGATCACCAGATAACCGCCTACCAGCGCGGCGAAATTCACCGGCGTGCCTGTGCGCCGCAGATCGTCATAGGTGGCAAAAGACGGCAAGGCCGTCGGCGCCATCATCCCCGCCGCCATCAACGCCCACATTCCAGCCACACGGGCAAACCCGGCGGCATCGGGGGTGACAACACAGAGGCTTTCCCAGAAATCCGCGCCGTAAAGGCGCCCCATCACGCGCAGGTCGGCCGGAACCGCCATCAGGTATAGCGCGCCCCATGAGGCCAGGATCACCGCGAACAGCGCGATCCAGTGTCCGCCCGTCATTGCCCGGAGCCGATCCGACAGCATCGCTCCTCCCCTTCGCGACTCGACCTTTGCCTGAATTAATGTCAGACAATTGAGAAACGGGCAAACAGGAAATGTCAGACAATTGAAACGGGACGCCGCGTCCAAGGCCGACCTTTCGGCCCAGATCGCCAAGGCCATCCGGGATGCCATCGTCTCGGGAGAGTTGATCGTGGATTCCCGCCTGCCATCCGAGGCGGAGCTTGCGGACCAGTTCGAGGTGTCCCGCCCCACGGTGCGAGAGGCGCTCAAGCGGCTGGCGGCACAGAACCTCATTCGCACCCAGCGCGGCGCCACCGGCGGGGCCTTCGTCAATCGCCTGACGTACACGGACGCCTATGCGCAGCATATCACCACCTCGACGTTGTTGCTGTCGATGAACGCGGTGGATTTCGAAACCGCCTGCGAGGCGCGCTTCGCGCTGGAACGCGCCTGCGCCCCGCTTGCTGCGGCACGCCGCGGGGCCGGGCATCTCTCCACCATGCGCGCGGAAATCAACAGGCAGGAAGATCCGGCGCTCTCCGACGAGGCGTTCTGCACCTCCGATGTCGCCTTTCACCGTGCGCTGGTCGATGCCGCGCAGAACCCGGTTCTGAGCTATCAGCTCGCCGGCGCGGTGGAGGCGATGCAACCGCTGATGAACATGATCACCTTCACCGCCCGCCCGCGTCGGGACATTGTGGCGCGCCACAGCGAGATCGCGCGGGCGCTTCAGGCTGCCGACGCCGAAGCGATCGACCGGGAGCTGGCGCGGCTGTGCGACTTCACGATCTCTCTGGCGCAGACGGTGATGGCGGTGCGGGCCCGGCGGAGCGTCCCGAGCCGTTAACATTTTCGCGCTGCGCACGCAGGTCAAACCGCCACCGACGTTATACCGACACAATACCGACGTTCTGCCGACGTGCGATTTTTGCCGTTTCCGCCCCTCACAGGCGCTTGCAAATCCACCGAACGCTCCCTATCTTCGAAGTGTCCCCAAGGGGACTATGGACATAAACGCGCCCGTAATAAGCGGATCGGACCCGGGGGCGGTACCCGGCGGCTCCACCATAAACCCGGTCATTGGCGGGACATGGGGCCGAAATAGGATCGACGGACGTCTAAAGGGGTTTGCTTTGTCTCGGTGAGGTACCACCGTTATCGGTCCGAAAAGTACAATTGCCAATGACAATCGTGCTCCGGTTGCAGTTGCTGCGTAAGCGGTAACAAGACCGAAATCTAAGCCCTTGCGCCTAGCAGCGTAAGGCGGGGTTCGCAGGCACCTGGCAACAGAAGCCTGCACTTTCAAACCTTTATGGATCAAAATTCATCTTTCACACACAGTGAACGAACGCATCTGTAATCCCCTGTCGGCCATCCGGCAGGATAGCTGGCGGCTCTTCCGCTCCTGCGCAGAAATTGCGCCTCATCCCTTTTGTTTCGGGCCGAATCTTCTATGCTGGCTGAAAGAAGAGCAAGGATGGAAGAGTGTCTCGCATGATCGACTACGGAAACCTGATGCATCGCGCCATGCGCGGCCTGATTCAGGACGTGCTGCGCGACGTAGAGGCAAATGGCCTGCCCGGGGATCATCATTTCTTCATCACCTTCGACACACTCCACCCCGATGTCGAGATCGCCAGCTGGCTCATGGAACGCTATCCCGGCGAAATGACAGTGGTGATGCAGCACTGGTACGAAAACCTGCATGTCACAGACGAAGGTTTCACGGTCACACTGAACTTTGGAGAAGCGCCCGAACCTCTCTATATTCCGTATGACGCTATCAAGACGTTCGTCGATCCTTCGGTGGAATTCGGTCTTCGGTTCGAAAGTCCGGAGGAAGATGACTCGCCCGATCCCGATGACGACACCGCCGAACTGGACTCGGAAGCGGACGAACCACAACAGCGCGACGCAGAGGTCGTCTCTCTGGACAAGTTTCGGAAATAGACGCCCGCGTACAATGCACAAAAATATTGGTGTGCGAGAGCCTTACAGCGTAACGCAAATGCCCCGCGCACTTTCGGTGCAAGACATCCTGATTCGACCTGATCTCACTCTCGTTCGAGAAATGTCTTTACCGAGCGCTGCGGCTCCCCGTTGAGCAAATTGTGAAATTCGAGCATCAGCCCGCCTTCTGCCAAGGTGCGATTGTATTGCTGCATTTCATATCCACCATCATCCGTCACGAACATGGAAAATACCGTCAGCGTGTCGTTCTTGATCCGTGCCCAGACATAGGGTTCCCCCTTCATCGGATCGAGCTGCCCGTCATGTCCAAAAACATTACGCTGCATCGCCGCGGCATAGACACCGTCACGCTCGCTCTCAGCGAAGTCTATCGAATAGGTCTTATCCTTCGCGCGACCATCTGATCTATAGCTGGTTGAAGTCCAAGTGACGTTGAAGCCACGCTTCGTTTCACTAATGCGGACACTCATGTCGCGCTTGGTCGACATACCCTCAGACCTCACAATGCCGGCGGATCCGGTAAAGCTTCCGACGAAACGTTCAATCGCGGCATCGGCAAGCGCCGCCCCGGAGGTACACAGAAATACACATGTGGCCAGTAGGATGCGTGCGGGCGGGTACGAAACGCGGAACTGACGAAGCACGGAAAACTCCCTTCGCATTTATCACGACATAGCGTGACATCATACATTCTATGACGATGAAATGATATGTCCACCTCAGCACTCTTCGCCGCGGTTTTCCGGCAGTTTACAATATTGACGAAGGCGGTATTTGACTGTCGACAGGATTGCACTTTTCACCCCTTTGACTATGACAGGGCCGAACACAAGCGACGGAGCATCCCAAATGACCCAGACCCGCACCGAATCTGACAGCTTTGGCCCGCTCGAGGTTCCCGCCGACAAATACTGGGGAGCGCAAACCCAGCGCTCGATTATGAATTTCCCGATCGGATGGGAGAAGCAGCCCGTGGCCATCGTGCGCGCCCTCGGCGTGATCAAGAAGGCTTGCGCTCTGGCCAACAGGGAGCTGGGCAATCTCGATGCAGAACGCGCGGAGGCCATCATCCAGGCCGCCGGTGAGGTGATTGAGGGTAAGTTCGACGATAACTTTCCGCTTGTCGTCTGGCAAACGGGGTCCGGCACACAATCCAATATGAATGCCAACGAGGTGATCGCCAACCGAGCGATCGAGATCATGGGCGGCACCATTGGCAGCAAGGATCCGGTTCACCCGAACGATCACTGCAACATGGGACAGAGCTCCAACGACACCTTCCCCACCGCCATGCATATCGCCGCCGCCATGAGCGTGCGCGACGTGCTTTTGCCGGGTTTGGAGAAGCTGCTGGCCGGACTTGAGCGAAAGTCCGAGGAGTTCAAGGACATTATCAAGATCGGGCGCACCCATACACAGGACGCCACGCCGCTCACCCTCGGGCAGGAATTCTCGGGCTATGCCCATCAGATCCGCATGGGACTCGACCGTGTCAAGGCAACCCTGCCGGGTATCTATGAACTGGCGCAGGGTGGCACCGCCGTAGGCACCGGCCTCAACACTCCCAAAGGATGGGGCGAAAAAGTGGCCGCAAACATGGCAGAGATCACCGATCTGCCCTTTGTGACCGCGCCCAACAAATTTGAATCGCTGGCCGCACATGATGCGATGGTGTTCATGTCCGGCGCGCTCGCCACGGTCGCCGGGTCTTGCTACAAGATCGCCAATGACATCCGTTTTCTGGGTTCCGGGCCCCGTTCAGGACTGGGCGAATTGATCCTGCCGGAAAATGAGCCAGGCTCTTCGATCATGCCGGGCAAGGTCAATCCGACGCAGGCCGAGGCCATGACCCAGGTGGCTGCGCATATTATGGGCAATGATGCCGCCATTAAATTCGCAGGCAGCCAAGGACATTTCGAGCTAAACGTCTACAATCCGATGATGGCCTACAACCTTCTTCAATCCATTCAGCTTCTGGGCGATGCAACGGACAGCTTCACCGAGCGGATGCTGCTGGGGATCGAGGCCAACGAACCGCGCATCGAGAAATTGATGCAGGAAAGCCTGATGCTGGTCACGGCGCTGGCGCCCACAATCGGGTACGACAACGCCACCAAAGTGGCCAAGACCGCGCATAAGAATGGCACCACCCTGAAGGAGGAAGCGATCAACCTCGGTTTTGTCGATGCGGAGACATTCGAGCGCGTTGTCCGCCCCGAAGAGATGATCGGACCGAAAGACTGATGGCGCAACCGGTCAACCTGAATCGGTATCGCAAGACCAAAGCGTGGGCCGAGAAAAAGGCACGCGCCGATGAAAACGCCGTCAAGTTCGGCCGTTCCAAAGGCGTGAAAACCCGTGACCGAATTCAAGCCAACAAGACCGATCGCTATCACGACGGTCACAAGCGCGAGCCATGAGCGCCGGCCCCGTCAAGCGCTCATTGACCTTGCAGGGACATCGCACAAGTGTCACGCTCGAAAACGAGTTCTGGCAGGCTTTCCGTGAAATCGCTTTGGAAAAATCCATTCCTATCAATGCACTCGCTGCCAAAATTGACGCTGAACGAGAGCTTGATACGGGCCTTGCCTCAGCCATTCGTGTCTATGTCCTGAACCACTACCGGACGCGCGACGGCACCTGAAGCTTCAGACCGTCTCACCTGCGACCAAGCGAATCCGTTCGATCATTGCGCGCAGGCCGTTGGAGCGTTGCGAGGACAAGTGTTCATTCAGCCCCAGACGTTCCATCTCGGCGCGCGCATCCACCTTCAACACGTCGGCGACAGGAAGGCCGTTGTAGAGCTTTCGAAGAACCGCAATCAGGCCACGCACGATCATCGCATCGCTGTCGCCGTCAAAGCGGAATACCCCCTCGTCAATATGCGGATAAAGCCAAACCTGACTGGCACAACCGTCCACCTTCGTGGCAGGCACCTTGAGCGCATCGTCAAGCGGGTCCATCGCTTTCCCTTGTTCAATCACATAGCGATAGCGATCTTCCCAATCGTCCAGGAATTCGAAATCCTCTACAATTTCTTCGAAGGCTGCGCTTGCCATATGCTGTCCTTTTTCACCTCTCCGCAGACCTAAGCGCGGCGACTTCAAAGGTCCAGACCCGTCTTGGCGCTTTTCAAGCGCGGCCCGATGCGATAACCCAAGGGCAAAGCGAGCGAGGCGGTTGGTATGCGCAAATCCCTGTTGGTCCTTCTGACATCATCTGTTGTGCTGTCCGGGTGCGACGGCGTTCGGGACTCGGTTCTCAACCCGTTCAACTGGTTTGGTGGTGCCCGATCGGCGCCGGTTGAGTCGGCGGAAAACACCAACCCCCTCATACCGCAACGTAACCGCCTCTCCCTCCGGCGGGAGGTGGTTTATGCTGGCACGCCAGTGCAGCGCATATCGGATCTCGAGATTGAGCGGACACCGGGCGGCGCTATCGTGAATGTCACCGGGATAGCTGCCAGGCAGGGAGTCCACTCTCTGAAGCTTGAGGCCCTGAATGACGGAGAGCCGGTCGACGGCGTTCTGAGCTTTCGGTTTCTTGGTGTTCATCCAACAGGCAACGCGCGAGTCGGGCGGGAATTTTCACGAGAACTGCACGCCGCGCGGAACCTTACCCGACAACAGCTTCAGGGAGTGCGGGTGATCCGCGTCTCCGGCGCGGCGAACGCACTCGAGTCCCGTCGCCGCTAAGGCACCGTCCGAAAAAGAGTATTTGGGGGCATCGGCCCGATGTGTCGTAACTCTTCAAACGGGGCTTCAGGCACGCCTCCTGATTACCTCGATCGACTGCAAATTCAGGTTAGCGGAACGATTTTCACGGCACTTCCTTTTGCGGCCAACGCAATCTCCCCTTCGCAGAGCCGTATCGCATCCTCTCCAAAGACCTCACGCCGCCAGCCACTTAGCGCTGAGACATCACGCTGCCCGGCTGCGATCGCGTCAAGATCCGCCGCCGGGGCAATCAACCTTGACGCCACGCCCGCGCTTTCGGTCTTGGCCTTCAACAGGACACGCAGAAGATCGGCCAACGCCGGGTTCACCTGCAACTTATCGCGCGAGGTATCGACCTTCGGCAGATCCTCCTGCGGACAATTCTGTGCCTCCTGCACCGCTTTGAGAATACCCTCGGCAATCTCCCCCCGCCGCGCTTCCCGCAGCAGAAGGCGCGAACGTCCCAGATCCGTCATGTTCTGCGGTTTGGTCGAAGCCAATTCAAGCATGGCATCGTCCTTGTAAACCCGGCTGCGCGGAATATTGCGGCTCTGGGCATAACCCTCTCTGAACCGCGCCAACTCTCGCACTATCGCGAGAAAGCGAGGCGAGGTGTTGCGCGTCTTTACCCTTTGCCAGGCCTCTGACGGTTTGACGATATAGGTATCCGGATGGGTCAGTGTCCGAAGCTCTTCTGCAACCCAATGCGCCCGCCCGGTTTTTTCCAGCTTGTCAGCCAGATGCTCGTAAATCTGCCGCAGATGGGTCACATCGGCCAGTGCATAGGTTTTTTGCGCTTCTGTCAGCGGACGGCGCGCCCAGTCCGTAAAACGTGAGGATTTGTCGAGCGGTTGTTTTGCGATCTTGCGCACCAGCGTCTCGTAGCCCACCTGCTCTCCGAAACCGCAGACCATCGCCGCCACCTGGGTATCAAAAAGCGGTTCGGGAAACACGCCCGCCTCGACATAGAAGATTTCGAGATCCTGCCGTGCGGCGTGAAAAACCTTTACCACTTTGCTATCGCGAAAGAGTTCATAAAGCGGCTCAAGCGATAGGTCATCCGCGAGGGGATCGACCAGGACGGCGTCATCCTCGCCATCGCCGGGAAAGGCCATCTGGATCAGGCAGAGCTTTGAATAATAGGTGCGTTCACGAATGAATTCCGTGTCGATCGTGACATAGGGGTGCTGCCGCGCCCTTTCGCAAAAGGCGGCCAGATCCTGTGTCGTCGTAAGTGTTTTCATGAAGGGACCACTTTGGTCATTGTTTTTATGATAGCTCACCCGCAAGGCTTACGTGCAAATCCGCAGAAAGGCAAATCCGCCCTTCAGAGATAGAGTGGCGTGCGGTCACCACCGGCAAAACGCCGCAGCACAGCAGGGTAAAGCCTGTGTTCCTGCTCCAGCACGCGCCCGGCAAGTGTTTCGGGCGTGTCGCCCGCCATAACCGGCACCCGCGCCTGCCCGAGAATCGGACCGTCATCGAGCGCCGGTGTGACAAGGTGCACTGTACAGCCATGTTCGGTATCGCCAGCCTCCAGCACACGCCGATGCGTATGCAGACCGCGATATTTCGGAAGAAGCGATGGGTGAATATTCAGCATCCGTCCCTCCCATCGTGCGACGAATCCTTCCGTCAGTACCCGCATGAAACCGGCCAGACAAAGGAGATCGGGCCGCACCTTGTCGAGTTCCGCCTGAAGCGCCGCTTCGAAAGATGCTCGATCCCCCATGAAAGGGCGGTGATCGACAACCGCAGTCGCTATTCCCATCTCCGCGGCCTTTTCAAGCCCTCCTGCATCCGGATCATTCGACAGGACGAGAACGGGCCGCGCCGGATGACAACCTGTCATCGAGCGCACCAATGTGACCATGTTGGAGCCGCCACCCGAAATGAATATCGCAACCCTTTTCGTCAAAGGAGCGACCCCGTGTACCGCACTCCCTTGCCCTGCGTAATTCGCCCGATGCGATGTACGCTCTCACCTGCTTCAACGAGCAATCCCTCAAGCGCTTCCGCCCGGTCTTCATCCACGGCGAGAACCATCCCTATGCCGCTATTGAAAGTCTTGAGAAGTTCGGTCTCCGCCAAACCTCCGGTCTCCGCCAACCAGCGGAACACCGGCGGCAAAGTCCACGATGCAAGGTCAACCTCAGCACCCAGACCGTCGGGCAGAACCCGCGGCAAATTTTCTGTCAGGCCTCCGCCAGTGATATGGGCCAGCGCATGAACACCCCCTGCGCGCACCGCAGACAGCGCTTGCCGGACGTAGAGCCGCGTTGGTGTCAGTAGCGCCGCGCCAAGCGGTCCTTTGTCGAAGGGGCAGGTGTCATCCCAGCCAAGACCCGACACCTCCACCAGCTTGCGAACAAGAGAATAGCCATTGGAATGAACTCCGTTCGAGGCCAGTCCAAGCAGCACATCACCCTCGGCCACCTCGGCGGGCAGAGCTGCACCCCGCTCCATCGCGCCCACGGCAAACCCTGCAAGATCGAAATCGCCTGCCTCATACATGCCGGGCATTTCTGCCGTTTCGCCACCGATCAGTGCGCATCCGGATTGCGCGCACCCTTCCGCGATACCTTCAATGATCCGCGCCGCATTCTCGGGTTCGAGTTTTCCCGTCGCAAAATAGTCAAGAAAGAAAAGCGGTTCGGCCCCCTGGCAGACAAGATCATTCACGCACATCGCGACAAGGTCGATGCCCACGCCATCCAAATTTCCGGTGTCGATGGCTATGCGCAGTTTGGTGCCCACCCCGTCGGTTGCCGCCACCAGAACCGGATCAACATATCCGGCCGCTTTCAGATCGAAAAGCGCCCCGAACCCGCCGAGCCCTGCCATGACTCCCGGTCTGTCGGTTCGTTTGGCTGCCGGCTTTATCCGATCCACCAAAGCGTTGCCCGCGTCAATGTCCACGCCCGCATCCGCATAGGTGATGCCATTCCTGCCGTTGCCCATTGCCATCTCCAAACGCAATCTCGCGCTGGCACTAGACCATCACCCGATAATTGGCAACGGCAAGCCTTGACGCGGGGACGCGGACACGCTCAAAAGGGCTCGAGGTGGGGCCTGTAGCTCAATTGGTTAGAGCAGAGCGCTCATAACGCTTTGGTTGGGGGTTCGAGTCCCTCCGGGCCTACCATATTTTTCAGTGACTTAGCTGAAAGCGTCGAAACACGAAAAAGGTTCATTGAACCGCGCTTTGGTTTTTACGCCTTCATCGTTCGCATCTGGCGACGAATCCACGCTTGGACTGGCCATGACCTGCGAAGACAAGGTAGCACATTCCATCGGTTTTTGACAGATCTTGGTTCGGTCGCTCCGTTCAATGGTAGCAACCCCATAGCCGTGTGGATTTCGTGCGATTGGGTATGAAAAAATTCCTGCGAAAATTTTACACAGCTCAGAATTCTGCGACGGGCTTCTCGACGACGTATCAATTTCTGGGCGTGGCACGGCCCCAGAAATTCAGGAAGAAACACTTCCGCAGATGAACATGCTGATCAGCGGGCTCACCTGCGTTCTTCTAAAAAACTATCGGCTGGATTTTTCCTGTCGTGCTCTTCTTTGCGAGAGCACGACAGGAAAAAATGTGCCCAAGAAAAACACATGCACTGACCGTATCAATTTCAGCTGCTCAAGGCAGCCGGATGCACCATCCGCTTGGAAAAAAGGTGGGAGGCCGAGCGTCTGAGGCCGCCACGAACGGCGGTCCCCACAAGGACAGAAATATGAAAATTTTCACTCGATGTCTTCGACTGTGTCGAAGGATCCCTGCATGGACATCATTCGCAATTTTCTCCCAGAGCCTGGTGAAGCAACACAGGATACCGTTCTGCTCCCGGTTGGTTCGACGGCACGTCGCCGTTGGCTGCGCCGGTCTACTGACCCCCGAGAATCCGACACCCCTACACGGCGACACCCCGAACATACCGACCAAAAGAACGGCCAAGCGTGGAAAGAGAACTGCCAGGCCGCACTCGCCAGCGACGACACCCTGCGCGCTACACAGCACTACTGGCCTTCTGGAAGCACTGGACAGGATACCATGCCCGCAGACGGATCGCAGCCAAGATGCGCTGCTTGAAAGCCTTCGGAGAACGCCTCGCGGCACGAGACCCGATCCCCAAAACCTCCAAAATTCACATCCGCATCCGCGTCGTACTCATGAACCGCCTCAACACCCTCGGAACGGCCGAGATCGTTCGCAGAGCCTAATGCTGACGGGAAAGGGGCTCTCATGCCCAATGCACGAGTTACGCAACAACGCCGAGGCTCGGGCAAATAGTGAATCTAACGATATTGGCCATTTCGAATTCACACGAAGTAAATAAAGTACTGTTTTTCCACAATAAATTACTTGATTACTCGAACATCCATTCGTACCTTAGTGGCACGGATTAAGAGAACCGAGAGCGTCCTAAAGGAATAAAAATGGGGATCAACGAAACTTCAAAGCTATCGTTGGAATATTGACCAGGAGCAGACCTACTGAAAGGTGAAAAACTACAAAACCTAACCTGGCTTTTTCCACTCTCTTTTCCAGCACGTTTTACCTGACGCGGCCTCGAGTGTCGCTCCGAGACACGACTTGTCTCGCCCCAGTGCCAATAGGAGAAGTAAAATGCACATTTACACGCCTCAGCAGCTCGCAGAGCGCTGGAATTGCTGCAGCAATACCATCAGAAACGCAATAATCTCAGGAGAATTGCAAGCTTTTCGAGTCGGGCGCCTTCTTCGAATTCCTAAGGAATCCGTAGAACACTTTGAGCGCCGTCAAACAGGCGACGACTGAGCATTCTTTTATGAACACGTTCAGATGCAAAAGAAGCGGTGGCACGGAAGTGCCTCCGTCCATCACACCGGTCCAGCTTGCGAAGCGCTGGTCCTGCTTGACCTGCCCCCCAAAAACCGGGCCATTCAAAAGTAGAGTTTGTTCTCGTAACGTTCAAAACGACAAGGAGAACAGACGATGCGCAAATCACGTTTCACCGAAGAACAGATCGTGGGGATTCTGCAGGAGTATGCGGCCGGGGCGAAGGTCTCGGAGCTGTGCCGCAAGCACGGCATGTCGGATGCTACGCTGTATAAGTGGAAGGCCAAGTATGGCGGCATGACGGTGTCCGAGCTGCGCCGCCTGAAGGATCTTGAGGCGGAGAATGCCGAACTCAAGCGTCTCCTGGCCGATGCCATGCTGGATAACGCCGGTCTAAAGGGGCT
>NZ_FODS01000026.1 GCF_900110425.1 Salinihabitans flavidus | reverse complement strand
CGTGTTCTGCTGGAGAATTACTACCTGCCCGGTCATCTCGAGCGACAGATCGGGGACTTCGTCGACTACTACAATAACCAGCGCTACCACGAGAGCCTGAAAAACGTCACACCCGCTGACGTCTACTTTGGTCGGGACAAGGCCATTCTGAGAGAAAGGGAGAAGATCAAGAACCTGACGATCCGACAGCGCCGCTTGCAACATCAAAAACAAGCAGCATAATCAATCACACAACCGAACCAGAGCCTCCAATGTTCAAGCCGCTCTGATGTCCCATTTTATATGACGACGGACACTTGCTCGTAATCGATCCCGTCGAATGGCCGACGAGGGCAGCAATTGTGCTTTCTGTGAAGCCAAGATCATTCGCCGTGCTGGCGAAGCTATGCCGAAGAATGTGGGCGGTGAAGTCGGGAATCCTGCGTCCGCCAAAGATCCTGTTCCAATGGTTTGGAAAACTTCCAAAGGTCTGTGACGCTCGTGTCCCAAGAAAAACGTAGTCGCCAGAAACCGTCTTTCGGCGGTCTTCGAGCAATTCGATGACAGGTAGTCCGATCGGTCTAGTCGATGCACCTTCCTTGGAGTCCGCAAGTCGCAGGCAGCTGTTCTCAAAATCGACTTCGCTCCATTTCAGGCCAAGTATCTCGCCGCGTCGACAGCCGGTGAGCGCGAGAAGCCGTGTGATAGCGATTGTAGGAGCGAGTTCATGGTCCTCGCCAGCCTCGCGAAGCATCCTGCCAAGCTCGCGGTATTCGTCATCGCTCAAGCGCCGATCCCGCACCTGATCTTTCGGCTTTCGAATACCATGGGCGACGTTGTGTTCGATGATCCCGATGTTAATTGCATAAGTAAGCATCGAGCCTGTCAGGCCGACGCATTTGCTCGCCGTTCCACGACCGCCGCGCAGAATAGAAACACCTCGCTTCTTGCCAGTCCTTTTGACAGCGCGCGTTTTCCCGGCAATCACGTCGTTCATCATTTTCGTCACGTCTGCCTTGGTGAGGTCACGCACGCGGCGTTGGCCGATCAGGGGGATGATGTGTCCGTTCAAAGCACCGATGTTCGTATAAATCGTGGACGGTCGTTTTGGGCGTCCGCCTTTGCCCATGATTAGCCCGGCTTCCATGGCCTTGACGTATTGCTCGGCCAGTTCCTTTACGGTCATCGCTTTGCGGTCGAGCTGCCGGTTCTCGGCAGGGTTCTCACCGCGGGCGACCTGGCCGAGCTGCGCCATCGCTTCCTTTCGGGCGGTCTCGGGCGTCCAGACTCCATGAAGGCCGATCGCGTAGCGCCGCGAGCGACCGGCTGCACGATATTGTATCACGTAGCTGCGTCTTCCTGAGGCGAACACGCGCAGCCCGAAGCCAGGCAACTCATCATCCCATACGACATAGTCCTTGTCGCGGATCTCGACCGCATCGACGAAACGTTTCGTAAGTTTTGCCATCCGAATTCAGACCTTTCCGATCGGCCGACAGCCTTCTCACGTAAGCACTACGTAAGCACACGGGCGAAAGCTGCGACCTGTTTCTGGATAGAAGCTTCGGAACAGCGAAACGGAAATACAAATATATTCAGTATCTTATCGTGCTCCGTCGCGCTCTATCGCGCAATTAGGAAAGGTGTCAATAGCGCCTCCGAAGGCAGAGGCCATAGGTTCGAATCCTATCAGGTGCACCAAGTTCCCGAATACACGAATCATCTGGCGATTGGGTTTGCCGGGAGTCGGAGCCGGTCCGCCATCCCTTCGGCGTCGTCGCTTCAAGCGCGCCCTTTGTCATGAGCCCTGTCGAATCCTGAATGCGCGGCGATGGGCCGACATGACGGCTTGTGGCCAAGCCAATGGATCTCTTTGACTATATTGCCCTGATCATGGAGACTGAGAGAATGAATATGAATGGAGGTTTCACCATGCGCATGACATCGCTTGTCGCGGCTCTCGGCCTGAGTGCCGCGCCGGTTTTCTCCGAAGAGATGCCTGTCGGACTCGAAAAGGGTGTACCCTCTGTCACGGTCCCGACGGACGACGGGCCGGTTGAGATCTCACGTATTCAGGACACCGACAACGAGATCACCGGCGATTGGGCGCGTACCTCGCGGCCGTGCCCCGATTTCTGTATTCAGCCCATGGTCGCGGCAGAAGGCGTCACCACGATCGGCGAGCTTGAACTCATCGAAATGCTTCAGGACCCGGACGCGATTGTCGTGGACAGCCGGACGCGCGACTGGTTCGAAGGAGGGACCATTCCCGGCGCGGTTTCGATCCCCTACACGCAGATTGTGGATCACCTCGCGGATCTGAACTGCGAGATTGACTTTGACGGGTGGGACTGCACCAACGCCCGGCCAGTGGCCCTGTTCTGCAACGGGATCTGGTGCGGACAGTCGCCAAGCGCGATCCGGAACATGATCGCCGAAGGATACCCGGAGGAGCAGATCTTCTGGTATCGCGGCGGAATGCAGGTCTGGCGGCTTCTGGGTCTTACCGTGGTCGGTGACGAGGAGTAAATCCGCGACCTTCCCAAGCCGAAATGCGTGACCATTCAGGCCGCGCAATTCGGTGGGAAGGTGGCGATTCCTGTTGCCGGGCAGGCTTTATCGCTTTTGCCTTTTGGGCGGTTCCTGTCCGGCGCCCTGCTTCGGTTTCCGGCTGACGGATTTCGTCGCGGCGGCTTTTGCCTTGGCCGGTTTGCCCGGGCGCTCCATGCGCTTTGAGGTATCCGCTGCACCGGGACGCGCCGTCGCGGGTTTTCCGGTAGCCTTTTGTTTGGAATATCCGCTGGACGGGTCGGCGGGTTTTCCCGAGGGCTTACCGGAGTGGGGTGCCCCGCTTCCCCCCTTGCGATCTTTGGCCGGGGCGCGTTTGGCACTTGCTGGGCCGTGCGCCGCGTCCGCGTTGGGGTGGGATCGCCGTGGTTTGTCGGCCTTCTCGGGGGCTTTCTGACGCGGCTTATCTCCGGGCGGATCGTTTGCTGGCTGGTGTGGCTTCGCTTTTCGGTCCGGGGCGGGGCGCGCGCTTGTATCTCGCGCCTTCTGCGGCCCTGGGCCGCGCGACTGCGGCGACAGATCCGGCGGCCCGTCGAGTTTCCGGGCGGTGATCCCTTCTTCAAGCTCTCCGTTCGGACCGAGGGCCGAGAGAAAGCTCTGAAGGCTGCCCTCGGACAGTTCCACGAAAGTTTCGGACGGCTGCACCCGGATCGCACCGATCGCATCCTTGCTCAGGTTTCCCGCACGGCACAGAAGCGGCAACAGCCATCGGGCCTCGGCTTTGTCCTTGTGCCCGACCGACAGCGAAATCCAGACACTCGGGCCGAAGGGTTTACGATCCTTTGGCTCGGATTTCGCGTCCGGCGGGCTGAGGTCCTCTGGCGCCGACTGGCGGGCGCGGTAGAGGCGCAGGTAGGCTGCGGCGATCTTCTCCGGTGTGTGCAGATCAAGAAGTTTCGCGGCGAAGGCGTCCTGTTCTTCGGTCGTATCCTCAGTCCAGACAGGATCGGACAACAGACGCTCTTCGTCGCGGCGCAGGATTTCCTCGGCCGTCGGGGCGGTGGACCAATCGGCGCGAATCTTGGCGAATTTCAAGAGCCTCTCGGCCTTCTTTGTGGTTCGCGGTGTGACGATCAGGGCCGAGATCCCCTTGCGACCCGCACGGCCCGTCCGGCCCGAGCGGTGCAGAAGGGCCTCGGCGTTGGTGGGCAGATCGGCATGGATGACCAGTTCGAGCTTGGGCAGGTCGATTCCTCGCGCGGCGACATCGGTGGCCACGCACACACGCGCGCGCCCGTCGCGCATGGCCTGAAGCGCGTGTGTCCGCTCTGTCTGGCTCAACTCACCCGACAGGCTGACCACGGAAAACCCCCGGTTGGAAAAGCGCGCCATGAGCCGGTTGACCGCCGCGCGGGTGTTGGCGAACACGAGCGCATTCTGCGCGTCGTGAAAGCGCAGTACGTTGATGATCGCATTTTCCGCGTCGGTCTCGGCCACGCGAAGAGCCTGATAGGCGATGTCGGCGTGCTGGCTTGAGCCGGTTTGCGTGGTCACGCGCACCGCGTCGCGCTGAAACTGCTTGGCCAGTGTCGCGATCATCGGCGGCACCGTGGCCGAGAACATCAGCGTGCGGCGATCCGCGGGCGCGGCCCCCAGCATGAACTCCAGATCCTCGCGAAATCCCAGGTCGAGCATCTCGTCAGCCTCGTCGAGCACGACGGCGCGCAGGTCACCCAGATCGAGAGAGCCGCGCTGGATATGATCGCGCAGGCGGCCCGGTGTGCCCACGACGATATGCGCCCCGCGTTCCAATGCGCGGCGTTCGTCACGCATGTCCATCCCGCCGACACAGGAAACGACCCGCGCGCCCGCACCCGCATAGAGCCAGCTCAGCTCGCGCATCACCTGAAACGCAAGCTCGCGCGTCGGCGCGACCACCAGCGCAAGCGGGGCGGCCGCCGGTCCCAGGCGTTCGGCGGTTCCCAAAAGGGTGTGCGCGATGGCCAGGCCGAAACCGACCGTTTTGCCCGATCCTGTCTGCGCCGACACCAACAGGTCGGCCTCCTGAAGTTCGGGGGCGGTGACGGCCTCCTGAACCGGGGTCAACGTGTCATACCCTCGCTCAGCGAGTGCATCTGAAAGTGTCTTGATCATGGGAAGGTGTATCCGTGAGTTTAAGGCGCGGCACAGGCCGCGAATCTGCAAGCGGCGCCGCAGGAGAAATGTCCCCTTAACGCCGACGGCGCCGGATGTATACAGACAATCCGACGCGGGCGCAGCCGCCTGCTATCGCGGGTCAAGGCGCGCACCTGCGATGCAGGCGCCCAACACTCGACCGGGGTTCGTAGCCGTTGGAACTGGCGCTCAGCCGCCCCAACTGCGGACCGGGCCACAATCCATATGCACAAAGTTGGACCTGGAATAACGCCCGACACCTCCGGCACGGCAAGCCTGTGCCGCCTTCGCCATCTGGTTGACGGACCGGGACGCCAGTCTCAGATCGGCCGCCTCTCCCTTCATGTGCAGGGAGTTCTTTGCGACACCGCGTGACCGGCGGCGCAGCATGGCGTTGGTCTCCGGACTGCGATAGCCCGAAAGAAGCATATAGGGCTCGCTCACATCCAGAAGATTATGCGAGGCCGCCATGATATCGATGGTACGCATGTCGATCGGTTTGACCTTATCGTTGCGCCAGTCCCGCATGAAATGAGTGATTTCATTGACGGCATCGCGGATATAGTCACCCTCGATCCAGTAGATCATGTCCAGTTTCTCGCCAGTGCGGGGGGAATACATGCGAAGCCTGCGGATATCGCCTCCGCCTCGTAGAAATCCTGCCGCGTTCGAGAAAGTGGGGGCCGCCGCAATCGCGGATGCCGCAAAGGCGCGCATCAATCCGCGCCGAGTCATGCTCAGAGAGCTTGAATTTGCCATGTTTTAGCGCCTGTCCCGTCGCTTGCCTGCCGCCACGATGTTACGCAGCGATCAATTGTCATCCCCAGATGCCGTTTTTGTATGGCATAACGCGAATCGCAAACAAAGTGCCGAATCCGCAAAACCTGTCTCTCTCAAGAGCTTTAGGCGAATTTTTGCTGAATTTTCGTTAATCGTGTCTTCGCTGCGCAGAGCCATCCACGGGCGCGGTCTGGTTGCATCACCTTCAGAACGATCGTGGGCAATGTCCGAATTGTGAATGGACAAGTCGCGGTGACGACCTGAAAACTTGGACATTCATACTCTGTATTGCGCGAGGACAATTCATGCTGCTGCTGCTTCGACGGGCCGGATTACTTCAAATCATGATCGTGACTGGGGCGATTTTGATCATGGCGCTGACAACACTGTCTCCAGTGTCGGCGCAGGACAGGAGCATGGCATTCCGTCAAGCGGTGGCGGAAGCGGCCGCGCGCGACGATGACCTGTCAGCCCACTACCGCGAATCGGGATATGAGCCGGTCTGGACTGGTGCGGGCGACGCGGATCGCGCAAGGCGCAAGGCGCTGATCACGGCGCTGCGCGAGGCGGAGAACCACGGGCTGCCGGGCGTCCGCTATGATGCCGACGGGCTGCTTGCGAAAATGAGCGAGGCCAGAACGCCGCGCGATCTGGGGCTGGTCGAGGTGGCCTTGTCGAAGGTGTTCCTGACCTATGCGCGCGATGTGCAGACCGGACTGGTTGTTCCGGGCCGCGTCGATGACGGAATCAAGCGCGAGCCTCCCTATCGCAACCGCCAAGCCTATCTGGGCGCAATCTCGCAAAGCTCCCCCGAGGCCGTCATGCGCGCGTTGCCACCGCAAACGCCTGAATACGCGCGCTTGATGAAAGAGAAGATGCGGCTTGAACGTTTGATGGCGTCCGGCGGCTGGGGGCCGATGGTGCAGTCGGGAACACTCAAACCCGGTGAAACCGGGCAGGGGGTCGCCGCGCTGCGGAACCGGCTGATCCGCATGGGGTACATGAAGCGCAGTATTACAAATACCTACGATTCCGCGATCCAGAAGTCGGTGCAGAAATTTCAGTCGATGCACGGGCTTGAGGCCGATGGCGTCGCCGGTGAGAGCACGATGGAGGAACTCAACAAGAGCGTCGAGGATCGCCTCAAGTCGGTGATCGTGGCGATGGAGCGTGAACGCTGGCTCAATCATGAGCGTGGGGCACGGCATGTTCTGGTCAACCTGACCGATTTCACCGCGCGGATTGTGGATGATGGCAAGGTCAGCTTTGAAACCCGCTCTGTTGTGGGCAAGAACGCCCATGACCGGCGCAGCCCCGAGTTTTCGGATGAGATCGAGCACATGATCGTCAATCCGACATGGCATGTGCCGCGCTCCATTGCGACCAAGGAATATCTGCCCATGTTGAAGCGCAATCCCAATGCGGTCAGCTATCTGCGGCTTGTGGATGTGCGCGGACGGACGGTCAATCGGTCCAACGTGGATTTTTCGCAGTTCAACGCGCGCAACTTTCCATTCGACATCAAGCAACCCCCAAGCAGAAGCAACGCGCTCGGGCTGGTGAAGTTCATGTTCCCGAACAAATACAACATCTACCTGCATGACACCCCGGCCAAGAACCTGTTTTCAAGAGAGGTGCGCGCCTATTCACATGGCTGCATCCGCCTTCAGGATCCGTTCGACTTCGCCTATGCGCTGCTGGCGCCGCAGGAGGCCGACCCCAAGAACGTGTTCCATTCCGCGCTGAACACGGGGCGCGAGACGCAGATCGACCTTGAGACGCATGTGCCGGTTCATATCATCTACCGCACCGCGATTTCCTCTGCCAAGGGGCACATGGAATACCGCCGCGATGTCTATGGTCGCGATGCCCGAATCTGGGACGCGATGGCGAAGGAAGGGGTGGAATTGAGGTCCTATCGCGGATAAACCGTCCCCTGACTGGCAGGGGATATGATGGCCTATTCCATTCAGGAGATTGCGGTGGCGCTCGGGGCGGAGGCTCTTGGTGACACGGAGCTATTGATTTCGGCCCTGGCCGAACCTGTCGATGCGGGTCGGCACGATCTCGCCTTGGCGACAAACCCCAAATACGCAGAGACATTGGCGCAGGGCCACGCGCAGGCGGCGCTGCTCTGGCCCGGGGCGGATTGGCAGGCGCTGGGGCTGCGGGCCGCGATCATCGCGCCGCGTCCGCGCTATGCCATGGCGGGCCTGACGCGGATGATGGATGCCGGGCAGGGCTTCGGCACCGGCATTCACCCCACGGCGGTGATTGACCCCACGGCCGAGATCGCCGATGGCGTGAGTATAGGGCCGCTGACTGTGATAGGCGCGCGCGCACGGATCGGCGCGGGCACCATCATCGGACCGCAGTGCCACATCGGCATGGATGCGACACTGGGCGAGGGGGTCTTTCTGCGCGAACAGGTGAGTATAGGCGCGCGTGCGACGCTCGGCGCGCGCGTTATTGCGCAACCCGGCGTGCGGATCGGCGGTGACGGGTTTTCCTTTGTCACGCCCGAGAAAAGCACCGCCGAGCAAGCGCGCGAGACCTTGGGCGATACCGGAGAGGCCGCCGCACAACCCTGGGCGCGGATTCACAGCCTCGGCGCGGTGACGATCGGAGACGATGTGGAGGTCGGCGCCAATTCATCGGTGGATAACGGCACGGTCCGCGATACCGTGGTGGGCAGCGGCACCAAGATCGACAGCCTTGTTCAGGTGGGTCATAACGTGGTCATCGGACGCGACTGCCTTCTGTGCGCTCAATCGGGGGTCGCGGGATCGACGACGCTTGGCAATAACGTGGTGCTGGCCGGCCAGTCGGGCGTCGCGGACAATCTTGTCATTGGCGACAATGTGGTTGTCGCCGCCTCAAGCGCAGTGTTGTCGAATGTACCGGCGGGACGCGCCGTCATGGGATATCCGGCGGTCAAGATGGACAACAACGTGGAAATCTACAAGGCAACGCGCCGCCTGCCGCGTCTTCTTTCCGATGTCGCGGCGTTGAAGAAAGCTGTTCTCAAGGCTGGCGGCAGCAGTTAAATCACGCCTGAGGGCGGATCTGGAAGGATGGAAGTCATGGAGATCAGGGACAAGGTGATCGCAATCATCGCCGACCAGGCCGTGCTGGAGCCTTCGGATGTGACGATGGACAGCACGCTCGAGGATCTGGGAATCGACAGCCTCGGACTGGTGGAAAGCATTTTCGCGATCGAGGAAGCATTCGACATCTCTGTGCCGTTCAATGCCAATGATCCGCAGGAAAGCGATTTCGACATCTCGTCGGTCGCCTCCATCGTTGCCGGAATCGAGAAGCTCGTGGCGGAACAGAAGTGAGCGACAGGGCAGGGGGCCGACAGGCATGAAACGGGTGGTCATCACCGGCGCGGGCACGATCAACGCGCTGGGGCACGACGTGCCCGAAACGCTTGAGGCGATGCGCGAGGGGCGATGCGGTATCGGCCAGCTTGAAATGCGCGATCTCGACCGGCTTGCCATTAAGATCGGCGGTCAGGTCAAGGGCTTCGAGGCCGAAGGCATTTTCAACCGGCAGCAGATGGCACTCTATGATCGATTCACGCAGTTCACGCTTGTCGCCGCGCGTCAGGCCATCGCGCAGGCCGGGCTGGAGTTTTCGGGCGAGATGGCCGCGAAATGCGGCGTGATCCTGGGCACATCGGGCGGGGGGATGACCACGCTCGATGACAACTACCGCTCGGTCTACGAGGACGGCAAGAACCGGGTGCATCCCTTTGTCGTGCCCAAGCTCATGAACAATGCCGCGGCGAGCCATGTGAGCATGGAATTCAACCTCAAGGGGCCGAGTTTCACCGTCGCCTCCGCTTGTGCGTCCTCGAACCATGCGATGGCGCAGGCGTTTCAGATGATTCGCTGCGGCATGGCGCCGGCGATGGTCACGGGCGGATCGGAATCCATGCTCTGTTTTGGCGGCGTCAAGGCATGGGAGGGTCTGCGCGTGATGTCACGCGATGCCTGCCGTCCGTTTTCGGCCAACCGCAACGGCATGGTGCAAGGCGAAGGGGCGGGTGTCTTCATTTTCGAGGAATATGAGCACGCCAAAAAGCGCGGCGCCGAGATTATGGCCGAGGTGGCAGGGTATGCCATGTCCTCTGATGCCTCCGACATCGTGATGCCGTCAAAACGCGGCGCAGCGCGAACAATCGCCGGAGCGCTGGCCGATAGCGCGATCGACTGCGAAGAAGTCGGTTACATCAACGCCCACGGCACCGGCACCGCCGCCAATGACAAGACCGAATGCGCCGCCGTGGCCGATGTGTTCGGACCCCATGCCGACAAGCTCATGATCTCCTCCACAAAGTCGATGCACGGGCACCTGATCGGCGGGACCGGGGCGGTGGAGCTTCTGGCCTGTATCATGGCGCTGCGCGACGGGGTGATCGCGCCCACCATCGGTTATCAGGAGCCAGACCCGGAATGCGCGCTCGATGTTGTTCCGAACGAGGCGCGAGAGGCGAAGGTCAACGTCGCTCTGTCCAACGCCTTTGCCTTTGGCGGGTTGAACGCCGTGCTGGCGCTGCGCCGGGTGTGACCGGCCAACGCAAAGGGCCACCCCAAAGGGTGGCCCGGTGGTCTTTCGACCTCAAGAAATGGTCACGGATCAGTTTTGGGTTGGCGTCGGGGCGGGCTGCTCGACCGGGGTGGACTCTTCATAAGCCTTGGTGAAACCGGACAGAGAGATGTCGAGATCCACCGTCTGATCAGGCGCCACGGCGGGCACGATGGTCGCCAGGGCGACCTGCCCCTTCTTGTAGGCTTCCAGATCCTGCTCGGTAAAGCCGATGCGCGCGACACACCCAACCTGCGTGCAATAGGCGAAGGGATAGCGCTTCGCGGCACCACCATCGATCGCGATGGTAAGTTGCGCGGTCAGCAGCGTCTCAAGCGGCACGATGATCGTGGCCCCGGCTGCGGCCATGCCGCCGTTGGCCAGCCGGAAGATATTGACCTCGGCCACCGGGTTCTCGTTCTCATCGAGAAGTAGCTGATGCATCGAACAGGGCCCCTTTTCGCCATCGATCATCTGGCACTGCAGTTCCCAGTCACCAATCGCCTCTCGGCTGATATTCTCGGCGTCGTCCTCGGCTATGGCCTCTCCCATCGACAGGTCGGAATCGGTCTCGACGTCTTGTGCGATGGCACCGCCGCCCAACGCGACAAGTGCGAGTGCGGGCAGGAATTTGAAAATGCTGGACATGGATCGCCCCCGATTATGTTGATGTCAGAAGTCACCCTGCCTCTAGCACGATGGCAACGATCTGTCATGCAGTTGATGGCCGTCAGTATGGTGCATGGAGCAACAATCCGCCAGCCTAAACGCCTTTGAATGAACAATGAAAAAGGGGCCACGACAGCCCCCTTTCCTTTTCGCTCCCCGTCGGACTGGCCGACTTATTCACTGATAGAACGCTACGAAGAATGGGGGCGTCCGTCAATATGTAATATGGCCACTTCGGCACCAACTCCGGTGTCCGGGTAGCGAAAAAGACCGTGCCCGGGGGCACGGTCCAGTCTGACAGGGAGGAAGATGGCCCCACGGCCAAGAGGACAAGGCGACGGGACCGATTGAACCCTCGCAGAGAATGGTTAACGTTGTCTTCGAAAGCGCCGTGCGCTGCACAGGGTAGAAGGGAAAAGTCGTGGAAAATTCGATCTTTATCGGTGGCGGTGGTCCCGACTACGGGCAAAAGCAATATCTCGCGCTAAACTATGCGAACCGCCACGGGCTGATCGCCGGGGCGACGGGAACGGGCAAGACGGTGACGCTTCAGATTTTGGCCGAAGGGTTTTCCAATGCCGGCGTGCCGGTGTTTCTGTCGGATGTGAAAGGCGATCTTTCAGGGCTGGCGGAAGCTGGATCGCCGGATTTCAAGCTGCATGGCGCCTTCACGGAACGCGCGGAGAAAATCGGTTTTGACACCTACGCCTATCAATCCTTCCCGGTCACATTCTGGGATCTCTTCGGTACGCAGGGCCACCCGGTCCGCACCACAGTGGCCGAAATGGGGCCGCTCCTTCTGTCCCGTCTGCTTGACCTGAGCGAAGCGCAGGAAGGCATCCTTAACATTGCGTTCCGGCTCGCCGACGAGGAGGGGATGCCGCTTCTCGATCTCAGGGATCTTCAGTCGCTGCTGGTCTGGGTAGGGGAGAGCCGTGCCGATTTTTCACTGCGTTATGGCAATATCGCGGTCTCGTCCCTCGGCGCGATACAGCGACGGCTTCTGGTGCTCGAGAACCAGGGCGGGGACAGGTTGTTCGGAGAGCCGGCGCTTGAATTGTCTGACATTTTGCGCACCGATTCCGACGGTCGCGGTCGCATCAACATCCTGGCCGCCGATACGCTCATGCGCTCACCGCGCCTCTACGCGACTTTCCTGCTCTGGCTGTTGTCGGAGCTTTTCGAGGAATTGCCTGAGATCGGCGATCCGGACAAGCCAAGGCTGGTGTTCTTTTTCGACGAGGCGCACCTGTTGTTCGATGACGCGCCAAAGGCGCTGATCGACAAGGTAGAACAGGTGGCACGCCTGATCCGCTCCAAGGGGGTGGGTGTCTACTTCGTCACGCAGTCCCCCGATGACATCCCCGAGGATGTGCTCGGACAACTTGGCAATCGGGTGCAACATGCGCTGCGGGCCTTCACCGCGCGGGACCGCAAGGCGCTGCGGCTTGCCGCGCAAACCTACCGGGAGAATCCGCGCATCGACACCGAAGTCGCGATCCGCGAGGTCGGCGTGGGCGAGGCCGTTACCTCCATGCTTGAAGACAAGGGCGTACCCGGCATCGTCGAACGTACCCTGATCCGACCGCCCTCGTCGCGGCTCGGTCCGATTGAAAGCCCGGCGCGCGCGGGGTTTGTCGCCACATCGCCGATTGCCGGGAAATACGAGACGCTGCGTGATCGTGTGTCCGCGCTTGAGATGCTCAAGGATCGGGCCGAACGTGCGGCGGCAGAGGCCGAAGCCGCCGTGCAAGACGAAGAGGCAGCCTCCCCCGCTGAGCGGGAATACAATGCCGCGCGCCGCTATTCTGGCGCGCGCGTGACCCGCTCGGGATCGGGACGCAAGACCGCCGACAGCTTCGGCACCGCCATGGGAAAAATGGTGGCGAAGGAACTGACCGGCACCACTGGTCGCCGTATCGTGCGTGGCATCCTTGGCGGTCTGTTCAAAGGCCGCTGAAGTGTCAGACAATTCGCCACGTCGGCTTCGCACCCGTCAGCCACCCGTTTACCTATTTCTCGGGGATCAGCCCCCGTGGACTGAACCGCAGCATCAGCAACAGGATTAACCCCATTGTCAGAAGCCGCATATGGGCCACGCTGTCGATCAGATGCAGTTTCAGCGCGTTGTCATCGGCCATTCCGGAGGTGAGAACAGTCATCAGGAAGGCGCCGATCGGCTCGACTTGCACCCAGAGGAACCAGATCAGGAATCCCCCCAGCACCGCGCCTAGATTGTTGCCCGATCCCCCGACAATCACCATCACCCAGATGAGGAAGGTGAACCGCAGCGGCTGATAGGTGCCGGGCGTGAGCTGCCCGTCCAGCGTGGTCATCATCGCCCCGCCAATCCCGCAGACGGCGGAACCGAGAATGAAGACCTGCAAATGCCGGCGTGTGACATCCTTGCCCATCGCCTCCGCCGCGACCTCATTGTCGCGGATCGCGCGCATCATCCGGCCCCAGGGACTCTTGAGGGCGAGCTGTGCCAGAACGAAAATGATCACCAAAACCACGACGAAATGCACCGAATACCCCAACTTCACGAACAAGGAGGACGCCGGAACAGGGTCCATGCCAATGGCCTGCACCTGATCGACGAAGGTGGGGGTGTTCTGAAGGTCCACCTCATCGGGCACCGGGCGCGGCAGGTTGCTCACGTTCTTGACCCCGCGCGCCAGCCAATCCTCGTTCTTGATGACGGCAATGATGATCTCCGCGATGCCGAGCGTTGCTATGGCAAGATAATCGGAGCGCAAGCCAAGCGCGGCCTTGCCGATGATCCACGCCGCACCGGCGGCCAGGACGCCGCCCACGGGCCACGACAGCAGCACCGGAAGACCCATCCCGCCAAGATAGCCGGTCGCCGACGGGTCCACCGATTCAACGGCCTGCACACCGCCGTCAAAGACCGCGCGAAACACGAAGAAGCCGACGGCGAGCAGGACCAGCATTGCCAGTACACGATTTCGCCCCGGCGGCATCCGGTTATAGGTCAGGATTGCCGCGACGATGGTGGCGGCCCCCAGCGCCAGACCCAGCAGGATACGTAGCCCGCCGGCGGCCCAGGCTTCCGCCACCGGCGGCATGGAGATCAGGACCACGGCAAGCCCGCCAAGCGCGATAAACCCCATCACGCCGACGTTGAACAGCCCGGCAAAGCCCCATTGCAGGTTCACCCCCATCGACATGATGGCCGAAATCAACCCCATGTTGAGGATGAACAGCGCGGTGTTCCAGCTCTGAAAAATTCCGGTGATCACGATCAGCGCGGCGACGATCACGAACAGAAGGGTGTTTTTCACGCTCTCACTCATACTGATTTCCCCCGGAAAAGGCCGGTCGGCCGGAACAGAAGAACGATCAGCAGGATCACGAAGCTGACCGCGAATTTGTATTCTGTGCTCAGAAGCTGGACGAGCCCCGATGGTTCAAGGCTCTCGAATGGCACAAGGTAGACGATCACCTTCTTCCAGGCATAGGTCACCATCACCTCGGAAAAGGCGATGATGAACCCGCCCGCGATGGCGCCGAGCGGGCTGCCGAGCCCGCCAACGATGGCTGCAGCGAACACCGGAAGCAGAAGCTGGAAATAGACAAAGGGTCGGAACGTTTTGTCGAGTCCGTAGAGAACCCCGGCTATCGTCGCCAACGCAGCCACGATCAGCCACGCATACATCACCACGCGTTCGGGGTTGATTCCCGACAGAAGCGCCAGATCCTCGTTATCGGAATAGGCGCGCATGGATTTGCCGGTGCGTGTGCGATTGAGGAACCAGAACAGGAGAGCCACTGCGATCACGGCGACCACGACGGTGATCCCCTGCGTGGTCTTGATCGCCATCCCCTCATCAAGGCCCGTCATCGTCTTGAAATCGCCCGCCGTGATGATGAAGCGTTCACCATCGGCAAAGCGTTGATCGTCCGTTCCGATGATGAAGCGCACCAGACCATTGAGAACGAACATCACGCCCATCGACACGATGACAAGGATAACCGGCTTGGCCTTCTGCGCCCGGTAGAAGCGGTAAACGACCCGGTCGGTGAACAGCAACAGCGCCATGCAGCCGACGATCCCCAGCGGCAGCGCCAGAAGTGCCGTGGGCAGGGGGCCGAAGCTGATCCCCATGGACTGGAACCACCATGTGACCAGAATCGTGACCATCGTGCCAAAGGCCATCGTGTCGCCATGCGCGAAATTGGAGAACCGAAGGATGCCGTAGATCAGTGTAACGCCGAGCGCTCCAAGCGAGAGTTGGCTGCCATAGGCGATCGCGGGGATGAGAACGTAGTTCGAAAGCGCCACGATAGCGTTGAGAAATTCCATACCTCAGCCCCCCAGGAAGGATTTGCGCACTTCGGGGTCGGCCAGAAGTTCCTTGCCCGTGCCGGAATAGGCGTTCGCCCCTTGCACCAGCACATAGCCCTTGTCCGCGATCTCAAGCGCCTGCCGCGCATTCTGTTCGACCATCAGGATCGGGATGCCGGTGCGCGCCACCTCTATGATACGGTCGAAAAGCTCGTCCATGACGATCGGTGACACGCCCGCCGTCGGCTCATCGAGCATCAGAACCTTGGGCTGGGTCATGAGCGCCCGGCCAAAGGCCACCTGCTGACGCTGCCCGCCGCTCAGCTCTCCGGCGGCCTGATTGCGTTTTTGCTTAAGGATGGGAAAGAGATCATAGATTTGCGCCATCGTGCCCGAGAAGTCGTCGGTGCGGATGAAAGCCCCCATCTCCAGATTCTCCTCCACCGTCAGTGAGGTGAATATGTTGGAGTTCTGGGGTACGAAGCCCATACCCCTGACCACCCGGGCCTGCGGCGAAAGATCCGTGATGTCCTCGCCGTCCAGACGCACAGAGCCTTGACGCAGGTCCAGCATCCCGAAAACGGCCTTCATCGCGGTGGATTTTCCCGCGCCGTTAGGGCCCACGATCACCGCGATCTCTCCGGGGTTCACCGCCACCGTGCAGTCATGCAGGATATCGGGCCCCTTGCCATAGCCGCCGGTCATGCTGTCACCGACAAGAAAGGCCTCGGATGTGGCCATCACCTTGCCCGTCCCCGGATGCGCGCCCAGTTCCGCGCCGCCTTCACGAGTGATCGTCCGGTCCTTGTTGCCGCGATCGTCCTGATAGGGATTGGAACCGCTCATGTCTGACCACCCGGTTTCGACACCGACACCATACCGACGCGATACCGACGTTCTGCAGACAACAATCTCATGCGTCGGCCCCCACCATTTTCCTGTTCTTCAATCCTGTTCCCAGATAGGCCTCGATCACCTGTTCGTTGGCTTTAATCTCGGCGAGCGATCCCTCCGTCAGCACCTTGCCCTCGGCCATGCAGATCACCGGATCGCAGAGGCGTTCGATGAAATCCATGTCGTGCTCGATCACCACGAAAGTGTAATTTCTCTCTTTGTTCAGACGGATAATGGCATCGCCTATGGTATTGAGAAGGGTTCGGTTCACACCGGCCCCGACTTCGTCAAGAAACACGATCTGCGCATCGACCATCATTGTGCGGCCCAGTTCCAGAAGCTTTTTCTGCCCGCCCGAAACCTCCGCAGCCTTTTGGTCGGCCAGATGGGAGATTGTAAGAAATTCAAGCACTTCATCAGCTTTTGCCCGAAGCGCCCGCTCTTCCTCCGCGATCCGCTTGCGCCCGAACCAGGTGTTCCAGAGCTTCTCTCCCGTCTGATTGCCCGGCACCATCATGAGGTTCTCTCGGCAACTCATGGAGCTGAATTCATGCGCGATCTGGAAGGTCCGCAACAGTCCCTTGTGGAACAACTCATGAGGCGGCAGACCGGTAATGTCGTCGCCAGCCATTGTCACACGGCCTGATGTTGGTTTGAGAACGCCGGCTATTACATTGAAAAGGGTTGTTTTTCCCGCTCCATTTGGCCCGATCAAGCCCGTGATGCTTCCCGCTTGGATCGATAGCGTGGCACCATCGACCGCATGAAACCCACCGAAATGCTTGTGAACGTCCTCGACGACGATCATCGGTATCTCCCCCTGAATTATTATTCCCGACTGTGAATCGGTTTGGCGCGCTCATTATATATCGATATGGAGTGGTTCAATCCTAAAATACCTGCGGTCCCTCTCCGAAACGAAAACAGCCCGGCAGAACCTGCCGGGCTGAACCTTCAAAGTCTCACATGATCAGCGATACTGGACCGTCGTGATCTTGCCGTCCTTGATTTCATACTGACGGTAATTACCGGCGCTTTCGCCGCCACCAATCAGTTCCACCGCCGTGGCGCCGACATAGTCTATTTCGCCGCCATTCTTGAGGATTTCCAGACCCTTGGCAAGCTCACCGGGATAGATTTTCTCGCCCGGTGCGTTGGCCACACCCATGACTTCACCCTTGTAATCTGCCGATTCAACCGAACCTGCGGCCTGCATCGCGAGCAAGATCAGGGCAGCGGCATCATAGGATTCGCCGACGAAGGAAGAGGTGCCGTCAAAGTCGTTGGCCTCACCGAGTTCCTGCATGACCTGAGCACCGGGGCTATCGGTGCCGGGCACCTGACCCGTCGAGCCGTTGATTTCGGTCCCGAAGTTGGTTTCAAGGTTCGCGCCATACATCCCGTCGGGGAAGTGGAACGTGTCAAACGCCCCCGTATCGAGCGCGGCGCGCACAATACCGGACCCACCGCTGTCGAGGTAGCCAGCCACAACCAACCGCTCACCGCCAGCTGAAGCCATCGCCCCGACCTCGGCCGAATAATCCGCTTTCTGATCTTCATGCGAGGAGCTGATTGTAATGGTGCCACCAGCGTCCTTGAACGCCGTTTCGAAGCTGTCGGCAAGCCCCTTGCCGTAGTCGTTGTTCACATAGGATACGGCGACTTCCTCGATGCCCAGATCCATCAAAATCTCGGTCATCACAACGCCCTGGCGCGCATCCGATGGTGCGGTACGGAAGAACAGGCCATTGTCCTCCGTCTCCGACAGCGCCGGGGACGTGGCCGAGGGCGAGATCATCACAACGCCATTGGGCATCGCCACATTGGACAGGATTGCACCCGTCACGCCGGAACAGTCACCGCCGACGATACCCTTTACCCCGTCCGAGGTCAGCAGTCGCTCGGCCGCAGCCGTTGCCGCGCCCGAATCGATGCAGGTCGAATCCGCCCGTACCGGAGACACCGTCATGCCGTCGAGCAGCATTCCGCTCTCGGAGATTTCACGCATGGCCAGTTCAGCCCCGTCAGCCATATCCGGAGTCAGCGATTCAATCGGGCCGGTAAAACCGAAGATGATCCCGAGTTTAACTTCATTGGAATGGCTACCTGCTCCTGCGACGGACGCCATGAGCGCGGTCGCGGCAGAGGCCATAAGCAGTTTTTTCATTATCTCTCTCCCAGTCTGGTGTTGCTTGTTCCGAACATTCCATGCGTGAGCCTAAGCGGGCTTCCGCCAAAAGAAAAGAGTGGATCGGAAAGGGGATGCCGACAGCGAAGACGCGCGTTCAGGCTGTGGGCATGCTATGGTAAATGCCACGAAGAAGGAGGAACTGAGCAGGAGAAGGACCATGCACAAGACGATCCTTTTGGGTGCCGCCCTTGTTCTGTTGACATTTCAGGCGATGGGTTCAACGATTGAAAGTGGCGATAATCGCATGCGGATCACGCAGGTCGCTGATGGCTTCGATACGCCCTGGGCCCTAGCCTTCCTGCCCGAAGGGGGCGTGCTGGTGACAGAGCGGGAAGGGCGCCTCTGGATTCTTGGTCCCGATGACGGGCGCACGCGAATCGATGGTGTTCCGCGCGTTCGGGCGCAGGGGCAAGGCGGGTTGCTCGACGTGATGGTGCCGCGTGATTTCGGGCAAAGCAGAGAGGTTTTCCTGAGCTATTCCAAGCCACAAGAGAATGGGGGCGCGGGAACCGCGCTGGCCGTGGGATGGCTGAATGCAGCCCGGAACCAACTTGAAAACCTACGGGTCCTTTTCGAGATGCGTCCCGGAAGCCGTGGCGGACGCCACTTCGGCAGCCGCATCGTGGAAGCGCCCGATGGCACGATCTTCCTGACCATCGGAGAGCGTGGCGACCGGCCATCCGCACAAGATCTCACACGCCACAACGGGAGCATCGTCCGGGTCCGGCGCGACGGATCAGTGCCCGAGGACAATCCGTTTACCGATCACGCCGAGGCACAACCCGAAATCTGGTCCTATGGGCACCGCAATCCGCAGGGTGCCGCGCTCGACCTTGAAGGGCAGCTATGGGCGGTGGAGCATGGCGCGCGGGGCGGAGATGAGATCAACCGCATTCAACGCGGCGCGAACTATGGCTGGCCGGTTGTTTCCTATGGAACCCACTATTCCGGGGAGAAGATCGGCGAAGGCACGTCGAAAGAAGGGATGGAGCAGCCCGCCTTCTATTGGGATCCCTCGATCGCGCCTTCCGGCATGATGATCTATTCCGGCAAGCTCTGGCCCGACTGGCGTGGCCAGATGTTCATCGGAAGCCTGAAGTTCGACCACATCTCGCGGCTTGGTGGCGAGCCCATCAAGGAGCTTGACCGAATGAGCAGCGACGAGACGGAGCGCGTGCGCGATGTCATTGAAGCGCCCGATGGTAGCATCTGGTTCATTTCCGAAGGCCGGGGCGCGATATACCGTCTTGACCCGCAATGACCTGCCGCAGAGGAGTCGCGCAAGCGAGCCGGCATCTCAGATCGACAAGCGCGCGGAATGCGATCCGCGTTCGCGGTAGGGGGTCGTATCATAATGGGCCCGGTAGCACTTCGAGAAGTGCGAGGGGGAGGCAAACCCGCAGGCCAGAGCGACATTGATCACGCTCATGTCGGTCTGCATCAGAAGGTTGCGCGCTTTCTGAAGACGCAGTTCCATGTAGTAGCGCTTGGGACTACGGCTGAGGTAGCGGCGGAAAAGCCGTTCCAACTGCCGCGTGGACATTCCGACGTTCTTTGCCAGGATCGACGGGCTGATCGGATCCTCGATATTGCTTTCCATCATCTGGATGACCTGGCTGAGCTTCGGATGCCGAACACCGATCCGGGTCGGCACCGAAAGCCGCTGTGTATCCTGATCCGTTCGGATCGAGGAATAGATCAACTGATCGGCCACCGCGTTCGCAAGTTCCTCTCCATGATCGTTGGCGATCACCTGAAGCATCAGGTCGATCGAACTTGTCCCCCCCGCCGTGGTCATACGGTTGCCGTCGATCACAAAGACCGACTTCGTGAGAATCACATCCTCGAACTCCTCGGCGAAACTGTCCTGATTTTCCCAATGGATCGTTGCGCGCTTGTTGTCGAGCAGACCAGCCATGGCAAGCGTATAGCTGGCAGTGCAAAGACCGGCGACCTGAAGCCCCTTGCGCACCTCGCGGCGCAACCAGTTGAGAAGGCGTTTTGTCGTGGCCCGCTGAATATCAATCCCGCCGCACAGCATGATCACATCGTCCCGCTGCAACTCGCACAGATCGTCTTGCAGGCGAAACTCGGTGCCGGCGGAACACTTGATCGTGTCGCCGCCTTCGCCAATAATAATCCACTCATAAAGCCGGGTCGCGGACATCCTGTTGGCAATGCGAAGACTCTCGACAGCGGCCGCAAAACTCAGAAGAGTAAAATTGTCCACAAGGACAAACACAAAGCGTCGCGGCTTCGTCGAAGCGGCCACCGGAATCTGGGTGGGTTGCGTGGACATGGTGACCCTTTTCCAGTCGTGTTCGACTCAGTGTGTCGCAGGCGACATAGCGACGCAACTGTGCTGAAGCACAAGGCAAGGTCAAGAGTCACGAAAAAATTCATATCTGGCCAGCCCAACGGCCTTTGGATATACACGCGGAAACTTAAAATTCGCTTAATACCGGAGTTTCGAGATGAGGACATGGCACAAGACCGACTGGCGAGGCAAGCCGCGGGTTCAGATGCCTGACTATACGGATCAGGATGCGCTGGAAGCCACGGAAGCCCGGCTCGCAAGCTATCCGCCGCTCGTCTTTGCCGGTGAGGCGCGCGCGCTGAAATCGAAACTCGCGGCCGCATCGCGTGGCGAGGCGTTTCTTCTGCAAGGCGGGGATTGTGCCGAGAGCTTTGAGCAATTCAGCGCAGACCATATCCGCGACACGTTCAAGGTCATGCTCCAGATGGCAATGGTGCTCACCTACGGTGCCAAGGTTCCGGTGGTGAAGGTGGGCCGTATGGCGGGGCAGTTCGCCAAGCCACGCTCGGCGCCGGTCGAGGTCAAGGGGGGGGTGGAGCTTCCCAGCTATCGCGGTGATATCATTAATGAATTGGAGTTTGCCCCGGATGCGCGCATACCTGATCCGGAGAAAATGCTTCAGGCCTATATGCAGGCGGCGGCAACGCTGAACCTGCTGCGTGCCTTTTCGACGGGGGGCTTTGCGGATGTGCACCGGGTCCATAGCTGGACGCTTGGATTCACCGATCGCGAGGAGTCCGAGAAATACCGCGCGATGGCGGAGCGGATCAGCGACACGCTTGACTTCATGACCGCGGCCGGGATGACGGCGGAGACGAACCATGAGCTTCAAACCGTTGATTTCTATACGAGTCATGAGGCTCTGCTTCTCGAGTACGAAGAGGCGCTGACCCGTATCGACTCCACTTCGGGCAAGTGGCTGGCAGGCTCCGGGCACATGATCTGGATCGGTGATCGGACGCGGCAGCCGGATGGGGCGCATGTGGAGTTTGCGCGGGGGGTGTTGAACCCCATCGGGTTGAAATGCGGGCCAACGATGACAGCCGATGATCTCAAGCTGTTGATTCACAAGCTCAACCCGGAGAATGAGCCCGGGCGACTCACACTGATCGCCCGATTCGGGGCCGGATCGGTGGGTGAGCACCTTCCACGGCTGATCAAAACCGTGCAGGAGGAGGGGGCCAATGTGCTGTGGTCCTGTGATCCGATGCATGGCAACACGATCAAATCCTCAACCGGCTACAAGACCCGGCCATTCGACTCCATCCTGCGGGAAGTAAAGGAATTTTTCGCCGTCCACAAAGCCGAGGGCACGGTGCCGGGCGGGGTACATTTCGAGATGACCGGCGAGGATGTGACCGAATGCACGGGAGGAGTACGGGCGGTCAGCGAGGAGGATCTGAGCGATCGCTATCATACCGCCTGCGATCCGCGGCTGAATGCCAATCAATCGCTTGAACTGGCCTTTCTCGTGGCCGAGGAATTGTCCGATCTGCGTGCGGCGCGACATGCGGTGACAGGTTAAGAGAGTCGTGTAACGCTCTGAAATATAACGGAAAGTGTTTTCCACTGCGATTCCAGACTCCGCGTTCTGGCGCCGCTGTATGCGCCTTGGGGCTGTCGTGGCCCGGGCGGTGCGGCGCGAAGGGTTAACGGCGCGGCCCGACGGCCCATTCCCGGTTGCGGTATAACGTCGGTAAAACGTCGGTATTGCGTCGGTATCGAAAACCGAAATCCCATGAAATGAAGGGGTTCAAGGCAGCGGGCGTTGCAAACCGGCGCGCAACAGCGCGCGTTGCGCGGCGCCGGTCACTCCCCGGTCACAACGAGCCGGAGATAGGGGCGTTCCGAGCCATGCCCGCCACTCTCTTCCGCCGTGCCGGTTGTTACCGCGGTGCGGGACGGAGCGTCGTCAACCGGAGCGCGGTGCGGGGCCGGGGTGTGCATTCCGGCATCGGGGCGCAGCGCGCCAAGCGGTGTGAGCGTGGAATGCACGATGTCGAAGCGACGCGAGGTGGTGCCGACCATCCCCTGAAGCGAGAGACAGCCGATCATCCGGCTGATGTCGCCCAGATCGCTGCGCAGGGGCAGCAGGAGCAATTGCCCGTCAAGTGGTCCACGCCCGAATCCGGTTTCGGCGCTCAGCGCTATCCGCGCGCGGGCAGGGGTGGTGAGAACCCGGTCGCAGAGCGCCGCGAGCTGCTTGCGCGCGCCGACGGTGAAAAGCGCCGAAAAGGGCATCCCGCGCACTTCCATGCCCATCACGTTATTCAGCACCGAACCGGCCACGCGAATCCGGGTCATGCCCGGCGCGATGCGTTCGAGGATGAAGGCATGGGCCAGCGCGCCCTGAATGCCGCGCGGGTCCACCTCGGAGCGCAGCGGCATGTCGCGCCCCTCGCGCAGGGCGTCCCAGTAGCCTTCGACCTGGCTCAGCACCGGCACGGAAAGAAATTCTACACCACCAGACATCTTATCGGTCTCCCATCCCATCGCCCCCGACGGCCCCCGACCATGGCATGTTCGCGCGGCCGAAGGGTTAAGATTGGGTTAATATGCCAGATTTGAACGGTATTGCGTGAAAAACCCCGGCAAATGGTTAACGCCCCTTTCGGCGCCGCCCGGCGCGGCTTGCCCGTAGACGCGATAGGCTTTAGGTCGAGAGGGCATGGAACAAGAGGGAGCCGGGCGGTGTGCTGTATTCGATGACAGGATTTGCCTCGGCAAGGGGCACGGGGCAGGGGCTGAGCTGGAGCTGGGATCTGCGCAGCGTGAACGCGCGCGGCCTTGATCTGCGGGTGCGGGTGCCCGACTGGATCGAGGGGTTGGAGCCCGCGCTGCGCGCGCGGCTTGGCAAGGCGCTCTCACGCGGGTCGGTCACGCTGTCGCTGCGTCTGGGGCGTGACGAGGGCGCAGGCGGCGCGGCCACGATCAACCCCGCGGCGCTTGACGCGATGCTTCTGGCCGTTCGGCAGACGGAGGCGCGCGCGGCGGCGCAGGGCGTGACGCTGGCACCCACGCGGGCGGCCGATATTCTGGCATTACGCGGCGTGATGGAGGCCGATGGCGGGGAGACCGACGCGGCGGCCCTGCGCGCGCAGCTTCTGGAAGAGCTTGAGCCGCTTCTGGCGGCCTTCGTGGAAAATCGTCGGCGCGAGGGGATCGCCCTTGAAACCGTGCTGTCGCAGCAAGTGACGCGGATCGCGGAACTGACCGAGCAGGCCGCCCAAGCCGCCGAGGAGCGGCGCGCGGAGATGCAGGGCGCGTTGCGCGCAAACCTTGCGCGGGTGATGGAAAACACCGACGGCATGGAGCCGGACCGCGTGGCACAGGAGCTGGCGCTGATCGCGGTCAAGGCCGATGTGACCGAGGAGATCGACCGCCTGCGCGCGCATGTGGACGCCGCGCGCGACCTGTTGGAAAAAGGCAGTCCGGCGGGGCGCAAGCTCGATTTCCTGATGCAGGAGTTCAACCGCGAGGCCAATACGCTATGCGCCAAGGCGCAGGCGGCGGCGCTCACGTCGGTGGGGCTGGAGCTGAAGGTCGTGATCGACCAGATGCGCGAACAGGTTCAGAACGTGGAATAGACATGACCCAGCGACGCGGCCTTCTCATCATTCTCAGCTCACCCTCGGGCGCGGGCAAATCGACACTGTCCCGGCGGCTTCTGACGTGGGATCCGACGCTGAGCTTTTCGGTGTCGGCCACGACGCGCGCGCCGCGCGCCAGCGAGGTGGACGGGACCGACTATCATTTCCTGACCGAAGAGCAGTTCAAGCGCGATGTCTCCGAAGGCGGGATGCTGGAACATGCGCATGTGTTCGGCCATTTCTATGGCTCCCCCAAGGCGCCGGTGCAGGCCGCGATCGAGGACGGGCGCGATGTCGTGTTTGACATCGACTGGCAGGGCGCGCAGCAGATCGTCAATTCGGAACTGGGGGCGCATACGCTGTCGATCTTCATCCTGCCGCCGTCCATCGCGGAGCTGCGGCGGCGGCTGGTGAACCGGGGGCAGGACAGCGAAGAGGTGATCGCCAAGCGGATGCAGAAAAGCTGGGACGAGATCAGCCATTGGGGCAGCTACGATTTCGTGCTGGTCAATGATGAGTTGGACCGGACCGAGGCGCAGCTTCGCACCATCGTGGAGGCGACGCGGATGCGCCGGAGCCAGCAGCCCTGGCTGACAGATCATGTGCGCCGGTTGCAGGCGGAATTCGAGGAGGAGTGAGATGCTGTATCGTCTGGACGGGGTCGCCCCGGAGATTGCCGAGGATACATGGGTGGCACCGGACGCCAATGTGATCGGGCGCGTGGTGCTGGAGGCCGGAGCGTCGGTGTGGTTCGGATCGACGCTGCGCGGCGACACCGAGGAAATCCGCATCGGCGCGGGATCCAACGTGCAGGAAAACACCGTGATGCACACCGACATCGGCTATCCGCTTATCGTGGGGCCGGGCTGCACCATCGGGCACAAGGTGATGCTGCACGGCTGCGTGATCGGGCAAAACAGCCTGATCGGCATGGGGGCGACGGTGCTCAATGGCGCAAGGATCGGGCGGAACTGCCTGATCGGGGCCGGGGCGCTGATCACCGAGGGTAAGGAGATCCCCGACGGCAGCCTTGTGATGGGCGCGCCGGGCAAGGTGGTGCGCACGCTTGACGCGACGGCCATCGAGGGCCTGCGCCAGAGTGCCCTGCATTACCAGGACAACATGCGCCGGTTCCGCGCGGGGCTGGAGCCTGTCTGAGGTGGGGCAGGAGGGTCCGCTTCGCGCCTGTCTGGATGCGATTCCGATGCCGGCGCTTTTCGTCGGGCGCGATCTGCGGATCGTGGCGGCCAACAGCCGGGCGGTGGAGCTTGCGCCCCGCGCGGCGGAGCACGTGCCGCTGGTGATGGTGTTCCGGCAGCCACCGCTGACGCAGGCGATCGAGGACTGCCTGCGCAGCGCCACCCCGCAGCAGGCGCGCTATGTCCATACCGAGGGGCCGCACGAGAGCCGCTATGACGTGCGCTGCGCCTATGTGCCCGGTGACGGGTTCGAGGGGGTTCTGGCCTGTTTCGAGGATGTCACGCAGCTTCGCCAGACCGATCAGATCCGGCGTGATTTCGTCGCCAACGTGAGCCATGAGCTGCGCACGCCGCTGACCGCGCTTCTGGGCTATATCGAGACGCTTCAGGGCCCGGCGCGCGAGGATGCGGCGGCGCGGGAACGGTTTCTGACCTCGATGCAGGCGGAGGCGCAGCGGATGAACCGGCTGGTGGGCGATCTTCTGTCGCTGAGCCGGGTGGAGGACGAGGCGCGGATGCGCCCGACCGACCGGGTGGACGTGGCAGCGGTGGCGGGTCAGGCGGTGCGGCGGATGATGCCGCTGGCGCAGGAGGGCGGCGTGACGCTCGCCGCGGAGATGCCGGAAGAGGGGATGGTTCTGCCGGGAGATCACGATCAGCTTTTGCAGGTGTTCACCAACCTGATCGAGAACGCCATCAAGTACGGCGGGCGGGGCGCTGACGTCACGGTGAGCGCCGGGCCGGTGGACCGCGATCCCTATCTGCGCAAGCCGGCGGTGCGCATTGATGTGCGCGACACCGGCGCGGGGTTCGATCCGCTGCATATTCCGCGCCTGACGGAGCGATTCTACCGCGTCGATTCGCACCGCTCGCGCGAAAAGGGGGGCACCGGGCTTGGCCTTGCGATCGTGAAGCACATCGTCAACCGCCATCGCGGGCGGCTTCGGATCGAGAGCGCCCCCGGACAAGGCAGCCTTTTCTCGGTGATCCTGCCGCGGGAATAGAGTTTTTTGCGTGAAATGTTCGCCCCGGCCCGCCATCTGTCATACAGATGTTACGTCCTTGTCACAGGAACGGGACGCAGAATGAACGCGCAGCCGGCATGGGGCCGGTTCCGGAAAAAATCAGGAGTTCATCGCGTGTCCGAAGAGCTGATATCCTCTGGAACGGCCCACAAGGGCCGGGCCGCGCGGACCCGACGCGCCGGGGTATTGCCGCCGGGCGCGCATCGAAATCATTTCACAGGCCCTATCGGGCAAGGATTCATGTCATGACCGACTCTCATATCGTATCCGCGTTTGACCGTGACCTGGAGAAAATCCAGGCGCATATCATGAAGATGGGCGGGCTTGTGGAGTCCGCGATCCTCGATGCGTCCAAATCGCTCAAGACCCGGGATGAAGAACTGGCCGAGAAGGTGCGCCGGGACGACAAGGCGATTGACGAGCTTGAAGAGCTGATCAACGAAGACGCCGCATCGCTTATCGCCCGGCGCTCGCCCACGGCGGGCGATCTGCGTCTTGTGCTGTCGGTTCTGAAGATCGCGGGCAACCTTGAGCGCATCGGAGACTATGCCAAGAACATGGCCAAGCGCACGACGGTGCTCATGCATCTGTCCACGGTGGAGGGCGCGCGCGGGTCGCTGCGCCGGATGGCGCGCGAGGTGCAGCTTATGCTCAAGGATGCGCTGGACGCCTATATTCAGCGCGATGTGGAGCTGGCGCGTGAAATACTTCAGCGCGATCGCGAGATCGACCAGATGTATAACGCGCTGTTCCGCGAGTTCCTGACCTTCATGATGGAGGACCCGCGCTATATCACGCCATGCATGCATCTGCATTTCATCGCGAAGAACACGGAGCGCATGGGCGATCACGTCACCAATATCGCCGAGCAGGTGATCTATCTCGTCACCGGGGAGATGCCCGAGGACAGTCGCCCGAAGGACGATCTGACCTCGCGCGATCCAGAGCTTGGCATGATCAAGGAGTAAGACGGGGGCATGGCAGTGAGCAGCGAACACCCAACGGTCCTTGTGGTGGAGGATGAACCGGCGCAGCGCGAGGTTCTGTATTACAACCTGCAGGCCGAAGGCTTCGAGGTCGTCACCGCGGCCGATGGCGACGAGGCGCTCTTGCTGGTGGAGGAGGAAGCGCCCGACATCATCGTCCTCGACTGGATGTTGCCGGGTATCTCGGGGATCGAGATCTGCCGGCAGCTCAAGACCCGGTCAGAGACACGCGGGATTCCCGTGATCATGCTCTCGGCCCGCTCTGAAGAGGTGGACCGGGTGCGCGGGTTGGAGACCGGCGCCGACGACTACGTGATCAAGCCGTATTCGGTTCTCGAACTGATGGCGCGGGTGCGCAATCAGCTTCGGCGGGTGCGGCCCGCGACGGTCGGCCAGCGCCTTCAGTATGACGACATCGTACTGGACGCCGAAACCCACCGGGTGACGCGCGGCGATCATCCGCTCAAGCTCGGCCCGACGGAGTTCAGGCTTCTGACAACATTCATGGAAAAGCCGGGCCGCGTCTGGAGCCGCGAGCAGCTTCTTGATCGGGTCTGGGGACGCGATATCTATGTCGACAGCCGCACGGTGGACGTGCATATCGGGCGGCTGCGCAAGGCATTGTGCCAGCATGGCGGGGATGACCCGCTTCGGACGGTGCGCGGCGCGGGCTATGCGCTGGGGTGATATGTGACGGGCAGGGCGGCGATCCACCCCGGCCCCGGTTGCATCCTCAGCCGGCTTTCTTGCTTGCCACGAAGCGTTCGATGGCGCTGCGCATCTCATCGGTGCGGCCCAGAATGCCCTGCTCAAGGCTTTCCCCGTCCAGCATGGCGCTCAGGTCCGATTCGGAGGCGGCGGTGATCAGCCGCTTGGTCGCTGCCACAGACGCCGGAGCCCGTGCGGCGAGGCTTTCGGCGATGGCGCCGGCCTCGTCCAGGAGCGCCTCGTCTTCGGTCACGCGCCAGACAAGGCCCCAGCGTTCGGCCTCCTGCGCGGTGATCCGGTCGCCCAGAAGCATCGCGCCACTGGCACGGATCCGGCCCGCCAGCCGGGTCATGAAGATCGTGTTACCCGCATCCGGCACGAGCCCCAGCCCTATGAACGGTTCGTAGAAGAACGCCGACCGACCGGCCAGAACGATGTCAGCGGCCAGAGCGACGCCGACCGAGGCGCCGGCGCAGGGGCCGTTGACCGCCGCGATGATCGGCAACCGCGATTGCCGCATCTTGCGGACCAGCGGATTGAAATGCGCGTCGAGCACGGTGTCGAGTTCGGGCGTGCGCGACATGTCGATCGCGGGAAGATCGTATCCGGCGCCGAAGCCGCGCCCCGCCCCCGTCAGGATGACCGCACGCACGGAGGGGTCGTCCTCCACCTCGCTCAGTCCCTGCTTGAGTTCATCGGCGGTCTGATCGCGCATGGCGTTGAGCTTGTCAGGGCGGTTGATGGTCAGCCGGGCGATGCCCCCCGACACCTCAATGGCTACGTCTTGCAGCATGGTCGTCTTCCCCTTTGATCAAGCCCTCGGGCTGTTTGAACAGTCCGCCCACCACGAAATCCATGTAGGCGTCTATGACATGGTCCGGCGGCTCCACCACCTTGCCGTCGCGCATGCAGAAATGGCCGCTGATGTAGTCGCGCGAGGCCATCAGCATCCGCACGAAAACCGACAGTTTGGCAGGGTCCGTGACCCGCAGATGTCCGCGCCGCATTTCAAATCGCATGGCGCGCTCGTAGCTGGCGGTTTGCATTTCAACATGCTTCTGAAACCCGATTCGGGTGTGGAATTCGCCTTCGTGCAACATGGTGAACAAATGCGGGGTCTGGCGCAGGAATTCGAAGAATCCGGTGATCCGGGCCCGCTCCCGGGCGATGGGATCGTCGGGCGCCGCCATCACCTTTTCGCGGACGTGTTCGAGCAATTCGAGACTGATCATCGGCAGCAGTTGCTCAAGAAGATTCTGACGTGATTCAAAGTAGTTATAGAAGGTGCCTTGCGCGATTCCGGCGCGATCGGCGATCCGCGCGATACTGGCCCCGGCATAGCCGTATTCGCCCACCGCCTCGATCGAGGCTTCGAGAATCTTCGCGCGTGTCGCCTCGGCGCGTTGCGCGCGGTTGAGGCGCTTGTGCGGGCGCGGGTCGTTCAGAGGTGGCATCCGGTCAGGACTCCCTCGGCGTCGGCGGTGTTTTCAGCATAGGGCGCCTTGATAGGCCAGTTCAGAAACCGGGTCAATCTGCATGAGTCGTGAATCATTGCTCATTTTATGGTTGTCAGACGGCAATTCCTGTTACTATAGTCGAACTACTAATGAGACATGCTCAGCTTCTCATGCTTGGTGATAGTGGAATATACGCAGGTTTTCGAAGCCTCTAATAAAGTCCATTCACTTGCATGCGGAAGGCGCTTCGATCTCGCGTCCTGGGGAGGAATGCAACGTGACATCATGCTTTTGGACCTGCGTTGAGTGGTCGGCGGGCCTGCGGGACACCGGTCCTGGATGGGAGGACACATGAGCAGCCCCGCGGTGGCCGGACAGGACACGCCGGTGTTCGACCCCTACGATAGCGATACTGTGCGCGCGCAGTTGCTGGCCTTTCTGGGCGAGGAGACAGGTGCGCGGGTCGAGGTCAGAAACCTGACGCGGTTCACCGTGGGGTTTTCATGGGTCACCTATGGGTTTCGTGCCGCGTGGAATGGCCAGAGCCGTGATCTGATCCTGCGAATCGGCCCGCCGCGAGGCATTTTCGCCCCCTATCTGGCACGGCCCGAGTTCGTGACTCTCAAGACCCTGAGGCAGGCGGGAATGAAGGTGCCCGATGTCTATTGGTATGACGATAGCGGCCGGGTCTTCGGCGCGCCCTTCTTCATCTGCGAGTGGGTGGCGGGCGACGTGCCGATCCCGTGGACAGAGGACGGCAAGCCCGCCTTCGACGAAGGCGCACGCCGCACGCTCGGGGCGCAGTTCTTCGACATTCTCGCGGATCTGCACAATTTCGACTGGCGCACCACCGAAGTGGCGGAGCTGGACGCGGGCGTGACCCCCGAGACCGCGGCAACCGGGCAGATCGACGCGTGGGTGTCGCGGATGCGCGGCTGGTCTGAGGTGCGGTATCCGATGCTGGAATGGGCGGCGGCGTGGTTTCACGATCATGCGCCCGTCGCGCAGCGGGTCAGCATCGTGCACGGCGATTTCCGGATCGGCAACTTTCTGGAGACCGATGGGCAGATACAGGCCTTTCTCGATTGGGAGCTGGTGCATTTGGGCGATCCGCTGGAGGATCTGGGCTGGACCTGTATGCGCGCATGGCGCGGGCGGTCCGAATATATGTGCCACCTTCTGACGCGCGACGCGTTGCTTGAGCGGTATTGCGCGCGCACCGGCCTTGAGGTCACGCTTCGCGATCTGGCGTACTGGGAAGCCTTCGGCACGTTCAAGCTCGCGATCATGCATCTGGCGGCCTTCCACTGTTTCGAGAAACGCGGCTTCAACGACATGCGCATGGCCGGGATGGGGGCGCAGATCCCGCGTATGCTGTTGCAGGTGGAAAAGGCATTGGAGGAGGCGCAATGAAACCGTCAGTTGTCCGCTTGATCGAGGGAATCGTCACGACGTTGCGCGATGATATCGTCCCTCATGTGTCCGACCCCTATGCCCGCGGGCAGGCGGTCGGGGTGATCGATCTGCTGAACAATTTCGGCGACCGGCTGGAATGGGACGCCGAACAGGTTGCGAAAAGCCTCGACGCCAAGCGACGGGCGCTGGCCGAGGCGAAGGCGCTGGCGGCCGGAGAGGTGCCGCCCGAACCGGAAGCGACCGAGCCTGTCGCCGTCCGGGACCTTCTGGCGCAATGCCACGATATCGACAGCGAGATCTCCGACCGTCTGATCGAATGGTCGCGTCTGGAGGGGGACGCGGTCAGGGCGGCCGGCGAGAGGCTTCGCCGGCACATGCACGACGAGTTGGAAGAAGAGATGAAGATGACCAAACGACCCCTGTTTGCCGAGATCGCCAAGGGCGGCTGAAGACAAAGAGGATTGGGGGGACACCATGACCGACCATATTGATCCGCGCCTGCCTGCGCCCGAAGCCTGCGTTCAGCGGTATTTGCTGGAGCGCAACGCCGAGGCGCAGCCCGACAAGATCTTCGCGCGCTTTGCCGATGGCGAAACATGGAGCTATGCGCGCACGCTGGAGCATACGATCCGAACGGCCCATGCCTTGCAGGCGCTTGGTGTCGCGCAGGACGAGCGGGTGCTGGTCTGGTTGCCGAACTGCGCCGATGCCATCCGGGTCTGGTTCGCGCTGAACTACCTTGGCGCCGTGTTCGTTCCGATGAACATCGCCTATCGGGGCGGTCTTCTGAGCCATGCGGTGACCCTGTCGGAGGCGCGGCTGGCGATCGTTCATGCCGAGCTGGCGCCGCATCTGCAGGGGGTGGAGACCGGGCAACTCAGCGATGTGGTGGTGCTCAGGGGGGACGCGCCCGATCTGGGCGGGCTGGCGGTGCATCCGGCCACGGCCCTGGACAGCGACGAGACCGCGCCGATTGCGCTGGACCGGCCGCTGATGCCATGGGATCTTCAGTCGATCATCTTCACGTCGGGCACGACGGGGCCGTCCAAGGGGGTGCTGTCGTCCTATTTCCATCTGCACCAGATGGCCGACTCGGCGCCGTTTCTCGATAGCGACGACCGCTACATGATCAACCTGCCCATCTATCACAGCGGCGGGGTGATGCCGGTCACGGCGATGCTGATCCACGGCGGGTCCATCGCGATGATCGAGAGCTTCAAGACCGAAACCTTCTGGCAGACGGTGCGCGAGGCGCAGATCACGACGACGATCATCCTCGGGGTGATGGGTAATTTTCTGTTGAAGCAACCACAGAGCGCGGATGACCGCGATCACAGCCTGCGCAGTTGCACCTATGTGCCGCTGAACGCCTCGGCGATGGAGTTTCACGAGCGGTTCGGCACCGACGTGCACACTCATTTCAACATGACGGAGGTGTCCATGCCGCTGGTGTCGCCTCCGAACCCGACGGCCCTTGGCAGCGCGGGACGGCCCCGGCCCGGCATCGAGGTGCGGATCGTCGATGAGAATGACTGTGAACTGCCGCCGGGCGAGATGGGCGAGCTTGTGGTGCGCACCGATTGCCCTTGGGCGATCAGCCACGGATACGCGGCCAACCCGCAGGCGACGGCGGACGCATGGCGGAACGGGTGGTTTCACACCGGCGACGGGTTCAAGCGCGACGAAGAGGGCAATTTCTATTTCTGCGACCGGCTGAAGGACGCGATCCGGCGCCGGGGCGAGAATATCTCGTCCTTCGAGGTCGAAAGCGAGATCGCCGGGCATCCCGCCGTGCGCGAGGCGGCGGCGGTTGCTGTCAGGAGCGAGGAGGCCGAGGACGAGGTTCTCGCCGTGATAGCGATGCGCCCGGGCGAGACGCTGGAGCCGGCCGCGCTCATCGAGTTTCTGCGGCCACGCATGGCGCATTTCATGATCCCGCGCTTCGTGCGTTTCGTGGACGAACTGCCGCGCACGCCGACCGCGAAGATCAAGAAGGTCGAGTTGAGGGAAGAGGGCATCACCGCGGACACATGGGACCGCGAGAAGGCCGGGATCGTGGTCAAGAGAGACACAATCAGCACCTGAAAGGTGAAACGGATGTTTGCGGAACTGGACGACAAGACCAAGGCGCTGAAAGAGACGCTGACCGAGTTCATGGGGGCGTATGTCTATCCCAACGAGGCGGAGCTTCTTGACGAGTCGCGGCAGGAGGGTCGCTGGGCGCATAGCGCGCTGCAACGCGACCTTCAGGCCAAAGCGCGTGAGCAAGGGCTGTGGAACCTGTTCTACAATCACGGACCCGAGGGGCAGGGGCTGTCGAACTATCAATACACGCATCTGTGCGAAACGCTTGGCCGATCCCTCGCGGGGCCGGAGATCTTCAACTGCAACGCGCCAGACGTGGGCAACATGGAGATCCTGTCGGTTTACGGCACGGACGCGCAGAAGGAGCGGTGGCTCAAGCCGCTTCTGAACGCCGAGATCCGGTCGTGCTTCGCGATGACCGAGCCGCAGGTCGCCTCTTCGGACGCGACGAACATCGAAACGCGCATTGAACGCGATGGCGATGAATATGTCGTTACCGGCCGCAAATGGTGGACGACCGGGGCGATGGCCGATGCCTGCAAGGTCGCCATCGTGATGGGCAAGAGTGACCCCGATGCCCCCAAGCACAAGCAGCAATCCATGATCCTTGTGCCGATGGACAGCCCCGGCGTGACGGTGACGCGCCCGCTGGCGGTTTACGGGTTTCAGCATCCGCCGCTGGGCCATGCAGAGGTGGTTTTCGACAAGGTGCGGGTGCCGACGGACGCGATGCTTCTGGGCGAAGGCAGGGGGTTCGAGATTGCGCAGGGGCGGCTTGGCCCCGGGCGCATCCATCACTGCATGCGGTTCATCGGCCTGGCCGAGCGCGCCATGGAGGCGATGTGCGCAAGAGCCGGCGCGCGCACCGCGTTCGGCAACCGCCTGTCGGAGATGGGCGGCGTGCGGCAGGTGATCGGGCAATGCCGCACCGAGTTGGAGGCAGCGCGCCTCATGACACTCAAGGCGGCGTGGTCGATGGACCGGCTGGGCAACAAGGCGGCGCGGCACGACATCGCCATGGCGAAGATCTTCGTGCCGACCGTCACCGGCCAGATCATCGACCGGGCCATTCAGGTCCATGGCGGCAGCGGGCTGAGCGAGGATTTCTTTCTGGCGATGGCCTTTGCCGAGACCCGGTTCCTGCGGATCGGCGACGGACCGGACGAGGTGCACCGCGAGGCGCTTGCACGGACGGAACTTGCGCGCGGTGGCGCCACGGACAATGCGGCCTGAGCGGCCCGAGAAAAAGGAGCGATAGTGATGAGCAACTTCCTGATGCGCCGCGAGGACGAATACAATCACGCCCCCGATCCGGTGCCGAATTTCAACGAAAGCGTCTATTCCAACGGGTTCGATTTCAGGCAAAGGGTCGGCGGCTGGATGCGTCTTGGCAACCGGGTGAACGAGGGCCGGGCGGAGCTCTCGGTCTGTCTCTACTTGCCCGACGGCCGGGTCGCCTGCCAGTTTCAGCGGCCACGGATCGAGCACAACAATGCCTTCGATGCGGGCGGTCTGTCCTATGAGGTGATCGAGCCGTTCAAGTCCATTCGGATGCAGTACGAGGGCGATCTGCTCATCGTGGACAATCCCGACGACCTGCGCGAGCCACAGCGGCTTTTCGCGGAGGGGCCGCGTTTGCCGGGGCGGGTGGATTTCACGCATGTGGCGTCGTCCCCAATCCACGGGGGCGAGCCGACCGACGATGTCACGCCGACGATGTACGGGCGTGATTTCTCACGCGGGCATTTCAACCAGCATGGCAAGGTCGATGGCGTGATCGAGGTCGGCGCCGAACGCTGGCAGATCGACGGGCGCGGCTGGCGCGATCATTCATGGGGGCCGCGATACTGGCAGGCGATCTACTACTACCGGCTGTTCATAGCCAACTTCGAGGATGGCGACGGATTCATGCTGCTGCGGATCACCGACGAGGCCGGAAAGACCCGGCGTCTGGGCGTTCTGCTCGTGGATGGTGAATACGAGGAGGTTACCGATCTCAACGTGATCACCGACTGGACCGACAAGCATGACCCGCATCGTGTCAGGCTCAGCGTTGCGACGGACAAGCGCAAGGCGTTGATCGACGCCGAGGTGCTGACCCTCGCGCCGCTGCGAAACCGCCGTCAGGTCGATGGCGAGACGCTGATTTCACGGATCGCCGAAGGGTACTCGAAGTTCACCTGGGACGGCCGCGAGGGGTTCGGGATGACCGAATACATCGAGCGCGTCGAAGATGGCCAGATGGTCGGATACCCGCTGTGACATTGGAGAGAGCACCATGCTGAACCGGCTCAATCAGGAACGGATCGTCCTTCTCATCTCGGTGATCCTGTTCATCGGCTTCTCGGTCGGGCTCGACGGTTTTCTGAGCGGCGGCAATATCCTGTCGCTGGTGCAGAACGTGTCGATCCTCGGGATTCTGGGGACGGGAATGGCGATCGGGGTCATCGGGCGCGGAATCGATCTGTCGATGGTGTCCACCATGGTGATTTCCGTCGCGTGGATGCTTGTGATGGTGAACGACGGCACGAACCTCTGGGTGGCGTTCGGTCTCGCCCTCGGGTTTGCGGTTGTGATCGGTCTGATCAACGGGGTTCTGATCGCCTATGTCGAGATCCCGGCGATCTTCGCCACGCTCGCCATGGGCGTTGCCATCTACGGCTTTGGAAAATCGTTCCTTGTCGGAACGGACGTCGTCTATCTGCCGCAGGGCGAAAGCTGGTTCTATCAGATCGGCAGCGGTCGCTTTCTCGGTATTCCGAATCCGGTCATCGCCTTCGCGCTGGTCGCGCTGATCGTGCATGTCTTCCTGCAATTCAGCAAATACGGCCGCTACAACTACGCCATCGGCGACAACCTGTGGACCGCGCGCATCACGGGGATACCAGTGCGGCCGGTGATGATGCTTCAATATGTGCTGATCGCGGTCATCGCGCTTTTGGCCGGGGTGGTGATCGCCACGTCGGTGTCGAGCATGAACACGCGGCTGGCGCTGTCGACGCAGGTGTATGACGTGATCCTTGTCGTGGTTCTGGGTGGGATCGGCCTTTCGGGAGGGAAGGGCGGTGTCCGCAATGTGATCGTCGGCACGCTGCTGATCGGAATCCTGCTCAACGGGATGACGATCCTAAACCTGAGCTACACGGCGCAGAACATTTTCAAGAGCATAATCCTTCTGGCGGCCATCGTGATCGACACGATGCTGAACCCGAGGGACGAGCAAACCGCGCAGCACGGAGATATCTGACCGCTTCGCGGACAACAGCAGGGACAGAAACTGTCCAATCAGGGAGAAGAGAATGAGACTTAGAACAACTTTCAAGACGGTGGTGACTGCGGCGACGCTTGGCCTGACCGGGCTTGCCGGGAGCGCGATGGCCGAACCCTTCGATGATGGCCAGTCAAAAGACTACTACGCGGCGTTGAAGGGCAAGAAGGTCGGGTTTGTGCCCCTGTCCATGGGGTTCGACCTGACAGAAGGGTGGAATGCCGGCTTGCAGAACCAGGCGGACGCCCTGGGCTATGAAGTGATGGTGCGCGATCCGAACTGGAACACCGAAGCCGGGGCGCAGGCCGCCAATGGCTTCATCGCCGAAAAGCCGGATGTCCTCATCCTGCATCCTCTTGACATGCAAGCCTACAACCGGATCGTTCAAAAGGCGATGCGGGCCGGGATCAACGTCATTCAGATCAACCTGAAGTCTGTGACCAACGGCGATGTCTATGTCGGAACCGACTGGTACGAAATGGGCGTCAAACAGGCCGAAGCGGTCGTCAATGCCTGCGGCGAGGGATCGGGGCGCAACGGCAAGGTTGCCTTTGTCCAGGGCATGCTGGCCAATCCGACAGCAACGATCGCGGGACAGGCCGTCAACGATGTCTTCTCGGCGCATCCCGAGATCGAGCTTGTCGCCACGCAGGCGGCGGATTTCGATTCCTCCAAGGCGCAGGCCATCACGTCGACCATTCTCAAGCAGCATCCGGACCTTTGCGGTATTCTGGGCATCTGGGATGGGCAGGACATCGGCACAGCCGCAGCGATCCGCGAAGCCGGACTTGAAGATCAGGTGTTCCTCGTGAGTTCGGGCGGAGGCAATCAGGCGGCGGCCTGCGACAATATCGAGAACGGCAACTTCGACGCCTACTACAGCTATGACGTGCCCGGACAGGCGCGTGATCTCAATTCGGCGCTGAAGATCCTGTTGCAGACCGACCCGGAGCCCGGATCGGCGCCTTTCGCGCTCTACACGCCCCTGAAGTACATCACGAAGGAGAACATGACACCCTCTTCGTGCTGGACCCTGGAAGAGCTGAAGGCCCACGGCGGCTGATAGCAATCGAGACCACGGGGCGCGCGTTCGCGGGCCCCGTGACCGCCCGGATTCAAGCCGGGCCGGGGCAACTTATGGAGTTATGGACATGGCCGCATCCGAGACCTGGGCAAAATGGCGTTACCGTTTGGTGCCGGATCACGCGCTTGGCGAGATTCTCAGCAAGAACTGGATCGATACGCTGATCCCGGCCTTCATTCTGGTGCTGGTCCTGATCTTCTTCGGCACGCAGATGCCCAATTTCCTGTCGGCAGCCAATCTCAACGATATCGGGCGGATCTACGGGGAATACCTCTTTATCGCGATCGGCATGACGATCGTAATGATGGCGGGCGGAATCGATCTTTCTGTGGGCTCGATCTTTGCCTTGTGCAACTTCGTCTCGCTTGCCCTGATCAACTATCTTGAGCTTCCGCTGATCCTCGGGATTCCGGCGGTTATCGCGGTTGGCGGGGCGGTCGGGCTGATCAATGGCATCCTGATCGGGTATCTTGGTTTGCGCGCCTTTCTGACGACCCTGGTCATGCTGATCATCGTGCGGGCAAGCGTGGATATGCTTCTACTTGATTACGCCATGATCATCGGCCGGGGGTTCAATGCCTCGCTGGCGTGGGAGTTCATGGCGCTTGGCAATATATTCGGGATTCCGTCAAGCCTTGTCGCCGTGGTCGTCGTTGCCGTTGCCGCGCATCTGGTTCTGACACGCTTTCGGTTCGGCTGGCATCTGATGGCGGTCGGAGGGTCGCGCAGGTCGGCCTATAACGCGGGCATCCGCGTCAAGCGGACCGTCTGTGCCACCTATGTCATCTCCGGGATGTTGTGTGGACTGGCCTCGACCTTTTACGCCGCGCGGCTTTCGAGCGCGAGCGCCGGCGTCGGCCTCGGGCTCGAGGTGACGATCCTGACCGCCGTCGTGCTGGGCGGGATCAGCCTTGGGGGCGGGCGCGGCTCCATCGTCAAGGCGGCCCTCGGAACGGTCATCATCATTCTGGTGCAAAACAGCCTGATCCGCATGGGGCTCATGAGCGGAGCCAGTTCACTTGTTCTGGGCTCTGTGCTTCTGCTCGCGGTGGCCATCGACGTGCGCTGGATGAAAAACCGCAGCAAGATCCTTGCACGGTCCTATGTCTCGCCGACCTATTTCAAGCTGCCGCCGCTTCCCGAGACGGCAATAGGGTCGGACTCTCCCTATGCGCTCAACGACAAGCTGCGCGGTGTGGAGGCGATCGGGCTTGGTGAACTGGACGGTCCCGAGGACATGATCTTCGACCGCGAGGACAACATGTATTGCGGCAGCCGGCATGGCGACGTGATCCGGATCTTCGCCCCCGACTACACCCGGATCGAGGTCTTTGCCCATATCGGCGGTCATCCGCTGGGCATGGCCTTCGACGCAAGGGACAATCTGCATGTCTGCGTTGGCGGGATGGGGTTGTTCATGATTGCCCCCGATCAGACGGTGACCAAGCTCTCGGACGAAACCAATCGAAGCTGGTTGTCCATCGCCGACGATTCACGGTTGCGGCTGGCGGATGACCTCGACATCGCACCGGATGGCCGCGTGTTCTTCAGCGAGGCGACGGTACGCTACGAGATGTATGACTGGATGGTCGATGCGCTCGAAGCACGCGGCAACGGGCGGATCATCTGCTATGATCCCAAGGACGGCTCCTCGCGGACCGTGCTGCCGAACTTGCAGCTTCCAAACGGGATTTGCGTCGAGTTCGAGGGGCAATCGCTGCTCTATGCCGAAACATGGGGCTGCCGGATCACCCGCTATTGGTTCGACGGTCCCAGAAAGGGGCAGCGCGACGTCGTGATCGCCAACCTGCCGGGATACCCGGATAACATCAACCGTGCCTCTGACGGCACCTACTGGTGCGCGCTTTGCGGAATGCGCTCGCCCGTGTTCGACCTTGCCCAGCGGATGCCCGGTTTCCGGCGCCGGATGGTGCAGAGCGTGTCGCGGGACGACTGGCTTTATCCGAACATGAACACCGGCTGCGTGATCAAGTTCGACAAGGACGGGAACGTTCTTGACGTGCTCTGGGATCTGGGCGGCGAGGCGCATCCGATGATTACCTCGATCCGCGAGCACAAGGGATACCTGTATCTGGGCGGCATCTACAACAACCGGATCGGGCGCTATCCGATCCCCGATGCCGACCCGAACTGGACCTCTCACGATTCTTATTGGGGAGAGCTGACATGATCGCCTTCTTTCAGCGAAAGCTCGACAAGATTCGCGGCAGTGGGGACGCGGCTGTAACGGTGCCGTCGATGGATGGGGCACTGCGCCCCAACCAGCTTGTCGAGGAGGCGGAGCCGATCTGCCGCACCGAGCAGCCCGACATGATTTGTGAATGCGGCGGGGAAATCCTGTTCTCGACGGGAAATCAGGTTTGCGCCCTGTCGGACGGTCGAGAGCGGTATGCCTTTGATACAACGGTATCTGCGCTGGCGGCCGGGTCGGACGGGGCGTTGGCGGTCGGGTTGGCGAATGACGGGATCAGACTGATCGGCGGGCCGCACGACGGAAAAGATCTGGCGGCAATGCTCGGACGCACGCTGAACTGTCCCGTTGCCTTGTTGTTTGACGGGGCCGACACACTTTTTGTTGCCAACGGCTCTGAGAATTTCAGTCCCAATGACTGGAAGCATGATTTGATGTCACGAGGACAAACAGGGAGCGTCTGGCGCATTGATCTGGCGGCGGGGTCCGCAGAACGGCTGATGGGTGATCTGGCCTGGCCCTTTGGTCTGGGCCTTGGCGCGGACGGGTTGGTCATCACGGAAAGCTGGCGTCACCGGGTACTGCATCGCACGAGGGATGGGGGGGTCAAGACACCGCTATGGGATTTGCCGGGGTATCCCGCGCGGATTTCGCCCGCGTCAGGGGGCGGCTGGTGGCTGGCAGTCTTCGCCCCGCGCAATCCGCTTATCGAATTCATCCTGCGGGAGCCGGGCTTTCGCGAGCGAATGATCGAAGAGATCGACCCCGACTACTGGGCTGCGCCGTCGCTGGAGGCGTCAACGACATTCCTGCAACCGTTACAGGGCGGGGCGCAGGTGCATCTCGGCGTGGTCAAACCGTGGGCGCCGAGCCAGTCCTACGGGTTGGTGATCCGGCTGGATGAGATGTTTCGTCCCGTCGCCAGCCAGCACAGCCGCGCCGACGGAAAGCGGCACGGGATTACGTCCGTGGCAGAGGTCGACGGACAGTTACTGGCCGCATCCAAGGGCGGCAATCTGGTCTTGCGCCTGATGCAAGACAGGGGGGTGGTTCAGACATGAGTGCACTGATTGAAATGAAAAACGTCACCAAGGAGTATCGTGGCGTTCCGGCGATCACCGACGTGGATTTCGAGCTTGAGGAAGGCAAGGTTCACGCGCTTCTGGGCGAGAACGGAGCGGGGAAGTCCACCCTGACGAAAATGATGTGCGGCGTCACGCAAAGAACCCGGGGCGAGATGCTGATGAATGGCCAGCCCGTCGATTTCCAGACCCCGGCCGAGGCCCTCGACAACGGGGTGGCGATGGTCTTTCAGGAAACAAGCCTCGTGCCATCGATGACCGTTGCTCAGAACCTGTATCTGGGCGACGAAAAGCTGTTCAACCGCATACGAAGCCTGAATATCTCGGCGCAGACGTTTCTCCAGTCGCTGAATTTCAACGTTAACCCGACCACGATGGTCGGCGCGCTGGGTGCGGCGCACAAACAGATGGTCGAAATAGCCCGGGCCGTGCGCAAGAATGTTCAGGTCATTATCTTCGATGAACCGACCGCGGCTCTGACCCCGGAAGAGAAACACCACTTCTTTTCACTCGTGGAGCGTCTCAAGGAGAGGGGCGTGTCGATCATTTTCATCAGCCATGCCCTTGAGGAAGCGCTGCAAATTGCCGATCTGATCACGGTGCTGCGCGATGGTGCGCTGATCGAGACCGGACCCGTCGAGACATTCGACCGCGAGCGGATCGTGCGCGCCATGGTGGGCCGCACGCTCGAATCGTCCAGCCATGGGGCGCACCGCAATTCCAACCGTGTCGGACAGGCCAAGGTCCTCAGCCTGCAAAACGTGTCCATGGGAACGATCGTGAAAAACACATCGTTTTCAATCTATGCGGGGCAGGTGACCGGAATGTTCGGATTGATCGGATCGGGGCGCACGGAGACGGCCAAGATCATCGCCGGGGTGGTCAAGCGGAATTTCCTTAACGGCGGAGAGATACGCTTGCACGACAGATCTGTAAGGTACCGTGTTCCGCGCGAGGCGGTGCGCGACGGTATTGTCTATGTCACCGAGGACCGCAAGGCCGAGGGCTTCTTCGAAACCATGTCGATCTCCGAAAATCTGAACATGGGCCGACTTGCGGCCGGTCTCAGCCAAGGTGTGGTTGTGACCCGAAGCGAGATGAAGGCGCTGGCCGATGAATGGACCTCATCGCTGAACATCCGGGCAATCGACACCGACGCGAGGGTAATCGAACTGTCCGGAGGCAATCAGCAAAAGGTCGTGATCGCCAAGTCTCTGGTCCAGAAGCCGGAAATCGTCATATTCGATGAACCCACGCGCGGGGTGGACGTCGGGGCGATCGCGGAGATCCATGAGTTGATCAACCGGCTTGCCGACGAGGGTATGGCGGTGGTGGTGATTTCGTCTTATCTGCCCGAAATCTTCAGCATTTCGGATCGTATTCTGGTTTGCCGGGCAGGTCGTGTGGTCGAGGAGTTCGATCCCTTGGATGCAGATGAGGAAAGGGTCATGTTTGCCGCGGTTCACTGAACTGCGCCGGACGGGGTCGGATCAAGGGCCAATGCTGGTGCATGAGGGGTTGGCGGTCCCATGCCCATTATTCGCATAATCAGTATTATGTTAATATTTCATACGAGTTAGATATCAATGGGTTGGTAAGTTCAGCTCATCCACCGCATGAATTCGCTAGTATGGCAGACCGACGTAATTCTGCGCAAAGACCTTTTGTGCATCCCGGCTGTCGCGCAGGAAATCAAGTTCCGCTCTCTGCATCTTGAGGTCAAACTCGGTCTGTGACGGGAAGCGGTGCAGCAGGTTGGTCGTGTTCCAGCTGAACCGTTCGGCCTTCCAGACGCGAGCCAGCGCACGTTCGGAATAGCGATCGATCCCGTCGCTGTCGCCATCCTCATAGAACTGACGCAGACCTGTGTAGAGATAGTGTACATCTGAGGCGGCGGTATTGAGCCCCTTGGCCCCTGTCGGTGGCACGATATGGGCCGCGTCACCGCAGAGAAACAGCCGGCCCCAGCGCATCGGCTCTGTCACGAAGGATCGCAGCGGTGCGATTGATTTCTCAACGGATGGTCCGGTCACGAGTCGGTCGGCATCTTCTTCGGGAATGCGGCGTTTCAGTTCGTCCCAGAACATGCGGTCGGTCCAGTCGTCCGGACTGTCGTTCAGGGCGCATTGAATGTAGTAGCGGCTGAGACTGGCGTTGCGCATCGAACAGAGCGCGAAGCCGCGGGTCGAATTGGCATAGATCAGCTCTTCGTGGACAGGCGGCGTTTCCGACAAAACACCAAGCCAGCCAAAGGGATAGGTCTTTTCGTATTCGTGGCGCACCGAGAGTGGTATGGCCTGACGGCTGACACCGTGGAACCCGTCGCAACCGGCGATAAAATCGCAATCGATCCGGTGGTTCGTTCCGTTTTTCTCATAGGTCAGATACGGCGCAGACCCGTTGGCATCGTGAATTTGCACGTCATCGACGTTGAAGTCGATGGCGCCGCCCATCTTCTCACGCGCCTCATACAGATCGCGCGTCACTTCGGTTTGACCATAGACGACGACATCTGTCCCGGTATGTTCGCGAAAGTTGACGCGGAATTTCCTGTTGTCATAGGCAATCATCGTGCCTTCGTGAATGAAGCACTCGCGGTCCATGCGCTCTGCGATCCCGGCCTCGCGCATCAGCCCGACAAAACCGCTTTCGAGGATACCGGCGCGGATGCGGGCCAGAACATGCTCTTTGGAGCGGCGCTCGATCACGATGGAATCGATTCCCCGCCGGTGAAGCAGTTGAGACAGCAGAAGCCCGGACGGGCCACCGCCGATGATGGCCACTTGTGTGCGGCGTCGTTGAGCGGTGCTCATCTTCTGACCTCCTGATCTGTGCAGGAGATTACCATAACCACCAGCATTGAAAATTGAGATTCTGGCAGATATTCATGAGCCGAGGGTTATGTCAGTTGGTAACCTGATGCAGATCACTTGCCGCAACGGCGCGCAGGCAGTCGGTGAGTGTCTTGCGCTCTATCATGGGCTGAGCATCTTCGCGCTGGCTGATTCCGACGGGTCCGGCGAGTATCGGCGCCTTCATCTTCAACGTGCGAAGCCTGCCGTTGCCAAGTTCGTCTGACACCACACCGCGCGAGATGAACCAGATCGCATCCGAGCCGACGAGCGTCCGGCGTCCGAACGCCAGAGAGACGGTTTCGAACATCGGGGCCGGGTCCCCAGCCCCGATGCTGGTCAGGAAGCCGCGCACGGTGGGCCGGATCACCGCCCCGCGCGGCGGCAGAATAAGTGGATATGTCAGAAGCTGATCGGCATCCACGTCACCGTGCAGCGGATGATCGGCGCGCACCACAGCCACCACATCTTCGAGGTAGAGTTGTTCGAAAGACAATCCGGCCATGAGATCGGGCTCCGCCATCCGCCCGACAACAAGATCGAGCGTGCCTTCCCGCAGTTGCGATAGCAAAAGCCAGTTCGGCCCGGTCTGCACCCGTAGAACACAACCGGGATGGGCCTCATGAAAGGCCAGCGCCGCGCGGGGGGCCAGTTCCGTGGCGGCGGTCGGCAAAGCCCCGAGTGACAACCGGCTCTGACCGAAATGCGCGCCGCGCACCGTGTTCTGGGCGCGCTCAAGTTCTGCCATGCCAACGCCCGCGAACTGTTGAAACGCGCGGCCTGCGGCATTCAGCCGCAGGCCGCGCCCGCTACGGTCGAAAAGCCACTGACCGAGGATGTCTTCCAGTTCCCGCAACGTCTTGGAGACGGCTGGCTGTGTTACGGCGAGCCGGTCAGCCGCCGCCACGAGCGAGCCCGCGCGCGCGATTTCGAGAAAACAGGCGATATGACGAAGTCGAAGGCGGGGGTCCATGGACATAACCATACGGTAATGTGAAATAGCGGAAAACTCAATTTCATTCGCCTTTGGTTATGATAGCCTCTGCGCAAGCGAAGGAGGTCGCCCAGTAAGGAGATCGCCCATGAGTGAGAGATACGCGACTGGTATGAAGGTGCGGCGCCGGATTCTTGGCGAGGGTCACGTTGTGCGCGCGGAAGAGGCCAAGACCGATTTCGACGCCCCGTTTCAGGAGCTGATTACCGAGGCTGCCTGGGGCACCGTCTGGGCAAGTGACGGAATCGATTTGCGCGAACGCTCCATGCTGACGCTTGCGATCCTCGCGGCGATGGGGAACTTCGAGGAAATACCAATGCACATTCGCGCCACCGCCCGAACAGGGGCAAGCAAGCGCGACGTGCTGGAGACGTTTCAGCATGTGGCCATCTATGCCGGTGTGCCGCGCGCCAATCAGGCGCTGAAACTGGCCAAGGCCACCTATGACGAGATGGAGCGGGCACAGGCCCCGGAAATGCGCGCAGCCGATAGCTGAGAGGAGACAGACAACATGCCGAAGCCCGGCGAATTCTATCAGCGCGACCGGATGTGGCACCCCCCTGCCCTGACGCGCGATTACAAGACATCGGTGGCGCGCTCGCCGCAGTATGCGCTTCTCAGTCTGGACAACACCGTGTCGGAGATCACCGGCCCGGTTTTCGGGCACAATGACATCGACCCGATCGACAACGATCTGATCCTGAATTACGCGCAGTCTGGCGAAATGCCGATCGGAGAACGGATCATCGTGCATGGCCGCGTTCTGGACGAGAACGCGCGCCCCGTGCCAAACACGCTTGTCGAGATATGGCAGGCCAATGCGGGCGGGCGGTATCGGCACCGCAAGGATACCTATCTTGCACCCATTGATCCCAATTTCGGGGGCTGCGGGCGCACGTTGACCGATGCGGACGGGTACTATCATTTCCGGACGATCAAGCCCGGTGCCTATCCCTGGCGCAACTGGAGGAATGACTGGCGCCCGGCGCATGTTCATTTTTCGGTATTCGGAAGCGGGTTCGCGCAGCGGCTGATCACGCAGATGTATTTCGAGGGCGATCCGCTGATCGCGCGCTGCCCGATCGCCAACACGATCCCCGGCCCGGCCGCGCTGGAGCAGTTGATCGCGCCGCTCGATCACAAGGCGACCGTGCCGTTCGACAGCATCGCCTACAAGTTCGACATCGTGCTGCGCGGGCGTCGGTCCACGCTGTTCGAAAACCGACCGGAGGGGAACTGATGGCGCAACCGCTTGATTATCTCAGGGAAACGCCGTCGCAGACCGCCGGGCCCTATGTCCATATCGGGCTGGCCCCCGGGGCGGCGGGATTTGACATCTATCGCGAGGAACTGGGCTGGGACATCGCCGGTCCCAACGCAGCGGGAGAGCGTATTCGTGTCGAGGGGCTGGTGATCGACGGCACCGGAAGCCCCGTCAAGGATGTGCTTCTTGAGGCGTGGCAGGCCAATGCCGCCGGCATCTATGCCCATCCCGAACACGCCGGAGAGGTTGAGCAGGGGTTTCGCGGCTGGGGCCGCGTGATCACCGACTTCGACACGGGCGAATGGGCCTTCGACACGATCAAGCCGGGGCCTGTCACCGATTTCAACGGTGGTGTCATGGCGCCGCACATCAACCTCTGGATCGTGGCGCGCGGTATCAATCTTGGCCTGCACACGCGGCTTTATTTCGGCGACGAGGCCGAGGCGAATGCCGCCGATCCCGTCATTCGTTCGATCGAGTGGGAAAACCGGCGCGAAACGCTTGTCGCGCACCGGTCAGAGCGGGATGCCGGGGCAGTCTATCGCTTCGATATCCGCTTGCAGGGCGAGGGTGAAACCGTGTTCTTCGATATTTGACTGCTGGTGCGCGCGGAGGAGACGACATGAGCAAACCCTGCATCATCTGTGTTGCCATCACCGGTTCGCTGCCCCGCAAGGAGGACAACCCCGCTGTGCCGATCACTGTCGAAGAGCAGATCGAAAGCACGCAGGAGGCCTTTGAGGCGGGGGCGAGTATCTGCCATACGCATGTTCGCAATGACGATCAGACGCCGACAGCGGACCCGGAGAAGTTCGCGCGGCTGATGGAGGGGCTGAAGACGCATTGCCCCGGCATGATCATTCAGCTGTCCACGGGCGGGCGCACCGGGGCGGGCAAGACGCGGGGCGGGATGCTTGCGCTGCGCCCTGACATGGCGTCGCTTTCGGTCGGATCGAACAATTTTCCAACGCGCGTGTATGAAAATCCCCCCGACCTGGTGGATTGGCTCGCCGCTGAAATGCGCAAACACGAGGTGACGCCCGAGGTCGAAGCCTTCGATCTGAGCCACATTCTTCAGGCCATCCGCATGCATGGCGAAGGCGCGCTTTTCGGCAGGCTCTACGTGCAGTTCGTGATGGGGGTGAAGAACGCCATGCCCGCGGATCGCGACGTGTTCGACTTCTATGTGCGGATGATGCGCGAGCGTGCGCCAGAGGCGGAATGGTGCGCGGCCGGAATCGGTGCCAACCAGATCGTGGTGAACGAATGGGCGATTGCCGCGGGTGGTCATACGCGCACCGGGCTGGAGGACAACGTGCGCCTTGATCGCGACACGCTCGCGCCCTCCAACGCGGCGCTGGTGCAACGGGCGGCGGCGCTTTGCGAGACATACGAACGCCCGGTGGCCAGTCCCGCGCAGGCGCGCGAGATACTGGG
>NZ_FODS01000010.1 GCF_900110425.1 Salinihabitans flavidus | reverse complement strand
AGCCGAGGAACCGGAACACGATCATCTCCCGGCCGATGCGCTTCGACATGATCTGTGAGGCGAACGGCATCGAGCACCGGCTGACCAAACCCAACCATCCATGGACCAACGGCCAGGTCGAGAGGATGAACCGCACGATCAAGGACGCGACGGTCAAGCGCTTCCACTACGACAGCCACAATCAGCTACGCACGCACCTCACAGACTTCATGGCAGCCTACAATTTCGCCCGGCGGCTCAAAACTCTCGGCGGCCTCACGCCCTACGAATACATCTGCAAGGTCTGGACCTCAGAGCCGGATCGTTTCATCCTAAATCCGATCCACCAGATGCCGGGACTAAACACCTAGGGCAGGGGCGGTTTTTCACTCCGAATCGCGAAGTTGTGCGAAAACAAGGGTGAATCTTCTGACGTTTGACTGTACGTCTCTAGTCAGATGCTGAAATGACACAGGGAGCAATAGAAGATGGCGAAGCTGATCAAACCACATACGGGCGGACTAACGCGTCGCCGGTTCATGAGCACCACGGCGGCCACTGGTGCCGCTGCCGCACTTGGCGCGAGCGTCTGGGGTGGCCGGGCGCAGGCTCAGCAGAAGCGTGGCGGCACTCTGCGCGTGGCCAAGGGGCACGGGCAGACGACCGATACGCTCAACCCCGGCACCTATGAAAACGGGTATATGCTGGCGCTGTCCTACGGTATCCACGGCTTTTTGACCGGCGTTGGCCGGGATGGGTCCATCGAACCGGAACTGGCCGAGAGCTGGGAAGCGAGCCCTGACGCGAAAACCTGGCGGTTCAAGCTGCGGTCGGGCGTGACGTTCCATTCCGGCAAGACGCTGACGGCAGAAGATGTGGTTGCCTCGATCAATTTCCATCGCGGTGAAGACTCCACCTCTGCGGCGAAGCCGCTTTTGTCGTCGATTATCGATATTTCCGCTGATGGCGACACGGTGGTCTTTACCCTTGATGCGGGCAGCGCTGACTTTCCATTCACCTTCACCGACTATCACCTTGCGATTCTGCCGGTGAAGGATGGTGAAGTTGATTGGCGCTCCGGCGACGGCTGCGGCCCATACAAACTGGTGAATTTCCAACCTGGCGTATCGACCAGTTTCGCGCGCAACACCGATGACTGGAACCAGAATCGTGGCTGGTTCGACGAAGTCGAGATGCTGGCCATCGTGGACCTGAACGCGCGAACCACAGCGCTTATTTCGGGCGATGTGCACGCGATCGACAAGCTGGACCTCAAGACCGTTGGCCTGATGGAGCGCAATCAGAACCTCAGTATCCGGTCGGTCGCGGGGAACCAGCATTACACGTTTGCCATGTCCTGCAACAAGGACCCTTTCACCGATGTGAATGTGCGCCTCGCGCTTAAGCATGCGATCAACCGCGAGGAACTGGTCGAGAAGATCCTGTTCGGCTATGGCTCTGTCGGCAACGACCACCCGATCGGGCGCGGTCAGCGGTTCTACAACGACGAGATGCCGCAAACCACCTATGATCCCGACAAGGCGCGGCATTACCTCAAGAAGGCCGGCATGGACGGACTTTCGGTCGAGGTCGCGGCGGCCGATGCGGCCTTCCCCGGCGCGGTGGATGCGGCTGTTCTCTATCAGAACGCGGCCAAGGAGGCCGGGATCGACATGAAGGTGGCGCGCAAGCCCAACGATGGCTACTGGTCCGACGTATGGATGAAGCATCCCTTCTCTGCCGTCTACTGGGGTGGCCGCGCGGTGGAGGATGCGATGTTCACCACGGCCTACAGATCCGGTGCGGCCTGGAACGATACGTTCTGGGAGAACGAGCGTTTCGATGAGCTTCTTGTAAAAGCGCGCGCCGAGCTTGACGAGGCCAAGCGTCGCGAGATGTATTACGAGATGCAGCTCATTGTGAATCAGGACGGCGGCGCCGTGATTCCGATGTTTGCCAACTACGTCTTTGCCACGAACGAAGACCTTGTGACAGGTGATACGTTCTCGTCCCATTGGGACATGGACGGTGAGCGCTGGATGGAACGCTGGTCGTTTGCTTAACAGACTTGGGCCGGACCGAAAGGTTCGGCCCTTTGTTTTCCCAAGCCTCCGGGGCACCCCTGACATGACTGAACGCCCCGAGGTTCGGCGACAGCCGGAACTCGGACCAGTTGTGACCTGCCGTTCCGATCCGGCCAATAGTGATAACATCCGACTGATCGCCAGGCGGCCTTCTGCCCGGTGGCCAACGACGAGGAGACCAAGATGGGGACGTTACTGCGTCTGATAGCGATGCGCCTCGGGTTGGGGCTGATCACGTTGCTGATCGTGTCGATCCTGATTTTCTTTGCTGTCGAACTCTTGCCCGGTGATCTGGCCGAAGCGGTTCTCGGGCAAGGTGCGACCGATGAGACTGTGGCTGCCATGCGTGAGCAGCTTGGTCTCGACCGGCCGGCACCAATCCGGTATTTCGAGTGGCTGGGCGGTGCCGTTACGGGGGATTTCGGGCAATCTCTTGTCACCGGAGAGAGGGTGAGTTCCGCCATATCCCAGCGTTTTGCGAATACGCTTTTCCTGGCAAGCTATGCGGCCATCATCGCGGTCCCGCTGGCGATCGTGCTTGGCGTCATCGTGGCATTGCTGCGCAACACGGTTTTTGATCGGGTCGCCAATGTGCTTACACTCACCTCGATTTCCTCGCCCGAGTTCTTTCTCGGGTATATCCTGATCCTCTTTCTTTCGGTGCGCTGGCAGGTTTTTCCGTCGAACGCGAGTCTGTCAGGAGGCATGAATCTGGACGATTTGCTGTATCGCACCTTCCTTCCCGCGCTGACGCTGGTTCTGGTCGTCACAGCGCACATGATGCGAATGACGCGGGCTGCGATCATCAACCTTCTGGCCTCTCCCTATATCGAAATGGCGCGGCTGAAGGGGGTGCCGCCGTGGAAGCGGATCGTGCACCATGCGCTGCCGAACGCCTGGGCACCGATCATCAATGTCGTGGCACTCAACCTCGCCTATCTGGTCACCGGCGTGGTGCTGGTAGAAGTGGTATTCGTTTATCCCGGTATCGGACAGCTTCTGGTCGATGCGGTAGCCAAGCGGGATTTCCCGATCGTGCAGGCTTGCTGCCTGATCTTCGCAGCGACCTTCATTCTTCTCAACCTTGCGGCGGATGTGGGGTCTATCCTGACAAATCCGCGCTTGCGGCATCCGAAGTGAGGGCAGATCCATGAGCTATTTCGTCATCGGGTATTTTGCCCTTCTGATCGGTGGGGCGTGCGTGGCCGCCTACTACAAGCAGCAGAGTGCGCTGATCGTGTTGTTTGCGCTGACGCTGGTATCGTTTCTGCTGGGGATTATCGGCGGGGCCGTTGTTTTGTGGGGTATTGCGGTCGCGGCGGGGGCTCTGGCGTTCTGTGCCATGACGGCCTATTCCTTTCGCGAGTTTCTGATCCTGCTCTTGCCCAAGAGACTGGCAAAGCAGGTTGCCACGGCGCCGCTTACCGCGTCGTTTGGCATGTTCGTGATCCTCATCTACATGATTGCCGGGATCTTTGCTCCGTGGATTGCGCCCTTTGGCGAGGCGGAAGTTGTCGGATCGGCCTTTGCCCCGCCGGATGACACACTTCTGCTTGGCGGGGATCAGCTTGGCCGGGACATGTTCAGCCGCCTGATCTTCGGCGCCCGCAATACCGTGGGACTTGCGCTGCTGGCGACAACGCTGGCCTTTATCGCGGGGGCGGCGACGGGGCTTCTGGCCGCGACCAAGGGCGGGATTTTCGATCAACTCATGGGGCGGTTTGCCGACATCATCATGTCGATTCCGGCGCTGATCTTCGCGCTTTTGATCCTGTCGATCTTTGGCACCAACCTGACGGTGATCGTGATTGTCGTGGCGGTGATCTACAGTCCGCGCGTCTTCCGTTTGACGCGGGCGGTCGCGGGCAACGTGGTAGTCATGGACTATATCGAGGCGGCAAAACTGCGCGGGGAGGGGGACTGGTATCTTATCCGCCGCGAGATTCTGCCGAATTCGACCGCGCCGCTGGTGGCGGAGTTCGGACTGGAGTTCTGTTTCGTCTTCCTGCTGATTGCCGGTCTGAGCTTTCTCGGGCTGGGAATCCAGCCCCCCACAGCGGATTGGGGGTCAATGGTGCGGGAGAATGCGACGCTGATCTCGTTCGGTGTGATCACCCCCCTGATACCGGCGGCGGCCATCGCGCTCTTGACCGTGGCGGTAAACTTTGTCGTCGACTGGATGCTTTTCCGGTCCTCGGGCCTGAAGGAGAAACTGTGATGACCGAGCAAAACCAGAAGAACGTTCTTCTCAGCATTCGGGATCTACACATCGAGGGGTATACCGGCGAGGAGTGGCTACCGATCATCAAGGGCGTGAACCTGACACTTCATCGCGGTGAAGTACTGGGCCTGATCGGGGAATCCGGGGCGGGCAAATCCACGATTGGCGCCGCGGCGATGGGATTTGCCCGCGACGGCACCCGCATCTCGAGTGGGTCGATCGTATTCGATGGCATCGATCTGACCACTGCAAGCCGCGAGGACAAGCGCGCGCTTCGTGGGGCACGGATTGCTTATGTGGCACAATCGGCAGCGGCGAGTTTCAATCCGGCGCACAAGATCATCGACCAGCATGTCGAAGCGCCGGTGCAGTACCGCATCAAGAAGCGGTCCGAGGCGCGGAAAGACGCGATAGAGCTCTATGAAAAGCTGCGCCTGCCCAACCCCGAAGAGATCGGTTTCCGCTATCCGCATCAGGTGTCGGGCGGACAATTACAACGCGCGATGACGGCTATGGCGATGGCCTGCCGGCCCGATCTGATCATCTTCGATGAGCCGACGACCGCTCTTGATGTGACCACGCAGATCGAGGTTCTGGCGGCAATCCGCGACATCGTCGATGAGTTCAACACCGCGGCGATCTATATCACCCATGATCTGGCTGTGGTGGCGCAGATGGCCGATACGATCAAGGTTCTTCTGAACGGTGAGGAAGTCGAAGAGGCCTCCACCGAAGAGATGCTCGATCACCCCAAGGAAGATTACACCAAAAGCCTCTGGGCAGTGCGGAGCTTCAAGAAGCCCCAGAAGGCGCGGCCGAAGGACTCGGAGCCTCTGATCTCGGTGCGGGGTGTGGATGCGGCCTACGGTGGCGGCTTGAAGGTTCTCGACGATGTCTCGTTTGATATCCACGCGGGTATGACTGTCGCGGTTGTGGGAGAGTCGGGGTCGGGGAAATCCACGGCAGCGCGGGTGATGACCGGGCTTCTGCCGCCGAGAAAGGGCGAAATTCTGTTCAAGGGAGAGGTGTTGCCGCCCCGCTATCGAGACCGAAGCAAGGATCAACTGCGCCAGATGCAGATGATCTATCAGATGGCGGATACGGCATTGAACCCACAGGTCAGGATATCAGAGATTATCGGACGACCGGCGCAGTTCTATTCCGGGCTGAAAGGCACGAGGCTTAAGCAGCGGGTGGATGAGCTTCTTGATTTGATCGAGATGGAGCCGTCGCAGTACTATAACCGCTATCCGCCGGAGCTTTCGGGTGGGCAGAAACAGCGGATCGGGATTGCGCGCGCGCTTGCGGCAGAACCCAGCTTCATCATCTGCGATGAGGTGACGAGCGCGCTTGATCAACTTGTGGCAGAAGGCATTCTGAAATTGCTGGATCGGCTACAGAGAGATCTCGGGCTGGCCTATATGTTCATCACCCACGATTTGGCCACGGTTCGGGCGATCGCCGATGAGGTGGTCGTGATGCAGAACGGACAAGTGGTCGAACAAGGGCCAAAGGAAGAGATGTTCAAGCCGCCGCACCACCCCTATACTGATCTTTTGCTGAGCTCCGTGCCGGAGATGGATCCGAACTGGCTTACCAGGCTGCTTGAAGAGCGGGGCGTGGACAATGTGGGGGAGGCTGCAGAGGTCTGATCGGTGCGATCAGCCTGTGACGGAGGCCATGACCGACAGAAACTGCGCGACCTCTGCCTTGCTGTTGTAGTGGCAGAGTGAAACGCGGATGCAATCCTGTTGCCCCAGGGGGGCGAGGACATTGCCGGAGTAGTGGTCGTTTTTGCGGATATGCACGCGGATGCCGTTGTCGCGCAGCGTGGCGACTAGATCGGCCGAAGGCAGCCCCTCAACCCAGCAAGCGACGAGACCTTCGCGCGCGGGGTTGTCGATACCTCCTATGACATGCAGCCGTTCCATGTCTGCAAGTCCCCTGAGGTTGTCCGTGCCATAGAGCATCGCATCGGTCAGCATCTTTTCATGGGCATGGATGGCATTGCCAGCGGCTTCGATCCGGTCGCGCCGGTCGGGCGCGTCCGAGACTTGAGCGCCCAGCCAGTCCAGATAGGCGACGACATCCGACAGCGTCGCATAGGCGCCGGTGTCGCGGGTGCCAAGCTCCCAGGCCGACGTCGGACCCCCGTGAAGATTCTCATGTGGCAAAGCGGCAAGGCGATCGGAAATCCATGCCATGCCATAGCCATGACGCGAAAACATCTTGTAGGGAGAGATCGCATATCCATCGACGCCATAGGATGCGATGTCGATCTGCCCGTGCGCTGCGTGTTGAATTCCGTCGACGATGATCAGGCAATCCGGCGCATTTTCACGAATGGTGGCCGCGATCGCAGCCACGTCCACACCCATGCCAGTGACAGGCGATGTGTGCAGGATCGTGGCGATGCGGGTATCGGCTGTGATGTGCGGGGCGTAGTCGTCCGCAGTGACAGTGCCCGTGGTGTTGTCATGAGGCACGAGTATATGGTCGCGTCCGGACAGTTCTGCCCAGTGGGCCGCGGCGCTGCGCGAGGCGGGGTGTTCGAGCGTGCTGCCCAACACGCGGCCACCGAGGGCCGCGCCCATGCAGGCGGTTCGGATCATGCGAAACAGCATCTCTGTTCCGCTTTCGCCCAGAACGATCTGGCCGGACGGCGCGTTGAGAAGTACCCGTGCATCCGCGCGGGCGGCGTCGATCACCCGCATAAGCTCTTGCGAAGCGGGGTTGTCGCGTCCCTGATTGTCGGGGATGGCGGCGAAGGTCGCAGTGGTATCGACCACCGATTTCAAGGTCAGCGCGCCGCCCGCATTCTCGAAAAATATGCGATCGCCCGCGAAGGGACAGGTCTCCACATGCGCGAAACGGCTCCGAATCTCTGGAAGAAGCTTGGCATCGAACGCCATGGGTCGGTATCCTTTCAGGACGTGATCAAGGTGTAGAAGTGCCACAGGCCACGCGCGTGGAAAAGAGTTTTGTGCAAGGGACTTGGCGGCATGTCTGTCGCATGAGGTTGGAGAGTGCAACTGCCCACTTGAGCCACCCGATATTCGCGCCTATAAGAATGATGGAGTTATTTGTAAATACAAATGGACGCCTGTGACACGCAAACCACCCCTGTATCAGATTGTCCGCGACGGATTGCGGCACCGGATCGAGACCGGCCACTACCGAGTGGGCGATCAGCTTCCGGGCGAAGAGACGCTCGCCGAAGAATTTGGTTGTTCGCGGCTGACCGCGCATCGGGCGTTGCGTGAACTTGCCGATCTGGGTTTTGTAGAACGCCGCCCACGGGCCGGTACCCGTGTTCTACCGCGTGGAGGAGGAGTGATGATCCGCATCCCCTCGATACGCGAGGAGATAGAGGCGCAGGGTCACATTTACCGCTATGAGTTGCTGCAAAGGCGACTGGCGAAGCCGTCCAAGGCGGTGGCCGAAGGGCTTGGTGTGGACGAGGACACACGTCTTTTGAACCTGCGTTGCCGACATTGGGCGGGGCGGCAGGTGTTCCAGTATGAGAATCGCTGGATCAACCCTGACAGTGCGCCCGGTGCCTCTGAACAATCATTCGAGGACTTCGGGCCGAATGATTGGCTGATCAACACTGTTCCGTATTCCAACGTGGATCACGAGATTTCCGCAGTCTCCGCGACCCGGATCACCGCCCCGGTGATGGATGTGCCCGTCGCGACGCCGCTTTTGCAGGTAAGGCGCCTGACATCGCTGCATGGCATCGGTGTGACGGCTGTGACGCTCCTTCATCCGGGGCACGACTATGTATTGCGCTCGGCGCACAGCACCGAGACTTCCCAGACCTGAAGGGGGCCAGAATGAGCCAGACGATTTTTGCCAGAGATGCCTTGCTCCCAGAGGGCTGGGCCCGTGATGTCACGGTTCAAATTGGCTCGGACGGGCGAATTTCCAGCGTCACGCAGGCGGACGCCAAGCCCGACCGGGCTGAAGAGGTTGGTATCCTGCTGCCCGCGCCTGCCAACATACACAGTCATGGGTTTCAGCGGGCGATGGCCGGTCTGACCGAAGGGCGCGGAGACAGCCCGACAGACAGTTTCTGGACTTGGCGCAGGGTGATGTATCGTTTCCTCGATCAACTGACGCCGGAGCATGTGGAAGCCATCACCGCCTTTGTGCAGATGGAGATGCTCGAAGCCGGGTATGCCGCATCGGTGGAATTCCACTATTTGCACCATCAGCCGGGAGGCGTGCCCTATGCCAGTTTGTCGGAGATGTCGGAACGTGTTGCAGGGGCGGCGGATGCTTCAGGCATCGGGCTTACACTCCTGCCGGTTCTATATGAGTATGGCGGTCTTGATCAGCGCGCCCTTGGTCCCGGCCAGATCAGGTTCGGCAATGACCCGGAGCGGTTTGCCATCCTTGTGGAGGGGGCAGAGCGGGCGCTTTCGCCGTTGCCACACGATACCGTGCTAGGTGTGGCGCCCCATTCGTTACGCGCAGTCAGCTCACAAGGTTTGTCACAGGCAGCAACGCTTCGGCCCGACGGACCGATCCACATGCACATCGCGGAGCAGATTCCCGAGATCGAGGAAGTCTTCGCTGCGACCGGCGTGCAACCGATGGAATGGTTGTTGGATAACGCGCAAGTGGATGCGCGTTGGTGCCTGATCCATTGCACACACATGACGCATGACGAGACTGTGGCCCTTGCGCGAACGGGGGCGACAGCAGGGCTCTGCCCGATAACAGAGAGCAGCCTGGGCGACGGAATATTCAACGGGATCGACTATCTTTCGGCAAATGGGAGGATCGGGATCGGATCGGATTCCAATATTCGCATCTCGTTGTCGGAGGAGTTGCGCACGCTAGAATATTCACAGCGTCTGACAAGCAATCGCAGGGCGGTGTTCGCCACGCCGGACAAGTCCACGGGGAGGATGTTGTTCGAGCACGCGTTGAAGGGCGGTGCGGCAGCGGCCGGGCGTGATTGCGGCGCGATCGCACCGGGCAAGCAGGCTGATCTGCTGACGCTCGATCCCGGATCGGTGCATCTGGTGAATCGCACGCAGGACCAGCTTCTCGACAGCTTCATTTTCGCCGGGGATGATTCGATGGTTCGCGATGTCTGGTCTGCTGGCCGCCACGTGGTTCGGGGCGGGCAGCACAAGGACCACGACCGTCTGACCGCCGCCTATCGTGGTGTGATCGAACGACTTTCCTCGGAAATCTGAGTGATTCCAGCCCATTGGGACGCCCATCACGCGCGCTTTGCCGAACCGGCAGAGAGTGCGCTGGGTGCCCCTACGCAATTGGATATGTGACTTGACCGGCGCATAGGGTTTGTATTTATATATACAAAATAGCGCGAACTCATCGGGCCTCAACCCAAACAGACAGAAAGGCGGCGACCTTGACCGATACCGTAGCCTTCACCAACGCCATCCTGACCGATGCGGACAATGCCGAGACATCCTGTGTGCTGACCCGTTCTGGGCGGATAACCTACTGTGGGCCCGAGGCAGGGGCACCGGTTTCGGATGCACATGAACGTGTCGATTGCGGCGGACGGCTGATCACGCCGGCGCTGGTGGATTGTCATACACATATCGTGCATGGCGGTGAGCGCTCGCTGGAATTCCAGATGCGGCAGGAAGGCCGATCCTATTCGGAAATCGCGCAGGCCGGCGGTGGCATCCTGTCAACGGTCACAGCGACCAATGCCCTGAGCGTAGAGGAGTTGGTTGAGACGGCGTTGCCCCGGCTTGATCACCTGCTGACCGAAGGTGTCTGCACCGTGGAAGTGAAGTCCGGTTATGGGCTGACGATCGAGGGCGAGTTGAACATGCTGCGTGCGGCGCGGCAGTTGGAAAAGCGACGGAAGGTGCGGGTCAGGACAAGTTACCTTGCCGCGCATGCGCTGCCGCCTGAGTATCGGGAAAACCGCCAAGGGTATCTGGATGACGTGGTGATTGCGGGGTTGCGTGCGGCGCATGACGAAGGCCTGGTCGATGCGGTGGACGGATTTTGCGAGCATATCGCCTTCTCCCCGAAAGAAATCGCGCAGGTATTCGATCTTGCCGCAGAACTGGAGCTGCCGGTGAAGCTTCATGCCGAGCAGCTTTCGGATCTGGGCGGGGCAGCGCTCGCGGCCCGCTATGGGGCGTTGTCGGCGGATCATCTGGAATACCTGAGTGATGTGGATGCCCGTGTGATGGCCGAGGCCGGGACGGTCGCGGTGCTCTTGCCGGGTGCGTTCTATACCCTGCACGAGACACAGCTTCCGCCGATGAAGGCGCTGCGCGAGGCGGGGGCGAAGCTGGCGCTGGCGACCGATTGCAATCCGGGGAGCGCGCCGCTCACATCGCTGCTGCTGACGATGAACATGGGCGCGACATTGTTCGGCATGACCGTGCCGGAGTGTATCGAAGGCACAACGGCGAATGCTGCAAAGGCCCTTGGGCTGGAGGGGGAAGTGGGCACTCTGATGCCGGGCGCTTCCGCGGACCTGGCGATATGGGATGTGAAGCGTCCCGCCGAACTGGTTTACCGGATCGGGTTCAACCCGCTGTGGCGGCGGTATTTCAAAGGGGAATACGCGCAATGACGCTGACACTGAGACCCGGTCGTGTGACGCTGGCAGATCTTCACGACATTTACTGGAATGGCACCGTGGTGCGACTTGATCCGTCCTGCGCGGAACAGGTGGCGGCGGCGGCGCGAACCATCGCACGGATCGCGGAAGGCGATGAGCCGGTCTATGGCGTGAACACCGGCTTTGGCAAGCTGGCCTCGATCCGCATCGACACGGCGGATACCGAGACGCTTCAGCGCAATCTGATCCTCAGCCATTGTTGTGGGGTGGGCGAGCCCCTTGATGAGAACATCACCCGGCTGATGATGTCGCTGAAGCTGATGTCTCTGGGGCGCGGAGCGTCCGGTGTGCGGCCCGAACTCGTGGCGCAGATCGAAGACATGCTGGAATGCGGTGTGATCCCGGTTGTTCCGGGGCAGGGGTCTGTCGGAGCGTCCGGGGACCTCGCGCCGCTTGCCCATATGGCTGCTGCGATGATCGGTGAGGGAGAGGCGTTTCATGGGGGACGGCGCCTGCCTGCCACCGAGGCGCTGAAGGCTGCGGGGCTGACGCCGATGACGCTTGCGGCGAAGGAGGGTCTGGCGCTGATCAATGGCACGCAAACCTCGACTGCGCTGGCGCTGGCGGGGCTGTTTCGGGCCTATCGTGCCTACAAGGTTTCGCTGATTTCCGGCGCGCTTTCGACAGATGCGGCCATGGGAAGTTCCGCGCCGTTTCATCCCGAAATTCACGCGCTGCGAGGCCATCAGGGACAGATCGACACGGCACAGGCGCTGCGATGGATGCTGGACGGATCGGAGATACGCGACAGCCATCTGGAAGGCGATGAACGGGTGCAGGATCCCTATTGCATTCGCTGTCAACCACAGGTGGCGGGGGCGGCGCTTGATCTGCTGCGCGAGTGCGCACGCAAACTGGTGATCGAGGCGAACGCCGTGACCGACAACCCGCTTGTTCTGTCGGATGGCACCACTGTGTCGGGGGGAAATTTCCATGCCGAGCCGGTGGCCTTTGCCGCCGATCAGATTGCGCTTGCCGTGGCAGAGATCGGCGCGATCAGTCAGCGGCGCATTTCTCTTCTGGTCGATCCGGCACTGAGTTTCGGATTGCCCGCCTTTCTGACGCCGGCGCCGGGGCTGAATTCAGGGTTGATGATTGCCGAAGTGACTTCGGCCGCGCTGATGAGCGAGAACAAGCAGCTTGCCTATCCGGCGAGCGTGGACTCCACCCCGACTTCGGCCAATCAGGAGGACCATGTGTCGATGGCTTGTCACGGGGCGCGGCGCTTGCTTCTGATGACACGCAATCTGGCGCAAATCATCGGGATAGAGGCGATGGCGGGCGCACAGGGTGTGGAGCTTCGCGGCCCGCTCAAGACCTCCGACAGCCTTCAACGCGTGATGGCGCGACTGCGGGAAGATGTGCCATCCCTCAAGGAGGACCGCTACCTCGCGCCCGATCTGGCGGCGGCAGCGAATCTTGTGGTGAGTGGGGCACTCAATGACACGATTCCCAAAGGAGTCTTGCCGGAGTTGATGCCATGATGCCGGTGGAGGTCACACGCGGGGATAGCCCGATCGTACTTGGCCTGCCCCACACCGGCACATATGTGCCGAAAGAGATTAAGGCGCGGCTCAATGAAAGGGGGTTGGAGCTGTCGGATACCGACTGGCATATCCATGACCTCTACGATGGGCTTCTGGAGGGGGCGACTTCGGTGCGGGCGACGTTCCACCGCTACGTGATCGACGCGAACCGCAACCCGGCCCGCGAATCGCTCTATCCCGGTCAGAACACCACCGGGTTGATCCCGGAGACGAATTTTGACGGCGCCCCGATCTGGCGCGATGGGCAGGTACCCGACGAGGCCGATATCGACGCGCGGTTGGAGACGTATTTCCGGCCCTATCACCGGGCTCTGGAGGCCGAGTTGACCCGTGTGCGGGACATGCACGGCGTTGCGATCCTCTATGACTGCCATTCGATCCGGGGAGATATTCCCTTTCTCTTCGAAGGCCGCCTGCCGGATTTGAACGTGGGCACGAATATGGGCACGACCTGTGACGCGCGCGTGGAAGAGACGGTTTACGGGCTTTGCCGCGCCGCCGAGGGTTATACCTCTGTCCTGAATGGACGGTTCAAGGGTGGGTGGACCACGCGGCACTATGGCCGACCCTCAGAAGGTTGGCACGCGATCCAGATGGAGATCGCGCAGGCCGCCTATATGGACGAAGAGCCGCCCTGGACCTGGCGTGCAGAACGGGCCGAACCGCTGCGGCGCTTGTTGAAAACCATTCTGACAGACCTGGCCGATCTGGCCCCAAACCTGCGAGGCGACGCATGAGCATGAACCGATATGAAGATCGCACGATCAAGGCACCGACAGGCACGACGCTGACCGCGAAAAGCTGGCTGACAGAGGCACCGCTTCGGATGCTGATGAACAATCTGCATCCGGATGTGGCGGAGAACCCGAAGGAGCTTGTCGTCTATGGCGGGATCGGGCGCGCGGCGCGAAACTGGAAATGCTACGATCAGATTGTCGAGGCGCTGACCGAACTGGAAGAGGATGAGACTCTTCTGGTACAATCGGGCAAGCCTGTGGGTGTGTTCCGCACACACAAGGATGCCCCGCGTGTTCTGATCGCCAATTCCAACATCGTGCCGCATTGGGCCAACTGGAAGCATTTCAACGAGCTCGATCGCAAGGGGCTCATGATGTATGGACAAATGACGGCCGGCTCGTGGATCTACATCGGCAGCCAGGGCATTGTTCAGGGCACCTATGAAACCTTCGTCGAGGCCGGACGTCAGCATTACGATGGGGATCTGACCGGCAAGTGGATCCTGACCGGCGGTCTTGGGGGCATGGGCGGCGCACAGCCATTGGCGGCGGTGATGGCCGGTGCCTGCTGTCTCGCGGTGGAGTGCAACCCCGATTCAATAGATTTCCGCCTGCGCACCCGATACGTGGACGAAAAGACAGAAAGCGTCGATGAGGCGCTTGAGATGATCGACCGCTGGACCAAGGCGGGAGAGGCGAAATCCGTGGCGCTTCTAGGCAATGCGGCGGATGTCTACCCCGAGCTGCTCCGTCGCGGGGCGAAGCCCGATCTCGTGACCGATCAGACCTCGGCGCATGATCCGGTGAACGGCTATTTGCCGCAGGGCTGGACGATCGACCGCTGGAAGGCGACGCGAGAGCAGAATCCCGACGCGGTGGAGGAGGCGGCGCGCGCCTCCATGCGGGTGCAGGTGGAGGCGATGGTGGAGTTCCACAAGATGGGGATTCCAACTGTCGATTATGGCAACAATATCCGGCAGGTCGCCTTTGAAGAAGGGTTCGAGGATGCCTTTGCCTTTCCCGGATTCGTGCCGGCCTATGTCAGGCCGCTGTTCTGTCGCGGGATCGGGCCATTTCGCTGGGTCGCATTGTCGGGAGATCCGGAAGACATCTACAAGACCGATCAGAAGGTGAAGGAGCTTATCGACGATCCGAACCTGCACAACTGGCTCGACATGGCGCGGGAGAGGATCAGTTTTCAGGGATTGCCGGCGCGTATCTGCTGGGTTGGCCTCGGCCAGCGGCACAAGCTGGGGCGCGCCTTCAACGAAATGGTGCGCAATGGCGAGTTGAAAGCGCCGGTCGTGATCGGGCGTGACCACCTTGACAGTGGATCGGTGGCGTCCCCCAACCGAGAGACCGAGGCGATGCAGGACGGTTCCGACACGGTTTCGGACTGGCCGCTTCTCAACGCGCTGCTGAATACCGCGTCGGGTGCGACATGGGTGTCGCTGCACCATGGCGGCGGCGTTGGCATGGGGTTCAGCCAGCATTCCGGCGTCGTGATATGCTGCGATGGAACCGAAGATGCCGACAGGCGAATCGGGCGGGTTCTGTGGAACGATCCGGCCAGCGGCGTGATGCGGCACGCCGATGCCGGTTATGAGATTGCCCGAGACTGCGCGCGCGAAAATGGTTTGAACCTGCCCGGAATCCTCTGACAAGGGGCGGTCAGGGGCATCACACTTCAAAAGTCGATGGCGATGCCCTTGTTTTCCCAATCGCCATAGCGGACGGGTTCCGGCCCGTCGCGCCCGCCCAATTCGGTTGGCAGCGGCTTTTTCTCATCTTTACGGCGGCGTTCCTCGGCTTCGGCGAGAGCGCGCTGCGCGGCGGGGGGCAGATCCTTGCGGGTAGCGTCTAGCGTATCAACCATTGGCGGGGTTCCTTTCTGAAGTGCCCCTTGATATACGCGCCCGTCCCTTGAGGGCAAGGTTTGAGGGAGTTTTCCGATGTCTCAGGTGGGGATCGAGGCACGGCGCAGTGCCGTTCATCTGCTCGATCAGGTTTTGGGCGAGCGGCGGTTGATGGCAGAGATCGTCGGGGCCGGGGCGCTTGACCATCTGACGCCGGCTGATCGGGCACGGGCGCAGCGTCTTGCGCTTGATACCCTTCGGGGATTGGAGCGCGCGGACAGGATCTTACAGAAACACCTGACCAAGAAACCGCCTCTGAATGTGCGCAATGTGCTTCGGATGGCCACGGTCGAGATTTGTCAGGGCGGCGCGGCGCATGGGGTGGTCAATGCCGCGGTCGAGATCGTTGCACGGGGACGACGAACTGCCACGATGAAGGGGCTAGTGAACGCGATCTTGCGCAAGGTTGCGCAAACGGGCCCCGAGGCATGGCCCAAGATGCGTGTACCGCGACTGCCGGGATGGCTGCGCGATCCGCTGGCAGAAGCCTATGGCGCAGAGGTCGTCGCGGCGATGGAATCCGCGCATTTTACGGGCGCGCCCCTCGATCTCAGCCCGAAGGATGATTCAGATGCCGTCGCACGCGATCTGGGAGGCGAGCGCATGCCAACCGGCAGCGTTCGGTTGACGGGCGCCGGGCAGGTCTCGGCCTTGCCGGGATTTGCCGAGGGGGCCTGGTGGGTGCAGGATGCCGCTGCTGCGCTTCCGGTGCAGGTGCTCGATCCGAAGCCGGGGGAGAAAGTGCTCGACCTCTGTGCCGCTCCGGGGGGAAAGACGCTTCAGATCGCGGCGACAGGGGCGCAGGTGCGCGCGGTGGATGCGTCGGCCACGCGCTTGGCGCGGCTGGAGGAGAATTTGGCGCGCACGGGCCTGAACGCCGAGGTGGTCGTGGGTGACGTGATGGATCAGGGCGGGGCGTGGGACGCCATTCTTCTTGATGCCCCTTGCTCTGCCACCGGCACGATCCGGCGTCATCCTGACCTGCCACACGCCAAGGACGGAAGCGAGTTTGGGGCCTTGATCGATTTGCAGGCCGCGATGCTGGATCATGCGCTTGGCCTGCTCAAACCCGGCGGGCGGCTGGTTTTCTGCACCTGTTCGCTTTTACCCGATGAGGGTGAGTGCCAGACAGAAGACGCCCTTGCGCGACACCGGGGTTTGCGTGTGGACCGCGCGGCGCTTGATCGGCCGGGAATAGAGCCTGAGTGGGTCACACCGGAAGGCGGGCTTCGTCTGCGCCCGGATTATTGGGGCGACAAGGGCGGCATGGACGGGTTCTATATCGTTTGTCTGCGCAAGGATCGACCTGACGGTTGATCCATTTCCTCTGATTCAATCGGTGACTTTGCGCGGAGTTCGGAGTAGTGTCTCTCACAAGGCGCCCTCAGAGCGTAGAGGCAGAGCAGATGTCCAATCCGAACGGATTTTCAGCCCGCTGGACGCGGCTGATGCACCGTGTTCATGCACGGCTGAGCACGCTTGCCCGCTCTGCCACATGTTTCAATGTCATGCCCGAGCCGCGCACCATCGGCACCTTTGCCAAGGGACGGCAGCTTCTTGCAGGTAATTTCCTCTTTGCGGGGCATCTGGTGACGGCACCGGAGACGTCAATCTGGGACATCGCCTCACCTGACGATGTGTTCGAACGCGAGTTGCACGGGTTCGGGTGGCTCGACGATCTGGCGGCTGTCGGTGACCTTCTGACCCGGGAGCGCGCTCAGGTTTGGCTGTGGCAATGGATTGATCGGTATGGGCGCGGGCAGGGTCCGGGCTGGACGCCTGACCTGACCGGGCGGCGGCTTATTCGCTGGATCAACCATGCGCTTTTCGTGTTGCGTGGACAGGATTCGGACTCGTCGCGCCAATTCTATCAATCGCTTGGGCAGCAGACACGGTTCCTTGCCAAACGCTGGCACAAGGCGGCACCTGGTCTGCCGCGCTTCGAGGCACTGACGGGGTTGATCTATGCCGGGCTTGCGCTGGAGGGGCTGGAGCGTCACGTACCGTCAGCGATCCGTGCTCTGGAGCGGGAATGCCGCAACCAGGTCGATGACCAGGGTGGGATTCCAACCCGCAATCCCGAGGAGCTTCTGGACGTCTTCACCCTTCTGACATGGGCCTCCGCGGCGCTGAATGATGCAGGGCGCGAGGTGGGACCGGAGCACCTGAAGGCGATCGAGCGGATAGCACCGACGTTGCGGACGCTGCGCCATTCGGACGGGAGCCTGGCAAGGTTTCACGGGGGAGGGCGCGGGCTTGAAGGACGGCTCGATCATGCGCTGGCGGCGTCTCACATCAAGACCCGGCACCCTGGAGGTCTTTCGATGGGGTATGCCCGCCTGTCCGCGGGACGCACGAGCGTGATCGTGGATGCAAGCCCGCCGCCAACGGGTGCCAGCTCGATCAACGCACATGCGTCGACGCTGGCGTTCGAACTGACGTCGGGGCGGCGACCGCTGATTGTGAACTGCGGTTCCGGCGTGGCATTCGGCGAGGACTGGCGCCGCGCGGGGCGGGCCACCCCGTCACATTCCACCCTTTCGCTGGACGGGTATTCCAGTGCCCGGCTGGGAGAGGCGGGCCGCGGGAAGGGCTGGCGTGACGAGCAACTCGTGGATGCACCCAAGGACGTGCCGATCGAGATGAGTCAGGCTTCTGACGGCATTCGTTTCGAAGGCGGGCATGACGGATATGTTTCGACACACGGCCTCACGCATGCGCGCACGCTCGAACTTACTTTCGATGGGCGGGGGCTGGCCGGTGAGGATCTTCTTGTTGCTTTGGACGATTCAGCCAAACGCCGCTTTGAAAGAGCTCTTGACGCAAAATCCCTGCAAGGAGTCCCCTTTCAGATCCGGTTTCACCTTCACCCGGAGGCGGATGCGACCCTCGATATGGGCGGGCTGGCGGTTTCCATCGCGCTCAAGAGCGGCGAAGTATGGGTTTTCCGGCATGACGGAACGGCCCATATCTCTCTCGATCCGAGTGTTTTTCTTGAAAAGGGCCGACTCAAGCCTCGCGCGACAAAACAGATCGTTTTATCCGGTGTCGTATTGGAGTATGCGACGCGCATCCGGTGGTCTCTGGCCAAGGCGCAGGAAACCGCGCTGGCGATCCGGGACCTGAACCGCGATGACCCCGATCTGACAACCTGATTTTTTTGGATGCGCTGACCCCATGACCGAGATGACCCCGATCCGCCGTGCCCTGATTTCCGTTTCCGACAAGACCGGCCTGGCCGATCTCGGCAAGGCACTTGCCGAGCGCGGTGTGGAGCTTCTGTCCACCGGCGGAAGTGCCACGGCATTGCGCGAGGCCGGTCTTGAGGTCAGGGACGTGGCCGATCTGACGGGCTTTCCCGAGATGATGGACGGGCGGGTGAAAACTCTGCATCCCAAGGTGCATGGCGGGCTTCTGGCGCTGCGTGGCAATCCCGAGCATATCGCGGCGATGGAAGACCACGAGATCGCACCGATAGATCTTCTGGTGGTGAACCTTTATCCGTTCGAAGAGACCGTGGCGAGCGGCGCCGATTACGAAACCTGCATCGAGAATATCGACATTGGCGGGCCGGCAATGATCCGGGCAGCAGCGAAAAACCACGGTGACGTGACGGTGGTCGTCGATGTGGAGGACTACGAGACGCTGCTGACGGAGATGGACGAGACCGGGGGCGGCACCACGCGGGTCTTCCGGCAACGACTGGCGCAAATCGCATATGCACGCACCGGGGCCTATGATGCGGCGGTGAGCACCTGGATGGCCGGGGCTGTCGGAATGGCGGCACCACGCCGCCGCGCCTTCGCCGGAACACTTGCGCAGACCCTGCGCTATGGTGAGAACCCGCATCAGGCGGCGGCGTTTTATATCGACGGCAGTGACCGGCCCGGCGTGGCCAATGCGGTTCAGCATCAGGGCAAGGAACTGAGCTATAACAATATCAACGATACCGACGCCGCCTTTGAACTTGTGAGCGAGTTCGATCCGAGAGATGGTGCCACCTGTGCGATCATCAAGCATGCCAACCCCTGCGGCGTGGCGCGGGGCGCGACATTGAAGGAGGCCTATTCGCGCGCTTACGACTGCGATCGCACCAGCGCCTTCGGCGGAATCATTGCACTCAACCAGCCGCTTGACGGTGAAACGGCGGAAGAGATTACGCGTATTTTTGCAGAAGTTGTCATCGCACCCGGCGCGGACGATGATGCGAGGGCGATCTTCGCCGCGAAGAAGAACCTGCGCCTTCTGACCACGACAGGGATGGCTGATCCGCTGGCCGCGGCGCGGACGGTGCGGCAAGTGTCGGGCGGATACCTCGTCCAAGACAAGGACAGTGGTCATATCGGCCCGAACGAGCTTACGTCGGTGACGAAGAAGAGTCCCACTGACCAGCAGCTTGCCGACATGCTTTTCGCCTGGAAGGTTGCCAAGCATGTGAAATCCAACGCCATCGTTTATGTGAAGGATGGCGCGACCGTCGGAATCGGTGCGGGGCAGATGAGCCGGGTCGATTCGACACGTATCGCTGCGCGCAAGTCGCAGGACATGGCCGATGCGCTTGGTCTTTCCGCACCGCTCACCCACGGGTCGGTGGTTGCGTCCGATGCGTTCTTTCCGTTCCCTGACGGGCTTTTGGCCGCCGCCGAGGCTGGGGCCACGGCGGTCATCCAGCCGGGCGGGTCCATGCGCGACGATGAGGTGGTCAAGGCCGCCGATGAGGCCGGGCTTGCGATGGTGTTTACGGGTATGCGCCATTTCCGCCACTAGGGGCGCCACACTGGGGGTAGCGAAGGAGGACGCCATGCGTCTTGTGTTCTGGTCCGCCTTCTGGACCTTTCTTGTCGATCAGGCTACCAAATACCTTGTGGTGCATCTGCTGAACCTGCGGTTGCTGGGCGAAATGGACGTTTTTCCACCGTATCTGAATCTGCGTATGGCGTGGAATCGCGGCATCAATTTTGGCCTGTTTCAGGGTGATAGTGATGCGGCGCGGTGGATACTGATTGCCATCGCGCTGGCGGTGGTGGCGTTCGTCGTGGTCTGGATGCGCCGGGAGCGACCTGGGCGCTGGGGATTGATCTCGGGCGGTGTGCTGATTGGCGGGGCCATGGGAAATGTTGTGGACCGGCTGCTTTATGGGGCTGTTGCGGACTTTCTCAACATGTCGTGTTGCGGTATCGAGAACCCGTTTGCGTTCAACGTTGCGGATGTCGCAATCTTTGCGGGCGCGATAGGCCTGATTGTGTTTGGCGGAGCGAAAAAGGCCCCGTGACGCGGGCGCGGCAATGCGATAATGCTGAAGCGAATAATCTGGAGTGAGGCGATGGTGATGTCGCGTGCGGTAATTCTGGTTCTTGTGCTGACGTTGGCCGCCTGCGGCGACGAAGGATTGCGGCAGTTGTCGCATGATGGCAATGGGCCGGATGAATTCCGTATTCTGCCCCGCAAGCCGATCGAACAGCCCGAAAGCTACGCCGCGCTGCCGACGCCAACGCCGGGTGGCAGTAATCGAACGGATCAGAATCCGCTTGGCGATGCGGCTGCCGCGTTGGGCGGAAGTGCGCAGGCGAGGGAGCCCGGGCCGGGTGTGGCGCGCGCCGATTCCGGCCTTGTCCAGTATACAACCCGCTACGGTATGACTGACGACATCCGACAGGCTCTTGCCGAGGAAGATGCCGATTTCCGCAGGCGCCGGGCCCGGTTCACGACGATCCGGCTGGTTCGAACGGATCATTACAATCGTGCCTATCGCCGGATGCACCTTGATGCCTTCAGGGAACTTGAGCGTTGGCGCCGGGCCGGGGCCAAGACGCCATCGGCACCACCGCGTCGCCGCTGATCCTGTCACATTCGCGTTGATCGGCTTGCTTCGTCAGGGCGGGTACGTATCTGTGAGGGTGACACGAGAACGGGAGCCTCGCGAATGAGACGATATCTGGCTGGCGCGATTTCAGCGTTATTTGCGGCGCTGCCGCTTCATGCCGATGAAGCTGTGACCGACTTCACGCTGGACAACGGAATGCAGGTGGTAGTGGTCGAGGACCATCGCGCGCCGGTGGTGGTCCACATGGTCTGGTATCGTGCCGGGGCGGCGGATGAGCGCCCCGGACGCTCTGGCGTGGCGCATTTCCTCGAACATCTGTTGTTCAAAGGGACCGAGACAATGGACCCCGGTGAATTCTCCGAAGTCGTGGCCGCCAACGGCGGGCGGGATAACGCCTTCACCAGCTATGACTACACCGGGTATTTTCAGCGTGTCGCGGCTGATCGGCTCGAACTGATGATGCGGATGGAAAGCGACCGGATGGTGAACCTGTCGCTTGATCAAGCGGACATCCTGACAGAGCGTGACGTGATCATTGAAGAGCGCAACCAGCGGGTTGAGAACAACCCCGGCGCCCTGTTCCGCGAGCAACGGAATGCCGCGCAGTTTCTCAACCATCCCTATGGTGTGCCTATCATTGGCTGGCGACATGAAATGGAGAAGCTGTCTCTAGAGGATGCTCTGGCCTACTATGGCGAATTCTATGCGCCCAACAACGCGATCCTCGTGGTGGCGGGCGACGTGCAACCCGATGCGGTCAGAACGCTGGCAGAGGAGTATTATGGCAAGATCCCGGCCAATCCTGATCTGAGCGAAAGAGCGCGTCCGCAGGAGCCGCCGCAAACCTCTGAAAGGCGCATGATTTTCCGTGACGCGCGCGTGGCGCAGCCGTATGTCAGCCGATCCTACCTTGCCCCCGAACGCGACAGCGGCGCACAGGAGGCAGCCGCGGCCCTGACCATTCTCGCGGAGTTGCTTGGCGGGGGCACGACCTCTGTCCTGGCCGAGAAACTCCAGTTCGAGGAACGACAGGCGGTCTATACTTCGGCCTGGTATTCAGGTCAGTCTCTTGATGATACGACATTCAACCTTGTCGTCGTGCCGTCCGAAGGTGTCACGCTTCGGGACGCGGAGGACGCCATGGATGCGGCGCTGGAAGAGTTCGTGAAAAGCGGGGTGGACGCCGAACATCTCGACCGGATCAAGACGCAAATTCGAGCCTCTCAAATCTATTCTCGCGACAGTGTGGAATCTCTCGCCAACCGGTATGGCGGTGCGCTGGCGCAGGGCCTGACGGTCGAGGACGTAAAGGAATGGCCTGATGTTCTTGACGCTGTCACGGCGGAGGATGTCATCGCCGCCGCACGCATGGTTTTCGACCGGCGCAAATCGGTAACGGGCTGGCTCATGTCGGAAGAGGAGATGACGCAATGATCCGCTTTGTTCTGACCTTCGCGCTGCTTTTGGCATCGACAATCGCCCGGGCGGAAATCGAGGTGCAGGAAGTGACCTCTCCGGGGGGCATTGACGCATGGCTGGTGGAGGAACACTCCATTCCCTTTGTCGCACTCGAACTGCGATTCCGTGGGGGGGCATCCCTGGATGCGCCCGGCAAGCGTGGGGCCGTGAACCTGATGACCGCGCTGCTGGAGGAGGGGGCAGCGGATATGGATGCTCGCGCGTTCACCCGTCAGACAGAGGAAATCGCGGCGCGGTTCAACTATGATGCGTCCGACGATACGGTTTCCGTTTCTGCACAGTTTCTGACCGAAAAGCGCGATGCGGCGGTTGCGCTTCTGCGGGACAGCCTGATCTCCCCGCGGTTTGACGAAGATGCGGTGGAGCGGGTTCGCGCACAGGTGATTTCGAACATCCGGTCCAACGCCAAGGATCCCGACACGATTGCGGGTATGACCTTCGACCGGCTGGCATTTGGCGACCACCCCTACGGATCGTCCCGAAATGGAACCGAGGACAGTGTTTCGGCGCTCACCCGCGAGGATTTGCAGGAGGCTCATGGCGCGGCGCTGGCGCGGGACCGGATTTATGTCAGCGCGGTGGGCGACATCACTTCGGAGGAGCTTGGTGAGCTTCTTGACGCCCTGCTGGGGGATCTTCCCGAACACGGGGCGCCGATGCCGGACAAGGCGGACTACCAGCTCGAGGGTGGCGTGACGGTTGTCGATTTTGACACACCGCAATCGGTGGCGGTGTTCGGGCATCAGGGTATCGCGCGGGATGATCCAGATTTCTTTGCCGCCTACGTGCTCAACCATATTCTCGGCGGGCGCGGATTTGAAAGCCGCCTGATGCAGGAGGTGCGCGAGAAACGTGGCCTGACCTATGGTGTCTATTCCTATCTCGTACCGAAGGATCTTGAGGCGCTTTATCAAGGCTCCGTCGCATCGGCCAACGACCGTATCGCGCAAGCGATCAGCGTGATCCGCGAGGAGTGGGCGCGAATGGCGGAGGAGGGAGTGACCGAGCAAGAGCTTGAGGCCGCCAAGACCTATCTGACCGGGGCCTATCCGCTGCGGTTTGATGGCAATGGACGGATCGCCGATATTCTGGTGGGGATGCAGATGGACAATCTTTCCACAGACTATATCGTCACACGCAACGACAAGGTGCGCGCGGTCACTGTTGAAGATGTCAAGCGCGTCGCAGAGCGTATCCTGCGGCCCAAAGACCTGCATTTCGTGGTCGTCGGCAAGCCGGAGGGACTTGAGTAAACCCTTCCGGTCAAGGGGGTTACGACTTACCCGGTCTCGTGCTTCGGGGTGAGCGCCTGCATCGCATCATACTGCGATAGGAACACCCGCCCGGTCAGATCGTCGAGGAAATGGCTGCGTTTCAGGCGGTCCATCACGGGGCCTTTCACTTCTGACAGATGCAGGGTGATGTCCATGTCAGACAAGCGGTGATTGATCGCCTCAAGGCTTTCCAGCGCGCTCATGTCGATTTCATTCACGGCAGAGCACATCAGTACCACATGCCGGATCGGCTGATCGCAGATCACGCGGTCCACGAGGTAATCCTCGAGAAAGCGGGCGTTGGCGAAGTAGAGGCTTTCGTCTATCCGAAGGGTCACCACATTCGGGTGAGTGATCACCTCATGGCGCAGGATATTGCGGAAATGCTGCGTTCCGGGGACAAGTCCGACCTCGGCCACATGGGGGCGCGAGGTCTTGTAGAGAAACAGGCCCACAGACAGGATCACACCGGCTGAAACGCCGACTTCGACCCCGAGAGTCAGGGTCAGGAAAATGGTCGCCGCAACGGCGGTGAAATCCACCTTCGAATAGCTCCATGTGCGGGTGAGGATCGAGAAATCCACGAGGCTGAGCACGGCGACAATGATCGTGGCGGCCAGCGTGGCCTGCGGCAGAAAGTAGAGTAGCGGCGTCAGAAGCAGTGCCGCCAGCAGGATTCCCACCGCCGTGAAGGCGCCAGCGGCGGGGGTTTCCGCGCCTGCGTCGAAGTTCACGACAGAGCGGGCAAAGCCCCCGGTGACCGGGTAGCCACCGCTCATCGCGGCGGCGATATTGGAGGTTCCGAGGCCGATAAGTTCCTGATCGGGAACAATTCTCTGGCGCTTCTTGGCGGCGAGCGTCTGCGCGACGGAGACCGATTCCACGAACCCGATGATGGAGATCAGCAGGGCGGAGACAAAGAGGCTCCCCCACAGGTCGGCCGAGAAACTGGGCAGCGTAAGTGGCGGCAGGCCCATCGGCACTTCGCCCACGATCTTCACGCCCTTGTCGGCGAGACCAAAGGCCCATGTGGCCAGCGTGGTGATCACCACAGCGCCCACAGGGCCGGCCTTGGCGAGGATGTCGGCAAGACGGGGCTTCAGTCCGGTGGCGAGCAGAAGGGGCTTCAACCCCTTACGGACCCAGAACAGGAAGGCGACCGTGCCCAGCCCGATAAAGAGCGTGATGGGGTTCGTCAGATGTTGGTTTTCAAACAGCGATGCGGCCAGATCCACAAGGGTGTGGCCATGCGCGTCCACCCCCAGAATATGCTTGAACTGCGAGGTCGCGATGAGCACGCCGGAGGCGGTGATAAATCCCGCGATCACCGGGTGAGAGAGAAAATTGGCAATGAATCCAAGGCGAAACAGCCCCATCACCGTCAGGATCACGCCAGAGATGAAGGCCAGCGTGATCGCCGCCGCAATATATTCGGCGGTGCCCTGAACCGCGAGATTGCCCACGGCGGCGGCCGTCATCAGAGAGACCACCGCGACCGGCCCGACCGCCAGCGCGCGCGAGGTGCCAAAGACCGCGTAGGCGATCAGCGGCAGGATCGAGGCGTAGAGCCCCATCTCTGCGGGCAGCCCGGCCAGAAGCGCATAGGCCAGCGATTGCGGGATCAGCATGATCGTCACGATCACAGCCGCCACCAGATCGGAGGTGAGCGTTTCGCGGTCATAGGTCTTCGACCATTGCAGGATCGGGAAATACCGCGAGAGATCGGGGCGGGTCAGGGCGGGAAGAGTCATGGGTGGGTCCTTGGATCGCGCGATGAATTCTGCGGCCCTATATATTCAAAATTAGGAATAAGTGAAGGGGTGGAACGACGCGAGGTGGCAGATTCCGGCGAATCGGCCGAGGATTCGGGTTAACGGGCTGAATTTCCCCGAAAACCGGCTTTCGGTATTGCGTCGGTATCGATTTCGCGATGAGGCGCTGCGGCGCCATGATGAACAGAACGAACGGTGCTCGCGGGGTAAAGAAGGAGTAAATCAGAGACCAGCCGCGCAGGCCCCGTGAGAGGAGCGCGGCGGGCACCGCGCCGATCTGGCGCGGTGCCGGGCCCAACGGGAGGAGGGGCATTTTCAATGCCCTGACGACGGGCGGGAGCGCCCCCTGTCGGGGTCAGGCGCTCTTGCGGCGGGGCAGCACCCAGTCGGGGCGCGGGAAGTGGCAGGTATAGCCGCGCGGATGCTTCTTCAGGTAGTCCTGATGCTCTTCCTCGGCCTCCCAGAAATCGCCCACGGGTTCCACGTCGGTGACGACCTTTCCGGGCCAGAGACCAGAGGCCTCCACATCCGCGATGGTGTCCAGCGCGATCTCCTTCTGCCGGTCGTCGACGTAGTAGATCGCGGAGCGATAGGAGATGCCGAGATCGTTGCCCTGCCGGTTGGGCGTGGTGGGGTCGTGGATCTGGAAGAAGAATTCCAGAATGTCGCGATAGGACGTGATGTCGGGATCGAAGATGATCTCGATCCCCTCGGCATGGGTGCCATGATTGCGATAGGTGGCGTTGGGCACGTCCCCGCCGGTATAGCCCACGCGGGTGCGCAGCACACCGGGGCGTTTGCGGATCAGATCCTGCATACCCCAGAAACATCCCCCCGCCAGAACGGCGCGTTCTTCGGCCATCAGATGTCCTCCACTTGATCGAGATAGTCGCCATAGCCTTCGGCTTGCATGTCATCGCGGTGGATGAAACGCAATGAGGCCGAGTTGATGCAGTAGCGCAGCCCGCCACGGTCGCGCGGGCCGTCGGGAAAGACATGGCCCAAGTGGCTGTCACCCTGGGCGCTTCGGACCTCAACGCGGCTCATGCCGAGGCTGTCATCCCGAAGCTCCGCCACATGGGCCGGCTCGATCGGCTTGGTGAAGCTGGGCCAGCCGCAGCCGGATTCATACTTGTCCGAAGAGGCGAAAAGCGGCTCTCCGGACACGATATCGACGTAAATTCCCGGCGCCTTGTTATTGAGAAGTGGCCCGGTTCCGGGCCGTTCGGTGCCGTTTTCCTGCGTCACCCGGTATTGTTCGGGGGTGAGGCGGGCAATCGCCTCGGGATCTTTGCGATAGTTGGGCATGCGCGTCTCGTCTCCATCATCAGTTCCCTATGCCATTAGATGGCACGCGCGCGCGGATTTCAAAGGTGTTTTGCGCTTGCATCGGTTCAAAACGCCGTGCGCGGGCGATACGCGCGGTGGCTTGCGGTTCTGCACCTCTCCTGAAAGGATCGCTTTGCAACTGGAGGCCCGCCATGCTGGCGCAATGGTCGACATCGGGATTGTTTGCCGGGTTCGCGGTCGCGGCGCTGGTGGTGTTTATCAGCGGTCTGCGCCTGACCGGGTTGGCCGACAAGTTGGCGGACCGCACCGGGCTTGGCGAAGCGATCACGGGGGCGGTTCTGCTGGGCGCGGCGACATCGCTGAGCGGAACGATCGTGTCGATCACGGCGGCGTATGACGGGTTTGCCTCGCTGGCTTATTCCAACAGCATCGGTGGGATTGCCGCGCAGACGGCGTTTCTTGCGGTGGCCGATGTGACCTATCGCAAGGCCAATCTGGAACATGCCGCGGCGGAGCTGGCGAATATCTTTCAGTCTGTCGTGCTGATCGTTCTTCTGGCGTTGCCCCTGCTGGCAGTGAACGTGACAGAGTTTACCATCTTTGCGGTGCATCCCGTGTCGCTGGCGATTCCAGTGATCTATATCCTTGCGCTGTTCGCCACGCGCGATCTGCGCGAAACGCCGATGTGGCGGCCTGTCTCAACACGGGAGACCCGAACCGACAGCCCCGACAAAGAAGATGGAGAGACGCGGCGGACAAGCACAGCGCGGCTTTTCCTGTCCTTCTTCGCGCTGATGGCGGTGATGGGGGTGGCGGGCTGGGTCATTGCCAAGACCGCCGCAGAGATCACCGGGCGCATGGCCTTTTCGGAATCGCTCGTCGGGGCGCTGGCGACGGCGGTCGTCACCTCCCTGCCCGAGCTTGTCACCACCGTCGCGGCGGTGCGGCGCGGGGCGCTGCAACTGGCCGTGGGCGGAATCATCGGCGGAAACACGTTCGACACGCTGTTCCTGACGGCGGCGGATGTGACGTATCGTGACGGCTCTCTCTATCACGCGGCGGGGATGGAGGATTATTTCTGGACCGTCACCGCGATCCTGATGACCGGCGTGCTGCTGGGCGGTTTGATCCTGCGGCAGCGCATGGGGCCATGGCGGATCGGGCTGGAAAGTGTCGCGCTTCTGGTGATCTACGCGGGCGCGATCGCGATTCAGGCCACGGCCGGCTAAGCCGGTCAGAACCGGCCCGAAGGAGCGCGGCCCGAGCGCTGGGCACCGCGCCCGTGCAAAAATCCCGGGCGCGCAAGTTGGAAATTGCCCGGCGATGCATATTTGTTTTGTGAAGACAGCGAGAGGACCATGACATGAAGTGCCCAGTTGATGGCGAAACCCTGATGATTTCGGATCGGAGCGGCGTCGAGATTGATTTTTGCCCGCACTGTCGCGGGGTTTGGCTGGATCGCGGCGAGTTGGACAAGATCATTGAACGCGCTGCCGAGCCGCGGCAGGCGCCGGATCATGACCGGGCAGGGGTCAGTGCCCACGGAAGCTATGACCCGCGTGCGTCCAAGAAAGAGCGCCGCGAATCCTTCCTCAGCGAGCTGTTCGATTTCTGAAGCCCGGCCCGCACCTGCTCAGGTGCCCGGATCGGGCTGGGTGAGACAGGGGATATCCCTGACAAATGTGATACAAGACAGGCATGAAGGAGACCGCGATGCAGTTTCAGTTCAATACAGATTCCAATATTCAGGGAGATGACCGATTGGCCGAGGTGGCCGAAGACCTCGTCACGTCGGCGCTCGGCCATCTGACCGGGCGGCTGTCCCGGATCGAGGTTCATCTGGCGGACGAAAATGCCCAGAAGGGTGGACCGGACGATATCCAATGCACCGTCGAGGCGCGGCCCGAGGGGATGCCGCCGCAGACCGTGACCCACAAGGATGCGGATGTCGAATCCGCCCTGCGGGGCGCGGGGAAAAAGATCGCGTCCCTGTTGAAAACCGAGTTTGGAAAGCGCGACGATCAGAGGTGACGCCGGACGCGCCGGGGTGGTGTCACCCGCCCCGGCGCTTGCCCCCTATCTCAGCTTGCGTAATCGGAGTCTTCGCTGTCGAGGATGGCCTTGAGCTCCGCCAGATGGCGCACATCCTGCTCGGGGTAGTCCTCGAGTTCCTGCGCGGTCTTTTCGGCGATGGCGTCGGGCAGCACCTTGAGCGGCTGGCCGGTTTGCAGCGCACGGATGTAGGTTTCCGCCGCGCGCTCGAAATAATACAGGCGGTTGAAGGTTTCGGCCACGGTGTCGCCGATCACCATCACGCCGTGGTTGCCCATGATCAGCACCTTCTTTCTGGGATCGTCGAGAAGCCCGGCGCAGCGTTCGCCCTCTTCCTCGAAGGCGAGGCCGCCATAGTCGCTGTCCACCGCGCAGCGGTTGAAGAAGGTCGCGCAATTCTGGTCGATGGGGGGCAGTTCGGGGTTTTGCAGCGTCGCCAGAACGGTGGCGAAGATCGAATGGACGTGCATCGCGCAGCGGGCGTGCGGGCAGTGCCGGTGCAGCCCGCCATGCAGGCCCCAGGCCGTGGGGTCGGGGGCGTTGGGGCCGGTCAGCGTTTCGGGATCGTTGGCATCCACGAGGATGAGGTCGCTGGCCCGGATGCGGGAGAAATGCATCTGGTTGGGGTTCATCAGAAATCGCGTGCCGTCTTCGTTCAGCGCAAGGCTGAAGTGGTTGGCGACGCCCTCGTGCATGTCGAGCCGCGCTGTCCAGCGAAAGGCGGCGGCCAGATCCACCCGTTCGGGCCAGTGTTCCATGTTGGGGCGCAGGTCTGTAACGCTCATGTCGGTGTCTCCTTTTCGTTTGCGGGCAGAGTGACAGGCCGGGCGGAAAATGACCACCGCGATCATATCCGCGCGGGCCGGCGGCCGATGCGATCCCCGGGGGTTTCACCCCCGGACCCCCAGAGTATTTGCGGAACAAAGAAAGGGGCTACGATTTGCGGAACAGGGCGATGACCCCCTTGTCGTTCTTGTGCTCCCCGTTTGCGTCGGGGCCGTAGAACCGTTCCTGCGGCAGGGTCAGATCGGTGATGGCGCCGGAAAGCGCCTTCAGTTTCGCCTCGAATCCCGCCGCCTGGTAGTGCTTGGCGTTGATCGATATGGCGAGAAGGCCGCCGGGGCGGGTGACGCGGAGCAGTTCATCGAATGCCTCGGGGCCGACATGGCCGGTGGTGAAAGTGCCCGAGCTGACAATCCCGGCGTAGGTGTTGTCCTGCGCATCGAGGCGCTGCGTGAGATCGCCTGTGAAAAGCCGGCGATAGACGGATTTGTCCGCCGCCACGTCGAGCATGTCCTGCGAAATGTCGGTGGCGTCGATATCGCTCATCCCGAGGCGTTTGAGTTCTTCGCCGCAAAGCCCTGTGCCCGCGCCCACGTCGAGCACGGGGGCCTGTCCCCCGGCGCGGACATAGTGTTCGGCCACCAGGCGCGGCAGTTGGTAATCGTTGGCGGCGGCGAAATCGCTGTCATAGCTGCCCGCCCAATCGGCGTAGAGTTTGACGGAGTCCTGCGGTGTGCGCAGGGCGTAGGCGTCTTCAAGCATCGGAGATTTTGTCATGCCGGCATAGAAGCGGGTTGCGCGATGGGGTTCAAGGGGGTCTTGCGGATTTGGTGGTGCGGGCGCAGGGTGCGGCCATGACGAGAACGTTGCTTTCACTGGGACACGGGTATTCGGCGCGGGCGCTTGCGGCGCGGTTGGTGCCCAAGGGCTGGCGGGTGATCGGCACGACCCGCAAGCCCGAGAAATTCGAGGCGTTTCGCGCCGAGGGGGTGGAGCCGCTTTCATGGCCCTGCGATCTTTCTTCGGTGCTCGGGGAGGCCGAGTATCTGCTGACATCGGCGGGGCCGGATGCGCGGGGCGATCCGATCCTGCGTGAGGCGCGGGACGCGATTGCCGGGGCGGCGGATCATCTGAAATGGGTCGGTTATCTGTCCACCACCGGGGTGTATGGCGACCGGAATGGCGGCTGGGTCGATGAGGAGTCGGACACCGATCCGGCGACGGAGCGCGGCCAGCGCCGTGTGGATGCGGAGCGCGAGTGGCTCGGTATTCCGGGCCTGCCGGTGCATGTTTTCCGGCTGGCGGGGATCTACGGGCCGGGGCGCGGGCCGTTCGCCAAGCTGCGGCGGGGCGTGGCGCAGCGGGTGATCAAGGACAACCAGGTGTTCAGCCGCACCCATGTGGAGGATATCGCGCAGGTTCTGGAGGCGTCGATGGCACGGCCCGATCCGGGGCGCATCTATAACGTCTGCGACGACGACCCGGCGCCGCCGCAGGATGTGATCGAATATGCGGCCCGCCTTCTGGGGATGGAACCGCCCCCCGCGGTGCCCTTTGACGAGGCCGAGATGAGCGAAATGGCGCGCAGTTTCTATTCCGACAGCAAGCGGGTGCGAAACGACCGCATCAAGCGGGAATTGGGCGTGGTTCTGAAGTACCCGACCTACAAGGCCGCGCTGGAGGCGATGCTGGAGCAGGAGCGAGGTGGCAGCGACTCCTGACCGCGCCCCGCCTCACAGATCCTTCGGTGCGGTGGCGGTCATGCTGTCGCGCGCGGAGAATTCCGCGAACCACGCGGCCAGCGCATCGTTGCCTTTTCGCCAGTTGCGCGCGTCATGACGGAAATCGAGATAGCCCAGCGCGCAGGCGACGGCGATCTGCCCCATGTCCAGCGGGCCGTAAAGGTGGCTCATCCAGCGGGTGTTGAGCGCGGAGAGGGCGCGATCGACCTTGGCCCATTGCGCCTCTCGCCACGCCTCGTTTTGCTGCTCGGGCGCGCGCAGGCGGGTCTCGTAGGTCACGAGAACGGCGGAGTCCATGATTCCGTCGGCGGTCGCCTCGAGCGTCAGCACGTCCCAGATGCGGTTGTCGGGATAAAGCCCGGCGCGCGCGCGGGCATCGAGAAAGCGGCAGATCACGCGGCTGTCATGGATTGACGGGCCATCGGGGCGGGTGAGCGCGGGGATCTTTCCCACCGGATTGGCGGCGAGCACGGCGGGATCGGAGGCCAGAGGAGACGTTTTCACATCGACCTGTTCCACATCGTCCCATTGCCCGGTTTCAAGCAAAGTGACGCGGACCTTGCGAACGAAGGGCGAGGCGGGGGCAGCGATCAGTTTCATCGGGAGGTGTCCTTTGAGGGCGAGAAGGTTCTGCTTGGACGATGGTGCCGGGACACCGCGCGGTTGGCAAGCCCGGTACGGCAATTGCAGGGCGTGACAATCGCGGGGGCATGATGTTTTCTGCCCGCCAGAGTCGCAGCGAAGGAGCCGCCATGAAACCCGATGCCCCCCGACATCCCGCCCCGCCGGACGCCGAGGCGCGGCGCGGCGTCCGGCCCGTGATCTGCTACCCCGTGGACGGTTTGCCGCAGCCCGATCTCGCGGCGCTGGCGCGTCTGCGCGCGCAAGCGGCAACCCGGACGGCGGTGGAGGTGCCGCCGCGCGATGCCCGCTGCGTGGAGGTGCCGGCGGGGTGTTTTTTCCGTATCGTGTCGGTGGGCGGGCCGCAGGTCGGCGATCTCAACCTGTGGAACGCGAATGACCTGACGGAGCGGTTCTATTCGGGCAAGACACGGGCGCTGCATGGCACCCACCTGTCGGCGGGGGACAGGATGTGGTCGGTCTTTCCGCATATGCGGCCCATGGCGACGATCACCGAAGACACGCTCGATTGGTATGGGTTCGACGAGGATGGCGGATCGGTGCATGACGTGATCGGCACCCGCTGCGATCCCTATACCGGGACTCTTTTGAGCGGGAGCGATTATCACTATTGCTGCCATTCCAACCTGACGCGGGCGCTGTCGGAGTTTACTGATCTGCCGCTTCGCAAGGCGGAGGCGCATGTGCACGATGTGCTCAACGTCTTCATGTGCACCGGGTTCACCCGTGATACGCATCAGTATTTCATGAAGGCCAGCCCCGTGCGGCCGGGCGATTACCTTGAGTTCTTTGCCGAGATCGACCTTGTCGTCGGGCTGTCGGCCTGTCCCGGCGGGGACTGCGGGCAGGAGCATACATCGGACAAGGCGGTGTGCCATCCGCTTCTGATCGAGATCTTCGAAACGCCCGAGGCCCTGCGCGAGAATCACGTCCAGCCCGAGCCGTCGCACTACGACCGCAGCCACGGCGCGGCATAGGGCGCTGCCCGGTCAGGCCATCAGCTTTCCGCCCAGCTTGGTGAGCATATCGCAGCATTGGTGCATCTGCTCGATCTCGAGAAACTCGTCGGGCCTGTGCGCCTGCGCGATGGAGCCGGGGCCGCAGACGACCACGTCGCTGCCGAGGGTCTGGAACAGACCCGCCTCGGTGCCGAAGGCGACGAGATCGGTGGCGTTGCGCCCGGTCAGTTCGGCCACCAGATCGCGCGCGGCATTCTCGGGCATGGGTTTGAGGCCTGCGATCTCTCCGATCGTCTCCACAAAAATCTCTGCCTCGTCATGCACCGCGCGCATGGCGGGCAGAAGGTGTTTGTCGCAATACTCCGCAAGCGCGATCTTGACGAAGTCCACATCGCTGTCCTGAACCGGGCGCATCTCCCATTCGACCTCGGCCTTGCCGGCAATGACGTTATGGGCCACGCCGCCCGAGATCCGGCCGATGTTCATCGTGGTCCAGGGCGGATTGAAGATGCTGTCGCCCGGCGCGCGGGATTTCAGTTCCTCGCGCAGTTCCATGAGTTTGCCGACATAGCGCACCGCGTATTCGGCGGCGTTCACCCCGTCATCGGGGGCGGAGCCGTGTCCTTCCAGCCCGGTGAAATGGGCGGTGTATTCGCAACAGCCCTTGTGCCCCTCGATGATCCGCATCTCGGTCGGCTCTCCGATGATGGTGATGTCGGGCATGATGTCATGCTCGCGCAGGTCATCGATCAGTTGCCGCGCACCGATGCAGCCGACCTCTTCGTCATAGGTGAAGGCGAAATGCAGGGGGCGCTTGAGCCTGGCGGGGTCGATGGAATCCGCCAGCGCGAGGGCGGCGGCGATAAACCCCTTCATGTCGCAGGTGCCCCGACCGTAAAGCCGTCCTGCGCCCTCGACCATCTCGAACGGATCGGTGGACCAGTCCTGATCCGCGATCGGAACGACATCGGTATGGCCCGACAGCATGATTCCCCCCGGCAGATCGGGGCCGATGGTGGCAAAGAGATTGGCCTTGGTGCCGGTCTCGTCGCGCGAGATCATGGTGCGCGCGCCCCGGTTGCCCAGAACCTCGCCCAGAAAGGCGATGAGATCGAGATTGCTGTCGGAGGAGACCGACGGGAAGGAGATGAGATCGCGCAGGAACTCTATGGAACGGTTCAGATCAGCCATCAGGTTTTCACATGCAGTTCGCGTGGCCGGTTGCAGAAACATTCTGCCGGGCCATTCTCTTTGATCAGGATGCTTTCGGTGATTTCCAGACCCCAGTTTTCCATCCACAGGCCGGGCATGAAGTGGAAGGTCATGCCGGGTTCGAGGATGGTTTCATCCTCTTCACGCAGGCTGACGGTGCGTTCGCCCCAGTCAGGCGGATAGCTCAGGCCGATGGGATAGCCGCAGCGCGCGCCGCGTTCGATGCCCGCCCGAAGCAGCGGCGCGGTCAGGGCATTGGCGATATCACTGGCCGGGTTGCCCGCGCGGGCCGCGTCGAGGCCGGATTCGAGCCCCTCGACAAGCGCCTCTTCGGCGCGGCGAAAGAACTCCGGTGGCTCCCCAAGATAGACTGTGCGGCAAAAGGGAACATGATAGCGGCGATAGCATCCGGCGAGTTCGAAGAACGTCGCCTCGCCCGTCTTGAACGGAGAGCCGTCCCAGGTGAGATGCGGAGCGGAGGCTTCGGCGCCCGATGGCAGAAGCGGCACGATGGACGGGTAATCGCCCCAGACTTCGCCCTCTCCCAAGATCAGATCGCGGTAAATCTCGGCCACCAGCTCATTCTTGCGGACGCCCGGTCGCACCCGATCGAGCACACCGTCCATGACCTTTTCGGAGATGCGGGCCGCCTTGCGCATCAAGGCGATTTCCTCGCCCGATTTGACCAGCCGCTGCCAGTTCACAAGGCCGGTCGCATCCACGAGTGTGGCGTCGGGAAGCGATTCGACCATCGTGGTATAGGCTTTGGCGGAGAAATAGTAATTCTCCATCTCCACGCCGATCCGCTTTTCGCCGAAACCCGCGCCCATCAGGATCGCGGCCAGATCCTGCATCGCGTGGCGTTCGTGGGATTGCACGTAGTTGTCGGCATAGCCGTGAATCCGGTCGTGCCCCATCCAGACGGTCCAGCGGGCCCCGTTGGCATCCTGCCTGCGACCCCACCAGATCGGATCGGCGTCGTGAAACACAAGGACACCCTGATGCACGTAGAAGGACCAGCCCTCATAGCCGGTCAGCCATGCCATGTTCGCGGGGTCTTCGACGAAAAGAACGTCTAACCCCGCCTCGTCCATGGCGGTTCGTGTCTTGGCGAGACGGCGATCAAATTCAGCCTGGCTGAAAGCCGGGTTGGGGTGAGTCACAGCAATTCTCCTTAGAGCCGGCCTGAATACCGCCGGTGAGTAAAGCGTACAATTCCACGTCAAAAGCCTCTTGGTATCTGCGTCAAGTTCGAAAACGACGCTACGAAGATAACAACGTCATATTGGGCTGAATTTTTGGGCAACTTTCAAGGTCTTGCCACCCGGATGGGGCGCGCGCCCGCATGATCTCGCTAGGCAGTCGCCACAGATTCGGAACAGGAGCGGGCGATCCGCAAGCGTGGGGTCTACGGATCGCCCGCGATCCGGCAGGGAGAGTCTTTGACGCAAGTGGCCTTCCGTTTCCGAGGTGAATCGCCGGGCGCGCACCGCGTGGCAAGGCCGCGCTGTCGGGCGGTCGGGCCGGTGCCGCCCTTTGACAGCATATTTCAGGTTTGCACGAAAAATTAGCCATGTGATTGAAATTAAATCGGAATTTCTCGCATCGGCGCCCGCGATTCGAAGAGTCTGGAAAAGCGGTTGCAAGATCGGGATAAAGTGACTTTAAATACAATCAATAAATGGGACGGCAGCAAACGCCGCCTGAGAACAAAATGACAGGGAGTTTTCGTGGCCGACGCATCGACCGATAGCGCGTTCGTTGAGTTTCAACGTGTGCAGAAGAGTTACGACGGTGAAACGCTCGTCGTGAAAGATCTCAACCTTTCCATGCCCAAAGGCGAGTTTCTGACGATGCTCGGCCCGTCGGGGTCGGGCAAGACGACCTGCCTGATGATGCTTGCCGGATTCGAGACCGCCACAAATGGCGAGATCATTCTTGACGGGCAGCCGATCAACAACATTCCACCGCACAAGCGTGGGATTGGCATGGTCTTCCAGAATTATGCGCTGTTCCCGCATATGACCGTGGGTGAAAATCTGAGCTTTCCCCTGGAAGTCCGCAAGATGGGCAAATCGGATCGTGAGGCGAAGGTCAGGCGCGCGCTCGAAATGGTGCAGATGAACGACTATCAGGGGCGCCGACCGACACAGTTGTCCGGCGGTCAGCAGCAACGGATCGCGCTCGCCCGCGCACTGGTGTTCGAGCCGGAGCTGGTGCTGATGGATGAGCCGCTCGGCGCGCTTGACAAGCAGTTGCGCGAGCACATGCAGTTCGAGATCACCAAGCTGGCGCACAACCTTGGCATCACCACGGTTTACGTGACCCACGACCAGACAGAGGCGCTTACGATGTCGGACCGTGTTGCGGTGTTCGACGATGGCCGCATTCAACAGCTTGCCGCGCCCGATACCCTTTATGAGGAGCCGGAAAACAGCTTCGTCGCGCAGTTCATCGGTGAGAACAACACGCTCGAAGGTGTCGTGAAGGAGATCAAGGGCAAGAACGCGGTTGTCGAGCTTGACGGCGGTGAGCTGATTGACTGCAAGCCGATCAACGTGAGCAAGGCCGGGGAGCGCACCCGCGTGTCCATCCGTCCCGAGCGCGTGGAAATCAACAAGGATCGTTTGCAGGAGGGTGTTCACACCCTCAAGGCCGAGGTTCTGGAATTCGTCTACATGGGCGACATTTTCCGCACCCGCCTCAAGGTGGCGGGCAATGAGGATTTCGTCATCAAGACCCGCAATGCGCCCGATCAACGGCGCCTGAAGCCGGGTGAGATGATCGAAATCGGCTGGCTGCCCGACGATTGTCGGGCGTTGGACGCCGGCTGAGTCAATACCTGCTGGCGGCGCCGTCTCGGCGCCCCGGCAGTGGGGGCCAGCTGTTGCCCGAGCATGGGCCTCTGAAATCACACGGGCAAATTGGGAGATTACTATGAAAATGACCAAAACCCTTCTTGCGACGACGGCACTGTCGGTTGCGGCTGGAGCGGCATCCGCACAGGACATGGCCGATGAGATGACCATCGTGTCCTGGGGCGGCGCCTATCAGGAAAGCCAGGTGAAAGCCTATGTAGAGCCGTATATTGCCAACAATCCTGACGTTTCCGTGACCTGGGACGAAAGCTCCGCCGAGGCGGTGGCCAAGCTGCGCGCGCAGAACGAAGCCGGCAACCTGACCTGGGATCTCGTGGACGTGACCGCGGCGGACGCCATGCGTCTGTGTGACGAAGGTCTGGCGATGGAAGTCGATCACGACGAAATCCTTGCACCGGCGCCTGATGGCACCCCGGCCAGCGAAGACTTCGGTGACATGATCGTCAGCGACTGCTTCATTCCGCAGATCGCCTATTCCTATACCTTCGGCTATCGCACAGACGTGGATGCGTGGAACGGCAACACCCCCGATGAAATCTGCGATGTCTTTGACCTTGAAACCTTCCCCGGCAAGCGCAGCCTTGAGCAGCGCCCCCATAACAACATGGAATGGGCGCTGATGTGCGACGGCGTTCCGCAGGAGGATGTCTATGACGTGCTCGAGACCCCGGAAGGGCAGGACCGTGCCCTTGCCAAGCTCGACACGATCAAGGACGAGGTCGTCTGGTGGACGTCCGGCGCCGACACGCCGCAGCTTCTGGCAGACAAAGAGGTCGTGTTCGGCTCCACCTACAACGGCCGCCTGTTCAGCCTGATCGAAGAGCAGGATCAGCCGGTCGCGATGATGTGGGACGCACAGTCCTATGACCTTGATGGCTGGATCATTCCGGAGGGCCTTGAAGAAGACAAGCTCGCCCGTGTTCTGGACTTCCTCTACTTCGCGACGGACACTCAGCGTCTCGCCGATCAGGCGAAATACATCTCCTACGGCCCGGCGCGGCAGTCCTCTGCCCCGCTTGTGGGTGAGCACGCGGAACTCGGGATCGACATGGCCCCGCACATGCCCACGAACCCGGAGAACGCATCGAACGCCTTCGTGATGAACTACGTCTGGTGGGCCGATTATCGTGACGACCTGGACTCCAAGTTCCAGTCCTGGCTCGCACGCTGATAGGCTGAACAACCGATAGTAGGGGGGCGGCAACGCCCCCCTGCGCCTCAATCATAAAACAGAAGCGGCCGTCACACAGGCCGGCGCGTCCCGCCCGAACGGGCAAACCAACGGGGGCATTGATGAGCGATACCACAGAAACCGGCCCGGTCATTTCCGCGGATGGCGTGCCGCTGAAGAAAAGCCTGCGGCGCGCGCTGCGACGGCAGAAGTTGAGGGCGCTGGGACTTATTGCTCCGCTCCTGATTTTCGTGCTTATCGCCTTTGTCGCCCCGATCTTGGACATGCTGTTCCGCTCGGTCGAGAACCAGATCGTGTCAAACACGCTTCCGGCGACGGTCGAGGCCTTGCAGGACTGGGATGAAAACTCTGGCGTGGCGCCGGATGAACCCGTCTACAAGGCGCTTTATTTCGACATGTTCCTGGCCGCTGAGGCCAAAAGACACACAAGGCTCGGCTCGCGGCTCAACTATGAGAAAACAGGCCTCTCCTCTTTGTTCCGGTCCAGCGGACGCAGGGTTGACGACCTTGGCGACGACTATGCCGACGCCTTCGAGGATATTGACCCGAGGCTGACAGAGGCCGGGTTCTGGTTCAGCCTGATGTCCGGAGAGGGGGAAAAGAATGAGGATCCGGTCGCCAGCAGCCGCCGCCGTCTTTCGGGTGTGGCGGACAGTTGGCTATTCGGAGAGGTCGGATTCGCCCCTTCCCAAGAGATTACGCAACTTCTGCCCGAAACGACCCGAGCCTATTCGGAGTTCGCGGTGTTCACGGCCCTGGTCGACGAAGATGTGGTGGCCGAGGAGGACCCGTGGGAAGCGGTCTATGTCGCACTCGCTCTCGATCTCGCAAATGCGGATCTGAGCAGCTATTCCGGACCCGGTATAGAGACCTTGCGGATGGCGCAGGAGAACCTCGGCAACCTCCCGATCGTGCCGTTCAAGGACTTCTTCGAGGATATCGACGATGACTGGGTCGATCCCGAATACTGGCAGACCATCGCGGTGTTCAGTCCAAGCTATACCAGCGGATATTTCCTGAATTCGGTCGATCTTCAGAAGACCGCCGACGGTATCGAGGTGCGCCCCGAGAATCAGCGCATCTATATGATGCTGTTCCAGCGCACGATGTTCATGTCGCTGATGATCACCGGCTCTTGTATCCTGCTGGGGTATCCGGTGGCGTGGATTCTGGCCAACCTGCCGATGCGGACAGCCAATCTTCTGATGATCCTCGTGCTTCTGCCCTTCTGGACATCGCTTCTTGTGCGAACCTCCGCGTGGAAGGTGATGCTGCAACAGCAGGGTGTGATCAACGACACGCTTGTGTGGCTTGGTCTTGTGGACGATGCCAGCCGATTGGTCATGATCAACAACCAGTTCGGCACAATCGTGGCGATGACCCACATCCTGTTGCCGTTCATGATCCTGCCGCTGTATTCGGTGATGCAGACCATTCCTCCAAGTTACCTTCGCGCGGCGAAATCGCTTGGTGCGACGAACTGGACGGCGTTCTGGCGGGTCTATTTCCCGCAATCGGTGCCGGGTATCGGCGCAGGCTCGATCCTCGTGTTCATCCTGTCGATCGGCTACTACATCACGCCGGAGATCGTGGGCGGCACCACCGGGGTCTTCATTTCCAACCGGATCGCCTATCACATCTCGTCGTCGCTCAACTGGGGTCTGGCCGCAGCGCTGGGAACGATCCTTCTTGCGGTCGTTCTGATCCTCTACTGGGCCTATGACAAGATCGTGGGCATCGACAACGTGAAACTGGGGTGAGGCCATGACGATCAATATCACAGAACCGAAACCCGTTTCATTCGTCGTGCCCGTGGTGGCGGCGGCGGGGGCCTTTCTCGGAATCTTTGTCGGGACGGCGCATGACAACACCTTGCTTGGCCTTCTGGGCGGGGCGGTGATCACGGGTTTGCTCGCGCTCATCTTTCTCACGATCTTTCGGCGAGAGAGAGAGGCGCGCTGGATCAGCGTGGCGGGATTCGCCGTCATCGGCTATCTGCTTGGCGGTCTGCCCGGCGGTGTGATCGGGATCGCGGCCGGCTGGTTCTTCGGCTGGTTCATCTTCTGGCTGGGCGAGGGGCGGTATCGCGCAAAACTGGCGCCGTATTACACCCCGATGCAGGTCTTGTGGCACTTCAGCTTTCGGGTGATCTGCGGGATGATCTTCTTCTTTTTGATCACCCCGATCGTCGTGGTCATGCCGCTGAGCTTCAATGCCGAGAATTTCTTTACCTTCACGCCGGAAATGCTTCGGTTCGCACCGGAGGGGTATTCGCTCAAGCACTATGAGGATTTCTTCACCAACAGCGACTGGCAGCAGGCGCTTTGGAACTCGCTGAGCATTGCGCCGGCCGCGACCCTGCTTTCGGTGGGATTCGGAACGCTGGCGGCCATCGGTCTGAGCTCTGAACATGTGCCGTTCCGGCGCCCGATCATGGCGATCTTGATTTCGCCGATGATCGTTCCGCTGATCATTTCGGCGGCGGGCATGTATTTCTTCTATTCCCGCATCGGGCTTCAGGGGACATATCTGGGGGTCGTGCTGGCACATGCTGCCTTGGGGGTGCCCTTCGTGATCATCACGGTGACGGCGACGCTTGTCGGGTTCGACCGTTCGCTGACGCGCGCGGCGGCCAATATGGGGGCCAATCCGGTGACCACCTTCTTTCGGGTGCAGATGCCGCTTATTCTGCCGGGGGTGATCTCGGGCGGATTGTTCGCCTTCATCACATCCTTTGACGAGGTCGTGGTGGTTCTGTTCGTCGGTTCCGCCGGTCAGAAAACACTACCCTGGCAGATGTTTATCGGTCTGCGCGAACAGATCAGCCCGACCATCCTTGCCGTGGCAACGATTCTGGTGGGTATTTCCATCCTGCTTCTGACGACGGTCGAGCTTCTGCGGCGCCGGTCGGAGCGGTTGCGGGGTATGTCGCCGGGCTAGGACGCAGAAAACGTGACGTTTTCAAAGGGGGCCGGGCCGTGTGTCCGGCCCGTTCTCATGGTGCAACCGACAATGGCAGCGCTGATGTCAGGGCGATTGCTGCATCAGATCCTGAAGCTGCGCAAGGAATGTCCTGCGATCCAGACCGGGCGCGATGGGGGGCAGTATCCGCACCGTGATCTGCCCGGGAAACTTGAGCAATCGACCGGGCGGCCAGGCTGCGCCGGAGTTGAGCAGCACCGGCACCACCGGCACATGTGCAAGCTGATAGAGGACACCTATCCCGGACTGCACCCTTTCAACCCGGTCGCGCGTCCCGGAAGGGTAGATCAATAGCGATCTGCCCTTTTGGAGGGCCGCGACACCCTGCTGAAAAACCTTGCGTGTCGAATCGAGCGATCCACGGCGATCCACCGGGATATGACCGTTCCAACGGGTCAGCAGACCGATCAGGGGGTAGTGGAAGATCTCTTTCTTGGCGAACATGACCGGATTGTCGAGAAGGATCTGAAAGTAGAGCGTTTCCCACGCAGACTGATGCTGTGAGGCATAGATGACCGGCCCTGCGGGAAGGTTGTCGGTCCCCTCGATCCGATAGGTGACACCGCAGGTGACGCGCAATAGCCAGAGCTGAAACCGCAGGTAGCGTTGCCCGAACCACCACCCATAGCGATGTGGGGCAAAGTAAAGCAGGAAAAGAGGGAGAAGGGGAATTGCAGTGACCCCGGAGAGACCATAGAAAAGGAGTGTCCCAATAGCGGGCATGATTGGAAACTCTTTGGTCACTGGCGTACTCTTGCCCTGTTGACTGTGCCATTGCTCTTAGATGGTATCGAGATGATTGGAAAGCGCTGCAATGATTGAAATGAACGCGGAACGCAGCAAGCTTCAGGAGGAGTTGCTGGATCTTGTTGCGAAGGAAGGCATGGTTGAGCCGTCCGATATTTCCCCGGACAAGCGGCTGGAAGATCTCGATATACAGTCGGCCGATTTCATCATGATCCTCATGGCGATCGAAGAGAACTACGGGGCCTATATTTCCGTCGATAACGATCTGGCGGACATGCAGACGGTTCAGGATCTGCTTGATCTGGCGGTGGCCAAGATCGAGGAAAGCCGGAAAGAAGCGCAGGCGTGAAACGTGTCGTCATTACCGGAGTGGGCGCGGTCTCTGCCTGCGGTATCGGTGCAGGCGCGCTGACCGATGCGGCGCTTGGCGGTATCAGCGGTGTGCGTCCGGTGACGTTCCCCGCCATTCAACCGCAGCGCGTCGGCACGGCAGCGGCCCTGTCGGACGAGACGCTCGCGGAGGTGGCGGAGAACGCCGGGGGCAACCGCATGCGTGATCCGGTGGCCGATTATGCGCTCATGGCGGCGCGCGAAGCGGCGGCGCAGGCGGGGATTTCGCGGGACGACGGCGGCGACCGCTGCGGCGTCATGATCGGATCTGGGTTCGGCGGGGGCAAGACGCTGGACGACAATTATCTCTCGTTTGGCCGCGACAGGAACATGCGCCTTGATCCGATGTCGGTGCCCAAGATCATGAACAACGCGGCGGCGAGCTGGGTTTCGATAGAGTTTGGCGCGACCGGCCCGGTCTATTGCACGGCGACGGCCTGCTCTTCAGCGAGCCAGTCCATCGGACTTGCCTTTCAGCTTCTCAGATCCGGGGCGATTGACCGCTGTTTCGCGGGCGGGGCAGAGGCTTGCCTTGTGAACGGCGTCTTTCGCGTGTGGGAGCTTCTGCGGGTGATGACTGCGACGATGAACCGGCCCTTTTCACGAGATCGCAACGGCATGACCCTCGGCGAGGGCGCCGGAATACTGGTGATGGAGACGCTGGAATCGGCCAAGGCGCGCGGGGCTGACATCCTGTGTGAGCTTGTGGGTTATGGCACGAACTCCGACGCCGGGGATCTGCTCCGCCCCAATCCGGAACGCGCGGCGGCCTGCATGAACATTGCCCTGTCGGATGCGGGGCTGACGCCTTCGGATGTTGGATATGTCAACGCGCATGGCACCGGCACAGTTGCCAATGATGTGACAGAGGCGACGGCGCTGCGGACGGTGTTCGGAGAGGAATTGACGGGACTTTCGGTCAGTTCGACCAAGCCGATCCATGGCCATGCGCTTGGTGCCGCCGGGGCGCTCGAATTGATCACCACCATCGGCGCGCTGCGTGCCCAGATCGCGCCGCCCACGATCAATTTCAACGAGATTGATCCGAAGATCGGATTCGATCCGGTGTCGAACACAGCGTGCCCGGTTGAGACGCGGGCGATGATGTCCAACTCTCTCGCGTTCGGCGGGATCAACGCCTCCCTGATCGTGGCGCGTGTCTGAAACGACGCTCACCCTGCCCGGCGGGCTGTCCTCCGCCGATTGCACGGCGCTCTGCGCGATTCTGGATCGACTTGGGCCTTGGACCGACCGGCCCGACGTGCCGATTATCGCGCCCGCGATGCTTCTGGGAACTTCGGAGGCCGAGAGGCTCGGGGACGTTCTGACAGCGCCGGGCGGTCAGGCGGTGGTGCACGAATCGCAATCCTTTTTCCGGCGCGCCCCGCTTGAACCCGGACAGCCGATACAGTTGACGGCCGTGATCGAGTGTCGCGCGGCCAACCGCAGTTTCGAGTTCCTGTTGTCCGAAGGCGGGCGCGAGCTGGGCGGAATGCAGACCCGGCTTCGTCTTGTCGCACCCGAAGAGATGGCCACGTTCAAGGGCAGTGCATTTCACCCGCGTTTGGCACCCGGTGCGCGATGGGTTTCGTCCTTGCCGATTTCGGGCGAGGATGTGGCCGCTTATGTGCGCCTTGCCGGTGATGCCAATCCCATTCATGTTGATCACGAGGCGGCGCGCGCCGTTGGGCTATCAGGCGCGATTGTGCCCGGAATGCTGATGATCGGACTGGCAGAACGCGCTTTTTCACAGGGTGCCGGCGCCTTCATGATCACGGAGATGAAAACACGCTTCATGGCGCCGGTCGTGGTGAATACAGCGGTGCGCTTCGCGGTTGTTCCGCGTGGCGAGGGCAGGGCGCGACTCTTCTCGGTCAAGGAGGATGACATGATCGCGGCGATTTCGGATGTGACCTTTTCGGCCCGCTGATCACTCCGCCGCGGGGCGTCGCAGCGCCATCGCTTCGGATTTGCTGAGTTGTTCACCCTGCTTGCGCTGCAAGAGAATCTCCCGGGCCCGTGCGTAGAGATCGTCCTGCCAGAAGATCAGGCAACCATTGCAGCCCTTGCCGCAACATCCATCGGTTCCGGCGCGGTTTGTCTTGAAACGCCGCGTGTTGGCGTCCGCTTCGATCGCCTCGACAAGCCGGTTGCGGCGGCGGGTATAGGCGGTTTCATTCGCGCTATCCTTGACCTCCATCGCAAGGGTGGTCTTGTCGAGCTTGAGCCGCTGCCGTTGCTCCTCGGCCAGCGCGCGCTCTTTGCGCAGAACGGACAACGGTGGGAAATTGGTGCGAAGATCGTCGATATCCTCTTGTTCGAAAAGCGAAAATGGCAGGCGGATCACCGTCTTGGTGGAGCCATGGATCACCTCCCGGCGTTCCCCGTCGGCGGCCACTTCGTAGTCATAGGCCCGCAGAAGAACGGTGTTGCGGGCGACGGGCGAGACAAGTTCGAGCACGTCGCCGGGTTCGAGCTTGTTCTTGACCTCGACATGGAAGGCATCCTCCGTCACCTCGGTGATGACGCCGGCGTATTCCCATTGGGCGATGGCCTGCGTGTGCTCGTATCCGTGGGCGAGGTTGGTCAACCGCCCCTTGTGAAAGGCGAGGGTGTAGCCGCGGTTGCCCACGGTCTCCAGCTCTTCCATGTAGGGGGCGGGGTTCCAGTTCTCGGGGTCGGCGTAGTAGTCGTCGATCGCCATGCGGTAGGCGCGTGCCACGACGGCGGCGTAATACTCGGATTTTCCCCGTCCCTCGACCTTGAGGCTATCGACGCCGATGCGCAGGTAGTCGTCAAGCTTGGGCATGAGGCACAGATCCTTGGAGTTCAGGATGTAGCTGCCGCGCGCGTCCTCTTCGATGGGCAGGAATTCACCGGGGCGCACCCCCTCCTCCAGCAGAAACTCGAACATGTGAAGATTGTCTTCATCGACGTTCAATTCCTGCACGGTGCCATCCTTCAGCCGCATGTGGAACTTGTAGTTCCAGCGGCACGCATTGGCGCAATTTCCCTGATTCGCGCCACGTTCCGCCATGAAGTTGGACAGCAGGCACCGCCCCGAATAGGTCATGCACATGGCGCCGTGAATGAAGGCTTCGAGCTTGATATCAGGGCATTTTTCGCGGATTTCCGACAGTTCCGGGAAGGACACCTCGCGCGCGAGCACCACGAGGTCTGCGCCCTGGTTCTCCCAGAACTGGACCGACAGCCATGAGGCCACATTGGCCTGTGTCGAGACATGAAGCGGGATGTCGGGGGCGTGGGTCCGCACGTATTGAAACACGCCCGGATCGGCCACGATGAGCCCGTCCGGCGACACCTTGCGCACGGTTTCAAGGTATTCGTCGAGCTTGGGAATATCCTTGTTGTGCGAGAAGAGGTTGAGCGTCAGATAGGCGCGTTTGCCGTGGGCGTGACAGAATTCCACCCCCTCGATCACATCGTCGAGCGAAAACTCGGATTTGGTGCGCAGGGACATGTCGGGAGTGCCGAGATAGACCGCGTCGGCCCCGTAGAGGATGGCCATCTTCAGCTTGCGCAGGTTCCCCGCGGGCATCAGCAGTTCGGAGCGGTGTTGGGTCATGGCGCGGTCATCCCCGGAAAAATCAAGGCCCGGATATAACGCGAATCCGGGGCGAACGAAAGGGATGCGGGGGCCGGTGGCCGGTTTTGGGACAAGCCCTTGATTACGCTCAAAACCCCATGTCGGTATAACGTCGGTATTTTGTCGGTATCGCGTCGGTGGCGTTTTGGGGTGCGGGCCGGTCGTCAGGCCATATCCGGGGCCGGTTTCAACCTTGGTCCGCGCAGGGGCTGAAGATCACCGACGAGCGCCTCGAAATCCGCCGGGGCGATCATGATGTCGGCCACCGTGTAGGCATCGAACACCGCCAGAAACGCGTTCACCGCCTTGTTGAGAATCGGGGGCAGGCGGCACGGCTGAGTGATCAGGCACTGGTTGCCGGTCAGGAAGCATTCGGCAAGGCCGAAGTCCGGCTCTGTCACGCGCAGCAGGGCGCCGAGATTGATCTGTTCGGGGGGCATGGCCAGCGTGAATCCGCCCTTGCGACCGCGCACACCCGTCAGGAACCCGGCCTGCGACAGTCTCAGGACAACCTTTTTCACATGCGCCCGGGAAATGCCGAATGTTTCGGCGGCCTCCTCGATCGTGATCCGGACATCCGCCTTGCTGGCCGAGAGCATGAGGATTCGCAGGGAATAGTCGCTGAACTTGGTCAATCGCACGGTTCTGGTCTTTCTGCGGGGTCAAGGGGTCAAATTCCGTCTTTGGAATGTTGGAATACAGCATTTTCCGAAACACGCCAACTCGCAGACGTTGCGTCAATCAGACCCATCTCATAGAAAAGAGATATTTTATTTGACCCAAATCAATGTCGCTCCCCGAGCGCATTTGTAGGTGTCGGTTCATGGATCATTCTTTGTCACGCTCACTCTTTGGTTTTGTTCCGGCGCTCTGGCAGGCGCTACTGACATGTCTTGTGCTGTCCCTCGCCGCCGGTTCGGTCCAGGCGCAGGCAGGTGGGTCTGTCCTTTCGCAGCTTATTGACGATACCGAGGCCGGGGCGCTTGTGGAGGGCGCGGACGCCTTCGGGACAATCCGCGAGGATGTCCCCGTGGCGCCGATCCTTCAGGAGGGTGAGCGGATCGGATGGGCGTTCATCGCCTCCGATTTCGTGGGGACCACCGGCTATTCCGGCAAGCCCATTCACACCATGGTCGCGCTGAATGACGACGCGGTTGTGATGGGCGTCAAGCTGGTCAAGCATTCCGAACCGATTGTGCTGATCGGTATTCCGGATGCCAAGATTCAGGCGCTGGCGGCGGATTATGCCGGGCTCGATCTGGTGGCCGAGGCCGAATCCGGCGGCACGTCGCATGATCTCAATATCATCGCCGGGGCAACGGTCACGATCATGGTGATCGACGATTCCATCGTGCGCGCCGGTCTGAAGGTGGCGCGGGCGCTGGGACTGGGCGGGCTGACGCCGCCCGCCGGGCCGACCGGGCCGCAATTCGAGATCGACCCGGCGGCAGAGGCCGCGCCCGACTGGTTCACGCTGGAAGGTGACGGCACGTTGCGGCGCATGTCGCTTGACGTGGGGCAGGTGAATGCCGCCTTCGAGGCGATGGACGATCCGCGCGCCGGCGCCCGCCCGATCACCGAGCCGGACGACACCACCTTTATCGAGATGTATGCGGCGCTCGTGTCGGTGCCCGCCGTCGGCGAGGCTCTTCTCGGCGGGGCCGAAAACCGCAACCTGCAAAACTGGCTGAACGAGGGCGAGCACGCCGTGATGATCGCGGGGCGCGGGCTCTATTCCTTCAAGGGGTCGGGATATGTGCGCGGCGGCATCTTTGACCGGATTGTCCTGATCCAGGACGATGTCTCCGTGCGGTTCCGCGACCGGGGGCACCGCCGCCTTGGCGAGATCGCCGCGACGGGCGCGCCGGAGTTCGACGAAACCGACCTGTTCAAGATCCCCGCCGATGTCGGGTTCGATCCCGCCAAGCCGTTCCGTATCCAGCTTCTGGCACAGCGCGACGTGGCCGCGATCGAGCGGGTCTTTACCACCTTCGAACTTGGCTACCGGCTTCCCGACAGGTATCTGCGCGAAGTGCCGGGCACAGCGGCGGAGCCTTCTGCGGGCGGTGCGCAGGCTGCTGCCGACCAGGAGGAAATCGCAGCGCAAAGGGCGCTCTGGCAGCGGATCTGGCGCGACAAGATACCCGAGATTGTCGGGGTTTCCCTGATGCTTCTGGTGCTGACGGGGGTGTTCTTCTTTCAGGGGTTCGTCACGCGGTCCGAGCGTTTCACCTATTGGTTCCGCATGTCGTTCCTGACCGTGACGCTGGTGTTTCTTGGCTGGTATGCCAATGCGCAGCTTTCGGTGGTCAACCTGATGGCGCTTTTCGGGGCGCTGACCAGCGATTTCAGCTGGCAGGCGTTCCTGCTCGATCCGCTGACGTTCATCCTGTGGTTTTCGGTGGCGGCGGCGCTTCTGTTCTGGGGGCGGGGTGCCTATTGCGGCTGGCTGTGCCCGTTCGGGGCCTTGCAGGAACTCCTCAACCAGATCGGGCGCAAACTGGGAATCCCGCAATGGACCCTGCCCTGGGGCCTGCATGAACGGCTCTGGCCACTGAAATACATGATCTTCCTTGGCCTTTTCGGTGTCTCGCTGGCCTCGATCGAACAGGCCGAGGCGCTGGCCGAGGTGGAGCCGTTCAAGACCGCGATCGTGCTGAAGTTCGTGCGGGCGTGGCCTTTCGTGGCCTATGCGGCGGCGCTTCTGATCGCGGGGCTGTTCGTGGAACGATTTTTCTGCCGCTACCTCTGCCCGCTGGGGGCGGCGCTCGCCATCCCGGCGCGGCTTCGCATGTTCGACTGGCTCAAGCGCTACAAGGAATGTGGCAACCCCTGCCAGACCTGCGCGAACGAATGCTTTGTTCAGGCGATCCACCCGACCGGGGAAATCAACCCGAACGAATGCCTCAACTGCCTGCATTGCCAGGTGCTCTACCAGTCGGAAACCAAATGCCCGGTCGTCATCAAGAAACTCAAACGGCGCGAAACCGCCTCTCGCGGGGCGGCGGCGCTCGACCGGGTTCTACCGAACCACCCTAACCTGAAGGAGACGTCACAATGACTGACAAACACACGAAGACGGGCATCAGCCGGCGCGGCCTGCTGGGGGCCACCGCAGGCGGTGCCGCGCTTCTGGGCGGCGCAGGCGGGGCGCGCCTTGCGATGCTCGGCGGCGCGGCCGGTGTGGCGACAGCCGCCGGAACCAGCGCCGCCACGGCGGCCACCCAAGCCAGCCTCGCCCCCGGCGAGCTGGACGAGTATTACGGGTTCTGGTCGTCCGGCCAGACCGGGGAGCTTCGCATTCTCGGCGTGCCGTCGATGCGCGAGTTCATGCGGATTCCGGTGTTCAACCGCTGTTCGGCCACGGGCTGGGGGCAGACCAACGAAAGCCTCAAGATCTTCGAGGAGGGGATGCTGCCGGAGACGAAGGCGTTCCTCAATGCCAACGGCAAGCGCATCCACGACAACGGCGACCTGCACCACCCGCACATGTCCTTTACCGAGGGCACCTATGACGGGCGCTATCTCTTCATGAACGACAAGGCCAACACGCGCGTCGCGCGGGTGCGCTGTGACGTGATGAAATGCGACAAGATCACCGAGATCCCCAACGCCAAGGCGATCCACGGGCTGCGCCCGCAGAAATGGCCGCGCACCGGCTATGTCTTCGCCAACGGCGAGGACGAAACCCCGATGGTCAACGACGGCAAGACCCTCGATGAGCCGGAAAAATACGTCAACTTCTTCACCGCCGTGGATGGCGACACGATGGACGTGGCATGGCAGGTGATCGTTTCGGGCAACCTCGACAACACCGACTGCGACTATCAGGGCAAATATGCCTTCTCGACCTCCTACAACTCGGAAATGGGCATGAACCTTGCCGAGATGACGGCGAACGAGATGGACCATGTCGTGATCTTCAATCTGGCCGAGATCGAGAAGGGTATCGCCGAGGGCGACTTTCAGGAACTCAACGGCGTGAAGGTGATCGACGGGCGCAAGGGGCAGAACAAGAAGTACACCCGCTATGTGCCCATCCCCAACAGCCCGCATGGCATCAACACCGCCCCGGACAAGAAGCACGTCTGCATCGCGGGCAAGCTGTCGCCCACGGTGTCGGTTCTCGATGTGCGCAAGTTCGACGCGCTGTTCGAGGATGACAGCATCGACCCGCGGTCTGTCGTGGTGGCGGAGCCGGAACTGGGCCTTGGCCCGCTTCACACCTGCTATGACGGCAAGGGCAACGCCTTTACCACGCTCTTCCTCGACAGCCAGGTGGTGAAATGGAACATCGACGACGCGATCCGCGCCCATAACGGCGAGGATGTGGACCCGATCATCCAGAAAGAGGACGTGCATTACCAGCCGGGCCACAACTCCACCTCGATGGGCGAAACGCTCGAAGCGGATGGCAAGTGGTATATCTCGATGAACAAGTTCTCGAAGGATCGCTTCCTCAATGTCGGGCCGCTCAAGCCCGAGAACGAGCAGCTGTTCGCGATCGAGGATGGCGGCATGAAACTCGTGCATGACGGGCCGACCTTTGCCGAGCCGCACGACAGCATCATCGTGCGCCGCGACATCGTGAACCCGGTGAGTGTCTGGGACCGCAACGATCCGATGTGGGCGGACACGCGCGCGCAGGCCGAGGCCGATGGCGTGGATATCGACGACTGGATGGACACGGTGATACGCGATGGCGACAAGGTGCGGGTCTACATGAGCAGCATGGCGCCGGCCTTCAGCATGGAGAAGTTCACCGTGCGCGAGGGGGACGAGGTGACGGTGATTGTCACCAACCTCGACGATATCGACGACCTGACGCATGGGTTCTGCCTCAACAACCATGGGGTAGCCATGGAGCTTGGGCCGCAGGCGACGGCGTCCGTGACCTTCGTCGCGGCGAAACCGGGCGTCTACTGGTACTATTGCCAGTGGTTCTGCCACGCGCTGCACATGGAAATGCGCGGCCGGATGCTGGTCGAGCCGAAAGCGAGCTGAACCATGCTGCACCGCCTTCTGATCGTTGTTCTGAGCCTGATGTTCGCGTCCGGTCTCTGGGCGATGGAGGTTTCCGTGCCTGCGGGCGGCGGTGCCCTGCAACGTGCCATCGCCGGGGCGGCGCCCGGCGATGTGCTCAAACTTGCGCCGGGCCGGTATTCCGGCCCGGTGGTCCTGTCGGAGCCCATTACGCTCGATGGTGGCGGTCAGGCGCACATCGACGGGGGCGGCGAGGGATCGGTGATCACCGTGACCGGAGAGGACATCACGGTGCGCGGTCTGGAAATCACCGGATCGGGCAGCGATCACCAGACCATCGACTCGGGCGTGCAATTGACCAGAACCGCGCGGCGCGCGGTGATCGAGGACAACCGCATCCTCGGCAACCTTTATGGCGTGGACATTCACGGCGCCGAGGACAGCATCGTGCGCGCCAATACCATCGTCGGGCGGCGCGACCAGCGGATGAACGGCCGGGGCAATGGCGTTTATGTCTGGAATGCGCCCGGCGCGAAGGTGGTCGGCAACGATATCCGCTATGGTCGCGACGGAATTTTCGTCAACACATCGAAACGCAACGCGTTTCGCGGCAACCTGTTCCGCGACCTGCGGTTCGCGATCCACTACATGTATGCGCATGACAGCGAGGTGTCGGGCAACGTGTCGATCGGCAATCATCTTGGCTATGCGCTGATGTATTCCAACAGGCTCAAGGTGTTAGACAACATCTCGCTTGGTGATCGCGATCACGGTCTCATGCTCAATTACACCAACCATTCGGACCTGAGCGGCAATCTGGTGCGGGGCGGGGCGGAGAAATGCACCTTCATCTACAATGCCCACCGTAACCTGATCGTCGGCAACCGCTTTGAAGGCTGCGGCATCGGCATCCATTTCACCGCCGGGTCGGAGCGGAACGCGCTGACCGGAAATGCCTTTGTCGGCAACCGGACGCAGGTGAAATACGTCGGCACCACCGATGTGGAGTGGAGTTTTGAGGGGGTGGGCAATTATTGGTCGGATCACGCCACCTTTGACCTTGATGGCGACGGGATCGCGGACAGCCCGTTTCGGCCCAACGACCTGATGGATCATATCCTGTGGTCGCAGCCGGCCGCATCGCTTCTGATGGGCGCGCCGGCGGTGCAGCTCATCCGGTGGTCGCAGGCCAGTTTTCCCGCCACTCTGCCGGGCGGTGTGCTTGACAGCCACCCGCTGACCGAGGCGGTTACGATCGACGTTCCCCCCGAATACACCGCCATGGCGGAGAGACGCGCCGGAAAATGGCGCGATGGAAAGACAGATGACGCAAAGCTTGATCCTCTCGACCCTCACTAAGACCTATCAGGGGGTGCCCGCGCTTCGCGATGTGTCGCTAAGCGTGGCGCCCGGTGAACGGGTCGCCCTTCTGGGACACAACGGCGCGGGTAAATCCACGATGATGAAGATCATTCTGGGACTGATCGGCCATGACTCGGGCACGGTGGAGGTTCTGGGGGGCGCGCCCGGTTCGGCCGGCGCGCGCGAAGGCACCGCCTATCTGCCCGAAAACGTGGCCTTTCACCCGGCGCTGACGGGGCTGGAGCAGATGCGCCATTACCTGCGTCTGCGCGGTGAGCCTGTCGGGACGGCGATGGACCTGCTGGCGCGTGTCGGACTGGCCGACGCGGCACGGCGGCGGATCGGCACATACTCCAAGGGGATGCGGCAGCGCGTCGGGCTGGCGCAGGCGCTGATCGGGCGTCCCCGGCTGCTGGTCCTCGATGAGCCGACATCCGGGCTCGATCCAGTGTCGCGGCGCGATTTCTATGAGCTTCTGGACGGGCTGGCCGCCGAGGGGGCGTCGATCCTGCTGTCGAGTCACGCGCTCACCGAGGTGGAGGCGCGCACCGACCGGCTTGTGATCCTGTCGGGGGGCGTTGTCGTCACGCAGGGCGCGCTAACCGATCTGCGGCGGCAGGCCGATCTGCCCGTGATGCTGCATGTGACGCCACGCGATGGCGCGCGTGATGATCTGGCGGCGGCGCTGCCGCAGGGGCGGATGAACGGCACCGGCGTGCATCTGCATTGCGCGCAGGACGACAAGCTCGCCACGCTGAGGCGGATCACCGGGCTCGGCGACATGGTGTCCGATATCGACGTGATCCCGCCAAGCCTTGAGGCCATCTACAGCCATTTCAGCCGGAGGGACGGGCAATGAGACGTATCCTTGCCACCGCCGCGACCGAGTTCCGGATTTCCCTGCGCAATCGGTGGGTGACGGTGGCGGTTGCCATGATGGCGGTCTTCGCTCTCGTGTTGTCGGCTGCCGGATCGGCGCCTACCGGCGCGCTGGGCGCTGACCGGCTTTCGGTGACGGTGGCCAGCCTGACATCGCTTGCGGTCTATCTCGTGCCGCTTGTGGCGCTGCTGATGTCCTTCGACGGGGTGGCGGGGGAGGTGGAGCGCGGCACGCTGCCGCTTTTGCTGACCTATCCGGTCACCCGGCCCGAGATCCTGATCGGCAAGCTTCTGGCGCATGTCGCGGTGCTGACGCTGGCGGTGGGCGCGGGCTATGCGATTGCCGCCGTGGCGGCGGTGACGGTGGATGCGCGCGCGGCGCAGGGCCTGCCCGCGTTGTGGCGTCTGATGTGGTCCTCGCTTCTGTTGGGGGCGGTGTTCCTGTGTCTGGGTTATGCGCTTTCGGCGCTGTCGCGGCGGCCCGCCGGGGCGGCGGGTCTGGCGATCGGGCTGTGGCTGGGGATGATCGTGCTTTACGATCTGGGCCTTCTGGCGGCGGTCGTGGCCGATGGCGGCGGCTGGTTCACCACCGATCTGTTCCCGTGGCTGCTTCTGGCCAATCCGGCCGACGCCTTTCGCCTGTTCAATCTTGCCGCTTCGGAGGCGACCGCGGCGGCGGCCGGGATCGCGGGGGCGGCGAATGCCATTCCCGCGCATCACGCGCTGATCTCCATTCTGCTCTGGCCGCTGCTCGCGCTGGCGGCGGCGGTGGTCGCGTTCCGAAAGGTGACGCCATGAAACGCCTTGTGATCCTTTTGTGCCTGTTGGCCCTTGCCGCCTGCCGCGAGGAGGCCGCGCCGCCGCCGGACGCGGTGTCGTTGAACACCGACGCGGTGGGCCATTTCTGCCAGATGACGATTCTGGAGCATCCCGGCCCCAAGGCGCAGGTGCATCTTGAGGGGCTCCCCGGTGCGCCGCTTTTCTTCAGTCAGGTGCGCGATGCCATCGCCTACCAGCGGATGCCTGAACAGGAGGGCGTGATCCGCGCGATTCACGTCAACGACATGGGCGCGGCCCCAAGCTGGCAAAGCCCCGGCGCGGACAACTGGATCCTTGCCGATCAGGCGCATTACGTCGTCGGATCGGAACGCACGGGCGGCATGGGGGCGCCGGAACTTGTGCCCTTCGCCGATGCCGGGGCCGCGCGGGAGTTCGCGGCGCGTCATGGCGGAAAGGTTGCGATGCTTGACGAGATCCCCGACGCCGCCGTTCTGGAGGCGGCGGGTCCGGGGGTCGCGGGCGGAGACGTGGGCGACGAGGACGATTTCGCCGCCCGCCTTCGCAAGTTGTCCAACGAAAGGCAGAATTGACATGACCGGACTCTCGCGTCGCCGTTTCCTCACGATCAGCGCCTGCGCCGCCGGACTGGCCGGACGGGCACAGGCCGCGACGGAGATTACCCAGTGGCGCGGTATGGCGCTGGGCGCGCGCGTTACCCTCACGCTGTCGCATCCGCAGGCGGCGCAGATCGCGGAGGAGGCGCTGGCCGAGATCGACAGGCTGGAGGATGTATTCAGCCTGTACCGGGCTGAGTCCGCCCTTATGCGGCTGAATGCGGCGGGAAGGCTTGATGCGCCGCCGTTCGAATTGCTGGAATGCCTGAGCCTGTGCAACACGGTTCATGAGGCGACCGGGGGACTCTTCGATCCGACGGTGCAGCCGCTCTGGCAGGCCTATGCGCGTCATTACTCGAACCAGGCGGAAGCGGAGCCGCATGAACTCGAACGGGCACGTGGCCTTGTCGGGTGGTCCGGTGTCTCCTTTGATGCGGGGCAAGTGCGTTTTGCCAAAGCCGGTATGGCACTGACGTTGAACGGGATCGCGCAGGGCCATATCGCGGATCGGATCGGTGCGATGCTGGCCGAGCGGGGGTTGCGGGATACTCTGGTGGATACGGGCGAGTTTCGCGCGCTGGGGGGCCATCCCGGTGGCGGCGACTGGCCGGTGACGCTTCGTGCTGCCGGCGCGCACCAGCCGGGCACGCTTGGCCTGCGCGATGCCGCTTTGGCCGTGTCAGCGCCGCGCGGCACCGTGTTCGATGCAGAGGCGACGGCGGGCCATATCCTTGATCCGCGCAGCGGTCAGCCGGCGCAAACCCCTTGGCGTCTGATCTGCGTGACAGGGCGCAGCGCGGCGCTGGCCGATGGGCTGAGCACCGGCATGTGCCTGATGGACAGACGCGGGATGCAGGCGGCGTTGCGCCGTTTCGATGGGATGGCGCTGGCGCATCTGTCCTGACGGGGCATGAGATCGACGGGCGAGGTGCCACTATACGAAAAAGGCCCGCCGGTAGGGCGGGCCTTTCGATGTGCGGTTGGGTGAGGATTATTCGGGGATCTTGCCCTCGATGCCTTCGACATAGAAGTCCATGCCCAGAAGCGTGCCGTCGTCGGCCACTTCACCCTCTGCCAGCCAGGCCGAGCCGTCCTGCTTGTTGATCGGGCCGGTGAAGGGGTGATAGTCGCCGCTTGCGATGGAGTCTTTCAGCTCCAGCGCGCTGGCCTTGATGTCGTCGGGCACGGCGTCGGTGATCTCGCCAATGCCAACCATGCCTTCGTCGATACCGTGCCAGATATCCTGGCTTTCCCATGTGCCGTCGATGACAGCCTGCACCCGGTCAATATAGTAGGGGGCCCAGTTGTCGATGATCGACGAGACGCGCGGGCTGGGCTTGTATTCGGCCATGTCGGACGCCTGTCCGAAGCCGATCACGTCGCCCGCGTTTTCCGCGGCGGCAAGCGGCGCGGTGGAATCGGTGTGCTGCAGGATCACGTCAGCGCCCTGTTCGATCAGCACCGAGGCGGCGTCGGCCTCTTTGGCCGGGTCGAACCACGTGTAGGCCCAGACGATCTTGAACTCCACGTCCGGGTTGACCTTGCGGGCGTGAATGAAGGCGGAGTTGATGCCCCGGATCACTTCCGGGATCGGGTAGGAGCCGATGTAGCCGACGATATTGGAGTCGGTCATCTGCCCGGCAATATGGCCCTGCACGGCGCGCCCCTCATAGAAGCGGGCGGAATAGGTGCTTACGTTCTCGGCCTGCTTGTAGCCGGTCGCGTGTTCGAATTTCACATCCGGGAATTTCTTGGCCACGTTGATCGTGGGATCCATGTAGCCGAAAGAGGTGGTGAAGATCAGGTCAGCCCCCTGAAGCGCCATCTGGGTGATCGCGCGTTCGGCATCCGCACCCTCGGGCACGCTCTCCTGATAGACGGTTTCGACCTGATCGCCGAAATGCTCTTCGACCGCGAGGCGGCCCTTGTCGTGCTCATAGGTCCAGCCGCCGTCGCCGATCGGGCCGACGTAGATGAAGCCGACCTTGGTCTTGTCCTGCGCCGCGGCGCCGGTGGCCAGCCCGAGCGCCAGCGTGGCGCCGGTCAGGATTTTACTCAGTCTCATTTGGGAACTCCCCCTGTTGATGGTTCTGGTTTGGCCCCTATTGCGAGGCGTGGAAAATACGGCCAAGAGAAGCGGGTGCCCGGCTCTTGTCCGCGGAAAGGCTCACCAGCACTAGGATGGTGACGATATAGGGCGACATTGCCAAGTATTCGACCGGAATGGCAATACCAGCCGCCTGAAGATTGAGCTGAAGAACGCTAATGCCGCCAAAGAGATAGGCACCGAGCAGAACGCGCCACGGTTTCCAGCTTGCGAAGACGACGAGCGCCAGCGCGATCCAGCCGATGCCGGCGGTCATGCCTTCGGTCCATTGCGGCACGCGGATCAGGCTGATGTAGGCGCCGCCAAGGCCCGCGCAAGCGCCGCCGAACATGATCGCCACCACGCGCACCCCCACGACGCTAAAGCCGAGGGCATGGGCGGCGTCGTGGTTTTCGCCCACCGCGCGCAAAATCAGCCCGACGCGGGTGTATTTCAGCAGCACCCATACGACGGCGGTGAGGGCGATACCGAAATAGAGAACGAGATCGTGCGAAAAGAGGATACGTCCGAGGACGGGAATATCGCTCAGCAGCGGGATGTCGAGCCGGGGCGTGGCGGGGGGTTTAATCCCCACGTAGCCCTGCCCCATGAGCGCAGAGAGACCGAGGCCGAAAAGAGTGAGCGCGAGGCCCGAAGCGACCTGATTGGCCAGCGCGAATTGCGTCAGGAAGGCAAAGAGTAGTGACAGAAGCGCGCCGCCCCCCATCGCGGCGAGAAAGCCGGTGAACGGAGATCCGGTTTCGACCGAAATGGCGAAGCCGCAGATCGCGCCGGTGATCATCATTCCCTCGACCCCGAGGTTGAGAACGCCGGAACGTTCGACCACCAGCTCCCCGACGGAGGCGAGCAGAAGAGGCGTGGCGGCCACCATCAGGGACGCGATCAGAAGAACGGGATTGATTGCGGACAGGTCCATCAGGCGGTCCTCCTTGCGGACAGTCGGATACGGAAGTGCGTGAGCACGTCAAGCGCCAGAAGGAAGAACAGAAGCATCCCCTGAAACACCTGAATCGCCGCGGCGGGCAGACCGAGATTAGATTGCGCCATCTCGCCGCCGATATAGGTGAGCGCCATCAAAAGCCCGGCCAGAAGGATGCCCACGGGATGAAGGCGGCCAAGAAAGGCGACGATGATGGCGGTAAAGCCATAGCCCACATTGAAGTCGATGGAGACCTGCCCAGACGGGCCCGCCACCTCGAACATGCCGGCCAGCCCGGCCAGCGCGCCGGAGGTGCCGAGGCAGAAGAGGATGAGCCGCGCGGGCGCCACGCCGGAGAATTTCGCGGCGCGCGGCGCCTCGCCCGACAGGCGGATATTGAATCCGAGGATATGCCGGTTGAGCAAAACATAGGCGAGGATCACCGCGATGAAGGCCGCCGCCATGCCCCAGTGCAGCCCGATGTCCTGATCGATCCAGCTTGTCGCGCTGGCGTAATCGCTCAGGTTGCGGGAGCCGGGAAATCCGTGGCCCTCGGGGTTCTTCATCAGCCCGAGTGCCATGGAGGCCAGAAGCTGTTCGGCCACATAGACCAGCATCAGCGACACGAGGATCTCGTTCGTGCCGAAGCGCACCTTCAGCAGTCCCGGTATCATCGCCCAGGCCCAGCCGCCAAGCCCGCCCGCGATCACCATGAGCGGGAAGATCAGCACGCTTTCGGTCGGGTGGAAGGCCAGCCCCACCCCGGCGCCGCAGAGCGCGCCGACGATATACTGCCCCTCGGCGCCGATGTTCCAGATCCCGGCCCTGAAGCCGAGCGACAGCCCGATGGCGATGAGCACCAGCGGCGCGGCCTTCACCAGAAGCTGCGGGCGGTAGTAGAATGCGAACTCCCCGAACAGCGGGTTCCAAAAGATGGTGCGGATCGCCTCCACCGGATTCTTGCCAAGCGCCGCAAAGAGCAGCCCGCCCGCGATCATGGTCACGATGACCGCGATGACCGGGGTGAGGTAGGACCACAGGCGCGATGGCTGCGGACGGCGTTCAAGTCTGATCATGCGCCTGCCTCTTGTTCTTCTTCGTGGATATGGGCGACTTCCATTCCGTGGGCGCCGCCCATCATCAGGCCAACCTCTTCGATGCTGAGTTCGGAGACGGGGCGGATGTCCGACAGCCGTCCTTCATTCAGGGCGCCGAAGCGGTCGGATATTTCCATCAGCTCGTCAAGATCCTGCGAGATGCACAGGATCGCGGTGCCCCTGGCCGCGAGATCGAGAAGCGCCTGCCGGATGTCGGCGGCGGCGGAGGCGTCGACGCCCCATGTGGGCTGATTGACTACAAGCACGTCCGGGTCCTGAAGAATCTCGCGGCCGATGACGAATTTTTGCAGGTTGCCGCCAGACAGCGCGCGGGCGGCGACGTGGTGGCCGGGAGTGCGCACATCGAAGGCGGAGATGATCTCGTCGGCGAAGTCGCGGGCCGCGGGCCAGTTGACAAAGCCGCGCGATGTCAGGGACTTGCGGATCGCGCCGGTCAGAAGCGCGTTTTCCGAAAGGTCCATGTCCGGCGCGGCGGCATGGCCGAGCCGTTCCTCGGGGGCGGCGAGAATGCCCCGTGCGCGGCGTGCGTTCGGGCCAAGATGGCCGATGGACTCGCCGCGCACCTTGATGGCGTTCTTCTCGGTGAGCGCCTCGCCCGAGAGGGCGGCCAGCAATTCGTCCTGCCCGTTGCCCGCCACCCCGCCAAGACCGAGGATTTCGCCCGCGCGGACGGTGAAATGAAGGTTCTTGAGCGTGGTGCCGAAGGGGTTGGCCGGTTTCAGCGACAGCCCGGTGACATCGAGCACGACATCGCCATCGTCGCGGGCGGTGCGGGTCGGGGTCTGAAGCGTGCCGCCCACCATCATCTCGGCCATGTCGCGGGCGGTGGTGTCGCTCGGCACGCAGGTGCCGACGTTCTTGCCCAGTCGCAGGATGGTCGCGGCATCGCAGAGCGCGCGGATCTCTTCGAGCTTGTGGGAGATATAGAGGATCGACGTGCCCTCCGCCCGGAGCTTGCGCAGGGTCTCGAACAGGATCTCGACTTCCTGCGGGGTGAGAACCGACGTTGGCTCATCCATGATCAGCAGCTTGGGGTCTTGCAGCAGGCAGCGGATGATTTCGACCCGCTGACGCTCCCCGGCGGACAGATCGCCCACCGTGCGGAAGGGATCGAGCGGCAGGCCGTAGGTTTCGCTCACGTCGCGGATGCGGGCGGCCAGATCGCGCATGGGGGGCGGGTTCTCCATCCCAAGCGCCACGTTCTCGGCGACGTTGAGCGCGTTGAACAGTGAGAAATGCTGAAACACCATGCCGACGCCAGCGGCGCGTGCGGCGCGCGGATCGGCGGGGGTAAAGGGCTCTGCCCGCCACGTCATGGTCCCGCTGTCGGGTTTGACCAGCCCGTAGATCATCTTCACCAGCGTTGATTTGCCGGCGCCGTTTTCGCCCAGAAGCGCGTGAATCTCCTTTTCGGCGATATCGAAACTCACATCGTCATTGGCGACGACGCCGGGATAGGCCTTGGTCAACCCCTCGATGCGCAGCAATGTCCCTGTCATGCGGTTTGTTCCCTGTTGGCGCTGCGGGCAGCGCGGGTATTGAGCAGATCGGCCGCGATTCCGATGGCGATTGCCTGCGGATGTTTGCCAAGCGCCGGATCCCCGATCGGGCAGGTGATGCGGGCGATCCGATCCGGGCCATGGCCAAGCGCCCGCAGGCGGGAGCGGAAGCGTGCCCATTTGGTGGCCGATCCGATCAGCCCCGTAAAGGCGAAATCACGCTGAAGCAGCATATGGCAAAGCGCGAGGTCGGCGTCATGGTCGGGGGTCATGATGTAGTGCCACGCGGTGTCCGGAGCGGCGGCGATGACCGCTTCGGCGGGTTGGTCGCGGTGGATGACGATGTTTTCGGGAAGGCCGGAAAGCCAGTCTTCACGGCTGTCCACGAGATGCGTTTCGATCCCCGGCAGCGGCGCGAGGCATTGCGCCAGCGCCCGGCCCACATGGCCCGCCCCGTGGATATAGACCGGCCGGGCCAATGCCGCGAACGGTTCTATCAGCCACCCGCCCGACAGGATGGTAGGCATGGGCGTGCCTGTTTTTTCAGCGCGGGTGATCGCGCGGGCGGCGGTATTGGGAAGTCCCTGCGCGCCGGAATCGACCGGGCGGGCGAAATGGGCCGCCTCGGGTAAACCGGCAAGTCGCGCGGCGTCGAAACACTCTGTCACCAGCGTGACGGCGCCGCCGCAGCACTGGTTGACCGCCGGGCCAAGCGCCATGCGCGAAAGGCGGGTTTGCGTGCCCTCGGCCAGTTGCTCGCGGGCCTTGGCAAGGGCCTCATACTCCAGCCGTCCGCCGCCGATGGTGCCGGAAAACCCCGTGTCCCAGACGAGCATCGCGGTGCCCGCCTCTCGCGGAGCGGACCCCTTGACCGAGGCGATGACGACACGCGCGACGCTGCCATGCGCGGCCACGGCGCGGGACAGGGCGGCGCGGTCGAACATCAGGTGCCCCCCATCACACGCTGCACGGCGGCAAGGATGCGTTCCGGCGTGGCGGGCGCGTCGAGCGCAGGATAGCCAGCGCCGCAGGCGGCGACGGCATCCGACAGCGCCATGAGCGCGGAAATACCGAGCATAAGCGGCGGCTCCCCCACCGCCTTGGAGCGATAGATCGTCTCTTCGGCGTTTTCGTTGTCGTAGAGGGCGACGTTGAAAATGCGCGGTCGGTCGGAACAGGCCGGGATCTTGTAGGTGGAGGGCGCGTGGGTGGTCAGCCGCCCCTTGCCGTCCCAGACGAGTTCCTCTGTCGTGAGCCAGCCCGCGCCCTGCACGTAGCCGCCCTCGATCTGGCCGATGTCGAGCGCGGGGTTCAGCGAGCTTCCCACGTCATGCAGGATGTCGCAGCGCAGGATGCGGTTCTCTCCGGTGAGCGTGTCGATGACCACCTCGGTGATCGCGGCGCCATAGGCAAAATAGAAGAACGGTCGCCCCTCGCCCTTGATCCGGTCCCATGCAAGGGAGGGGGTTTTGTAGAAGCCGGTGGAGGACAGGCTGACGCGATTCTCGTAGCAGATCTTGGCCGCCAGCGCGAAGCTCAGGGTTTCGCCGCCGATGCGCACCTCTCCCTCCTCGAAGATCACCTCACCGGGTTTGGCCTGATGGCGTTCGGCAAGGCAGGTGGCCATACGCTCGCGTATGGTGTCGCAGGCCGCCTTGACCGCCATGCCGTTGAGATCGGAGCCGGAGGAGGCGGCGGTGGCGGAGGTGTTGGGCACCTTTCCGGTGTCGGTGGCGGTGATGCGCACCGCGCCGAGCGGCAGGCCGAACCGCGCGGCGGCGACCTGCGCGACCTTCTGGTAAAGGCCCTGTCCCATCTCGGTGCCGCCGTGATTGAGCTGCACCGAGCCGTCCTGATAGACATGCACCAGCGCGCCGGCCTGATTGAGATGGGTCAGCGTGAAGGAGATGCCGAATTTCACCGGGGTGAGAGCGATCCCCTTCTTGAGGATCGGGTTGGCGGCGTTCCAGTCGTCCACCGCGCGGCGGCGCGCGGCGAAATCGGCGCGGGTGGCGAGATCGTCCGTCAGCGCGTTGATGATGCCATCCTCGACCGTCTGGCCGTAGGGGGTGCGCTGCGGTGCGCTTCGGGTGGCGCGGTCGGCATAGAAATTCGCGCGCCGCACCTCAAAGGGGTCGCGGCCGAGGGTGTGGGCGACGTGATCCATCACCCGCTCGATCCCGACCATGCCCTGCGGGCCGCCGAAGCCGCGAAAAGCGGTGGCCGACTGCGTGTTGGTTTTCATCCGGTGCGAGACGATCCGGGCATTGGGCAGGTGATAGGCGTTGTCGGCGTGCAGCATGGCCCGGTCTGCCACCGGCAGCGACAGATCCTGCGCCCAGCCGCAGCGCACATATTGCGTGAACTCTATCCCGAGCAGGCGGCCGTCGTCGTCGAACCCGGCGCGGTAGTCGATGCGGAAATCGTGGCGCTTGCCGGTGATCACCATGTCGTCGTCGCGGTCATAGCGCATCCGGCAGGGCCGTCCGGTGCGCGCGGCGGCGACAGCGCAGGCGCAGGCCAGCGCGTTGCCCTGGCTTTCCTTGCCGCCGAAGCCGCCGCCCATGCGTCGGGTTTCCACCCGCACGCCGTGCATCGGCAGGCCGAGGGCATCGGCCACCTTGTGCTGAATCTCGCTGGGATGCTGGGTCGAGGAGTGGACGACGACATCGCCGTTGTCCTGCGGCAGGACAAGCGCGGCCTGCCCTTCGAGGTAGAAATGCTCTTGTCCGCCAAGCTCCATCCGGCCCTCGATCCGGTGGGGGGCGTCCTTGATGGCGGCATCGGTATCGCCGCTCTGATAGATGCGGGGGCCTTCCTCGAACCGCGAGTCGGCGGCGAGAGCCTCTTCTATCGTCAGAAGTGGCGTTTCCTCCTCATAGCTGATCACGCCCATGCGCGCGGCGCGGCGGGCCGCAAGGTGGCTGTCCGCGATCACCAGAAACAGCGGCTGGCCGAGGTAATGGATGGTTCCGTCGCTCAGCAGCGGCTCGTCGTGCAGCGAGGGGGACACATCGTTGTCGAAGGGCAGATCGTAGGCGGTGAGCACATCCCTCACGCCGGGGGCGGCGCGCACCGCGTCGAGATCCATTCCCGCGATGCGCCCGCGTGCGATGGTCGCCAGCCCGAAGGCCAGATGCAGCGCGTTCGCCGGGGCGGGGATGTCGTCGACATAGCGGGCCGCGCCGGTGACATGCAGGGGCGCGGCGTCGTGCGGAAGGGGACGTGCGACGCTCATGCCGACACCTCCAGCACAGAGGTTTGCGCGCCCAGATCGTCCAGAAGGCAGCGGGTGAGCATGTTGCGCGCGGCATCGAGCCGGTAACGGGCGGAGGCGCGCATGTCCGAAAGTGGCGAGAAATCCTCTGCCCAGGCATCCCATGCGCCGGCGATCGTCTCTTCGCACCAGGGTTGGCCGGTAATCGCCGCCTCCACATGCGCGGCGCGCTTGGGCGTGGCGGCCATACCGCCGAAAGCGATGCGCGCGGCGGTGACGGTGCCATCCTCCACCGTGATGTTGAAGGCGCCAAGGACAGCGGAAATATCCTGATCGAACCGCTTGGAGAGCTTGTAGACGCGCAGGCGGTCGGGCTGGCGGGAGATCGTTACCTTTTCCACGAACTCGCCGGGGGCGCGGTCCTGCTTGCCGTAGTCGACGAAGAACTCCTCCAGCGGGAGGGTGCGGCGCGCCTCGCCGTGGCGCAGGTGCAGGGTGGCCCCCAGCGCGATAAGCGCGGGCGGGTTGTCCCCGATGGGAGAGGCGTTGGCGATATTGCCGCCCAGCGTGGCGGCGGCGCGGATCTGCTGCGAGGCATAGCGGCGCAGCATCTCGGCGTAGGAAGGGTGCAGCGGCGCGAGGGCGGCGCGCAAGTCGTTCATGTTGACCATCGCGCCGATGGTGATCGTCTCGTCATCCACCGTGATGTCCCGAAGATCGTCGCAGCGGTGCAGGAAGATCAGCGGATCGAGATCGCGCAACTGCTTCGTCACCCAGAGCCCCACATCGGTGGCGCCCGCAACAAGGGTCGCTTCGGGGTGGGCGGCGTAGAGCCCGGCCAGCTCTGCCGAGGAGCGGGGCAGCATGGCCGGTTCCGTGTCCGGCAGGTCGGACGCGGGGTGGGCCGCGATATGATCGGGCACCGGCCTTGTCGCCGCCTCCTCTGCCGCGCGTATGATCGGCGCATAGCCGGTGCAGCGGCACAGGTTGCCCGCAAGCTGATCGTCGTGATCGGTCGCTCCGTTTGCGTGGGCGGCGGTCATCGCGGCGATGAACCCCGGCGTGCAGAACCCGCATTGAGAGCCATGGTGATCGATCATCGCCTGCTGCACCGGATGCAGCGTGCCATCGGGCGCGGCGATGCCTTCGACGGTGCGGACCGATTTGCCGTGAAGCTGCGGCAGAAACAGGATGCAGGCATTGAGCGCCTGTGTGCCGCGATCGTCCTGAACGATGACGGAGCAGGCGCCACAATCCCCCTCATTGCAGCCCTCTTTCGTGCCGGTCAGACAGCGTGTCGTCCTCAGCCAGTCGAGCAGGGTCGCGGTAGGCGCGGGATCGCGCAGCGTGACCGGGTCGCCATTGAGATGGAAGCTGATATTCATGGTGCGGTCTGTCGTCCTTTTCTGTGCCCGGCTCTGTGGAATGGCATCTCGTCGCGATGCGTTGCACAGCTCCGTTTCGACCCGGACGACGATAGGGATCACCCTGTCGTATTGGCAAGGAAAATGTCCCGGGAAAGCCCGTGAAAACGGGGGGTTGCGGAAAATCCGGGCGTTATGTAACTGGCGAAAACCCTTTTACGTCAGGGCGTTGAGGGACCGGAATTTTCAACGTATTGTTGAAAGTGTTGTGGCCTTGGCTGAAAATGAATCCGCGGGGCCCATGGGCGCGAATGGGATTCCATTGCCCCGCGCACTCCGATAGCCTGCGGTCATGAGCAATGATCCCCGATTCATCCACCTGCGTGTGCATACCGAATATTCCCTTCTGGAAGGGGCGGTGCCAGTCAAGACGCTTCCGGCGCTATGTGCTGGCGCGGGCATGCCCGCCGTGGCGGTGACCGACAGCAATAACATGTTTTGCGCGCTGGAGTTCTCTGTCGCCGCCAGCGGCGCAGGCGTGCAGCCGATCATCGGATGTCAGGTGGATGTCGCCATGCCCGAGGGCGACAAGGGCGCGCGTAGCGGATTTCCCCCCGCCCCGGCCCCTGTGGTCCTTCTGGCGCAACGCGAGGAGGGGTATGAGAACCTGATGAAACTCAATTCCTGCCTGTATCTCGATGCGGGCGGGCAGTTGCCGCAGGTTTCGATAGAGGAATTGGCGCAGCATGGCGCGGGGCTGATCTGTCTGACGGGGGGGCCGGACGGGCCGGTGGGGCGGCTTCTGCGCACGGGGCAGGAGACGGCCGCCGAAGACCTGATGCGTCGTCTTCACGGCATTTTCGGCGACCGGCTTTACGTCGAATTGCAACGGCATCCCGGCGAATACGGCCCACCCGAGAAGGAAAAGCTGACCGAGCGCGGCTTTGTCGAGATGGCCTATGACATGGGCCTGCCGCTGGTGGCGACGAATGACGTCTATTTCCCCAAATCAGAGATGTACGAGGCGCATGATGCGCTGATCTGTATCGCGGAAGGGGCCTATGTCGATCAGTCGGAGCCGCGCCGGCGTCTGACCCCGCAGCATTATTTCAAGTCGCAGCAGGAGATGGTGACGCTTTTCGCCGATCTGCCCGAAGCGATTGAAAACACGGTGGAGATTGCGAAACGCTGCGCCTTCATGGCTTACAGGCGCGCGCCGATCCTGCCCAAATTCGCCGATGACGAGGTGGAAGAACTGCGTCGGCAGGCCAAGGAGGGTCTTCAGAAGCGGCTTGCCGTGATCCCCCATGCGGTGCCGCCGGAGGAGTATCAGAAACGGCTCGATTTCGAGTTGGGTATCATCGAGGGGATGGGGTTTCCGGGCTACTTTCTGATCGTGGCGGATTTCATCAAGTGGGCCAAGGATCACGACATTCCCGTGGGACCGGGGCGCGGGTCGGGCGCGGGGTCGCTGGTGGCCTATGCGCTGACCATCACCGATCTTGATCCGCTGCGCTACAGCCTTCTGTTCGAACGGTTCTTGAACCCCGAACGGGTGTCGATGCCGGATTTTGACATCGACTTCTGCATGGATCGCCGCGAAGAAGTGATCCGCTATGTGCAGGAGGTCTATGGCCGCGACAAGGTGGGTCAGATCATCACCTTCGGCGCGCTTCTGTCCAAGGCGGCGGTGCGTGATATCGGGCGGGTGCTGCAAATGCCCTATGGGCAGGTGGATCGTCTGTCGAAGATGATCCCGGTGGAGGGCGTCAAGCCGGTGAGCATCGAAAAGGCGCTCTCGGAAGAGCCGCGCCTGCGCGAGGAGGCCCGCAGCGAAGAGGTGGTGGACCGCCTTCTGAAATACGGGATGCAGGTGGAGGGGCTTTTGCGCAATGCTTCCACCCATGCCGCGGGGGTGGTGATCGGGGACCGGCCGCTCGATGAGCTGGTCCCTCTCTATCAGGATCCGCGCTCCGACATGCCGGCGACGCAGTTCAACATGAAATGGGTGGAGCAGGCGGGGCTGGTGAAGTTCGACTTTCTCGGGCTCAAGACGCTGACGGTGATCCAGAACGCCATCGACCTGATCCACGCCTCCGGCCGCGACCTGCATACGGCCGCCGATGGCAGCACCATCTATCAGCCGATCGCGGGGGCGGAGAACGATATAGGGCAAATTCCGCTTGATGATCCAAAGACTTACGAGCTTTACGCGCGGGCCAGAACGGTCGCCGTGTTCCAGGTGGAAAGCTCTGGCATGATGGATGCGCTCAAGCGGATGAAGCCCAACTGCATCGAGGATATCGTGGCGCTTGTGGCGCTCTATCGGCCCGGCCCGATGGAGAACATCCCGAAATACTGCGAGGTCAAGAACAAGCTGAGCGAACGCGACCGGCTGCATCCGTCGATCGACCATATCCTCGACGAGACGCAGGGCATCATCGTCTATCAGGAACAGGTGATGCAGATCGCGCAGGAGATGGCGGGCTATACGCTTGGCGGTGCGGACCTGCTGCGCCGGGCGATGGGCAAGAAGATCAGGGAGGCGATGGACGAGGAGCGCCCGAAATTCATCGACGGCGCCAAGGCCAACGGGGTCGATGACGCGAAGGCGCTGGAAGTGTGGAACCTGTTGGAAAAGTTCGCCAATTACGGGTTCAACAAGTCCCACGCCGCCGCCTATGCGGTGGTGAGCTATCAGACGGCGTGGCTCAAGGCCAATCACCCGGTGGAGTTCATGGGCGGGGTGATGAACTGCGATATTCATCTGACCGACAAGCTCGCCGTCTATTTCGAAGAGGTGAAGAAGGGGCTGGGCCTGCCCTTTGTGCCGCCCTGCGTGAACCGCTCTGAGGCGATGTTCACGGTCCGCGGCGGGGCGCTGGTCTACGGGCTCGGCGCGCTCAAGAATGTGGGGGGCGAGGCGATGCGCCTTGTCACCGAGGGGCGGAAGGTCGATGGGGCCGATAAGCCCTTCACAACGCTGTATGATTTCGCACGGAGGGTGGATCTCAAACGGGTCGGAAAACGCCCGCTGGAGATGCTGGCGCGGGCGGGGGCGTTTGATGAGCTGGACCGGAACCGGCGGCGGGTGCTGGAGAGTCTTGATGCGCTGGTGGCCTATTCGGCGGCGATTTTCGAGCAGCGGGCGAGCGCGCAGGTGTCGCTTTTCGGGGAGGCGGGCGACGACCTGCCGGAGCCGCGGCTGGCGCAGGTGGATGACTGGCTGCCGGCCGAAAAGCTTGATGAAGAGGCCAAGGCCATCGGCTTTTTCCTCTCGGGGCACCCGCTGGAGGATTACATGCCGGCGCTTCGGCGCAAGCAGGTTCTCACGCTCGACGAGGTGGGCGAGAAGGCGCGGTCCGGCCCTTGCGTGGTCAAGATCGCGGGCCGGGTATCGGCGCGGCAGGAGCGAAAATCTGCGCGCGGCAACCGCTTCGCCTTTGCCCAGCTTTCCGATCCGACCGGCACCTACGAAGTTACGATATTCTCGGAAACCCTAGAGAAATCAAGGCAGTATCTTGAGGCCGGATCGAAGGTCGTGATCACGGCGGAGGCCACGATGGAGAGCGATCAGCTCAAGCTGCTGGCGCGATCGGTGGCCCCGGCGGATACGGTCGTGGCCGATGCGGGCGCGGCGGGGCTGCGGGTCTATCTCGACGATCCGGGCGCGGTGCGGCAGGTGGCGAATGTCCTTCAGGGGGCGACGGATGCGGTGAAAACCGGGGCGCGGGGGCCGGTGAGTTTCTGCCTGATGAGCCCCGATCTGCCGGGCGAGGTGGAGATGGATCTCGGCCTGTCGTTTCCGGTCACGCCGCAGATCAAGGGCGCGCTGAAATCGCTGCCGGGGGTGATGGAAGTGCAGGAAATCTGACATCGCGGCGAATCAGGGTTAACGCGCTGAAATCACGAAAAAACCCGTTTCGGTATCACGTCGGTAAAACGTCGGTATTGCGTCGGTGCCGATGCGGCGCTGCGCGGGCCTTCGGGCATGATGAACGAGGCGCGCGTTGCGATATCTCCCTCGCGCGCGTCGTATACAGAAACGATATTAACAGTCGTGTTTCGGAATTTTGTTGGTGTTACTTAATCTGTTCGGATGCCGGAGTGCATCCCGGCCCAGAATCTGCCGCCTTTCCCGGCGGATTTTCTGCGAGCCAAGAGACAACAGGAAAGGTGACCAACCATGAATATACCCGAAGCAACCAAACCCGCGGTATGGGGCGCCATCGGCGGCGCCATTGTCGCGATGGTTATCGGTTTTGCCTGGGGCGGATGGGTGACGGGCGGAACGGCCCGCCAGATGCAGGCGTCCGGAGCGGAAACAGCCATCGTTCAGGCGTTCACACCGCTTTGCGTGGCCAAGGCCGAACAGGAGCCTGAACAGATCGCCCTTCTGAAGGAAGAACGGCGCTATCAGCGCGACAACTTCGTGGTCGAGGCCGGTTGGGTCGATAGTGTGAGCGAGAAGTATCGCTCTGATGTGGCCGATGCCTGCGCCGATACGATCGTGGAGGGCATGGAGTAACCTTCATGTGACCTGCATTATGTGACCTGCGGGGGCGGATGGTCCTCGCGGGTCGCACAATACCCGGAGCCGTCGGTATGACGGTTCGGACGGAAAGCCGCCGTTTACAGACGCGGCATCCCCACCCCGGATGTATCCGGGGCGGCTTTTTGGTCTGTCGATCTGATCGCAATATCGGGATAGGCCATTCATCGCCCAATCGGCGATGAACTGTGCTGTCAGCCATTGAATACTCAGGGCGGCGAAACGCCCTATGCCTAGTCTTTGACGGTGTCCGCATACCAATGCGTTGGAGGTTTGTGAAAATACCCGCCGCTCACGCAAGACTACGACAGCAACTGGACAGGAAAAATGTCGCGACTCGAAAGAATACATGACTATTTGGAGCTTAACCGGAGGGATCCGGAATACAACCGCTTTTTCATTTCCTACATCTTTCTTTTTTTCGCGCTGGGCTTCCTTGCCGTATTCGCTCTAATAGAAATTTTCTTACTAGATGATCGACACTGGGCACTTATCTTGGCGCTTCTCGCGCTTATCTGCTCTGGCACGATATACTACCTGTTCACCACCAAAGATATCGGTGCGGCGTCCCACCTAACGACAGCAATACTCGCTGTATTTCTATTAACCCAGGGTGCGATGGGTCAGGCGCACGAGTCCACCTTCATGATGGCTGCAATATTTCCCGGCGTGGCGCTTTTTCTTTTGGGCCACCGTCGAGGCGCGCTTTACGTCTTGCTGTTTTTCGCGACCTTCGGCCTGCTGTTCTGGTGGAATATGACTGTCTCGGTGGGGCCGGTATCCCAGGTTGATGTTGCCATAAACACGATCCTCACTCCTGTTATTATCACGCTCCAGCTATTTTTCTATGAAATTGCCCGAAAAGGGGCCAATGACGAGAACGCAAGATTGGTGGAGTATCTTGAAATCCTGTCCTCGAAGGACGGTCTGACCGGTCTTTGGAATCGCCGCCTCAGCGACGGTTTTCTGGAACAGGAGATTGCGCGGTCACAGAGACAGGGCAACAGGTTCTCTGTTGCGATCCTCGATATCGACCACTTCAAGAAGGTAAACGACGCCTACGGTCACGCCGAGGGCGACACCGTGCTCAAGGAAATAGCGCAGGAGTTTCGCACTATTGTCCGCGTTCAGGACAAGGTCGGACGCTGGGGAGGCGAGGAGTTTATCGTGATATGCTCCGATACCGGAATTGAGGATGCGGTTGCGCTTTTCAATCGGATACGCGCGCGCATCGAGGGTCATGATTTCAGCAACGGGGTAAATGTGACTGTCAGCATCGGAGTCGCCGAATACCGTGCCTCCGACAGTCCAACCACCTTGGCGGCGCGCGCCGACAAGGCATTGTATCACGCAAAGCAACATGGCCGGAACCGGGTGTGTACTTACAAACAATTCATCGAAGGGCGCGTTTGAAAAATCGTTGCCGACCCTCGGCATTGAGCCGGGCCAGCGGGCCGGCTGTGAGAGCATGGCGCGGCGGGGGCGGAGTCGTGCGCCCCTGTCAGGTCCAGCTTACATCGCCGAGAAAGATGTAACCGGCGCCGTAGATCGTCTTGATCAGGCGCGGGTTGCGCGGGTCTTCGCAGAGCTTGGTGCGCAGACGCGAGATGCGCACATCCATCGCGCGGTCGAAGCTTTCGCCCGCCGCGCCGCCGAGCGTTTCCTGCATATGCGCGCGGCTGATCAGGCGTTTGGGGCTTTCGAGAAAGAGGCGCAACACCTCGCCCTCGGCATGGGAGAAGGGGGTTTCCTCGCCCTTGTCGTTTTCAAGCGTGTAGCGGTTGAAATGCGCGGTCCAGCCGTTGAACCGCGCGGTGTCCGAGGCGCTTTGCGGCGCGGCGCGGTCGCGGCGCAGGCGGACGCGGACGCGGGCCACGACCTCGGCCGGATCGAAGGGTTTGATGATGTAGTCGTCGGCGCTCAGTTCCAGCCCGGTGACACGGTCCTGCACCTGCGCGCGGCCCGAGATGATGATCACCGCCGCCCCCTGTTCCAGCGCCAGCCGGTGCACGAGGGTCAGCCCGTCGCGGTCGGGCAGACCGAGATCGACAAGGCAGACATCGGGCGTGTGGGATTTCAGCGCGGCCTCGAACTCCGTCGCGCGGGAGAAGCTCATGGTGCGAAAGCCCGCATCCTCCAGCGCGTCGGCCAGCATGCTGCGGATTTCCGGCTCATCGTCGAGAATGGTCACAAGCGGCGCGGTCATGGCATCCCCTTCGGTTGCAGGAAGGCCGACAGCTCTTCGGCGGAGAAGGGTTTGGGCAGGACCGGCGCGCGCGCGGCCCCCTGAAGATAGAGCGGATGCGATTGCGGCAGGCTGGTCATCAGAAAGCAGGGCGGCGCGCCATCGGGCAGCGCGTGGAGCAGATCGACGCCGGTCTCGCCGCCTTCCAGCGAGATGTCGGAAAGCACGAGGGAGATCTCCGGCAACTGGTCCAGCAGGGCGCGGGCCTCTTCGGCGCTGGCGGCCTCGATCACGGCATGGTCCTGCGCGGTGAGCATGTCGCGGATCATGCCGCGCAGGTCGAGGTTGTCCTCGACCAGCAGGACGAGGCCCGGCGCGGCGTCAAGCCGAGCGCGGCGCAGCGGCAGGCGCAGGGTGACGCGGGCGCCGCCCTCGGCCGGGTTGGCGAGCTTCACCTCTCCGCCCATGATCTTGACGGTGTCATAGACCATCGCCAGCCCAAGGCCGGAGCCTTCGCCGCCCTTGGTGGTGAAGAAGGGATCGAGCGCGTGGGTCAGCGCCTCTTGCGAAAAGCCGGTGCCGGTGTCGGTGACGGTGATCTGCACCCATGTCTCCTGCACCAGCGCGGCGTGCAGGGTGATGGCGCCGGAGGGGCCGCAGGCGTCGCGGGCATTCAGGATCAGGTTCAGGAGCGCGTCCTGCAACATGCCGGAATCGAGCAGGATCGGCGCCTCGGGCACGGTGTTGTCGATCCGCAGCAGCAGGTCGCGCGGCAGGGACGGGCCGGCGAGCATTTGCAGATCGCGCAGGAAGGGGGTCATGCTCACCGGCTCCAGCTTGGGGGGGCGGTGGCCGGTCATGTCGGCGATGCGGTTGAGCAGGGCGCCGCCGCGGCGGGCCGCGCCCAGCGTCGCCTCCACCAGGTCGGCGCCTTCGGCGGGCAGGTCCATCCGCCCCAACCGGGATTGCATCCCGAGGATGATGGTCAGCAGGTTGGAGAAGTCATGCGCCAGCCCGCTTGTCATCTGCGCGGCCAGTTCGCGGCGGCGGGTCTGTTGCAGGGCGGCGCGGGTCTGGGTTTCCTCGGTGATGTCCATCGACAGGATATAGACGCCGCGCCGGGCGCCCTCCTCGGTATCGGGGGTGAAGGCGGCGCGGATGCGCCGCGTGCTGGGCGCGTCGGTGAACTCGAACACGCTGGCGCGGCCGTCGAATGCGGCGTCGAGATAGGGACGGATGCTGCGGTAGGCCGATTCGCCCAGCGCGTCGCGGATATGCTGGCCGACGATATTGGAGGGCCGCCCCGGCATCACCGATGTCAGCCGGCGGTTGGAATAGGTGTAATGCCGGTCGGGTCCGACATGGGCGATATGGGCCGGCATCATCTCCGTCGTCAGGCGGGTGCGCGCCTCGCTTTCGGTGATCTGGCGCTTGGCCTCCTCCAGCGCCTTGACGGCGGCCTCAAGCTCGCGGTTGGTGGTGGAGAGTTCCTCGGCGTATTGCAAAAGCTGACCGGAGAGTTCCTCGGAGCGGGTGCGCAGCAAATTCTCCTGCCGCTTGGTGCCGGTGATGTCGGTATAGACCGAGACCCATCCACCCTGCGGCAGGGGGGAGCCCTCCACGCTGACCCAGCGGCCATCGGCGCGCTGACGCTCGAAGTAGTGCGGCTCGAAGGCGAGGGCGCGATCGACCTTTTCGCGGATATACGCCTCCTTGTGCGCGATCTCGCCGTATTCGCCGCGTTCGACCAGAAAGCGGATGGTGTCCACGAAGCGCGCGCCGGGCTGCATCAGGGGATCGGGGATGTCGAACATCTCGCGGAAGCGGGCGTTGGCCACGACGAGCCGCAGGTCGCTGTCATAAATCGACAGGGCCTGTTGAATGAGGTTCAGGCCGGCCATCGTCATGGCCTGTGTGGTGCCGGAGTCGGCGGGCATGGCATGCTCCTTTGCCCTCTATCGCTAGCACCGGGGCGGGGGGGCGCAAAGCGGCAAATGCGGCCTGTTACAATTCGAAAGGATTGCGAAATGTTCAGGAAAAAGTTGACGAACAGGGTCTGCTCAGCCCCTTAATAGGGTCAGAATCGCGTAAGCGGTCGAAGCCTGCACAAGCGGGTGTTTGGGAGGAGAACATTTTGGCACAGTCGTCACAGGCGACCGGGGGGCTTTCGTCCATCCCGGCGCTGTTGCAGCGTAACGCCGAACGGTACGGGTCAAAGGACGCCTACCGCGAGAAGGAATTCGGCATCTGGCAGACCTGGACCTGGGCGCAGGCCGAGAAGGAGATCGAGGCGCTGGCGCTCGGTTTTCTCAATCTCGGAGTGGCCGAGGGCGATTTCGTCGCGATCAGCGGTCGCAACCGGCCGCACTTCTACTGGGCGATGGTGGCGGCGCAGTCGGTGGGCGCGGTGCCGGTGCCGGTCTATCAGGACAGCGGCGCCGAGGAGATGGCCTATGTTCTGGGCCATTGCGGCGCGCGGTTCATGGTGGCCGAGGATCAGGAGCAGGTCGACAAGGTGATCGACGTGCAGGACCAGCTTCATCAACTTGAGCATGTGATCTATATCGACCCGCGCGGGATGCGCAAATACGATCATCACAAGCTGCACCAGTTCACCCACATTCAGGAACAGGGCCGCGCCGCCCGCGAGGAGTTCCTTCCCGATCTCAAGGCGCGGCGCGAGAAGCTGGACTATGACGACACCTGCGTGATGCTTTACACCAGCGGCACGACCGGCAAGCCCAAGGGGGTGGTGCTGTCGAACCGCAATATCATCGAAAGCGCCAAGAACGCCTGCGAGTTCGACAGGCTCAATTCCAGCGACGAGGTGCTGGCCTATCTGCCGATGGCGTGGGTGGGCGATTTCATCTTTTCGATCGGGCAGGCCTATTGGACCGGGTTCTGCGTCAACTGCCCCGAGAGCCCCGAGACGATGATCACCGACCTGCGCGAGATCGGGCCGACCTATTACTTCTCTCCGCCACGGGTGTTCGAGACGCAGCTGACAAGCGTGATGATCCGCATGGAGGATGCCAGCCGGTTCAAGCAATGGCTGTTCCACCGCTTCATGGCGCACGCCAAGAAGGTCGGCGGGCGCATCCTTGACGGCAAGCCGGTGGGCCTGATGGACCGGCTGACATACGCGCTGGGCGACGTTCTGATCTACGGGCCGCTGAAGGACACGCTCGGGTTCGGGCGGGTGCGCGTGGGCTATACCGCCGGCGAGGCGATCGGGCCGGAGATCTTCGAATTCTACCGCTCGCTCGGGATCAACCTAAAACAGCTCTACGGGCAGACCGAGGCGTCGGTGTTCATCACCGTGCAGCCCGATGGCGAGGTGCGCGCCGACACGGTGGGTGTGCCGGCCCCGGACGTGGAGATCCGCATCGACGAGACAGGCGAGATCTACTACCGCTCGCCGGGGGTGTTCGTGGAGTATTACCGCAACCCCGAATCCACCGCCAAAACCAAGGACGAAGAGGGGTGGGTTGCCACCGGGGACGCCGGGTTCTTCGAGGAGGGCACCGGGCATCTGCGGATCATCGACCGCGCCAAGGACGTGGGCAAGATGGCCGACGGCAGTCTGTTCGCGCCGAAATACGTGGAGAACAAGCTCAAGTTCTATCCCGACATTCTGGAGGCGGTGCTGTTCGGCAATGGCCGCGATCATTGCGTCGCCTTCATCAATATCGACCTGTCGGCGATCGGCAACTGGGCTGAGCGCAACAATATCGCCTATGCTTCCTATCAGGAGCTGGCGGGGCATCCCAAGGTGCTGGCGTCGATTCAGGACCATGTGGAGGAGGTCAACCGATCTGTCGCCGAAGACCCGATGCTGTCGGGGTGCCAGGTGCATCGTTTCCTCGTGCTGCACAAGGAGCTTGACGCCGACGACGGCGAGATGACCCGCACGCGCAAGGTGCGCCGCGCGGTGGTGGCCGAGAAATTCAACGATCTTGTCGAGGCGCTTTACGACGGGTCCACCGAAGTCTCCACCGAGACGGAAGTGACCTATGAGGACGGGCGCAAGGGGTCGATCAAGGCGACGCTGGAGCTTTGCGACGCCAAGGTGGTGCCGGTCAACACGCAGAAAGTGGCGGCGGAATGAGGCGGGACGGAGGGACGGCGCTCGCCCTGCGGGCATCGCCCCGCCCACCGTCCCGCAAGGGAACTGCGGGCTGGCCGACCGGGAAAGGAAAGAAAACCGATGCTGGATGACACCGAAGGTTACGTCACCGAGGACGGCCGCAAGATCGGCGGCGTGGTGATGGAGATGAAGAACATCACCCTGAGATTCGGGGGGGTCGTGGCGATCAAGGATATTTCGTTCGATATCCGCGAGGGGGAGATCCGGGCGATCATCGGGCCGAATGGCGCGGGCAAATCCTCCATGCTCAACGTGATCTCGGGCTTCTATCATCCGCAGGAGGGCGAGGTCTGGTACAAGGGGAAGAAGCGTCCCGGCATGCGTCCCTATCAGGTGGCGCAGCAGGGTATCGCCCGCACCTTCCAGAACATCGCGCTTTTCGAGGGGATGAGCGTGCTCGACAACGTGATGACGGGGCGTATCCGTCAGATGAGCACCGGCATGTTCGCGCAGGCCCTTTGGAAAGGCAAGGCCGAGCAGGAAGAGGTCGAGAACCGCGAAACCGTTGAAAAGGTGATCGATTTTCTGGAAATCCAGCATATCCGCAAGACCCCGGTCGGGCGCCTTCCCTATGGTCTGAAAAAACGGGTGGAGCTGGCGCGGGCGCTGGCGGCGGAGCCGTCGATCCTTCTGCTGGATGAGCCGATGGCGGGGATGAACGTCGAGGAGAAAGAGGACATGAGCCGCTTCATCCTCGATGTGAACGACGAGTTCGGCACCACCATCGCGCTGATCGAGCATGACATGGGCGTTGTCATGGATCTCAGCGACCGTGTGGTGGTGATGGATTACGGCAAGAAGATCGGAGACGGCAGCCCCGACGAGGTGCGCAGCAACCAGGCGGTGATCGACGCCTATCTGGGGGTGCAGCATGATTGATCGGGGCAGTCTGCAACACGTCGGCAGAACGTCGGTATCGCGGCGGTGCGGCGCAGGGAACAACGGGGAGACGGGCAATGCCTGAACAGCTACTCTTTGCCAGCGAGGTATTTCTCAACGGGCTGATGGCGGGCGTGCTCTATGCGCTGGTCGCGCTGGGATTCGTGCTGATCTACAAGGCGTCGGGCATCTTCAACTTCAGCCAGGGGGTGATGGCGCTTTTCGCGGCGCTCACGCTGGTGGGGATCATGGAAGGGCGGGTGCCGTTCTCGCATGTGATCAACGCGACCTTCGACACCGAGATCCATCATTTCGGTTGGCATGTGCCGGCCTTCGCGGCGATCCTGATCACCATGGGGGTGATGGTGATTCTGGCCTATTGCGTGCAGCGGTTCATCTTTCGCCACCTTGTCGGACAGGAGCCGATCATCCTGTTCATGGCGACGATCGGGCTTGCCTATTTCCTTGAAGGGGTGGGCGATCTGATGTGGGGGTCGGACATCAAGAAACTCGATGTCGGCCTGCCGCAGGGGATCAACACATGGATCGACGAGACCACGTTCGACGCCTTCGGGTACGGGTTCTTCATCGACAACCTGGACATCTATGCGTCGATCATCGCGGCGCTTCTGGTGATCGTGCTGGTGTTGTTCGCGCAATACACCAAGCAGGGCCGGGCGATGCGCGCGGTGGCCGATGACCATCAGGCGGCGCTGTCGGTGGGGATCTCGCTCAACTTCATCTGGATCATGGTGTGGTCGGTCGCCGGCTTTGTCGCGCTGGTCGCGGGGATCATGTGGGGCACGAAATCGGGGGTGCAGTTCTCGCTGTCACTGATCGCGCTCAAGGCGCTGCCGGTGCTGATGCTCGGCGGCTTCACCTCGATCCCCGGCGCGATTGTCGGGGGGCTGATCATCGGGGTGGGCGAGAAGCTGTTCGAGTTCGCCATCGGGCCGATGGTGGGCGGGGCGACGGAAAACTGGTTCGCCTATGTTCTGGCGCTGATCTTCCTGGTGTTCCGGCCCCAGGGTCTGTTCGGCGAAAAGATCATCGAGAGGGTGTGACGGCATGGCGCATAAATCGCGTATCGGCGGGGTCTGCATCGATTGCCAGACGGACGACCTGACGGAGGCGACGGCCTTCTGGTCGGCGATGCTGGGCAAGCGGGGCAAGATCGACGAGGACGGCAAGTATGCCGAGTTCGACGGGCACAGCGGCTACCCCAAGGTGTTGCTTCAGGCCGTCGATCACGCGCCGCGCGTGCATCTCGACATAGAGACCGACGATCAGGAGGCGGAGTGCGCGCGGCTGACGGCGCTGGGCGCCACGGAAGTGGCCCGCATCAAGGAATGGATCGTCATGGAGGCGCCCACCGGGCACCGTTTCTGTCTGGTCGCCGCGCCGCAGGGCGAGGACTGGCCGGGCGACGCGGCCGAGTTCGACGGGGGCGCGCGGGAATGAAGAAACTGATCGCCATCGTCAATGTGGTCGCCTGGTCCGGGTTCTGGGCGTTCGGCTATCTGGCGCTGACGGCGGAGCGGCTCTCGCGGGGGCAACTCACGGTCGCGGCGGTGCTGGCCTTTGCCGGGTTCATTACCGGGATCTTCGCCTATCTGAAACTGGTGCGCGCTGCGGAAGCGAGCGGATACGCCAGAAAATCAACACAACTCGACGCGGCGGAGCGAAACCGCGCGCAATCGCAGGGGGGCCTTTGAGCCATGATCTATCGTGAAGCGGGCGACTTCAAGACGTCCTATGCCGCCGACAGCCAGACCTTTCCGATCAGGCTGGACAGGCTCGGGTATTACGTCATCCTGCTGGTGGCCTTCCTTGTGGTGCCGTTCGTGGTCAACGACTACTGGGCCAACTCTGTCCTACTGCCGTTCCTGATCTATTCGATCGCGGCGATCGGTCTCAACATTCTCGTGGGGTATTGCGGGCAGGTGTCGCTTGGCACCGGGGGGTTCATGGCGGTGGGCGCTTATGCGGTCTACAAGCTGATGACCGCCTTTCCCGATGTGAGCATCTTCTTCCATGTCATCATTGCGGGCGGAATCACGGCGTGTGTCGGAGTGTTGTTCGGGCTGCCGTCGCTGCGGATCAAGGGGTTCTATCTGGCCGTGGCGACGCTCGCGGCGCAGTTTTTCCTTGTCTGGCTGTTCAACCGGGTGCCGTGGTTCTACAACTATTCGGCCTCGGGGCAGATCACCGCGCACGAGCGGACGGTTTTCGGCATCCCGGTCACCGGGCCGGAGACATCGGCCTGGGCGGCGTATCTGTTCTGCCTCGTGTTTCTGGTGGCCAGCGCGATCATTGCCCGCAACCTGACTCGCGGGATGGTCGGGCGCAAATGGATGGCGATCCGCGACATGGACATCGCCGCCGAGATCATCGGGGTCGATCCGCTGCGTGCGAAACTGAGCGCCTTTGCCGTCAGTTCGTTCTTCATCGGCATTTCCGGCGCGCTGTTCTTCGCGGTGTATCTTGGCGCGGTGGAGGTCGGCGAGGCGTTCGGCATCAACAAATCGTTCCTCGTGCTGTTCATGATCATTATCGGCGGGCTGGGTTCGATCTTCGGCAGCTTTGCCGGGGCGGCATTTCTGGTGCTGCTGCCGGTGTTTCTCAAGAACGTGCTGGTGGGCACGCTGGGCTGGCCCACGGATACGGCCGCGCATCTGGAACTGGTGATCGTGGGAGGGTTGATCATCATCTTCCTGATTGCCGAGCCGCATGGGCTAGCGCAGCTCTGGCGACTGGCGAAGGAAAAGCTTCGGCTTTGGCCCTTCCCATACTAGGGGCGGGCCAGGGACGGGCGCTGCCCGTTCCGAATTGACGACATCGGACAAAAACCAAGGGAGGATAGACCCGATGAAACTGAAACTGACAACATTGGCACTGGGCGCCATCATGGCGGCGGCGCCTGCGATGGCGGAACTTGTGTTCCCCTCGCTGAGCTATCGGACGGGGCCCTATGCGGCGAACGGCATTCCGTTCGCGGATGGCTATGCCGATTACTTCACGCTGCTCAACGAGCGCGATGGCGGTATCGGTGGGGAGCCGATCCGCATGATCGAGTGCGAGACAGGCTATAACACCGAAAAGGGTGTTGAATGCTATGAAGCGACCAAGGGCGAAGGCTCGCTTGTCTATCAGCCGCTGTCGACCGGCATTACCTATCAGCTCATTCCCAAGGTGACGTCGGATGGTATTCCCATGCACTCGATGGGGTATGGCCGGACCTCTGCCAAGAACGGCGAGGTGTTCCGCTACATCTTCAACTATCCGGCCAACTACTGGGACGGGGCCTCGCATGCGATCAAGCACATCCTTGACATCAATGATGGCGACATCAGCGGCCAGAAGATCGCGCTCGTCTATCACAACTCGGCCTATGGCAAGGAGCCGATCCGCACGCTGGAGGATCTTGCCGAAAAGCACGGCTATGAGCTTATGCTGTTGCCAGTGGATCACCCCGGCCAAGAGCAGAAATCGCAGTGGCTTCAGATCCGCCGCGAACGTCCGGACAATGTGATCATGTGGGGCTGGGGCGTGATGAACCAGGTCGCTATCCAGGAAGCCGTGAACATCCGCTATCCGATGGAAGATTTCATCGGCATCTGGTGGTCGGGGTCCGAGAACGACGTGAAACCCGCCGGTGACGGGGCCGATGGCTACAAGGCGCTGACCTTCCACAACTTCGGCACCGATTACCCGTTGTTCGAGGACCTTCAGGAGTATGTCATCGATGCGGGCAAGGCCGCCGGCGCCGGCGATCAGGTCGGCACCGTGCTTTACAACCGCGGGCTTTATGCGGCGATGCTGGCGGCAGAAGCGGCCAAGACCGCGCAGGAGATCCACGATACTGCAGCCATCACCCCGGAGATGATGCGCGACGGCATGGAGGCGCTGGAGATCACCGAAGAGAAGATGGCCGATCTTGGCCTTCCAAACTTCGGGCCGGAGTTCAAAGTGTCCTGTGAGAACCACGGCGGTAACGGTTTTGGTGCCGTTGCGCAGTGGGATGCTTCGGCGGGCGACTGGACCATGATCACCGACTATTTCCAGTCGGATCAAGAGGTTCTGGCGCCGCTGATCGAGGCGGATTCGATGGCCTATGCCGAAGAAGCGGGCATCGAGCCGGGCTGCGACTAAGCCAAAACAGGCGGGCCGCCCCGGTGGCGGCCCGCCCCAACCTGAACGGAGCGCGGAACATGCTGGACGCCGGTAAAGTCACCCAGGACACCCTGCTGGAAGTCAACAATATCGAGGTGATCTACAACCATGTGATCCTCGTGCTGAAGGGTGTGAGCCTTTCGGTGCCCAAAGGCGGGATCACCGCGCTTCTGGGGGGGAACGGCGCGGGCAAGACCACGACGCTCAAGGCCGTGTCCAACCTGCTGCATTCGGAACGCGGCGAGGTGACGAAGGGCAACATAAGATACCGCGGCGACCGGGTGCAGGGGCTCGATCCTTCGACGCTGGTGAAGATGGGCGTGGTTCAGGTGATGGAGGGGCGGCATTGCTTCGAACATCTGACGATCGAGGAGAACCTTCTGACCGGCGCCTATACACGCGGGTCGTCCCGCGCCGAGATCACGCAGGATCTTGAGAAAGTCTATGAATACTTCCCGCGCCTGAAGGAGCGCCGCAAGAGTCAGGCGGGCTATACCTCTGGCGGGGAGCAGCAGATGTGCGCCATCGGGCGCGCGCTGATGAGCCGGCCGGAAACGATCCTTCTGGACGAGCCGAGCATGGGGCTTGCGCCGCAACTGGTGGAGCAGATCTTCGGGATCGTCAAATCGCTCAATGAGGAGGAGGGGTATACCTTTCTTCTGGCCGAGCAGAACACCAACGTGGCGCTGCGTTTTGCGCATTACGGATACATCCTCGAATCGGGGCGCGTGGTGATGGACGGTCCTGCCGACGATCTGCGCGAAAACCCGGACGTGAAGGAATTCTATCTCGGGGTGTCCGAGGAAGGGCGACGGAGTTTCCGGGAGGTGCGGAGCTATCGCCGCCGCAAACGCTGGCTGAGCTGAGCCGGCCGGCATCGGGCGACAGCGCCCGCGATTTGAGAGACAGACATTCACCCCATCGCGCCGGTGTGGCCATGAGGACAGAGCCAATGACCCAGTATTTTGACACGCTCGAAACCCGCAGCCCCGAAGAGCGCGCCGCCGACATCGCGCGCGCCCTGCCCGGACAGATCGCCCTTGCCCGGGCGTTGCCCGGATATGCCGAGGCGCTGGCCGATGTGGACCCCACGGCGATCACCGGACCAGAAGCGCTTGCCGCGCTGCCGGTGCTGCGCAAGTCGTCGTTGGTGGCGGCGCAGAAGGCGGCCTCCCCTTTTGGCGGGTTCACCCCGCGCCCGGCGAGCGGCTATGCCCATGTGTTTCAGTCGCCCGGCCCGATCTATGAGCCGGGGGGCGAGAGCGCGGACTGGTTCCGGTTCGGGCGGGTGCTGCATGCCGCCGGAATCGGCACGGGCGATATCGTGCAGAACTGTTTTTCCTATCACCTGACACCGGCGGGCATGATGTTCGAAAGCGGCGCGCGGGCGGTGGGCGCGGCGGTGATCCCCGCCGGGATCGGCCAGACCGAATTGCAGGTGCGGGCCGCCGCCGACATCGGCGCGACGGCCTATGCGGGCACGCCCGACTATCTCAAGCTCATACTCGACAAGGCCGACGAGATGGGCGAGCGGTTGCAAATCACCAAGGCGGCGGTGGGCGGCGGGGCGCTGTTTCCGTCGTTGCGGCAGGAATACGCCGATCGCGGAATCGCCTGCTTGCAGGGGTATGGGACCGCCGATCTGGGCAACATCGCCTATGAAAGCGCGGCGATGGAGGGGATGATCGTCGATGAGGGCGTGATCGTGGAGATCGTGACCCCCGGCACCGGCGATCCGGTCGCCGAGGGCGAGGTGGGCGAGGTGGTCGTGACCACGCTCAACCCCGACTATCCGTTGATCCGCTTTGCCACCGGCGATCTGAGTGCCGTGATGCCGGGGCAAAGCCCTTGTGGGCGCACCAACTTGCGCATCAAGGGCTGGATGGGCCGGGCCGACCAGACGACCAAGATCAAGGGCATGTTCGTGCGTCCCGAACAGGTGGCCGCGCTGGTGGCGGCGCATGACGAGATCGCCCGCGCCCGCGTCATCGCCAGCCGCGAGGGCGAGATGGACGTGATGACCGTGCAGGTCGAGGCGGAGGGCGGCGACGCGGCGGCCTTTTCCGAGACGGCGGCGGGGCTTCTCAAGCTCAGGGGCAAGGTGGAAGTCGTGGCGCCGGGCAGCCTTCCGAAGGACGGTCTGGTGATCGAGGATCGGCGCAAATACGACTGAATCCGCCTGCGCCCTTTCCTTGAAGCCGATTCTGAGCGATACTTGCTCTCTTTCGCGTTCCAGCGTGAGCGATGTCTTCGAGGAGGATGCGATGCGATTTATTACGGCAATACTTGCGGCCGGTATGATGCTGGTCCTTGGCGGGACGGCGCAGGCGCGCGATATGGCGCTTGTGATCGTCAATGAGGTTGGCGATGCGCGGATGTCCGACAGGGCACGGTATGAAGCCCGGCTGCGCGAGGCCGGGTTCACGGTTCTGACAGGGCGCAACCAGAGCACGGCCGAATTGAACGATACCGCAGGCGAGTTCGCGAACGCGGTCGGGAAAGGCGCGGATCGGGTTTTGATCCTTGTGATCGGGCGCGTGGTCTCGGATGAGCGGTCCTCATGGCTTTTGGGTGAGGATACGGCCCGGCCCGAGCGGCTCAACCTCGACCGGCAGGGGTTGCCGCTTGATGCGCTGGCCGATCTGCTGGCCGGGTTTCAGGGCCGGGCGGTGCTGATGGTCGGCGAAAGCCGCGCCGCGTTCGACACCGGATTCGGGTTGCGGACGGATGCGGAAACGATGGAGGTGCCCAACGGCGTGACGTTTCTGCGCGGGGATGCCCCGGCGATGGAAGGCGCGCTGGTCGAGGTGCTGCGGCCCGGCCGGAGCCTTGCAGCCATGAGCGATGCCTTGCCCGGCAGGGTCGAGGCGAGCGGATTTGTTCCTGATCATCTCGGCTTTGATGGCGGCGCGGTGGCGGACCCGGAGCAACCCGGAGACGGGGGCGAGAATGCCTATTGGAACGCGGTGCGTGACATTGGTGGCGATGATGCGCTGCGGGCCTATCTTCGCCGATATCCCGACGGTCGGTATGTCGCCGAAGCGCGGCGTATCCTGAAAGGTGAGGCGGACACGCGCGAGCGCGATCAGGACGCGCGGGAACGCGAGAAAGAGGAACGCGCGCGCGCCACCGAAGCGCGACTTGGCCTCAGCGCGCAGGACCGGCGGCAGATTCAGGCCGATCTCAAGCTTCTGGGTTTTGACCCGAGGGGCGTTGACGGGGTGTTCGGGCCCGGTTCGCGGGCCGCCATCGCGGCCTGGCAGCGTGCCAACAATGCGCCCGAGACAAGCTATCTGACAATCGATCAGGTTGCGCGGATCGAGAGACAGGCTGCCGGGCGGCGCGAGGATCTGCGCGCCGAACGCGAGCGGGAAGATCGCGCCTATTGGCGGCAGACCGGCGCGGATGGAAGTCCGCAGGGTCTTCGGGCCTATCTGGAGCGTTACCCCGAGGGGATATTCGCAAGCGAGGCGCGCACGCAGTTGGAGAAGGTCGAGCGCGAGGCGCGTGAGGCGGCGTGGCGGCAAGCCGAGCAGCGCGGCACGGCGGAGGCCTACCGCGTGTTTCTGGACCGCTTCCCCGAGGGGCCTCATTCGGAGGAGGCGCAGCGCCGGTTGGAGCGGATTCAGGTGGAGGAGCAACGCGGCAAAGACCGCCGCGAAGAAGAGCAGGTGATGTCGAGCCCGGTTCTGCGGGCGCTTGTCGAAACACGTCTGATGAGCCTTGGGTTCAACCCCGGGCAGATTGACGGAAAATTCGACGAGGCCACGCGCCGGGCGATTGCCGGATTTCAGCGGCAACGTGGCATCGTGCCAACCGGCTACCTGTCGCGGCGGACAGGGGAGCTGTTGCTGCCGCAACGATAGGCGGGCCCCCTAAAACGAGAGGCGGTGGCACCCCGGTCGGGGTGCCCGCCCTCACGGGCGATGGACGGCAGCGGTATCTATCGCTGGCAGGTGCTCATGCCGAGGATGCGGTAGAGCGGGCAGAATTTCAGCGCGGATGTGACGATCAGCACCAGACCGATGATCACCGCGCCATAGGCGATGACCGGGTTGGCCCAGATCGTGGATGTGGTGAAGATTGGCAGGACCACCAGCACGATGCCGACGATGAGGCGGATCACGCGGTCGATGTTTCCAACATTTGCAGTCATGGAGACCTCCGAATGGGTCAGGGTTGAAAGTTTCGCTTCCATGGCCTGAATCTATGCGGTTTCATGAATAGTCAAAGCATTTGTTGGGCCGCACCCTGATAACGGTTGGGTTGTGTGCTTTCGAGGGCGCTATCGCTATGCGATCAGGTTTTCCGCATCGCGTCGCGTAGGGCGTCGCCAAGGGAGCCGGTGCTTTCGGCGCGGGCGTCTTCCTTTGCCTCGGCTCGCCCCGGTTGCTCTTTGCCCCTGCGCGGCCCTTTCCCGCCCGGTTTACCATCCGGCGCGGCGTCGCGTGCGGCGCTGGCGTCGCGGGCCGAGGCGCCGCCATCCTTGCGCATGGTCAGGCCGATACGGTTGCGGGGGATGTCGATTTCGGTCACGCGGACCTTCACCACGTCGCCGGCCTTGACCACCTCATGGGGATCCTTGACGAAGCGGTCGGCCAGTTGGCTGACATGCACCAGCCCGTCCTGATGCACGCCGATGTCGACGAAGGCGCCGAAGGCGGCGACATTGGTGACGGTGCCTTCCAGAACCATGTCGGGTTTGAGGTCGCGGATATGCTCCACGCCGTCGGCAAAACTGGCGGTGACGAAATCGGGGCGCGGGTCACGGCCGGGCTTTTCCAGCTCGGCGATGATGTCGCGCACGGTGGGCAGGCCGAAGGCATCGTCGACGAAATCCTGCGGGTCAAGGCGGGTCAGCGCCGCGCTGTCACCCATGACCGAACGCAGATCGCGCCCGCAGGCGGAAACGATGCGCCGGGCCACGCCGTAGGCCTCCGGGTGGACGGCGGAGGCGTCGAGCGGTTCGCCCCCGTCCGTGATCCGCAGAAAACCGGCGCATTGCTCGAACGCGCGCGGGCCGAGACGGGCGACCTTCAGAAGCGTCTTGCGGGTGGGGAAGGCGCCATGCGTGTTGCGGTGCGCCACGATCGCCTCTGCCAGTCCGGGGCCGAGGCCGGAGACATGCGACAGAAGCGGCACCGAGGCGGTGTTGAGATCGACGCCGACGGCGTTGACCGCATCCTCCACCACCGCCTCCAGCGTGCGGGACAGGCGGTGCTGGTCCACGTCGTGCTGATACTGGCCGACGCCGATGGATTTCGGTTCGATCTTCACCAGTTCCGAGAGGGGGTCCTGAAGTCGCCGCGCGATGGAGACCGCGCCGCGCAGGCTCACGTCGATGTCGGGAAACTCGCGGGCCGCCAGTTCGGAGGCGGAGTAGACCGAGGCGCCGGCCTCGGACACGACCACCTTGGCGGGCGGTTTGGCGCCCTTGGGCAGGGACTTGAGCGTGTCGGCCACAAGACGTTCGGTTTCGCGGCTGGCGGTGCCATTGCCGATGGCGACAAGTTCGATCCCGTGTTTTGCGATCATGGCGAGAAGCGTCGCCTGCGCGCCGCGCAGATCGTTCTTTGGCTGAAACGGGTAGAGCGTCGCGGTCTCCACCAGCTTGCCGGTGCTGTCCACGACCGCCGCCTTCACCCCGGTGCGAATGCCGGGATCGAGGCCGAGCGTGGGGCGCTGCCCGGCGGGCGCGGCCAGCAGCAGATCGCGCAGGTTGCGGGCGAAGACGACGATCGCCTCGTCCTGCGCGCGGGCGCGCAAATCGCCCATCAGGTCCACCATCATCGACAGGCCGAGCTTGACGCGCCAAGTCCAGCCCGCCACCTTGCGCAGCCATTGATCGCCGGGACCGTCGCCGCGCGCGTCAAGGCGGGCGGCGATCATCGCCACGGCGCGGTCGCTGCCGGTATCGTCCGGGGGTGCGATGTCGAGGGTCACGATCCCTTCCTTGGAGGCGCGCAGCATCGCCAGCGCGCGGTGGGAGGGCATCTTCGACCACGGCTCGCGGTGATCGAAATAGTCGGAGAATTTCGCGCCCTTCTCTTCCTGCCCCTCGACCACGCGGGAGATCATCACCGCCTCCTTGTGCATGTAGCCGCGCAGATCGCCGAGAAGCCCGGCATCTTCGGCCAGCCGTTCGGTGAGGATGTCGCGCGCGCCGTTCAGCGCGTCCTTCACCGTGGGCACGGCGTCGGTAATGTAGCTTTCGGCGAGCGTTTCGGGGGGCGCGCTCCGGTTGGCGAGGATCGCCTCTGCCAGCGGCTCCAATCCGTTTTCGCGGGCGATCATCGCCTTGGTGCGGCGCTTGGGTTTGTAGGGCAGGTAGATGTCTTCGAGTGCGGATTTGGTCTCGGCCCGCGTGATCGCGCGGGTCAGATCGTCGGTGAGCTTGCCCTGCTCGCGGATCGAGCGGAGGATCGTCTCACGCCGGGTTTCCAGTTCCCGCAGGTAGATCAGCCGCTCGCCCAGCGTGCGAAGTTGCGTGTCGTCGAGCCCGCCCGTCGCCTCCTTGCGGTAGCGGGCGATGAAGGGGATCGTGGCGCCCTCGTCGATGAGGGCGACCGCCGCGCCGACCTGTTCGGGGCGGGCGCCGATCTGCGTGGCGATGCTGCGGGCGATGCGGGCGGTGGTGTCCAAGGGGGCCTCGTCTCATGCTGCTGGAGGGTCTTTCTAGCGGCGCGGCCCGGTGGGGGGAAGGGGCGGCTTGCCCCCTGCGCGGCGGCGTGAAAGAAAGTTTGGCAGGATGCGCAGGGAGACGGGCATGAGCGGACAGTGGGAATTCTGGATCGACCGGGGCGGCACGTTCACCGATGTCGTGGCGCGCACGCCCGAGGGCGAGGTGAAGACCCACAAGCTTCTGTCGGAAAACCCCGGACGCTACCGCGATGCGGCGGTGCAGGGCATCCGCGAGATGATGGGGCTGGCGGGCGAAGATTTTCCCGAAGGCGCCATTCGCGCGGTCAAAATGGGCACCACGGTGGCGACCAACGCCCTTCTGGAGCGCAAGGGCGAGCGGGTGGTTCTGGTGATCACAGGCGGGTTCCGCGATTTGCTCAAGTTCGGGTATCAGACGCGCCCGCGCCTGTTCGATCTGGAGATCCGGCGACCCGAGCTTCTTTATGACAGCGTTATCGAGATGGACGAGCGGCTTGATGCCGGGGGGGATGTCGTGCGCCCGCTGGACGAAAGTGCGCTGCGCGAACAGATGCAGGCCGCGTTCGACGGCGGGGTGCGGGCCATCGCGATTGCGGGGTTGCATGGATACCTCAACCCCGCGCATGAGGCGCGCGCGGCGCGGATCGCCCGCGATATCGGGTTCACCCAGGTGTCGGTGAGCCATGAGGTCAGCCGTCTGGCCAAGCTGGTGGGGCGCGGCGATACCACGGTGGTGGACGCCTATCTCTCGCCGATCCTGCGCCGCTATGTGGAACAGGTGGCGGACGCGCTTGATATGGGGCGGGCCTGCGAGCGGCTGCTGTTCATGCAGTCCAATGGCGGGCTAACCGATGCTGCGCTGTTCCAGGGGCGCGATGCGATCCTGTCGGGTCCGGCGGGCGGTATTGTCGGCATGGTCAAGACGGCGGAGGCGGCGGGGTACGACCGCCTGATCGGCTTTGACATGGGCGGCACCTCCACCGATGTGAGCCATTATGCCGGAGACTACGAACGCTCTTTCGAGACGGAAGTGGCCGGTGTGCGGATGCGCGCGCCGATGATGGACATTCACACCGTTGCGGCGGGAGGCGGGTCGATTTGCAAGTTCGAGGACGGGCGCTATCAGGTGGGACCGGAAAGCGCGGGCGCCGATCCGGGGCCGGCGTGTTACCGCCGGGGCGGGCCGCTGACGGTGACCGACTGCAACGTGATGCTGGGCAAGCTGAACGCGGATCATTTCCCGCAGGTGTTCGGCCCACAAGGCGATGCGCCGCTGGATGCGGATGCGGTGCGCGAGACATTCGGCGCGCTGTCAAACGAGATCGCGCAGGCCACCGGGCAGAAGGCGCAGCCACCCGAGGTGGTGGCCGAAGGGTTCCTTCGGATCGCGGTGGACAACATGGCCAATGCGATCAAGAAGATCAGCGTGCAGCGCGGCCATGACGTGACCGGCTATACCTTGCAGTGTTTCGGTGGGGCCGGGGGGCAGCACGCCTGCCTCGTGGCCGATGCGCTTGGCATGACGCGGGTGTTTCTACATCCCCATGCCGGTGTGCTGTCGGCCTATGGTATGGGGCTGGCGGAGATTCGGGCCATGCGCGAGGTGCAACTCGATACCTCCCTGAGCGATGACGATGCGGCGCGCGCGGCGCTGGCCAAGATCGAAGGCGAGGCGCGCGAGGAGGTGCGCGCGCAGGGCGTCGAGGACTGCCGGATCGAGGCGAAGGCGCATCTGCGCTATGACGGGTCGCATCAGGCGCTGGAGGTGCCCTTCGGCGCGGTGGAGGCGATGCGAGACGAATTCGAGGAGACGCACCGGCAGCGGTTCGGGTTCGCGTCACCCGAGCGGGCGATCCTGTTCGAGATGCTTAGCGTCGAGGCGATCGGAGAGACCGGAGAGGCGCCCATCGCATTGCCGACCGGGCAATCGGAGACGCCGAAGGCCCGGATCACGGTCTTCACCGGCGGGGAATGGTGCGACGTGCCGCTTTATGCGCGCGACGATCTGAGCGGGTCCGCGCGGATCAAGGGGCCGGCGGTGATCACCGAAGCGACCGGCACGAATGTGGTCGAGCCCGGATGGGCCGCGCGGTTGGACGGGTTCGGCAACCTCATCCTTGAGCGGGTGGAGGCGAAGGCGCGCGTCCATGCGGCGGGAACGGAGGCCGATCCGGTGCTTCTGGAGGTGTTCAACAACCTGTTCATGTCGGTGGCCGACCAGATGGGCGCGACGCTGGCCAACACATCATGGAGCGTGAACATCAAGGAGCGGCTCGATTTCTCCTGCGCGATCTTCGATGAGGCTGGCGATCTGGTCGCCAATGCGCCGCATGTGCCGGTGCATCTTGGCAGCATGTCCGACTCGATCCGCACTGTCATGCGCGAGAATGCCGGGACGATTGCCGAGGGCGACGCCTTCATGCTCAATTCCCCCTACAACGGCGGCACGCATCTGCCCGATGTGACAGTGGTCACGCCGGTGTTCGTCGATGGCGCGGTGATGTTCTGGCTTGGCTCACGCGGGCATCACGCCGATATTGGCGGGCGCACCCCGGGATCGGGGCCGCCCGACAGCACCCATATCGATGAGGAAGGCGTGTTGATCGACAATGTGCGGCTGGTGAAGGAGGGCCGGTTTCAGGAGGATCTGGCGCGGCTGGTTCTGGGCGGCGGGCGGTATCCCGCGCGCAACCCCGATCACAACATGGCCGATCTGAAGGCACAGGTGGCCGCGAACGAGACCGGGCGGCGCGAGCTTCTCAAGGTTGTCGGGCAATACGGGCTCGATGTGGTGCGGGCCTATATGGGCCATGTGCAGGATAACGCCGAGGAAAGCGTGCGGCAGGTCGTCGACCGGCTGCGGGACGGGGCGTTCAGCTACCCGATGGATCACGGCGCGCGGATCGAGGTTGCGGTGCGCGTGGATCGCGGCGCGCGCGAGGCGGTGATCGACTTCACTGGCACCAGCCCGCAGCACAGCGGCAACTACAACGCGCCGCTGTCGATCTGCCGGGCGGTGGTTCTTTATGTTTTCCGCACGATGGTGGGGGCGGAGATCCCGCTCAACGAAGGGTGCCTGAAGCCGCTGAAGATCGTGGTGCCGGATGGCTCCATGCTCAACCCGGTGTATCCGGCGGCGGTGATCGCGGGCAATACCGAGGTGTCACAGGCCACCTGCAACGCGCTTTATGGCGCGCTGAAGGTGATCGCCTGTTCGCAGGCCACGATGAACAATTTCATCTGGGGGAATGACACCTTCCAGAACTACGAGACCATCGCGGGCGGCACCGGGGCGGGGCCGGGGTTCAACGGCTGCGACGCGGTGCAAAGCCATATGACCAACACACGAATGACCGACCCGGAGATCCTTGAAAAACGCTTCCCCGTGCGGCTGGAGGAGTTCGGTATCCGAGAGGGATCGGGCGGCGCGGGACGCTGGCGCGGCGGACACGGTGCCTTGCGGCGCTTGCGGTTTCTTGCGCCGGTGACGGTGACGACGCTGTGTTCGCATCGTATCGTTCCGCCTTTTGGCGTCGATGGCGGAGAGAGCGGTGCGGTGGGCGAGAACTGGGCCGAGATGCCGGATGGAGAACAAATCGGGTTACGGGGCAATGACGAGATCGACCTGCCCGCAGGGGCGGTGTTCGGTCTGGCCACACCCGGCGGAGGCGGCTGGGGCCGGGCGTGACCCGGCCCGGTCGCGGCCCCGCTGTCAGCCCGCGTTGCGCAGATCCTGGATCAACTGGTTGATATTGCCGCCGCGACGGTCCAGCATGGCGCCGATCTCTTCCTTTTCACTCAGCCGAAGGCTGATGCCTTCGATGATCATGTCAAAGAAAAGATCGCGGCCCGAGCGGTCGGAGACGAGGAAATTCACCTCGAACGGGGCTTCTCCGCGCAGTTTGACAGTGGTGCGCACCTCGTGGAAGGTCTTGACCTTGCGGGCATCCTTCACGGTGACCTGACCGCCCTTGAACTCGTTGAACCGCTTGCCGTATTTCCGCGTGATATACCCCTTGAACGCATCGACATAGGCGTTGAGCTGCGCGCCGGAAAGCCCCCGCGCGTCGGGGCCAAGCGCGGACCGGGCGATGATCGGCACATCGGCGTAGCGTTCGAAAATCCGTTCGAAATCCCTGATCATGCCGGAAAGAGGCTGGCCCGACGAAATCACACGATTGATATCGGCCACGACCTGATCAATCAAAGCCCTCGCCCTCGCGTCGGTCAAGGCATGGGCCATGCCCGGAAGCAACAGGGCCACCGAACCGGCGGCCGCCGTGGTTCCGAGAAAGCGGCGGCGGGAGGTCATGGTATTACTCATTCAGATCCTCATAAGGGTCGCTATAGGCGGAATCATACGGATCGCTATCGGCATCTCCGTAGGGGTCATCATAGTCGTCCTGACTGCGTCCGCCAAGTTCGTAGCGGCGGTTTTGCAAATAGAGGCTTCTGGCCTGCGTGTAGCTGTCGACGCTCTCGTAAAGGACCGAATCAATCGTCGCGGTGTATGTATGCCGATCTCCGAGCCGCGCCGCCACCATGGCGAGAGTCGAGATATACCTTTCGGGCGTGGGCAGAAGCAGGCGTACCGGATCAAGCGAATAATCCACCACGAGTCCGACCGTATCGCGGGAAGTCGACGGGCCGAAGAACGGCAGTTCCACATAGGCGCCTTCCTCCACGCCCCATACGTAGAGAGTCTCGCCGAAATCCGTCTTGCTTCTTTCGAGGCCCATTTGCGAGGCTGGGTCGAACAGGCCGCCGATGCCGAGCGTCGTGTTGATGGCAAATCGCAGGATGTTCCGGCCCAGCCCTTCGCCGTTGCCTTGCAGAATGTGGTTTGCGGCGTCGCCGGGTAGCGACAGGTTGTCGGAGAAATGGCCAATGCTGTCTTGGAGGCCGGTCGGAATCGCGGTGCCGTATGTCGACGATGTCGGCCGGACAAGAACCTTGTCGAGGCTGCGGTTGAACTCATGCGTTCCGCGGTTCTGTTCCTCGTAAGGATCATTGATTGTTCCGCGCGATACCGTAGTGTCGGGCGCGGCACAGGCCGAAAGGAAACTGGCACAGACAACCGCACTCCATAGAACGGGCTTGCCAGAGAAGGTATGCTTGAAAGATAACGGCAATGAAAACTCACATATTGGTTCGAGAAATAATTTAGAGCTTCGGCGTGGAGTCCCCAAATGGCGTTTGATCGCGGCAGATTCAATGTGGCAGTTGCGTCACTTTGCGGGGACCACAGGTGACCCTGTCACAGTTTGCAGGTTCTGAAAGACCAAAATGCCGAGGGGCGGGATGCAGAAGACCATGATTCAGAGCGGTTCCGACGAGCTGCGCGCCGCACGGCAGGAAAGTCGCAGGCTCTACTGGGCGGTGGCCGTATTCAGCTTCTTTGCCAATTTGCTGATGCTGACCGGCCCGATCTACATGCTTCAGATCTATGATCGCGTGCTGGGAAGCCGGTCGGTGGAAACGCTGGTGGCATTGACGGTCCTCGTGGCGTTCCTGTTCGGGATCATGGGGCTGATGGACTATGCCCGGGGCCGAATCATGGCCCGTGTCGGTGCGCGTTTCCAGACCCGGCTTGACAAGCGGGTGTTCGATGCGGTGGTGCGCAAGTCGGCGGTCCAGAAGGATGAGCGCGCCGAAACCGGGCTTGCCGATCTCGAATCGATCCAACGGCTCATGTCGTCTCAGGCGTTGATCGCGGTATTCGACATTCCATGGACGCCCTTTTTCCTGGCGGCGATTCTGATTTTCCATCCCTGGCTTGGATATCTGGCGATCACCGGCGGGGCGATCCTGATTCTGGTGACAGTGATCAACCAGGTGACGACGAGACGACCGATGGCGCGGGCCAACACGGTGTCGCACCAGTCGCAGATGATAGCCAATCAACTGCGCGAAGAGGCCGAGATGGTGCAGAGCATGGGAATGCGCGACGCGGCCTTTCAGCGGTGGCAGAAAGCGCGGGATGCCAGCCTCAAGGAATCCATCCATGCCGCCGATCTTGGTGGCACCTATTCGTCGATCACCAAGACGTTTCGGCTTTTTCTACAATCCGCGATACTCGGTCTCGGGGCGTATCTCGTGTTGCAGGACGAACTGACCCCGGGCGCGATGATCGCGGCGTCCATTCTTCTGGGCCGGGCGCTGGCGCCGATCGAGCTGGCCATTGGTCAGTGGCCGGTGGTACAGCGCGCAGTTCGCGGATGGTCCAATCTGGAAATCCTGCTCAGCGAGGTGCGCCCCGAAGTCGAGCGGACCGAGTTGCCCAAGCCCGAGTCGCGGCTTGATGTGGTCCAGCTTACAGTCGTTCCACCGGGCGAGGCGCAGGCGGCGCTGCGTGTGCTGAGCTTCAGCGTTCAGCCCGGTCAGGCACTGGGTGTGATCGGTCCCAGCGGCGCGGGGAAGTCCACGCTGGCGAAAGCGCTGACCGGGCATTGGCGGCCTGCCGGGGGCAAGGTGCGCCTTGCCGGTGCGTCGCTGGAACAATACGAACCGGAGGCGCTTGGTCACTACATCGGATACCTGCCGCAGCGGGTCCAGCTTTTCGATGGCACCATCGCGGAGAATATTGCGCGGCTCTCGCCAGACCCCGACCCCAAATTGATCGTTTCCGCGGCGCAGAAGGCCGATGCCCATGAGATGATCCTGCAAATGCCCGATGGTTATGATACCCAGATTTCGGCCAGCAGCGCGCGGCTTTCCGGTGGACAGATTCAGCGGATCGGTCTGGCGCGGGCGCTCTACGCCGATCCGATCCTGCTTATTCTGGATGAGCCGAACTCGAATCTCGACAATTCCGGCTCCGAGGCCCTGAACGCCGCGATTCGAAACATGAAGGCAGAGGGGAAATCGGTGATCGTCATGGCGCACAGACCGGGTGCCATTCAGGAATGCGACACGCTCATGGTACTTGACAACGGTGTGAAGGTCGCGTTCGGACCGCGTGACGAGGTGCTGCGCGAACGTGTGCTGAATGCCGAACAGATCCAGAAATCAAGCGCGCCCGGAGGTGTCCAATGAAGCGGTCGGGGGCATGGTCGGCCACGCGGCCCCTGTTCGTGGGCCTGCTCGCGCTGGTGGCGCTTCTGGGCGGTTTCGGCACATGGGCGGTCATGGCAGAACTGTCCGGGGCCATCGTGGCCAGCGGCCGTATCGAGGTGGAACGCAATCGACAGATCGTGCAGCACCCCGATGGCGGCGTCGTGACGGAGATCAACGTGGAGGAAGGCGATACGGTTGAGAAGGGGGAGCTTCTGATCAGGCTCGATTCCTCTTTCCTCGAATCGGAGCTGTCGATCAACGAGGGGCAGCTTTTTGAATTCATGGCCCGCCGCGCGCGGCTTGAGGCCGAAAGCGACGGTGCAAACGAGATCACTTTCGACCCTGAACTGGTCGAAAGAGCGAAAACCGATCAGGACGTTGCGAACCTAATCGCGGGCCAGAACAGACTGTTCCAGGCGCGGCGCGACTCGATTGAACAGCTTGAGGAACAGCTTCGGCAGCGGCGCATGCAGGTCGACACACAGATCCAGGGGATCGTGGCGCAGCAGGAGGCGCTGGAGACGCAGCTTGAACTGATCAACGAGGAGCTTGCCAACCAGCAATCCCTTCTGGACAGGGGTCTTGCGCAGTCGAGCCGGGTTCTTGCGCTTCGGCGAGAGCAGTCGCGTCTGGCCGGGCAGGTGGGCGATCTGACGGCCCGCCGGGCACAGGCGGGCGAGCGGATCGCCGAAATCAATATCGAGATCAGCAACCTGACAACCCGCCGCCGCGAGGAGGCTGTCACACAGCTCCGCGATCTGCAGTTCCGCGAAATGGAGCTGCGAGAGCAACGCCGCTCCCTGCAGCGCAGGCTGGAACGACTGGAGATTCGCGCGCCGGTTTCGGGGGTGGTTTACGGACTGAAGGTGCATACGCTGGATTCGGTGATCCGTCCGGCCGAGCCGCTGCTCTATATCGTGCCGCAGGACCGCCCGCTTGTGGTGGCCGCGCAGGTTCAGCCGATTCATATTGATCAGCTATATCTCGGCCAGAATGTGAACCTGCGCTTTTCCGCCTTCGATCAACGCCGGACGCCGGAACTTCTGGGCCGTGTGGTGCTTATTTCGGCGGATGCCCACGAGGATGAGGGGACGCGCGTGAGCTATTACAGCGTTGAGATCGTGATCGAAGAGGGCGAGCAGGACAAGTTGCCGCCCAACATGAACCTCATTCCCGGCATGCCGGTGGAGTCCTTCATCCGCACAGAGGACCGATCCCCGATTGTTTACCTCACCAAGCCTTTGAGCGACTATTTCGCCAAGGCGTTCCGCGAGAATTGAGTGTCAGTCAATGCCCGCACGCCCCTGTGGCGGCATGCGGCTTTTCGGCTTTCGCCGGCTGCGGCGACGGTCTAGCTTTGCCAGCAAAGCGATCGGAGGAAGTATTACGATGAGCGACTATGAAGACAAGCTTGCCGGGTTGGGCGTGACCCTTCCCGATGCCCCCGCGCCGGCGGCGAACTACGTTCCCTATGTGCAGATTGGCGATCTGCTTTATGTCTCGGGTCAGATTTCCAACGGACCGGACGGGCTGATCAAGGGCACATTGGGCGCCGGCATGGACACGGCAGCCGGGGCGGAAGCGGCCAAAAGTTGCGCAATCAGCCTTCTGGCACAGGTCAAGGCCGCCTGTGAGGGGGATCTGGATCGGCTGGTGCGCGTGGTGAAGCTGACGGGGTTCGTCAATTCCACTACCGATTTCATTGAGCAGCCGAAGGTGATCAACGGGGCGTCGGATTTCATGGTTGCCGTGTTTGGCGATGCGGGGCGGCATTCGCGTTCCGCGGTTTCCGCGCCCTCCCTGCCCCTCGGTGTCGCGGTGGAGATCGAGGGGATCTTTCAGATCAGATGACCCCGCTCGATCCGGCGTTTCTTGGCCCGCCGCTGGCGCATCGGGCGTTGCACGATGTGGCGGCGGGACGGCCGGAAAACAGCCGCGCGGCGATTCGCGCGGCGATGACGGCGGGATACGGAATCGAGATCGACCTGCAACAGTCGCGCGATGGCCGGGCAATGGTGTTTCATGACTACACGCTCAACCGGCTGACGGGGGAAACCGGCGCGGTTCGGTCGCGAGATGCCGATGACTTGCAGCAGATCGCGCTCAGAGGCGGAGCGGAGCGCATCCCCTCCTTGAAGGATGTGCTTGCGCTTGTCGCTGGCAAGGTGCCGCTTCTGATCGAGGTCAAGGATCAGGATGGCGCGATGGGCCCGGAGACCGGCGCGCTTGAAGCGGCGGCGATCGCCGATCTTGAGGGATATGGCGGGCCGGTCGCGCTCATGTCGTTCAACCCGCACAGCGTTGCGCATTGCCTACGGCATGCGCCAGGGATTGCCTGCGGACTGATCACAAGCGCGTTCGCCGCGAAAAACTGGCCGCATCTTCCGGCGCGGGTGCGTCGTCACTTGCGCGGGATACCCGATTTCGAACGTCTGTCGCCCGCCTTCATCAGCCATGAGCGCGCAGATCTGAAAAGGCCCCGTGTGCAGGCGATCCGGGAACAGGGCACGCCCGTGCTGTGTTGGACGGTGCGTTCCCCCGGGCAGGAAGCGTGGGCACGCCGCCATGCCGACAATATCACCTTTGAAGGCTATGCCGCGCCAATCCCCGGTTGAACCCGTCCGGGTCAGGGCCACATAAGCAGGACAAGGGCAGGGACAGGCATGGAAAAGCAGATCGAGATCGAGAGCCACCCTTCGCTCGGCGGTATCGACGCGGCCGAATGGGATGCCTGCGCCTGTCCCGAGGCCGCGGATGGCGGGCGGCCGGACGATCCCTTCACAACCTATCGGTTTCTGAGTGCGCTGGAGGAAAGCGGCTCTGTCGGTCCGGGCACAGGGTGGCAGCCGCGCTATCTCGTGGCGCGGGAAGAGGGGGTGAGTATCGCCTGCGCACCGCTATACGCCAAGTCCCACAGTCAGGGCGAATACGTCTTCGATCACAACTGGGCCTATGCCTATGAGCGCGCGGGCGGGCGGTATTATCCGAAACTTCAGATCGCCGTGCCCTTCACCCCGGTTGCCGGGCGGCGATTCCTCACCCGGCCGGAATACGAGGAGATGGGCGTCGCGGCGCTGGTGCAGGGGGCGGTTCAGATCGCCTCCGACAACGGGCTGAGTTCACTGCACGCCACCTATTGCACGCCGCAAGAGGCCGAGGCGGGCCGCGCGATGGGGCTTTTGCATCGCACGGGGCAGCAGTTTCACTGGCAGAACCGCGACTACGCGGATTTCGATGCATTCCTCGCCTCGCTGAGTTCGCGCAAGCGCAAGAATATCCGCCGGGAACGCGCGCAGGCGCAGGACTTCGGCGGCACGATACGGTGCTACACCGGGGCGGAGATCACGCCGGAACACTGGGACGCGATGTGGCGGTTCTATCAGGATACCGGCGCGCGAAAATGGGGCACCCCATATCTCAGCCGGGCCTTTTTCGACATCGCGCACGAGCGACTGCGCGACGACATCCTGTTGGTGCTTGCAGAGCGAGACGGGCGCCCGGTGGCGGGCGCGATGAACCTGATCGGGCGCGATGTGCTTTATGGCCGATATTGGGGCTGTATCGAGCATCATCCCTGCCTGCATTTCGAACTGTGTTACTATCAGGCGATCGACTGGGCGATCCGCCACGGATTGAGCCGCGTCGAGGCGGGCGCGCAGGGCGAACACAAGCTGGCGCGCGGCTATCTGCCGGTGGAGACGCATTCGCTGCACTGGATGGCGGACGCCGGGTTTGCCGATGCGGTTGCGCGCTATCTGGAGGCCGAGCGAGAGGCCGTGTCTCAGGATATCGAGGTTCTCACCGCGTGGGGGCCGTTCCGAAACACCAATCAGGAGGATCACGAATGACCGAGAAACTGAGCGAGGAAACCCGCGGGCCGCTTCTCAAGCCGCTGTTCGATACCGGATGGTCGCTGGTCGAAGGGCGCGATGCGATCACCAAGACCTACAAGTTCGACAACTTCGTCGATGCGTTTTCATGGATGACCCGGGCGGCGATCTGGGCGGAGAAATGGAACCATCACCCCGAATGGTTCAATGTCTTCAACCGGGTGGAGGTGACGCTCAGCACCCATGACGTCGACGGGCTGAGCACGCTTGACGCGAAACTTGCGCGGAAGTTCGATACGCTCTGACAGGGTGGGACGTCCGCCTAGAAATCCACCGTCACGCCGGGCAGGTTCAGCGCCCTGACCAGATCGCGCAATTCCTGCCGGGCGGCGATGTTGGACAGGTTGAGCTGCTTCACCCCGATATCCTTCAGATCGAGAAGGGTCAGCCCGCGCGGGAACAATTCGCGGAATACCACACGTTCGTTGAATCCGGGGACCACGCGAAAGCCGATCCGCTTGGCCAGCCGGTCGAGGGCGCGGCCCATCTTCTCCTTGTTGACCATCGCCTGCGCGCCAAGCCGGTTGCGCATCACGATCCAGTCGATCGGGCGCAGGCCCGCCTGTGCGCGAAGCTGCCGCGCGTTCCACACCATCTCGGAATAGACCGACGGGCCGATGATCCGGTCGCCGTCGCTGTCGATCCGCGCCAGAAGATCAAAATCCACGAAGCTGTCGTTCAGCGGTGTGATGAGCGTATCGGCGAGCGAATGGGCCACCTGGCTCAGCCGCGTGTGCGATCCGGGGCAGTCGATCAGGATGAAATCGGTCTGCGGCTCCAGCGCGGCGACGGCGGCGGACAGGCGCAAGTCATAGATGTTCTCGCCGGGCTGGACGGTTTCGGGATCGACCTCTGGCAGGTCGCTAAAGTGGGCGCCCGGCAGATCGAGGCCGGAGTTTTCCAGAAATCGGCTTCTGTTTTCAAGATAGCGGCCCAGAGTGCGTTGCCGCAGGTCGAGATCGAGCACACCGACCTTGTGCCCCATGCGGGCCAGGGCGGTCGCAATGTGCATCGACATGGTGGATTTTCCCGCGCCACCCTTTTCGTTGCCCACGACAATGATATGCGCCATCTGCCTACTCTCCTGTCCGGGCTCCGCCCCGGACCCGGTTTGACCATGCCTGCCTTATTCACACTATATGTTGTGGGGAGCAATAGGGGAAGCGACAGTGCGACAGGCACCGCACGGGGCGACGCCTCCGCAAAAGGTCGGATTTTTTCGCTTGCGGGACGTGGCGCAAGGCGGTTTTGTCGCCCTGTCAGACAGGAAGGGCAGAGTCGATGGCGCAGAGTGACTGGAAACCGGCGACGCTGGCGGCGCAGGCGGCGGGCGCGGTCGATCCGCAAAGCGGTGCGGTGGTGCCACCCATACAGCCATCCACAACCTTCGCGCGCGATCGAGACTATGAGCTTGTGAACCCCGACAACACCTATCTGCGCTATCACAACGATGCGGTTCGTGTGGCTGAAAAGGTGCTCTGCGGGCTGGAAAGGGCGGCCGATAGCCTTGTTTTTCCGTCTGGTATGGCGGCCATCGCGGCGGTGATGCGCACCGTGCCCAATGGTGGACGGGTGCTGCTGCAATCGGGCATCTACTGGGGCACGACGAAATGGGTACGCGCGTTCTGTGCCCGGCGGGAGATCGTGCTCGAGGAGGTGGAGGCGAGCGATACCGGCGCGCTTCGGGCCGCTTGCGAGGCGGGGCCGGTGTCCCTTGTCTTTGTCGAGACGCCATCGAACCCGTGGCTGCGCACCGTGGACATCGCGGCGGCCGCGGATCTGGCCCATGCGGCAGGCGCTGCGCTTGTTGTCGATAGCACCGCCGCCACGCCGATCCTGTCGCATCCGCTCGCCCTTGGCGCCGACATCGTGATGCATTCGGCGACCAAGGCGATCAACGGGCATACGGATGTGCTTGGCGGGGTGCTCAGTTGCCGGACACCGGGCGCGCTTTGGGATGAGATACGCGATGACCGCGACGGGGCAGGCGCGGTGATGGGCCCGTTTGAGGCGTGGCTTCTGGTGCGCGGGATGCGCACGCTGCCGCTGCGGGTGGAGCGGATGTGCCAGACCGCGCAGGCGCTGGCGGAGTATCTCGACGATCATCCGGGCGTTGCCGCTGTGCTTTATCCGGGCCTGCCGTCGCATCCGGGGCACGATCTGGCCGCACGACAGATGACGGGGGGATTTGGCTATCTCCTCTCCGTTCTGGTGAAGGGCGGGCGCGAGGACGCGCTGCGGGTGGCCGGGCGGCTCAACCTCTTTCACCGGGCGACATCGCTTGGCGGGGTGGAAAGCCTCGTGGAGCATCGCCACACGATAGAGCCGCATACAGGCATCCCCGAGAACCTGCTGCGGCTGTCCATCGGGATTGAGGATGCGGGCGATCTGCGGGCTGATCTGGGGCAGGCGCTGGGGCAGTGATCAGCCCTTGTCCTGCGCCTCGCAGTAGGCCTTCCACATGTCGGGACGCCGGGCACGGGTGAGCGCCTCCGCGTTCTCGCGCCGCCAGCGGGCGATTTCCGCGTGGTGGCCGGACATGAGCACGTCGGGAATCGCGCGCCCCATCCATTCGGCGGGGCGTGTATATTGCGGATGCTCCAGCAACCCGTTGGAATGGCTTTCATCTTCGGTCGAGGCCGCATTGCCGAGCACGCCGGGCAAGAGGCGCACGGTTGCGTCGACCATTGCCTGCGCCGCGATCTCGCCGCCGGTCAGGACGAAATCACCAAGGCTCACCTCCTCGATTCCGTAGTGATCGAGCACGCGCTGATCCACGCCCTCAAACCGGCCGCAGAGCAGCATCACGCCATCGGCGCGGGCCCAGTCGTGCGCCATCGCCTGATCGAAGCGACGCCCGCGCGGGCTCAGGTAGACAAGCGGCCAGCGCCCCTGCGCGCCGCGCATGGCGGTCTCGATCGCGGGGCCAAGAACATCGGCGCGCAGCACCATGCCCGCGCCGCCGCCCGCCGGTGTGTCATCGACATTACGGTGCCGGCCGATGCCGAAGTTGCGCAGATCGGTGGTGTGAAGCTGCCATTTGCCGTCTTTCAGGGCCTTCCCGGTCAGGCTCTCTCCCAGAACGCCGGGAAACGCCTGCGGAAACAGCGTGATGACTCGCGCCGCCCAGACCCCGGAAAGCGCGGGGTTCTGCTCCATCAACTCGCGCGGCTTGAGCGAGGCGGCAATGGATTTTCGGCCATGGGATCGGGGTGCGTCGGTCATGGCCGCTCTCCTAGACGGTTTTGCGGCAGCGCGGAAGGGGAGCCGGACAGCAGCGCGCGCTTGGCGTCGCGGCGCGCGGCAGGGTCGTGGACGGTGCGGTTGATCGTCAGAAGCTGATCGAGCACGGGCTGCGGCGGGCGGGTGTTGGCGGGCGGAACCGCTTGCAGCTCAAGCCCCGCCGGAAGATCGAAGAACCGCAGAATGTCACCAGCGTGGCCAAGGGGGTGATCGCTTGTCGGCGGCAGCGCATGAACAGAGGCGGGGGCCACGGCGCGGGCGGTCTTCTCAACGACAGGGGCGAAGTCCGCGGCCCGTGGCAAGCGTGCGGCGAACGCCTCGTAACTCTCTGTCAGGGAAGAGGATTTCACATGTTCCCAATAGCTGCTTGGAAGCCAGTCCGCCGCCGCGCGGGTGGTGAAAACGATATGCAGATCGGAGAGCGGAAAGCGGTTTTGCAGGGCACCCGCAATCTCTGACATCAGGATCGGGACGGCGCTGTAGTCGTCGATGCCGGGGCGGCCAGGCATGTGGCCGGACAATTCCTCGGCCGAGAGGATCAGACCGCGCGATTTCAGGCCCGGAAGCGTCTCGGTCAGCTCTGTCAGCCGGATTGCCAGCTTGGCTCGCGAGGGCGCGTCGCGCCATGTGGAAAAACCACGGGCAGCAAGAACGGTGGGTCGAAGCCGGGGGCGCATCCAGATCGCCAGATGCGGCAGAAGCGCGGTGCGGTTGGCGCGCAGGGTCGCCTGAACCGTGGTGGTGCCGGTCTTGTGAAACCCGGCGTGGACCACGATCGGGCCGGTCATCGGATATCCCGCGCCCCCTGCAAGACTACAAGAGTCCGTCGGGCGGATCTGCCACGATCCGGCCTTGCGAGAGATCCACCAGCGGCACGGCCTCGCGTGTGAAGGGCAGCAAAACGGTGGTCTTCAACCCCGGCCCGTGAATTTCCAGAAGATCCGCAGAGCCATGATTCTGCACGGATTTCACATGCCCGAGAAGCGTTCCGCCGGTGTCGCGCACCTCCAGACCGATCAGATCGGCATGGTAAAATTCGTCCTCGGGCAGTTCGGGAAGCCGCGCCCTCGGGGCATAAAGCCGGGTCCCGCGCAGGGCATCGGCCTCTTCCTTCGTGTCCACGCCGGACAGGCGCACGGCGAGGCCGTTCTTGATCGCCCGCGTGACGGTGACAGAGAACTCGCGCGCCCCGTCCTCGGTGCTGAGCGGGGCGTAGTCGGCGATGGCCTCGGCCTGCGCCGTGAAGCTCTTGAGGCGTACTTCGCCGTTGACGCCGTAGGCGCCTGCGATGGCTCCGACACAGATCATCTCCGACATGGGCTTTCCGTTTTCCCGGGCCTTATCAATCCTGTTTTCCCCCATCGGGAGGGGCTGTGCAAGGGAAAGCGCGAATCATGTGTTAACGGGCTGATTTTGAACGAAAACCCAATGCGGTAAAACGTCGGTATCGCGTCGGTATTACGTCGGTGCCAGAAACGGCGCCGCGCCGTCTCGGGCCGTAGTGAACGCGGCGCGCGTTGCTTTTTCGAGTATTTTCGGAACAGAGAAAGGGTCATGCCCTCTGCCGCATCTTCCCGGTCCAAATACCTCGGGGTCCGGGGCAGCGCCCCGGTGCGTTCGGTCAGGCGCCGCGCTCGATTTCCCGGCGCAGCGCCTGCATCAGGTCGCCAAGAGACTTCTGATAGAGATCGGAGGTCAGGCGGCCGCCCTCGTCGAACTGGTTGCGGGCATCGGCCACGCCGATCTCCGGCCCCGGCACAAGGCGCACGCGAAAGGGGGTCATGCAGTGGCGCAGCATGCTTTGCCCGCGCACGCCGCCCGCGCGGCCCGCAGCGGCGCTCATCACGGCGACGGGTTTGCCGGACCAGGGTTTCACATCCGTGCGGCTGATCCAGTCGAGCGCATTCTTCATCACGCCGGAAATGCCGCTGTTGTATTCGGGTGTGGAGATCAGCACCGCGTCGGCATCGCGAATCTGTTTGGCGAGCGTGATGACTACCCCGGGCACGCCGTCGCGGTCCTCGTTGTCACCATTGTAGAGCGGCAGGTCGAGATCGGCCTCGGTATAGTCGGCCTCGCCGAAGAGGCGCGCGGCCTCGCGCAGCAGCTTGCGGTTGGTGGACCCGCCGCGCAGCGAACCGGAGAGGCCAATCAATCGGGTGGTCATGCGAATCTCCCTTCATCGTTGGGGTCGGGCGCCGTACATGCGGTTGGGACAGAACCTAGGCGGCGCATGCTGCCCGGCAAATGCAAACCGGCGCACAAGGGCTGTGCGCCGGTTCGATGACGTTGCGACGGTTTGCCGACGTCCGCGATCAGCCGCTGTTCGGCAGGATCACGATTTCCACCCGCCGGTTCTGCGCCCGGCCTTCGACGGTCAGGTTGGTGGCCACGGGCTGATCCTCGCCGCGGCCGATGGTGCGGATGCGCGAGTTGGACACCCCGTTGTCGAGCAGCACATTGGCCACCGCGCCCGCGCGGCGTTCGGAGAGTTGCTGGTTATACGCCGCCGATCCGGTGTTGTCGGTATGGCCGAGCACCTGAATCCGGGAGTTGGGGTAGTTCCGCAGGTTGGTCGAAAGCGCGCCAAGGTCGCGACGCAGATCCGGGCGGACCGTAAAGCTGTCGGTGGCAAAGAGGATGTCCTGCGCCATTGTGACGATCAGGCGGTCGCCGGTGTTGTTGATCACGACGTCGTCATTGTCCATCTGGCGGCGCAGATCCGCCTCCTGCTTGTCGAGCTGGCTGCCGATGATGGCCCCTCCGGCCGCGCCAAGCGCACCGCCCACAAGCGCGCCCTTGGCCTTGTCATCCGTGGAGAACAGACCCGCCGCGGCGCCGAGCGCCCCGCCGAGAAGCGCGCCTTGCTGAGTCCGGTTGTCGGCGCCGACCTGTCCGGGGTCGGTGCAGGCGCCAAGGGTGATGGCCGCGGTCAGCGCAATGGCCAGAGAGTGGTGTGTTCGGATCATCATTGTCATGCCTTGTTGCTGGATCTCGGGTCTGTCCGGATCATTTAATCCGTTCCGCACAGTCTGCGCCCTATGGCGTGCGGCAACAAGGGGGCATCGGCAGCATTTCGCCGGTGCGGGCCATGGCCTCAACCCGCCGCGCGGGCCGATTCATAGGCGAGAATGGCGCGTTTGACCGGCAGGCCCCAGTGATAGCCGCCAAGCCCGCCCGACTTGCGCAGGGCCCGGTGGCAGGGGATCAGAAAGCTCACCGGGTTGCGGCCGATGGCGGTGCCCACCGCCCGCACGGCGCGCGGGTTTCCCACCGCCTGCGCGATTTCCGAATAGGTGCTGACATGACCCGAGGGGATGCGCATCAGCGCCTCCCAGACCTTGATCTGCATCGGTGTGCCGATCATGTGCAGCCGTGCCTCGCCCTTCTGGGCAAACGCCGCCTCGACCCAGCCGCGAACAGATTCCGGGTCGTGGGTGAAGCGCGCCATTGGCCAGCGGGCGGTCATGTCGGCGAAGGCGGCCTCCGGCCCCGTCTCCTCGGCGAAGGCCAGCCCGCAAAGCCCGCGGTCGGTGCCCATGGCGAGCGTCTGGCCGAAGGGCCCGTCGAACCAGCCATGGCGAACGGTCAGCCCGGCACCGCGGCGGGCAAACTCCCCCGGACTCATCGCCTCCCACCGCAGAAAGAGATCGTGCAGCCGCCCGCTGCCCGACAGGCCGAGGGCGTGGCTCGCCTCCAGCGTGGTGAACCGATCCTGCAACAGCCGCTTGGCGTGGCCAAGGGCGAGATACTGCTGAAACCGCTTGGGAGAGACCCCGGCCCAGCGGGAGAAGACGCGCTGAAAATGCGCGGGACTCATGTTCATCTCGTGCGCCAGTTCCTCCAGCGGCATCGCCTCTCCGCCCCGGTCGATCAACTCGATCGCGCGGCGCATGACGTGGTAGTGATAGCCTTGATCAGGGGTGTCGAGTGTCATCGGGACCGTTCCATCGCTTTACCGGCACAGGTTTACCGCGCCGCGCGGCGCCCGGCGACCCGAATGTTGCGCATAGGGAAAAATGCGGGCATATCCGTCCTCATGGCCCGGCAGCTCGATTATCACACGATCCGCGAGATCTTTACCCGGTTTCAGGCGGCGGAGCCGGAACCGAAGGGCGAGCTTGAGCATGTGAACGCCTTTACGCTTCTGGTGGCGGTGGCGCTGTCGGCGCAGGCCACGGATACGGGGGTGAACAAGGCCACGCGCGCCCTTTTCGCGGTCGCCGATACGCCGGACAGGATGCTGGCGCTGGGCGAAGAGCGGCTGACCGAGCACATCAGGACGATCGGCCTTTACCGCAACAAGGCGAAAAACGTCATGAAGCTCTCGCGCATTCTCGCGCAGGAGTATGGCGGCGAGGTGCCCTCCTCGCGCGCCGCGCTGCAAAGCCTGCCCGGCGTGGGGCGCAAGACCGCCAACGTTGTTCTGAACATGTGGTGGCAGTATCCGGCGCAGGCGGTCGATACCCATATCTTCCGTTTCGGCAATCGCTCGGGCGTGTGTCCGGGCAAGGACGTGGTGGCGGTGGAGCACGCGATCGAGGATCATGTCCCGGTCGAGTTTCAACGTCACGCCCATCACTGGATGATCCTGCACGGGCGCTATGTCTGCAAGGCGCGCAAGCCGCTTTGCGCGACCTGCGTGATCCGGGATCTCTGTGAATTCGAGGACAAGACTCTATGAGCACCTATCAGGTTGTCGGAATAGGCAACGCCATCGTCGATGTCATCAGCCAGGCCGATGACGCCTTTCTGGAGCGTATGGGAATCGGCAAGGGCATCATGCAACTGGTCGATCAGGACCGCGGCGAGATGCTCTATGGCGCGATGGAGGACCGCTGGCAGGCGCCGGGCGGGTCGGTCGCCAACACGCTGGCCGGGCTGGGCAACCTTGGGCTGTCCACGGCCTTCATCGGGCGGGTGCACGACGATGCGCTGGGCCGGTTCTATGCCGATGAAATGGCGGCGGGCGGCACCGATTTCGTGAACCCGCCGGTGGCGTGGGGCGAATTGCCCACCTCGCGGTCGATGATCTTCGTCTCGCCCGATGGCGAGCGGTCGATGAACACCTATCTCGGGATTTCCTCGGAACTGGGGCCCGACGATGTCGCCGACGAGGTGGCGGGGCAGGCGGCGATCCTGTTCCTGGAGGGGTATCTTTACGACAAGCCCAAGGGCAAGGCGGCGTTCGAACGGGCGGCGCGCCTGTGCCGCGAGGCGGGCGGAAAGGCCGGGATCGCGCTGTCCGATCCGTTCTGCGTGGATCGCCACCGCGCGGATTTCCGGCGGCTGGTCAAGGATCTCGATTACGTGATCGGCAATCAGCACGAATGGGAATCGCTCTACCAGACCGATCTGAGCACGGCGCTGGAACAGGCGGCACAGGACAGCGGGCTGGTGGTCTGCACACGTTCGGGCCATGATGTCGTGCTGGTGCAGGGCGACGAGGAAGCGGTCGTGCCGGTGCGCGAAATCATCCCCGTCGATGCCACCGGCGCGGGCGATCAGTTCGCCGCCGGGTTCCTTTACGGCATGGCCACCGGGGCGCCGCTGGAGCAAGCGGGCCGGATGGGCTGCGTTGCGGCGGCGGAGGTGATCACCCATTTCGGCGCGCGGCCCGAAACCGACCTCAGGGCACTGTTTCGCAAGCAGGGACTGATTGCCTGAGCGGCGCGTGCGCCCCATCCGGTCACGCCGGTCGGCACTGCGCCGATGCTTACGGGCCGGATGGGGCGGCGTCTCCTCGGGCGGTCATCGGCTTCCCAGCCTGTTCCGCGCCCTCATGAAATATCGATTCGGGTTAACAAACCCTTGTGCATCTTCTCGGGACAAATATCCCGGGGTCCGGGGCAGAGCCCCTGGGCCTGCGCGGCCCGAGCGCAATGATGAAAGAGAGCGCCGCAAGGCGCCCCGCCAGGACACCGCCGGTTCCGGTCAAACCCGGCGCAGCTCTTCGAGAATCGCCTGCGCGGCCTTGCGGGGGTGTTCGGCGGTCCAGACCGGACGGCCCACGACGATATGATCGGCCCCGCCGGAGATGGCCTCTGCGGGGGTGGCGATGCGCTTCTGATCGCCGGGCGCCGCACCTGTGGGGCGCACGCCGGGTGTCACGATGAGCCGGCCCTCCGCCTCCGGCAGGGCGCGGATCATCGCCGCTTCCTGCGGCGAGGCGATCACCCCGTGCGCCCCGGCCCCGAAGGCACGCCCCGCGCGTTCGCAGACCAGATCGGCCATCGCGCCCGGCTTTATCAGGCTGTCGTCGAGATCGCCGCGGTCGAGCGAGGTGAGAATCGTCACGGCGAGGATCTTCAGGTCCGTGCCGGCCGCCCCTTCGCGGGCGGCGCGCACCACATGCGGATCGCCATGCACCGTCAGGAAATCGAGATCGAACTGCGCCAGCCCGCGCACCGCCGTCTCCACCGTCGCGCCGATGTCGAACAGCTTCATGTCGAGAAAGATGCGCTTGCCGTGCTCCTGGGCGAGTTCATTGGCCAGCGCCAGCCCGCCACCGGTCAACATCCCGAGCCCGATCTTGTAGAAGGACACGGCATCGCCGATCTCCTCGGCCAGTTTCAGCCCGGCCAATGCGTTGGGCACATCGAGGGCGACGATCAGGCGGTCATCGGACATTCGGGGCTCTCCTTGCTGTCGGGGTGGCCCCTTGTTGCCCCGCGGCCCGGCGCCGTCAAGGGCGCGTCGGGACGCCAGACTTGAACGCGGCCCCGGCCTGTGGCAGCGTTCGGCTATGGCGCGTGTTGCGAGAACCGAACCGGTGCCGATCTGGCGCCTGTTTCTCCGGATGGGCGGGTGGTTCACGCTCATCTTCGCCGCTGTGGCCGTGATCCTGACCCTGATCGGCAGTCGCGAAAGCACCTTGGCGAAACGGTTCGAGACCGAGGGCCGCACCGCCACGGCCACGGTCATGGAACGGTCCACCACCACCAGTCGTGACAGCGACGGCAACAGGTCAACCACCTACTACCTGTCCCTGCGCTTCGAGACCCGGGAAAACCGTGTCATGAACGTCCGGCGCAGTGTGAAGCGCGGCATCTACTCGTCGGTCGCGGAGGGCGATACGCTGCCGGTATGGTATCTGCCAAGCGACCCGGACACCGTCGCCATGTCGGAGAATGAAAAGCAGGCGAGTGCGAACCTTCTGCAAATGCTTTCGCTTGGGTTCGGGGCGCTGACGCTGGGGATGCTTTGGTATTCGGGTCACGGTGCGGTGGCGGCGGTGCGGGCGCGGCGCTTTGGCAGGCGCGAGACCGCTACGGTCACAGGGCTCAAGCGCACGAATACCCAGGTGAACAAGAAGTACCGCTACCGGCTGACATGGCGCGAACGGAACGGCCGTGTCGGCGAGAGCCTGATGTATCCCCGCGAAGCGTTGGAGGATATCCCCGAAGGCAGCGAGATCGCGGTTTATCAGGGGCTCAAACGCGCCTGGTGGACGGGCGATGTCGGCGAACGGCGGGGCAGGGGGTAGGCGCCCCGGTCGCGGTGGGCGCCTTGCGTGGATGCACATCGCCGACCTCGGAGGGAAACTGGAATATTGCGCCATGGCAAGGCCTTGGCGCGCAACTGCGGTCCGCTTCGCCGAAGAAATCTTCTCTTCTGTCTTGAACCTCACAGCGCCGTTACCCATTTCATTTGCAAGGTTCCCGAACGCCGCACGCCTAACGCTGGGTGCGCAACCGGGGTAACGCTTGTGTAAAGGAGAATTTCTATGGACTTGAGCAAGTTCACGGAACGGTCGCGTGGTTTCATCCAGGCGGCCCAGACGATCGCGATGCGCGAGAACCATCAACGGATGGTGCCCGAGCATATCCTCAAGGCAGTGATGGACGACGATCAGGGGCTGGCGTCCAACCTGATCAAGAGCGCTGGCGGCGCGCCGGAGCGCGTAGTCGAGGCGCTGGAGGCGGCGATGCGGAAGATCCCGCAGGTGACCGGCGATTCCGGTCAGCCCTATCTCGACAATGCCACTGTGAAGGTTCTGACCGAGGCCGAGAAGGTCGCCCAGAAGGCGGGCGACAGTTTCGTGCCGGTGGAGCGTATCCTGATGGCGCTGGTCATGGTCAAGAGCGGCGCGAAAGAGGCGCTGGAGGCCGGTGCCGTGTCCGCGCAGAAGCTCAACGAGGCGATCAACGACATTCGCAAGGGCCGCACCGCCGACAGCGCCAGTGCCGAGGAAGGGTATGACGCGTTGAAGAAATATGCGCACGACCTGACGCAGGCGGCACGCGAGGGCAAGATTGACCCGATCATCGGCCGCGACGAGGAAATCCGCCGCGCCATGCAGGTTCTGAGCCGCCGGACCAAGAACAACCCGGTTCTGATCGGCGATCCCGGCGTGGGCAAGACCGCCATCGCCGAGGGCCTCGCGCTTCGGATCATTGATGGCGACGTGCCCGAATCGCTGCGCAACAAGCGGCTGATGGCGCTTGACATGGGCGCGCTCATCGCCGGGGCGAAATACCGCGGCGAGTTCGAGGAGCGTCTCAAGGCGATCCTGAAGGAGATCGAGGCCGCCGCCGGTGAGGTCATCCTTTTCATCGACGAGATGCACACCCTTGTCGGTGCGGGCAAGTCGGATGGCGCGATGGATGCCGCCAACCTGATCAAGCCGGCACTGGCGCGCGGGGAGTTGCATTGCATCGGTGCGACGACGCTTGATGAGTATCGCAAGTATGTCGAGAAGGACGCGGCCCTTGCCCGCCGGTTCCAGCCGCTGATGGTGGACGAGCCGACGGTGGAGGACACGATTTCCATCCTGCGCGGGATCAAGGAGAAATACGAGCTTCACCACGGGGTGCGCATCTCCGACTCCGCGCTGGTGGCGGCGGCGACATTGTCGAACCGCTATATCACCGACCGTTTCCTGCCGGACAAGGCCATCGACCTGATGGACGAGGCGGCCAGCCGTCTGCGCATGGAAGTGGACAGCAAGCCCGAAGAGCTTGACGCGCTGGATCGTGACATCCTGCAAAAGCAGATCGAGGCCGAGGCCCTGCGCAAGGAGGATGACGCGGCATCGCGTGACCGGCTTGAGACGCTGGAGCGGGAGCTTTCGGAGTTGCAGGAGAAATCCGCCGAGATGACCGCGCAATGGCAGGCCGAGCGCGACAAGCTCGCCTCTGCGCGTGAGCTCAAGGAGCAGCTTGACCGGGCGCGCGCCGATCTCGACATCGCCAAGCGCGAGGGCAATCTGACCCGCGCGGGAGAGCTCAGCTATGGCATCATCCCGCAGCTTGAAAAGCAGCTTTCCGAGGCCGAGAAGCAGGAAGACGATGGCGTGATGGTCGAAGAGGCCGTACGCCCCGAGCAGATCGCGCAGGTCGTGGAACGCTGGACCGGGATTCCGACGGCGAAGATGCTCGAAGGCGAGCGCGACAAGCTTCTGCGGATGGAAGACGGGCTGCACAAGCGCGTCATCGGTCAACACACCGCCGTGCGCGCGGTGGCCAATGCGGTGCGCCGGGCGCGTGCGGGGCTTCAGGATGAGAACCGCCCGCTGGGCTCTTTCCTGTTCCTTGGCCCCACCGGCGTCGGCAAGACGGAGCTGACCAAGGCGTTGGCGGAATTCCTGTTCGACGACGAGGACGCGATGGTGCGTATCGACATGTCGGAGTTCATGGAAAAGCACTCTGTCTCGCGCCTGATCGGTGCGCCTCCGGGCTATGTCGGCTATGACGAGGGCGGCGTTCTGACCGAGGCCGTGCGGCGCAGGCCCTATCAGGTCGTGTTGTTCGACGAGGTGGAAAAGGCGCACCCGGATGTGTTCAACGTCCTGTTGCAGGTTCTCGATGACGGTGTGCTGACCGACGGTCAGGGCCACCGTGTCGATTTCAAGCAGACGCTGATCGTTCTGACCTCCAACCTTGGCAGCCAGGCGCTCAGCCGTCTGCCCGAGGGGGCCGATTCCGACCAGGCCAAGGCCGAGGTGATGGAGGCCGTGCAGGCCCATTTCCGGCCCGAGTTCCTCAACCGGCTGGATGAGACGATCATCTTCGACCGGCTGGGCCGCGAGGACATGGGCGGCATCGTGGACATCCAGCTTGGCCTGCTGCGCAAGCGGCTCGCGGCGCGGAAGATCCACATCGAGGTGGACGACGCGGCCAAGGAATGGCTGGCCAACGAGGGCTATTCCCCGGTCTTCGGGGCGCGTCCGCTCAGAAGGGTGATCCAGACCGCGTTGCAGAATCCGCTGGCCGAGATGCTGCTGGCCGGTGACATCCGCGATGGAGAGACGATTCCGGTGACGGCCGGGGTTGACGGGCTCATCATCGGGGACCGCGTGGCCAACTCGGATCGCCCGCGGCCAGACGATGCGGTCGTCCACTAGCACCACATCGGCAGAAAAACGAAAGGCCCGCCAGAGATGGCGGGCCTTTCTGATGTCGGATCAAGGTGCGCGGTTCAGAATTCCAGCGCGGATTGCACGATCTCGTCGAGCATTTTCTCGACCTTTTTCATCGGACCTTCGGGCATGACGCGATAGCCGACCACCGTTTCGTCGGGGTTCTCGGCGGTCTGCATGACGAAGATGCCATAGGGGCAGTATTGCAGGTTCATCGGATCGGCCTCCATCACCTCGCGGGAGACCTGCGCCGAGCAGAAGGTAAAGACCTTCGCATTCAGATAGAGCGTCACGTCAGAGCCGACATCGCCCTTCGTGCGTTCGAGCATGTCGCCCACATGGCTTACGTGGTCGATCACAAGGCCCTGATTGGTGATGGCGTTTTCCACCCCGAACGCTACATCCTCATAGGCGGTGTCGGTGGTGTAGGTGCGCGCCTCTTCGGCCACGGCGGCGCCGGTGGCGAGCGTGGCGGCGGTAACGATTGCGGCTAGGATTTTCATGGGCTTCCCCCCTATGGTGACAATGCTTGCCCGCAAGGTTGACACATTCAGCAAATTTAATCCATGCGGCATATGAGAAAAGGGAGGAGAAATGCTGAGCGCGTTCACCATTGCCGAGGCCCTTGCCCTGATCTTCGTGGTGCTGATCGGGCTTGCCGTGCTGGCGCTGCTGGTGCTGTTCGTGATCGATCGGTCCCAGACCGGCGATGCGATCCGGCGCAACTATCCTGTGATCGGGCGGTTCCGGCATCTGTTTTCCACACTGGGGGAATTCTTCCGGCAGTATTTCTTTGCCATGGACCGCGAGGAGCTTCCGTTCAACCGGGCGCAGCGGGAGTGGGTGGATCGCGCGGGGCGGGGCAAGGGGAACATGGTGGCCTTCGGTTCCACCCGCAATCTTGGCGTGGTGGGCACGGCGATTTTCGTCAACGACCCGTTCCCGCCGCTCAACGACGAGTTCGCGAGCTCCGAGCCGCTGATTATCGGGCCGGGTGCGCGCGTGCCCTATAAGGCTCAAAGCATCTTCAACGTGTCCGGCATGAGCTATGGCGCGATTTCGAAACCGGCGGTGCAGGCGCTGAGCCGGGGTGCGAAAGAGGCGGGTATCTGGCTCAACACCGGGGAAGGGGGGTTGTCGTCCTTTCATCTTGAAGGGGGGTGCGATCTTGTCTTCCAGATCGGCACCGCGAAATTCGGCGTGCGCGACGCGCAAGGCACGCTCAGCGATGAGCGGCTTGAGGCGGTGGCGGCGCATGAGGCCGTGCGCATGTTCGAGATCAAGCTGTCGCAGGGCGCGAAACCCGGCAAGGGCGGCATCCTTCCCGGCGCCAAGGTGACGGAGGAGATCGCGGCCATCCGGGGTCTGCGCGTGGGGCAGGATGCCCTCTCGCCCAACCGTCACCTTGAGATCGACGATTTCGACGCGCTTCTCGACATGGTGGCGCATGTGCGCGAGGTCACGGGAAAGCCGGTGGGGATCAAGCTCGTGGTGGGCAGCGAAGGCCCGTTTCGGTCGCTGTTCGAGACGATCACCCGGCGCGGCCCGCAATCGGCCCCGGATTTCATCACCATCGATGGCGGAGAGGGCGGCACCGGGGCGGCGCCCATGCCGTTGATGGATCTTGTCGGGATGCCGATCCGCGAGGCGGTGCCGCTTGTCGTCGATCTGCGCGACGCGTTCGGCCTTCACGATCGTATCCGCATCATTGCCAGCGGCAAGCTGATCAACCCCGGTGACGTGGCCTGGGCGATTGCGGCGGGGGCTGATTTCGTCACCACCGCACGCGGGTTCATGTTCGCGCTTGGCTGTATTCAGGCGATGAAATGCAACCGCAACACCTGCCCCACCGGGGTGACAACGCATGACCCGCGCCTGCAAAAGGGGCTGGTGGTGGAGAGCAAATATCGCCGCGTTGCCAATTATGCGCGGTCCATCATCTCGGAGGTGGAGACCATCGCCCATTCCGTCGGCGTCAGCGAGCCGCGCAAGCTCGGCCGTCGCCATGTGCGCCTTGTGCAGGCCAATGGCCGGTCCGAACCGATGGACAGGATCTATTCGGGCGCGACGGTTTCCACGTCATCGTGATCGGGTGGCATTTGGGCTTTGCCCTGTTTCGCCCTAAACTCCTCTGCACGGGTGACAAACAAGGTGACACATGGCCGGACGCTGGATCAATGACCTGACACGGGCGGATGCGACGCCCGAGGCGGGGTTTCTCAATCGCCGGCAGATCATGGCGGGGATGGCGGGCGCGGGGCTGGTCGCGATGGCGGGCGGGGCGCGGGCCACCACGCCTGAGCCCGATGATTGGGACGTGATAACCCAATACAACAACTACTACGAGTTCGGCACCGGCAAGGACGATCCGGCCGAAAAGGCCCACCGCCTGACGACGGAGCCGTGGAGCGTGACTATCGACGGGATGGTGGAGCGCCCCGGCGCCTATGGCTTTGACGAGATCATGCAGGCGATGACGATGGAGGAGCGCATCTATCGCTTCCGCTGTGTCGAGGCGTGGTCGATGGTTGTGCCGTGGAACGGGTTCGAGCTGGCCGATCTTCTGGACATGGCGGGGGTGAAGGAGGGCGCGAAATACGTCGCCTTCGAGACCGTGCTGCGCCCGGACGAGATGCCGGGCGTGCGCTTTCCGGTGCTTGACTGGCCCTATGTGGAGGGGCTGCGCCTCGATGAAGCGGTGCATCCGCTGACCATCATGGCAACAGGCATCTATGACCGCCCGATCCCGAACCAGAACGGCGCGCCGCTGCGGCTCGTCGTGCCGTGGAAATACGGGTTCAAGTCGATCAAGTCCGTGGTGCGGATCACACTGACCGATACGCAGCCGCCGACGAGCTGGAACACGTCAAATCCGCGCGAATACGGGTTCTATAGCAATGTGAATCCCGAGGTGGATCATCCCCGCTGGAGCCAGGCGTCCGAACGGACCATCGGTGGCGGGTTCTTCGCCAAGCGCAAGCCGACGCTCATGTTCAACGGGTATGAATCGGAGGTTGCCGCGCTTTATGAGGGAATGGACCTGCGGGAGCATTTCTGAGCCATGCAGTATCACAGCGATCTGACCTGCCCCCGGTGCGGGCACACCGCACGGTTCGAGATGCCGGGCGATGCGTGCCAGTTCTTCCTCGAATGCCCCGGCTGCGGCGTTGTTCTTCGGCCAAAGCCGGGTGATTGCTGCGTGTTTTGCTCCTATGGCACGGTGCCCTGTCCGCCGGTGCAGGCGGGTGGGGGATGCTGCGGGGCGTGATGCGCGACCGGATCAACGGGGCGCTGCGGCGGGTGCCGGCGTGGCCGTTCTATCCGCTTGCCGCGCTTTATCCCGCATGGCTTTTCTATCGTGGGCTGACCGGGGGGCTGGGCGTCGATCCGGTCAAGGCGATGGAACACGCGATGGGGGAGGCGGCGCTGCAACTGCTGGTGCTGGGTCTGGCGATCACGCCGCTGCGCCGGTTTGCCGGAATCAACCTGTTGAAGTTCCGCCGCGCGCTTGGGTTGGCGGCGTTCTTTTATGTCTGCGTGCATCTGCTGGTCTGGCTGGTGCTGGACGTGCAGATTCCGGCACAGATCTGGGCCGATATTCTCAAGCGTCCCTATATCACCATCGGGATGGCCGGATTCGCGTTGCTCGTTCCGCTGGCGATCACGTCGAACAACCGATCGGTGCGGCGTCTGGGTCCGGCGGGGTGGCGACGCCTGCATCGGCTGACCTACGCGGCGGCGATTCTGGGGGCGGTTCACTTCCTGATGCTGGTGAAAGGGTTCCAGATGGAACCGATCCTCTATCTCGCGGCGATTCTGGCGCTTCTGGGTATGCGACTCGCCCCGAAACCACAGCGCAAGGCGGCCTGAGTCGCGTGAGTCTGTGGGTAGCTTTGTGGATAACTCTGAAGGGGCGGCGCGGGCTCTTCAGACTGCGGAACAATATTGCGCGAAGACCCGGTGTTTGCGCAATGAGATTTGCGTAAACCCCTGTTTTTCGGGGAAAAACCGGGTTCATGAAAAAAAGATGACATCGGGCGAAAAAACCGCTTGCGGGTTTGGGTGAGTAACCTTAGAACCCCCTTCACCGGCGGCGCAGAGGCGCGGTTGGGGCGGCTGGGCCGCGGTGCTGCAAGGCGGCGCGGACCTGGTTGAGGACTTTAGAGGCAGGTGATACGGGTTGCGCCGTTTGATTTGGGGCGCTTCCGGTTGATTTTGTCTCTGCGCTTTTTGACATTGATGTATGACTGAAGAGATATGTGGGCGGTTTGGTTCATTTCGATGGACGGACGTTTGCATATCGGGTCTCTAGGGGTTTTGCCCCGATGATGAGATTGAACAGCTTCACTGTTTGACGGACTTCGTTTCTTTTGGAGACGATGTGCATCAGACAGAAGAGTGCACCGGGTTTAGCCACTCGGTGCGATGTGCAGAGGTTCGAACGTCATGGATACGCCCGCGAGGGCGTTTCAACTTGAGAGTTTGATCCTGGCTCAGAACGAACGCTGGCGGCAGGCTTAACACATGCAAGTCGAGCGAAGTCTTCGGACTTAGCGGCGGACGGGTGAGTAACGCGTGGGAACGTACCCTTTTCTGCGGAATAGCCACTGGAAACGGTGAGTAATACCGCATACGCCCTTCGGGGGAAAGATTTATCGGAGAAGGATCGGCCCGCGTTAGATTAGGTAGTTGGTGGGGTAATGGCCTACCAAGCCTACGATCTATAGCTGGTTTTAGAGGATGATCAGCCACACTGGGACTGAGACACGGCCCAGACTCCTACGGGAGGCAGCAGTGGGGAATCTTAGACAATGGGCGCAAGCCTGATCTAGCCATGCCGCGTGAGTGATGAAGGTCTTAGGATCGTAAAGCTCTTTCGCCTGTGAAGATAATGACGGTAGCAGGTAAAGAAACCCCGGCTAACTCCGTGCCAGCAGCCGCGGTAATACGGAGGGGGTTAGCGTTGTTCGGAATTACTGGGCGTAAAGCGCACGTAGGCGGATTGGAAAGTTGGGGGTGAAATCCCGGGGCTCAACCCCGGAACTGCCTCCAAAACTCCCAGTCTTGAGTTCGAGAGAGGTGAGTGGAATTCCGAGTGTAGAGGTGAAATTCGTAGATATTCGGAGGAACACCAGTGGCGAAGGCGGCTCACTGGCTCGATACTGACGCTGAGGTGCGAAAGTGTGGGGAGCAAACAGGATTAGATACCCTGGTAGTCCACACCGTAAACGATGAATGCCAGTCGTCGGGTTGCATGCAATTCGGTGACACACCTAACGGATTAAGCATTCCGCCTGGGGAGTACGGTCGCAAGATTAAAACTCAAAGGAATTGACGGGGGCCCGCACAAGCGGTGGAGCATGTGGTTTAATTCGAAGCAACGCGCAGAACCTTACCAACCCTTGACATCCTCGGACCGCCGGAGAGATCCGGTTTTCTCGTAAGAGACCGAGTGACAGGTGCTGCATGGCTGTCGTCAGCTCGTGTCGTGAGATGTTCGGTTAAGTCCGGCAACGAGCGCAACCCACATCCTTAGTTGCCAGCAGTTCGGCTGGGCACTCTAGGGAAACTGCCCGTGATAAGCGGGAGGAAGGTGTGGATGACGTCAAGTCCTCATGGCCCTTACGGGTTGGGCTACACACGTGCTACAATGGCAGTGACAATGGGTTAATCCCCAAAAACTGTCTCAGTTCGGATTGTCGTCTGCAACTCGACGGCATGAAGTCGGAATCGCTAGTAATCGTGGAACAGCATGCCACGGTGAATACGTTCCCGGGCCTTGTACACACCGCCCGTCACACCATGGGAGTTGGTTCTACCCGACGGCCGTGCGCTAACCTCTTCGGAGGGGGCAGCGGACCACGGTAGGATCAGCGACTGGGGTGAAGTCGTAACAAGGTAGCCGTAGGGGAACCTGCGGCTGGATCACCTCCTTTCTAAGGATGATCGTAGCTGGATGGCTTGCCATTCACGTCGATCACTTAGCAAAGATCAACAAACAAAGTTGGTCAAACTCAGGACCAGGCCGTCCTCATATCTCTTCAGTATCAGACATGCGGGCTACCGCCCGTTACTATGGGTCGGTAGCTCAGGTGGTTAGAGCGCACGCCTGATAAGCGTGAGGTCGGAGGTTCAAGTCCTCCTCGACCCACCATGACTTCCCGCGAGGGAGCCAGTGGGGGCCTTAGCTCAGCTGGGAGAGCGCCTGATTTGCATTCAGGAGGTCACCGGTTCGATCCCGGTAGGCTCCACCAACCCCACGATTCGACCGCCAAGCGCTTTCGAGTGTTTGGCCGTCCAATCGGACGGATTTAACATCGTGAAGAGAGAAACATTACGACACTGTCGGTCGTCACGAGTGGGTGACGATCTCTGCCGGTGCCCTTCGGGGCCGGTGGCGCGCAACATGCATTCCTTGGGTGTTGTCGTCATATCCTGGCCGAAACAGGCAGTGTTGTCCAAGTCAAGTACACTAACCCGAGCAGCCGCAAGGTTGCTCATTGTCCGCTTCACCGACATGAAGCGGGCGGGAAAAGTATGACTTTTGGTTCGGAAACAGGATCTTGATGCTGACCAGCTGCAAGATCACGACAGGCATGAGTTTGTGTCTGTCTCTTTCTGGATCAAATCAAGCGCGAAAAGGGCGTTTGGTGGATGCCTAGGCAGTAAGAGGCGATGAAGGACGTGATACTCTGCGATAAGCTTGGGGGAGCCGAGAATAGGCTTTGATCCCAGGATCTCCGAATGGGGCAACCCACCTGACAGTTTGTTATAATAGCCCTCGGGCTGCTTATAACGGGCTGAAACAGGTACTTGAGACCTGAATACATAGGGTTTTAAGAGCGAACCCGGGGAACTGAAACATCTAAGTACCCGGAGGAAAGGAAATCAATTGATACTCCCTCAGTAGCGGCGAGCGAACGGGGACCAGCCGAGCCTTGAGAGTGAGAAGAACATGCTGGAAAGCATGGCCATAGCGGGTGACAGCCCCGTATTCGAAGCTCAATGGGACGCATTAAGTAGGGCGGGACACGTGAAATCCTGTCTGAAGATCGGGGGACCACCCTCGAAGGCTAAGTACTCCTTACTGACCGATAGCGAACCAGTACCGTGAGGGAAAGGTGAAAAGCACCCCGACGAGGGGAGTGAAACAGTACCTGAAACCGGACGCCTACAATCAGTCGGAGGGGCCTTGAGCCCTGACGGCGTACCTTTTGTATAATGGGTCATCGACTTGGTCTCACGAGCAAGCTTAAGCCGTTAGGTGTAGGCGCAGCGAAAGCGAGTCTTAATAGGGCGCATGAGTTCGTGGGATCAGACCCGAAACCGAGTGATCTAGGCATGACCAGGATGAAGGCAAGGTAACACTTGCTGGAGGTCCGAACCCACACCTGTTGAAAAAGGTCGGGATGAGTTGTGCCTAGGGGTGAAAGGCCAATCAAACTCGGAGATAGCTGGTTCTCTGCGAAATCTATTTAGGTAGAGCGTCATCCGAATACCCCCGGGGGTAGAGCACTGGATGGGTAATGGGGCCCCACAGGCTTACTGATCCTAACCAAACTCCGAATACCGGGGAGTACTGGGTGGCAGACAGACTGCGAATGCTAACGTCCGTAGTCGAGAGGGAAACAACCCTGACCTACAGCTAAGGCCCCCAATTCATGGCTAAGTGGGAAAGCAGGTGGGACGACCAAAACAACCAGGAGGTTGGCTTAGAAGCAGCCATCCTTTAAAGATAGCGTAACAGCTCACTGGTCTAAACAAGTTGTCCTGCGGCGAAGATGTAACGGGGCTCAAGCCATGAGCCGAAGCTTAGGATGCACATAGTGCATGGTAGCAGAGCGTGGTGTGACATAGCTCCATGCCTCTTTTGCGGACGGTGGGATCAAACCCACCCTACGTAATGGAGGCACGGGAGCTTTCTGTGAAGCCGGGGCGTGAGCCATCCGGTGGAGAGATCACCAGTGAGAATGATGACATGAGTAGCGACAAAGAGTGTGAGAGACACTCTCGCCGAAAGTCCAAGGGTTCCTGCTTAAAGCTAATCTGAGCAGGGTAAGCCGGCCCCTAAGTCGAGGCAGAAATGCGTAGACGATGGGAACGGGGTTAATATTCCCCGGCCAGGAGGATGTGACGGATCGCGGATGTTGTTCGCCCTTATCGGATTGGGCGGGCCGCTGAGCGGTTCCTGGAAATAGCCCTCCATCAGACCGTACCCTAAACCGACACAGGTGGACTGGTAGAGAATACCAAGGCGCTTGAGAGAACGATGTTGAAGGAACTCGGCAAAATACCTCCGTAAGTTCGCGAGAAGGAGGCCCGGTTTGCACGCAAGTGTTGGCCGGGGGCACAAACCAGGGGGTGGCGACTGTTTACTAAAAACACAGGGCTCTGCGAAGTCGCAAGACGACGTATAGGGTCTGACGCCTGCCCGGTGCCTGAAGGTTAAAAGGAGGGGTGAGAGCTCCGAATTGAAGCCCAGGTAAACGGCGGCCGTAACTATAACGGTCCTAAGGTAGCGAAATTCCTTGTCGGGTAAGTTCCGACCTGCACGAATGGCGTAACGACTTCCCCGCTGTCTCCAACATCGACTCAGCGAAATTGAATTGCCTGTCAAGATGCAGGCTTCCCGCGGTTAGACGGAAAGACCCCGTGCACCTTTACTACAGCTTCGCACTGGCATCAGGATTGTGATGTGCAGGATAGGTGGTAGGCTTTGAAACGGGAACGCTAGTTCCCGTGGAGCCTCCCTTGAGATACCACCCTTCGCACTCTTGATGTCTAACCGCGGTCCGTTATCCGGATCCGGGACCCTGCGTGGCGGGTAGTTTGACTGGGGCGGTCGCCTCCTAAAGCGTAACGGAGGCGCGCGAAGGTTGGCTCAGAGCGGTCGGAAATCGCTCGTTGAGTGCAATGGCAGAAGCCAGCCTGACTGCGAGACTGACAAGTCGAGCAGAGTCGAAAGACGGCCATAGTGATCCGGTGGTCCCGAGTGGAAGGGCCATCGCTCAACGGATAAAAGGTACGCCGGGGATAACAGGCTGATACTGCCCAAGAGTCCATATCGACGGCAGTGTTTGGCACCTCGATGTCGGCTCATCTCATCCTGGGGCTGGAGCAGGTCCCAAGGGTACGGCTGTTCGCCGTTTAAAGAGGTACGTGAGCTGGGTTTAGAACGTCGTGAGACAGTTCGGTCCCTATCTGCCGTGGGTGTAGGATACTTGAGAGGAGTTGCCCCTAGTACGAGAGGACCGGGGTGAACGATCCACTGGTGGACCTGTTGTGGCGCCAGCCGCAGTGCAGGGTAGCTATGATCGGAAAGGATAACCGCTGAAGGCATCTAAGCGGGAAGCCCCCCTCAAAACAAGGTATCCCTGAGGGCCGTGGTAGACCACCACGTCGATAGGCCGGAGATGTAAGCGCAGCAATGCGTTCAGTTGACCGGTACTAATGGCCCGATAGGCTTGATTTGATCCAGTAAAAGACAGACATACCGGATCCAGAAGCCATACATCAAAAGTGACTGACTTGGACAAAAATCAACGGGGGCTTTCCTCGGTTTGGTGGTCATAGCACGAGCAAAACACCCGGTCCCATTCCGAACCCGGTCGTTAAGTGCCGTAGCGCCGATGGTACTGCGTCTCAAGACGTGGGAGAGTAGGTCGCCGCCAAACCTAGAAAAGCCCCCCGTTTCTCTCTTCACAAAACACCCTGACGCGGGGTGGAGCAGCCCGGTAGCTCGTCAGGCTCATAACCTGAAGGTCGTAGGTTCAAATCCTACCCCCGCAACCAAA
>NZ_FODS01000047.1 GCF_900110425.1 Salinihabitans flavidus | reverse complement strand
CCACTGGAAACCATGAGTTCGACCGGCTCTGCGCCGATCTCGGTATCGAGCACCGCCTTGCCCCACCGATGCGGCCACAGACCAACGGAATGGTGGAGCGCTTCAACGGCCGGATCGAAGATGTCCTGCAGAGCCACCGGTTCCGCAGCGGAGAAGACCTGGAACAGACCATCCTTCGCTATGTCCGGCTCTATAATGGCCAGCTCCCGCAATCAGTGCTCAAGGGCCGAACGCCCATCGACGCGCTCAAGGACTGGCATCGCCAGAAACCAGAAATCTTCAAGAAACGACCGTATAATCACGCGGGATGTGACAGGTAACCTTGTCAAGCGAACAACAGACATACGCCAAGGACTGGGTGGAGCGCGAAGGCCTCTCTGAGCGGGTCGAATCCAAACTAAAGGACTATCGCGATCTACGCGGCTCCTATGACCGGATCGTCTCCGTAGGTATGTTTGAGCATGTCGGCGTCGGTCATTTTCGGGAGTATTTCGAAAAGGTCCGGGATCTTCTCGCCGATGACGGTGTTGCTGTCATCCACGCGATAGGCCGTTTTGGATCCGGCGGATCGATCAATCCGTGGATTGCAAAATATATATTTCCAGGGGGCTATATCCCCGCCCTTTCGGAAGTGCTCCCAGTGGTCGAGAGCACCGGCCTTTTTACGACCGATATTGAAATCCTGCGCCTGCACTACGCGCAAACACTACAATGCTGGCGCAAGCGCTTCCAACAGAGCTGGGACAGGGTTGCTGACCTCTACGACGAGCGCTTTTGCCGGATGTGGGATTTCTATCTCGCCGCTTCGGAGATGAGCTTTCGATATGGCGGAAACATGGTCTTTCAGATCCAACTTACGAAGAACCAGGACACCCTGCCGTTGACGCGCGACTACATCACCGATTGGGAGCGCGCGCATCCGCTGGAGCGTCAATGAAATGGCATCACAGCCCAATAGAACTGTGCGTTTTGTATGGCGAAGGCGCATGCCAAGCAGTCTGTCAGGACCAAATCTCTGCATGCTGCGGAGCTTCTTCATCCACATCACGGAGAAACCGATGAAAGCTGATTTCAAGAAAGCTGTGAAAACCGCAGAAGATTACTACAACAGCGCGGACGCGGACGCCTTCTACGCCGCCATCTGGGGTGGAGAGGACATACATGTCGGCCTCTATGAAAGTGACGGCGAAGACATCGCTGTGGCCTCCGCGCGAACCGTGCATCACATGGCGTCAAAGCTTGATCTGAAGCCGGGAGCACGCGTGATCGATATCGGTGCGGGCTATGGCGGTGCGGCGCGCTATCTCGCGCGCGAGATCGGTGCTCACGTCACCTGCCTGAACCTCTCGGAAAAAGAGAATGCGCGCAATCGCAGGCTGACTGCGGAACAGGGCCTCGAAGAGAAAATTGAGGTCGTCCACGGCTTGTTCGAGGACATTCCCTTCCCGGATAACAGTTTCGACGTGGTCTGGAGCCAGGAAGCCATCCTGCATTCCGGCGACCGCACACGCGTGCTGAAAGAAGTCTCGCGCGTGCTCAAGCCCGGCGGAGATTTCATTTTCACCGATCCGATGCAGGCCAACGATATAGATGACGCGGCCGAATTCGAGCCGATCTATGAGCGGATTCATCTGCCCGATATGGATTCGATCGGGTTCTACCTGGCGACGCTGGAAGAGCTCGGTTTCGATATGGTCGAGATCGAAGACCTCACCCATCAGCTACGCAATCACTATGCCCGTGTGCGCGAGGAACTGAAGTCGCGGCGTCACGCACTGCAGGACCAGATCTCCCCGGATTATACCGAGCGCATGCTCAATGGCCTGAGTCGTTGGGTTGAAGCTGCCGACGCCGGGCAACTCTGCTGGGGCGTGCTTCACTTTCGCAAACGCTAACACGTTGCTAAGAAGTCTGTTTGGGGAGTTGTCCCGTCTGTCGTGATTTGAGGGCGGGCCATCCGCGGGTTCGGAACCGGGACCAATGTCGCCGCCACCATCAGGCTGCGAGGAACTTCGGCAATCCTGCGAGGTTGCAGGCTGCCATGGTCATCGTGAACTACACGCGGAATTTTTTAAGGACAGGCTGAAGGTCTGGAGCACGGCGCCAACAGTATTGGCCTAGCAGAATGGGGTCCCTCTATCTTCTTGCGGTTCTCTTGTGGTGCCCCTGAGACAAGGCATAGCCGGGATGCGGGGTGCTGATGTGGTTCCGGAAATCTGAACAGCCGGGATGGATGGATTTTCCAGTAACAGCGGTATGAAGCAGCTTGCCAGGTGGGTTGCCATGCACCCAGAGCGGGCTCGCCGGCCTTTTTTCGCGTCAGGAATTCCTCGTCTCCTGGCTGTGTTGATAGGGGTATTGCTCTCGGAGAATCCCGCAAGGATCGCAGAGCGGAGCGTTTAACCGTGATTAATGCCTGGGACCATGCACTTGGTGCAAACTTGTAGCGGAACTGACAAAGAGAAACACTTTTCATGGCGATACAATCCGAATCTTATGAGCGAAAGGGTGCAACGCTCAGCTTTGGTGGTGATTCCGCTGAGCCAAGGACGCCGCAATCTGTGCCACTGGAAGAACCCGTTACACCACCAAACGAGACGCCATCGGATCCGCCGGACGAGTTCCCGGAACCGCCCGGGGAAGTCCCGCCGGAAACGCCGCCAGATGTGCCACAGCCCCCTGGCGAAGTACCGCCTGCTCCGCCACCGGAGGTTCCGACTGAGAATTAAACCGGACTTATCGCGTCCCACGCGCGTGCTTGGTCTGGCTGCCGTTCTGCACTCAACGCAGAAGCACAGAGGAGACGTGACATGACCGGCTATGATGATCTGCGCAAGGAAATGGTCGAACGCCAGGTCAAGGCGCGCGGGGTACGTGATCCGCTGGTTCTGGATGCCATGAGGCGCGTGCCACGCGAACGCTTCGTGCCGGACCACTTGAAAGGTCAGGCGTATCGGGACTGCCCGCTGCCCATCGACGCCGGACAAACCATCTCGCAACCCTATATCGTCGCTTATATGGCCGAGGCTCTGGCGCTCAAAGGTGGTGAGAAGGTACTCGAGATCGGCGCGGGTTCGGGCTATGCCGCCGCCGTTCTGGCCGAGATCGCTGGCGAGGTTTTTGCCATCGAACGTCATGGCACACTGGCCACCAGAGCTGCGGCGGCGCTTCAGGACGCAGCTTATACCAATGTCCACATCCTCCACGGGGACGGCACCCGGGGCTGGGAGGACGCAGCGCCGTTCGATGCGATTCTTGTGTCAGCCGGTGCACCTTTCGTGCCCGAAACGCTCAAGTCCCAGCTGGCCATGGGTGGGAGAATGGTGGTGCCCGTGGGCAACGATCCGCGCGCACAGGAGCTGGTGCGCGTGACACGGCGCGACAAGGGGCAGTTCGATCGCGAGGATCTTGCCGATGTGCGCTTTGTACCCCTGATCGGGGACCAGGGCTGGGAAGGAGAGCCGGAGGGCGCGCAAACCGCACCACCCCGCCTTGTCCAGCATCGTCCGCGGCAGGACGAAGGAGTGCCAGGCCTTATTCGTGCCCATGCCGAGGCGTTTGAGGACGTTGAGAGCGCCCCGCTTGACCTGATGATGGATCGCATTGGCGATGCCCGCGTCGTGCTCATTGGTGAGGCAAGCCATGGCACCTCCGAGTTTTACCGAATTCGTGCGCTCATCACGAAAAGGCTGATCGAGGAAAAGGGCTTCACCATTGTTGCCGCCGAGGCCGACTGGCCCGACGCCGCCCGCATCGACCATTACGTGCGCCACCGCGAGACACCGCCGTCGGAGTGGCAGGCTTTCGCCCGCTTCCCCATGTGGATGTGGCGCAACGAGGAGGTTCGTGCCTTTACCGATTGGCTGCGCGAGTGGAACGCACCACGTACTCCACTGACGCGCGTCGGCTTTTACGGTCTGGACCTCTACAGCCTGTTCAACTCGACGCTGGCGATCATCGACTATCTGGAGGATGTCGACCCCGATCTCGCCCGGATCGCCCGCCATCGTTACGGATGCCTCAGCCCCTGGGAAGCTGATCCAGCGGCTTACGGCCACGCGGCCCTCACAGGTGCTTATCGCAACTGTGAGGATGATGTGACGGCGATGCTTGTGGATCTGATGCGAAAACGTAAGGAATACGCGCTGAGCGACGGCGAACGCTTTCTGGATGCGGCGCAAAACGCCGCGCTGGTCGCCAATGCCGAGAAGTATTACCGGATCATGTACTACGGCTCACGCGCGTCGTGGAACCTGCGCGACGATCACATGTTCGAAACCCTGCAGAACGTGATGAACTTCCACGGGGATGGTGCTCGGGCGGTGGTCTGGGCGCATAATTCGCATATCGGCGATGCCCGCGCGACCGAAATGTCGCGCCGGGGAGAGCGTAACCTGGGAGAGCTTTGCGCACGCGGCTTCGGCGACAAAAGCTACCGGATCGGGATGGGCACGGACCATGGCACGGTCGCGGCCGCCAGTGACTGGAATGGTGAGATGGAGATCAAGCAGGTCAGGCCATCCCACCCGCAAAGCTATGAGCGGCAATTCCACCTCTCCGGCCTGCCGGGGCTTATCCTGCCGCTGCGGGCGGAACTCGAACTGGATGTCGCGACGGAATTGTCGAAGCCGAGGTTGGAGCGGGCGATCGGAGTGATCTACCGCCCCGAGACCGAGCTTGCCAGCCATTACTTCGAAGCCGAGCTGCCCCGCCAGTTCAATGAATATGTCTGGATCGATGAAACGACTGCGGTCTCGCCACTCGGGGCCGGTCAAACACCGGGGCTGCCCGAGACCTACCCCTTCGGAACGTGAGATAAAGCCAAATGACGCCTGACTGTGCGACAACCCAGCCCCGGAAGCAAAGGAGACAATCATGCTGATACTGACAAGCCCGGATTTCAATCCCGGCGAGACGATTCCCGTCCGCTTCACCTGTGACGGCGATAATGTCTCGCCGGCCTTTCGCTGGACCGGACTGCCGGAGGGCACGAAGGAGCTTTTACTGGTCTGCGACGATCCGGACGCGCCGAGCGGGATCTTCCGTCACTGGGCGGCCTGGGGCATTTCACCCGAAAGCGGCTTCCTGAGATCGGGCTTCGGGCCGGAAACCCTCGAGCCGGGTTTCCATCAGGCGATCAATGATTTCGGCAAGCCTGGCTACGGCGGGCCGTGTCCGCCCGAGGGAGTTACGCCGCATGCCTATCATTTCCGCTTGAGCGCCCTGCGAGAGCCGATCACCACAGCCGCGTCCGGGGCAAGCTGCGAGGAGATCATCACGCTCGCCCAACCCAAGGTGATCGAGTTCACCGAACTGGTAGGATTCTATGGACGTTGAACCGGACTCGCTACCGCGCCGTGAGGAAGGGGACACCGGATGACACGGCAATCAATGACGAACCGGTCTGGCACAGTATGGGTCTTGCTGGTCGGCGATCCAGGAAGCCTATATCCGGTCGGCGGTGGATTACGTGCGGCTGGGTGGATTTGTTTGGCGCGCCAAGCACTAGCGAGGAATTGACTGCCTATGCCGGACAAGTCTGATATTGCCAAGCGGGCTGAGGAGCTGCGCGAGCAGATCAATCGCCATGACCGGTTGTATTACGTCGAGAACGCGCCCGAGATATCGGACCGGGAATACGACGAACTTTTCGCCCAGCTTGAGGAGTTGGAAGACCAGCATCCCGAAATCGTGGTGCCGGAGTCTCCGACGCAACGCGTTGGGGCGGAGCCGCAATCCGAACTTGGGAAGGTCGAGCACGTGGCAACGATGCTCAGTCTCGATGCTGTGCGCGACAAGGACGAGATCGCGGATTTCATTGATCGGGTGCGCGAGGCTGTGGGCGATTCCGACGTAACTTTCGTGGCAGAGCCTAAATTCGATGGGCTGTCGATCGAGGTGGTCTATGAGGAGGGTCAGTTCTGCCGTGCCTCGACCCGCGGCGACGGACAGACGGGCGAGGACATTTCCCACACGCTGCGCACGGTACGGGCCTTACCGTTGAAACTCCAGGATGCAGGCGGGGAGACCAAAGAGCTGGCCGTGCGGGGCGAGGCAATCCTGCCCAGATCCAGCTTTCAGGACGTAAACAAGGCTCGCGTGGAGCGTGGCGACGAGCCTTTCGCCAACCCGCGCAATGCTGCGGCCGGCATTCTACGCCGGCTCGATCCGTCCGAGGCCGAAGGCGTCCGTTTCGCCGTCACTTTCTACGATGCCACCGGGATCAGTGTTGAAGCTGTACATGGCCAGTGGGAGCTGCTGAAGGCGCTGCGCGATCTGGGGTTTCCGGTCATGGGCGATCAGACGCGGTGCGGATCGCTGGAGGAGGCCGAGGAATTTTACGACGGGATGCAGGGTCAGCGCAAGGACCTCGATTACGAAATCGATGGTATCGTGCTGAAGCTCGACGCGCGCACGGAGCGCGAAAAGCTGGGTCAGCGCAGCCGGAGCCCCAGATGGGCGAGCGCCTGGAAGTTTCCGCCCAGAACGGGCGAGACGCGGATTGCGGACATCGCGGTGGGGGTCGGTCGTACTGGTGCCCTGACGCCGGTGGCATTGCTTGATCCGGTGGATGTTGGTGGCGTGACGGTGGCGCGGGCGACGCTTCACAACGTCGAGGAAGTGCACCGCAAGGACCTGCGTGTCGGCGATACCGTCCGGATCGAACGAGCCGGGGACGTTATTCCCGAAGTGGCCGAACGCGTCCCGAAACCCGGCGTGGAGAGGTCTGAGCCGTTCAGGATGCCTGACCGCTGCCCCTCCTGCGGAGCCCAGGTGGAGCGGCGTGGGCCGCTGAACTATTGCCCGGCGGGCATCGCCTGCCCGGCGCAGCTCGTGGCCCGGCTGGTGCATTATGGCGCGCGAGGCTCGATGGATATCGAGGGCTTGGGGGAAAAGACCGCCGAGCAGCTTGTAGAGCATGACATGGTTCGGGATATCGCGGACCTCTATGATCTTTCCGCGGAGGACCTGACCGCGTTGGACGGTTTCGCAGAAGACTCCGCGGGCGCATTGCACGCAGCCATCCATGAGCGTGGCGAGGTGCCGCTGGACCGGTTCCTGCGTGCGCTCGGCATCCGTCATGTGGGCGCGGACGCGGCGCGTCGGCTGGCCATGGCTTTCGGCAGCCTGCAGGCGGTGAGGGAGGCGAGTCAGGCCGAGATCGAGGAGATCGGAGGGATCGGTGATGAGACTGCGCAGAGCGTGGCTGCGTTTTTCGACGAAGAACGGAACCGGGATGTCGTCGGGCGGCTCTTGAAGGCTGGGGTGTCGCCGCAGGCCGTCGAACAATTGGACCGGTCTCTGAAAGGCACGACATTTGTTTTGACCGGCGCGTTGGAAGGCTGGACGCGCGAGGAGGCGACCGGAGCGATCGAACGGCGCGGAGGGCAGGTGGCGTCGAGCATCAGCGGCAATACGGATTACGTCGTCGTCGGCGCCAAGCCCGGCTCAAAGCAGGACAAGGCAATGGAAGAAGGTGTCGAGATGCTTGACGAGGATGCATTCGCGAAGATGCTGGGCTGAGGAGGTGGGTCATGCCGGTACATAACAGCGAGATCGCCACGATCTTCGATAACGTGGCTGATCTGCTGGAAATCGAAGAGGCCAACCGGTTTCGTGTGCGCGCCTATCGCAACGCGGCCAACACAATCCGCGACCTGAGCCGGTCGCTGCAGAACATGTTGGAGGAGGGTGAGGACCTGTCCGAGCTGCCCGATATCGGCGAAGACCTTGCCGGCAAGATTGAGGAGATCGTGCGTACTGGGCGGCTCCCGCTTCTGGACGAGATATCGGACGAGGTGCCGGAAGCCATCGTCGAGGCCACGCGCATCCCCGGGATCGGGCCGAAACGCGCCCGAGCGCTTTTTGAGGCACTGGATCTTTCGTCGGTCGATGACCTGAAGGAGGCGGCTGAGGAAGGCCGAATCGCCGCGATCGAGGGGTTCGGCGAGAAGACCCAGGCGCGGATCCGCAAGGAGATAAATCAGGGCGTGATCGGGGGCGAGCGAATCCGGCTGGACGTGGCCGAGGATTTTGCCGAGCCGCTTCTGGAGTGGATCTGCAAGATTGAAGGTGTTGCTAAAGCTGAGATCGCCGGTAGTTACCGCCGCCGCAAGGAGACTGTCGGCGATTTGGACATTCTCGTACAGGGTGAAGATGGTGGCGCGATCATCGACCGCTTCACCAAGTATGACGAGGTCGAAGAAGTCGCGTCGCAGGGCAAGACGCGGTCGACCGTCACGCTGCGATCAGGCCTTCAGGTGGACCTGCGGGTCATCCCCGAGCCGAGCTGGGGGGCCGCGCTGCATTACTTCACTGGCTCGAAGTCGCATAACATTGCCGGGCGCAGGTGCGCGCAGGACCGCGGTCTGAAGCTCAATGAATATGGCCTCTTCGATGGTAAGAAGCGGATTGCCGGCACGACAGAAGAAGAGATTTATGACGGGATCAATCTGCCCTGGATCGATCCGGTTCTGAGGGAGAACCGCGGCGAGATCGAGGCGGCCGATAAAGGGGAGTTGCCCGTCCTCATAAAGCCAGCAGACATCAAAGGTGACCTGCATGCCCACACGACGGCGTCGGACGGCAAGAATAGCTTAGAGGAGATGGCGCAGGCGGCAAAGGAAAAGGGCTACGAGTATCTCGCGATCACCGATCACTCGAAAAGCCAGACACAAGCCAGGGGGCTGAGCGAAGACGCGCTGCACCGGCAGATCGACGAGATCGGGGCTTTGAACGACAAGCTTGACGGCATCCGTCTTCTGGCCTCCTGCGAAGTGGACATCCTGGAGGACGGAAGCCTCGATTTTCCCGACAAGCTCCTGGAGCGGCTCGACCTTGTCGTTGCGTCGGTCCATTCGAAACTCGAACTGGCGGAGGACAGGCAGACCGAGCGCATGATCCGCGCCATGGACAACCCGCTGGTGTCGATCATCGGGCATCCGACCGGGCGGCGGATTGGGGAACGCAAGTCCTGTGCACTTGATATGGAACGACTGCTGCAGGCTGCGAAGGATCGCGGTTGCGTGCTGGAACTCAATGCGAACCCGGTCCGTCTCGATCTGAAAGATGTTCATTGCCGCATGGCCGCGGAGAAGGGTGTGGATATCGCGATTTCCACCGATGCGCACAGCACCGGGGGCTTGGGGAACATGCGGTTCGGCATCGACCAGGCCCGGCGAGGTTGGCTTGCGACGGAAAACATCGTTAATACCCGCAGCTGGAACAACCTGTCCAAGATAGTGCGGCGAAACTGAGAGGGAGGCATACAAGCGATGCCGCTGTAGATGTCCGTCGTCAGATAATTTGGGACGTCTAAGCGTATTCTCTAATGGAGGCTCTGGTTCATCCTTGCTTGCTTCACTTTATGCGTGTTCGGGGTGGTGGCGCAAGCGCCTGGCGAGCATGGTTTTTTGTTTGAGCTCCTCTCGCTGTTTTCAGGATCTACTCTGTGTCTGATGGAGGATTTGAGCAGTTGCCTAGCAGCAACAACGTTTTGGTGGTTCTGCTGCAAGCGAGTGCTTTCACAACCATGTCCCATGGTCTCTCAATCCCTGATCACGGCGAGAATAGCGGCGACTTGCGGTAGCTATTGCGACGCGGAGTACCGTGATTTTGGGTGTGTTCACGGCGAGAAGGGCCGTGGATTTCTGCTTACCTGCCATTCGTACATCTTGCAGCGAATGCGGACTCTGAGCCCAGAGCGGTCTCTTGTTCACTTGAGCCAAGCATAGAAATGCAGCGAGAACGGATTCCGTTGATATAACCGAAGTTCTACGCAATGGATGTATCAATGGACCTTGGATCGCCTCTGATTTTGGGCTTCTTGGGAAGCCTCGTCGCGGGATTGATGACGGCAGTTGGTGCTATGCCAGTACTGTTTGGTAAAACACCAAGCCGTGCAATGCGAGACATGTCGTTGGGTTTCGCCGCTGGCGTTATGCTATCGGCCTCGTTTTTCTCACTCATTTTACCGGCAATCGAGGCCGCGTCTGACAAGTATGGAGAAGGCGCAGTACCTGCGTCCATTGCGGTTATTGGCATCTTGGCGGGTATGGCAATTGTAGCTTGGCTGAACGAGGTTCTTCCGCACGAGCACTTTACGACGGGGCGCGAAGGCCCTGACAGCGCTGCTCTTCGCCCGATCTGGCTATTCATCATTGCTATCACAATCCACAATTTTCCGGAGGGGTTAGCTGTCGGTGTCGGATTTGGAGCCCATGGGCTCTCTGGTGGAATGCCGCTAGCCATTGGGATCGGATTACAGAACCTACCTGAGGGTCTAGCCGTGGCCGTGGCGTTGCTTGGAGAGGGATATAGCCGCTTCCGCGCTTGGGGGATTGCAGCGCTGACAGGCCTCGTCGAGCCGATTGGGGGCGCAATTGGGGCGGCCGTAATCACGTTCTCGGAGCCGTTTCTTCCGTGGGGACTCGCATTTGCCGCCGGGGCGATGCTCTACGTCATCAGCCACGAGATTATCCCGGAGACGCACCGGAGAGGACATCAAAACAAAGCGACCTTTGGTTTCGCTATCGGATTGGTCGTCATGCTGTTCTTGGATGTATGGCTCGGCTAAAGCACCATAGCAGAGATCTCATAAAAAGGCCCGAATGACTGCGACGCGCCCACACCAGACGTGCTAGCATTATTGATGCTTGTGCTCGCAGCGTAGATCTCGCTGCGATGGCGCAACCAGTTCATGCTGCCCAGCAGTGGGAACAGCATCCATTCTCGCAAACCGCAGCGAATGCGAAAAGGGCAATGAACTGATCGCGGAACTAGCCTGCCGCTCGCCTCGCTCGTGGGCGATCTACAATCCCAAGCACAATTTTCTTCATCAGCCAACGCCAATGAATATTGACAAGATGGTTGCGTTCGCCTTTGGGAAAAAATCGCATTCCATCCGTGCAGATGCTAAGGTCCATGGCACTCATAGGGGCTGCCGTCTGGTAGTCGGCACAGTTCGGCAAAATACGCCCCGGACAAATTATCGTATTTCGGCAGCAGGTGTTCACGATCGATCTGGTCAAGATAGTTGGAACAAACTGCGACATAGTAACTGTCGCGACGCACGCCGTTATCGTACCAAGCCACAAAGGCAGCTGAAGCAGCAAGTCCTACATCGGAAGTTTCGTTCAGGATCGTGTCAAATCTGGCCGCCAGATCCGCTTGCATGGGCCAATTCGCCAAGGCATTCCACATCGCTGGTCTACCCTGCTCTCGCAAACCCGCCGCGACGACAAGGCTCGTCACACTGGCATCGGCCTCCATGGCGAACACCGCGCGGACGTGTTCCTTCATTGAGAGGTCAAGGCTTGGACAACTGCCAACATCGAATTGTTCGACATGCCGCAATTCGTGCACTGTCTGACGTCAGCACCTTTGGGACAGATTTGAGGATTTGAACAACGGAGGGTTTCTGGTTCATCATAGCGTTTAAGGAGCGAAGATGAACAAGAAGCCCGGAACATCGAAAGACGCAGCTGACAAGCTGGTCAAAAACATCCGCCGCAAGACCCGCCAGACCTACTCGGCGGAGGAGAAGATCCGCATTGTTTTGGCCGGATTGCGCGGGGAGGAAAGCATCTCGGCGTTATGTCGCCGCGAGGGTATCTCTGACAGCCTGTATTACACTTGGTCGAAGGAATTCCTTGAGGCTGGAAAGCGTCGTCTTT
>NZ_FODS01000005.1 GCF_900110425.1 Salinihabitans flavidus | reverse complement strand
CGCGCCGGATGTGTTGAGAGCCGTTGCATCGCGCTCCCCCATGCTGCGCCATGTCTTTGCGGATGGCGGTTATGCAGGACCCAAACTGCGCGATGCGCTGAAAGCCATCGGACGTTGGAGCGTCCAGATCGTCAAACGCTCCGACACCGCCGACGGGTTCGAGGTTCTGCCACACCGATGGGTGGTCGAGCGCACCCTTGCTTGGCTGGGCCGATGCCGCCGCCTGTCAAAAGATTGGGAAAAATCCATCGCCAGCGCAGAGGCGTGGATCACAATCGCCCACATTCGACGCGTCACACGCCATCTCGCAAGGGATTAATAATGCTCAGATAGTTTTGAATCAGACTCTAAGGTGACGGCACCGCGCCCGCCTCGGTGGACCGGGTCGCACGTCCTGTCGGAAAGGAAGCCAATTTGGCCCCGGCTGATGAAAAATCCATGACCAAGGACGGCGCAGAGATGTCTGCGCCGCAGCAGACGCACGGGCAGCTTGTCCCGTCATTGCGACGCGAACGTCCCAAGGCATCGCTCCGCTGGCGGATCTGGGTCTTGCTCGCCGCTCTCGGGCTGGGCTTGGCGGCGCTGGTGCTGGCCCAGAATTGGATGAACCGCCCGCCGGTCGTGCCGGTCGAGACTGTCGCGCCCGCGCCGGTCACGCGTGTCCTAGCGGTCAACGGGCGGATTGCTGCGGAGAACTCGGTCGAGGTCACGCCGACCGTGACCGGCACACTCACGGCGCTGCCCGTGGCCGAGGGTGATGCCGTCGAGGCCGGGGATACCCTCGCGCAGATCGACGCTGACGCGCAGCGCACGCTGTTGCGTCAAGCGCAGGCCCGGCTGGATGCGGCTCGGGATGCGCGGGCCGAGGCGCGCGCCGAATTCGACCGCGCTGCTGCGCTCGACACCACAGTGGCGCGGTCCGTGCGTGACACCTATGCCCACAAGCTCGAGGCGGCCACGCAGGAGGTGGCCCGCCTCAGCGCCGCACTCGATCAGGCGCGCATCGCGCTCGAGAACCACACCATCCGTGCGCCTGTCGCTGGCCATGTGGTGGAACTCGACGTGGAACAGGGGCAACTCGTCGGCCCTTCCACCCCCCTGATGACCCTCGCCGATCTCGGCACACTGCTGGTCGAGGCCGATGTGGACGAGGCCTATGCCACGCAGATCGCCACCGGCCAGCCCGCCGTGCTGCAACTCGCCGGAGAGACACAGACCCGCGCCGGGCGCGTGAGCTATGTCTCGCGCCGGGTCGATATCGCCACCGGCGGGCTGGCGGTGGAGCTTTCGTTCGACACGCCGATCATCGCTCCGATAGGGCTGACCGTCGCGACCAACATCATCGTGGAGACGCGCGCGGCGGCGCTGACCGTGCCGCGCAGCGCGCTGACGGAGGTGGAGGGCAAGACCGGCGTTTTCCTTCTGCGAGAGGGCCGCGCCATGTTCCGGCCCGTCTCCGTCGTGGACTGGCCCGCCGCGCGGCTCATCGTCACCGAGGGTCTTGCCGAGGGCGACCGCCTCATGACCGAGGCCAATGGAATCACCCCCGGTCAGGCCGTGACGATGGAGCAGCCCTGATGCTATACGCGCTCAAGATCGCGGCGCGTTACCTGACCGCGAACAAGGCGCAGACCGCGCTTCTGGTGTTGGGGGTGGCGGTCGGGGTTTTCATCTTCATCTTCATGTCGGCGCTGATCGGCGGGCTTGCGCAATTCATCCTGTCGCGCACGGTGGGCGATATCGCACATGTCACCATCGAGGCCGAACCTGACGATCCGGCAATCCTGATCGCGCCCGAGGGCTATGTCCTCGTCGTGGCACAGCGCGGTCGCACGCGCACCGCCTCTCTGGCCGAGGCCGCCACCTGGCTGCCGCTGATCGAGGGCGTGCCGGGGGTCAAGGCGGTCTCGCCACAGATCACCGGGGCGGGCTTTCTCACGCGCGGCGCGCAGGTCGAGCAGGTCAGCGTGACCGGGATCGAGCCGGGACGCGAGGCCGCGATCCTCGATCTTCCCGGCTATATGGTCGAGGGGCGGGCGCGTGTGGGCTCGGGGTTGATCGTCCTTGGCCGGGAACTGGCCGAGGATCTCGACCTGTCGCTGGGCCAACCGCTACGACTGGAAAGTTCCCAGGGTGTCACCGCCCTGCTCACGCTCTCGGGCATCTTCGAGACCGGCAACGGCGCGCTCGACGGGGCGCGTGCCTTTGTCAGCCTTTCGACCGCGCGCACCCTCTTTACCATGCCGCAGGGGGCCAGCCGGATCGAGATCAAGCTTTTCGATCTCAACGCCGCCGATGCCAAGGCCGCGCGCATCCGCAGCCTCACCGGGCTGGATGCCGTGCCCTGGACCGACGGTGCCGAACAGCTGATGGAGGCGCTCGATGCGCAGGCGCAGACCGGCTATTTCCTAAAGACCTTTGCGCTCATCACCATAGTGATCGGTGTCGCCTCGGCGCTCTTGCTCTCGACCTATCGACGCCGCCCGGAAATCGGCATCATGCGCGCCATGGGCGCGGGGCGCGGCTTTGTTGTCTTTGTCTTCGTGGCGCAGGGCGCGCTTGTCGGGCTGATGGGCGGCGTCATGGGGGCGGCCTTGGGTTATCTCGCGCTGCTGCCCTTCCCCCCGCGCGAGGCGTTCGAGCCGGGCACCCTGCCGATGGACATCACCCAGGGGTCCTACGGGCTGGCCATCACCCTCACGGTGATCGGCGCGATCCTCGCCTCGATCCTGCCTGCCCGCTCAGCGGCGCGGGTCGATCCCGTCACGGCGATCGGCCAATGAGCGCGCTGCTGGATGTCCGCGATCTGGTCAAGACCTTCGGGACCGGCGAGGCCGAAACCCGCGTGCTGCGCGGCCTCTCGCTGCATCTGGAGCGAGGTGAGATGGCAGCTCTGCTTGGCCCCTCCGGATCAGGCAAGAGCACGCTTCTGAGGATCCTGGGTACGTTGATGAAACCCACATCGGGCCAGTATCTGATGCTGAGCCAGGATCTCATCGCCGCCGACGACCGCGCATTGACCGAGTTTCGCAACCGCCATATCGGCTTTGTCTTTCAGTTCCATAACCTGCTGCCCGATTTCACCGCGCTGGAAAACGTGATCTTCCCCACAGCCGTGCGCGAGGGCCGCGAGACATCGCAGGCCCGCGCGCGCGGACGCGCCCTGCTCATCCGCATGGGGCTGGCAGACCGAATCGACTTTCCCGCCACCAAGCTTTCTGGCGGCCAGAAGCAACGCGTCGCCGTGGCGCGCGCCCTGATGAACAGCCCCGAACTGGTCCTGGCGGACGAACCGACAGGCAATCTCGACCGCGTCTCGGCGATGCAGGTGATGGACCTCATCGCACAGATCAACCGCGAGGAGGGCACCACATTCCTGATCTCGACCCATGACGAGAAGATCGCAGACCTCTGTCAGCGGCAGATCGTGGTGGGCGACGGTGTGGTAACGGGCTAGGTCCTTCGCCTGTAGCCAACACGGAGGTTCTTCACGACATACCGCACTCCTTTTAATTTCGATCTCAACCGTCGGTCCATGCTGAAGGGGGCCGCCGCGTCCGGTCTTGCCGCAGGGCTGTTCGGTGTCGCGTCCGGCCCGGCCCGCGCCGCACCGTCGCGGGGCGGCACGTTTCGCGTCGGCGTGCATGACGGCAGCAGCACGGATAGCTGGGATCCCGCCACAACGGCGAGCATCCTTATGATCCACTCCAGCCACGTCGCCCGCGCCTATCTGACTGAGATCACCAACGAGAACACGCTTGGACCCGACCTTGCCACCGATTGGCAGGCCCTTGGCAAGGACGGAAGCGAATGGCGATTCGAGCTGTCGCGCAACGCCACCTTCCACGACGGGCGCGCAGTCACGGCAAAGGACGTGATCGCCTCGATGAACCACCACCGAGGGCCCGAGACGACCTCGGCCGTGGCACCGCTTCTATCGGACGTCACCGATATCCGCGCTGACGGAGAACACGCGGTGATCTTCACCCTTTCGACCGGCAATGCGGACCTGCCCTATCTGTTGTCGGATTACCATCTGGTGATCCAGCCCGCGACAGAGGATGGCGGCATCGACTGGGCGAACGGTATCGGCTGCGGTCCCTACAAAGTGACCGAATTCAAGCCCGGCATCCGTGCCGCGTTCGAGCGGCACGACGGCCGGCACCGCGCGGGCAGCGGGGCATGGTTCGACGCGATCGAGATGACGGTGCTCAACGATCCCAACGCAAGGCAGGCGGCGATCGTCGCCGGCGATGTCGACGCGGTGACCGATATAGACCTCAAGACCGCCTCCATGCTGGCCCGGGCCCCCGGGGTCATTCTCGACGATGTGCCCTCGGGCACGCATATCACAATGCCGATGTTCTGCGACGTGGCCCCGTTCGACGATGTCAACGTGCGGCTCGCGCTCAAGCACGCGATGAACCGTCAGGAAATCGTCGACAAGATCCTGTTCGGGCGCGGGGTGATCGGCAACGATCATCCGATTGGCACGACGATCCCGTATCATGCCGACCTGCCACAGCGGGAACAGGACCTCGACCGCGCACGCTATCATCTCAAGAAGGCCGGTCATGACCGGCTCTCGGTGCAGATCTCGGTCAATGACACACTGCTGTCACGGGCCACGAACATGTGTTCCCTCTTCGCCGAACAGGCGCGCCCCGCCGGTCTCGACATCAAGGTGAATCAGGAGCCGGCCGATGGGTATTGGTCGAATGTGTGGCTGAAAAAGCCGTTCTGCGTCGTATCCTGGGCCGCGCGCCCCACACCGGACGTGATGTTCTCGCTGGCGTACAAGGCCGGGGCTGACTGGAATGAAAGCCATTGGGAAAACGAACGGTTCAACACCTTGCTGCTTCAGGCCAAGTCCGAACTCGACGAAGCTTTGCGCGCCGAGATATACGCCGAGATGCAGTCCTTGTGCCGCGATGATGGCGGCACCATCGTGCCATTTTTCCGAAACCGCACCTCGGCGCGGCGCGACAACGTCATGCACACCGAAAGCATCGCCTCGGTCTGGGAACTCGACGGCGCGCGGGGCTATCACCGCTGGTGGTTCGCCTGATCCCGAGCGGACGTTGGCTGACTGATCGTCTCGCGACATCGGTCGGCCAGCCAGCCATGGCCAGACATTAGGCCCAGGGTGAAATGAACGCACCAAGGTGCCAAAGACGGATGATGGTGGCTGAGGGCTTTTTGACCGGATAGGCTGTTGTCTGGAACAAGACTGGATCTGGAGGATAGCACGATGAAGAAACTTGCCTTGGCACTCTGTCTGACGCTGGCGGCGGGGACGGCGATAGCGGACGGTGCCGTCGGGATCACCAAAGATATGCTGTCGGTCACCCTGCAAACCGCGAATGGCCCGGTGGAGATCAACAGGATCCAGGACACCGAAAACACGATCAGCGGCGAATGGGCACTGACCTCACGTCCCTGTCCCGAATTTTGCATTCAGCCGCACAGCCCGCTGGAGGGTGTGACCACGATCGGCGAACTCGAGTTGATCGAGATTCTACAGGATCAGGAGGCCGTGGTGGTCGATAGCCGAACCAGCGACTGGTTCGCGAGCGGAACGATCCCGGGCGCGATCAACATTCCCTATACATACGTTCTGGACGAACTGGCCCGGTTGGGCTGCGAGCCGGATTTTGACGGGTGGGACTGCGAGCAGGCAAAGCGCGTTGCACTGTTTTGCAACGGGATATGGTGTGGCCAGTCGCCAACTGCGATCCGCAACATGGTCGAGGCCGGATACCCTGCCGACCGCATTTTCTATTATCGCGGTGGCATGCAGGTCTGGCGCCTGCTCGGCCTCACGGTCACCGGCGACGGGTAACGGACCATTTGCTTGGGTCTCGTTCTCGCGGTCTCAGAAACAGAGGCTTTGGGCCTAGTTGTCCCATCCCGGATGATCATATAGACCCTCGCCGAACTGCTATGCATCCCTGATATTGACGCGGTCACAGACAGTTCACGGAGGATGAAATGGCAGCGCAGGAACAGGACAACGCAGATAAGGTCACCGTTATCAAGGTGCCCGAAGCGGTCGGGGTGTTCGACACGTTCGAACGCTTGCAGGCGGCATTCTATGACCTGCGCAGCGTGGGTTTCCACCATTCCGACATCAGCCTTCTGGGAGAACAGGACACGCTGGAGGAAAAACTCGGGTCGGCCTATTGGCGGGCACCGGAGCTCGAAGATGACCCCAGAGCCCCCAGAGCACATTTCGTCTCTGAAGAGGCGATGGGAGAGCTTGAAGGGGCCATTGCGGGCGGGTTCTTCTTTGTCGGGTCCTATATCGCGATGGCCGCGATGCTGACCCCGGTGAGTACGCTCGCGGCCTCGATCGCCGCCATCGCAATCTGGGGGGCGCCGTCAGCGGTGATCGGGACACTTCTTGCCAGCCGCGTCGACAAGAAACACCGGGAATATTACGAAAATCAAATCCGGCATGGTGGCATTCTCATGTGGGTGCGCACCCGCGACAAAGAGCACGAGGAACTGGCGGTCAAGATCATGAAGGAGCATTCAGGACGGGACGTGCATGTGCACCCCTGGAGTGAATAGCGTCTGGTTGCAATGTTTGAACAGGCCGATCCGCTGGTGAGGGCTTATGACTACAGCGATCGTCCCGGTGCAGACCCGGGCGTGCACGCGTTGCCACGGTTTTTGACGACGTAAATGTTGAGACATGCCACGGCTCGCAGCATGCAAGGAAAAGATTCGTGATCGACAGAATACGCGCCAGCCAGACCAAAGACGCCCTGCTGCAAGATCTCTACGAGATGCGGGGGCGCATTCCCCTGAGTTTTGAGGTGTTTCCGCCCAAGAGCTCTGACCTGTGCATGGCACTGCATCACACTGTCGATCAGCTCGCCCCGTTGGCGGGTCGTGGGTTTTCGGTGACCATGAGTTCAGGGGGCGCGACGCGGGACCGCACCGTTGATACCGCGGCCGCGATCGCGACACGCACAGGTCGTCCGGTGATGGCGCACCTGGTATCGCTGGGCCTGTCGCGCGACGCGGTACTCAACACGGCTGACGACCTATGGGCGCGTGGAATCCGGCGCATCCTCGCGCTGCGTGGGGATCGCCCCAAGGGAGAATCCGGGGGCTTGCCGCCGGGGTTCGACCATGCGTCCGAACTGGTGGAGGCGTTGCGCACGAGGCATGACTTCGAAATCGCCGTGGCGGCGCATCCCGAAACGCATCCCGAAGCCGAAACGCTGGACCAGGATATCGGGTATCTCAAGCGCAAGCTGGATGCCGGGGCCGGGTCCGCGTTTTGCCAGTTCGTACTGGACCCGGCAACCTACAGTCGGTTCCTTGAGGACTGCGGGCAGCACGGGGTCGATGAGCCCATCGTTCCGGGGCTGATGCCGCTGGAAAGATGGCCCCGCCTGAAACGCTTTGCGCGGATGAACGGGGCAATGGTGCCGGATTGGCTGCCAACTTTTCGCCCGCGCCGAGACCACGCCCGAACTTGAACCCTATCTTGCGGCGACCATGACGAGCGAACATGCCCGGCAGCTGATCGCCTATGGCGCGCCCGAGATGCATGTCTACACGATGAACCGCTGGCCACTTTCGATGGCATTGGCAACGGTCCTCGGAAACAAGTGACGCGTCAGGACAGATGCCTGGCCAAACTTTACGGCCAATACCCGGGAAGGCCGCCAAAGACAGGTCCACGCCGACCTTGAACAACGAAAGAGTTCGTAAGCCTCTGCGGTACCGAAAGGTCCGCCGATGTCAATCCAGTGTATCATGTCTGATTGCCGCGCAGCCCGAAAGGGCGGACCCACCGGCCCCGGACGCAGCCTTTGCCAAATCACGCAAAGCGCTGCGCAGCACGTCCTCGAGAATGGGATGGTATAACGGCATCGCCAGCATGCCTGCCACCTTCGACCGCCAATGACAGCAGATGGGCCAGGTGCTCGGCGGCGGGCGTACAAATCCCCGCACCCAAAGGCTGTCCCGTGTCACAGGTGGCATAGATGCGCAATACACCACAGCTGGTCTGGGCATACGCGCGTGCTTGTTCTGATATATCGAAGCTCGCCGTTTCTAAGTCGCTATCCTCCAGATCGGAGAGCGTCGCGCCGATATGCGCGACTTGTGGAGTTGAGTACACGATGGATAGGGAAGTACGCCCGGCAAATTCGGTTCCAGTTGAATCTAGCGCAGCCATGCAGCCCGCGATATGGCCTTCGTCGGCAGCCTAGTGCATCAGCGCGCGGATGCCGCTCGCGTCGCCGGCCAGAAACAACTGATGATCCCCGATCCGACCGTAAGAGACGCGATGCAGCACGCTATCACGCGATCAAAACATGAACATGTGCCGCACACGGCATCACACAACATATTGAAATTAAATTTAAATCTTTACAATCCATCATCGGGCCGCCTCTCATTCTAACATATTGTTTTACAGTAGATACTCCTCTTTGGGCAAACTGCTAACGGCGGATATGACTACGCTGGAATACGGCGCAGTATGTCAGAATTTGCCCCTCTACGACGACACGATGCACACACAGTGCACACGAAAATTTGGTCTGCCGCCATATCCCCTGCAGTGCCTGCCGGATCCAGCAGCTCCGTCTTTCTCGATGCGATGCTTGGCGAGATCAAAGAAGGCCATGCAAGGAGCGCTGAAGTCATGCGCCTACGACCAGGAGGCCGCGGTCAAGATTCGATGGGCTATCGATACAGCTTCAGCTCACTGCCGCAATTGCACTGCTTACGCGAATTTCCCACGCAAGCACTAGGTCCAAAAATGCGCAGAAGTGTAAATTATTGATTTATATTGTTTTTTGGCGCACCCGAGAGGATTCGAACCTCTGGCCTCTGCCTTCGGAGGGCAGCGCTCTATCCAGCTGAGCTACGGGTGCATACCGTTCGCGAGTTGCTTACGCCATGCTTACGCAAGAATTTCGTCGACATGAAGAGCAAACCCGACATTCGCTCAAACCGTTGTTTAGTCACTTCTTTCTTCCAACACAACCAAGCATTACCAGCCTTGACTTCTGCCTTCGGAGGGCAGCGCTCTATCCAGCTGAGCTACAGGTGCCTTAAAGCGGGGTATATCGACGCTCGCCAGCCGTCGCAATCGAAAAAGCGTCAGGCAAAAAGCTCATGCGCCAGTTCCAGCGCCTCGATCAGACGATCGACCTCTTCGCGCGTGTTGTAGAGCCCGAAGGAGGCCCGGCAGGTCGCGGTCAGGCCCAGATGATCCATCAGCGGCCCGGCGCAATGATGCCCGGCGCGCACGGCGACACCCTTCTTGTCGAGAATGGTCGAGATGTCGTGGGCGTGTGCGGCACCGTCCAGTGTCATGCTGAAAATCGCCGCCTTGTCAGATGTTTGCCCTTGGATGTTCAACCAGTTCAACCCATTGAAACGCGTCATGGCATAATCTCGGAGCCCGGCTTCATGCGCGGCGATATTGTCCATGCCGAGATCCATCATATAGTCCAGCGCCACACCAAGCCCGATGATCTGCACGATCGCAGGGGTGCCGGCCTCGAACTTCATCGGCGGGTCGTTATAGGTCACCGCGTCGCGGCTCACCTCCTTGATCATGTCGCCGCCACCGATGAAGGGGCGCATCTCGGCCATGCGGTCCTTTTGCACATAAATCGCGCCGGACCCGGTCGGCCCATAGAGCTTGTGCCCGGTGATGGCATAGAAATCGCACCCCATGTCAGCGACATTCACCGGCAGATGCACCGCCCCCTGAGAGCCGTCCACCAGCACCGGAACGCCCTCTTCGTGGGCGCCGGCGCAAACGGATTTCACATCAACAACGGTCCCCAACACGTTGGAACAATGGGTAATTGCGACAAGCTTCGTCTTCGGTCCAATGGCGTCGATCACGGCCTGCGGATCAAGATGGCCCTGCGCGTCCACTTCGACCCATTTCAGGACCACGCCCTGTCGTTCGCGCAGGAAATGCCAGGGCACGATATTGGCGTGATGCTCCATCACGCTCAGCACGATCTCGTCGCCCGGCTCCATCCGCGGCATGGCCCAGCCATAGGCGACCATGTTGATGCCTTCGGTGGTACCGGTATTAAGGACGATCTCATCCTCACTGGCCGCCCCGAGAAAGCGAGCAATGGTTCCGCGCACGCCCTCGTACTTGTCGGTGGCCAGATTGGAAAGGTAATGCAAACCTCTGTGAACATTGGCATATTCCATGGAATAGGCCTGCGTGATCGCGTCGATCACCACCTGCGGCTTTTGCGCCGAGGCCCCATTGTCGAGATATGTGAGCGGCTTGCCGTTCACCTCGCGCGCTAGAATTGGAAAATCGGCACGGATCTTGTTCAAGTCATACATCGTTCAGTCCATTCCCATCGCCGTCACGCCGATCAGCGACAAAAGTAGTGTCAGTCCGATCGAAATCCCGATCAGGGCAACGACCAGCAACATAGCGGACCTGCCAAGACTGTCGAACCCATGGGCGACATTCATGAAATTGAGCAGAATCCATATCCCGTAAATCCCCGCCCCCATCACCAGAAGCGCCGCCAGACCCGGCAGCAGGAACATGAACACGAGCGCCGCGACCTGAACGGCGAGGCGCATGAACTGCAACCATGTGATCATGCCCAAAACGTCCTCGAATCGCGCCGCGCCGCCAAGTGCCCGTCCGCCCCAGAACAGCATGATGATCGTCAACACGGTTGTGGCAAGAAGCAGCGTCAGCACCATCACCGGCGAGGATGACAGCGGCAAGAGCATCCCGGCGGAGGGGGCTGGAAATAGCGCGGTGGAGACGAAGAAGATCAGCGTATTGAGGATGCAGGCCAATACCAGCGCCGACCAGAGAGTCGCGCGCGGCAGGTTTGTCTCCATCAGCATCGCGCCCGCCCGCGCCGGTGCCCGGATCGTCTCGATGAAAAGAGGTCTGAGGGTGTCGATCACGTCGCGTTCCTTCCTGCCTGAACCAGCCCCGCGATCCAGAACCAGCCGAAGACCAGCAGCCAGATCAACCCGACCGCTTTTTCCCCGGGTCCCGGTCCGATAAACCCTGCGATCATCCCATGTAACAATAAAATCGGGGCAGAGGCCAGCAACGCCCAGAAGAGCGCCAGACGCGCGGCATAACCTGTAACCTCGCGTCGCAAAAGCCGAAACGGCAACAGGCTCAGGAACGCCAGAAAATAGAAGGCCAGCGGCGCGATGAACACCCACGCCATCAGGCTGCCGCCCAGAAGCGGGTTGAGCGCCTCGCCGCTCTGATGTGCCTGCCGTGCGAGCCTTGGCCATTGCGCCACGAACACCAGCCCGCAGCCCGCCATCAGAAAGGCAAGCGCCCGGTCCTCGCGCGGGCCGGCGTCGAGAAACCGGGCGATGACCTTTTGCGGGCCGCGATAGGTGGCCAGCATATCGCGCGTCACCGACATCAGCCGCTGCGCCGCGAGAGCCAACCTTCGAGACGCGCCGCCATTTCGGTGCGCAATGTCTCGTCCTCGATCTCGTCCACCGCCTGGGCCAGAAAGGCCAGCGTCAGAAGGTCGGTGGCGACGTTGCCGGGAATCCCCCGTGCGCGCAGGTAGAACAGCGCATCCTCGTCGATCGCGCCGGAGGTGCTGCCATGCGAACAGGCCACATCGTCGGCGTAGATCTCAAGCTCTGGCTTGGCGAGGAACTGGCTGTCGCCATCGAGCAGAAGCGACTGGCTGATCTGATAGCCATCGGTTTGCTGCGCGCCCGGTTTGACGAGGATCTTGCCCTGAAACACGCCGGTGGCGCCGTTGCGCAGCACCTTCTTGAACACCTGCCGCGATTCGCAATTTACCGCGTCATGGGTGACAAACACCGTATCGTCACCGTGAAAATCCCCGTCGCCAAGCGCCGCGCCGGCCACATGCGCCACCGCGTCGTCACCCGTCAGTTCGATCACGCATTCGTTCCGCGTCATCTTGCCGTTGACGGTCAGCGTGAAGGATTTGAACGTGCTCTCCCGCCCCAGCCGGGCAAAGATATGGGTTGCCGCGCGGCGTTCGTGATCGCGCCCCTGCGCACGCACATGATGAAACGCGGCGCTGTCGGCCACGTCGACCTCCATCACCTTGTTGAACCGCGCCGCTGCCGGCCCGTTTTCCAAAAGAGTGAGGGAGGCTCCCTCCTCCACCTTCATGACATGGTGCAGAATCGCATCGGAAGATGTTGATTCGTGGTGATAAATCAGGCTGACAGGTTTGCTCACATGGCCCGTGACACGGATCAGGATACCATCGCTCGCATAGGCGGTGTTGAGCGCGGCAAGCGGGCGGTCCACCGGCGTCTGTCCGCGCGTTTCCAGCACGCCATAGAGATCGCGGGCCCAGTGGATGTCCTGCGCCGCGACATCGGCGAGCCGCTCGATCTGAAGCCCCTCGCCCTCCAGCGGGTCGGAGGCCGCCGCATCGAACACGCCATCCACGAAGACGATCTTCAGCCGCTCGATTCCATCAAACACCGGCGCCTCGTCATGGCGGAATACCGCGGCCTGCGGGGCTTCGGGTTGCACCAGCGTTCCCGGCGGGGTGAATTTCCAGTATTCGTCGCGCGCCGCGGGAAGGCCCATGGTCCTCACCCGGTCCTGCGCGGCCCCCCGCGCACGAGCCAGCCATACGCCGCTTTCGGGCAGGCGCAGCGCGGACAGACGCTCCTCGGTGGCGGTGATCTTGGGTTGTGCCAATGCCATCACGCCACCTCGGAGAGAATGTCGCCATAGCCGTTTTCCTCGACCTCGAGCGCAAGCTCCGGCCCGCCGGACTTCACGATACGGCCATCGGACATGATATGCACCACATCGGGCTGAATATGGTTCAGCAGGCGCTGATAGTGGGTGATCACGAGGAACCCGCGCCCTGCGCCGCGCAGCGCGTTCACACCGTCGGCCACCAGTTTCATCGCATCCACGTCAAGGCCGGAGTCGGTTTCGTCCAGGATGCACATCTTCGGCTCCAGCATGGCCATCTGAAGGATCTCGTTGCGTTTCTTCTCGCCGCCCGAAAAGCCGACGTTGACCGGACGCTTGAGCATGTCGGCGTCGATCTGAAGCTCCTTGGCCTTCTGACGGATCAACTTGAGGAACTCGGTCGCGTTCATCTCTTCGAGACCGCGCGCCTTACGCTGCGCGTTCACGGCGGTACGCAGGAAGGTCATGTTGCCCACACCGGGAATTTCCACCGGATACTGAAAGGCCAGAAACAGGCCAATCGCGGCGCGCTCCTCGGGTTCCAGATCAAGCAGATCGTGCCCTTCGAGCGTCGCGCTCCCCTCGGTCACCACATAGCCGTCGCGGCCAGAGAGCACATAGGACAGCGTCGATTTGCCAGAGCCGTTCGGCCCCATGATCGCATGCACTGTCCCGGCCTCGACCGACAGATCCACACCCTTGAGAATTTGCTTATCCTCTTCTTCAAGTTTGACGTTCAGGCCCTTGATTTCCAACATTATATAGTCCTTCGCATTTCCCGGGCGCAAAGGCCCGTCCATTCCGTTTGTGCGGTGCGGCGCGGTCGTTACCCGACAGAGCCTTCAAGGCTGATCGCCACGAGTTGCTGCGCTTCCATGGCGAATTCCATTGGCAGCGCCTGAAGCACTTCCTTGGCAAAGCCGTTCACGATCAGCGCCACGGCCTCTTCCTCGTCCATGCCCCGCTGGCGGCAATAGAACATCTGCTCGTCGTCCACCTTGGAGGTCGTCGCCTCATGCTCCACCCGGCTCGAATTGTTCTTCACCTCGATGTAGGGCACCGTATGCGCGCCGCATCTGTCGCCGATCAGAAGGCTGTCGCACTGCGTGAAGTTGCGGCTGTTCTTGGCTTTCGGATGCATCGAGACAAGCCCGCGATAGGTGTTCTGCGCCTGTCCGGCGCTGATCCCCTTGGATACGATCCGGCTTCGGGTGTTGCGCCCCAGATGCACCATCTTCGTGCCCGTGTCGGCCTGCTGATGGTGGTTGGTGATGGCGATCGAATAGAATTCGCCCTGGCTGTCATCGCCGCGCAGGATGCAGGACGGGTATTTCCATGTCACCGCCGACCCGGTTTCCACCTGCGTCCACATTACCTTGGACCGATCGCCGCGACAGTCGGCTCGCTTGGTCACGAAGTTGTAGATGCCGCCCTTGCCGTCTTCATCGCCGGGATACCAGTTCTGCACGGTGGAGTATTTCACCTCCGCATCCTCCAGCGCGATGATCTCCACCACCGCGGCGTGAAGCTGGCTCTTGTCGCGTTGCGGCGCGGTGCAGCCTTCGAGATAGCTGACATAGGCGCCCTTGTCGGCGATGATCAGCGTGCGCTCGAACTGCCCGGTGTTTTCCGCATTGATACGGAAATAGGTGCTCAGCTCCATCGGGCAGCGCACCCCCGGCGGCACATAGACGAACGATCCGTCCGAAAACACGGCCGAGTTGAGCGTGGCATAGAAGTTGTCGCTCACCGGCACGACGCTGCCGAGATATTTCTTCACAAGCTCGGGATGATCGCGGATCGCATCGGAGATGGAACAGAAGATCACGCCGGCGTTCTTCAACTCCTTCTGGAAGGTCGTGCCAACGGACACGGAATCGAACACCGCGTCCACCGCGACCTTGCGCTCGCCGTCGCGCGCCTCTGCCGGGGTGTCGCCCGCGCCTTCCACGCCTGCGAGGATCATCTGCTCCTTGAGCGGGATGCCCAGCTTGGCATAGGTGTCAAGCAGCTTGGGATCGACATCGTCGAGCGACTTGGGCTTTTGTTCCATGCTCTTGGGACGGGCATAGTAATACTGGTCCTGAAAGTCGATCTGCGGATAGTCCACCATCGCCCACTCAGGCTCTTTCTTCGACAGCCAGCGCCGATAGGCTTCAAGCCGCCAGTCGGTCATCCACTGCGGCTCCTCGTTCTTGGTCGAGATCAGCCGCACGATATCCTCGGTCAGCCCCTTGGGGGCATAATCCATCTCGATATCGGTTTCCCAGCCGTATTTGTATTTTCCGCCGACCTCGCGCACGGCATCGACCGTTTCCTGATCGACTCCTTCCTTCACCTCTGTCGTCTGGTCCAGAGTGGCCATGTGACGGTCTCCTTTCTCACTCATGCCGCGCGTGCGCGGTGTTTCCTGAACCGGGCCAGCCATGTTTCGGCAAAGCCCAGCACGTCCTGTTCGCTCGTCTGCGGGCCAAGGCTCACGCGAATCGCGCTGGCCGCCGTGGCCTCGTCATGTCCCATTGCGGCAAGCACCCGGCTGGCGCGGACCTTGCCCGACGAGCAGGCCGAGCCTGCCGAGACGGCATAGCCCGCAAGATCCATCTGCATCACCTGAGTCTCGCCTTTCCAGCCGGGCGTGGCAAAGCAGCTTGTGTTCGGCAGCCGTTTCACCTCTTTCCCGACAAAAATGGTGTGTTTTGTCTCGGTCGCAAGGGTCTCTTCCATCATATCGCGCAATTCGGCGACCCGTTGCCACACGCCAGCGGCCAGATCCCGCGCCGCGGCCGTGGCCGCCGCGGCAAAACCGGCCGCGCCGATCACGTTCTCCGTGCCCGCGCGGCGCCCCATCTCCTGCCCGCCGCCGCGAAGCTGTGCCGCAAGATCCGTGCCGCGCCGCATCACCAGCGCGCCAATACCTTTTGGCCCGCCCAGCTTGTGCGCCGAGACGAGCGCCATCTGCGCGCCCGACCAGTTGAACGCGACCGGCAGCTTTCCGAACGCCTGCGTCATGTCGCTCACCGCCAGCCCCTGCGGCAGATCCTGTACGATCCCGGTTTCCGAATTGGCCCGTTGCAGCACCGATTGCGCGGGATCGTCCACCCGCACCGCGCCAGAGGCCCCCACCGGCAGATCGGCGTCGATCCACGCCGCCACCGCGTCATGCTCGATATCCCCGCCATGCAGGCCCCGACCCGCGAGCGCCAGCGCCGCCGCCTCCGTCGCGCCGGAAGTAAAGATCACATCCGCGCCATCCGCGCCGAAGGCCGCCGCGATCTCGCCGCGCGCCCGCTCCAATAGCGCCTTGGCCGCACGCCCCTCCGCGTGAACGGAGGACGGGTTGCCCACCACGTCCATCGCCGCGATCATCGCCGCGCGCGCCTCTGGCCGAAGCGGGCCGGTGGCATTGTGATCAAGGTAGACACGGGTCATGCGGGGTCGGCCTCTTCGCGGGCTTCTGCATCCTCATCGACAACCGAAAACAGCGTCGGCACCGCCGGACACGGGGCCAGATCGTTTTGCACCACGTCCGAAAGCCGCGTCTGGTGCAAAAAGACATAGACCTGCGCCGACAGCCCTTCCCAAAGGCGGTTGGCCATACTCTGCGCCTTTGATCCCGACAGCCCGCCGGTGGCCCCGGCCCCGGTATGCAGCGCCGACACCGTTTCGTCGACGGCGGCAAGAATATCGACCACCCGGATCTCGGTGGACGGACGGCCAAGCCGGTATCCGCCCCCCGGCCCGCGCACCGATTCCACAAGGCCCGCGCGGCGCAGCTTCACGAAAAGCTGCTCCAGATATGGCAGCGAGAGGTTCTGCCGCCGCGAGACATCCGACAGCGTGACAAGCGAGCCCGCAGGCTGCAGCGCAATATCGGCCAGTGCCACCACCGCATATCGGCCCTTTGTAGAGAGTTTCATGTCACGCGCTCCCAGCGTAATTGAGCGAACAGATTGACCTTGTCGGTCACACAGCTTAGATCGGCAGACGCTCCGGATTTACCCGGATAAGAATGTTAGAATTGTTCTAAGGTGTCCTAGCGAATTCGTCAAGAATGACCGGCATCTTATTGGCAGGAGACAGCAACACCTATGCCCGAGGTTATTTTTCCCGGTCCCGAAGGCCGCCTCGAAGGCCGTTACCATCCGCAAAAGGAACATGACGCGCCTATTGCCATTGTCCTGCACCCCCACCCCCAGTTCGGGGGCACCATGAACAACAAGGTTGTCTACAACCTGCACTACGCCTTCTACAAGTTGGGGTTCACCGTGCTGCGGTTCAATTTCCGCGGCGTGGGACGCAGCCAAGGCGAATACGATCAGGGCGTGGGCGAGCTGTCGGATGCGGCATCGGCGCTCGATTACCTCCAGTCGATGAACCAGAACTCCAAACACTGTTGGGTCGCGGGCTTTTCCTTCGGCGCATGGATCGGAATGCAGCTACTGATGCGGCGGCCAGAGATCACCGGCTTTGTCTCCGTCTCGCCCCCGGCGAACATGTATGACTTTTCCTTCCTCGCGCCCTGCCCCAGCTCCGGTCTGGTCATCAACGGCACGGCCGACCGCGTCGCGCCACCGCCCGACACACGGCATCTTGTTCACAAACTGCATGAACAGAAGGGAATCACCGTCACCCATTCGGAGATCGAAGGCGCCGGGCATTTCTTCGAGGAACCGTATATGGACACGATGATCGACACGGTCAGCGACTATGTGAAACGCCGCCTGACCGAATCGACACGGTAACCGCATGGACAATTTTGAAGAGCTTGCAGAAAGACTGGCCCTCGATGTTCTCGCCGCGCGCGAGGAACTGGGCACAGATCAGCTTGTGCAGGAGATCGCCGACGTGCTGGAGGCGTCTTCTTCCACAATGCACGAGGCGTTCATGACCGCTGTGCGCGTCCATACCGCAGAGGCCCGCGCGCGCGGTGTGCTCAACGCCAAGCTCAAGGCCGCGGGCAAGTCCCTGCCGGAACGCTAGGCGCAGGACGTCCCCCGGACGCCCGGGACGTGTGCGGCATATGCGTCATTTCAGTATACAACCGCATACGATCTTTTCAGCCCGCATCTTATCGGCTAAACCGCCCCCAATTCCGATTCACCTCCACAGGAAGGGACTCCCATGACCAAAATCAAGGTGGACAATCCCGTCGTCGAACTCGACGGCGATGAAATGACCCGGATCATCTGGGACTTCATCAAGCAGAAGTTGATTCTGCCCTATCTCGATGTCGATCTGCTCTACTACGATCTCGGAATCGAGGAACGCGACCGCACGGATGACCAGATCACCGTGGACGCCGCCGAGAAAATCAAGGAAATCGGCGTCGGCGTGAAATGCGCCACCATCACCCCCGACGAACAGCGGGTGGAGGAGTTCGGCCTCAAGAAGATGTGGCGCAGCCCCAATGGCACGATCCGCAACATCCTTGGCGGCGTGGTGTTCCGCGCGCCGATCATCTGCCAGAACGTCCCGCGCCTCGTGCCCGGCTGGACCAAGCCCATCGTGATCGGACGCCACGCCTTCGGCGATCAGTATCGCGCCACCGACATGAAATTCCCCGGACCGGGCAAGCTGTCGATGAAATTCGTCGGTGAGGACGGTCAGGTGATCGAACATGAAGTCTATGACGCGCCGTCGGCCGGCGTCTACATGGGCATGTATAACCTCGATCAGTCGATCTACGACTTTGCCCGCGCATCGCTGAACTATGGCCTCGACATGGGCTGGCCGGTGTATCTGTCCACCAAGAACACGATCATGAAAGTCTATGACGGCCGCTTCAAGGACATCTTCCAGGAGGTTTACGAGACAGAGTTCGAGGAGGCGTTCAAGAAGAAGGGTATCCACTACGAACACCGTCTGATCGACGACATGGTGGCCTCGGCGATGAAATGGTCGGGCGGCTATGTCTGGGCTTGCAAGAACTACGATGGCGACGTGCAGTCGGACACCGTGGCGCAGGGCTTCGGCTCTCTCGGCCTGATGACCTCGCAGCTCATGACCCCCGATGGCAAGATCATGGAGGCAGAGGCGGCCCACGGCACCGTGACGCGCCACTATCGCCAGCACCAGAAGGGCGAGGAAACCTCCACCAACTCCATCGCCTCGATCTACGCCTGGACCGGCGGGCTCAAGCACCGCGCGAAGCTCGACGGCAACGACGCGCTGATGACCTTCGCCACCATACTGGAAAAGGTTGTCGTGGATACCGTCGAATCGGGTTTCATGACAAAGGATCTGGCGCTTCTCGTCGGTCCCGATCAGAAATGGCTCACCACCATGGGCTTTCTCGAAAAGGTCGACGAGAAACTCAACAAATCGCTCGCGGGCTGACACGCCCCTGCCGACATGCAAGACAAATGGCCGCTCCCCTCGGGGGGCGGCTTTTCCTTTGGCGGCAGGGCGCGTAAGGCTGTGCCATGAGCCAGACCGACACCCGCAACGAGCCGCACCGCAACGCCCCGGCGCACAGTGTGCTTGAGGATGCGTTCGCCTTCGTCACCGGCACGACACTCTGCGCGCTTGCGATGACCATGCTGACCCATCTGGGCATCATCACCGGGCAGACCGCCGGGCTTGGCGTGCTTCTGAGCTATGTCACCGGCTGGGGCTTCGGGCCGGTGTTTTTCGTGATCAACCTGCCCTTCTATTTGCTGGCTTGGCTGCGCATGGGGCCGCGCTTCACGGTCAAGAGCTTCATCGCCGTGGGGCTTTTGTCGGCCATCGCCACGGTATTGCCGCGCTTTGTCACCTTCGCCCATCTCGACCCGCTCATCGGCGCGCTTCTGGCCGGGGCGCTGGCGGGCATGGGGCTGATCGTGCTGTTTCGCCACGGCGCCTCTCTCGGCGGGGTCGGGGTGCTGGGGCTCTATCTTCAGGACAGGATCGGGTTTCAGGCCGGCTGGACGCAGCTCCTCTTTGACGCTGTGCTCTTTGCCGCCGCCTTTTTCGTGCTCGACGCGCCGCTGGTGGCGTTTTCTCTGGCCGGGGCGATCGTGACCAACCTCATCATCGGCATGAACCACCGCCGCGACCGCTATATCGCGACCTGACGGGCGGCAATGCGGTGGACTCTCGCGCCGGCCCCCGCCACGGTGCAGCGGATCCGCAACCGCGCATTGGAGAGTCCGGCCATGTCCACCGCCCTGCATCTGGCCAAACCCGGCGATCTCGGCCGGCTGCTGCCCCTGATCGCCGCACATCACGCCGAACAGGGGGTAGAGCAAAGCGACGAGGCCCGCGCCGATGCGCTTTGCCCGCTTCTGGACGAAAGCCCGCACGGGGTGGCCTATCTCATAGGTCCGGCGCGCGCGCCGGTGGGCTATGTCATCGTCACCTTCGGATGGTCGCTGGCCTTCGGAGGGCTCGACGGCACCGTGGAAGAGCTTTACATCCGTCCCGCCGTGCGAAGGCGCGGCATGGGGTCGGACCTGCTGCACGCCCTGCCCCGCGCGCTTGGCGGCGCCGGCCTGCGTGCCCTGCATTTCGACGTGGACCGCGGCAACGCTTCGGCGCAACGCCTCGGCACCCGCGCCGGATTTACCGCCCATGAAGGCACGATGCGGATGACGCGGCGCCTCTGAGACCCTATATGTGTCCCATGACCCTGCATATCCCCTTCGATAACACCTACGCCCGCCTGCCCGACCGGCTTTTCGTGGCGCAAGACCCCACGCCCGTCGCGGCCCCGCGCCTGATCGCTTTCAACAACGCGCTGGCCGACGACCTTGGCATAGACGGCCCCCGCGACGAGGCAGAGCTGGCCCGCGTCTTTTCCGGCAACGAGGTGCCGGAGGGCGCGAATCCGCTCGCGCAACTCTATTCCGGGCATCAGTTCGGTCACTGGAACCCGCAACTGGGCGACGGGCGTGCCATCCTTCTGGGCGAGGCGCGCACCCCAGCGGGCCGCTTCGACATTCAGCTCAAGGGCGCCGGGCGCACCCCCTATTCGCGCGGCGGCGACGGGCGCGCCTGGCTCGGCCCGGTGCTGCGCGAGTATGTCCTGTCCGAAGCGATGCACGCGCTTGGCATCCCCACGACCCGCGCCCTCGCCGCCACCGAGACAGGAGAGCGGGTCGTCCGCGACGCCGCCATGCCCGGCGCGGTGCTCACCCGCGTGGCCGCCAGCCACATCCGCGTCGGCACCTTTCAGGTGCTCGCGGCCCGCCGCGACGAAGAGGGGCTCAAGGCGCTCTACGATCACGCGGTGGAGCGTCACTACCCCGGGGCGAAGGACCCCGTGCAGTTTCTCGACGCCGTCATCGCGCGGCAGGCCCGGCTTGTGGCGCAATGGATGGGCGTGGGCTTCATCCACGGGGTGATGAATACTGACAATTGCTCCATCGCGGGCGAGACGATCGACTATGGCCCCTGCGCTTTTCTGGACGACTATCACCCGATGACGGTGTTCTCCTCCATCGACCGGCAGGGGCGCTATGCCTATGCCAATCAGCCCGATATTCTGGTGTGGAACATGGCGCAGCTGGCCACCGCGCTGGTGCCGCTCATGCCCGACACCGACACGGCGGTGGAGCAGTTCACCGCCCTGATCCACGCCATGCCCGCCCGGATTGAGGCGCACTGGCGCGAGATTTTCCGCGCCAAGATCGGGCTTTCCAGCGAGGAAGAGGGGGATCACGCGCTGATCACATCGCTGCTGGAACTGATGGCGCAGCAGGGCGCGGACTTCACCAACACCTTCCGCGCGCTGGCCACCGGCACGGCCCCGCGCGATCAATTCACCGACCGCGATACCTTCGACGCATGGGCCGAAGGCTGGCAGGCCCGGCTTGCGCGCGAGCAGGGCGATCCGCAGGCGCTCATGCGCGCGGCCAGCCCCGCGCTCATCCCGCGCAACCACCGGGTGGAGCAGATGATCCAGGCGGCGGTGGCGGGCGACTACGCCCCCTTCGAGCGGCTCATGCAGGCGCTCGCCGCGCCCTATGACGATCCGGAGGATACCTTCGCCGACCTCACCCGCCCCCCCGCGGAGGGCGAGCACGTGCGCCAGACCTTCTGCGGAACCTGACGCCCCCCTTCATCCTTGGTCAAAATACTCCGGTCCGGGGGCGGCGCCCCCGGGATTGCCTCTTAACCCAATCTTCACAGTTTCCCACCGAACGCAGGGTTAACGGGGCAAATCCCGCAAACGATACCGACGCGATACCGACAAAATACCGACGTTATACCGACATGGGTTTTTCAGCGTTAACAACGACTTGAGGCGATTCGCGGAATTACCCCGGCGGCACGCGCCGCGACCGGCGGTTGATCAGCACCAATCCGACCGCCACAAGCGCCAGCGCCCCCCAGATCGTCAGCCCCACCTGCTCGCCCAGAAGCGCCCAGCCCATCAACACGCTGAACACCGGCGACAGAAAACTGAAGGACGCCACCGCGGAGGCCGGATAGACCGTCATCAGCCAGAACCAGAACAGATAGCCCGCGCTCACCACCCCCAGCGCCTGAAAGGCGATCCCGGCGTAGTGGATCGCCTCCGGCTCGCGCGTCAGCGCCCCGAAGAGAGGCGCCACCGCAAGAAGAATCACAGCCGAAACAATGAGTTGCCACAAAAGCTGCATCTCCGGGCGCAGTTCCGACACCGGCGTGACCCGCACCACCAGCACGATCCCCGCCCATCCCAGCGCTGCCCCCAGCGCTAGCACATCGCCCAGAAGCGACGCCTCGCCCGCCTGCCGGTCCGACACCGCCCACGCCACGCCGATCATCGCAAGCACCAGCCCCACCATGCGCCGGCGCGTCAGCCCCTCGCCGGGCAGCAGGAAATGCCCCGCTAGCGCCAGCCAGACCGGCATGGAATAGAAGATCACCGAGGCCCGCGCCACCGTCGTCAGGTCCAGGGCATTGTAAAGACAGATGAATTCCGCGCAAAACAGCAGCCCGACAAGGATGCCGGAGCCAAAGGTGCGCCGGTTGAACACGAACGGAAGCCGCCGGAGCCACATCCATCCGGCCACCGCCGCCACCCCGATGATCGAGCGCAACGCCGCCGCGAACACCGGGTTGAACCCGTCATTGGTGACCTTGATCACCACCTGATTGAAGGCCAGCGTAAAGGCGAAGATCACCAGCGCCGTGGTGCCGAAAAGGTCGATCTGATCCTTGCGTTCCATCGCGCCAAAGGACTGGCCTGACAGGGAAAAGTCAAGACGGATAACCAGTGACTCTGTTGGCGCCGCGTGTAGGCGCCATCACTTCCTGTCAGTCCGCCGCGGACGTTTGGCCCTGCCGAAAAGCCGCGGATTGCGTGCCACGAAATCGGCGATCGCCGCCGACAGCCCGCTCTTGTCGCGCCCCTTGAGGTAGAAGAACCCGGCAAGCGCCCCGAGGGTCGCGCCACAGACGTTCACGATCATGTCCAGCATCGTGTCCATCAAACCCGATCTTTGCATGTTGAAGCCGAAAATCTGGTCCATCGCAAACTCGAAAATCTCCCAGATCGAGCCGATGGCCACGGCGAAACAGAAGCCGAAAAACGCCAGCGCCCAATGCGGGGCCGTGTACCTATCCCCTTGAAACATTGTGAAAACCACAAGGAACCCGATCAGCCCGAATCCGATCGCAGAGCCACCGTGCATCAGGATGTCCCACCACCAGAACCGATCGTAGAACCCATAGACCTCGCCCAGCAGAAGCGTCGCGAACACGAAAAGCGCGATCGCCGCCTGAAACGCTCGCGGCACCACGATCCGCACATATTCCGCCAGAAGAGTCGGGATCACGCCAAGCGCCAGCGTCGCCAGCGCCACGAAGGCCAGATTCCATTGCGCCTCGTAGACCGCGACGAAAAAGGCTATTGCGGTCACGCCCCAGATCGCCAGTGTCAGATATGCCTGATCGGATAGTTTCATGGTCACACACAAGCCCGAAAACATCGAGAACTCAAGCCCGGCTCTGCTGCGGCTGGCCAGTTACAACCTTCAGAAATGCGTCGGCCTCGACATGCGCCGCCGCCCCGACCGAACCCTGCAAGTACTTGCCGATCTGGGGGCGCAGGTCGCGGTCCTGCAAGAGGCCGACAAGCGCAGGGCGCCCCGCCCTGCCGCGCTTCCGCATGCTATGGCGGAGCATGAAGGATGGCGCGTGCTGCCGTTCGGACAGCCCGGGGGCTCCCTGGGCTGGCACGGCAACGCCATGCTGGTACGCCCCGAGGTGACCGCGCTGGAGACCGCGCATATCGAACTGCCGGGGTTGGAGCCGCGTGGCGCAATCCGGGCCGATCTGCTGACGCCCATCGGCCCCTTGCGGGTAATCGGGCTGCATCTGGGATTGATCCGACGCTATCGCATCCTGCAACTCAACGCGCTGGCCCACGCGCTGCAAGGGTTGCCCCCCCTGCCAACGGTGATCGCCGGCGATTTCAACGAATGGGGGCGGACCGCCCCGCTGGAGGCCGCGCTCCGGGGGCTGCGCCTGCTGTCCGCACGGGCCAGCTTTCCCGCCGCGCGTCCGGTGGCCGCCCTCGATAGGATCGCGCTTGGCCCCGGTCTTTTGGCACACGCGCACGACAGCCACGGGGCGCGCCCGGCACATATCGCGTCCGACCACTTGCCAGTCTGGGCCGACATCGCACAGGATGGTTGAAATGGGTGGCATGGCCTGCGCCAAAGGGCTAGACCCACCAAACCCACGCAACCGGGATGCACCGATGACCGACACGATCCTATCGCGCTGCGAGGCTGCGGGCCTGCGCCTGACCGAACAACGCCGCATCATCGCCGCCGTTTTGCAAGAAAGCACGGACCACCCCGACGTGGAAGAATTGCACGCCCGCGCGGTGGAGCGCGATGCCGCGATATCTCTGGCCACGGTCTATCGCACGGTGAAACTTTTCGAGGAAACGGGGATCATCGAGAAGCTGGAGTTCGGTGACGGGCGCGCCCGCTACGAGGATGCGGAGCGGGAGCATCACGATCATCTGATCGACCTGTCGACGGGTGAGGTGATCGAATTCGTCGATCCCGAGATCGAGCAGCTACAGGAACGGATCGCCCGCAAGCTCGGCTATCGTCTCAAGGGACACAAGCTCGAACTTTACGGCGTGCCGATCCGCAAATGACTACTACCGGCCCGTCATGACCCGCACAAGAAGCGTTGCGCGGCGTCGAAATTCACTGCTCAGAAGCTTCCCTTCGGCCACGCGCGCGGGATCCTTCGCGGCGCGGGTCAGGACGGCCCCGGCCTGCCAGGCGGCGAGCAACGCAGGTCTCGCCCCGCGTTCAATCGCGCCGCGCCGCGCCCGTTTCAGCCGCGCAAGCCCCTCGCGGGCCAGCGCCTGCACCGCCTCGGGTCGACCATCGGCAAGTGGCTGCTTTCCGCGAGCCTCAAGCTCGGGAATGGCACAGAACCAGTTGGCCAACCCCGTTGCATAGCCCGCATCACTCAACAGATCGACATCCTGCGCACCAAGGCTCTGCCCAGCCACCAGCATGAGCGTACCGCCTGTCGCTTCGATATACGCGCGAAAGGCATCCTCGCTCTCGAAAGACTGCTCGTGAACATCCCAACGCCGCGCCTCGATCAGTGTATCAAGGGTGCGCGCCATGTCTGGAGACAAGCAGTCGGACAGGGGCGTGACCACCTCATGCCGGCGCACCGTGCCCCCGGTGGCGATCTCCTCGAGCGCATCACGCCACCATTGAAGGCGCATCTCCGCGATCAGCGGCTCCTGCGTAACCCAGGGCGCGCGCGCCACTTCCAGATTGAAGGCATAGATTGGAAACAGCCGCACCCGCGCGTCCGGCGGCGCCGCCATCACCGCCAGAAACCTGTCGGGATCGCCCCGTCGCACCAGATCGGCGCAGGCGCTCAGATCGTCAGAGACCATCGAGAAACTCCGAAATATGTCGCGCTGCATTGGGCGAGTCGACCAGTTCGAGATGCCCGACTCCATCAATCAGGCGATACCGCCCCGCGTCGGTGACCGCGCTCATGGTCGGCTCGAACCGTTCCGCGCGAAACGCCTCGTCCCTTCGCCCGGCAAGCAGCAGGAACGGCGGCAGCGAGGCGATATCGACGAGGTAGTCGTCACGTGGCGCAAAAGAGGTGTTGAGCGCGTAGGAATAGGCGGTGGTCGCCTTCTCCCCCTCCGGGCTATTCAGAATCTCCTGTGGCATGGCGAACTGAATCACGGTCAGATGGTTCAGTGCGGTGACACCCACAGCGTTCAACATGGAAAGCCCGATGATCCGCCGCGTCAGTGGGCGCGCCCAGCCAGCGGAATTGTCGCGCACCGTGGGGGCGTCGTATTTCAGGAAGGGTGCAAGAATCACAGCCGCATCCATCATCCCGCCATGTTTGCCACCGGCAAAGCGGATCGCCAGCCCGCCACCAGAGCTGTGCCCGGCCAGAACCACGGCCTGCCCCTTGGCACGATGCGCCGAGACCAAATCGGCGATATCATCTTCGAGCTGACCGATGTAGGCCACGTCACCGCGCGGTCCGGGTCCCATGTAGTGCCCGCGCAGATTGGGAATGAGCACCTCCGCCCGATCCGACAGTGCACGCGCCAACCCCAGCATCTGCCCGCCGTACCAGCCCGAGCCATGCAGCAACACGAGAAGCGGCGCCCCCCTATGGGGGGCTGACAGATGGAAAGAGTGCAGCACCGCCCCATCGCGCGCCCGATCTTCTATCACAGGAAGCGACCTCGTTGACCCGCGCGAAAGAACTTTTGAAAAATCAAGGCTCTGCCCGTCGATCTTTGCGCGCTCCTGCTGCGAAAGGATCAACCCAAGAGACAGTGCTGGATATGCCAGAATCGTGATTGCCAGCCCGATGAAAAGAAAGCGGGATACACGTGTCACGTCGCTACCGGCGCCTTGTCGCGCATCAGTTTCCAGTTGATCGCATCGAGCAGCGCCTCGAACGACGCATCCACGATGTTGGGCGAGACACCCACCGTGGACCAGCGCCGTCCCTGCCCGTCCTCGCTATCGACGATGACGCGCGTGACAGCCTCGGTGCCGCCCTGGGTGATGCGGACCTTGAAATCCACCAGCCGCAGATCGTCGATATAGTCCTGATAGGGGCCGAGATCCTTCGCGAGTGCCTTGGAGAGCGCATTGACCGGGCCCCGGTCCTGCCCGGTCTCATCCATCGACTCGGACACAGAGAGCGTCTTTGCGCCGCCGATCTTCACGACCACCACCGCCTCCGACAGGCTCACCATCCTGTTGCGCTTGTTCTTGCGGCGCTCCACCGTGACCTTGTAGCGCTTGACCTCGAAATACCGTGGCATCTGACCAAGCTCGTCGCGGGCGATCAACTCGAAACTGGCTTGCGCGGTGTCATAGCTGTAACCTTCCGCCTCGCGCGCCTTCACCCGATCAAGGATACGCCCGAGCGCCGGGTTGCCCTTTTCGACCTCGATCCCCGCATCCGCCAGCCGCGAGCGCAGGTTCGACTGCCCCGCCTGGTTCGACATCGGCACGATGCGCGTGTTGCCGACAAGGCCCGGATCGATATGCTCATAGGTCGTGGGGTTCTTCAGGATCGCGCTGGCATGAAGTCCCGCCTTGTGCGCGAAGGCCGAGGCCCCGACGTAGGGCGCCTGCCGCATAGGTACACGGTTGAGAATATCGTCAAGCTTTCGAGACGCCCGCGTCAGCCCCTCAAGTGCCGTGAGCGTCACGCCGGTCTCATAGCCGCTCGCATAAGGCTCCTTGAGTAGCAGAGTCGGGATCAGCGTGGTCAGGTTTGCATTGCCGCAGCGTTCGCCTAGACCGTTGAGCGTGCCCTGAACCTGCCGCGCGCCCGCGTCGATCGCGGCCAACGAATTGGCCACGGCGTTTTCGGTATCGTTGTGAGTGTGGATGCCGACGTGATCGCCGGGGATGCCCGCCGCGATCACGGCGCGGGTGATCTTATGCACCTCGGGGGGCATGACCCCGCCGTTGGTGTCACACAGCACGATCCAGCGCGCCCCCGCGTCATAGGCCGCGCGCACCGTTTCCAGCGCGTAATCGGGGTTGGCCTTGTATCCGTCGAAAAAATGCTCTGCATCGAACAGCGCCTCGCGCCCCTGCACCACCATGTAAGCCACGGAGCGGGCGATGTTTTCGGTATTCTCGGCCAGCGTGATGCCAAGCGCCGCCTTGACATGGAAATCATGTGACTTGCCCACAAGGCAGACCGCCCGCGTGCCCGCGTTCATCACGGCGGCCAGCACATCGTCATTCTCCGCGCTCATCCCCGCCCGCTTGGTCATGCCGAAGGCGGTGAAGGTCGCACGCGTGTCGGGGCGCGTGTCGAAGAACGCGCTGTCGGTGGGGTTGGCGCCGGGCCAGCCGCCCTCGATGTAGTCCACGCCAAGCGCATCGAGCGTTTCCGCGATCTGGCGCTTTTCATCGGTTGAGAATTGCACGCCCTGCGTCTGCTGCCCGTCGCGCAAGGTGGTGTCGTAGAGGTAGAGGCGTTCTCTGGTCATGCCGCACGCCCCTCTCCACCAGCTGCCCGCGCGGAATCATGGCGCGCCTCGGCGCGCCGCCGCGCAGCGCCCGACCGCCCCCCGGGCGGGCGCTTTTGCAACGTCGCAACCCGCAAAACCGTCGCAGTATGTGGACCCATAAAGTGCCCTGCATCATCGTCGCAGCGCCCCCCCGCGGTCGGGCCCTGCGCGGCTTGCTGGCGGTGTGCGGACAGGCGCATCACTTCAACGCCTCCAGCTTCGAGGGGTCGAAATCGGGGCCGAGGACAAGCTCAACACCTTCCTTGCTAATACGCACCTCAACGCCATTGGCCTTAAGTTTATCTTTAAATTCATCAACTTCCGAGAAGTCTTTCTTTTTCTTAGCGGCGTCCCTCAATTCTGAAAGACGCGAAGCCAGACGTAGAAGCTTTTCAGGATCAAAAACTGGAATATCGCTTCTCGCAAACTCAAGATTAAACAAACCCAAGAACGCTAAGGCATCAGCCAAAGCCTGCGCAGCGGCAAAGCGATCTACAACATCCTCATCCTCAGCGAGAGAGAGAAAACCGTGAAGGTGTTTAATATACTCGTGTGTATTCATGTCACTTGCCAAAGCGTCGATGAAGTAGTCATCCACTTTTTCAGGCTGCGGAACGACATGGGGCAGCATTCCTAGAAGGACTCGATGCATGTCCCGAAGCGTCCGCTCCGCCTCCCGCGCCTTCTCCGCCGTCCAGTCCATCGGCTTGCGGTAGTGCGTGGACAAAAACACAAAGCGGATCACCTCGCCCGGTATTCCCTGATCCAGCAGATCCCGCACAGTGAAGAAATTGCCGAGGCTCTTGGACATCTTCTTGCCCTCGACCTGCAACATCTCGTTGTGCATCCAGACGCGGGCGAACTCCCCCTCGGGGTGGGCGCAGCAGCTTTGCGCGATCTCGTTCTCGTGGTGCGGGAACATCAAATCGTTGCCACCGCCATGGATGTCGAAGGACTCGCCCAGCAATTCATAGCTCATGGCCGAACATTCAATGTGCCAGCCCGGACGCCCCCGGCCCCAGGGGCTGTCCCATCCCGGCTCCCCTTCCGCGGCGGGCTTCCACAGGACGAAATCCATCGGGTTGCGCTTGTAGGGGGCCACCTCCACCCGCGCGCCTGCGATCATGTCGTCGACCGTGCGGCCCGAAAGCTCCCCATAATGTTCTTTCCAGCTGTCCACGGCAAACAGCACATGCCCCTCCGCCTCATAGGCGTGGCCCTTGCCGATCAGATCCTCGATCATGGCGACCATCTGCGGGATATACTGCGTCGCGCGCGGCATCTGGTCCGGCTCCAACGCGCCCAGCTCGGCCATGTCGTCGAGAAACCACTGCGTCGTCTCGGCCGTGATCTGGTCGATCGGGCGGCCCGTTTCTTCGGCGCGGCGAATGATCTTGTCATCCACATCGGTGAAATTGCGCACATAGGTGACGTGATCGGGCCCATAGACATGGCGTAGCAGACGATAGAGCACATCGAACACCACAACGGGCCGCGCATTGCCCAGATGCGCCCGGTCATAGACCGTCGGCCCGCAGACATACATGCGCACGTTTTCGGGGTCGATCGGGGTAAAATCCTCTTTCTTGCGGGTCTTGGTATTGTGCAGCTTGATCTGTGTCATGACTCGTCCTTGCGCGCGCGCCCTTGCCGCGGCGGGCTTAGCAACTTCGTGTCATGTTGGAAACAGAAAGAAGGGCCCGCCGGATGCTCTCAGGCGGGAATGCAGCAGATAATGATGGTGACTGCGCTCTTCATGGGCGGGACCATAGGCAGCCGCGCACGCAGGGTCAAGATGCAGATCTGGCCTACACCACTCCCAGCCTGACGGGCGGCACCTGCTGCCCCATTCTACGGTTGATGACCGGCCCGCGTGCCTTCGGCCCAGTCTGCTTGGAACCATATTGGGGCAAACGCCGTCGACCGTCAGGCGCGGCGGCGGCGACCTCCAGTGCGCCCGGCGCGGCCGCGTCCCTCTTCGCCGGCCTTGGGCGGCCCCTTGTTGTAGCGGATCCACTCCCCGCCATGCGGATCGTTGTTCGTCAGCAGGTTGGCGGCGCGGATCGCCTCCATTTCGGAGCCGGGGCGCGGCTTGGTGGAGCCAAGACCGAAGAGTTGCACGAAGGTTTCGTCGTCCATGTCCTCGGGCAGGACGATGCCGCGCGCGGCAACTTCGGCCTTCTTTTCCGCGATCTTTGAGGGGGGCACCGGCAACGCGACGGGGTTCATGATCGCGGAGGTCATGCCCGCCGCCATCGCCATCGGCAGGAAGGCATTGTTGATGCCATGGCGGTTGGGCAGGCCGAAGGAGATGTTGGAGGCCCCGCAGGTGGTGTTCACGCCCAACTCGTCGCGCAGCCGTCGCACCAGCGCGAACACCTGCAAGCCGGCGGTGGACATCGCGCCAATCGGCATGACCAGCGGGTCGACCACGATGTCATGCGCGGGGATGCCATAGTCGGCAGCCCTCTCCACGATCCGCTTGGCCACGGCAAAGCGCACATCGGGGTCCTCGGAAATGCCGGTATCGTCGTTGGAAATCGCAACCACCGGCACGTTGTATTTCTTGACCAGCGGCAGGATCGCCTCAAGCCGCTCTTCCTCTCCCGTCACCGAGTTCAGAAGCGGACGGCCCTCGGCGGCCTGAAGCCCGGCCTCGAGCGCGCCGGGCACAGAGCTGTCGATGCACAGCGGCACATCCACCAACCGCTGCACCAGTTCGACGATTTTCGTCATGAGCGGCGGCTCTGTCTCGTTGGGGTTGGGGTTGGAGTTGTAGACCACGCCTGCGTTGATATCGAGCACACTGGCCCCTGCCGCGACCTGCGCCAGCGCGTCCTGCTCAACGGTGGAGAAATCGCCCGCCTCCAGATCGGCGGCGAGTTTCTTGCGGCCGGTGGGGTTAATGCGTTCCCCGATGATACAAAAGGGCTCATCAAAGCCGAGGATCGCGGTTGTCGTTTTCGATTCGACGATGGTGCGTGTCATGTGAGATCCTTCAGGCGGTTGCATTGGCGGGCGCGGCAGAGGCGCCCCCGTGTTCGATGGCCCAGTTGGCATTGGTCTTGATACCGCCAAGCGGGAAGAAATGCACCTTCTCGATATTGAAATCGGGGGTCGCGGTCTTGTGGCTGGCCAATTCCGCGATCACATCGGTCGGCTCATAGGGCAGCATCAGCTTGGTCACGTCCATCGCGCGTTTCTGAAGCACCTTGAGCGAGGGGCCGACACCGCAGGCGATGGCGAATTTGATCAGCGTCTGAAGCTTGGCCGGACCGGCGATACCGATATGGATGGGCAATGTGATTCCGGCGTCACGCAGGCTGTCGGCCCAGGCGATGATCGGCTTGGCATCAAAGGCGAACTGCGTGGCCAGCGCCATCTCGGCATCGGTCGTCTCGTTGAACCGCTGTTTCCAGCGCAATGCCTCAATCACGTTGCGGTCCGAGCCGTCGGGATCGATGTCGCGGTTGCCTTCGGGGTGACCGGCCACATGCAGGCGCGTGAACCCCGCCTTGTCGAAAAGACCGGTTTCCAGAAGCTGCATGGAGGAGTGAAAATCGCCGTGCGGGTTGGTCACACCGCCGGCCAGCACCAACGCCTGATCGACGCCTGCCTCGCCCTGATACATGGCGATCCAGTTGTCCAGCGTCGCGCGATCCTTGATGATGCGTGCGGGGAAATGCGGCATCACAGAGTAGCCTTCGCGCGCGATCCGGCGTGCGGTGGCAACCATCTCCTCGATCGGAGTGCCCTCGATATGGGCGATATAGACGCGAGTCCCCTCGGGCAGCAGATCGCGGAAATCCTCTACCTTTTCGGCAGTGCGAGGCATCACCTCGATGGAATAACCCTCAAGGAACGCCTCCACCTGCGGAGATGTGGTGCGGACGGTCTCGGTCTTTTTCTTGAAGTGCAGCAGAGCCATCACGGCCTCCCATAGCGCGTTCGGGGTCATTCCCAGCCTTCATTAGCGATCAGCGCCTTGAGTCGCGCCTGATCGTAGTCCGCCTCGATCCGGGCCGCCTCGGCCGCGACAATCTCGGCGGGATCGCCGTCTACGGGATGGGGATCGGCCTTTCGCCATTCGGCCAGGTAGTCATCCGTTCCGGATGCGCCCACCTTCATCGCCGCCCGGTCAATCGCCTGTTCAAAGCGTTCGGTCAATTGCTTCTTGGCACCGCGGCGGCCCTTGCCGACAATGACCTGGGCCGGGATGTCGCGCCAGTAAACGATGGTGACGTCGGGCATGGGGTCTGATTCCTCGTCTTCGGTGGGCCTTTGGTACTGCACGCGCCCGCGCCGCCCATGCACAATATCGACAAGTGAGCGTCGTTCCGCGACCCGGATGCAGGTCTATTCCGAACTTACCGGGCTGGCCACAGCGCGGGGTGTGAAAAAAACCGATAATGATGATGAACGGCGCGTGGCGCTTGCACCTGTGCGGGCGAGACACTAGGTTCAGAACAACTCGAAATGGAGGGCGTGCCAAGATGACGCCCAAGCGTCCCGATGGTGCGGGAGCATTCCCGATTCCGGTTGAAAGCCCCGCGCCGAAACCACCGGATCCGAGCGAGCTTTACGCCGCATTGGATTTGGGAACGAACAGTTGCCGGATGCTGATTGCCCAGCCGAAGGGCAATCAGTTTCATGTGATCGACAGCTTCTCCAAGTCGGTCCAGCTTGGTGTCGGATTGGAAGGCACCGGAAGGCTCTCGCGCGGCTCCATGCGCCGCACAGTGCAGGCGCTACGCATCTGCCAGCAGAAAATCAAGCGCCACAAGGTCAAGCGGATGCGTCTGGTGGCGACCGAAGCGTGCCGCAGGGCGCGCAACGCACGCGATTTCATCCGGCAGGTGGAGCGGGAGACCGGGCTGCGTCTTGAGGTGATCCAGCCCGAGGAGGAGGCGCGGCTTGCCGTTATCTCCTGCGCGCCGCTGGTCTCCACACGGACCGAGCAACTTCTGGTGGTCGATATCGGCGGCGGATCCACGGAACTGGTCTGGATCGATCTGTCCACCGTGCCACCACGCGAACGGCCCAAGGCGATCATGCGGCTGCATACCGGGTTTGCCGCCGTCGAAAGCCCCTTTCCCGCCGCGCGCGTCGTGGACTGGATCTCCGTGCCGCTGGGTGTGGCGACGCTGCGCGATCAGTTCAACGACGTGGAGGATGACGCCGCGCGCTTTGCGCTGATGAGCTGGTTCTTCGAAGAAAACCTTGCCGAATTCGCCCCTTACGCGAACGATCCCAAACGCGAGGGATTTCAGATCATCGGTACCAGCGGCACGGTCACCACCGTCGCGGCAAGCCACCTGGATCTGCGGCGCTATGACAGGACCAAAGTGGACGGGCTGCGCATGAGTTCGGAGCAAATCGACAAGGTGATCCGAAGTTACCTCGACCTCGGCCCCGTTGGGCGGCAGCACGATCCCAGGATCGGGCAGGATCGGCATGCGCTTATCATGTCGGGCAGCGCGATCCTTCAGGCACTTCTGCGCTGCTGGCCGACCGACCGGCTCTCTGTGGCGGACCGGGGGTTGCGAGAGGGGCTGCTCTATGCCCAGATGAGCGCCGATGGCGTGCTGGAGGACGGGCCGTTCTGAGCGCCCCGCCAATCTCCGCCGCCCCTCTTGTCAAGCGGAGCGAATTGCCATAAACGGCGCCCATCCCGGTCGGTTCTCCGACTCGGGCGTTTGTGTTGTCCCCGTCTGTGGCGTCAGGGTTTTCTTCGGCCTGCATCGCACCGGCGAAGGGGGAAAGCAGAAGCGGACCCAAGGAATAGTGACCTGATCTCTGGCGGGCCGATTGCATGATCGAAGCCCGGAAGAAGACCAAGAGCTCTGAGGCGCGGCACAACTTCGCGGGCAAACTGCGAGCAAAAGGAGAATTGCGATGGACCTGATCGCACAGCTCGAGGCGGAACAGATTTCCGACCTTGGGAAGACTATTCCAGATTTCAAGGCCGGCGACACCGTGCGCGTCGGCTACAAAGTGACCGAAGGCTCGCGCACGCGGGTGCAGAATTTCGAGGGTGTCTGCATCAGCCGCAAGAACGGCGAAGGCGTCGCCGGAAGCTTCACCGTGCGCAAGATTTCCTTCGGTGAAGGCGTGGAACGGGTGTTCCCGCTCTATTCGACCAACATCGACGCGATCGAGGTCGTGCGCCGGGGCAAGGTGCGCCGCGCCAAACTCTACTATCTGCGCGATCGCCGTGGCAAATCGGCCCGGATCGCGGAAGACAACACATACAAGCCCAAGAAAAAAGCGTAAGGAGTGGTCTGATGAAAAAAGACATCCATCCCGAATACCACTTCATCGACGTGAAGATGACCGATGGCACCGTGGTCAAGATGCGCTCCACCTGGGGCAGCGAGGGCGACATGCTGTCACTCGACGTGGACCCCAGTTCGCATCCGGCCTGGACCGGCGGCTCGTCGCGACTGATGGATACCGGCGGTCGCGTCTCCAAATTCAAGAAGAAGTACGAGGGCCTGGGATTCTGATACCGGCCCTCCGATGATTTCGGAAAACGCCGCTCTCCCACGGGGGGCGGCGTTTTTCATGGATACCGGCACGTGCCCCGATACTGGCGAGCACGCGGCGAACCCGTTAGACTGACGCCCGACAAGGGATTGAGACAGATGGCAAAGAATACATCCGGACGCGGGCAGCGCGATCTCAAGGTGAAGGTGAAGACCGCCCGCGGGCGCAAGCTCAGCTCCACTCGTTGGCTGCAACGGCAACTCAATGACCCCTATGTGAAACGCGCCCAGACCGAAGGCTATCGCGGGCGTGCAGCCTTCAAGATACTGGAACTGGACGAAAAATACCGCTTTCTCGTGCCCGGTGCGCGGGTTGTGGATCTGGGGTGTGCCCCTGGCGGCTGGTGTCAGGTGGCCGTCAAGCACGTCAATGCATTGGGCGAAAAGCAGGGCAAGCGCGTCGGTCGGGTGCTGGGCATTGACCTGCAGGAAGTGGAGCCGATTGCCGGGGCAGAAATCCACCAGCTCGATTTCATGGACGATGGGGCCGACGATCAGGTGAAAGCCTGGCTGGGCGGCAAGGCCGATGTCGTGATGTCGGACATGGCGGCCTCGTCCTCGGGGCACAAGCAGACCGATCACCTGCGGATCATCTCGCTTTGCGACGCGGCGGCTGAATTCGCCTTTGACGTTCTTGAGGTGGGCGGTACTTTCGTGGCCAAGGTGTTGGCGGGCGGCGCCGAAGGAGAACTTCAGAAGCGGCTGAAACAGCGGTTCGAGAAGGTCGCGAACATCAAACCGCCCGCGTCGCGTTCCGACAGTTCCGAAAAATTCGTGGTGGCGACCGGGTTTCGCGGGACTCCGGATTAACCCGCTGAAATCACAGAAAAACCCGTTTTGGTAAAACGTCGGTATTTTGTCGGTATCGCGTCGGTGTCGAGATACCGGAAAACACCTGTGGTGGCAATGATGACCGCGCCGCACGCTCCGGCCTTCATCTTTGCAACAGTACTCCGGGGTCCGGGGCAGCGCCCCGGGGCCTGCGCGGCCCGAGCGCAAGACATGAGGCGCGCGCATCGCGCGCTCCGCTCGATCAGACGCCGGAGGTGGCGCGGCGGGTGAGAATCTGCCGGCGCAGGAAGGCCAGCACGAAGAGCGCGGTGAGGATCAGGATGATCGTGGGTGCCGGGGCGCTGTCGAGAAAGAAACTGGCATAGGTGCCCGCCAGCATCGCGCCCATGCAAACACCGACTGCCACGATCAGCATCGCGCCGAAACGGCGCACCAGCAGAAAGGCGATCGCCCCGGGGGCGATCAGAAGCCCGATGGCCAGGATCAGCCCCGCCGCGCTCAGCGTCGCCACGATGGTCAGTGACAGCGCCGCCAGAAGACCGTAGTGCAGCCAGCCCACCCGCAGCCCCGAGGCCTGCGCCTGCGCCGGATCGAAGGCATGCAGAAGCAGGTCGCGCCACTTGACCAGCAGCACGAGCGACACGGCGGCGGCGATCAGCCCCGAGGTCAGGATCTCCTGCCCGTCCACGCCCAGCATGTTGCCGAAAAGGATATGATCGAGATGGGCGTTGGTCTCGATCGAGACATAGAGCACGATGCCAAGCGCGAACATGCCCGAGAACACAACCCCCATGACGGTATCCTGCTTCACCCGGCTGTTGTTGGCCAGATAGCCGGTGGCCACGGCGCAGGTCATGCCTGCGGCAAAGGCCCCGATCAGAAGCGGTAACCCAAGGATATACGCCAGCACGATCCCCGGCAGCACCGCGTGGCTTACCGCGTCGCCCATAAGCGCCCAGCCCTTGAGCACGAGAAAGCACGACAGAAGCGCCGTGGGCACCGACACGATCATGGCAATGAAAAAGGCATTCTGCATGAAGCTGAAGCGGAACGGCATGAGCAGGCTGTCCACGATCTCCATCACGCGGCCCCTCCCTGCCCCGTGCCGCGAAGCGCGGCGGCGGCCTTGCGCCGCGCGGCCAGAAGCCCGTGTTTCGGTGCAAAGACGAAGGCGGCAAGGAAGATCAGCGTTTGCAGGCAGACGATGATTCCGCCCGTCGCGCCGTTGAGAAAAAAGCTCGCATAGGCGCCGGCAAAACTCGTGACCGCACCGATCACGACCGAAGCGACCAGAAGCCGGGGAAAGCGGTCGAAGAGCAGATAGGCGGTCGCCCCGGGTGTAACTACCATGGCAATGACCAGAAAGGCGCCCACGGTCTGCATCGCGGCCACCACGCAGGCCGACAGCAGAGTGAAGAACACCGCCTTGAGCAGGCGCGGGCGCAGCCCGATGGAGCGCGCGTGCGTTTCGTCGAAGAAGACCACCATGAGATCTTTCCACTTCGCCAGCAGGACGACCAGCGACACCACCCCGATCAGCACGAGCTGAAGCGTGTCAGAAGGCGAAATGGCGAGGATATTGCCCATCGTGATGGTCTGCACCGAGACAGACATCGGGTTGATCGAGACCATGAACAGCCCCAGCCCGAAGAAGGAGGTGAAGATCAACCCGATGATCACATCCGGCTTCAGCCCGCTGCGATCCGAGAGGAACAGCATGGAGCCGGCCGCAAGCCCGCCGGCGATGAAGGCGCCGAGCGCGAAGGGCAGGCCGAGGATATAGGCGCCGGCCACACCCGGCACCACCGAATGCGAGAGCGCATCGCCGATGAGCGACCAGCCCTTGAGCATCAGATAGGCCGACAGGAAGGCGCAGACGCCCCCCACCAGCGCCGAGACCCACATGGCGTTGGTCATGTAGCCATAGGCGAAGGGCTCCAGCAGGGTGGAGATCATGCCTCGCCCTCCGGTCCGGCGGTCCGGGTCTTGTCGCCATAGTGCACGAAGGGTCGTTCATCGTCGGTCAGGATCGTCACCTCGCGTGCGTCGTCGTCGTCGTGCAGGTCTGATCCGCCAAGGGTGAAGTGACGCAGAACGCCGCCGAAGGCGCGCACGAGATTCTCGCGGGTGAAGGTGGTTTCCGTCCGGCCAAAGGCCAAAACCGTCCCCTTCAGCAAAACGGTGCGGTCGCAGAATTCCGGCACTGAGCCGAGGTTGTGCGTGGAGACGAGCATCACCCGGCCCTCGGCGCGCAACTCGCGCAATAGCGCGACGATCTGTTCCTCGGTCTTCACGTCCACGCCGGTAAAGGGTTCATCGAGCAGGATCACCTGCCCGTCCTGCGCCAGCGCGCGGGCGAGAAAGACGCGCTTGCGCTGACCGCCCGACAGCTCTCCGATCTGGCGGTGACGGTGCTCCAGCATGCTCACGCGCCCCAGCGCATCCTCCACCGCCGCGTGATCGGCGGCGCGCGGGCGGCGCAGGAATCCCATGTGGCCGTAGCGGCCCATCATCACCACGTCCTCGACCAGCACCGGAAAGGACCAGTCCACCTCTTCGGCCTGCGGAACATAGGCGACAAGGTTTTCGCGCAGGGCCTGTTTCACGCTGCGCCCCAAAAGGCGGATGTCGCCCTTTGCCGTGGGCAGAAAGCCCATGATCGCCTTGAACAGCGTGGATTTGCCCGACCCGTTGACGCCCACCAGCGCGGTGACCGTGCCGCGCGGGATCTCGAAGCTGGCGTCGCGCAGCGCGGTGTGACCGTTGCGGTAGGTCACGGTCAAGTCGTGCGCGAGAATGCCGCCGCCGGGGCCGTCGGCGGCGAAATGGGCTTCGATCAGCTTGCTGTCATCGAGCATGGGTCATTTCTCCTTGCTCATGGCGCCGGTCAGCCCGTCCACCACCGTTTGCGAGGTGACGCGCAGCAGGTCGAGATAGCTTGGTACCGGGCCGCCCGGGGCGCTCAGACTGTCGACATAGAGCACGCCGCCATAGGCCGCGCCGGTTTCGCGGGCGATCTGCTTGGCGGGGGCGGTGTTGACGGTGCTTTCGCAAAAGACAACGGGAATGTCATGGGCGCGCACCTTGTCGATCACCATGCGGACCTGTTGCGGGGTGCCGACGGAATCGGCGTTTATCGGCCAGAGGTATAGCTCTTTCAGGCCAAAATCGCGGGCGAGATAGGAAAAGGCCCCCTCGCAGGTCACGAGCCAGCGGCGGTCTTGGGGAATCTCCGCGATCCGATCACGCAATGGTTCCAATGTGGCGCGCAGCTCGTCCTTGTAGCGCTCTGCGTTGGCGGCGTAGGTGTCGGCGTTGGCGGGGTCATGCTCGGACAGGGCGCTTGCGATATTGTCAATGTAGATCAGGGCGTTATCCAGACCCATCCAGGCGTGCGGATTGGCCTGGCCCTCATAGCTGCCGCTGCCGATGGCGATCGGGTCGATGCCGTCGCTGAGCGTGACGGAGGGTTTGTCGCCCAGATTGGACAGAAACTGCTCGAACCAAAGTTCCAGGTTCAGGCCGTTCCAGAGGATCAGGTCGGCGTCATGGGCGCGCAGGATGTCGCGCGGGGTGGGTTGATAGCCGTGGATCTCCGCCCCCGGCTTGGTGACGGAAACCACGTCGGCGGCCTCTCCGGCGACATTGGCGGCCATGTCGGCCAGCACGGTGAAGGTCGTGACGACCTTGAGCCGCTCTTCGGCGCTGGCCGGCAGGGCGAGAAAGATGGTGGCAAAGGCGGCGGCGAGCCAGCGCAGGGGGCGTTGGGGCATGGGGGTCTCCGTTTGGGGTCTTACTTGTGTAAATGCGAAGCGTTTGCAAATGTCAAGTAGAATGAGAATGATTTGCAATATGAAGACGGCGGATCATCAAGATGTGAGCTGTTTGCTCAGCCAGCGGCGGAAGCTGACGAGCGGCGGGTAACTGTCGTGCGCCTCGGGCCAGACGAGGTAATATTGTCCAAGACTGATGCGGGGGGCGGCGCTGACCTCGATCAGGCGGCCGCTGGCGATGTCGGCCTCGGCCAGAAAACTCGGCACGAGGGCCACGCCCAGCCCGTGAATGGCGGCCTGCGTCATGGTCGAGAACTGGTCGAAGAGCATGCCCGAGAGCGCGGGGCTCGGCACGTCGCGGGCGGCGAACCACCGCTCCCACGCGTCGGGACGCGACTCGAGATGCAGAAGCGGCAGCGACAGAAGATCCCCGGGCGCGGTCACGGGCGCGGGCGTCAGGTCGGGGGCAGCGACGGGGACCACGGTTTCCGCCCAGAGCGGCAGGTAATGCACGTCGGACCAGTTGCGCCGCCCGAAGTGAAAGGCGGCGTGGAACGGCTCCGCCCCGAAATCGAAGGGGCGCAGCCGGGTGTTGAGGTTGAGCGTGATTTCGGGATGGCGTGCGGTGAAGTCGCGCAGGCGCGGGGCGAGCCAATACATGCTGAAGGCCGGCAGGATCGACAGATCGAGGCTTCCTCCCCGCGGATTGGCGCGCAGTTTCAGGGAGCTTTGCGCAAGCTGGGTGAGCACCTGACGCACCGAAGCAACGTAATCGGCCCCGGCGGGAGTGAGGGAAAGGCGTGGGCTGGTCCGGTCAACCAGCGGCGCGCCCATCTGCTCCTCAAGCTTCCGGAGCTGGCGGCTGATTGCGCTTTGGGTCAGCGACAGCTCGCGCGCGGCGGCCGAGGCGCTTCCAAGCCGGTCCACGGCTTCGAGCGCGAGAAGCGCGTTGATCGAGGGCAGGAAGCGGCGGGGCGCGATCATATGATTTTAACTCATGGCCTTGGGCGTTTCTATCAATAGAAATTCGATGTATTAAACGCAATACTGCGGCAAGGCATGTCATTCACCGCCCTGCCCCATTCGCCAACGGCATGGGCGGGCCGCAAACGGGGCTTTCATGGATCGCGCCAGCATCGTTCACGACAATTTCCTGCGCCGGGTCGCCGCGCGCGACTTCCCGGCAGGGGGCGGCGCCGCGCCGGGGCTGACCGCACCGGAGGGGGTAACGCTTTTCCGGGCGCAATGCCTGAGCCGGGCGCTCGACCTGACGAGCCGGGAGATGCAGAAGGCGGGCACGGGATTTTACACCATCGGATCGAGCGGGCACGAGGGCATGGCGGCGGTGGCCCATGCGCTGCGCCCTGATGACATCGCCTTTCTGCACTACCGCGACGCCGCGTTCCAGATCGCGCGAGCGCAGCAGGTGCCGGGGCAGACAATGACATGGGACATGCTCCTGTCCTTTGCCTGTTCGCGCGAGGATCCGACATCGGGCGGACGGCACAAGGTTCTGGGCTCCCGGGCGCTAATGATTCCGCCGCAGACCTCGACCATCGCCAGCCACCTGCCCAAGGCGGTGGGGGCGGCCTATGGCATCGGCGCGGCGCGGCGACGCCCGCCCGAGCATCGCGCGCTGGCCGACGGCGGGCTGGCGATGTGCAGCTTCGGGGACGCCTCGGCCAATCATTCGACCGCGCAGGGGGCGATCAACACCGCGGGATGGACGTCGGTGCAGGCGGTGCCGCTGCCGCTTCTGTTCGTGTGCGAGGACAATGGCATCGGCATTTCGACCAAGACGCCCGCCGGCTGGATCGAAGCTTCCATGCGGCACCGGGCCGGAATGCGTTATTTCCGGGCTGACGGGCTGAACCTTTACGAGACATTCGCCGTGGCGCGGCAGGCGGCGGAGTATGTGCGCAGTCGCCGCAAGCCGGCGTTTCTGCATCTGCGGACCATCCGGCTTTACGGTCATGCGGGCGCGGATGTGGCCACCAGTTACCTGCCCCGGGCGGAGGTGGAGGCCGAGGAGGCCAACGATCCGCTGCTGCATTCCGTGCGCCTTCTGGCAGAGGCGGGCGCGCTGGAGCCCACCGACGCGCTGTCGATCTATGAGGACACCCGCGCGCGGGTGGAGCGGGTCGCGGCGGAGGCGGTCAAACGGCCGCATCTGGACAGCGCCGAGGCCGTGCGTGCGAGCCTGATCCCCCCGCCCCGCCCCTGCGCGCCGAGGAACGGCCCCGCGCCCGAGGACCGCGCCGCCGCCTTTGGCGGCGACATGCGCGCGATGGAGCAGCCGCAGCCGATGAGCCGGCTGATCAACTGGGCGCTGACCGATCTGATGCTGGAGGTGCCGGAGGTCACGCTCATGGGGGAGGACGTGGGCCGCAAGGGCGGAGTCTATGGCGTGACGCAAAAGTTGCTGGCCCGTTTCGGCGCGGATCGGGTGATCGACACGCTTCTGGACGAGCAATCCATTCTGGGCCTTGCCATCGGTATGGCGCACAACGGGTTCATTCCGGTGCCCGAGATCCAGTTTCTCGCCTATCTGCACAACGCCGAGGATCAGCTCCGGGGGGAGGCGGCCACCCTGCCCTTCTTCTCTGACGGGCAGTTCACCAACCCGATGGTGGTCCGGATCGCCGGCCTTGGCTATCAGCGGGGGTTCGGCGGGCATTTCCACAACGACAATTCGCTCGCCGTGCTGCGCGATATTCCGGGGCTGATCCTGGCCTGCCCGTCGAACGGGCCGGATGCCGCGCGGATGCTGCGCGAATGCGTCCGGTTGGCGCGCGAGGAACAGCGCGTGGTGGTGTTTCTGGAGCCGATCGCGCTTTATTCGATGCGCGATCTGCACGAGGCGGGCGATGGCGGCTGGATAGGGCCCTATCCGGCCCCCGATGAAAGGATCGCATTGGGCGAGATCGGGGTGCATGGTGAGGGGCGAGATCTGGCCATCGTGAGCTATGGCAATGGCGCCTACCTGTCGCGTCAGGCGCAGGCGGAGTTGATCGAGCGGGGTGTGCAGGCGCGGGTGATCGACCTGCGTTGGCTGGCCCCGCTGCCGCAGGATGCCCTTTTGCAAGCGGTGGAGGGGTGCGGCGCGGTGCTCGTGGTCGATGAATGCCGGCGCACCGCAAGCCAGTCGGAGGGATTGATGACCCTGTTTTCGGAGCACGGCGTGGGACCGGCGGCGCGGGTGGTGGCCGAGGATTGCTTCATCGCCACCGGCCCGGCCTATGCCGCCCCCCTGCCGTCGCGAGAGGGCATCGTGGACGCGGCGCTGGCGCTGACGGGGGGGCGGCGATGACGCGGCGGGCGGTGGTGATCTGCCCCGGGCGGGGCACCTATAATCGCGCCGAGCTGGGCTATCTCGCGCGGCATCACGCGGGGGCGCCGTTTTTGCCGGTGTTCGATGACCGGCGCGCGGCCGAGGGGCAGGAGACGTTGACCGCGCTGGACGGTGCGGCGCGGTTTTCCGCGAAGACCTATGCGCGCGGCGATGTCGCCTCGCCACTGATCTACGCCAGCAGTCTACTCGATGCGCGGACGCTGGCCGGCGATGTGGAGGTGGTGGCCGTCACCGGCAATTCGATGGGCTGGTACACCGCGCTCGCGGTGGCCGGCGCGGTGACGCCGGAGGGCGGGTTCGAGGTGGTCAACACCATGGGCCGGCTGATGCACGAGCATATGATCGGCGGGCAGCTTGTCTATCCGGTCGTGGATGCGGACTGGCGCGACGATCCGGCGCGGCGCGCGGCGCTGCTGGCGCAGGTGGCGGAGATTGACGCGCGGGCGGGCTGTCGCCTTGGCCTGTCGATTGCGCTTGGCGGAATGCTGGTGCTGGCGGGCAACGAGGCAGGGCTGTCGGCCTTCGAGGCGGCGGTACCAACGGTGGAGGGCCGCTTTCCCATGCGCCTGCCCGGTCACGCGGCGTTTCACACCGATATGCAGGCGTCGGTGGCCGAGGCGGGGCGCGCCGCTCTGCCCCGCGATCTGTTCGGTGCGCCCGAGCGCCCGGTGATCGACGGGCGGGGGCGGATCTGGTGGCCGCATGGCACCGACCGCGCCGCGCTTCATGACTACACGCTCGGTGCGCAGGTGATCACGCCCTATGATTTCACGCGCGCGATCACCGTGGCGGCGCGGGAGTTCGCCCCCGATCTGTTCATTGTCACCGGGCCGGGCACGACGCTTGGCGGGGCGGTGGCGCAATCGCTCATACTGGCCGGATGGCAGGGCATGACCTGCAAGGCCGATTTCGAAGAAGCGCAGAACGCGCGCGGGCTGCTGGCCGCCATGGGGCGGGATGATCAGCGGCGCGACGTGATATGCAGGAAAGGAGACAGGACATGACATATACGGAGATTCTCAAGGCGGCGAGGCTGGATCCCGAAACGTTTCGGGGCGGCGAACTGACGGTCACAACCCCGGTCGATGGCACCGAGGTGGCGGCGCTGCGGCAACACACGCGCGCCGACGCGGAGGCGGCGATTGCCCGTGCGGCGGGGGCGTTCGACAAATGGCGCCGCGTGCCCGCGCCCCGGCGCGGAGAGCTGGTGCGCCGGCTGGGTGTGGCGCTGCGCGAGGAAAAGGAAGCCCTGGGCCGACTCGTCACGCTCGATTGCGGCAAGATCGTTCAGGAAGGTCTTGGCGAGGTGCAGGAGATGATCGACATCTGCGATTTCGCGGTGGGGTTGTCGCGGCAGCTTCACGGGCTGACCATCGCGTCGGAGCGGCCGGGCCATGCGATGCGCGAGACATGGCACCCCAAGGGGGTGTGCGGGGTAATCACCGCCTTCAACTTTCCGGTCGCGCCATGGTCGTGGAACGCGGCGTTGGCGCTTGTCTGCGGCGATCCGGTGATCTGGAAGCCGTCAGAGAAGACGCCGCTCACCGCGCTGGCGGTTCAGGGGATCTGCGACCGGGTGTGCCGGGACTTCGGAGAGGATGCGCCCGAAGGTTTGATCCAGACGCTCGTGGGCGGGCATGAGTTGGGACAGGCGCTCAGCGCATCGGAGGATGTGGCGATCGTGTCGGCCACCGGCTCTGTGCCGATGGGACGCGCGGTGGCGGGCGAGATGGCCAAACGCCTTGGCCGCACCATCCTGGAGCTTGGCGGCAACAATGGAATGATCGTTGCCCCCTCCGCCGATCTGGAAATGGCGCTGCGGGCCATCGTGTTCTCGGCGGTGGGCACGGCGGGGCAGCGGTGCACGACCCTGCGCCGGCTGATCGTGCACGAGGATATCTATGACGACCTTCTGCCGCGGCTGATCGCGGCCTATGAGACGCTGCCCATCGGCAACCCGCTGGAGGATGGCACGCTGGTGGGGCCGTTGATCGACAAGGCCGCCGCCGGGGCGATGGCGCAGGCGTTAAAGCAGGCGCAGGCCGAAGGCGGCACGGTGCATGGCGGCGGCGCGGTGCTCGAGGATGATTTCCCGGGTGCCGCCTATGTCGCGCCCAGCATCGTGGAGATGCCGCAACAAAGCGCGATCATGCACCACGAAACCTTTGCGCCGATCCTCTACGCGGTGAAATACAAGACGTTGGAAGAGGCCATCGCGCTGCATAACGCCGTGCCGCAGGGGCTGTCGTCCTGCATCTTTTCCACCGACCTGCGGGAGACGGAAACCTTCCTGTCGGCGGTGGGATCGGATTGCGGCATTGCCAATGTCAACATTGGCCCGTCGGGCGCCGAGATCGGCGGGGCCTTTGGCGGCGAGAAGGACACCGGCGGCGGGCGCGAAAGTGGCTCGGACGCGTGGAAGGGGTATATGCGGCGGCAGACCCAGACCATCAACTATTCGCGCGAGTTGCCGCTCGCGCAGGGGATCAGGTTCGATATCTGAAACCCCAAAAAGGGAGGCAAAATGACTACGGAGGACGAACGCGGCCTTTGGGCCGTCACCTGTGCCGAACAGGGGGGCGCGCCGATGCTGACGGACGACCGCGAGGCGGATCTGGTGATCGTGGGCGGCGGGTTCACCGGCTGCGCCGCCGCGCTTGAGGCGGCGCGGAGCGGCGCGCGCGTCTGCCTTCTGGAAGCGCGCGACATCGGCTTTGGCGGATCGGGTCGCAATGTCGGGCTGGTCAACGCCGGGCTGTGGCTGCCACCGGCCGATATTCGCAAGATCATGGGGGATACGGCGGGCGACAGACTGTCGTCCATCCTTGCCGAGGCGCCGGACCAGGTGTTCGGGTTGATCGAAGCATACGGCATCGAATGTGAGCCGGCGCGGGGGGGCACGCTGCATTGTGCCCATGCCCCGGCAGGCCGCGCGGAATTGGAGCGGCGGTGCGCGCAGCTTGCCGAACTGGGGGCACCGGTGACCCTTCTGGATAAGGCGGAAACCGCGGCGCGCACGGGGGCGGCCTGTCTGCACGGCGCGCTGTTCGACCCGCGCGCGGGCACGATCCAGCCGCTTGCCTATGCGCGCGGGCTGGCGCGGGCGGCGCAGGTGGAGGGCGCGGAAATCTTCGAGCACAGCCCGGCCAGCGCGGTGCGGCGGCACGGCGATCTTTGGCAGGTGGAGAGCATGGGCGGAACCGTGCGTGCGCCGGCGCTTCTACTGGCAAGCAATGCCTATCACCTGCCGTTTGAGGGGTTGGAGCCACCCGCCGCCGTGCCGGTGCATTTCTTCCAGATGGCCACGCGCCCGCTGCCGGACGATCTGCGCCGCACGATCCTGCCGGGCGGCGAGGGATGCTGGGACACGGCGACGGTCATGTCTGCCTTTCGCACCGATGCGGCGGGGCGCGTGATCGTCGGCGGGATCGGCGCGCTCGATCATGGCGCATCGGGGTTTCACCGGGGCTGGGCGCCGCGCAAGCTGGCCGCGTTGTTTCCCGCATTGGCCGGGCAGCCGCTGGACATGGCGTGGCAAGGGCGGATCGCCATGACCTCGGATCACGTGCCCAAGATCACGCGGCCCGGGCCGGGCGCGCTTGCGGTGCATGGCTATTCGGGGCGCGGTATCGGGCCGGGCACGGCGTTCGGCATACGCATGGCGCGGGCGCTTCTGGACGGCGATGAAAGCCCCCTGCCCGTCGCGCCGCTGGACCACTATTCAGAGCGGCTGACCGGGCTGCGGGCCATCGGCTATGAGGCCGGCGCGACGCTGGCCCATCTGACCGGCGCGCGCTGAGCCGGGCTGGTCAGGCGACCTCGCAACGCAGGGTCTGATGCGGGGATTCCCCGAATTTTTCGCGGTAGGCTGTCGAGAACCGCCCGAAATGCGCGTGCCCGGAGCGATAACATGCCTCCCCCACCGTCATGTCGGAGGCGCCTTCCAGCAGCAGGTGGCGCGCGAAGCGAAGGCGCAGATCGCGCAGGTATTGCATCGGTGTCACATCCAGTTCACGCCGGAACGCCATTTGCAACGAGCGCGGTGTCACACCGGCCGCGGCCGCGATGGCCGGCAGGCTGAGCGGCCCCTCCATCCGGTCGTGGATGACCGTGAGCGCCCGGCGCAGCGCCGCAGGAGGGGCTGCCGGAGACAGCCGGTCGAGCAATGGCGAGATGGTGCTGGGCTGCGCCTCAATCAGATCGGCGACGAGGGTTTCCTCGATCAGTCGCTGGTGCAGGCTATCGGTTCCGGTGAACGCCTCTGCGCTCTCGGCGGCGCGGACAAGCGCGCGCACCCCCCGATACCAGCCGCGCAGGCCCGCACGCGTGAGATCCAGACGGGGATCGAAGCGGAGCCCGCCGGTGATGTCGCAGCCCGTCAAATGTTGCACTGTCTCGTGCATGTAGGCGCGGTCGATCTGCACAAGAAGCTGCTCGCATCCCGCATGCCAGCGCATCTTCGTGCGCCGGTCGGGGTTCAGCAGGCTGGCCGTGCGCGGATCGGACCGGACGGTCCGGCACCCGTTCTGAATCGCGGCCGTCCCGAAGAGCGGGATCTGGATGAGAAAGAAGCTCTCAAGCTCACCGGGTTCAATCGCCACGTCCGCGCCATAGCGCAGATAGTTCAGAGAGACATGGCGGCCTCGCGCGCGATTCTGGCAGGCATCGAACCGACCGTCGACCGACCTGCGATCAAGGCGATGGGCACAGAAATGCCGCGACACGATTTCGCGTGCCTCGTCAAGATCTGCGGTGTGAAAGCGGCGATGCCGGGCCAGCGGCACCGCCTGCGCGGTTCCTTCCATGGCCGAAGTGTAGAGCAGCCGACCGCTCTCGGGCAAGAAACAAACCCGCCCCTGCCCTTGCAGGACCGTTTCTTTCGCAAAACGGATAATGGAGAGCGCACGGGATGTGTTTAGACTCCTCCCACCAATAAGGAAGCCAACAGGAGAGAGCGATGAAAGACGGAATGGGAATCACCGCCGCAGCCGACGGGATCGACGGCGTGGCATGGAATGTGGTGGGGCACACCTACACGCCGAAATTGCTGAGCGACAATGCCTTCATCTGGCATGCCGTGGTCCCGGCGGACACCTTTGTGCCGCCGCATATCCACCCCACACAGGACGAGTGGATCATCATGCTGGAGGGCGCGCTTGAGGTCGAAATGGGCGGGCAAACCCACAAGGCCGGTGCCGGCGATACCATCCGAATGCCAATGGGCGAGGCGCATGGCATCTTCAACCGCTCTGGTCAGACTGCAACCTGCGTTTTCGGCGTGGCGCCGTCGCGCAAGTTGTTCGATCTGTTCGGTGCGCTCGACGGCGTGACCGACCCCAATGAGCTGGTGCGGCTTTCGGCACTGCATGAAGTCGATTTCCTGCCGCCGCCGGAAAACGGCTGAGGCGCGCGGCTAAACCGACAGGGAGATAACAATGATCAAGAAAAAGAACGTCGCCGTGATTGGCGGCGGGGTCAGCGGTTTGGCTGCGGCCAAGGCGTTCGACGAACGCGGACACAGGGTGTTCGGATTTGAGCGGAGCCACGATTTCGGGGGGGTGTGGGAATTGTCGCGCTCGTATCCGGATGTGCAGACGCAATCGCCCAAGGATCTTTACCGCTTCACCGACCACCCGATGCCCGACGACTACCCCGAGTGGCCCAAGGGCCCGCAGGTGCATGCCTATCTGCATTCCTATGCGGACAAGCATCGTCTGGCGCGGCTGTTCCAGCTCAACACCAGTATTGTATCGATGGATCGCCGCGCCGATGGCAAGCCGGGATGGACGCTGACGATCGAGGCGGCGGGGCATGAGCGCAAGCAGGATTTCGATTTCGTCGCCATCTGCACCGGGCAGTTTTCCGACAAGAACATCATCAGCCACCCCGGTCAGGATGAGTTCGTCGCCAATGGCGGCCGCGTGATGCACAGTTCGGAATACACCGACAGCACCCTTGCGAACGGCAAGCATGTGCTGGTGCTCGGCGGGTCGAAATCGGCCACCGATCTGGCGGTGAACGCGGCCAAGAACGGCGCGAAACAGGTGACGATGGTCTATCGCGAGAATGTCTGGCGCATGCCGTATTTCGTCGGCGGGATCAATTTCAAGCGCCTGCTTTACATGCGCGCGCAGGAGCAGCAGTTCAACGCATGGGGCAAGTCGCCCATGCAGCGGGTCGTGGCGGCGGCGTTCAAACCGCTGGTCTGGGCGAACTTTCGCGGGCTGGAAACGCTTCTGAAGCTGCAACTGGGGCTGAAGAAATGGAACATGGTGCCAGACACGCCGATCGAGAAGGAAGCCTCCTGCTCCCTGCCCATCGTGACGCCGGGGCTCTTCGAAGGGTTCCGGGCCGGCACGATCAAGCCGATTCAGGGCACGATCGACCACTATGAACCCGGTCACGCGGTGTTGACCACCGGCGACAGGATTCCCTGCGATCTGTCCGTGCTTGCGGTGGGCTGGAAGCTTGGCGTGCCCTATCTGCCCGAGGCGGAGAAGAAAAAGCTGATCGACGAGGACGGGCAATATCGGGTCTATCGGCTGTCGGTGAATCCCGATCTGCCCGACATGGGGTTCGTCGGCTTCAACTCGAGCTTCTGCACGGTGTTGGGGGCGGAGATGATCGCCAACTGGCTTGTCCGCTATGCCGACGGGCAGCTTGCACATCAGCCGAGCGATACCGAGATGCGCGACAATATCGAAATGATGCTCAACTGGCGGCGCAAGGAACGTCCCGCCGCGAAGGTCTATGGCGGGCTGTGTTCTGCCCCCTTCCACTTTAAGCACTTCGACGAGTTGCTGGCCGATATCGGCGCAAGAAAGCGCAAGCGCGCCAACCCGCTGGCCGAGCAATTCTCCTACCCGAACGCCGCCGCCTATGGCACCTATCTGGCCAGCGCACCGCAATATCACGCGGGTTGATCACGCCTTGGGCCAGGAACAGCAGGGGGTATGCCGCAATCGTGGCGTACCCCCTTTCCCTTTGATCGGATCGGCGCCCAGTGTGGCAGCCCGCCGTTCCATGATCCGGAACTGTTCTACAATTCGGGCGTTGCCCCCTGTTGACGGGATGCGACGTTTGCCGTTCAATCCGGTGACCGGCAGAAACCCGCCCATGCACCCAAGCTCGATTGGACATACCCATTCCGATGCTAGATTCCGCAGGCGAACCAAAACGGAAAGTTCTGATGAACACATTGAATCAACATCCCGCTGTCAGGCTTCGGGCGCTTGCCTTCTGGCTTGGGCTTGCTATCGCCACTCTGCTTGCCGGCGCCGCATTGGCGGAGTCAGACGAGGCGGTTGACAGGCCCGATTGGCTTCCGTCCGAAATCGTCCTGCCAGAGGATGCCAAGATCGGGGATGCTCGCGAAATCGGCTCTTACATCAAGATGGTATCCTTCGAGACCGAGCAGGACGCGGAAGCGCTGCTTGATACGTGGGAGGACGAATTGTCCGGCGCAGGTTACCAGATCATGCGGAAGCTTGATGAGAGTATCGAGTCAACCGTCGAGTTTTCGGGCAATGGGGTTCAGAACGGCAAGATCGTGATTGCGCCGGTCACGCCCGATGCCAAAACCACCATTGAAATCGACATGACGCTTCAGTGAGAAACGGTGCGCGTCCTCGCCCCGATAACGGGCGTCAATCGCAGTTGTTGTGCTGTCTCCACATTGCAGGGTCGTGACCGTCAGGAACGGTAGCGCACGGATTGGACGTGTACCCGCGCAAACGGTTGTAAGAGTCGATCTGCGCCTCTGTCAGTATGGATGGCGTCATAAGGTGCCGCGACAGGTGGATGAAACGCAGGTCGGCCCGTGCGGCGGCGGCGGTGTCGATAAGCTGGCGCAAACGGGCGCTATCCAGTTCCCCTGAGCGAAAGGCAGCCTCGATCGCCTCTTCGGCCGCGATGAGGCGATTTCCGACCTCGCGCGCCTCTACCTGCATCGCGTCGAAAATGACTTCGATCTCAGCCACCTGCCCGACGGAGAGGCCGATCTCGTCCCGCAACTCCAGCAGATGGGCGGGGCCGGGCATGCCGTTCAGTTCTGCCGGAAGGGCAAGACCCCATCCGCCGCCCCGGCGCAGTTCTTCAAGATCGCTTTCGGAAAGCGATTTGATCTCGCGCTCCTGAAGACCGGCATAGGGCGCGTCTTTGTCACCATGTCCGTTGTGGCCTGTCTGCGACTGTGCTGCCACGGCCCCGAACAGAGACGCCATCGCAATGAAAACGGTAATCTTCTTCATGGTGCTCTCCGTCTTTTCTGCGTCTTGAGATTCGTTGTCCGACCTTTGCATTCACGTTATATCCTTCTTCGGAAGTGGTGCAATTTGGTCTTGATCGCCCACTCTGAAAGGGCACTCTCAGCCTGAACCATCGCGCACAAGTGAAACAAGCGGCTGTGAGGCCATAGTGAAACACGACAAGGGGCGGCCGGACACGCCGCAAAGGGGGAGCGCGGCAGAAGTCTTTGCCGTATTCCTGAAACTTGGCCTTACGTCATTCGGCGGCCCGATCGCGCATCTGGGGTATTTCCGCGATGAGTTGGTCACGCGGCGCGGGTGGCTTTCGGACACGGCCTATGCCGATCTGGTCGCACTGTGTCAGTTCCTGCCCGGTCCGGCCTCCAGCCAGGTGGGATTCGCGCTGGGTCTCATGCGGGCGGGATGGCTTGGGGCGCTTGCGGCCTTCTGCGCCTTTACCCTGCCTTCCGCGATCTTGCTGTTTGCCTTTGCCATGTCGGCGGCGCAACTGTCCGGACCGATCGGAACCGGGGCGCTGCACGGGCTGAAGATCGTGGCAGTGGCGATTGTCGCGCAGGCGGTCTGGGGCATGGCGCGCAACCTGTGCCCGGACCGCGAGCGCGCGACCATTGCGCTTTCGGCCGTTCTGGTGCTGGCGTTCGTGCCCGGGGCGGCGGGCATGGTGGGGGCAATCGCGCTCGGCGCGGTGGCCGGATTCGCGCTCGGAGGCGACACGCGCTGCGAGGGCGGGCATTTGTCGGTGCCGGTGTCGCGTGGCGCGGCGATTGCGGCATTGACGGTTTTCGGCGGTCTTCTGGCCCTGCTTCCGCTTGTTGCCGGGCAAGGTCAGACATTTGCGGTGATTGATGGCTTCTACCGATCTGGCGCGCTGGTCTTTGGTGGGGGGCATGTGGTCCTGCCGCTGCTTCAGGCCGAGGTGGTGCAACCGGGTTGGATCACGACGGATGAATTTCTTGCCGGCTACGGCGCGGCGCAGGCGGTGCCCGGCCCGCTGTTCACCTTTGCTGCCTATCTGGGGGCCGTGCTGGGGCCGGAGCCGAACGGGGTTGTGGGGGCCGCTCTGGCACTGACAGCGCTGTTTTTGCCCGGATTTCTGATCCTCGTGGGGGTGCTGCCGTTCTGGGACAGCTTTCGTCGCAAGACATGGGCCCAATCGGCGATGCGGGGGACCAATGCCGCAGTGGTCGGAATACTCGGGGCGGCGCTCTACTCTCCGGTATTCACAAGCGCGGTCACCGATTTACAGAGCTTCTCACTGGCGCTGGGTTGCTTTGTCCTGCTGACGGCGTGGAAGGCCCCGCCGTGGATCGTTGTGATCGTGGCGGCGACAGGTGGTGCCGCCCTGACGCTCTGACGCGGACAACTCAGGACAATCCACGAAAGACAAAGATGGCCCCGACCGCGATCATGAGCGCATAGATTCCCATGATCCTCAGCCCGAAGCCACCACCACTCGCGAAAACAAGGGCAATGCCGCCCTTGACGGCAGTATTGACCGACACAGCCAGGACGATGGCCCCCGTCGCGGTGACAATCGCCAGATCCTCCCCCGCCATGCGCGACACGGATATGGTCAGAGCGTCCACATCGGCGATACCGGAAAACCCGGCGGCGGCATATATGCCGCCGGTTCCGAACCAATCCCGCAGGAAATGCGTGATCAGGACGACAACAGACAATATGACACCGAACGACAAGGCCGTTCTCAGAGCGAGAGGATTGGAGAGCTCCTCAAGCTCTGACGGCGCGCCGCCCTCGTGATCCGCGAGCAGTTTCAGCACAACCGCCCCGGTAAACCCGATCATGGCCATCAGCACCATCGGAGGCGCAAGCGATGGTATCAGACTGCGTTCGAAGATCGCGGAAACGGCCAGAATACGCAGGCAGGTGACAGACCCCGCGACCACAACCCCGACCGCAAGGATGGGGCGCAGTTTTGTGTCATCGCGCGCCATGCGCGAAAACGCCAGTGTCGTGGACGTGGAAGACGCCATGCCGCCGAAAAGCCCGGTGATCAGTATGCCAAGCCGTGCCCCCGCAACCCGGATTGCCAGATATCCGAAGAACGACAGCCCGGCCACCACGACCACGGCCCACCAGAGTTCATAGGGGTTGAGCACACCGCCGGGTCCGTATCCCTGATCGGGCAGAAGCGGCAGGATGACGACCGAGATCACCGCCAGTTGCAGGGCCGCATAAAGTTCGTATTCACGGATTTTCGTCAACCAGCGGTGCAATATGTCCTTTGTCGCCAGAAGCGAGGCGGCAGCGACGGCGGCGGTGGCGGCGGGCGCCACCTCCGCCACAACCGAGGCGGCCCCGAGGCCGAACGCCAGCAGCAGGGCTATCTCTGTTGTCATACCGATGTCGTTTTGCTTGCGAAGGCGTGTCCAGTAGCTCAGCCCGACGAGCACACACACACCGAACAACGCGATCCCGAGAAAGATCTCGCCAAGGATCAAACTCAGCCATCCGCAGACACCGCCGAAAAGGCCCGTCAACGCAAATGTGCGAATCCCGGCCATGCGGTCACCTTCGGCCTCGTTGCGGCCATGCCAGCCGCGTTCAAGCCCGAAAAGCAACCCGATCGCGACGGCCATCGCAAGCCGCTGGTATAGATCCGTGTCCTCCATCCCTTCGGCCCTGACCCCACAGTGTTTCGCGTGTTCGATTGTCCACCGAAGCGGAATATTCCCCGGGTCCTTGCCCTATCGCGGGAGAAGGCGAGGTTTACCTGCCACGCCCTAGAGCTCCTCACGCAGTTGTGCATAGGTGAGGGCCGCGAAGATACCAGTGCCCCCGAGAACATTGCCTGCCAGTGCGGGCAATATCCCGCCGAGGACCGCAGAGGCAAGCCCAAGCTCTGCGCGGAACACGAGGATGAAAAGTTCGGTCGATCCCGCAACGACATGTGACATGTCCCCAAGGCCGATCATGTAGGTCAAGAGCACGATCATCAACACCTCGCCCGCGCTTTCCATGCGTGGCAGAATCCAAACCAGTGCAGCGATGATGAAACCGGCCGGTATGCCCCACATGAAATGTTCCATCGCCGTCGCCTCTGCGTAGTGGCGCGAGACCTGGAGTATCCCGTCCAGATGGCCCGGCGGCACGATACTGCCATGATCAAGAACGAACGCCGCAATGGCGCAGCCTGTCAGGTTGGCAACGAACACGATCCCCCACAACCGGGCGATCTGCACCAGCTTCGCCCGGGTCGGTGCCTGAAACAGGGGCAGAATGGGGGTGATGGTGTTTTCCGTGAAAAGCTGCATCCCCCCAAGGATCACGATCAGAAAGCCGATCGTGTAGCCGATGTTGGAAACCGCCGGCGCCCATGCGGCATCCGGCAGCATGGAAACCAGAAACCCCTTGCAGAGCACCGAGGTGCTGATTGCGAGTCCTGCCACCACGCCCGACCACCAGAGCGCGCGCGAGGAACGGGAGAGCTCATGCTCGCCTTCTCTGCGGATCGCTTCGAAGATGACCGAGCTTGGCACGGATTCATACTCTTCGACCCGTGCATGCTTGTCGTGATCGGAATCCTGTTGCTTGGCCAAGAGTATGCGACTCCTTTTGGAAATGCTGCTTCTATCAAGACATTTGAACCGCAAACGGCGGCGACGTATAGGCCAAAGGTATGCAAGAATCGACTTTGCACTCTGGCAGACATCGGAAACCGCCGCATGTGCGCCACGCAGGTCATATCGCCGGCAGGCGCAGGAAGAATACCGTGCCACCATTCGTTCCGCTTTCAAAAGTGATCGTGCCGCCGGCGCGCGTGACGATCTTGCGGGTAATGGACAGGCCGAGGCCGGTCCCCTTTCCCTTCTTGGTCGAGAAGAAGGGATCGAAGATGCGGTCCTGCTCCTCCGGCGCGATACCCACACCTTCATCCGCCACTTCGATCAGGATGTGGCGGCGACCGGTGTCGTCGTCCTGTTCATCTCGGCTGCGTATCTGGATGGTGCCGCCATCGGGCATGGCCTGGATGGCGTTGATCAGAAGATTGACAATCACCTGCTGCAACTCTGTCTCGTTCATGGCGACATTCGTTGAAGCGGACAGATCGAGCGCGATGTCGATATCGGCGTGGGACAGCCCATGCTGCACCAGAGGCACGCTGGAGCGAAGCACCGCGTTCGGGTCTATGCCCTCCTCGTCCAACTCAAATTCCTCCGGACGGGCAAACCTCAGAAGTTTGGCCACCAGAATGGTGATCGCCTGAATCTGCTCCTGAACAAGGCGGAACTCGGTCTCGAAAGTCTCGACTTCGGGGCCGAGGTTTTCCTGAATCACATCCAGATTCCCCTGGATCACCGCGAGCGGATTGTTGATCTCATGCGCGACACCGGCGGTGATCTCGCCAAGGGCGGCGAGTTTTTCCGACAGGATAAGCTGTTTCGAAGTCAGTTCGATCTGGCGATTGGCTTCTTCCAGATCGCGGGTGCGCATTCGAACCCGCGATTCGAGTTCTTCGGCCCATTCGCGCAGGCGCCGGTCGCTTTCCTGCACCTGATCGAGCAGATCGTCGAGGTGACGCGCCAGACGGGAGAGTTCATCGCCCTGCCCCGCAACGCCGGATCGGGCTGTCAGATCGCCGCGCTCCACCCGTGTGATCGTGTTGTTCATCCTCTCCAGCGGACGAAAAATGCCATGGGAGAACTTGAGCAGGAGCGGAACGCTAATGGCAAGCACCAGAAGGAAGCTGCCCCAGATCATTAACTGCGTGCGCTGTTCGGCGGCGCGGAACGGTGCCTCGAGAAACCCGACATAGAGCATGCCCACACGCTTGCCGAAACTGTCCAGGATCGGCTCATAGGCGGATATGTACCAATCGTTCACCACGAAGGCCCGTGCCGTCCAGATGGCACCGCGCCCAAGCACCTGTTCGCGCACCTCGGCGGACACGCGGGTGCCAAGGGCACGCCGCCCCTCGAACAGTCGGACATTGGTGCTGATGCGCACATCGTCGAGAAAGAGCGTCGCCGTTCCCAGGCTTCCGCCCATCAGGCTCCCGGGTGGGTAGACAAGGGCGTTCATCTCGTCGATGAACCCGAGGTTCCGGTTGAGCAAAAGTCCCCCGACAAGGGCGCCACCGTCCGCTGGCGCGGCCGCGTGAACCACCATGCCGCGCGACTCGCGCGTTCTGTCCGTCGGCACCGCGGCCTGTGTTTCGACAAGATCGATCCGGGCGCGTGATGCCATTTCCTCCGATATCGCGGAGAGGGTTTTGGCGTCGAAGATGTCGATGACGCTGCCATGCTGCCCCTTCAGGGCGTCCTGCACCACCGGCCAGCGCTCGGGGTCGGGCGGCGGTCCGTTCTGCGCCGCGACCCTCGGCGCGCGCCCTTCCCCGACATAGTAGAGAAAATCGAGTCCCATTTCACGGCGCTGATCTTCCAGAAACGCTGCCATACCGCTCCCGTCGCGTCGCGCATCGTGAAAGCGGACAGATTGCGCCAGCGCCGAAATTTCCGCGCCGCGACGCTCCAGAAGCCCGCCAAGGTGTTGGCGCGCCACGGTCAGGTCGCCCGAGACCTTGGCCGTCAGCACCTCGTCGTAGCGCACGCTCCAGTTCTTCACGGCGGTGAAAAGCAGCAGCGGAAGCAGAACAAGAATGGGCAGCAGCGCGATAAGCAGAAGACGCAACCGGACCCTGTAGCCCGCGAAAAGCCCCGTCTTGCGAGGGTCAGCCATGCCACATGCTGAATTTCCGGTCGATGGTGCGGCGCGAGACACCCAGACGGCGCGCCGCCTCGGCCCGGTTTCCACCACAAGCTTCGACCACCGAAAGAATATGCCGGCGTTCCATCGCGTGCAGGGATTCCACCGGCTCCGCCTCCCCCTCCTCGGTAGGTCCGGCGAACTCGGGTGGAAATTCCCCGAGGATCAGTGATCGTTCGATCACGTTGCGCAACTCGCGGACATTGCCCTGCCAGTCGTAGCGCGCCATGTTCAGCAGCACCCGTTCCGTGAGCGGCAGGGGGTCGATCCCGAGTTGGCGCGAAATCTTGCTCATGAAAAGTTCCGCCAGTTCGGGAATATCGCCCACCCTCTCACGCAATGGCGGCATTTCAATTCCGATCACGTTGATCCGGTGATAGAGATCGGCGCGGAACCGTCCCTCGTCGATCGCCATCTTGAGATCGCCGTTCGTGGCAAAGACGAACCGCAGGTTCAGCGGAAGTTCGCGTGTCGCACCCTCCGGACGCAGGCGTCCATCTTCGATCACCCGCAGCAACGCCGCCTGAACGGGTCCCGGCATTTCCGCAACTTCATCCAGAAAAAGGGTTCCACCCGATGCGTGAACCATGAGGCCCGAGTCGTCCGGCCGATCGCCCTTGCCGAAGAGATCCGTGGCAAGCTGCTCATGCGAGAGGGCTCCGCAATTGATCGGAACGAACGGGCGGTCGGCCCTGTCCGACAGCGCATGCAGGGTGCGCGCGGCGATTTCCTTTCCGGTCCCGCTCTCGCCGGTGAACAGTATTGGCGTCTGCACCGCCGCCGCCCGCTCCAGCATCTTGCGGATGTTTTCGATCCGGGGCGAGGTGCCGAGCAGGCGCCCCCGAGCGGCCAGGCTGTCGGACTGAAGCTCATATTTCAGCAGAAAGTTCTCGCGCCGCAGGTGGCGTTCCGTCATGCAGCGTGTGATGGCGTTCAGGATCTGGTTCGAGCGAAAAGGCTTGAGCACGAAATCGGATGCGCCGACCCGCATCGCCTGGATCGCGGTTTCCAGATCGGCATAGGCGGTCATCAGCACCACTTCCGCAAAGAAACCCACCCGCCGCTGGTCCTTCAGCCAGTCGAGGCCGGATTGCCCCGGCATCACGTTGTCGAGGAGCACCAGGTCGAAATGATGCGCATCGAGAAGCAGCGACGCATCCTCGGCGCTGGCGGCGGTCATGACTTTCTTGCAGCGCGGCTCCAGCGTGCGCAGAAGATAATTGCGCATACCCGGTTCATCGTCCACGACGAGAACCGACACATACCGCATCCCGCGGTCTCTGGACAGTTGCGTCACATCCTCGGACGCATCGCCATCACTGGAAGAAACGATGTTCATAGCACAAGACTATATGGGTTTGCGGCAGTTTACATCAATCCAGACGCACGGATGGTCCGGATGTGGCGTCCTGACTGGAAAATCCGGCATAGTCGAGACCGAAATCCGCGGCGACCGCGATCACGGCAACCGCCAGAAAGGCGAAGATCATGCTTTTCATGGTTCATGCTCCCTGAGCATTGACGTATCGGCGCAGGCATTGCGTGTCAGGGTCCATCGGATCACTCCGCCGGTTTATGGTCGGCACCGTGCGCGGTGTCGTCGGTGACTTCTTCGTACCACAATCCGTGGTGTTCCTTGGCCCATTGTTCATCGACCTGACCGCTTCCCATCGCATCAAAGGCCCCCTCCATCCCGACGGAACCGATATAGATGTGCCCGAAAATCATCGCGATGAATACGAAGGCGATGATGGTATGCCAGATCTGCGAAAGCTGCATTTCCTCATGTGGCATGAGGGTTTCCGGCAGCGGCTCCATCCCCAGAATCCCGGGTATACCGAAGGCGTTCAGCTTTTCGAAGGTGGGTGCGAACATCGGAAGTTCGAACGGAAAGAGAAGCGACAGGCCCGAGGCCGAAATCGACACACCGAGCACGACGACACCCCAGAAAATGAGCTTCTGCCCGGCATTGAACTTGCGCGCAGGTGGATGCACCCCCTTGGAAAAGAGGCCCCCTGCCACGGCAATCCATTTCAGGTCATGCTTGTTGGGAATATTGTGGGCGATCCAGAGCACGGTGACCATCACCAGCCCCAGCATGAACGCCCACGACACGTTGTTGTGCACCCATTTGCCTGCAATCGCGAAGGGGGCATAGGCCTCATGACCGATCAGCGGAATGATCGCCATGCGTCCGAACAATAGCGTCAACCCGGTTATTGCCAGCAGGACAAACGACCCGGCGAGCAGCCAGTGCGCAAACCGTTCAATCGCATCAAAGCGTTGAATCGTCGTGCCGGCCTTTTCACCGTCAATGCGGATGCGCCCGCGCAGAAGCAGGAACAGCAGGAGAATCGCGAGCACGCCGAGCAAGAGATACCCGCCATAGGTGGCCAGCGGCCCCTCCCGGAACTCCAACCACCTCATGCCACTGTCCTGAATAACAACCTCGGCGGCCGGGCCCCGCGCCGAAACGCTCAGATCGCCCAGTTCATCGAGCCTCCCATAGCGAAACGCGCGCCAGAACTCGGAGTCGGCCACGCCGCCAAGAACGCCAAGCTGGTCACGTTCATCGGCAGCAGCGGCCGGACTTCCGATCGCCTCGCTGCGGAAACTCTCGTCGATCTTCTGGTCGTTCTGGCGCTTGAGAATATCCTCGAGCGTCTGCGCCCCGCCTGTGGTCGCGCGGGGCCCATCCACTCCCTGTGCAATGGCGGGAACCGAAATCGACAGAACGCAAAGACAGGCGAAAACAAGGTTCAGGAACGATTGGATGATGCGCGACATGGTCGGACAATCCCTTGGTCAAAGACGAAATTCCCGCGGTCGCAACCGCGGGGCTATTCGCGCATTCGGGCGGGCATCCAAGAGCCCGCCCGCAATGCTCCGGCTTCAGTTGGCCTTCTGGTCGTAGGCCGTGCCCCAGCCCCACGCACCGGACCCGAAGCCACGGGCGACCACGCGCTCGCGGTAGATGTTGGACACCACATCGCCATCGCCTGCCAGAAGCGCCTTGGTCGCGCACATCTCGGCGCAAAGTGGCAGCTTTCCCTCGGCGATCCGGTTGCGCCCGTACTTGGCGAACTCTTCGGTGGAGTGGTTCTCTTCCGGGCCACCGGCGCAGAAGGTGCATTTGTCCATCTTGCCGCGCGATCCGAAATTGCCCGCCTGCGGATACTGTGGCGCGCCAAACGGGCACGCATAGAAACAATAGCCGCAACCGATGCAGAGATCCTTGCTGTGCAGCACGATCCCGTCTTCCGTCTGGTAGAAGCAGTCGGTCGGACAGACCGCCATGCACGGTGCATCCGAGCAGTGCATGCAGGCGACCGAGATCGACCGTTCGCCGGGCTTGCCGTCGTTGATCGTGACGACCTTACGCCGGTTGATGCCCCAGGGCACCTCGTGCTCGTTCTTGCAGGCGGTAACGCAGGCGTTGCATTCGATGCAGCGCTCGGCGTCACAGAGGAACTTCGCTCTTGCCATTCTCTTAACTCCTTATGCTGCGCTGATCTTGCAAAGTGTAGCTTTGGTTTCCTGCATCTGGGTCACCGAGTCATACCCGTAGGTCTGCGCGGTGTTGGTCGATTCCCCCAGAACGTAGGGATCGGCCCCTTCGGGGTATTTGGATCTCTGGTCCTCTCCCTGGAACTGTCCGCCGAAGTGGAAGGGCATGAAGGCCACGCCCGGACCCACCCGTTCGGTCACCATGGCCATGACCTTGACCTTGCCACCCTCGGGGCCCTCGACCCAGACCTGAGCGCCGTCCCGCACGCCCAGATTGTTGGCATCGCGCGTATTGATCTCTACGAACATGTCCTGCTGCAACTCGGCCAGCCAGGGGTTGGAGCGCGTCTCATCGCCGCCACCCTCATATTCCACCAGTCGGCCGGACGTCAGGATGATCGGGTAATCTTCGCTGAAGTCCTGCTTCTGGATGGAAGCATAGAGCGTCGGAAGGCGATAGAACTTCCGGTCCTCGTAGGTCGGGTAGTCTTCCACCAGATCGCGCCGGTTGGTATAGAGCGGCTCTCGGTGAAGCGGCACCGGATCCGGGAACGTCCAGACGACGGCACGCGCCTTGGCGTTGCCGAAGGGCGCGCAGCCATGTGCGATGGCCACGCGTTGAATCCCGCCGGACAGGTCGGTTTTCCAGTTGGTGCTCGCGCCGGCAATCCCGTCGATGACAGACCGTTCCTCTTCGGTCAGATCGCCATCCCAGCCCAGATCCATCAGCATCTGCATTGTGAACTCCGGATACCCGTCCTGAAGCTCGGCGCCCGGGTTGGACACACCTTCGGCGAGAAGATTCTCACCATTGCGTTCCACCCCGAAGCGGGCGCGGAACGGCAGACCGCCATCTTTCACCGGCGTGTTGATGTCATAAAGGTTCGGTGTGCCGGGATGGTTCATCTCTGCGGTGCCCCAGCATGGCCATGGCAGACCGTAGTGGTCACCATCGCACGGCCCGCCGCTCGCACGCAGGGTCGTCCTGTTGAACGTGTGCTGGTTGGCCATATGCAGCTTGAGCCGTTCCGGCGACTGGCCGGTGTAGCCGATGGTCCACATCCCCTTGTTGAACTCACGGGTGATGTCCTCGATATTAGGCTCATGCTCGCTGTCCATGGAGATGTTGCGCAGCAGCCGGTCCTCGAAACCGAACTTCCGGGCAAAGCGCGCGATGATCTCGTGATCGGTCTTCGCCTCGAACAGCGGTGCAAAGATGCGATCGCGCCATTGCAACGACCTGTTGGATGCCGTGACGGAACCGCGGGTTTCGAACTGCGTGGCCGCCGGCAGCAGGTAGACGCCATCGGTGCGATCGTGCAGCACCGCCGAGACGGTCGGATACGGATCGACCACGACCAGCATGTCGAGCTTTTCCATCGCCGTCTTCATCTCGGTCATACGGGTCTGAGAGTTAGGCGCATGTCCCCAAAGAACCATGGCCCGCACGTTGTCAGGCTGATCGATGTTCTCCTTGTCTTCAAGAATGCCGTCGATCCAGCGCGACACCGGAATGCCAGTGCGGTTCATCAGGTTGACGGTCTTGCCGTCCTCCCCTTCCGCCTGCTGAAAACGTCCTTTGAGCCAGTCGAGGTCTTCTTCCCAGACTCGGCTCCAATGGGCCCATGACCCTTCGGCCAGACCGTAGTAGCCTGGCAGGTCGTGGCTAAGCACTCCGAGGTCGGTTGCACCCTGCACGTTGTCATGACCGCGGAAGATATTGGTGCCGCCGCCAGACACTCCCACGTTGCCAAGCGCGAGTTGAAGCACGCAATAGGCGCGTGTGTTGTTGTTGCCCGTGGTGTGCTGTGTGCCGCCCATGCACCAGATTACGGTGCCGGGGCGGTTATTGGCCAGCGTCCGGGCCACACGCTCCATCTGGCTGCCGGGCACTCCGGTGACCCGCTCCACTTCGTCCGGGGTCCACTTCTTCACCTCATCACGGATCTGGTCCATCCCCCAGACACGGGTACGGATGAACTGACGATCCTCCCAGCCGTTCTCGAAGATATGCCACAGAAGGCCCCAGATGAGCGCAACGTCGCTGCCCGGCCTGAGCCGGACATATTCATCAGCATGAGCCGCGGTGCGGGTGAAACGCGGATCGCAGACGATCAGCGGTGCGTTGTTCTCTTCCTTCGCCTTGAGCACATGCAGAAGAGAGACCGGATGCGCCTCGGCGGGATTGCCGCCGATGATGAAGATCGCCCGACTGTTGTGAATGTCGTTGAAAGAATTGGTCATGGCGCCGTAGCCCCATGTATTCGCAACGCCCGCCACAGTGGTGGAGTGGCAGATTCGCGCCTGATGGTCGACGTTGTTGGTGCCCCAGTAGGCTGCGAACTTGCGGAACAGATACGCCTGTTCGTTGCTGTGCTTGGCCGATCCAAGCCAGTAGACGCTGTCCGGTCCGCTTTCCTCGCGGATTTCCAGCATCTTGTCGCCGATCTCCTCAATGGCGTCTTCCCAGCTGATACGCTGCCATTCGCCATTTACCTTTTTCATCGGATATTTCAGACGGCGCTCGCCATGCGCATGTTCACGCACGGAGGCGCCCTTCGCGCAATGCGCCCCGAGGTTGATCGGACTGTCAAAACCGGGTTCCTGTCCGATCCAGACCCCGTTATCGACCTCGGCCACAACGGTGCAGCCAACCGCGCAGTGGGTACAGACCGATTTCACCGTATCGACAGCCCGGCCGACAGCATCCTGCGCCCGGGCGCGGGTGACGGTGCCGCCGGTCATGCCAAGGGCGGCCAGTCCGCCGATGGTCAACCCCGACCCGCGCAGGAATGCGCGCCGGTCAACGGATTTATCTGCGACCGCAGACAGAAGCGGCGTCCGGTGCGCATGTAGCGCCATGCCGTTGGTTTTTTTTCTAAGCATCCTCATCTCCCTTCCTGAGCCGGTTTGGTAATGCGCGGTGGCCCGCGCCCTGTCCGGCGGCGATCGCTCTCAGAACCGTGTGGACTCATAGTAGGCACGGGTATGTGCGGTGTCCGACAGTGCCGACGAGGCCGTGTCGGTGGTTGCGGCCTCGGCCTCATTTGATCCGACGGCGACGGCGGCGACAGCGGCTGGTGCCCCGGTCGCGGCCAGTTTGAGAAAATCGCGGCGGTTCGTGTTTTCGTGTTTGGATTTATCCGACATCGGCATGCTCCTCCTCGTAACGTGCCATTTCCATTCAGTGTGCCACTGGTCCCGGGGCCAGCGGCCTTGCATCGTATCAGCCTGCGCCCATCCGGAAGGCTTCGCGCTCGATTCCCATGAATATCCGTCCGACAGTTCCGACCGGGGCATAAAAGACAGAGGTCTTCGCGCCCTCCAGATCGCTGAAGAAATGCGGTGCCCAAGGGGCGATATGACGGTTGAAGAACGTCTGCTGAGAGCCAAGAGAGGCCGGCGCGCCAAAGCGTCCCTCGATCAGGCCCGCCATCATCTCCATCAGGCCGGCAATGTTGTCCTCGGGCTCATAGACGTTCGGCGCGCGCTCGATCTGTCGCTCCGCCATGTCCCTGCGCAGGACCGCCAGAGGCTTCTCATGAAGAAAACCCGTCATGTAGAAGCTGGCATAGGGGAGCAGTTCGCCCCGTCCCAACCCGATGAACAGGTCGTTGAATTCCCGCGTTGCCTTCTTCTGGGTGGTTTTGCCCGCCAGATTTGCGAGCACCGAAACGGACTGCCCGAGTTGCGATCCGTCGCCGCTCAGCCGGGCGCATTGGTCCAGAAGCGCCTGTGACGGGGGGCGCGCCAGAAGGGCAGCGAGAAAATCGTAAAGTTCCGCGCGGAGCCTGTCTTCTTCTGCGATTGCGGCTGGGTCGATCCTGGCTGCTTCGCTCATCTTGTGTCCTTCTTACTCATCGCTGAATGCAAACCGCATATGGCGGCGCGAGACCGGTGGGGAGGGCACGTCTTCGGGGTCGGTAAAGACCGCATCGGCTTGTGCCTCGGTCGCATGTTGATTCGGATTTTCTGCCGCGGGCTCATCGTCGAGAGGCGTGGCTTGCGTGTGTGATGCGGACGCGCCGACAAGATCGTCTTCTGTGATCGCCGCTTTATCGGCCGCCAGCCGCGCCACATGGGCGAACATGCCCTTGCCCACCTCGTAGGCCGTGCTCATCCCCGGCACGATCGTTGCCGCATCGGTATAGTCCTCACCATGATCGACCAGCCCATCGAGGTTGGCCAGAACCGGGTTCGACCGCCACAGCCGGCGCATCGCGCGGTTGCGGAGCCTGTGGGGAACCGCATCCCGCATGAAGACGGAAAAATCGTCGCCCGCCTGCAACCCGTCGGGGTCGGGAAGATCCAGTTCCTTCAGAATCTCCTCATCGCTTTTCTCGGCCTCGGTGCGCGCGATCTCATCCTGAAGACGGGCCTCCTCTTCGGCGCGCCTTGCGGCGGCCTCCGCTTCCGTCTCGGCCTGCACCGCGGCGCGGCGGCGTGACCAGAAATCCTTGCCGTCACGTCCCATCACGACTTCCCCCGAACAGAATTGTGCGGCGCCCGGTAGACATCCGACAATTGCCTGATCCGAGGATCACCCTTGCCGTCCTCAACCAAATCCGTATGCGTGCGGTCGCGCTTGCGCTTGACGAAATCCTCTTCCACATGATGCGCATGAACGAAGTCGCGAACCCAGGAGATCAAGGAAAGCGGCATCGGCACCAGTTCCACAAGACCATCTCCGCTTTCGGCATATCCCTGCCCTTCGTAGGCGTTGGCTGTGATCAACTCGGCCTTCCATGGCATCCGCGCCGCGGGATTCAACTCGTCACGGAAAACAGCATAAACGCTCGGCGTTTTCGATGAGAGAGCGACAAGATATCCTTGCGTATCAGAGGAGAACAGATCGAGTGACAGCGTGGCAGCGTGGTATTCCACGGCGTCCCCTTCGCGCCGCATCTCTTTCCAATCGGCAGGGCCCGCCCCGGGAATGACGGCGACCGGATGCCACGCCCATTTCGCCCACCGAGTTATCCCGGGGTTTCTTCGGACGATTATACCGACCGGCAGGCTGTCACTCACGATGGTCATGGTGTTTTGATTTGCTCCCTGATTCTGCGGTGTATTTGCATACCGTTCTCTTCATAAAGGAATCCCGCGCGCATCCGGTCCAGCCAAAATTCACAAACCGCTCTCAAAACAGCAAATCGCCGCAATGCGGCGGACAAATTGTCCACTTCTGAAGTGGCAGGAGTTCAAATTGAGGGGCGAATTGTCCCAAACAGCTTTTCCTATTGTTTTACTCTGGATTTTTAATTCGGTTTTCTCGCGAATCGCCCTTTCACCATCGCCGAGTCTGCGCCATGAAATTCTAAGGCGAGCGTCAGAACCTGCTGAGACATGACGTGCCTGCGGCTGCAATCGGGGGGAGGGCTCCATGGCCAAACGACTGATTTTATGTGATTGCGCGGGATCGCAATCTCTGGATTCGAATGCTCTTGAAGAGGCCACAGGGGTACGCTGTTCTCGCGTTCATTCCGCGCTCTGCACAGCCGAGATCGAAAGCGCAGCACGTTTCATTCAGGAAGGTGACGCCATTCTGGCTTGCCAACAGGAAGCGCCCCGATTTGAAGAGCTTGCCGCCGAACTGACATCCGAAATACCGCATTTTGTGGATATTCGCGACCGCGCCGGGTGGTCCGACGACGTGTCAGCGACGGCAAAAATGGCGGCTCTGATCGCCGAATCCCAGGTTCAGACACCCACGGCAAAATCGCTGGATGTCACATCAGAGGGCGTGTGTCTGGTGATGGGTACTGCCGACATCGCCTATCCCGTCGCCGAACGGCTGTCTCGGAGTCTCGCGGTGACTGTACTGGTAACCGACGACGAGGACCCCCCGTTGAGCCGCGATTTCGAGGTGATACGCGGTCGTCTCAAACGGGCGCAGGGCAGTATGGGGCATTTCAGGCTGCGCATCGACCAGTTGCAGATTCTTCAGCCTGCGGGGCGCGGGGCTTTCACCTTCACCGCCCCCCGTGACGGCGCGGAAACGGAATGCGATGTGATCCTCGATCTGTCGGGCGGCACGCCACTCTTCCCAGCCCCGCACAAGCGCGACGGATACCTTCGTGCCGATCCGGGTCATGCCGGCGCCGTGCAGGATGCGACATTCGACGCCGCACACTATATCGGCACCTTCGAGAAAACCCTGTTTCTCGCGCTCGACTCGCATCTTTGCGCCCATTCGCGCGCTGAGCAAACTGGTTGCACCCGCTGTCTGGATATCTGCCCGACGGGGGCAATTTCACCTGACGGAGAGCATGTCGCTGTCGATCCGATGATCTGCGCGGGATGCGGCGCCTGCGCATCGCTCTGCCCTTCGGGCGCGATCAAATATGATGCGCCCCCCGTCGGTGCCGTGCTGGCGCGCCTGCGCGCGCTTGCGGAAACCTATCTTGCCGCCGGCGGACAGGCCCCACGCCTTCTGGTGCATGACGACAGCCACGGGGCCGAGATGATCCGGCTCGCCGCCCGTTTCGGGCGCGGGTTGCCCGCCGATGTTCTGCCGCTTTCGGTGGACGCGCTTGCCAGTTTCGGCCATGCCGAGATTCTGGCCGCCCTGTCCATGGGATTTGCGGACATTCGCATCCTTCCCGCCCCCCGGACCGAGCGCGAGCCAATCGCCTCCGAGATTGAACTGGCCGAGGCGATGGGTGGCGCGGGGCGCATTGCTATTCTGGACGTGGGCACCCCCGATGCGATGAGCGATGCGCTCTTTGAGGCCAAGGTCCGACCTCAGGACGCAGCGCCCAAACTTCTCATGGGTGATCGGCGGCAGATCGCCCGAATGGCCGCCAAGGCGCTGATGCCGAACCAGGAAACGCCGGTCCCCTTGTCAGAGGACGCGCCCTACGGCGCGATCGTCGTCGACAAGGACGTCTGCACCCTGTGTCTGTCCTGCGTGTCTCTGTGCCCGTCGGCGGCGCTTGTGGACAATCCGGACAAACCAGAACTGCGCTTTCAGGAGGATGCCTGCCTGCAATGCGGTCTCTGCGCCAATATCTGCCCGGAAAACGCCATCGCGCTGGAGCCGAGGTTCGATCCGAGCGACGACGTGATGAAGCTGCGCACCCTGCACGAGGAAGAACCATTTTGCTGCATCGAATGCGGCGCGCCGTTCGGTGTGAAATCAACCGTGGAGAGGATTGTCGAAAAGCTTGAAGGCAAACACTCGATGTTCGCGGAGGAAGGGGCTGGCCGGTTGATCCGGATGTGCAACGATTGCCGAATCCAGGCCCAGTATCACAGCACCGACAATCCTTTTGCCACGAGAGAGCGGCAGACTGTGCGCACGACAGAGGATTACCTGAGCAAACGCCGCGATCACTGATGCTGAATTTGCGCGCCAAGATCGGCTGGCGGGATCGTCGCCACATAGGCCAGCAACGCCTCCACTTCGCCGAGCGTAAGAACGACAGGAGCGATTGTGGGCGGGCGATTGGGAAGGAAGGGGGGACTCACCCCTTCGACCCGCACGAACGACGGGTGCGGGTTGAGCGTGTAGAACGCCATGAACCGCTGCGCCCAATCCGGCATCGCGCGCAGCCCCATGAACGACAGGGTGGAGCCGATCGTGCTGCGATCCTCCTCGGCGACACGATGGCAGCGTGTGCAATGCGCCTCTGCCACGTCCTTCCCCAGATCAGGATCGCCGTCGAACTCCACCTCCGCCACTTCTGTTTTCCGCTCTGGCGCAGTGAATGGCTCACCCTCCGAAGGCTCGAACGCGGTGATCGTCTTGCGCCCGATATCCGAAAGAAGCCAGTCGGCGAAACGACGCGCGGCGTCATTCTCTCCGGTCAGGGCAATTCCGAATGTCGTCCCGCCGCGCCTTGTCACCGGCCTGCCCTGCCCTGCCCCGAACACCGCATCCGGTGCGTCGCTGACGATCTCGGCGTGGCGCTGGGTCTTGAGCGAGAACCGTGGCAGGATATACTGAACAAGGCCCGAACGCTCCAGCTCCGGCGCGACTGCAAGGCGAAAACGGCGCGCGTCCTGGGTCAACGCGATCCCCGGGATCAAAAGCACGGCGCAGGCGATCAGAATGGCTCGCATGATTTCATCTCCCATGGCAGCAGGTTAGGAATGGGCTTGTGTCATGGCAATCACTCAATCCGGATCGGAGACTCACGATGAACGAAGAAATGAACATGTCCATGCGCAAGTTTCTCAAGCAGGTTGGAGTCACATCGCAACAGGCGATCGAGGCGGCGCTGCGCGAGGCGGGGGCCGAGGCTGACGGAAAGACGCACAAGATCAGGATGGTGCTGACCTGCGACAGCCTTGATCTTGAACATGTTGTCGAAGGAGAGATCAAAGGGAACGCCAGCGAATGAGTGTCACCCGAGAGACCGTTCTGGAGACGTTGCGCACAGTGGAAAACCCGGTCGGCGGCGGCGACATCGTCTCCTCCGGGATGGTTCGTGCATTGACGGTCGATGACGGGAATGTCCGCTTTGTTCTGGAAATCGATCCGGCCCGCGCCAAGGCGATGGAGCCGGCCCGCGATGCCGCGGAAGCGGCGCTGAAGGCGTTGCCGGGGGTTGCGGCGGTCTCCGTGGTTATGACGGCCCATTCGGCCGCGCCCGATCCACCCGACCTGAAGGGGGCTGCAAAGCCGAAGCCGCAGGGCCCGGAAAAAATTCCCGGCGTAGACAGGATCGTCGCCATCGCCTCGGGCAAGGGCGGCGTCGGCAAATCCACCGTCTCTGCCAATCTCGCCACGGCGCTCGCAGCCGAAGGGCGGCGCGTGGGTTTGCTGGACGCGGACGTATATGGCCCAAGCCAGCCGCGCATGCTGGGCGTCTCGGGTCGTCCCGCCAGCCCGGACGGCAAGACCATCCTGCCTCTGCGCAACCATGGCGTGACGCTGATGTCGCTGGGCCTGATGACGCAGGAGGACGAGGCCGTGGTCTGGCGCGGACCGATGCTCATGGGCGCCTTGCAGCAAATGCTTTTTCAGGTGCAATGGGGCGCGCTCGATATCCTGATCGTCGATCTTCCCCCCGGCACCGGCGATGTGCAGATGACGCTGTCGCAAAAGGCGCAGGTTGACGGGGCCATCGTCGTTTCGACGCCGCAGGACATCGCGCTTCTCGATGCCCGAAAGGCGATCGACATGTTCAACAAACTCGGAACACCAATCCTTGGCCTTGTCGAGAACATGAGCGTGCATGTCTGTTCCAACTGCGGGCACCGCGAACACACTTTCGGGGAAGGCGGCGTTACGCGCGAGGCCGAGAAGCTCGGAGTTCCCGTGCTCGCGGAAATTCCGCTGCATGTCGAGATCCGCACCTCCGGAGACGGCGGCGCGCCGGTTGTGGTCAGCAGCCCCACAAGCCCGCAGGCCAGCGCGTTTCGTGATCTTGCCCGGACCCTGATCGCCGAGGGGACGGCATGAACCTGACCCCGCAATTTCCGCCACTGATCAAGGGGCTGGCGGCCGGTCCCGCCAACCCGCTTCAGATCGCCTGTACCGAGGCGGCGCGCGGCACCGATGCCGGACTCCTGCCATGGTCGATCACCGACGACCGTCTCCGCGCGGCCCTCGTTCTGGCCCCCGAGGAGCCGCTGGCGCGGTCGGCGGCCGGATTTCTGGCCTGCGCGGTGGGTCTGCAAAACGCTCTCGGCGTGCTGGTGCCACCAGAGACCGCGGTGCATCTGGAATGGTCGGGCAGCCTTCGTATCAACGGCGGCCATGCGGGCGGCCTGCGTCTGATTGGCGCCACCACCGATCCCGATACCACCCCGAACTGGCTTGTGGTCTCTCTCGAACTGACGCTGAGCCTGCCTGACAGCGATCGCATGGAACCGGGCCAGACGCCGGACTGGACCTCGCTTGCGCAGGAGGGCTGCGACGATCTGGATGCCGTTTCTCTTCTGGAGGGATGGGCACGCCATTCGCTCCGTTGGCTGCATGAGCTTGATCAGCCACAAGGTCGGGCCAATCTTTACCGCCAGTGGAGAGAGCTGGTCTGGCACCTTGGCGAAGAGACACAGGTCACAATCCCAGGCGAACGGCTGCAGGGCACGTTCCTTGGCGTCGACGAGGATTTCGGTATGCTGATCAAACCCGCAGAAGGGAATGCCCGCCTGATCCCGCTGTCCGCATTGGTGGAAAAGGACTGACCCATGTATCTGGCACGCGCAATTCATTTTGACGAAAGCGACATGAACGTCTTTCACTCCCCGGCCCGCACAGGGGAATGGGCTGTTTCCGGAGGGTTCGAGTTTTCCAACTGGTCCGAGGGCGATCTCGTCGGCAAGGCGCGGCAGGCGTTCGCGAATGGCTGGCTTGGGGTGGAAACGTTCGGCCGGGTGACGTTTGTCGCCGTGACCCGGATCGAACCTGCGGAATACGACAGTCTTGCACAGGGGCTCGCCCGTCATTTCGTCGAAATCTACGGCGCGCCCTCGCTTGAGGCGGCCTTGCCTGTCGCGCGCGAGGAACTGGACCAGACGGCCGATCTGTGCGCCGACCACGCCCCCAACACCGTGCTCACCGTGGCGAGGGAGCTGACAGACGCCGGCGTGCGCGAACAGTACCGCTTCATAGAGCCGTCGGAGGCCGGGCTGGACCAGCTCGCAATCCACTCCACCCCCGAAGAATAGGCCGCCCCCGACCTCAGCGCCGGAGGCAGCGGGCGCGTCACTCGACCTTGGCATTGAAGGTAAAGAGCCGCTCACCGTTGAGCGTGTAGCCGTTGATCAGTGCCTTGCCGGTATCGCTGACCAGCCACTCCTCAAGCTGCATCGCCAGATCGTTCTTCACATGAGGATGCTTTTCGGGGTTCACCGGCAGATAGGCGTACTGGTTGAACAGCACCGGATCGCCTTCGAACACCATCTCCAGATCGGCCTTGTTGGCGAACTTGAGCCAGCTGGCCCTGTCGGACATGATATAGGCGTTCATCCCCGCCGCGGTATTGAGCGCCGCGCCCATTCCCTGACCGACCGCACGATACCAGCCTTCCCGCTCGGGATTGAGACCCGCCTCTTCCCAAAGACGTTGCTCCATCTTGTGCGTGCCGCTGGCATCGCCGCGGCTGACAAAGGGCGCTTCGGCGTTGGAAATGGACCGCAGCACGTCAACCGCCGTGTCCGCGCTGCGCACTCCCGCCGGATCGTTCTTTGGACCGACAAAGACAAAATCGTTATACATGATCTCGCGCCGATGGGTGCCGTTGCCTGCGGCGAGCCAGTTTTCCTCCGACGCGCGCGAATGCACAAGCACAGCGTCAACGTCGCCCGCTGCGCCAAGCGCAAGAGCCTGCCCGGTTCCGACAATCAGGAGCTGCACATTGATGCCGGTATCGTCCTTGATTTGAGGCAAAAGGACATCAGCGAGACCAGAATTGGCAAAGGATGTGGTGACCGCCAGCTTCAGGACTTCGGCCTGCGTCGCCGTGGCAATCATCACCGCGACGGTGGCGATAACAAGTCTCTTCAGCATCATAGAAGAAGCCCTCCGGTCAGGTAGGTCTGGGCTTCTCTGGTCTTCGGCGCCGTGAAAAACGCCGTGCCCTCGGCATGCTCCACCAGGCGCCCGTCATGCAGGAACAAGACTGTCCCGGCCAGCCGGCGGGCCTGCCCGATATCATGTGTGGACATGATGATGCGCGTTCCGGTATCGCGAACGCGGCACAGTGTCTCTTCGATTTCCTTGGTCGCGCGCCCGTCGAGATTGGCGCAGGGTTCATCGAGAAACAGAACCTTGGGCGCGCGGATCAGGGCGCGAGCCAATGCCATCTTCTGCTTCTCGCCGCCCGACAGCACCCGCACGGGTTTCTCAAGGTCCACTGTCAGCCCCACCTCATGCGCCGCCGCCTGTGCGGCCTTGCGCGCAGGGCCGCGCGCCACGCCGTCAAGCCGCAAGGGATAGGCGATGCAATCGACAACCGAGCGCCGCATCAGCACCGGCGATTGAAAGACAAACGCTTGCCGCAGGCTGTCGGCATGATCGTCGTCGCACCATCTGATCGTGCCCGATCTGATCCGCTCCAGCCCGTGTATCGCCCGCAGAAGTGTCGTCTTACCCGCCCCATTCGGGCCCATGACGATTACGATCCCCGTATCATCGAGCCGAAAACGGATATCCTGAAGGATCGCCCGGCCCTGCCGGCGCAGGGTCACGTTCTCAAGCTCCAGCCAGCAGGTCTTGCGTTGCCCTACCATCGTGCGCTTCGCTCCGTACGCGAGAGAATGTGAATTGACAGGTTCACGACAATTGCCAGCCCGATCAGGACGAACCCCAGCGCCAGCGCCATGGCAAACTCGCCCTTTCCCGTCTCCAATGCGATCGCGGTTGTCAGAACACGGGTGGCATGGTCGATATTCCCGCCCACGATCATGATTGCGCCAACCTCGCCGATGGCACGGCCGAACCCGGCCAGCGAGGCGGTCATGAGCGCCCGCCGCCCGTCCCAGAGCAGGGTGCCGATGCGCTGCGCCTTGCTGGCGCGAAGCGAAATCAGCAGATCGTGGTAATCGGCCCACAACTCGCGGATCGCCTGATGCGCGACCGAGGCGACAATGGGCGTGATGATGATGACCTGCGCGATCACCATGACGGTCGGCGTGAACAACAGCCCCAGAACGCCAAAAGGCCCGGACCGGGAAAACAGAACATAGACGATCAGCCCCACGACCACGGGCGGCAGACCCATGAGCGCGTTCAACAACGCGATCACGAAGCGGCGGGCCGGAAAGCGGTTGATCGCCAGCCACGCCCCCATGGGTAACCCGATGATCGTCGCGATGATCGCGGCGGTCAGGCTGACCGAAAGGGATAATGCCGTGATTTCAACCAGATCACCGTTCAGCGTCACAATCAGTTCCGCCGCCTGAGCCAGCCCCAGAAGAATGTCATTCATGCCATTTCGGCCTGCTGTCCGTCTTGCTCATCCGCTTTGACTAGCACCGCCTTGGCAGGGATAAAAATGGACAAAATGACCTTGACCGCGCGCAATGCAGACAATTTGTCCAGACCTGCGCCGGGGTGTCTGACTTTCTGCGCTCAGTAGTCTCTTTCGAAGAACAGGCCGATACCGGTCTCCCCATCCTCTCCCAGTCGACCACGCGCGGTGATGTCGGGGGACACCTGAAGGTTGAGGTTGATCTCGGTCTCTCCGGCTCCGTTGACCGATACTTCGGAGTAGATGTTTTCCGACAGGTATTTCCCGGCGCGCGCCTCGACGTTTCCGCTTTCATCCGTGGTCACGTCCAGATCGTCCAGCGCGAAGGTGCGCCGCAGTTGGCCTGTCACCCCGGTGCCCCCCGCCCCCGACAGCGTGCGCAGCGCAGAGGCAAGCCGCACCGCCTGAAGCGGCGAGATGCGCGTGGCGTCCCGCCCGAACAGCAAAAGCGACAGGATCTCATCCTGAGGCAGTTCCGGAACCGATGTCAGAGTCAACTCCGGCGCGCTGGCCAGTCCTTCGATGGCGAGCCGGATCGCCACGCCTTCGGCATCGGTTGTGGCCGCGAAGCGAACAAAGGGATCGAAAGCGCCCTGAAGCGTCAGAAGCCCCTCGGTCAGCGTCAGACGCTTGCCCAGAATATCGAACCGACCACGGACCAGTTCGAACCGGCCCGACGGCTGAATGTCGGCGGTTGTGCCCCCAAGCCGCAGTTGCCCCCCAAGTTCCGCGTCAAGGCCCCGCCCCCGAACGAAGATTCGCGATGGCGCACGGATCAGAAGATCGAGAGGATAGGCCGGGCCAGCCGCCTCTCGCCCACCCTGACCAAGCAGCCCCGCCCATTCACGAACCCGCCGCACATCAGCCGGCTCATTGATGTGAACCAGTCCGGGCAAGCCGGAATATCGCAGAACCGAAGTGTCGGACAGGCGCAGCTCCGCCGTCCCGAGGGTCAACTCTCCGCCGATGCGCGCACCGCCCGCCAGCGCGCCCTGCACCGTCACGTTGCCAGAGGCGGAGGTCTGATAGAGCCGCGCCTGCCGCAGCACCACCTCGGTCAGCGTCAATGACAGATCGGCGTTGAACGGCGGGGTCAACCCGATCACACCATCGCCGGAAAACCGTCCGCCCGTCGACACGGTACCGCTGCTGGTGATCCGCGCCTGACCACCGGAAAGTCGCGCCTCCGCGTCAATTTCCCCCAGCGCGATGAAAAGCGATGGAAGCGTGACACGGGCACCCTGAACAGTGACATTGCCCGACAGAGAGCCGGGCGCAAGCGGCCCGTTCAGCGCAAGATCGAAGCGCGCCATCCCCGATAGCGAACGAGGGCGCAGCCGTGCATTGGCAAGACCGAGCGGGGCCGCACCCCGGATCTGCAAGTCGCCGCGCCGCACATCGGGCGAAAGCTCTCCGGTCACGGATAGCGCGGCCCCGCCGGGCCCGGAGCCGTCAAACTCGATCTCCCAGTCTCCGCTGCCTCGCCGTGCGGTGCCGCTGGCAGAGATCGGACCGCCAAGATCGGGAACGATCACTGCGGCGTTCCGCAGGTTGGCCTCGAACTTCACTTCCTGGGTGGAGTCCGTCATCGTTCCGGACAGCCGCGCTAACACCTCCGGCGTGTCCAGAACGATCTCCTCCGCATTCAGGCGCCCATCGGTGGCGCGGGTCAGACGGGCACTGACCACCCCCTCGCCGCGCAACAGCGGATCGACACTGGGACTATCGAACACCAGATCACGCGTTCTCAGTTCCAGTGAAAGTTGCCCCGCAAGGGTGTCGAGGCTGGCCGACACGTCCGCTTCGATCTCTGCCGCCCCCCCGAGAGGCCGCCCGGCCACATCCGAATAGGGCGCGATGCTGTCGATCTGTCCGGTCAACCGGCCAGTGATCTGCGGGTCATCTCCGTTCAGGCCGGTCAGCGTCGCGTCAAACCGCAACTCCGTTCCGCCGGGCAGGCTGGTGGTCCCGTTGACCTGCCAGCGTCCCTCCTGCCCCGTCGCTTCAAGCGCAAGCTGCGCGGGCCCCTCGGCCCCCGCTATGACGCGCGAAAGATTCTCTATCTCGGCGTTGAGTTCAGCCTCGCCATCGGCCGGGCCAAGCCGGGCTGCGCCGCTGATCCGGGCATGATCGCTTTGCAGCAGAAGGTCCTCCACCCGGCTGCCATCGGTGTCGCGGACCAGTCCGAAACGCAGGCTGGCGTCCCCCTCCAGAAGAGGATCAATCTGAGGCTGATCCAATGCAAGATCGCTTGTCGTGCCTCGGACACGAAGATCGGCGGTGCCCGCGACCGGGGACACGTTCCCGGCAATGGCAAGCTTCGCCGCACCGGCAAGGGATCGCCCCGCAAGGCGCGAAAAACGGCCCAGGTCGCGGGCATCCAACGTCAGATCAAGGGTTGTCGGAATCTCGAGCCCTTCCCCCGACAACGACAGCGCGACCTCGCCGGACACCCCGTAGTCCTCCCCTTGAAGCGTCAACCCCGTCAAGGTCAGAGGGGCGCCCTCCTCCCAGTTCAGCGAGAGATCCCCCCCGATCCGGGAGCCAACTGCATCCGCCATCGCGTCATCGGCAAGTTGCACCCCGTCCGCATCAAGACTCAGTTCACCTGTCACGGCCCCCGTTGTGCCATCTTGCGGCACGCGCAGGGCGCCCTGCGCGGTCAAGGACAGCCGTCCGATCCTGTTGTCGTCCAGCTCAACTCCATCGGCACGCGCGTCAAACTGCCAGCCCTCCCCGGCGGCGCGATCATAACGCGCCGTGATCTCCGCACCTGACAAAGCCACTCCGCCCGCCCCGGCAGGCAATAGAACGCGCCCGGTTTCGGGGTCGGCAATCGTGCCCGTCAACGACAATGTCTCGGGCCAGCCATCTGCCGCGATGGCCCCCTTTGCCGAAATCCGCAGGGCGCGGGCGGTCAGATCGAGAGTGTCCAGCACCCGCCGCCCGTCCGGCATTTCGCGCGCGGTCAGGACAAGCGCAATTTCGTCCCCGAAGAAGGGGGCGAAATCCGGGGCGAACAACGGTGCGAGATCGCCGCGCAGATCCGCCCCGATCTCCCGCGCCGACACGGCCTGCCCGGTCTCTTCCGCTTCGCCTGTGCTGCGTACAGTGACCGCCCCCGACAGACGCTCAATGCCGTCTGTCCGCAAGGCAACCTCGGCGGCGAAGTCGTCCAGCGGCGCATCGCCGGCAATCCGCAACTCAAGCGCGGGCCGGCCCGGCAGATCCAGAAGCCGCGCTGCAATTCCGTTTGCGGCCTCTTCAAGGGCGAGGTCCACGGAAAGGTGGCGTGTTTCGTTCACGTATTGCCCAGACAACGTCAATTCACCGCGCGCACCGTCGGTGCGCCGGATGCTCAGATCCGCCGTTCCTTCGCCACTCTCCAACTGCGCCTCACCATCCACGGCAAGCGTCACCTCTTCGCCAAGCAAAGGCGCACCAAGCGCAACCCGCGCCAGTTTAAAGGCATCGACATGCACCGCGACCGGGAGCTCGGGCAGTTCAAAGGGCCCGCGCGCGGCCGGTTCGGGCACATCACGCTCTTCACCCCGCGGCAGACGGGGCAAATCGACCTCCTCGGCCGATAGCTCCGTCACTTCAAGTGACCCTCGCAAAAGGGCGGCGCGGTTCCAGTCCAGAACCAGACCGCGCAGCGTGATCCACACCCCCTCGTCATCGGCAATCGTCAGCGTATCGATCGTGGCGCGCCCGCTCAGCGCCCCGGCGAACCCTTCAATCCGAACCTGTCGCCCCATGGCGGACAGATTGTCCTCCAGAAAGGATTGCAGGATTCCCCTGTCACGCGCCTCTGAGTCGCTTTGCCCAAGGGACATGACCGGCCAGAAACACAGTATCAAAAGCCATAGCCAGCGCATCAAAAAGCCTGCCCGATCCCGATATAGAGTTGCATTCCGTCGCCTGTATCTCCCGAGAGCGGGCCGGCAAGATCCAATCGAATCGGCCCCACCGGCGTGTCATAGCGAAGACCCACCCCACCACCGGAGTGCCATTCTCCACTGTCGTCATAGAAACTCTCGCTGCCGATATAGCCCGCGTCGGCAAATCCCACGACACTGATGTTGCCGGACACGCGCGCGCGCAACTCCATCGACAACCCGACAAAGCTGCGCCCGCCAGTCATGTCACCGCCCCCAAGATCGACGCCGAGCGACTGATAGGGATGGCCGCGCACCGTGCCACCGCCCCCCGAGTAAAACAGGTAGTCGGCAGGCGCGCGATTCAGCGACGGCCCGAACAGCGCACCGAACTGCATCCGGCCTGCAAGCACAAAATCGCCGTCACCGTCAAGGCTGCGATAGGCGCGCCCGTCAAACGACAGGCGCGCGCCGTCCGCGCTTCCGCCCAGATTGACAAAGGGCTTCAGCCCGGCCCGCAGATAGGTGCCGTCAGTTGCATCAAGAATGTCATCGCGCCGATCCCACGTCAGACGGGCGGGAAAGGTGGCCAGCGTAATCTCACGTCTGCCCGGACCGAGCCGCCGGGCGAATACGTCGCGCACCCGCTCGTGTTCCACTGCAATGCCCTGATCGAAAGTCAGCGTCTCCGATATCCTCCAGCGCGCACCGATCCCTGCCATGATCCGGTCTGTGCGAAAGGCTGGCTCATCGAGATATTCAAGCTCCGTTTCCAGATACAGATCGGTATCGGGTCCCCAGATCGCCGGTCGCTCCAGCCGGGCACCGAGGCTGAAATCCATTCCGCTGCTGCGGGCGCCGATATCGGACACTTCGGCATCCACCCGAAACCGCTCTGCCCCGCCCAACAGGTTCCGGTGCAGCCAGAACCCGGATAGTGTCAGCCCCTCAAGCGAGGACAGTTCCGCCCCTGCACCAAAGCGGCGGGGCTTTTCATCGACAAGCTGCACGTCGACATCCATGGTATTGCCGGGTCCAAGGGTCTCCCCCTCGCTGAGCGCGACCGACCGGAACGCCCCGGTGCGGCGCAGGCGGCGGGCGGCGGCCTCGAGCGCCTCGGGCGAAAACCGCTCACCCTCCGGCAGCCCCGCGATCTGGCGAATCCTTTCTTGTCGCACATTGCTTTGCGAAGTGACCCGCAGCGATCCGAAACGCACCAAAGGTCCGGGCAGGAGCCTCACCCGCGCATCGAGAATCTGCCGGGCGTGATCTGCGGTCAGGGAGGAATCGGCGACCTCGACCTTCGCATGCCCCGCCTTGCGCCAGCCTTCCACACCCGTGTCGACTGCCGCGCGCACGGTATCGGCGCGTGCCCTCTCATCGCGGCGAAACGCCTCCGGCAACTGCACGCCTCCCGGCAGGGGCGCAACTTGCGCCACCCCGAAACGGAACGGCGGGCCGGGATCGACGCGCACCTCGATGGCCTGAATCGCATCAGGGCGCTGCAAGGGCGGAATCTGCGCGGCCTCACGACCATCCACACGGATCGAGACCGTGCCGCCATAGTACCCCGAGGCATAGAGGGTCTCCAGCATACGGGTATAATCGCTCAGAGCCGCGGACATCACATCCTGCGCGTCGGAAACATTGTCGCGCTGCGCCGCCGAGAGGGCCGAGGCACTCAGCAACCTGCCGCGCAGCTCCGACTCCTCTGTGCCGATCACCCGGATATCGAACGTCTCGAACGCATGAGCGGGCAAGGTCACCCCGAGAAAGGCGACGCTGCTGGCAATTGCGACGACCAGACGGGGTAATTTCACGAAGACAATCCTTTCCGGGCGCTGTTCTTGTAACCGACCTCAAGATAGAGCGCCAGAGAACCGACGACCACCTGGATTTCTTCCCGGTACACGGATCCCGGCATCTCCTCGCCGATGTGGCAACACCCCGTCGAAAATCTCCGCGGATTCCCTGTTCTTTCCTAGGAATATCTGGCGCGCACCATCTATAATCAATAAAGCGAAATCAGCGTATCAGAATCCGGCAAGGGTGCCAAACATGTCACAACAGAGTCGAGGATGGCACGTTTTGCGCCTGATGCTGTTGTACTGTGCGGCGGCTCTGATTCTCGCTGGATGCAGCCCGCGCCCCGGCCCCGATGTTCTCAAACCCGTGGGCTCTTCCGCCGCATCCGGGCAGGTGATGCAAATCTATGTCGCGACGACGCGCGCCAAGGCGTCCGGTATCGGATATTCCGCCGAACGCGCGTCTGAACTGAGTTATGCGGTCTATGACGTGTCCATCCCGCCCACACATGAGCCCGGTCAAATCGAGTTTCCGAGCGGAGAGGCCGATCCACGAACCGATTTCACCGTCGTCGAAAGAACCGAACTCGATCGTGGCACCTTTCTTGCCGGTATCAGGCGCAACAGTAGGCAGTCACAGACGGGGACCGCCGGTGTTTTCGTGCATGGCTACAACTACAGTTTTCAGGAATCGCTGTTCCGACTGGCCCAGATCTCGGCGGATGCCAATATCGACGGCGTGCCCGTGCTCTTTGCCTGGCCCTCGGACGCGCACCCTCTGGCGTATGTCGCGGACCGGGAGGGCGCCAGCTTTTCGCGGGATGCCCTGGCGGACCTGCTGGCCGACATGAACCACGGCACCGGTCGGACCTTGCTTTTCGGCCACAGCATGGGGGCATGGCTGTCGATCGAGGCGCTGCGCACATTGAAGCTTCGGGGGGCGCGGCATGTTCTCGACCGGCTTGACGTGATTCTCGCCGCGCCCGATATCGACATCCATGTGTTCGATTCCCAGATGCAGGTCATCGGCACAATGAAAGAACCGATTGTCGCACTCGTCTCACCGGATGACCGGGCGCTCGCGCTATCGGGGCGTTTGTCGGCACAACGACCACGTCTCGGGGCGCTCGCGGTTGACGACCCGCGCGTCGTTGCCGCCGCAAAGCGTTCGAATGTGCAGGTGATCGATATTTCGCAGATCGAAACCGACGATCTGACGGGGCACGGGCGGTACATCCGTCTCGCCGCGCTCTATCCGCGGCTCGTGGCAACCGAAACCCAGGGGCGCGGCGTGCGCACGGCCGGGGCCTTCATCTTCGATGCGCTCGAAGAGGCGCTTCTTCTTCCCGTCGTTCGAGCAAGGGCCAACTGAACCCTGCAAGCGAGACCCGTCAATTCCCGTCGCTGCCTTCCGTCTCGATCTTGAGCGACGTGCCGCAATGCTTGCAGTGGATGGCGTCCGGATCATGCCGTGTCAGGCCGCATTCAGGGCACTTGTAATGCACTTTGGACGGCTGAAAGATCGCCCGCGCCAGTTGCACGAACAACGCCACCCCCACGACCATGATGAACACCGACAGAAGCTTGCCGCCCGTCGTTGGCAGGGTGATGTCGCCGAACCCCGTCGTGGTCAGCGTCGCCACTGTGTAATAAAGCGCATCGACATAGGCCGCGATGCCCGCGCGGTCGTCAAAGGCCAGAACGAAGACAAATGACGTGGTCACGAAGATGAAGACAAAAAGGTTGACCGCCGCATAGACAGCGTCCTCATGCAGCCGGAAAAACCGGCTTTCGCGCCTGAGATCGCGGATCAGGTGATAGGAATGAATGAGCCGCAAGCCCCGCAGAATTCGCAGGAATGCCAGGTCATCCGCGAAAAACGGTGCCAGAAGTAGCGATACGATCACAACGGCGTCCGCGATCGTATACACCTGCATCAGCATCTTGCGTCGGTTCTCGGCCACCCAGAGCCGGGCGCTGAAATCAAGCAGGATGAGCCCCCCCAACACCGTGTTCACCACGGTCAGAAGCAGGCTCGGAGACATCGCCGCCGTGATGATGAAATAGAGGATGGTCAGCGTGTCAAAGACGATAAGGCCATAGCGAAACCGCTGCGCCCTCCGGCTGCGCCCCTGATACAAGAGCCTGACACTTCGATGCAGCTTTTCCATGTACCCTCACAAAATGAACCCGACCACACATCCACAGCCCAGGGGGCGACCGCAAGGTTTCCTCATCTCACCGCAGGCTTTTTGTCAGCCTGTCGGAACCTGTGCCGCGCCGTCACCTCTCCGATATCGCCCGCCCGGCAATGAATACCTCTGATACAGCCCGGTCGTCGCCCATCATGATCGTGGGGAAGACCGCCTCCCACAGATCGTCGGCCCGCTCCGTCCGCTGTGCGATATCGGGGGTGGAGGCCAGATCGAGCACCACCAGATCGGCCTCTATCCCGGGTGCGAGGTTGCCGATCCGGTCGCCCATGTGCAGCGCTGCCGCCGATCCGGCCGTCGCCAGCCACAAAAGCTGCGCGGGATGCAGCGGGCTGTGCCGCAATTGGCCGATCTCATAGGCCGCCGCCATGGTGCGCAGCATCGAAAAGCTCGACCCTCCGCCGGTATCGGTGGCCAGCCCGATACGCGGCCCCTCGGCGATCAGCCCGGCCATGTCGAACAGGCCCGATCCGATAAACGTGTTCGATGTCGGGCAATGGATCAAGGACGCCCCGATCTCGGACAAGGCCGCGCGCTCGCGTGGCTCAAGGTGGATCGCGTGCCCGTAGAGCCCCCGCTCGCCCAGAAGCCCGAACATCTCGTAGGTTTCAAGGTAGTCGCGCGCCTTCGGGAATAGCTCTTTCACCCAGGCGATCTCGTCGGTCTGCTCACTCAGGTGGGTCTGCATCAGGCACGCCGGATGCTCTGCCCAGAGCGCCCCCATCGCCTCAAGCTGCTCGGGCGTGGAGGTGGGCGAGAACCGCGGCGTGATGGCATATTCAAGCCGGTCCACCCCGTGCCAGCGCTGCAACAAGGCGCGACTGTCGTCATAGGCGCTCTGCGCCGTGTCCCGAAGCCCCTCCGGCGCGTTGCGATCCATGCAGGTCTTGCCCGCCACGACCCGCTGCCCGCGCGCCTGCGCCTCGGCAAAGAACGCATCGACCGAGGCGGGGTGAATGGTGCAGAAGCTGGCCATCGTCGTCGTGCCATGGCTTGCCGTCAGATCCAGATAGCGCGCCGCCACCTGCCGCGCATAGGCCGGATCGGCAAAGCGCACCTCCTCGGGGAAAGTGTAGCTCTCAAGCCAGTCGATCAGCCGCTTGCCCCAGCTCGCGATGATCCCGGTCTGTGGATAATGCACATGGGCATCTACAAATCCCGCCATGATCAGCCCGTCGCCGAAATCGCGCCGCGCCGCCTGCGGATGGGCCGCGCAAAGATCCTCGGCCCGCCCCGTCGCCGCGACCTTCCCGTTCTCGATCAGCACCGCGCCGCGCCGCTCATGACGGGCCGCGTCCTGCACCGCAGTGCCGAACGGAGAGGTATCGAAGGAGAGGGTCTGTCCCAGTAAAAGCACCGTGTCGCGCATTCGGAGATTCCTTTTCAAGACGCTGCGAAACCCGCAGTTTTCCCGGCAATTTGCCCTTTCAGGATTGAGTTTTCCAGCCAAATCCACCTAATGTCCCGCCAGACGGCAAGAGGGGTGGCGACATGACCGAAGACATCGATCAGGACCTGCCCGATTCTGACCATGAAGAGGCCGCTTACAGCCTTGACCGGCGCACCGTAGCCGCGATTCTCGGCGCGGTGGAAGCGGGTGACCGTGCGCAGCTCACCGAGTGGATGGAGCCGCTCCACCCCGCCGACATCGCCGATCTTCTGGAGCAGATCAGCGCCTCCGACCGGCGGCGGCTGGTGCAGCTCTATGACCGCGAATTCGATGGCGACATCCTGTCAGAGCTTGATGAGAGCATCCGCGAAGAGGTGATTGCGGCGCTCCACCCCGAAATTCTAGCCGACGCGGTGCGCGATCTGGATTCCGACGATGTCGTGGATCTGGTCGAGGATATGGACGCGCCGCAGCAGGCGGTTATTCTCGGCGCGCTGGAAGATGCCGACCGCGTCGCGGTGCAACAGGCGCTCAGCTATCCCGAGTATTCCGCCGGTCGCCTGATGCAGCGCGAGACAATTGCCGCGCCCGAGCATTGGACCGTCGGCGACGCCATCGATTTCATGCGCAATTCCACGGAGCTTCCGGAACAGTTCTATCATGTGATCCTTGTCGATCCGCGCATGCACCCGGTGGGCAATGTCACGCTGGGCAAAATCATGGCCGCCTATCGCGCCACGCCGCTCAGGGATCTGGTCGAGGATATGTTCCAGGTCATTCCCGCCACTCAGGACGAGGCTGACGTCGCCTATGCCTTCAATCAGTATCACCTGATTTCAGCCCCCGTGGTGGATGACGAGGGGCGGCTTGTAGGTGTGATCACCATCGACGACGCGATGTCCGTGCTCGATGAAGAGCATGAAGAGGACATCATGCGCCTTGCGGGTGTGCATGAAGAATCGAGCCTGTCGGACACCATCTTCGAGGCGGCGAAGGGGCGCGCGCTGTGGCTTTTCGTCAACCTGCTGACCGCGATTCTTGCCTCGCTGGTGATCGACATGTTCGCCGAGACGATCAATCAGATGGTCGCACTCGCCGTGCTGATGCCGATTGTCGCGTCGATGGGGGGGAACGCGGGCACCCAGACCATGACCGTCGCGGTGCGCGCGCTCGCCACCCGTGACCTGACGGCCCAGAACGCCATGCGCGTTGTGGTGCGCGAGATGTCGGTCGGAGCGCTCAACGGATTGGTTTTCGGACTTCTGATGGCGCTGGTGGCCGGGTTCTGGTTCGGGGTGCCGATGCTGGCGGCGGTGATCGGGCTGGCAATGCTGCTGACGCAGATTTCGGCCGCGCTTGGCGGAATCGTCATTCCCATGTTTCTCGACCGGATGAAGATCGACCCGGCGCTGGCCTCCGGGCCTTTCGTGACCACAATCACCGATGTGGTCGGCTTTTTCGCCTTCCTGGGGCTCGCCTCATGGATTCTGCTATGACCAATTTTTCATCGGCCGATCTTTCCGTCGTCAAGGCCGCCGCGCGCAAGGCCGCCTTCGCCCGTCGCAAGGTCGCCTTCGAGACGGCAGAGCCCGGGCAATCGGCGTATCTGTCCGCCTTTCTGGCCGGATATCGCGGTGTGCCGCTGGCCGGCTACCTGCCCATCCGCACAGAGATCGACCCCCGCGCCGCCATGGCCGAGGCCGCCGCCTATGGACCCGTCGGCGTGCCGGTGATCGAGGGGGCGGGCCTGCCGCTGAAATTCTCCAGCTGGCAACCGGCCGGGCCACTCAGAGCGGGGCCCTTCGGCGCGCAGGTGCCGCTGGAGGACGTGTTTTTCGAACCGGAGATCGTGATCGTCCCGCTTGTCGCCTTCGACGCGCAGGGCGGGCGTCTGGGGTATGGCGGCGGATTCTACGACCGCACGCTGGAGATGCTGCGCGCGCATCGCCCCACGCTGGCCGTGGGCTTTGCCTTTGATGCGCAGGAGGCCGATAGCCTCCCGCTGGAGCCGACGGATCAGCCGCTTGACCTGATCATCACCGAATCCGGCGTCCACAGCTTCTGATCTCCGGGCCGCCTCCTGCCTGCGTCGCTCTGCCTCTCGCCTGCTCAAAAACACGGCGGCGGCAAAGGTGCCACTTGCTCATGCGCGGGAAGCGAATTACGCAACACACATGAAAATTCTGTTTCTCGGAGATGTGATGGGCCGCGCGGGCCGCGCCGCCGTCATGGAAAGACTGCCAAAGCTGCGCGAGGCGTGGCGGCTCGATTTCGTGGTCGTGAATGGCGAGAATGCCTCCAATGGCATGGGGCTGACCGGCGATCATGCAAAGGTGCTGCTGGAGGCGGGCGCCGACGTGGTCACGCTGGGCGATCACGCCTTCGATCACAAGGACATGCTGCAATTCATCCAGACCGAACCGCGTGTTTTGCGCCCGCTCAACTTCGCGCATGGCGATGTGCCGGGGCGCGGCGCGGGCGTGTTCGAAGCGCGCGGCGGGCGCAAGGTTCTGGTGGCGCAGGTGCTGGGTCAGGTCTTCATGAAACGGCCCTTCGACGATCCCTTCTCGGCCATCGACAAGGTGCTGCGCAGCCATCCGCGCGGTGGCATGGTGCAGGCCAGCATCGTGGACATGCACTGCGAGGCGACATCGGAAAAGATGGGCATGGGCCACTACTGCGACGGACGGGCGAGCCTTGTCGTCGGCACCCACACCCATGTGCCCACCGCCGACGCCCAGATCCTGCCGGGCGGCACTGCGCTGCAGTCTGATGCGGGCATGTGCGGCGATTACGATTCCGTCATCGGCATGGAAAAGACCGAACCCCTGCGCCGCTTCGTCACCGGCATGGCAAAGGGGCGTTTCACGCCTGCGGTCGGAGATGTCACGCTGTCGGGCGTCTACCTTGAAACAGATGATCGCACCGGCATCGCCACACGAATCGACATGGTGCGTCTGGGCGGGCGCCTGCCGCAGTCGGAACCGGCCCAATGACAAGCCCGGTTGCGCTCTTCGGCATGTTGCTGGTGCTGGGGGCGGGCTGGGGCCTCTCACAGCCCCTGAACAAGATCGCGGTCTCCGAGGGGTATCAGCCGCTGGGAATCATATTCTGGCAACTGGTGATCGGCGCGACGGTGCTTGGCACATTGCGCAGCGCGCAGGGCAAGCCACTTTCGCTCGCCCTGCCCTACTGGCGCACCTTCGTGCTGATCGCGATTGTCGGCACGCTTCTGCCCAACAGCTTTTCCTATCGCGCGGCGATACACCTCCCGGCGGGCGTTCTGTCGGTGATGCTGTCGCTCGTGCCGATCTTCGCCTTTCCCATCGCGCTCTGGCTTGGCATTGACCGCTTTACCCTGCCGCGCATGGCCGGGCTCGTGGTCGGTCTGGTCGGTGTCGTGATCCTTGCGAATCCCGACAGCATGCCGGACCCGTCGATGGTCTGGTGGCTGCCGATCGCGCTCGTGGCGCCGTTCTGCTACGCGGTGGAGGGTAACATCGTGGCCAAATGGGGCACGCAGGGTCTTGGTCCCGGCCATGTCCTCTTTGGTGCATCGGTTCTCGGGATTTTCATCGCACTACCGCTGGCGGTGATCTCGGGACAGTTCATTTCCCCCTTCACCGATTGGAATGCACCGGAATATGCGATTCTGATCACTTCGCTCGTGCATGTGGCCGTCTATACCGGATACGTGTGGCTGATGGGTCAGGCGGGATCGGTCTTTGCCGCTCAGGTCGCCTATATCGTGACGGGCGCGGGCGTGCTCTGGTCGATGCTGATTTTGCACGAACGCTATTCGCTTTGGATATGGCTGGCGATGGGCATCATCCTTGTCGGGATGGCGCTTGTTCAACCACGGCGCAAGGTGGCTATTGCCCCGATCGTGCCGCCGGGCAATGTTGGCGGCTGAGGCGGGGTCCGGAGGGGTCATGGGTCTGTTCGAGTTTTCGCAGAATATGCAGGCGGGCATCACGCTGGCCACGGTGGCGGTGATGTTCCTGCTGTTCCTGCGCGAGAGTTTCCCGACAGAGGTGGTGGCGATCATCGGCGTCGCGGTTCTGCTGGTGCTTGGCGTTCTGCCCTATGAGGGTGCGCTTTCGGTGCTGTCGAACCCCGCGCCCTGGACCATTGCCGCGATGTTCATCGTGATGGGCGCGCTGGTGCGCACCGGCGCGCTGTCGAGCTTTACCCGAATGGCCGAGAAACAGGCTTCGGTGCGCCCGCGGCTGGCCATCGCCATGCTGATCGCCTTTGTCGTCCTCGCCTCGGCGGTGGTGTCGAACACGCCGGTGGTGGTGGTGATGATCCCGGTCTTCATCCAACTGGCCCGGACATTGGGCACGTCGGCAAGCAAACTGCTCATTCCGCTGAGCTATGCGGCCATCCTCGGCGGCACGCTGACGCTCATCGGGACATCGACCAACCTTCTGGTCGATGGCGTCGCGCGCACCCACGGTCTCGCGCCGTTCAGCATTTTCGAAATCACCCCGCTGGGGATCGTCCTCGTGGCCTGGGGCATGATCTATCTGCGGCTGATCGCCCCGCGCCTGCTGCCTGAACGTCACAGCATGGCCGACCTGCTGTCGGATCGTTCGCGCATGAAATTCTTCACCGAGGCGGTGATCCCCCCCGATTCCAACCTGATCGGGCGCGAAGTCACGGGCGTGCAACTGTTCAAACGCGATGGCGTGCGGCTGGTGGATGTGGTCCGGGGCGATCTGTCACTGCGCCGCAACCTCGATGGCGTCACGCTCGAAGTGGGCGACAGGGTGGTGTTGCGCACACGAATGACCGAGTTGCTCAGCCTGCAACGCGACAAGTCCCTGCGGCGCGTGGATCAGGTCTCGGCGGTGGAAACCACCACGGTGGAGGTGCTGATCACCCCCGGCTGCCGCATGGTGGGCCGGCGGCTCGGCTCGATGCGCCTTCGGCGGCGCTATGGTGTCTATCCGCTGGCCGTGCATCGCCGCAACCAGAACATCGGCCGCCAGCTTGACGAGCTGGTGGTGCGCGTCGGCGACACGCTTCTGCTCGAAGGCACCCCCGAGGATATTCAGCGCCTTGCCAGCGACATGGACATGGTCGAGGTCAACAAGCCCACGGAACGTGAATACCGCCGCCGTCACGCGCCTATCGCGCTGCTTGCGCTCATCGGGCTGGTGGCGCTGGCGGGCTTTGGCGTCGCGCCGATCTTCCTTCTGGCAATACTTGCGGTTGCGCTGGTGCTGGCCACCCGCTGCATCGACGCCGACGAGGCGTTTTCCTTCGTGGACGGGCGGCTTCTGGCGCTGATCTTCGCCATGCTCGCCATTGGCGCCGCGCTGGAAAGTTCAGGCGCCGTGACGCTCATCGTCGAGGCTCTGGCGCCTTTTCTCGGGATGCTGCCGCCCTTCCTCGTGGTCTGGGCGATCTACCTGCTGACCTCGGTGCTGACGGAACTGGTGTCCAACAACGCCGTGGCCGTGGTCGTCACCCCCATCGCCATCGGTCTGGCAGAGGTCATGGGCATCGACGCCCGCCCCCTCGTCATCGCGGTGATGGTCGCCGCCTCGGCCAGTTTCGCCACCCCGATCGGGTATCAGACCAATATGCTGGTCTACGGCCCCGGCGGCTATCGCTTCACCGATTTCCTGCGCGTGGGCATACCGCTCAACCTGTCGGTCGGGCTGCTGGCCAGCGTGGTCATTCCCTTCCTCTGGCCGCTTTAGGGCACAAGCGCCCACTCTTCACAGTGGCCAGAACACAAGGATCGCCGGCACGGCCACCGCCACCACGATGACCTCCAGCGGCAGCCCCATGCGCCAGTAGTCGCCGAAGCGATAGCCGCCGGGACCAAGCACAAGCGTGTTGTTCTTGTGCCCGATGGGCGTGAGGAACGCCGAAGAGGCCGCCACCGCCACCGCCATCAGGAAGGGGTCCGCCGACACGTCCAGTATCCGCGCCATCTCGATTCCCACCGGGGCGGCGACGATGGTCGTGGCCGTATTGTTGAGCACATCCGAAAGCGTCATCGTCACCGCCATGAGAACCGCAAGAACCGCCCATGCGGGAAACCCTGCGGTCAACCCCACGAGCGCATCTGCGATCAGTTCCGTGCCCCCCGCCTCGTCCAGCGCCGCGCCAAGCGGGATCATCGACCCCAAAAGCACGACCACCGGCCACTCGATCTCGTTGTAAAGTTCTGTAATGGGGATGATCCGCGTGATCACATAGGCCACGGCAACGCACCCAAGCGCAATCGGCAGGTAAAGCACCCCGAAGGACGCCAGCGCCACGGCAACGAAGAAGATCCCGATGGCCATCCATGTCTTGCTGTCCTGAGTCACCGACAGCCCGCGATTGGCCAGCGGCAGAACGCCGAGCCAGTGCGTCACTTCGCTGCCGCGGTCCTTGGGCACAAGCAGAAGAACGATGTCACCGGCCTTGATCGAGGTTTGGCGAATCAGACGCTTGAGTCGCTGACCCTGTCGTGACAGGCCCAGCAAGAGCGCCCCCTGCCGCCATGTCAGCCCGACCGACTGCGCCGTCTTGCCGACGATCCGCGCATGCTCCGGCACCACCGCCTCGATCAGATCAAGCCCGTCTCCCGCCGCCTTCAGCTTCTCCTCGCGCTCATCATCCGAGAAGTTGAGCGATGTGGCGGCGCGGAACTCGTCGATCGCCTCGGGCCGCCCTTCCAGAACGATACAATCCTCGGCCTGAAGAAGAGAGTTGCGCGCCGCACCATAGCGCCGCTTGCCGTCGCGGGTCAGCCCGATCAGCGCCACGTCGGTCTTGTCGGCGGTCTCCTGCAACTCGCTGAGCCGTTTGCCGATATGCTTGCTCTCGTCCGGCACGGTCAACTCCGCGATATACTCCGCAAGATCGGACACCTTGGCCACGGCATCGTCGCGCACCGGGATCAGACGCCAGCCAATCAGCGCCACGAAAATCAGCCCCGCCAATGCCACCAGCGCGCCCACCGGGGCGAAATCGAACATCTTGTAGGACTCGCCAAGCGATTCCTGGCGAATCGAGGCGATGATGATATTGGGCGGCGTTCCGATCAGCGTCGCCATCCCGCCAAGGATCGTGGCGAACGACAACGGCATGAGCGAGAGGCCGGGGCTTCGGCCCGCCTTGCGCGCGGTCTGGATGTCCACCGGCATCAGAAGGGCCAGGGCGGCCACGTTGTTCATGAAGGCCGACAGGATACCGCCGATCCCGCCCATGAGTGCGATATGCGTGCCAAGGCCCCGCGCGCTGTCCACCATCGTGCGGGTGATCAGATAGACCGCGCCCGACCGCACAAGCCCCGCCGAGATCACCAGAACCAGCGCCACCACGATCGTGGCCGGATGACCGAAACCGGAAAACGCCTGATCGGTCGGCACCACGCCCACAATCACCCCGAACATCAGCGCGGTGAAGGCCACAAGGTCATAGCGAAACCGTCCCCAGATCAGCAGCACGAAGACTGCGACGAACAGTGAAAAAAGGATGATCTGGTCCTGCGTCATGCCCGTGCCTCCAGGTGGTCCCTATCCGGCCCGGCCCCCGCGGCGCCGGTGCCCGTGTCCTATAGCCCCAGCTTGTCGCGCATGAACGCCAGCGCCGCGCTGAGACCGTCCGGCGTAATGCCGTGGCCGGTGCCCTTCATGACATGGGCAAAGACATCGCGGAATCCAGCCTCCTGCAAGGCTTCGGCCGCTTCGGGCAGCGATTGAGGCGGTACCATCTCGTCCGCATCACCATGCACCAGAAGGATGGGCGGGCGGCTCACGACCTCATCGCGCAGCAGCTCGGGCGCGAGGATGCGGCCCGAAAAGCCGACGACACCCGCGACCTCGTCCTCGCGGCGCGGCGCGACATGCAGCGCCATCATCGTGCCCTGGCTGAAGCCGAAAAGCACCACCTGCTCGGGCAGCACGTCCTCATCGACCATCACCGCGTCGAGAAAGGCGTTCAGATCGTTGACCGCCGCCCGCATCCCCATCTCGGCCTCCTCCTCGGACGACCCGTCGATCCACGGGATCGGGAACCACTGGAACCCGAAGGGCGCCCCGGCGCAGGCCTCCGGCGCATCGGGGGCGAGAAACAACGTATCGGGCAGATGCTCGGACAGCGGATCGGCCAGCCCCATCAGGTCTTGTCCGTTCGCCCCGTAGCCGTGCAGGAAAATCACGACAGAACGTTTCGACCCCGAAACCGGCTCCTTGCGCTGCGTGTTCAATACCCGTGTCATCTGATCCCTTCCCTGTCCTTGGCCACCTGGTAGTAGGCCCACAAAAGCCGCGCCGCAACCGCCCGCCACGGCGACCAGTCCTGTGCCATCACGCGCAGGACACGCTCCTTCGGGCGGTCCTCCAGATCGAACAGAAGACGCGCCGATTCCTGCAAGGCCAGATCGCCCGATGCAAAGACATCCGCCCGTCCAAGGCTGAACATCGCATAGATTTCCGCCGTCCAGATCCCGATTCCCGGCACTTCGGTCAGCGTGGCAACCACCTCGTCGGTCGGGGCCTCGCGCAGCGCGGCATAGTCGATCCGCGCCGCCGCCAGCGCACGGGCATAGCGGATCTTCTGCCGCGACAGCCCGCAGGCGCGCAGATCCTCGTCGCTGGCCCAGAGGATCTTGCGCGGCCCGGTCAGCCGCGCCGCCCGCATCCGGCCCCAGATCGCATCGGCGGCCGCCACGCTCACCTGCTGGCTCACGATGGCGTTCAGAAGCTCCTTGAACCCGTCGGCCCGCCGGCGCAGCGGCAGCGGGCCCGTCTGCTCCAGCGCATGGGCAAAGCGCGGCTCCTGCCGGGCCAGCCACACGGCCCCTTCGGCCACGCAATCGGGCGTTTCTATGATGCGTCCGACCATTCAGGTTCTCCCCTTGTTCGCCGCGCCATTCAACCCGCCCTGCGCCCGGCCTGCAATGCCCGATCCGCGGATGGGGCACTTGCAAACCAAAATTCGCGCAAACCCGCCGCCGCCCTCTTTTCTTCCCCGGGAAACGGATATAGCCATTCGCATATGACCCAGGTAGTCGATGACAGCCGCGCGCGGCGCACCGTGTTCATTCTCGTTCTCGCGCAGGCATTCCTCGGCGCGCAGATGCCGATGATCTTCGTCGTCGGCGGGCTGGCGGGGCAATCGCTGGCGGCAAATGCCTGTTTTGCCACGCTGCCGATCTCGCTCATCGTGCTGGGCTCGATGCTTTCAGCCACGCCGATCTCCGCCATCATGCAGAAATTCGGCCGCCGCGCGGGGTTCATGCTTGGCGCGACGGGCGGCGCGCTCGGCGGGGCAATCGGCGCCTACGGGCTCTATCTGCACAGCTTTCCCGTCTTTCTGCTCGGCTCGCTTCTGACCGGCATGTATATGTCGGCGCAGGGGTTCTACCGCTTTGCCGCCGCCGACACCGCCTCCGACGCCTTCCGGCCCAAGGCCATCTCCTATGTCATGGCGGGCGGGCTTCTCGCGGCGGTGATCGGCCCGCAGCTCGTGAAAGTGACCAGTCAGGCGATGGTGATTCCCTTCCTCGGGACATATCTGGCGGTGATCGCGATCAACGTGATCGGCTCTTTGCTGTTTCTCTTCATCAACATCCCGCGCCCGATACCGCCAAGCGCCGACGCGCCCAAGGGCCGCTCGCGGTGGGAGTTGATCACCACCCCGCGCATTGCCGTGGCGGTGATCTGCGCCACCGTCTCCTATGCGCTGATGAATCTGGTGATGACCTCCACCCCGCTCGCCGTGGTTGGTTGCGGCTTCGATCAGAACAACGCCGCCGACGTGGTCACCGGCCATGTTCTTGCGATGTATGTGCCCTCCTTCTTCACCGGGCACCTGATCGCGCGATTCGGCGTGGAACGGATCGTGGCGCTCGGCCTGCTGATTCTCGCGGGAGCCGGCGCCGTGGCCCTGCAAGGTGTTGAAATCGAGAATTTCTTCATCGCGCTGATCCTGCTCGGCGTGGGCTGGAACTTCGGCTTCATCGGCGCGACCACCATGCTTGCCGGCGCCCACGACGCGAGCGAGCGGGGCCGGATGCAGGGTCTCAACGACCTGATCGTCTTTGGCGGCGTGACGATGGCCAGCCTTGCCAGCGGCGGGCTGATGAACTGCTCCGGCGGCACGCCGGAGGCCGGATGGACCGCCGTGAACCTCGCGATGGCCCCCTTCCTCGCGCTGGCGGGCGGCGCGCTCATATGGCTGCTGCTGCGCCCCCGGGACGTGGCCGCCTGATCCGGAACCATCACAAACCGTGATCCCCGACAGCAGCGGTTTTCATGCCCTGTGATATTGCCACGCCGCCGCAAATCGGGGCATCTGTGACAAGGCGCCGCAGCCGGCGCGCCCCTTCCCGAACGCGCGAGGCCCGCCATGAACAACCTGCAAGGCATCCTTCTGGTGGTGCTATCGATGGCGGCCTTCACCATCGAGGACAGTTTCATCAAGCAACTGTCCACGACCCTGCCGACAAGCCAGATCCTGATCATGATCGGCGCGCTGAGTTCGGGCGCCTTCGCCGCCGCCGCCCTGCTGCGCCGCAAGCGCCTGTTCGCCGCCGCCGCGTGGCGCCGCGCCTCTCTGGTGCGCGCGGCCTCCGACGGGGTTGCCGCGATGGCCTTCTTCACCGCGCTGGCGCGCGTGGATCTGTCCACCGTCGCGGCGGTGTTTCAGGCCACCCCGCTCGCCATCGCCGCCGGCGCCGCGTTGTTTCAGCGTGAAAAGGTCGGCTGGCGGCGCTGGACGGCCATCGCGCTCGGCTTTGCCGGGGTGCTGCTGATCGTGCGTCCGGGACTGGAGGGGTTCAATCCCAACGTGCTCTGGGTGCTGATCTCGGTCATCGCCATCGCCGTCCGTGACCTTGTGACCCGCCAGATCGACAAGGACGTGGATTCGCTCGTGGTGTCGTTTCAGGGATTCGCGGTGCTGGTTCTCGCGGGCGGGCTGATGCTTGTGATCTCGCCGGCGCGCCCGGCCCCGCTCGCCCCGACGGATGTGGCGATGCTTCTGACGGGCGTGGTTTTCGGGATCTTCGGCTATTACGGCATCGTCACCGCCATGCGCATGGGCGAGGCATCCGCGCTCGCGCCGTTCCGCTATACCCGCCTGATCTTTTCCATCCTCGTCGGGATGGCGGTCTTTGGCGAACGGCCCGACCTGCTCACGCTCACAGGCGCGCTGCTGATCATCGCCACCGGGCTTTACACCGTCTGGCGCGAGAACCGGCTCTACCGCCGGGCGCGCCGCGCTGCCGCGCTCACACCCGGACCGCTCTGAGCCGTTTGCGCAAACATCGCGCTGATAGCCCTAACACAGCGAAATAGGGCCCGTTCGCAAGGACAGGTTCGTTTTACAATCCTCCACCTGCTGCTATAGCTGCGCGCAACCGAACCGCAGCTTCAGGGACATTCACATGAGCACGATCATCGACATTCACGCCCGCGAAATCCTCGACAGCCGGGGCAACCCCACGGTCGAGGTTGACGTGATCCTCGAAGATGGCACGCAGGGCCGCGCCGCCGTGCCCTCGGGCGCCTCCACCGGCGCCTATGAGGCGGTCGAGAAGCGTGACGGCGACAGCGCCCGCTATCTCGGCAAGGGCGTGCTGGAGGCCGTGGCCTGCGTCAATGGCGAGATCGCGGAAGCGCTCGCCGGGTTCGACGCGACAGAGCAGGTGGCCATCGACGAGACAATGATCGAGCTTGACGGCACCCCCAACAAGGGCCGTCTTGGGGCCAACGCCATTCTCGGCGTCTCGCTCGCCTGTGCCCGCGCGGCCGCCGATTTCACCGCGCAGCCGCTCTATCGCTATGTCGGCGGCACCTCGGCGCGCGTCCTGCCGGTGCCGATGATGAACATCATCAACGGGGGCGAGCATGCCGACAACCCGATCGACATTCAGGAATTCATGATCATGCCGATCAGCGCCGGCAGCATCCGTGACGCCGTGCGCATGGGGGCCGAGGTGTTCCACACCCTCAAGAAGGAACTCGCCGCCAACGGGCTGGCCACCGGCGTGGGGGACGAGGGCGGCTTCGCTCCCGCGCTCAACTCCACCCGCGACGCCCTCGACTTCATCCTCAAATCCATCGAGAAGGCCGGCTATCGCCCCGGAGAGGACATCTTCCTCGCCCTCGACTGCGCCGCCACCGAATACTTCAAGAATGGCAGGTATGTCCTTGCCGGAGAAGGGAAATCCCTCACTTCTGATGAGAATGTCGCCTATCTTCAGGCGCTGGTGAACGACTACCCGATCATCTCGATCGAGGATGGCATGTCCGAGGATGACTGGGACGGCTGGCGCGCGCTGACAGACGCGCTCGGCGGCAAGGTGCAGCTTGTCGGCGACGATCTTTTTGTCACCAACCCCGACCGGCTGGCCGCCGGAATCGAGAAGGGCTGCGCCAATTCCATGCTGGTGAAGGTCAACCAGATCGGCACCCTGACCGAAACGCTGCGCGCGGTTGACATGGCGCATCGCGCCGGGATGACGAACGTGATGTCGCATCGCTCGGGAGAGACCGAGGATGCCACCATCGCCGATCTCGCCGTGGCCACCAACTGCGGACAGATCAAGACCGGCTCGCTGGCCCGCTCCGACCGGCTGGCGAAATACAATCAGCTCATCCGGATCGAGGAACTGCTGGGTGAGACGGCGCAATATGCGGGCGCCTCGATCCTGCGCTGAACGATCGCAATGGCGGCCCGCGCCGCGCGCGGGCCGCCAATTGTCAGGCGTGGATCAGTAGTTGCAGGGCCGCGTGATATACGTCCCATCGCCGCGCGCATAGGCGCATTGATCGGTCCGCGTGTTATGCGCCACCATCGTGCCTGCGGCCGCGCCCCCGAGCGCCGAAATGAGGCGCCAGTTGTCATTGGCATCAAAGGCCTCGGCCAGGATCAACCCCGACGCGGCGCCACCAGCGACTCCGACCACAGTGGCCTGATCCGATGTCATATTGCAGGCCGCCAGCGTACTGGCCGCGACACCTGCGGCAATCAATTTGGTAAAACGGGTCATGACAGATCCTTCTTGAATATGGTGAGAGTCGCCAAAGTCCGGATCTCGCGAGCAACCGCTCGCGTCCGCGACTTCCGGACCACATAGTCCTGCATTACAGATGGGGGGCTTCTGCCCCGTCTACAAGCCCCCATTCCGACCCCCCGCACCAAGGGCGGGATATCGCCCGCCCGGCTCAGCCGTCCTCGGGGCGCGACACTGTCCCGCCCCCCACCAGCGCCCGCACCCCTGTCGTCGCCGGGCCGGAGGTGGCCATGCCCCGCGCCACACGCACCGCGAGAAAGGCAAAGGCCTGCGCTTCGAGCATGTCACCATCAAGCCCCACGTCCTCCACGGGCAGCACCGGACAGTCGAGCGATACGCGCAACATCTCCATGAGCACCGGGTTGTGTCGCCCGCCACCCGTCACCAGAACGCGTGACGGCGGCTCCGGGCAATGCTCCATCCCCTGCGCGACCGCCGCCGCGCACATCGCCGTCAGCGTGGCCGCCGCGTCGGCATCGGACAGCTCGCGCACCAGCCCGATCATCTCGGAAAAATCGTTCCGGTCGAGCGATTTGGGCGGCATTCGTGCGAAATAGCTTTCGGCCAGGAACAGCTCCAGCGCGCCCTCCTCCACACGGCCGCGCGCCGCCAGCGCCCCGTCGCGGTCGAAGTCCTGCCCAAGCCGCTCGCCGATGAAATCGTTGAGCGGCGCATTCGCCGGCCCGGTGTCGAACGCCAGAATCGCGCCATCCTCTTCCGGCCGCCCCTTGCGCGGGTCCACCCACGTCAGGTTTCCCACCCCGCCGAGGTTGAGAAACGCCACCGGCCCCGGCTCCGCGATCCACCGGGCGCAGGTGAAATGATAGAACGGCGCCAGCGGCGCCCCTTCCCCGCCAAGGCGCACATCGGCGCTCCGGAAATCCCACACCACCGGCAGATCGAGCGCATTGGCGATCACCTGCCCGTCGCCCACCTGCAAGGTGCCGCGCCCGCGCGGCTCATGCGCCAGCGTCTGGCCGTGAAACCCGATGATCTCCGCCCCCGCGAAGCGCGACAGAAGCGTGACATGCGCCGCCTCCACCACGTCGGCCGCGGCCTCTGCCGCCTCCCCGCCCCAGCATCCCAGCGCATCCGCCAGCGTGGCCCGCTCGGCCCGCGTATAGGGCTGGTATCCGCTCTGCCCGAAGTCGAGGATCCGCTCCCCGTCGGTCAGGATCATCGCCGCATCCACCCCGTCCAGAGAGGTGCCCGACATCGCCCCAAGCGCCCACACCGGACCCTTGCCTGCCCCGGCCTTCGACACGGCCTTCAACATGGCCTTTTCCTTCACCTCAACCCCGCCTATACACGGGCGCGATCAGAGTAATGGACGGATACCATGACCTACCAGCCCAAATCGGATTTTCTCAACGTGATGATGACGCGCGGCTTTATCGCCGACTGCACCGATTATCAGGGTCTCGATGACGCGCTGGTGGCTGGCGTGGTGCCCGCCTATATCGGCTTTGACGCCACCGCGAAATCGCTGCACGTCGGCTCGCTCATTCAGATCATGATGCTGCGCTGGCTGCAAAAGACCGGGCACAAGCCGCTCACGCTCATGGGTGGCGGCACCACCAAGGTGGGCGACCCCAGCTTTCGCGCCGACGAACGCCCGCTTCTGACCGGGGCGGAGATCGACGCCAATATCGCCGGGATCGGGCAGGTCTTCGCCAAATACGTGACCTACGGGGACGGGCCGAGCGACGCGCTCATGCTCAACAACGCCGAATGGCTCGACAACCTCAACTACCTCGACTTCCTGCGCGACATCGGGCGGCATTTCTCCGTCAACCGGATGCTCAGCTTCGAGAGCGTGAAATCCCGGCTCGACCGCGAACAATCGCTGTCCTTTCTCGAATTCAACTACATGATCCTGCAAGCCTACGATTTCCTTGAGCTGAACAAGCGCTATGGCTGCCGGCTGCAAATGGGCGGCTCGGATCAATGGGGCAATATCGTGAATGGCATCGACCTGACCCGCCGGGCGATCGACCATGAGGTGTTCGGCCTGACCACGCCGTTGCTGACCACCTCGGACGGCAAGAAGATGGGCAAGACCGCCGATGGCGCGATCTGGCTCAACGCCGACATGCGCAGCCCTTATGAGTTCTGGCAGTTCTGGCGCAACACCACCGACGCCGATGTGGGCCGCTTCCTCAAGCTCTACACCGAACTTCCCGTTCCCGAATGCGAGCGGCTCGGCGCACTCTCCGGCTCGGAGATCAACGAGGCGAAAATCGTCCTCGCCAATGAGGTCACGACGCTCTGCCACGGCGCAGAGGCCGCAACCGCCGCCGAGGCCACCGCCCGCGAGGTGTTCGAGAAGGGCGGCGTGGGCGACGATCTGCCCACCCTGACCCTCAGCGCCGCGGATGTGGGCGACGGGATCTCCATCGTGCAACTCATCGTGCGCTCGGGGCTGGCGAAATCGGGCAAGGAGGCCAAGCGCCTGATCGCCGAGAACGGCGCGCGGATCGACGACGCGCCGCTAACCGACGCCGGGCTGATCCTCGACAGCGCCGCGCTGTCAGCGCCGGTCAAACTCAGCGCGGGCCGCAAGCGTCACGCGCTGGTGCGGCTCGCCGGCTGATCTGCCATCCCGGCGTCTGCCTTCATCTTTGTGAAAAATACTCGGGGGATCCGGGGGCAGCGCCCCCGGGCGCGCCGCGAGTCCAGACGTGGGAAGAATGCGGCACACCTGCCCTGTTAACCCGATCTTCACCCTGATCCATCGGACGCCCTGTTAACCGCGCCGGACAGGGACACCGCCACCGACGCAATACCGACAAAGTACCGACGTTTTACCGAAAGCGATTTTCACGCCTTTTCAGAGTATTAACCCGATTCGCCCCTGTTGGCGCGAGTCAGGCCCCGGCCTCCGCCTTACCGGCCAGCTCAAGCCACTCTTCCTCGGCCTTTTCCAGTGCCTTCTGCCGGGTCACAAGCGCCTCTGTCGCCTTTTTGAACTTTACCGGCTCGCGGGAGAAAAGATCCGGATCGGCCAGAAGCTGTTCGAGTTTGGCGATCTCCCCCTCCAGCCGCTCGATCTCTCTCGGCAGGGTCTCCAGCTTGTGTTTTTCGGAAAAACTCAGGCCGCCATCGGGCTTCGTGTCTTGCTTGACTTTCGCCGTTTTACCTTTTGATTTTCCTTCGTTATTTCGGCCTCCAAGGGTATCTCCCGCTCTCTGGGCCTGGTAGTCAGTCCACCCCCCGGCATAGACGACGGCGCGACCGTCGCCTTCCATCGCCACGGTCGCCGTCGCCACACGATCCAGAAAATCGCGATCATGGCTGACCAGAAGCACGGTGCCGCCATAGTCGTCGAGCACCTCCTGCAACAGGTCCAGCGTCTCGATATCGAGGTCATTGGTGGGCTCGTCGAGCACCAGAAGATTACTTTCCCTGGCCATGATCTTGGCCAGCAGAAGCCGCGCCTTCTCACCGCCCGACAGGCTGCGCACCGGGGCACGGGCCTGACGCTCGTCGAACAGAAATTCCTTAAGATAACCAATGACATGGCGCGGTTGACCCCGCACCATGATCTGGTCCGCCTTGCCCGATACCCGCATCTCGGGATCGCCCGTCAGACTGTCCCAGAGTGTCATGTCGGGGTCCAGTTTCGCCCGCGCCTGATCGAAGATCGCCGGCTCCAGATTGGTGCCGAGCTTCACTTCTCCCGCGTCCGGTGCGATCTCTCCCATGAGCATCTTTATCAGCGTCGTCTTGCCCACGCCATTGGGCCCGACAAAGGCCACCCGGTCGCCCCGCTGCACCATGAGAGAGAAGTCCCGCACGATTACCGTGCCATCGAACACCTTGGTGAGCCCGTGCGCCTCGATCACCTTCTTGCCGGATTTCGGCCCATCCTCCAGCGCCATCGCCGCGCCGCCCTGCCGCCGGATCATGCCCGCCCGCTCGGAGCGCAATTCCTGAAGCGCGCGCACCCGTCCCTGATTGCGCTTGCGCCGCGCGCTGATGCCTTCCACCGCCCAGCGGGCCTCGGCCTTGATCTTGCGGTCCATCTTGTGACGCGCCTGATCCTCTTCTTCCCAGATCTTGTCTCGCCAGGCTTCGAAGCCCTCGAATCCTGTCTCGTTTCGGCGCACAATTCCCCTGTCGATCCAGAGGGTTGCGCGCGTCAATTCACGCAGGAATGCGCGGTCGTGCGAGATCAGGACGAAGGCCGCGCGCGTCGATTTCAGCTCTGCCTCAAGCCAGCGGATCGCCTCGATATCAAGGTGGTTTGTCGGCTCGTCCAGCAACATAAGCTCCGGCGCCTCGGCCATCAGCCGCGCCAGCGCGGCGCGCCGCCGTTCCCCACCCGAGGCCGTCGCCACCGCGCGGTCGGGATCGAACTTGAGCCCCTCGCCCGCGCGCTCCACCTTGTAGAGCTCACCAGGCTCCAGTGTCGCAGAGGCGAAATCGCCCAGCGTCGCAAATCCGAACATGTCGGGGTGCTGCTCCATGTAACCGACGGTCACACCGGGCGGAATCATCACCGTGCCCCGGTCCGGCTCGACCAGCCCGGTCATCACCTTCATCAGGGTCGATTTTCCCGAACCGTTGCGCCCGACAAGCGCCACGCGGTCACCGGGATGCACCACGAGATCAAGCCTGTCAAAGACCGGCTCTCCCCCGAAGGTGAGCGAAATATCAGACATTTGTAGAAGGGGTGCGCGTGCCATGCGGCTCAGCTAAACCGCCCGCCCGACCGCGTCAACAGCCGCTGATCAGCCGGAGATCGCGCGCAACAGCTTGCGCCGCGCGGGCGGGATTGCGTGCACTTCCAGCCCGGTGAATACATGCAGGGTGTTCATATGCGTGTCGATCACCGCGTGATCACTCACCCATCCCCCCATGAGCAGATAGGTTCGAAGCAGCGGGGGCATCCGAAGCTGCGCCAGTTTCAGATCAGGTTTGCGTCGTAACCGTTTGGCAAAACGAAAGACTTTCGGCGCCTTGACTCGAGGCAGCCAGCGTGTCGGCGCCAGATGCCTGTCGCGCAGCATGGCGAAGGCATCGTAGTAGTGCCGCGCATCTGTGCCCGCGAAACTGGAACATCCGAACAGCATTTCCACCCGGTTGCGCTCCACGAAGTCTGTCATCGCCCCCCATGCCACACGCAGGATATCCGGGTCGGTCCAGTCGGGATGGATGCAGAATCGCCCCATCTCGACCATCGGCCCGTCGAACGCCCGCAGGGCCGATAGCTCGTAGAACTGCGCCGAATAGGACCGCCCGATCTCCGCCCCGCCCGCCAGCGGCAGGATTCGGAAGCAGCAGACGAGGGTTTCGGTTTTCTCCTCCTCCACGAGAACATGCGTGCAGAGCGGATCGAATTCATCCCGGTCGAGACCGCCTTCCTCCGCCCTTCGAAACGCCGTCTGGCGCAGCGCCTGCGCGCTGCGGATGTCGGTTTCTGTCTGCGCGATGCGCGCCCGGTAGCGGCCCTTGCTCAGTGCAACCATGTCATGTCCCCTGCGACTCGTCCCGGCGGTCTTGCCGGTCCAACATAACACAGACATGACAAGTCTTGATCAGTTCAGGAAGTTCGCCGGATCGAACCGCCCGAGGCTCTGAAGCAGGTTGCGCAGGAAATTGGTGTCCTGAATGCCATTGTCGGTCACGCGGCGCGACAGGCGAATGACGTTTCCGTCCTCCAGCGTGAAGCGTTCGATATTCTGCACGACGCCTCGACTGTCAAAGCTGATGGCAAGAACCTGACGTTCAAGAATCTGCGGCCGGGTCGGGCCGAAATGGCGCACACGCTTGCGCACGTAATAATACGCGCTCTCACTCAGAAGGCCCGACGCGGTGGGTGCACCGATGGTCTCGGCCACGCTGTCGCGCGTAGCGACGCCCACGTCAATTTCGGCAAGGTCTTCTTCGGGTGGAATATAGCCATGATTGCGGTAGGTCGGCGAGCACGCCGTCACAAGCGCGATGCAGAGACCGAACACGGCTGATTTCAGCACTTTCCCTTTGACCGCCATGACTGCCCTCTTGCTTTGGCTTTTCGCGCCTTTTATCCGCTTACAGAAGGTTCGCCCCCGGTTCAAGAAAGGAAGCGCACAACACCATGACAGGTATATCCCCGCAGGACTCGGTTTTCCGCGTCTCCAAGTTGCCTCAGAACGGCGCCACCGCCTTCGCGCTTCGACCCGGCGCCGAGGCGATGAAGGCACTGGCGGAAGAGCTGGGGCTGTTGTCACTTCGCAAACTCAGCTTCCAAGGGGAAATCTCGGCCCTTGGCGATCGGGACTGGCAGTTGCTCGGAAAGCTCGGCGCCACGGTGGTGCAGCCCTGTGTCGTGACGCTCGACCCGGTGACAACGCGCATCGACGTGGATGTCGAACGGCGTTTCGTTGCGGACATGGAACTGCCCGATACCGAGGAGGAGGTGGAGATGCCAGAGGATGAGAATGCCGAACCGCTCCGGGCGACAATCGATGTCGCCGCGGTGATGGCGGAGGCGCTCGCTCTCAATCTTCCGCTCTACCCCCGCGCCGGCGAAGCCGAACTTGGCGAGGCGGTCTTTACAAGGCCCGGCAAATCCCCCATGAGGGATGAGGATGTCCGGCCCTTTTCAGGGTTGGCCGGTCTTCGCGACAAGCTCGACGACAGCGAAGACAAATAACTACTTGCGTGCGCCGGAATTCACAGTATTTTCGCGTGCTCATCGAATTTGCGTTGGACTTGGGCCGGCATAGCCTCTATGCCCCCGTAACGCTCTGGAAATCGGGCGGAAGGCCCCTGAAACACGAAGGTTGTGACATGGCTGTCCAGCAGAACAAAGTCTCCAAATCGCGCCGCAACAACCGCCGCGCTCATGATGCGCTGGTTGCAGGCAATCCCAATGAGTGCACCAATTGCGGCGAGTTGAAGCGCCCGCATCACGTCTGCCCGTCCTGCGGGCACTACGATGACCGTGAAGTCGTCGCCCAGGCCGACGAGATCGACCTCGACGAAGACGCCGCCTGAATATAACGGGGACCACCGCCCGCATGGCCGGTTTGACGGATAATGCAAACGCGGGTGCCGGGCGCACCGTCATCTCCGTTGACGCGATGGGTAGCGATCGGGGACCGGCCACGGTTGTGGCCGGTATTGATCGGTCCGCGCGCAAAAACCCGGACATCGGGTTCATCCTTCACGGTCCCCGTGATGAGCTTGAGCGGCTGGTGGAGCGGCGCAAGAGCTTGCGCGACCGATGCGAGATTCGACACGCCCCCGATGTGGTCTCAATGGAGGACAAGCCCTCTCAGGTCGCCCGCAACGGCAAGGGCACGTCGATGTGGTCCGCGCTCGAATCGGTCCGCGAGGGGGAGGCCGATGTCTGCGTCTCCTGCGGCAATACCGGCGCGCTGATGATGCTTTCGGTTTTGCGCCTGCGCAAGTTGCCGGGTGTCAACCGCCCCGCGATCGCGGTGCTCTGGCCCGCCCGTTCCGAGCAAGAGTTCAACATCATGCTCGACGTGGGGGCCGATATCCGCGCTGATGAAAACGACCTGCTGCAGTATGCACTCATGGGGGCGTCCTATGCCCGCAACGGGATGGAAATCGCCCATCCGCGCGTCGGCCTGCTCAACGTCGGAACCGAAGAGCACAAGGGTCGCGCGGAACTCAAGCTGGCCCATGATCTCATCGCGGAGAACGCCGAAAACGCGAATTTCGACTTCGTCGGTTTCGTTGAAGGCAGTGATATTCCCGGCGATACCGCCGATGTGATCGTGACCGACGGCTTCACCGGCAACATTGCGATCAAGACCGGCGAAGGCACGGCCAAGCTGATCGGGGCGCTTCTGCGCGAGGCATTCAAGTTTTCGCCGCTCTCTCGGCTCGCCGCGCTGCTTGCCCTGACCTCTCTGCGCCGCCTGAACAAGCGGATCGACCCGCGCCGCGTCAACGGTGGCGTTTTCCTTGGCCTCAACGGAACGGTGGTCAAATCTCACGGCAGCGCCGACGCCACCGGCGTGTCGGCGGCGGTCAAGCTGGCCTTTAAGCTCGGGCGCTCCAGCTTCTCCGAAAAACTCGCGGCGCGGGTTGCGTCGGCCGTGCGCGTGCCGCAGGATGACGAAACTTCAGCCGACAGTAACGGAACCACCAAATGACACTACGCGCCGTCGTCAAGGGCGTCGGGCATTACCTGCCTGAACGGGTCGTCCCCAACCAGGAGTTTGAAAAGACCCTCGACACCACTGACGAATGGATTCGCACTCGCTCCGGCATCGAGCGTCGCCATTTCGCCGCCGAAGGAGAAGCCACATCGACCATGGCCGCCCATGCCGCCCGGGCAGCGCTGGCCGATGCCGGGCTGGATATCGGTGACATCGACGCGGTGATCGTCGCCACCTCCACCCCCGATCTCACCTTCCCGTCCGTTGCCACGATGGTGCAGAAGGAACTGGAGATGACTCGCGGCTTCGGTTTTGATGTGCAGGCCGTCTGCGCCGGATTCATCTATGCGCTGACCACGGCCAACGCTCTGATGATCGCGGGACAGGTCGAGCGTGTACTCGTCATCGGCGCCGAAACCTTCAGCCGTATTCTGGACTGGACCGACCGCTCCACATGCGTGCTCTTTGGCGATGGCGCGGGCGCTGTCGTGCTTGAGTCTGAAACCGGCAAGGGCGATTCATCGGACCGTGGCATCCTGTCCTCTGACCTGCATTCCGACGGGCGCTACCGGGAAATGCTCTATGTCGATGGTGGCGTCTCCACCAGCGGTTCAGCGGGCAAGTTGCGGATGCAGGGCAACCCGCTCTTTCGCCAGGCGGTGGACAAACTGACCTCAACCGCCCATGCGGCGCTCGCGAAAGCGGGCCTGACCAACGCGGATGTGGATTGGATAGTGCCCCATCAGGCCAATATCCGCATCATTCAGGGCACGGCCAAGAAAATGGGCGTGCCAATGGAGCGTGTCGTGGTCACCGTGCAGGACCATGGGAACACCTCCGCGGCCTCGATTCCGCTGGCGCTTTCGGTGGGGCGCGCGCGCGGACAGATCAAGCCGGGCGACCTCATCGTGACAGAGGCGATCGGCGGCGGACTGGCCTGGGGCGCCGTGGTTTTGCGCTGGTAGAAATTCCGTTCTATATTCCGCTCAAACGGCGCAGCACAAGTCATTGATATTGACTCGGAAATTCGCTTCGACCTATGCTCGCTCAAATCAAGCCGGGGTGACAAGATGAGCGAAAAGACACTAACGCGAATGGATCTGAGCGAAGCGGTGTTCCGCGAGGTGGGACTCTCGCGCAACGATTCCTCTCAACTCGTGGAGAATGTCCTGCAATATATGTCGGACGCGCTGGTGCGCGGTGAACAGGTGAAAATCTCTTCGTTCGGCACATTCAGCGTCCGCGACAAGGCCGCCCGTGTCGGCCGCAACCCCAAGACCGGCGAAGAGGTTCCGATCAATCCGCGCCGCGTTCTGACCTTCCGACCGTCCCACCTCATGAAGGACCGTGTGGCGGCTGGAAACAAGCGCTAGGGCGGCGGGCGCGGCATGGGAAAATCCCCGGATGCCTTTCGCACCATCAGCGAAGTGGCCGAATGGCTCGGCACGCAGGCCCATGTTTTGCGCTTCTGGGAAAGCAAGTTCACGCAGGTCAAGCCTGTAAAACGTGCTGGCGGCCGGCGCTATTATCGACCGGACGATATGCTCCTGCTCGGCGGAATCAAAAAACTCCTGCATGATGATGGCATGACCATCAAGGGTGTGCAGAAACTTCTTCGCGAACAGGGGGTCCGGCATGTGAGCGCCCTGTCTCAGCCGCTCGACGACGTGATGACCGCCGAACTGGACGAGGTCGAAACCCCCGATGCCCCCTCCGCCGAGGTCGTGACCTTGCGCGCGCCCGAAGACGACAGGCCCGAGGGCACGCCATACGCCCCAGCAGACACGCCCCCCCCCGCGGAGCAGACCGAGGAATCGGATACCGCCTTGCCAGTCGGCGGCGAAGACCCGGCGCCGGAAGACAGCCCCACGCCAGACACGCCGACGCCCGATTTCACACCCCCGGCGCCGGACACCGCTGCCGCTGGCGATCACGAAGACAGCGCCTCACGGGCTGACCCGGAACCAGCACGCGAGGAGCCGCCCGCGGATTTCATGCCACCGGAGCCGGACACAGTGCCAACCGCCCGCCCACCAGAGGACCATACCGTACCGGACGTTCCTGCCGCAGGGACACCACAAGCCAGTGACCAGACGCAAGCCACCGTCGGTTCCCCGGCCGCGCCGGAGTCAAGCCCTGCCCCCGACGCTGCGCCGCCCGTTCAGTCCGTTGCCGAGTCTGCCATGCCCGCTGAAGACGATCTGACAGACGCCGAGGGCGTTCTTCACGTTCTGGGCACGGTCCAGCGCATCGCCCCGGAAAACCGGGCGGCCCTGCGCGATCTCTACGACCGGCTTTCCCGTTGGCGGCAGGCGCACGAACCCCGGAATGGCGGGGATTTTTGACTTGCCCCCGCCTGCAAATCAGCTATGAACAGCCCAGCGTCGGGCTATGGCGCAGCCTGGTAGCGCGTCCGTCTGGGGGACGGAAGGTCGCAGGTTCGAGTCCTGCTAGCCCGACCATTAAACTCCGCTCCAGTGTGCTGCCGCCTCTCCCTTCGGGGTCATGGCGTTTTGCCCTTCAACGCTCCGACGAAACCCCATATAAGCGCCGCGAACCGGGCGGCGGGTCCGTCCATGTTGCCTTGATCCGATGCCCCGGAGGGCCCGAATGACCGGCGTTCTGCCCAGCCAGACCATCGAGACGATGCTGCAATCGGGCGATATCCGCGCCGATCCCCCTGCCCTGCCCGAACAGATTCAGCCCGCGAGTCTCGATCTGCGTCTCGGCTCCGTGGCCTACCGCGTCCGTGCCTCTTTTCTTGCCGGGGACGGGCGCCGCGTCGCCGACCGGCTTGAGGAATTCGAGATGCACCGCATCGACCTGTCCGAAGGCGCGGTGCTGGAAAAGGGATGCGTCTACGTCGTCCCGCTGATGGAATCGCTCACCCTGCCCGAGGATGTCTCCGCCGTCGCCAACGCCAAGAGCTCAACCGGGCGGCTTGATCTTCTGACCCGCGCGATCACCGACGGCGGCACCGAATTCGACCGCATCCCGACGGGTTATGACGGCCCGCTCTATGCCGAAATCTGCCCGCGCAGTTTTTCGGTGCTGGTGCGCCCAGGCATGCGCCTCAACCAGATTCGCTTTCGCCGCGGGCAAAGCATTCTGACCGACGCCGATCTGCACGTCCTGCACGACCGCTCGCCGCTGGTCGATGGCACGCCGGTGATCAGCGACGGGCTCGGATTTTCCGTTGACCTTCAACCCGAAGACGATGATCTCGTCGGTTACCGCGCCAAACCGCACACCGGCGTCATCGATCTGGACCGGATCGGTGCCTATGATCCCGCCGACTACTGGGAAGAGATCCGCACCCGAGAGGGTCGGATCATCCTCGATCCCGGCGCCTTCTACATCCTTGTCAGCCGCGAGGCGGTTCATATTCCGCCCGCCTATGCCGCCGAAATGGCCCCCTATCTCGCGATGGTGGGCGAATTCCGGGTGCACTACGCGGGGTTTTTCGATCCCGGATTCGGACACGCGGCGGCGGGCGGCGCAGGCTCGCGCGGGGTGCTGGAGGTGCGCTGCCACGAGGCGCCCTTCGTGCTCGAACACGGGCAGGTCGTGGGCCGTTTGGTCTATGAGCGTATGGCCGATGTCCCCGATCAGCTTTACGGCGCGGGCATCGCCTCCAACTATCAGGGTCAGGGCCTCAAGCTGAGCAAGCATTTCGCGCCCCCTGTTCGGTAAGCCGCCACAGATGATCCCTTGCCCCGGCGCGCGCGAGCCTTTACCTATTGGGCATGACCAACGCACCGCTCATCGATCCATTTCAACGCGCAATTACCTATTTGCGCGTCTCCGTCACCGACCGCTGCGATTTCCGCTGCGTCTACTGCATGTCTGAGAACATGACCTTCCTGCCGAAGAAAGAGCTTCTGACGCTGGAAGAACTGGACCGCATGTGCTCCACCTTCGTCGGGCTCGGTGTGCGCAAGCTGCGCATCACCGGGGGGGAGCCGCTGGTGCGCCGGGATATCATGACCTTCTTCAACAGCATGTCCCGCCATCTCGACTCCGGCGCGCTCGATGAGATGACTCTGACCACCAACGGCTCGCAGCTTCACCGCTTTGCGGATGATCTCTATGCCGCCGGCGTGCGCCGCGTGAATATCTCGCTCGATACGATCAATGAGACGAAATTCGCAGAGATCACACGCTGGGGGCGTCTGCCGCAGGTGCTGAAGGGAATCGACGCCGCGCAAAAGGCCGGTCTGCGGGTGAAGATCAACGCCGTCGCCCTCAAGGGCTTCAACGAAGACGAGCTGTTCGACCTGACCGAATGGTGCGCGGCCCGCGACATGGACCTGACATGGATCGAGGTCATGCCGATGGGCGATCTGGGCAACGAGGACCGGGTGGATCAATACTGGTCGCTCAACGATCTGCGCGCACGGCTGGCCGAACGCTACACGCTCACCGATCTGGCCGAACGCTCGGGCGGGCCGGCACGGTATGTCCGGCTGGAGGAAACCGGACAGAAAATCGGTTTCATCACCCCGCTGACACATAATTTCTGCGAAAGCTGCAACCGCGTGCGCCTGACCTGCACAGGGCAGCTTTACATGTGCCTCGGACAGGAGGACATGGCCGACCTGCGCGCGCCCCTGCGCATGAGCGAGGGCAACCAGCCCCTTGAAGAAGCGATTCGCAACGCCATCGCAGCCAAGCCCAAGGGTCACGATTTCGACTATTCGCGCCAGAAGCCCGATGGTCAGATGCCCCGCCACATGAGCCACACAGGCGGCTGATGCGGGCGCCGGACCCGGCGCCGCTCACGCCGCTATATCAAGTCTATGCCGCGATGACCGCACTGAGCGCGCCGATCATTCAGCGCGTGGTGCGTCGCAAGCTTTCCGCAGCCGGGGTTCCGCCGGGCCGCATCGCGGAACGCTTCGGACAGCCGACCGCGCCGCGCCCGGCCGGGCGTCTGGTGTGGTTCCACGCGGTTTCGGTCGGGGAGTTTCTGTCCACGCTCGGGGTCATCGAGACGCTGCGCGAAAGCGACCCCGCACTTGGCATTCTGGTGACAACCACTACGGCCACCGCCGCCGGCATGGCGCGCAAGCGTCTTCCGTCCGGTTGTGTACATCAATTCTCGCCACTCGATACACCCGGCGCGACACGCCGATTCCTCGCCCATTGGCGTCCCGATCTGGCGGTATTCGTCGAAAGCGAAATCTGGCCGCGTCAGATCGTAAGCGTCCATCGCGCCGGAATTCCTCTGGCGCTGATCAATGCGCGGCTGTCGGCCGGTTCTCTGCGCCGCTGGTCCCGAGTGCCGCGCACGGCACGCGCACTCCTGTCCCGCTTCGCCTGTGTCCTGTGTCAGACCGATACAACGCGTGACGCGGTGATTGGTCTCGGCCTGCCGTCAGAGCGCGCGGTGACCACCGGAGATCTCAAGGCCAGCTCCGATCCGTTGCCCCTCGACGAGGAAGAAGCCGCGCGCCTTGCGCCTTCCCTCGCACGCCGCCCGCTCTGGGTCGCTGCCTCCACGCATCCTGAGGAGGAAGAGATCGTGAGCGCCGCGCACCGCCGGTTCACGGAGCGCTACCCCGATGCGCTTCTGATCCTCGCCCCGCGTCACCCGGACCGCGCCGACGTGATCGAGGCGGCACTTGTCGCAGAGGGTTGGGCCGTCGCCCGCCGCAGCGCGGGGGACGCGATCACCGGGGAAACGCAAATCTATCTGGCCGACACCCTGGGCGAGATGGGGCTTTGGTATCATCTGGCGCCCATCGTTCTGGTGGCGGGATCGTTCGTGCCGGTCGGCGGGCATAATCCTTATGAGCCGGCACATTTCAGCTGCGCTATTCTCCACGGCCCGTTAGTGGCGAATTTCGCCAGGGCTTATGCGGATATGGACGGGCAATGGGCCGCACGCGAGGTCGGCAACGCCACGGATCTGTCGGAGCAATTGATCTCGCTTCAAGACTCAGCCGATCTCGTCACGCTGCAACAGGCGGCGCATGGCTTTGCAACCGCAGCGGGAAGCGCGCGGACCGATGCGGCCGCCGCGCTGCGCAAGTTGCTGAACTGAATTCGATACCGACGTAATACCGACGTTGTACCGACGCGCTGCAGACAGGCATTTTCGCCCTCTCCGCCGCCGTCCGGAACGCACCGCCGGAACGAAAATGCCCCGCCACCGGCGAGGTTTATTCCCTTATGACGCGGGCATCCGTTTCTCTACGATTTCCGCCCACCAGCTACAGCCAGCGGGAATCGCCTCGTCGTTGAAATCGTATTCCGGGTTATGCACCATCGCGGTGTCGCCATTGCCCATAAGAATATAGGCGCCGGGCCGCTCTTCCAGCATGAAAGCGAAGTCCTCACCGCCCATGACCAGCGGTGCGTCCTCGCAGTTTCCACTTATGGAGCGGGCAATTTCCGCTGCAAAATCGGTCTGCTCGGGGGAGTTGACCATGACAGGATAACCACGGTGGTAGTCCACCTTGGCCGAGCCGCCAAAGGTCGCTGTCTGCATTTCGCAGATTTCCTTGATCCGGCGCTCGGCCAGATCGCGCATCTCGGCGCTCATCGTCCGAACCGTGCCACGGAGATGAACTGTGGCAGGTATCACATTGAAAGCGTTTGAAGATGTTTCAAACGACGTGACCGACACCACGACCTGATCCACCGGGTCGGCGTTGCGGCTGGCGATGGTCTGAAGCGCCAGTACCAGATGGCTCGCCATCACCGTCGTATCCACGGTCTCATGCGGTTTCGCCGCATGTCCACCCTTGCCCTGCACCTCAATGTCGAATTGATCGGTCGCCGCGAAGAAGGCGCCGGGCCGAATGGAAAACGTCCCGACCGGCTTACCCGGCCAGTTGTGCAGCCCATAGACTTCCTGCACACCGAACCGCTCCATCATGCCGTCGTCACACATCTCCTTGCCGCCGCCGCCGCCCTCTTCAGCCGGTTGGAAAATCACTATAACTTTGCCGTTGAAGTTCCTGGTTTCGCTTAAATATTTCGCTGCACCGAGAAGCATCGCGGTATGCCCGTCATGCCCACAAGCATGCATGGCATTCGGGGTCTTGGAGGCATAGTCGAGCCCTGTGATCTCCTGCATGGGCAGCGCATCCATGTCCGCGCGCAAACCGATCACCTTACCCGAATCGTTGGATTTCCCATTGATCACCCCCACAACGCCTGTCCGGCCTATGCCTGTGACTACCTCGTCACAGCCGAACTCCTTCAACTTCTCCGCAACCAGCGCAGAGGTGCGGTGGGTATCGAACAAGATTTCGGGGTGTTCGTGGAGGTCTCGCCGCCATGCGGTAATTACATTCTGTAGTTCAGCAAATCGGTTTTTGACCGGCATCGTTAGTCTCTCCTCAGCATGTCAACGAGGCTTCTCATGAACTCATGTCCCGCGTTGAATTGGTCCAATGTGATGTATTCGTCGGGTTGATGCGCCTGCGCGATGTCACCGGGGCCGCATACGACGGCTGAATATCCGGCTGCCTGAAACTGCCCCGCCTCGGTGCCATATGACACCACATGGCTGGCATTGTCTCCCGTGACGCGGCGAACGATCGCCTCCGCCTCACCCCCATCCTCGGGAAGAAGCGCGGGCACGCTGAAATACTGCTCCACATCAATCCGCGCGTCAGGGTGAACGGCCTTCATTTCCGCCTCAACCTCTCGAATTCGCGCAAGATATGCACTGTGCCAGTCTTCTATTTCTTCGCCCGGCACCACCCGGAAATCCAAACCGAAAACACAATCCTTGGCGGTGATGTTATGCGCGGTGCCTCCCGATATGGTGCCGACATGCACCGTTGTGAACGGCGGCTCGAAATTCGCGGCCAGCGGACCGGGCCGTGCGGCCATGTTCGCGGCATTGCACTGATTCGCCCATTCGATGAGCTTTGCACCGGACATGATCGCGTTCACGCCGGTGTGCATCATCGAGCTGTGAACCTCGTAGCCGATCACATGGGTTCGAAACCCGGCCCCTCCTTTGTGCCCGGTGACAGCGCGCACCATGGACGGCTCACCGATGATGGCGGCACTGGCCTTCGGCAAGACATTCTGCATCGCTTCGATCATGGGCGGCGCCCCGATGCACCCAACCTCCTCGTCATAGCTCAGCGCGAGTTGCAGTGGCCGTTTGATCCCGGTGTGATGCGCCTCCACCAACGCCCAGATGGCGAGCGCGTCAAAGCCCTTCATGTCCACGCATCCGCGGCCGAAAAGCTTTCCGTCCCGCTCCTGCACGGTGAAGGGATCGGATGTCCAGGGCTGCCCATCGACGGGAACGACGTCAGTATGGCCGGAAAGGACAATCCCCCCCTCCACATCCGGACCAACCTGCGCGAAAAGAGCCGCCTTCTGATTATCTTCACTATAGTGTCTGTGACAGGTGATGCCCTGTTCGCTGAGGTAGTCTTCGAGCCAATCCACCAATGACAGGTTGCTGTCCCGGCTCACCGTCGGGAAGGCGACGAGTTTCTCCATCAGGGCGCGCGGGGATAATCGCTCAGTCATGAATCAGTATCCGCTGTCAGAGGTCAACAGGAAATGGCCCGGCGTCACCTCAGTATATTCGGACGGCGCAGGTTCATAGTCGACCGGATGAATGGGAGACGGGATCGGTTTGAAGTTGAGATCCTTCTCGGCTTTGCGCTTACTCGGGTCGGCAACGGGAACCGCTTTCATCAGAGCTTGCGTATAAGGGTGCTGCGGATCTTCGAACACTGCCGCACGTGGCCCAAGCTCGACGATTCTGCCAAGATACATGACACCAACGTTATGACTCACTCGTTCGACAACGGCCATGTCATGACTGATGAAAAGATAAGATATGCCCAGTTCGGCCTGTAGCTCCATCATCAGGTTGAGAACCTGCGCCTGCACGGAAACGTCCAGCGCGGAAACCGCCTCATCAGAGATGATCAGCTTTGGATTGAGCGCCAGAGCGCGTGCGATGGCGACACGCTGCCGCTGCCCGCCCGAAAGCTCATGCGGATAGCGCCGCATGAAACTACGGGGCAGTTCGACGCGATCAAACAGCATCTCGACCCTTTTGCGCAACGCGTCCCCTTTCACTGTGCCGTAGTTGCGCATCGGTTCAGCCACCTGATCCATCAGCTGCATCTGCGGATTGAGAGAGGCGAAAGGATCCTGAAACACCATCTGCATGTCCAGCCGCGCCTTTCGAAGCCCTTGTTGGTCGAGAGCGACAATGTCGGTATCTCCCAATCTGATTTGCCCCGAAAGCGGTTCCACCAGCCTCAGGATCGAACGGCCGGCCGTCGATTTACCACAGCCTGATTCCCCCACAAGACTAAGCGTCTGGCCCTTGTTGATCGAAAAGGAAACGTCCTCCACCGCATGGACATTGGCCACCGTGCGCCGAAAGAATCCACCCTTGACGGGGAACCGTGTGACAAGGTTCTTAACCTCGAGAAGCACCTCCTCGGTTCCGGGGATCGGCTTGCGGCTGTGCTCTGTGTCGCCCAGAAGCTTCATCGGCTCGGGCAGCGACTTGCCCTGCATCTCTCCCAGCCGAGGAACGGCGGCCAGAAGCGCCTTTGTATAGTCGTGCTTGGGTGAGTTGAAGATTTCGTCGACTGTACCTTCCTCGACCTTCTTGCCGCGAAACATGACAACCACGCGGTCGGCCATCTGCGCCACAACAGCCATGTCATGCGTGATGAACATGACTGCGGTGCCGGTTTCACGCTTCAGCCTGTCCATCAGGGCAAGAATCTCGGCCTGAATCGTCACGTCGAGTGCTGTCGTCGGCTCATCGGCGATCAGAAGACGCGGCTCGCAAGCCATCGCCATGGCGATCACCACGCGTTGTCGCATGCCGCCGGAGAGTTCATGCGGATATTGCTGCAATCGTCGTTCGGGTTCGGGAATGCGAACCTGTTTGAGAAGTTCGAGCGCCCGCGCTTTGGCCTGCGCGCGATTCATACCCATGTGAATCCGCAACCCTTCGGTCAACTGTCGACCGACGGTAAAAACAGGGTTCAGCGCGGTCATCGGTTCCTGAAAGATCATTCCGATCTCATTGCCGCGAATCGTGCGCATCAGTTTCTGATCCGTGATCGCCAGATCCGTTTCCCCGCCAGTCTTGCGGTCAAAAATCAGTCGTCCGCCGGAAATTTCACCCCCGCCAAATTCCACAAGGCGCATAAGCGACAGGCTCGAAACCGATTTCCCGGATCCTGATTCACCCACGATGCAGACGGTTTCACTTGGTCTGATGTCAAAGGAGACATCATCGACCGCCAGTACGGGGCCGTCCTTTGTTTGGAACTCGACACGCAGATTGCGAATCGACGCGATCGGATTGTCCAGCATATCGGCGGCCCTCACTTTGGTTCTGTTTTTTTATCCGCGATGGCGCGACGCTATAGACAGACGGTCACAGGTGTCAAACCTTGATGCCTTAGGGGTTGCCTCGCAAAACAGATGCGCCAACGGAAGGCTTGCATTTTTTTTCCGGCTGGTCTGTGATGGGCACAGTCTGCGGGGGAATACATTTGAAGATACCTGGATAAGGTGTTGTTTCAAGTGGAATTTTCAACGTGGAAGTCAATAAAAATCAGCGTCCCCAAAGGCCGCTGTGAAAGCGCGAATGCGCCCAACAAGGAGAGAATCATGAAGCTGAGATCACTGATGCTTGGCGCCGCCGCCAGTTTTGCCGTTGCCCCAGCGGCGATGGCGGAGCGCGGATCGGATGGCCATGTAAACATCATCTACTGGCAAGCCCCGTCGATAATGACCCCGTATCTTTCGGGCGGCACCAAGGATATCGAAGCCGCGTCGCTGGTGATCGAACCGCTTGGCCGCTACGATCAGGACGGCAACCTCGTTCCCTATCTCGCCGAAGAGATCCCGACCGTTGCCAACGGAGGTGTCTCCGAAGACCTGAAGTCGATCACCTGGAAACTTAAAGAAGGTCTGGAGTGGTCCGACGGCAGCCCGGTCACCTCGGCCGATATCAAGTTCACCGCGGAATACTGCATGCACCCCGAAGGCGGCTGTGCGCAGCTTGCGAAGTTCAGCGGGGTGAAAGAGGTCGAAATCGTCGATGACCTAACAGTGACGGTGCATTTCGAGGAACCCAAACCCAACCCTTATGGCCCGTTCATGGGCGGCCAGTCGCCGATCATTCAAAAGGCGCAGTTCGCGGATTGCCTTGGGGCAAAAGCACCCGAATGCACCGAGGCGAACTTCAATCCCGTCGGCACCGGACCCTTCGTTGTGGACGAATTCCGCCCCAACGACGTGATCTCAATGTCGGCCAACCCCAACTACCGCGATCCGGACAAGCCGGCGTTCGCCACGCTGACGCTCAAAGGTGGCGGCGATGCGACGGCGGCAGGCCGGGCGGTCATGGAAACCGGCGAGTTTGACTACGCCTGGAACCTGCAACTTGCGCCTGACGTCATCGAGAACATGGCCGAAGGCGGCAAGGGCAAACCCATCGCAGCCTTTGGCACTTTGGTCGAGCGGCTGGAAATGAACCTGACCGATCCGGATCCATCACTTCCGGCGGATGTGCGTGCGACCCGCAAGGCGCCGCATCCCTTCCTGACCGAATTCAATGTCCGCAAGGCGCTGTCGATGGCGATCGACCGCGAGCTTCTGGTCGAAATCGGCTACGGGCAGGCCGGACGCCCAACCTGTAACCTTGTGCCCGGGCCGGAGGTTTATGCCTCTGACAATACCGAATGCCTTGAGCAGGACATCGAAGGTGCCAAGGCGCTGCTGGAAGAGGCCGGCTGGGTTGACAGCAACGGCGACGGTGTGCGCGACAAGGATGGTGTTGAGCTCGAGATCCTGTATCAGACCTCGACCAATGCCGTGCGCCAGGACTTTCAGGCATTGATCAAGCAGTGGTGGAACGAAATCGGCGTCGAAACCGAATTGCGCAACATCAATGCCTCGGTGTTCTTTGGCGGTGATCCGGGTTCGCCGGATACCTTCCAGAAGTTCTATGCCGACGTGGAAATGTATGCCAACAACTTTGACGGCACCGATCCGCAATCCTATCTTTCGATGTATCGCTGCGGCAATGAACCCAAGCCCGAAAGCCAGTGGCAGGGCGAGAACATCAACCGCTTCTGCGATCCGGAGTATGATGCAATGCTCGATGAGCTAAGCCGGACCTCCGAGCTTGAAAAGCGCTATGAGCTTGCCAAGAAGTTGAACGATATGCTGACCAAGGAAACCTACACTATCGTTCCCCTTGTTGATCGCGGCCGCGTGTCGGCCCATTCCAACTCCCTTGGTGGTGTCGTGTTGAACACTTGGGATAGCGAATTGTGGAATGTCGCGGATTGGTATCGGATCGACAACTGATCGCTGCCGTATAGCAATGATGTAGCCCCGGATCTGCCCCGCGCCCCCTCTGACGAATGGAAACAGAGGGGGGCCTTGCGGCAAGGGTCCGGGGCTCATCGTAGAACAAGAAGCCTGTAAAAAAGGCACGCTCATGCTCACTTTCACCATTCGACGTCTGATCCTCGCGGTCCCGACGCTTCTCTTCATCAGCCTGATAATTTTCCTTCTGCTGGAACTTGCCCCAGGCGATCCGATGGCGCAGGTGCCCCTCACCGTGCCGCCTGATGTCAAAGAGAAGATGCGCCTCGCCCTAGGTCTCGGAGAGCCGTTCCACATCCGGTTCTGGAAATGGATCGTACAGTTCTTCTGGATCGAGCCACAGGTTTTCATTGACCATCTAATTGGCACCAGCCTTTCGGATGGAAAGTTGCGCGTCATAAGCTGGCAAACCCGTTCTCCGGTCATGGATATCGTGGTACAGCGCATGCCCCAGACGCTGTGGGTTGTTGGCATGTCTTATGTGGTCGGGGTGCTCATCGCCCTGCCGATCGGGATCTATTCGGCCTATCGCCAGTATTCAGTCTTCGATCAGGCCGGCACATTCATCACGATGGTCGGCTACTCAATCCCGCCCTTTTTCACCGGGCCGCTGATCATCGTCATCTTTTCGGTGCAGCTTGGCTGGTTTCCGTCGATCTATGATACCACGCACCAGGTTGTGGACTGGGCCACGTTCAAGGTGCAGCTTCAGCAGATGATCATGCCGGTCATGGTTCTGGCGCTGCAAACAACGGCACAGATCGGACGGTTCATGCGGGCCTCGATGCTCGATAACCTCAATCAGGACTACGTTCGCACGGCGCGCGCCAAGGGGCTGTCAGAGGCGGTCGTCGTGATGGTGCATGTGCTGCGAAACTCCATGATCCCTGTGGTCACGGTGATCGCACTTGGTGTGCCAGCCATTTTCGGCGGCGCCATCATCACCGAGCAGGTATTCAAGGTAAACGGGATTGGACAGCTTCTGATCACCGCCATCTATGCCAATGACCTACCCATGGTTCAAACGATCACCTTCATGTTCGCGGTGTTGATCGTGTTCTTCAACCTGATCGCTGACGTGCTCTACGGTATTCTGGACCCGAGGATTCGCTATGACTGAGACAGAGCGCAACCCCGAAAGCACGTTGGCGACGACCGGGGCTTTGCCCGATCCAATCCCGACAACGCCACCGCGCAACAAGTGGCGCGACGTCTGGGATCAGTTCAAGACCCATCGCGGTGCCCTCGTTGGCGGAATCGTGTTCTGCTCGCTGGTCCTTCTGGTGCTCGTCGGGCCCTATTTCTGGCCTTTTGATCCGACCTACATCGATATCCGCGCGCGCAATCAGGGACCGAGTCTTGCCCATCCGTTTGGCACTGATCAGCTTGGCCGCGACACGCTGGCGCGGATGATGGCCGGCGGGCGTGTCTCGGTCGCGGTGGGTATAACGGCGATGCTTCTGGCACTGGGATTGGGCAGTTTTATCGGAGTCATGGCCGGGTACTTCCGCAAACTGGACGGGCCGCTGATGCGCCTGACGGATTTGTTTCTCGCCCTGCCGCTTCTGCCGCTTCTTCTGGTGATGATGCTACTGTTTCGTGACCCTCTCAACTCTCGTTTCGGGCCGGAAACCGGAATTTTCATCCTGATCGTGGTCTCCATCGGTATGACGAGCTGGATGCCCACGGCACGGATCGTGCGCGGTGATGTCCTCGCCATCAAGGAACGGGAGTTCATCCTCGCGGCACGCTCCATCGGAACGTCGAGCACGATGATGATCATGCGGCATATTCTGCCAAACGTCCTGTCGCCGATCATGGTGTCGGCCACCCTCGGGATCGCCAACGCCATCATAACCGAGTCGGCGCTGAGCTTTCTCGGCCTCGGATTTCCGCCGGACTTCCCGACATGGGGGCGCCTGCTTTTCGATGCCACGGACTATCTTCAGCAATACCCGGAGCGGGTAATCTGGCCCGGCATGGCAATCTCTCTGACCGTGCTGAGCGTGAATTACCTTGGTGACGGGCTGCGCGACGCGCTTGATCCGCGCATAAGGGGGCGCTGAGCGAAATAAGAACGCATATCCTGATGTGTGGGGAAAGGCCGGTCTGCAGTGATCGGCCTTTCCGTTCTCAGGAACCGTTCTTCGCCTCGATATGGCAAAGTTGGAAAAATGTCCTGCTGCTGTGAGGATACTCACGGTAGTAGGTCATTGATTGCTGCGTATTTTCAGGCCATTTGGGAAATAATTCCACAATCGGAGATGCGCCATGTTTGAATCCCTCGGTTTCGACACCCTGACCGCCAGCCAAGCGGTGGTTATCCTTGCGTTGGTCGTCGGGGTTCTGTTCGGAGTGCTTGCCGAGCGGAGCAAGTTCTGCTTCCGCCGCGGTCTCGTCGGGGAGTATCGTCGGTCCGCGCTTGGTGTCTGGCTGATGGCACTGGCGGTGGCGGTCGTCGGCACGCAGGCGGCGGTGCATGCCGGGTTGATTACTTTTGGCGATCATCGCTTCATGTCCACCGATTTGCCGCTTCTTGCTCTTGTCATCGGCGGAGGGCTGTTTGGTATCGGCATGGTTCTGACGCGCGGTTGCGCCTCTCGACTGACCGTTCTGATCGGCACTGGAAACCTGCGTGCGCTGATGTCGGTGGTGGTATTCGCCATCGTGGCCCACGCGGCGATGAAGGGGCTTCTGGCGCCGCTACGGGTCGCTGTCACCTCTGTCACGGTTCCGATCGAAAGCGCGGCGCTTCCGGGGCCAGCCGTGGTGTGGGCAATCGTGATTGCGGCCGCGTCTTTGATCTATGCCTTGCGTTCGGGCAGCAGGCCGGGCCATCTTGTTATCGCGGCAATGATCGGGGCGCTTGTGCCGTTGGCGTGGGTCGGCACCGGCTTCATACTCTATGACGATTTTGACCCGATCGCGATGCAGGGACTGAGCTTTACCCTCCCCGCCACCGAAACGCTTTTCTTCGGTATTGCCTCAAGTGCCATTCCGGCAAGTTTCGGCACCGGGCTCATCGCGGGTGTCATCGGTGGCGCGCTGTTGTCCGCGCTTTTGTTCGGCAGCTTTCAATGGCAAAGCTTTGAGACGCCGGGCCAGACGCGCCGCTATCTTCTGGGCGGGGCGCTCATGGGGCTTGGCGGCGTTCTGGCGGGAGGTTGCACAGTGGGTGCAGGACTTTCCGGCGTGCCGACACTGTCGCTTGCAGCGGTCATCGCACTCCTTTCGATGGCAGCGGCGGCACTGTTGACGCAGCGCGTGCTCAATGCAGCCGGGCGCGTATCCGCCGCACCATCCACCAGACAATCCCAACAACCGGCAGAGTAAGAACCGCGGTCAGAGCCCCTTTGGTGATCCCAAGCGGTCCGGTCAACGGATAGGTCGCGTAGGACGCCAGAGACACCGCATAGTAGCTGATCGCCACAACCGAGAGCCCCTCCACCGTCCTTTGAAGGCGCAGGGCCAGATCGGCGCGGCGGTCCATGCTCTCCAGCAAGGCCTGATTCTGGGCAGAGCGGGCCACATCCACCTTTGTGCGCAGAAGGTCTCCGGCACGGATTGCCCGGTCGGAGATCTGGTGCAGGCGACGCTCGGTCGATTTGACCGTGCGCATGGCCGGGTCATAGCGGCGCATCATGAATTCCGAAAAGGTCTGACGCCCCCGGAACCGCTCTTCCCGCAGAACCGCGATCCGTTGCAGCACAATCGCCTCATAGGCAGACGTTGCGCCGAACCGGAAACTCGATTCCGCGAGGATATTTTCTAACTCCACCGAGATGGCGAGCAGGGAATCGAGTGTCTTTTCGGCCGCCTGCCCCTCGCTGCGCATATGCCCCATAAGGCGCGTCAGATCACCCTCCAGCGCGCCCATGCGATCCGACAAGGTGCGGGCGCGATAGAAGCCGAGCATTGACATGGTCTTGTAGATCTCGATCTCGCAGAGCCGCTGGGCAATGCGGCCGATACGGCGTTGACCTGTGCCCTCACGGATGAAGGCGGCCATACGGCTGTGTCCGGCCGCGTCAATGCGGAAATCCGCGGCCACGACCGCGTCGCCATCCAGTACGGACGAGACGGCAAGGCTTTCGGGCACGAACCATTCGGACAAATGGTGGCGCAGATCGTTCTCCTCGGGAAGCGGCTCGAACCGCAGCAAGACAGAGGTGATGCGCTGTCCCGGCGCCTCGCTCAGCCAGTCCTCGGGAAACACCTCGAACTCCGCCGGATCAAAGGCCCGCGTACCCGATCCGTCGGTGAACACAGTGTAGGTGACGAACTCCGTATGCTGTTCCCATTTCAGGAAATGCCGCCCGATCTGCCCCGAGAAATGCGTGGCACCGGGGTGCGGATGCGGTGTGCCGAAGCGATCCAGCAAGGCCTTGAGATGCGCCAGATTGCTTTCCTGCTCCCGTCCGACGGCCTCGGCCGGTTGCTTTATCGCCAGAAAGACCGCACGGCACGGTACGGTGATCGACGGAAACGGGCGCGCGTGCAGCTCATTGGCGAGGCGATAGCGCAGCGGGTGGTCTTCGACTGGTGTCATGCGGGCCTCCTGCAATGTGGGGCACGTTACGCAATCATGACCAAATGTAAAGAAATCATTTATTTCAATGGGTTATCGGGATGCCGTCGCATACAGTCCGACCTGCCTGACGGATACCTCCCGCTCAAACGGAAAAAGGCGCCTCGCAAGGCGCCTTTTTGTATCGCTTCTGTTGCCTCACCTATTCGATGAGCGACAGAAGTTTATCGACCGATTGCTTGGCATCGCCATAGAGCATCCGCGTGTTTTCCTTGAAGAACAGCGGGTTCTCGATGCCGGAGTATCCCGTGCCTTGCCCCCGCTTGGAGACGAAAACCTGCTTGGCCTTCCACACCTCAAGCACAGGCATACCGGCGATAGGGCTGTTGGGATCATCCTGCGCGGCAGGATTCACGATGTCGTTGGAGCCGATAACGATGGCGACATCCGTATCGGGAAAGTCGTCGTTAATCTCGTCCATCTCCATCACGATGTCATAGGGCACCTTCGCCTCTGCCAGCAGCACGTTCATATGCCCCGGCAGGCGGCCCGCGACGGGGTGAATCGCAAAGCGCACAGTCTTGCCCTTGGCGCGCAGACGCTTGATCAGCTCTGAAACCGATTGCTGCGCCTGTGCCACCGCCATGCCGTAGCCGGGAACGATGATTATGCTGTCGGCCTCTTCCAGCGCCTGAGCGACGCCATCGACGTCGATGGCCACCATGTCCCCTTCGACCTCCATCGCGGGCCCGGTGGTGCCACCGAAACCGCCAAGGATGACGCTCACAAAGTGCCGGTTCATGGCCTTGCACATGATATAGCTGAGAATAGCACCCGAAGAGCCCACGAGCGCGCCGGTCACGATCAACAGATCATTGCCCAGCGTGAAGCCGATGGCCGCCGCCGCCCAGCCCGAGTAGCTGTTGAGCATCGACACCACCACCGGCATGTCGGCACCGCCAATACCCATGATCAGATGATACCCGATGAAGAAGGCCAGTATCATGATACCCAGCAGCGGCCACATACCGCCGCCCGACAGATACACGACTGCCAACACGAGGCTGAGCACAGCCGCCGAAGCGTTCAACATATGACCGCCGGGCAGCTTCTTTGGCTTGCCGTCCACCTTTCCCGCGAGCTTGCCGAAGGCAATAATTGACCCGGTGAAGGTCACCGCGCCGATAAAGACGCCCAGAACCACCTCGATCTGAAGGAACATCAGTTCGTCCGGGGCCTTTTTCGCCACCAACGCGGCAAAGGCGGAAAACCCTTCCGTCGCACCGCCAGCGGCCTTGACCGCCATGACGCGGGCACGTTCCATCTCGGCGCTCAGGCCGACGAACACAGCCGCGAGGCCGACGAAACTGTGAAGCGCCGCCACCAGTTGCGGCATTTCCGTCATCCCGACGCGCTTGGCCACCTCATAGCCGATATAGGCGCCGATGATGACCATCGGAATCATGATTCCGAAATTGCCGATTCCGGGGCCAAAGGTGGTGAAGATCACCGCCACGGCCATACCGACAATGCCATACCAAACCGCGCGCTTGGCTTTCTCCTGATTGCTCAGCCCCCCCAGAGAGAGGATGAACAGAACGCTGGCCGAAATCGCGGCCGCTGCAACAAAACCTTGTCCGAGCATCTGTCAGCCCCCCACTCAGGATTTCTGGAACATGGCAAGCATGCGGCGGGTGACAAGGAAGCCACCCACGATGTTGATCGTCGAGATCAACACCGATACCGCCGCGAGCACCACGACGATCCAGTTGCCCGAGCCAATCTGGAGGATCGCCCCCAGCACGATGATGCCGGAAATGGCGTTGGTCACCGCCATCAGCGGCGTATGCAAGCTGTGCGATACGCCCCAAATGACCTGGAAGCCCACGAAACAGGCCAATACGAAGACGATAAAATGCTGCATGAAACTGGCCGGCGCAACCTGGCCCAGCAGCAGCATCACCGCGCCACCGACAACAAGCATCGTGACCTGGCTTTTCGTCTGTGCCCGGAATGCCCCCAGTTCCTGCGCCTTCTTCTCTTCCGGGGTCAGTTCTTTCGCCGCTTCCTTCTTGGGCTGTGCGGCGATGGCCTGTACCTTGGGTGGCGGTGGGGGGTAGGTGATCTCGCCCTTGTGGGTGACGGTGGCGCCGCGGATCACGTCGTCTTCCATGTTGTGAACCGGCTTGCCGTCCTTTTCGGGCGTCAGGTCGGTCATCATGTGGCGGATATTGGTCGCGTAGAGCGTGGACGCCTGCGAGGCCATGCGGCTTGGGAAATCGGTGTAGCCGATAATGGTCACGCCGTTGTCTGTGACGACGCGCTCATCGGCCACGGTCAGCTTGCAGTTGCCGCCCTTCTCCGCCGCCAGATCCACGATCACCGAGCCGCGTTTCATGGACTTCACCATGTCCTCGGTCCAGAGCTCCGGCGCCTCGCGGTTGGGGATCAGCGCGGTGGTGATCACGATGTCCATCTCCGGGGCCAGTTCGCGGAACTTGGCAAGCTGCGCCTCGCGGAATTCGGGGCTCGACGGTTTGGCATAGCCGCCGGAGGCGGAGCCGTCGTCCAGTTCTCCCTCAAAATCGAGATAGACGAATTCGGCGCCCATCGATTCGACCTGTTCGGCCACTTCGGGGCGCACGTCAAAGGCATAGGTGACGGCCCCGAGCGATGTCGCGGTGCCGATCGCGGCCAACCCGGCCACGCCCGCGCCCACGACCAGAACCTTTGCCGGGGGCACCTTGCCCGCCGCGGTGATCTGTCCGGTGAAGAAACGGTCGAAATTGTTGCCCGCCTCGATCACCGCGCGATAGCCGGCGATATTGGCCATGGAACTGAGCGCGTCCATCTTCTGCGCACGGCTGATACGCGGCACCATTTCCATCGCGATGACGGTCGCGCCCTTCGAGCGGGCCAGTTCCAGCCCCTCTTCGTTTCCGCCGGGATTGAAGAAGGAAATCAGGGTCTTGCTCTTCGTGAGGCGCTTGAGTTCCGTTTCGGTGGGAATACGGACCTTGGCGATGATGTCCGCCGCCTTCCAGAGCTGCGCGGCGGTCTTTATGATCTCGACACCGGCCTTTTCATAGGCGGCGTCGGTAAAGCCCGCTTGCAGCCCCGCGCCGGTCTCTATCGCGCAGTCATAGCCGAGCTTTTGAAGCTGCTGGGCGCTTTCAGGGGTCATTGCGACCCTGTTTTCGCCGTTGAGCACCTCTTTGGGTGTACCGATCTTCACGTTTCCTATCCCCCTTGTCTTCAGGACTCTCTGTGCCCCGCACGGCGCATGCCGGTGCCGGACTGTTTATCTTGCCCCCCCATGCTGCACAAGCGAAGGTCGTCGTCACAAACCCGAACGTCGCCGTGTTACCACACCCGAAGGGCTTTTCGGCCCGCATCCCTGTTTCACAGCCAGCGGCGTGTCTTTTCGCAGTAGCGCGCGAAATCGGCGCGGAACTTGCGGCGCAGCCGGTTTTCCTCCGGTATCACGAAACGCCGCTCGATCACCCATAGAAAAATCGGCACCAGCGGAAGGGACAGCACCGCGTCCCACGTCAGGATCAGCCCGAGCAACACCAGCATATCGCCAAGGTAGATCGGGTTGCGGGAGCGGCTGAAGATGCCGGAGGTCACAAGATGATCTGCGTCGCGGTGCGGAACGACGGTGGTCCGCTGGCGCCGCATTTCATAAACGGCCAACAGCATCAGAACGATCCCGCCGCCGGCGAGAAGACCACCTGCAAGATCGGCCCAGCCGCCCCCGAAGCTCAGGCCAAGGGGGAAATGTTCGGCCTGAACCCAGGCCAGCACCAATGCGGCGAGAAGCCAGACAGGCGGTATGTCGATCCAGCGCGTCACCTTGATGTTGTCCACCCTTCGGTTGCAGTCGTTCTCGCGTGGTCATAGCCCGTCAGGCTTGGACTGAATAGCAGCCTGGCGCTCTACCGGCAAAAAAATCCGAATATTTGCGCAGGGCAGCCCTTGATTGATCTGGCGGGGCTCATTCCCATTCCATTTCCTCGAACACGCGGCCGGCGTTTTTCGTGGCCAGTTCCTCGAAGGTGTCGAGGTTTTTCCACCGCTCCTGATCGACGTAATAGGAGGAGGCGAGATCCCCGCCCGCGTCGATGTGCGCGCCGATTTTCTCTCGCAGATCAACGAGATAGTCGCGCGTGTAGCGCCGTACCTGCGCGAGATTGGTGGGGTGCCCGTGGCCGGGAATCACATAGGTCGGGTTGATCGGTTCGAGCTTTTCCTCCCATGTCTCGATCCAGCAGCGCGTGCAGATCCCCGCGAAGATCGGCAGCATCCGTTCGTGAAAGGCGATGTCGCCGGCGATCATGATATCCCACTGCGGAATCCAGACCTGAGTGTCACCCGGATCATGCGCGGGGCCGAGATGCAGAACCTCGATCTTCACGCCGCCCAGTTCGATCTCGTAGGTGTCCTCGAAGCTGAGGTTGGGCGTGACGATACGGGTGCCTTCGGCCTTGTCGCGGTTGTAGCCCTGCATTCCCTGAAGGATGAAATCGGCCTCCGAGGTGAACGCCTCGATCGCATCGACATGGGCGAGGATGTCCACCCCCTGATCGACCCAGTAGGAATTGCCGAGCATGGCATGGCCCTGCCCGTTCTCGTTGATGACAAGCACCACCGGCTGATCGGTGACGACCTTGATCTCGTCATGCAGGGCCTTCGCCAGCCGCGCCGAGGCGCCACCGTTGACAACCACCACACCCTCATCGGTGACGATGAAGCTCAAGTTGTTGTTATGGCCGGAGTTTTCATAGGTCGGCGGGGCGGTGGCCCCGATGGCGGAGAAAACATGCGGGATCACTTCCACAGGCTTGGAGTAAAGCTCCGACTGCGGATACTGATCGGCAATATCTTCGCTGGCCATGGCCGCCGTGGCCGCGAGCAGCAGCGCCGCGCCCGCTGTCCAGTTCCTCAATATCGTGATCATCTGTCCCCCCTCCGATGCATGGTCGATCAAAACTTAACGACAAATTCACATGTATGAATTTTTTGTCAAGTGACGGAACGCTCGGGTTGTCAGCCAAGAGAGGAAAGATAAGCTGTCCCAAACAGGGAGGACACCATGACTTTAAAGGGAAAACACGCGCTGATCACCGGCGGCGGCACGGGCATCGGGCTCGCGATCGCGCGGGCGCTGGCCGAACAGGGCGCACAGGTGACGATAACCGGGCGCCGTGAAGAGGTGCTTAACGCCGCGGCGGGGAACGGGATTCACGCCCAGCCGATGGATGTGGCCGAGGAGGATTCGGTCGCCGGGGGCGTTGCGGCGGCGGTGGCCGCACGCGGGCCGGTGCAGATCTGCGTGGCCAATGCCGGGATCGCCGAAGGCCGCGCCCTGCACAAGATGGATATGGCCTTCTGGCGCAGGATGATGGCGATCAACCTCGATGGCGCGTTCCTGACGATGCGCGAATGCCTGTCCTCGATGCACACAACCGATTGGGGGCGTGTCATCGCCGTGTCGTCGATGGCGGGCGTCAAGGGCCTCAAGGGCGCGCCGGCCTATACCGCGTCGAAACACGCGATGGTCGGGCTGATCCGGGCACTGGCGGCGGATTACCTTGGTAAACCCTTTACGTTCAACGCGCTTTGCCCGGCGTATGTGGATACCGATATCGTGCCGAGCAACGTCGAGAAGATCATGTCCCGCACCGGCATGAGTGAGGAGAAGGCGCGGCAGGTGATGGTCGGCGCCAACCCGCACGGGCGTCTCATCACCCCCGAGGAGGTGGCGGAAGCGGCGCTTTGGCTGTGCGGGCCGCATTCGGGCAGCGTGAACGGTCAGGCGATCCAGATCGCGGGCGGCGAGATCTGAGGCGCGTCAGGCGGTCTTGAGAACGGGCGTGGCGCGGCGGGACAAGGCCCAGGCGCGCACCGCGTCGCCAAAGGCGGTGAACAGCGGGCGCGAGACCGGATCGTTGGCCGCGTCCCATTCGGGATGCCATTGCACCGACAGGGTAAACCCCGGCGCGCCGTCGATATAAAGCGCCTCGGGCGTGCCGTCGGGAGCGGTCCCGTCAATCACCACACGCGCGGCGGGGGACTTGATCCCCTGACCGTGAAGCGTGTTGGTCATCACCTGTCGCGACCCCAGAAGCCGATGGAATACGCCACCTTCGGTGAAGCTCACGCAATGGCGCAGGGCGAACTTCTCTTCCAGCGTGCCATCGGGGGGCATCCGGTGGTTGTCGCGGCCCGGCAGATCGCGGATTTCGGGGTAGAGCGTGCCGCCCAGAGCAACATTAACCTCTTGGAAACCGCGGCAGATTCCAAAGAACGGTTGTCCGCTCTCAACGCAGGCGCGCACCAGCGGCAGGGCGATGGCGTCACGCGCGCGGTCAAAGGCGCCATGCGCCGCTGTCGGGGACTCGCCATATTCCTCGGGGTGGACGTTGGGCCGTCCGCCGGTGAGCAGGAAGCCGTCGCAGCATTCCATCAATTCGGCCACGGAAACAAAGCGCGGATCGGCCGGAATCAATAGCGGGATGCAGTCGGCGACGGTGGCCACGGCCTCGGAGTTCATCGCGCCGCCGGCATGGGCGGGATACTGGTCGTTGATCAGATGCTGATTGCCGATGATACCGACGACGGGCCGCGCCATGGATGTCTCCTGCTGTTGTTCACCCACAAGATAAGCGGATGGAGGGGGTTGAGAAAGGGCAGATCGGCCCAAAGCGGCGAATCAGGAGTTAACGGGCTGAAATCAAAGAAAAACCGCTTTTCGGCAAAACGTCGGTATAACGTCGGTATTGCGTCGGTGTCGATGTCGGCACGGCGCGGTTTCGGTGCATGTTTAATGGCGCGTGCGTTGCGTTTCGGCGGCGAAGGCCGGGCGTTGCCCGCCCGGCCCGTGGCTCGCATGGCCGACCGATCAGCCGCGCAGGGTCGCCTTCAACTCCTTGCGCCGGGCATGCAGCACCGGCTCGGTGTAGCCGGAGGGCTGCACCCGGCCCTTGAACACCAGATCGCAGGCCGCCTGAAAGGCGATGCCGTCATATCCCGGCGCCATCGGGCGATAGGCCGGATCGTCCGCGTTCTGGTCGTCCACCACGGCGGCCATCTTGCGCAGGGCGGCCATCACTTCCTGCGCGTTGACCACGTCGTGATGCAGCCAGTTGGCGATATGCTGCGCCGAGATGCGGCAGGTGGCGCGATCTTCCATCAGGCCGACATCGTTGAGATCGGGCACCTTGGAGCAGCCCACCCCCTGATCGATCCAGCGCACCACATAGCCGAGAATGCCCTGCGCGTTGTTCTCCACCTCGCGCCGGATCATGTCATCGGACCACTTGCGATATTCGGCCAGCGGAATATCGAGCAGCGTGTCCACGTAGGCGCGCCGCCCCCCGGCCTTGAGCCTGTCCTGCACCGCCTTCACGTCGACCTTGTGGTAATGCAGCGCGTGCAGCGTGGCGGCTGTGGGCGACGGCACCCATGCGCAGTTGGCGCCCGCCTTAGGGTGTTCGATCTTCGCTTCCAGCATCGCGGCCATGAGGTCGGGCATGGCCCACATGCCCTTGCCGATCTGCGCGCGGCCCTGAAGCCCGCATTCCAGCCCGATATCGACGTTCTGGTTTTCATAGGCGGTGATCCACGCCTTGCGCTTGATGAATTCCTTGCGGCTGAAGGGCCCGGCCTCCATCGAGGTGTGGATCTCGTCGCCCGTCCGGTCGAGAAAGCCGGTGTTGATGAAGGCCACGCGGTGTTTCGCGGCGCGGATACATTCCTTGAGGTTGATGGAGGTGCGGCGCTCCTCGTCCATCACGCCGATCTTCACGGTGTGGCGCGGCAGGCCGAGGATGTCCTCGACCATCGCGAAAATCTCGTCGGAAAAGGCAACCTCGTCGGGGCCGTGCATCTTGGGCTTCACGATATAGACGGACCCCTTGACCGAATTGCCGCCCTCGCGGTTCAGATCGTGCATGGCGATCATCACCGTGGTCAGCGCGTCCAGAAGCCCCTCGAATATCTCTTCGCCATCGCGGGTGAGCGCCGTTGGGTTGGTCATCAGGTGGCCGACATTGCGCACCCACATCAGCGCGCGCGCCTTGAGGGTGAGCGGGCCGCCATCCGGCGCGGTGTAGGTCCGATCCGCGTTCAGGCGGCGGGTGAGCGTCTTGCCGCCCTTGTCCACCTTGGCGGTCAGCTCGCCCTTCATCAGGCCGAGCCAGTTGGCATAGGCCTCCACCTTGTCCTCGGCATCGACGCAGGCGACCGAATCCTCGCAATCCATGATCGCGGACATGGCGCTTTCGATCACGACATCGGCCAGAAGCGCCTGATCGCGCGCGCCGATGAAATGCGCCCTGTCGAAGACCAGTTCCACATGCAGCCCGTTGTTGCGCAGCAGAACCGCGTCGGGCGCCTTGGGGTTGCCCTTGTAGCCAACGAATTTTTCCGGCTGCATCAACGGGCAGTCGTCGATCAGAAGCGCGCCGTCGCGCACATGGTAGCGCCGCACGTCGGCGTGGCTTTTGCCCTCGATGGGGAAGGCTTCGTCGAGAAACACCCGCGCGCGCGCCACAACGCGGGCGCCGCGTCCCTTGTCATAGCCGCCCGCCGGCGCGGGGCTTCCCATCGCGTCGGTGCCGTAAAGGCAATCGTAGAGAGAGCCCCAACGCGCGTTGGCGGCGTTGAGCGCATAACGCGCGTTGGTGATCGGCACGACAAGCTGCGGGCCCGGCACCTCGGCGATCTCGGGGTCCACGTTATCGGTCTCGATCTCGAAATCGGGACCCTCGGCGCGCAGATAGCCGATGTCGGCCAGAAACGCCTTGTAGGCCTCGTGATCATGCGGCTGGCCGCGTCGGGCGACATGCCATGCGTCGATCTGCTGCTGCATGTCCTCGCGCACGTCGAGAAGCGCGTGATTCTTCGGCCCCATCTCATGCGCAAGGCGGCTCAGCCCCGACCAGAAGGTGTCCGGTCCAACGCCGGTGCCCGGAAGCGCCCGTTTCTCGATGAACTCCACGTATTCGGGCGAGACTTGCAGCCCGCTCTTCTCGATCCGGTCAGTCACGTCTCCATCTCCCCTTCGTGTCGGTGCGCATCTGCATGCCGCGAATTAGAACAGAAGTTTCCGATCGGCAACAAGGGGCATTGTCCAACGAGTCGCGGAAGGGCGGTCTGTTGCCGGACCCCTGCCCCCGCAGCGGAGGGTGTGCGATTGACGCAGATCATGGTCTCGCGCAGGCTGTGCCGACAAGGTCGCAAACGCGAGGTTGACGGAGGGGCGAACGATGGCAGACGAAAACGGCTTTGACGATCTGATCGTGCCGGTCGAGCAGATCCGGCACTGCTGCGCGCCCGGAACGCTCGACTTCGAAACGACGAAGGATCTTGAGCCGCTGGAGGGTCTGATCGGTCAGGATCGGGCAATGGATGCGATCGGGCTGGCCGCCGGGATGCGGCATCACGATTTCAACCTCTTCGTGCTTGGACCCTCGGGCACGGGGCGCCATGACGCGGTGCGCGGGTTTCTTCAGGATCATTCGCGCGGACGCTCCGCGCCGAACGACTGGGCCTATGTCAACAATTTCGACGCGCCGCACCGGCCCGTCGCACTTCGGCTGCCGCCGGGGCGGGCGCAGGCGTTGCGCCGCGAGATGGAAGATCTCGTGGACGATCTGGCCATCGACATCCCGGCGCTGTTCGAATCCGACGAATACCAGACCACGCGCCGCACGCTGGAACAGGAATACGGTTCGCGTCAGGAAAGCGCGATGGCCGATTTCGCCGATAAGGCGAAAGCGGAGGGTATCGCGCTCATGCGCACGCCGATGGGGTTCATGCTGACCGCGATCCGTGACGGCAAGGTGCTCAAGGCCGAGGAATTCAACAAGCTGCCCGAGGACGAGCAGAAGGCCATACAGGACAAGATCGACAGTCTTCAGGAGGAACTGACCGAGGTGCTTCAGGCCGCGCCCAAGATCGAACGGGAGCGGCGCCGCAAGGTCGATGAACTCAACTCCGAAATGACAGGACAGGTGGTTTCAGCGCGGGTCGATGAGGTGCTGCACGCCTTTGACGACCTGCCCGATGTACAGGAGTACCTGCGCGCCGTGCGCAAGGACATGACCGCCAACGCCGAACTGTTCCTGACTTCGGAGCAGCAGGGCGAGGACGGCGCGCCCTTCGTGCATGACAACGTGGGCAAGGCGCACCGCGATCCGCGCCTGTTTCGCTATTCAGTCAATGTCATGGTTTCGCATGGCGCGGAATCGAAGGCGGGGGCCCCGCTGGAGACCGAGACCCTTCCGACGTTGGACCGGGTGACGGGCCGGATCGAGCATGTCTCGCACATGGGCGCGCTGATGACGAATTTCACCATGATCAAACCCGGCGCGCTGCACCGGGCCAACGGTGGCTATCTGGTGCTCGATGCGCGGCGTATCCTGTCCGAGCCGATGGCCTGGCCCGCGCTCAAGCAATGCCTGCAAAGCCGGTCGATCACCATCACGTCGATGGCCGAACGGGTCGGCATGATGTCCACCACCTCGCTGGAGCCGGACCCCATACCGCTCGATCTGCGGGTGGTGCTGATCGGGGATCGGCTGCTTTATTCGCTTCTGGTGAACTACGACCCCGATTTCCTCGAGCTTTTCAAGCTGGAGGCGGATTTCGAGGAAACCATCGACCGCAGCCCGGAGTCGCAGGCGCTCTATGCCCGGCTGATCGGCACGCGGGCCCGGCGCGACGGGCTGCGCCCGATCGCCGCCGACGGCGTGGCGCGGCTGATCGACGAATCGCTGCGGCTGGCCGACGACAGCACCAAGCTGAGCCTGCATCTGGGCAAGATGGGCGATCTGCTACGGGAGGCCGACCACTACGCCGGCGAGGATGGCCGGGATACCGTGGGCGCAGACGATGTCGCGCACGCCGTGAGCCAGCGCGAGCGTCGCGCCTCGCGGGTCAAGGACCGGATGCGCGAAGCGGTGGCGCGGCGCACCCTTCTGATCGAGACCGAGGGCGGCGCCGTGGGGCAGGTCAACGGGCTGTCGGTCGTCGGCTTCGGCGGGTTTCGCTTCGGGCAGCCGTCACGGATCACCGCGCGCACCCGGATGGGGGCGGGCAAGCTCATCGACATCGAGCGCGAGGTGGAGCTTGGCGGGCCGCTGCATTCCAAGGGGGTGCTGATCCTCGGCGGCTATCTGAGCGCGACCTACGCGCTCGATGTGCCGTTCTCACTGCATGCCAGCCTCGTGTTCGAACAGACCTATGGCGGGGTGGATGGCGACAGCGCCTCGGCGGCGGAGCTTTTCGCGCTTCTGTCGGCGCTGTCCGAGCTGCCGGTGGGGCAGAACTTCGCGGTCACGGGATCGGTGGATCAGACCGGAAAGGTGCAGGCCATCGGCGGGGTCAACGAAAAGATCGAAGGCTTCTTCGAGACCTGCCAGGAGCGGGGGCTGACGGGCGATCAGGGGGTGATCATTCCTAGATCGAACGTGGAGCATCTCATGCTGCGCGCGGAGGTGGCCGAGGCGGTGGAGGCGGGCAACTTCCGCATCTTCGCGATCGAGACCATCGACGAGGGAATCGCGATCCTGACCGGGCGAAAGGCCGGGAGGCGCGGGGCGGATGGCGCCTATGAGGCCGAGAGCGTGAACGCGCTCGTGGAGGCGCAACTCGTTGAATTCGCGCATCAACGTCAGAATTTCGCCCAAACGCTGAAGGCGCAGGAAAAGGGGGAGGCGTGATATGGAAGAGACGCACATCCGTATCCTTGTCGGCGCGGGCAGCTATGCCGATGCGCGCGCGGCGCTGATGATCGCGGAGCGGCTCGCGGAGATGGTGCGGGCCGATCTTGGCGGACTTTTGCTGGAGGAAAGCGGCGTCTTCGAAGGCGCGATCTCGCAAGCGCAGCGGGTTGTGACGTTGCGCGGCGCACAGCGTCTGGTGCCGCCGCCTCAGGAACGCGCGCGGCTGTGGGAACAGGAGGCGATCGCCTTTCGTAACCTGCTGACGGATATGGCGAAAAGGCGCGCCGCAAGCTGGAGCTTCGAGCGGAGAGAGGGAGAGACGGTGGGCGCGCTTTGTCTTGCCGCGCGGGAGTGGGACTGGCTTTTGATCGGGCATCGCAAACTGGGGCGCCACGCCGGCGAGGTGGTGGCCGTGCTGCCCGGGGACGGCGCGCAGGACGGGGCCGGGCAACTGGCCGAGACGCTGGCGCGCGCGCTTGGCACATCGGTGCGCACGGTGGCGGGGGATGCTTCGCAAGTCATTGAAAAAATTGGGCGCCTTTCGGTTTGCGCGGTGGTGACGGACGCCGGGAACGGCCCCTTTCGGGAGGCCGAGCAGATCCGGCAGCTGGTCGATGCGGCGCGCGCGCCGGTGCTTGTGATGGGGGCCTCCGCGCTGTGCCGGACGCTGGAGCACAGCACGCAGATCCCCCCTGCCCCGGAGCCGGACTAAGGCTGTCTGCATCGCGTCGGTAAAACGTCGATATTGTATCGGTGCCAGATACCGGCACGCGGTTCGGATGGTGCGGGAGAAAGGGCCCGTGTGACGGTCGGACCGGAGAACAAATTTCTTTATTTGAATATGTTCGCAGAACCCCTACATGGAGGGGCAACCGCACCGGAGGCAATCCGCACCGGCGCAGATCTACAGACGCACGGGGCCCCTGCCCCGGCACGCATGAGGCAAAGGAGTTTGAAATGGCACAGAGCCCCGTGGTCAAGACATTCTGGGACGAGCCGACCGGAAGCTGGCAATATGTGTTCCACGACCCCGACACGATGACGGGCGCGATCGTCGATCCGGTGATGGATTTCGACCCGCTGTCCGGCGCGACCCGGATGGAAAATGCGCAGGCGATCCTCGATTATGTACGCGACGCCGGGATCGCGGTGGAATGGATTCTCGACACCCATCCGCATGCCGACCACTTTTCCGCCGCGCCCTGGCTGGCCGAAAAGCTGAACACGCCCACGGCCATCGGGGAGCATGTGGTCAAGGTTCAGAAGCTCTGGAAGGAGATCTACAACCTGCCCGACGATTTCCCCACCGATGGCCGCCAGTGGGACCGCCTGTTCAAGGATGGCGAGGAATTCACGGTGGGCGAGGTGCCGGTGAAGGTGATCTTCTCGCCCGGTCACACGATGGCCTCCATCACCTATGTGGCGGGCGACGCGGCCTTCGTGCATGACACGCTGATGATGCCCGACAGCGGGTCGAGCCGCGCCGATTTCCCCGGCGGCAGTTCGAAAGAGCTCTACGAGAGCATCCAGAAGATCCTCTCCCTGCCCGATGCAACGCGGATCTTCGTCGGCCATGACTATGCCCCCGAGGGGCGCGAGGCGCAGTGCGAGGCGACGGTGGCCGAGCACAAGGCGGCCAACATCCATTTCCGCGACGCACCGTCAGAGGCGGACTACCGCGAGGTGCGCGACGCGCGCGATGCCACCCTGCCCCTGCCCAAGTTGATGCTGGCGGCGTTGCAGGTGAACATTCGCGGCGGGCGCCTGCCGGAGCCCGAGGGCAACGGGCGCAGCTTCCTCAAGCTGCCGCTCAACTACTTCGAGCCGCGGTAAGGCGACTGGCGGGGCGTCGGTGAGGCGCCGTGCGGCGCCCGTCCGCGGGTGGGCGCCGAAACGTCCCCGGATGGCAGTTTATGCCCGCCCAATACCCCCTGTTGTCAAAGGCTTGATACGTCGCAAGTGCGCCCGCCCGATGGGGCGGACGGGCGCTGCGCGGCGGCGCGTTCCGCGCCTTGATCCCGCGCACGGGGCAAGGCGGCCATGACAAATCGACCCAGAAGCGAACCGGCACCCGCCCCTCAATCGTGAATTTCTGTCCATTCCGGACAGCGGCGCGGAGCCGTCTTCTTCAGATTGCTGTTTGTCCCGCCGGAGTTTCAGGATTTTTCACATCCGCGCCTGCCGCTGCGCCGGGGGGAAGGCCGGCCGCGCACCCGTCCCTCGTTGGTCGATGCCTGCCCCGGAACGGCAAGGCACCGGAGCGATGCGGTACGCAAAGGGTGGCGAGGCAAGACACCGCCCTGCCTCCGCCACCCGAAGATTTGTCAGGACGTCGGGGCCGGTTCCGGATCGGGCCGCTGAACCGTCAAGCCGCGCACGATCTGGAAATCCTCGCTCGGAGCCCCGATGCGGCGCCCATGCTCGCGGATTGCGTCCGGATCGCTGGCCTCGTAGATGCAAACTGATCCGATGCGGCCATCTTCTTCGTTGACGGCATAGCTGCGAATCCAGCGAAGTCGGTCCTTCATGTCTTCGCCGACCCGGATCGATTCCTCGCCGGTGGCCTGAAGCTCCGCATCGCTCGCCCAGATGCCATGTCTGCGGATGATGTAAAGATCCATTGTCGCCTCCTTTCAATCCTCTCTTCTGACGCCAGAATAGGCGTTCGATACGCATGAGATAAGCGGCTGCCAGTGCCAAATGGGGGAGGTGAAAGCGCCATACAGGCGCTTGCGACTGGATTCGGTGACGGGATTTGGCCAAGATCGGTCCAAGTGGCGAGCGAAAGCATGGAACGGAGTAGTGACAAGCTGGACATCGTGGTCGTGTTGGTCAACGAGGGCCACGCTTCTACGGCAATCGGTCCGATCGAAGTCTTCGCATCGGCTGGCGGCATGTGGAACGAGATGCGGGGTGTGGACCCTCAGCCGCGGTTCCGCGTCTCCATGGCCTCGATAGACGGCGATCCGATCGAGACAGCTCATGGCCTGCGGATAGCACCGGATCGCGCCATTGCGGATGTCGGCCATGCTGATCTCGTGCTGGTTTCGGCGTCCGGGCCCCTGCCGTCAGAATGGATGTCGCGTCATGCGGCGCTATTGCCATGGCTTTCTCAACGCTACGCGAATGGCTCGATGCTCGCCGGCGTCTGCTCAGGCGTGGCGTTCCTGGCCGAAGCCGGGCTGCTCGACGGGCGGCGTGCCACCACCTACTGGGGTGTGGCAGAGACATTCCGGCAACGCTATCCAAAGGTGGACTGGCGCACGGATCTGCTCATCACGGAGGATGCGGGGTTGTTCTGCGGCGGAGGTGTGAACGCGGCCACCGATCTCAGCCTCTACCTTGTCGAACGCCTATGCGGTCACAGGGTGGCCGTTGAATGCTCCAAGGCACTCCTGCTTGACATGCCGCGTCTCAACCAGTCGGGCTACGCGTTCCTGCCAGTGGCGCGGCCGCACGATGATGCGAAGGTGCGGCAAGTGGAGAACCAAATCAGCAAGACCTTCGATCGCGACGTGACCCTTGAAGAACTTGCCGAGGCCGTGAACATGAGTCGCCGAAATCTCATGCGACGTTTCAATGAAGCCACGGGCCATCAGCCGGGAGCGTATCTCCAGATGGTCCGCATCGCCGCCGCCCGGACCATGCTTGAAGATGGGGCGCCATCAATCAAGCAGGTTGGCCGGGCGGTCGGCTATGGCGACGTGGTCTCGTTCCGGCGCGTCTTCAAGCGTCACAGCGGCATGACACCGTCCGCCTACCGTGACCGATTCCGCCTGCGACAGTCCGGGACGTGAAACCGGTGAGCCAATCCCCGGAATGAAAGCTGAATGCCCAGAAGGGCTGGTGCCTTCCTCATCATACGTCGCACAGGGCAGTTGACTGGCGAGCGGCCCTGCGCGTCAGATTGCTGTTTGTCCCGCCGGAGTTTCGGGATATGTGACACCCGCGTCTTCGGGTGCGCCGGGGGACGACCGGTTTGCACTTGATCAAACCCTCGTGGCAAAAAGATAAAGCGAATCGAAACCAGAACGGATCGGACCGGATCATGAGCGATGGCGCCAGCCTTCTTCCCATCATAGCGATCCTGCCCTTTCTCGGGGCGCTGGTGCCCGGTCTGATGATCCGCGCGGGGCGCACGGCCTGCGCCACCTTCACGGCCATTCCGACAATCCTTGCACTCACGATGCTGATCGTGCTGGCGCCGTCGGTGATGCGGGGCGAGGTGCTTCAGGCCGAGATCGCGTGGCTGCCGCAGCTTGGTCTTTCGGCGGCATTCTTTCTTGACGGTCTGGGGCTGCTCTTCGCCGGGATGATCCTTGGCGTCGGCCTGCTGATCACGCTTTACGCGCGGTTCTACCTGTCGGGCGAGGATCCGATGGGGCAGTTCTACACCTATCTGCTGCTGTTTCAGGGCGCGATGCTGGGTATCGTTCTTTCCGACAACATCCTTCTATTGCTCATTTTCTGGGAACTGACCTCGCTGTCCTCCTTTCTTCTGATCGGATACTGGAAGCATCTGCCCGAGGGGCGGCAGGGCGCGCGCATGGCGCTGGCCGTGACGGGCGGCGGCGGGCTGGCGATGATCGGGGGGATGCTGATCCTCGGCCATATCGTGGGCAGCTACAACCTCACGGACATCCTGACGCAGGGGGAGGCGATCCGCGCGTCGGAATGGTATTTGCCCGCGCTGATCCTGATCCTGCTCGGCGCATTCACCAAATCGGCGCAGTTCCCGTTCCATTTCTGGCTTCCGCACGCGATGGCCGCGCCGACGCCGGTGTCGGCCTATCTGCATTCGGCCACGATGGTAAAGGCCGGCGTGTTCCTGATGGCGCGGATGTGGCCGGCGCTGGCGGGAACGGAGGCGTGGTTCTACATCGTGACGACCACGGGGCTCATCACCATGGTTCTGGGGGCGTTGATCGCGCTGTTCAAGGATGACCTCAAGGCGCTGCTGGCGTTTTCCACGGTGAGCCATCTTGGCCTTCTGACTATGCTGCTGGGGATGGGCACGAAGCTGGCCGCCGTGGTAGCGGTGTTTCACATCATCAATCACCTGACGTTCAAGGCCGCGCTCTTCATGACCGCCGGGATCATCGACCACGAGACCCATACGCGCGACATCAAGCGGCTGGGCGGGCTGCGGCATCTGATGCCGGTGACATTCGTCATCGGGACGGTGGGGGCGCTGTCGATGGCGGGGATTCCGCTGTTCAACGGGTTCCTGTCCAAGGAGATGATGCTGGAGGAGGCGGCGCATACAGTCTGGGCGGGCAGCGTCTGGGCGGTGCCGGTTCTGGCGACGCTCGGCGCGCTTTTGTCAGTGGCCTATTCGCTGCGCTTCATCGCGCATGTCTTTCTTGGCCCGGTGCGCGACGACTATCCCGCCAAGCCGCATGATCCGCCGTTCGGCATGTGGGCGGCGCCCGCTCTGCTGGTGGCGATGGTGGTGGTGATCGGCGTTCTGCCGGCCGCCGTGGTCGGCCCGCTGGTGGCGGTCGCGGGCGGCGCGGTGATCGGCGGGGGCGAGATGCCTTACTACTCGCTGAAGATCTGGCACGGGGTGACGCCGGCGCTTTACATGTCGGGGATCGCGGTGGCCGGCGGTCTTTTGCTTCTGGCGCTGCACCGGGTGCTGGACCGGATCTGGCTGGCCGTCCCGCGCCCGGAGGCGAAGGTGATCTTCGACGCGCTGGTGTCATGGGTTGCGGCGCTCTCGCGGCGCATCACCGAAAGCGCGCATAACGGCGCGGTGAGCCGGTATCTGGCGATCCTCACCGTGGCGACCGTGGCGCTTGGGTATGTGGCGTGGCGCGGCAGCGGCCTGTCGGCGCCCACGCGCGCGCCGCTGCCCGTGCCGCCGGTGGTGGCGGTGGGCTGGGTGCTGCTGATCGTGGCGACGATTTCGGTCGTGACCATGCACCGAAGCCGGTTCCGCGCGCTGGTGCTGATCGGGGTCATCGGGCTGATGATCTCGGCCGGATTCGTCTATCTCTCAGCGCCGGATCTCGCTCTCACGCAGATCTCGGTGGAGACGGTGACGATCATGCTGCTTCTGCTGGCGCTGCATTTCCTGCCCAAGACCACCCCGCGCGAAAGCGGCGCGGGCCTGCGGCTGCGTGATGCGGCGATCGCGGTGGCGGCGGGGGGGGCCGTCGCCGGTCTGGCCTATGCGTTCATGCTGCGCGACACGTCGTCGATCTCCGACTATCACCTCGCCAATTCCTATGAGGGCGGCGGCGGCACCAACGTGGTCAACGTGATCCTTGTCGATTTCCGGGGTTATGACACCTATGGCGAGATCATCGTGCTGGGGATCGCGGGGCTGATCATCTTCGCGCTGGTCGAGACGCTGCTGACCGGCCCGGCGGCGCGGCGGCTGCGCAATGCGGATCTGTCGCGGAATATTTCGCGCGACCGGCACCCGCTCATGATGGTGGTGGCGACGCGCGTGATGATGCCGATCGCTGTCATGGTCGGGGTCTACATCTTCCTGCGCGGCCACAATCAGCCGGGCGGCGGCTTTGTCGCGGGGCTTGTGATCTCCATCGCGCTGTTGATGCAATACATGGCGTCGGGCTTTGCCTGGACGCAGGCGCGCAAGCGGATCGAATATCATGCGATGATCGGCTGGGGCGTGGTGATCGCCGGGCTGACCGGGGCGGCGGCCTGGCTGGCGGGGGCGCCGTTCCTGACCAGCGCCTTTGGCTATATCCACCTGCCGCCCATCGAGGAGTTCGAGCTGGCCTCTGCCATGGCGTTCGATCTCGGTGTGTTCCTGACGGTGCTGGGGGCGGTGATGCTGATGCTGTTCAGCCTGTCGCGGCTGGCGCGTCATGCTGGTGAATCGGTCAATATCGAGCCGATGGATTATGACCCCTCCAAACGGGTCGAAACCGCAGAAGGGGGGGACCGCTGATGGAAATCGTTGTCGCCAGCTCCGTCGGGGTGCTGACCGCGGGGGGGATCTATCTGATGCTGCGACTGCGGGCGTTCCCGGTCATTCTCGGGCTCGCGCTCTTGTCCTACGCGGTGAACGTCTTTCTGTTCTCGTCGGGGCGTCTGGCCATCGACATGCCCCCGATCCTGAACAAATACGGCGAGGCGAGCTATACCGATCCGCTGCCGCAGGCGCTCGTTCTGACGGCGATCGTGATTTCCTTCGGGATGACGGCGGTTCTGGTGATGGTCGCGCTCGGCTCTTACATCGACTGCGAAGATGACCGGGTGGACATGCCGGGCGGGCTGGACGGCGACACCGGAAAGGATGACGGCCAATGAATCACTGGATCATCGCGCCGGTCATTCTTCCCGCGCTTCTCGCCCCGATCCTCGGTTTCGTGATGCGCCACGACATAACGCTGGCGCGCGCGGCCTCTGTCGCGGGGGCGGTGGCGCTTGTGGCGATCGCGGTGGGGTTGACGATGCTCGCCGCCGGGGGGGAGACGCATGTCTACCGGCTTGGCGACTGGCCCGCGCCCTTCGGGATCGTGCTGGTGCTGGACCGGCTTTCGGCGCTGATGGTGCTGATCACTGCGGTGCTGGCGCTGATCGTGCTGCTTCATGCGGTCGCGAGCGGGTGGGACGCGCGGGGGCGTCATTTTCACGCGCTGTTCCAGTTTCAGCTCATGGGGATCTTCGGCGCCTTCCTGACCGGGGACATCTTCAACCTCTTCGTCTTTTTCGAGATCCTCCTGATCGCGTCCTACGGGCTGATGATTCACAGCGGCGGGCCGCAGCGGATGCGCGCGGGACTGCAATACGTGATCATCAATCTGGCCGGATCGACCCTGTTCCTCTTCGCGCTCAGCACGCTTTACGGAGTGACGGGAACGCTTAATATCGCCGATCTCGCGCTTCGGGTGCAGGAGATTCCGACCGATGAGGCGGCGCTGATCCGGGTGGCGGCGATGCTTCTGATGATCGTCTTCGCGGTCAAGGCTGCGCTCTTTCCGGTGCAGTTCTGGCTGCCGGGCACCTATGCGAACGCGCCCGCGCCGGTCGCCGCGCTTTTCGCGATCATGACCAAGGTGGGCGCCTATGCCATCCTGCGCATTCACACGGTGATTTTCGGCCCCGGCATCGAGGCGACGGACGGGCTTGCCGGCACATGGCTGTTTCCGGCGGCGGTGCTGACGATCGCGGTGGGCGCCTTCGGCGTGATGGGCGCGCGGCGGCTGATGCCTCTGATCGCGTTTTCGGTCGTCGGCTCCATGGGCACGCTGATGATCGCGGTATCGGTGTTCACGCCCGAGGCGACGGGCGCGGCGCTTTATTATCTGGTCCATTCCACCTTCGCGGCGGCGGCGCTTTTCCTGATCGCCGATCTGATCGTGACACGGCGCGGCGCGGACGGGCTGAGCGCGATGCCGGCCTCTGTGCAGAATGGTCTTTTCGCATCGCTGTTCTTTGCCGGGGCCATCGGCATGGCCGGGATGCCGCCGCTGAGCGGGTTTCTGGGCAAGCTGCTGGTGCTCGATGCGCTGCGCGCCTCTCCGCAGATGGCGCTTGCGTGGGTGGCTGTTCTTCTCGGCTCTTTGCTGACAATCGTGGGGTTTGCGCGCGCGGGCAGCACGTTGTTCTGGAAGTCGACCGCCCTGCCCCCGGAGCCCGTGCCGGCCGACGGCGCGGTGCCAGCGGCCGCGCGCCCGGTGGAAGTGGCCCCCACGATGGTGGCGATTGCGGTTCTGGCGCTTCTTGCGGCGCTGGCCGGCCCGGTCGCGGGATACCTGGAGGGCACGGCCACGCAGCTTTTCGACCGGGGCGGATATATCGGCGCCGTCCTGTTTCCGCAGGCGGAGGGTTAGGGAATGCTCAAACGTGTTCTGCCCCACCCGGTCCTGAGCATCACGCTCACCTTCGTGTGGCTGGCGCTGGTCAACAAGATCACGCTCGGCAACCTGATCCTGGGCGGGGCGCTGGGGATGATCGTGCCGCTTGTCACCGCGCCCTACTGGCCCGACCGCCCGACACTGCGCAACCCGCTGATGGCGGCCGAATACATACTTGTCGTGCTCTGGGATATCGTTGTGGCGAATGTTCAGGTGGCCATGATCATCCTGTTCAAGCGCAATGACGCAATCCATTCGAAGTGGGTCACGATACCGCTCGACCTGACATCGGCGGAGGCGATCACGGTTCTGGCCGGCACCATCACCATGACGCCGGGCACGGTGTCGGTCACGCTGTCGGCCGACGGGTCCAACCTGCTGGTGCATTGCCTGCACACCGACGATCCCGAGGCGGTCCGCGACCAGATCAAGGCGCGCTATGAGCGCCGATTGATGGAGGTTTTCCAATGATCACCGGCGCGCTTGTCTTTGCCTTCGCCTGCTACGGGCTTGGCCTGTTGTTCAACCTGTGGCGCATTGCGACGGGCCCCGACGCGGCCGACCGTATCCTCGCGCTCGATACCATGGTGATCAACGTCATCGCGCTTCTGATCCTATACGGGATATGGCGCGGGACGGCGGTTTATTATGAGGCGTCGATGCTGGTGGCGATGGTCGGGTTCGTCTCGACCGTGGCCTATGCGCGGTTCGTGCTGCGCGGCGACATCATTGAATAAGGGAGATTTACGGAGATGATCGCGGATATCCTCATTACCTTCTTCCTTGTCGTGAGCGGGGTTTTCGGGCTTGTCGGTTCGTTCGGGCTGATCAAGCTGCGCGACACGATGCAGCGGGTTCATGCGCCCACCAAGGCGACCACGCTCGGCGTCGGGGGGGTGCTGATTGCCTCCATGCTTTATTTTCTGCTGATCAAGGGCAGCTTTTCGTTCCATGAACTGCTGATCACGCTGTTTCTGCTGCTCACCGCGCCGATCACCGCCAATTTCATCGCCAAGACCTTCATCGCGGTGCATTTGCGCGCGCGCGACCTTCCCGAAACGGGGGGGGAGTATGGCTGGGCGGTCTATGACGATCCGCCGACCCGCCCGGACGCGGAATAGCCCCCTGACAGCGGTCAGATCCGGCCACTTGCGGACAGCATCACCGCGATCGGGCGGGTCGGACCGATCTCTGCCAGCACCAGCACGAGGCTGGCCGTCATAGGCACCGCGAGCACCGCGCCGGGAAGCCCCCAGAGCGTGCTCCAGAACGCCAGAGCCAGCAGGACAACAAAGGGGCTGAGGTTGAAGGCGCGCCCCATCATGCGCGGCTCTATGAAGCCGGCGACGATGAGCTGGGCCGCGGTCAGCGTCACCAGCACCACGCTGGCCATCCAGATGGTGCCGAACTGCGCGAGGCTGAGCAGCACGGGAAAGATCACCCCGATGAGCGAGCCGATATAGGGAATGTAGTTCAGAAAGCCGATCAGCACCGCCCAGAACAGGGCGAACTCGATCCCCAGAACCAGCATGATGGCATAGGACATCACGCCGAGGATCGCGTTGACCACCGTCTTGACGAAGAGATAGCCGCCGATGCGTTCGTTGATCCGGCGCAGCAGGGACAGCGTCCGCTCGCCCGCGTCCTCTCCACCCGCCGCCATGATCAGTTTCTGGGCGAACACACCACGCTCCGCCATGAAGAAGGTGGCATAGAGCACCATGAGAAAAAGTGTCGTGCCAAAGCCCCGAAGAGACAACACCACGGTGCCGAAGTAGGACTGAATGTCGATCCGGTCGATCGTCATGCGGCGCAGATTGGCCCATGTGGGTTCGTCCTCGACCCCAAGAAGGCTGGCAGCGCGGGTGGCCAGCGCCTCCAGATTGGCCTCGTAGCGTGACAGCGAGGCCGTGACCTGCGCGACGTTGTCGATGACGAGCACGAACAGCAAAATCACAGCCAGCGCGAACACGAGAAGCACGATCGAACGCCGGACCCACGGCGGAAGGCGCCCCACCAGCGGGACACGTTCCATGCTGGCGGCGGCGGCGGACAGGATATAGACCGAGATCAGCGCCGCGATCACCGGAAGCAGGACCGGCTTGCCGACCCACAAAAGCCAGCCCGCCATGCTGACGAGCGCGGTCCAGTAGGTGATACTGCGAATAGTCATGCGCACGGCCCGACGATCTGCCGAACTTCCCGTGCAAAATCATCACTGGCACTCATGCCGCTTCCCTTTCATGGCAGGCCGTTCCCCAAACGCAGCATTGCCGCCGCGTTCGATGGTATCAAACTGCCATAGTTGGGCAGGCGATTCACGCGCAATCGGGTCACACATGCGCTGTTTTCGTGAGCATGGCATTGAAAGACCCGGCAGACCCGCACAATTTCTGGGATATCACTTCCGAGCGCCTCACGGCTGCGCCATGCTGCGCGCCATATCCCCCGAGAGAAGACCGCAGAATGACCGCCACCCGCCAGCATCCCCCCTTCCATGCGATTTCCGGCGAGGAGACGCTTCGGACCCTGGAGAGCACAAAGCGCGGGCTCAGTGCGGCAGAGGCCGCGCGGCGGCTTGAGCGGCACGGACCCAACCGCCTTCCCGAACCGGCGCGGCGCAGTGCGTTCCTGCGGTTTCTGGTGCAGTTTCACAATGTGCTGATCTACGTGCTGATCGGGGCCGCGATGGTGACGGCGGTGTTGCAGCACTGGGTCGATACCGGCGTGATCCTTGCGGTGGTCTTCGTCAACGCGGTCATCGGGTTCATTCAGGAGGGCCGCGCCGAACAGGCGATGGAGGCGATCCGCGGCATGCTGGCCCCGCGTTCCGCGGTGCTGCGCGACGGGCAGCGCAGGCAGATCGAGGCCACCGATCTGGTGCCTGGCGATGTCGTCGTGTTGGAGGCCGGAGACCGGGTGCCCGCCGATCTGCGCCTGATCGAGGCGCGCGGGCTGAAGGTGGAAGAGGCGATCCTGACCGGAGAATCGGTGCCGGTGGACAAGGGCACCGCCCCGGTCGAGGCCGGGGCGGCGCTTGGCGACCGCAGCCCGATGCTGTTCAGCGGCACGCTGATTGCGGCCGGGACCGGGCGCGGGGTGGTGACAGCGACTGGAGGCGAGACCGAGATCGGGCAGATCAGCGGCATGATCTCTCGGGTGGAGGTCCTGACCACGCCGCTTGTGTATCAGATGGACCTGTTCGCCCGCTGGCTGACCGTGTTCATCCTGCTGGTGGCGGCAAGCCTGCTGACCTATGGCTTTTTCGTCGGGCATATGAGTTTCGCCGAACTGTTCATGGCGGTTGTCGGGCTTTCAGTCGCGGCGATCCCCGAGGGGCTTCCGGCGGTGCTGACCATCACGCTTGCGGTGGGCGTGCGGACGATGGCGCGGCGCAACGCCATCGTGCGGCGCCTGCCCGCGATCGAAACGCTTGGATCCGTCTCTGTCATCTGCACCGACAAGACCGGCACGCTGACCCGCAACGAGATGATGGCGGCCACTCTGGCGGCATCCGGCGATGTCTTTTCGGTGGACGGGACCGGATATGCACCCGAGGGGGTGGTGCGCTGGCGCGATGCGGAGGCGGACCCGGCGCAGCACGATGTGCTGTGGGAGTTCGCCCGCGCGGCGGGGCTTTGCAACGATGCCGTGCTGCATGAGGCCGAAGACGGCTGGCGCGTGGAAGGCGATCCGATGGAAGGCGCACTGATCGCTCTGGCGGGCAAGATCAGCGGCGACGGGGCGACCCCTTTCGAGGGCTGGACACGGGTGGACGCGATCCCCTTCGATGCGGCCCACCGCTACATGGCGGTGCTGCACCATGACCCCGAGGGCGGAGCTTGCATACATGTGAAGGGCGCGCCCGAGGCGGTGATGGACATGTGCGCCGACCAGCGCGGATCCGGTGGGGGCACCGCCCCTCTTGAGCGCGGGGACTGGGACGACAAGCTTGAAGAGCTTGCCGCCGAAGGTCAGCGGGTCATCGCCGTCGCCGTCCGAACCGTGGCGGCCGAGCAGGCAAGCCTTGCGAAGGGTGATCTTGAGGGGCACCTGACACTGATCGGGTTGATCGGGCTGATCGACCCGCCGCGCCAAGAGGCGATCACGGCGGTGGCGGACTGCCACAGCGCGGGCATTAGGGTGAAGATGATCACCGGAGACCATGCCGCGACAGCCCGCGCCATCGCCGCGCAGATCGGGCTGAGAAATACCGAGCGGGTGCTGACGGGGGCCGATCTGGAAGCGATGGACGATGCCGATCTGGCAGAGGCCGCGCTTAATACAGATATCTTTGCCCGCACTTCGCCGCAGCACAAGCTCCGGCTTGTGACGGCATTGCAGTCACGCGGGCTGACCGTGGCGATGACCGGTGACGGGGTGAACGATGCCCCTGCCCTCAAACGCGCCGACGCCGGGATCGCGATGGGCCGCAAGGGTAGCGAGGCGGCCAAGGAGGCCGCCGAACTGGTGCTGGCGGATGACAATTTCGCCTCCATCGCGGCGGCGGTGCGCGAGGGGCGCACTGTCTACGACAATATCAGGAAGGTGATCGGCTGGACCCTGCCCACAAATGCGGGCGAGGCGCTGACGATCATCGTGGCGCTTTTCGCGGGGATGGCCCTGCCGATCACGGCGGTTCAGATCCTGTGGATCAACCTCGTGACGGCGACGACGCTGGGCCTTGCGCTGGCGTTTGAGCCGCCGGAGACCGGCACCATGCACCGCCCGCCCCGACCGCGCCATGAGCCGCTTCTGACCGGCACGCTGATCTGGCATATCCTGCTGGTCTCCGGCCTGTTTCTTGTCGGGGTTTTCGGCATCTACTTCTATGCCACGGACCGGGGCTATTCGCCCGCACTGGCGCAGACCATGGCGATGAACACGCTCGTGGTGCTCGAGATCTTTCAGCTTTTCTTTGTGCGCAACATGCACGGCACCTCGCTCACATGGGCGGCGGTGCGCGGCACGCCGATTGTCTGGATCTGCGTGGCTTCGGTGACGGCGGCGCAGTTTGCCATCACCTATCTGCCATGGATGCAGGCGGTGTTCGGCACCGCGCCGGTGCCGTTGCGCGATGGCCTTCTGATCCTGGCAGTCGGCGTGGTGTTCTTTGCGCTGATCGAAACGGAAAAGCAGATGCGCCTTGCCGTTCGCGCATCACAACGGGAGCGGCGCGCGCCATAGCGGCCTGCGCATCAGGGACCGGCCGGGTCCGGTTCGCACATCACCCTGTTGCGCCCCGCGAGCTTGCCCGCATAAAGCGCCGCGTCCGCCCGGTTGATGATATCGTCGAGCCGGTCCGCCGCGCCGTGCCAGTTGGCCAGTCCGATACTGACAGTCTGCCGCAACACCGTCTCCTCCGTGAACCGGAAGGCAAACCCCGCCACGGTCGTCTGAAGGCGCTCTGCGATGGCCCGGCCGGTGATCCGGTCGGTCCGGGGCAGAAGAACGATGAACTCCTCCCCGCCCCAGCGGGCCAGAATATCGTCGCCGCGCAGGCCGGACTGGCAGATCCGGGCAAATTCACGAAGCACGAAATCCCCGGCGGGATGTCCATGGGTGTCGTTAAGTTGCTTGAAGTGATCAAGGTCCATGAGCAGGACGGTGTATCCCGTGCCTTCGTTGATACACGCATTGTGGATCTCGGTCGAAAACTCGACGAAGGCGCGCCGGTTGAACGTCTGCGTGAGGTGATCGACGGAGGCCAGTTTGACCAGCTTCTCCTTGAGCCTGACATGATGGGAAATCTCCCGCAGTTGCGCGATCATGAGCTTTCGGTCGTCCGTCGCCACGAGCTGGATCGACACCGCGACAGGCAGCACCGTGCCATCGGCGCGCAGCCCCTTGAGGATGCCGGACCTGTCGCCCATGTAGCGCGAAGCATCGCCGCCGGCGCGAAACGCCTCCACGTGGCGGGCGTGTGCGGCGCGCGCTTCGGGCGGAAGAAGACACTCGATCTTCCGTCCCAGAATACTGTCCACCGGATACTGAAAAAGCTCTTCGGCGGCGCGATTGAACAGGACGATGGCGCGCGTTTCGTCAATGCCGACGATGGCATCGGCGGAGGCGGCGACAATTTCCCGGAAAGGTTCCGCCGATCCGCTGATCAGGAGATTTCGGGGTTTTGTTTGGGACATTTGCTCGACTGACATTGATCTCCTGCCACAGTGGCGGCAAGGGCCCTGCCCCGACCGTTGGCCATGTAATCGGTACATTCATAAAAATGGGCGCAACTTGCCCAAGCTGTTCGCGGTGCGTGTTTCTGGTGGCCGGAGTCTTGGGGGCAAAGAATTAACAGCCGTTTAAATCAGGCACATAAACCCGCCCCGGAGCCTTATGTCGACGGTCCCGGCGATGGCTGGGACAGGGTCAATGCCCGCACGACAACCGCGCGGTGTGCCGATTCAGGATGCCCCCGCAGCGGGCTGAAGTCTTGCGATCGCCCCTTCGAGCATCTCGACAGCCCTTGCGATCTCATCTGTCTGGTCCTTTTTCCTTAAACCGAAGGATACAAGATCGGTCAGTTGATCGGCCAGAGTGTCGGGGTCATATCCGCCTTCATTGCGCAGATAGGCCCAGGTCCGGTGCTCGATCGCGCCGAAGATCATGTCACGCACGAGACTGGGAGAGACATCCGGACGGATCTCGCCGTTCTCCACGCCCTCGCGGACCAGTTCGACAACGCGGTTGGTGTAGGCCTTGTTCAGGGCGAACAGCTTTGTCTTGCGGTATTCGGGATCGGGGCGCAGATGCTGAAAGACCAGCCGGCTCAGGTCCGGATGGGTCTTGATGGCCATCAGGTGACGGTGGATGATGAAGCGCAATCTGTTCCAGGTGCCGGTCACCGCCGCGAGCGTCGGCTCATCGGTCGAGATCATCTCTTCGAACCAGGATTCCGAGACACAGAAAAGAAGATCGCGCTTGTTCTTGAAGTAGCGGTAAATACTGCCTTCGACCACGCCCGCACGCTCCGCGATCTCGGACATGACCGCCTCGTTGAATCCTTTTTCAGAGAAAACCTCGCGCGCCGCCGTCATGATATCGGCCCTGCGGCGCTCGGGGGAAAGGCGGCTGACACGCCGTTTGGTAGCCATTCATTGATCCCATCGTTATCGGCCAACCCATGAGACCAATTCTGGCACGAAGATGCAAGATCATGCAGGCGAATGATCAGTCCGGGCCGTCAAGCCCCAGCCTCCAGCGCAGGTGCGGCAGTCGGTCCGCCCCGAAGAACCCCTCGCCGTCCAGATCGAAATACGGCACACCGATGACACCGTTTTCAACCGCCAAGGAGATCAACGCGGCAAGCGCGGTGCGGGCACCGTCGGAGTACATCGCCTCTTCGGCGCTATCGCGGTCCAGACCGGCCTCGGCGGCGATATCGCATAGCACCTCTGGCGTTTTGATGTCGCGCCCCTCGACAAACCGGGCGGCAAACACTCTGCGCGCGAGATCGAATGCAGGCGCCCCGTGATCTGCTGTCATCCCCAGCCAGAACCGCGCGGCGAGATGGGCCGAGATGACCAGCGGATCGGGCTGTCGGTAGGCCACCCCGTAGAAGGCCGCGGAGCGCTCCATGTCGTGTTCGAGATACGCCCGTTTCGCCGCATCCTCCATCGGCGGCGCGATCCCGCGTTCCTTGAGCAGGGCCCAGACAAGAACCGGGCGCAAATCCACTTCGCGCCCTGCGGACCGGGCATAGCGCCCGACCCGGTCAAAGGCCAGGTAGGCGTAGGGCGACGCGAAGTCGAAGTAGAAGACGACAGGTGCCGGCATCAGAAGCGGAACACCCCGAAGCCCTGATCCTGCAACGGCGCATTGAGCGAGGCGGAGATCGCCATGCCAAGCGCGTTGCGCGTGTCCACGGGGTCCAGGATACCATCGTCCCAAAGCTCGGAGGTGGAATGATAGGCTGAAAGCTGATCCTCATAGGCGCGGCGGGTTTCCTGCCACAACTGCTGAATCTCCGCCTCGTCCACGGTGCCGCCATTGCGCCGGATCTGGTTCGCCTTGACTTCGGCCAGCGTGTTGGCCGCCTGATCCCCGCCCATGACGCCGATCTGGTGGTTGGGCCACGCGAAAAGGAAGCGCCCGTCAAAGGCCCGCCCGCACATGCCGTAATTGCCCGCCCCGAAAGAGCCGTTGCACATGACGGTGAACTTGGGAACGTGCGAACAGGACTGCGCCATGATCATCTTGGCGCCGTCCTTGGTGATCCCGTTGCGCTCGTAGTCACGCCCGATCATGTAGCCGGTGATATTCTGCAAGAACACAAGCGGGGTGTTGTTCTGATTGCACAGCTCGATGAAATGGCCCCCCTTGAGAGAGCTTTCGTTGAACAGCACGCCATTATTGGCAAGGATTCCGACCTTGTAGCCCCAGATATTGGCATAACCGCAGATCAGCGTCTGGCCGTAGTTGGGCTGATACTCATGAAAACGGCTGCCGTCCACGATCCGCGCGATCACCTCGCGCATGTCGAAGTGCTTCTTGATGTCGTCGGGGATGATTCCGTAAAGTTCCGCCGGATCGTAGGCGGGGTCTTCGGGCGTATCCTGCTGACAGGACCATTTCGGGGGCCGCTCCCACTGCGATACGATTTCGCGCCCGATGCGAATAGCATCCACTTCGTCGCGCGCGGGGTAATCGCAGGTGCCGGACACCGATGTGTGCATGTCGGCCCCGCCGAGATCCTCGACCGAGACATCCTCGCCGGTGGCGGCCTTGACCAGCGGCGGGCCGCCCAGAAACACCGCGCCGGTGCCGCGCACGATCACCGAATAATCCGACAGTGCCGGGATATAGGCGCCGCCCGCCGTGCAGTGCCCGAACACGAGCGCAAGCTGCTTGACCCCCATTTTCGACAGGATCGACTGATTGCGGAAAATCCGGCCGGCCATATGTTTGTCGGGAAACACCTCGGACTGAAGCTGAAGAAACCCGCCCGCGGAATCGCACAAGTGGATCACCGGCAGCCGGTTCTCGATGGCGATGTCGAGCGCGCGCACGATCTTCTTGGCCGACAGCGGATACCATGCCCCACCCTTGACCGTCGGATCGTCGGCGCGGATCAGAACCTCGCGCCCGGAGACGGTGCCAATCCCGACAATCGAGCTGGCCGACGGGGAATCGCCGTCATAGGCGCGGTTCGCGGCCAAGGATGACAGTTCCAGAAACGGTGTGCCGGGATCGAGCAGTTTGTCGATGCGATCCCGGGGGCGCAGCTTTCCCTGTTTCTCAAGCCGGTCGAGGGCGCGTTGCCCTCTGTCATGGCGCGCGGCCTCCTGCTTTTGCCTGAACTCTCCGACCAGCTTGCGGTTGTGTTCGGCATACTGGCGGAATTCGGGGCTGTTGGTGCTGATGGTCGACTGGATCTTACGCATCCCCGGCGTCCCCTTCTTCCTTTTGCAGACTGACGAGAAGCTGATCCTTTTCGAACAGATCCCCCTCGGCGACGCAGATCTCCGCCACCACCCCGTCGCGGGGGGCGGCCAGCATCGTTTGCAGTTTCATGCTCTCTATCGTGATCAGCGCCATGCCGGCGGTCACGTCCTGTCCCGGCTGAGCATGCAGGCTGACCACCGTGCCGGGCATCGGCGCGCGCAGGTCCGATAGCGCCGCACCCTCATCGGCCTCTTCGCCCTCGACCAGAAGCGTCACCATATGGGTGCGCCCGTCGCAGCGCACCACCTGCCCGCCTTCGGCCTGCGCGCGCGCAAGGCTCAGCCGCTGGCCGGCGATAACGGCATGGGCCAGCCCGTCCCCGGGGTGGCCGGGGTCTTCGACGACATGTTCGCGCCCGTCGATCAGAAGTTTCAGATGCGGGCGGCGATGGATGATCTCGATCTCATGCGCCTCGCCATCGAGAATGATTTGAAAGGACATCGCTTCAGTTTCTCCATGGTCCGATGGCCGCGTGCAGATCCGGCACGTCGAAGGCCAGTTGGCGGAACTCCCGGAACCCCAGCGCAGCCGCGATCAGAAGCCGATCCTTTTCAAGCTGTCCCAGAGGGCGTGGCTTGAGGCTCTCGGCATGTTCGGTCAGGAACCCGGTGTGCAACTGCCCGGCGCGAAACGCCGGGGTTTCAAGAATGCGTCGCAGGTAATCGGTATTGGTGGTGACGCCGAGAATGGCCAGATCGCCAAGGGCGGTCACGGCCCGGTCAATCGCCTCGGTGCGGGTTGCACCGTGCACCACCAGCTTGGCCAGCATCGGATCGAAATCGGACGTGACGCGCCGGCCGGCATCGAGCGCATGTTCGAACCGCAGCCATGGCGCCTCGGGGATATTCAGGAACCGGATCATCCCGGTCTCGGGCATGAAATCGCGCTCTGCATTCTCTGCACAGATGCGGCATTCGATGGAATGGCCATGCCGGCCAACATCCTCTTGCGCCACGGGAAGACCGCAGCCCGCCGCAATCTCGATCTGCGCCTGCACAAGGTCCAGCCCGGTGATCATTTCCGTGACCGGGTGCTCCACTTGAAGGCGGGTGTTCATCTCCAGAAAGAAGAACCTGCCGTCCTGTCCGACAATGAACTCCACGGTGCCCGCGTTGAGATAGTTGGCGGCCTTTGCCAGCCGCGCCCCGGCGTCGCAGATTTCCTGCGCGAGATCGCCCGGCAGATCGGCGGAGGGCGCTTCCTCAACGATCTTCTGGAACCGGCGCTGCACCGAGCATTCGCGTTCATGCAGGTGGATGACGTTGCCCGTGCCATCACCGAGCACCTGAACCTCGATATGGCGGGGGTTCTCGACGTAAAGTTCCGCATAGACCCGGCCATCGCCGAAATACCGCTCCGCCTCGCTGGCGGCGATACGGGCGGCCTCTTTCAACTCTTCGGGGGCGCGCACGATGCTCATGCCCTTGCCGCCGCCACCCGCCGACGCCTTGATCAGCAGGGGAAAGCCGATGGTCGCGGCCTGTTCGAGAAAGGCGTCGAGATCGTCGGTCGGCAGGACCGAGGGCGCCACCGGAACGCCGTGGGATTCGGCGAAATTGCGCGACGAGATCTTGTCGCCCATCAGCGCGATGGTTTCGGCGGACGGGCCGATGAAGGTCAGGCCAGCCTCTTGCACCGCGCGGGCGAAACTGGCGTTCTCGGACAGAAAGCCATAGCCGGGGTGGATCGCGTCCGCGCCGGTGGCACGCGCCGCATCGATGATCTGCGCGGCGTCGAGATGGGCCGCGACAGGGGTATCCCCGGTCAGTTCGACAACCTCATCGGCGTCCCGCACGTGGCGCGCGCCGACCTCAACCCCGTGACAGACCGCGACCGACGCCAGCCCCATCGCCCGGACAGAGCGGATCACGCGGCAGGCAATCTCGCCCCGGTTGGCGACGAGTATCTTGCGAATGGGAAAATCTGCCGTGTCGGTCATGCGGAACGCGCCTCTTGTGAGTAATCGGAAAGCACGCCGCCCTCGGCCACCCAATCGGCCGGAACGGACACCGGCAGGTCGAGCAGGATCTGGGCGAGCGCCTTGCCCTGCGGATCGTGGCGCAGGGAAGCGACGCCGCCGCCGCCAAGCGCCTGATCCATGACGAAATTGAATCCCTGCAGCCCCGGCCATTCATGGCGCCGGACCTCGCCTTTCACGAAATGCGCGAACCAACCGGCCACAGCCTGCGGCGTGACCGATTGCCGTATCCAGGGCAGGAAGGCGGGATCGCGGGCCAGCACACCGACATTGGCGGTATCGCCCTTGTCGCCGCTGCGCCCATGCGCCAGCGCGATGAGCGGCACGGTGCAAAGCGGGCCATCGGCGTCCGGCAAACCGCCCTCGGCGACATTCGGGGGCACATCGGGCTGATCGCCGGACGGGCCATGCGGTACACGCGCCTCCTTGTCCCCGGACCTGACCGTCATCGGCACGCGGTCCTTTTCGACAAGGAAAGAGAAAAGCCGGATCACGGGCTGCGGCGCGGGTCGCCCCCCGGCAAAGCCGGTCAGCCCCTGCGCCATCGAACAGGCGGAGGGATAGATCTCCCGCGCGAAAAACTCCAGCGCCTTGCGCTCGGGGTGCCGCACCGCCAGCTTGAGTACGACCTCGCGCGTGTGATCCGTCCGGGCCTGCGCCCCGTAGTTGCTTTCCGCGCCCAGCACCTCGATCATCGTCTCGCTGAGCGGGCTGAGCCCGGCGGTTTCAATCATCCGTGCCACACGTTTGAGGATCGCCTCGCCGGTGGCGCGGGCCTTGGCCGCCGCCTCGCGCCCGGCGATCATCATCGTCACGGCCGAACGGTAGCCGTCGGCATAGGTTGCGCTCACCTTGAGCGTTCCGGTCGGCGCCCTGCCCCGCGCGCCGGACACGCGCACCCGGTTCTCTCCCGATTGTTCAAGCCGGACATCGCTCCAGTCGCAGATAACATCGGGCAGGATATAGGCGGCGGGGTCTCCCACCTCGTAGCAGAGCTGCTCGGCGACCGTTTGCGGGGTGATCAGGCCGCCGGTGCCGCCCGGTTTGGCAATGTCGAAACTGCCGTCCGGGCGACAGACCGCGATGGGAAAGCCCATGTCGTCCCAGCCCGGCACCTTGCGCCAGTCGGTGAAGATACCGCCCGTCACCTGCGGGCCGCATTCGATCAGATGCCCGGCAAGGCTTCCTGCGGACAGACGATCGTAGTCCGTCTCCGACCAGCCGAATTCGTGAATGAGCGGGCCCAGAACGAGAGCGGAATCGACCACACGCCCGGTCAGCACTATGTCCGCACTGTCTTCCAGCGCGCGGGCGATTCCCTGCGCGCCCAGATAGGCGTTCACGCTGTTGAGCGTATCGGGCATGGGCGCCCCGGTGAACATCTCGCGGACCCCACCGGATCGCAGATCGTCGGCGAGGGCGGAAATATCGTCCCCCTCGACCACGGCCACCTTGAGCGCCACGCCAAGCTCTTCAAAGAGCGCCTCAAGCGCCGCGCGACAGGCCTGAAGATTAACGCCTCCGGCGTTCGTGACAACCCGGATACCCTGCTCCGCGATCTCGGGGGCCAGCGGGCGCATGACCTGCGTGACGAAATCGGGGGCATATCCGGCATCGGGCGATTTGGCCTTCAGCCGCGACAGGATCGACATCGTGACCTCGGCCAGATAGTCGAGCACGAGATACCGCACGTTTCCCTTGCGCACAATCTGGGCCGCCCCGTCGGGGCTGTCGCCCCAGAAGCCGCCGCCGCCGCCGATTCTCACCTCCTGCGTCATGGGTTACCTGCCCGTCCAGTTGGGGGAACGTTTTTCGGCGAAAGCGGCGAACCCCTCCCGAGCGTCTTCCGTGCGGGCCATGTTGGCGAGCATGAACGGCGCGTATTCCAGCGCGGCATCGAACGACATCTCGCGGATTTTCACCAGCGCCTGCTTGCCGAGCCGTATTCCGGTGGGCGTTTTGGACACCACCCGCTCCACCAGCCAGTCGAGTTTCGCGTCAAGCTCCCCGGCGGGCACGGCGTAGTTCACGATGTCATGTGCCAGCGCGTCACGGGCCGTCAGCGGCTCTCCGGTCAGGCACATTTCCATCAGAACGCGATTGGGTGTGTTTCGAAGCAGGAACGGCAGGATCATCATCGGGAACAGCCCGACCTTCACCTCTGTCACGCCGAGAAGCGCATCGTCGCGCGCGACGACAAGATCGCAGCCACAGACAAGGCCGAACCCGCCCGCCAGCGCATGGCCATTGACCCGCGCGATCAGTGGCAGACGGCAGGCATTCATCCGCCGGAACAGGTTGGCGACATAGTGCCGGGGATCGGCGGCATCGATGCTGAATGGCGCGCCATCGGCCGAGGGTTGAAGATCCCCGCCGGCACAGAACGCCTTGTCCCCGGCGCCGGTCAGCACGACCGCACGAATCGCGTCGTCCGCTTCGGCACGGTCCAGCGCCTCGCATATGCCGGACGCCACCGCCTCGTTCAGCGCATTCCTGCGCGCCTCTCGCGCTATGGTGACAGTCAGAACAGCCCCATCGCGTCCGGTGGAAACAACGTCGCTCATTCTGAATACCTCCGCTCAGCGCAATTCCACGACCTTCGGCGTCGCCTTCCCCTATTAATGATCCATACTCATCAATGTTGTCAACACGGCGTTCCAACTCTATACCAAGTGACGTGGCGAAATTCTCGAAATCCACTATTTAACGGACAAATTCAATTGACCCGGATAAAATTCTTATGATGAAATCAACTCAACAGCAGGCTAATGAGTGACATCCGAACAAGGAAACCCTGATGACCCAGAATTACCCAGAGACCTTCGAGCTTGACCCCGAACAGGCGGCCATCCTTGACCATGCGGATCGCTTTGCCCGCAATGAGCTTTACCCGCTGGCCGAACGGATGGACCGGGAGGAATGGTGGCCCGAGGACGCCTTTCCCAAGATCGGCGAGACCGGCTTTTTCGGGGCCACCATCCCGGACGAATACGGCGGCGCGGGAATGGATCTGCTGTCCGCGGGGCTGGTGTTGCAGGGGTTTTCACGGTGGAATCACGCCATGGGGCTGTCGGTCGTGGCGCATGACAACCTGTGCGCCAACAACATCTACCGCAATGGCAACGAGGCTCAGCGCCGCAAGTACCTGCCTGCGATGTGCTCCGGGCAATCCATTGGCGCGCTCGGCCTGACGGAGCCGGGGGCGGGATCCGATGCGCTCGGCTCTATGCGCACGGTCGCCAAGCGCGACGGGGACGACTATGTGCTGAACGGCTCCAAGATCTATATCACTAATGGGCCGGTGGCCGATGTCGTTCTGGTTTACGCCAAGACAGACCCGGCCAAGGGCCCCAAGGGAATATCGGCCTTCATCGTCGAAACCGACACTCCCGGCTTCAAGGTTGCCCAGAAACTCGAGAAAATGGGGTATCGCGGCAGCCAGACGGCGGAACTTGTCTTTGACGATTGCCGCGTGCCGGCGGAGAACCTCCTGGGCGGCGAAAATCAGGGCGTCGGAATCGTCATGAGCGGCCTTGATCTCGAACGCGCGATGATTTCCCCCATCTGCCTTGGCGTGGCGGAACGCGCTTTTGACCTGACGGTGGATTATGCCCAGACGCGCCGGCAGTTCGGCAAGCCCATCGGCTCTTTCCAGATGGTGCAATCCATGCTGGCGGAGATGTATGTGCTGGTCGAAACCATGCGCACCTTCACCTATCGGGTGCTGGCCGCCGCCGCCGATCTGGAGGTCGGAAGCGGCGGGCGCGGCGACATTCACAAGCTGACCGCCGCCTCTGTGATGTACGCCGCCGATACGGTTCACAAGGTGCTCGATCTCGCGGTTCAGGTTCACGGCGGCACCGGTTATATTTGGGAGTCTGAAATCAACCGCCTGTTCCGGTCCACCAAGCTTCTGGAGATCGGGGCCGGCACCACAGAAGTGCGCAAGATGATCATCGCCGGTGAACTGCTCAAGGATATGCCCCGTGACTGACGCCCCGGCATTCGGCCTCTCGGATACGGATCTGGCCGCCCACAACACGGTTTTCGCGTCCGATGCCCTGAAAGGCCGGGTCGCGGTGATCTCTGGCGGCGGGGGCGGGATCGGCCGGGCCATCGCCTGGCTCTACGCAAGGCTCGGCGCCTCGGTCGTGGTCACCGGGCGCAAGCCCGAGAAGATTGACCCGCTGATCGAGGCCCTGCGCGCGGCCGGTCACACCGCATCGGGCGAAACGCTCGACATTCGGGACCGGGCGCAGGTTGACGGCTTCTGGGCGCGGCAATGGGCCGACAAGGGCGGTGCCGATATCCTTGTCAACAGCGCCGGAGGGCAGTTTCCCCAAGCCGCGATCGACTTCAGCCCCAAGGGCTGGAACGCGGTCATCGACACCAACCTCAACGGCACATGGAACATGATGCAGGCCGCCGCGCTCAAATGGCGTGAATTCGAACACCCCGGCAGCATCGTCAATATCGTCGTCGTCACCACGCACGGCCTTTACGGTGTGGCCCATTCGATGGCGGCGCGCGCGGGCGTGATCTCGCTCAGCCAGTCAGTCGCGGTCGAATGGGCGCCCTACAACATCCGCACAAACTGCATCGCGCCCGGCGCCATCGAAACCGAAGGCTGGAATGTCTACTCGCCCGCCGCCCGCGCCGCCTATCCGAAGACCAATCCCATGATGCGCGTCGGCACCGCGTGGGACATCGCAGAGGCCAGCGCCTTTCTCAGCGCCGCCTCCGGCAACTTCATCACCGGCGAGGTTCTGACCGTTGACGGCGGCGGTCAGCATTGGGGCGAGACGTGGACCACCGGCAAACCGGATTATTTCGACGTATGAGGATCACACCATGACACCATTGATCGTTGGACAGACCACCCGCTCGCAGGGCCGGACCGTGGGCGAGGGGGATGTGAACCTCTTTGCCGGGCTGGTGGGGGATTTCACCCCGATTCATGTGGACGAGACATTCGCCGCCACCACGCCGCACGGAACGCGCATTGCCCACGGGCCTCTGGCGATGTCCATGGCGATCGGCATGTCGACCCTCTCCGGCCTCTTCGGGGAGCGTGTCATCGGGCTGGTGAACCTCAACTGGGATTTTCCGGGGGCGGTCAAGCTCGGCGACACGATCCACGCGGAGGTGACCGTGGAGGAGGTGCGGCCCTCGTCCAAGCCGGGGCGCGCCGTCGCCACCTATGTCCTGAAGGTTATCAATCAGAATGACACGGTGGTTCAGACAGGCCGGATGGTCGTGGTGATCCGCGCGGAATGAAGCGGGGCGCCTGACCTTCGGGTCAGGCCCCCTCATCCTTCAGCTGGCGCTCGATCTCGTGGCGCACGATCTTGCCCGTCGTGCTGCGCGGAAGATCGTCATACTCCACGAACCGCACCTCTTTCGGGCGCTTGTAGCCCGCCAGAGAAGCCCGGCACATCGCCTCGATCCCGGCCGCATCCAGATCACCGCCATTGCGCGCGACAAAGGCGACCGGCACTTCGCCCCAGCGTGCATCGGGCTTGCGCACCACCACGGCGTCGCGCACGCGGGGATCGGCGAGCAGGACGCGCTCTATCTCAGCGGGATAGATATTCTCCCCGCCCGACTTGATCATGTATTTCGCCCGATCGACGAAATCATAGCTGCCATCGGCATTGCGCGTGAACATGTCCCCCATCAGGAAACGCCCGTCGCGGAAATCGCTGGCGTTGGCCTCCGGCGCGTTCCAGTAGCCGCTGAACACCGTCGGGCCGCGTAGAGCCATTTCGCCGGGCGTTCCGTCGGGCACGTCCCTGCCCTCTTCGTCCACCAGCCGGATATCGGCCAGCGCGCTTGGCCATTTCGACAGGCTGCCGGTCAGCTCCCCCTCTGCCATCAGGCGCCCGGACAGCGGCGGCAGGCCCGTCTCGGTCGATCCGAAACTGTTGAGATAGGGCGCCCCGGTCAGGCGCGACAGCTCCATCGCCAGCGCGCGGGGCACAAGATCGACCATCGCGCCCACGGCGCGGATGCCGCGCACCCGGACCTTCTCGGCCTCCAGAATATCCACAATCGGCTCGATGGAGCCGGGCATCAGCAGCATCCAGCCAAGCGTGTGCTGCTGCATCACGGCGACAATCTCTCTCGGGGCCAGACCGTCGATGATATGCACGATCCCACCCGACATCAGCGTGCAAAGCACCTGATCGGTTGACCCCATGTGAAACATCGGCGCCCACGCGACGAAACCGTCGCCGGTGCCGGCCCCGAAATCCATGCGGTAGACCGTCATGCGGGCAATCTCTGCGCGGTGGCTGATCAGCGCGCCCTTCGGCAACCCGGTCGTTCCGCTTGTGTAGAGGATCACGAGCCCGTCCTCCGGCGTCGCGGCGGGGCGTTTTGCAATCGGAGACGCCGATGCGACAAGGGACTCGTAGTCATCTTCGAGCACCCATGACTCGACATCGACCCCGATGGCGTGGAACGCATCCCGAAACAGGCTGGACACGATCACCAACCGGGGGGAGACCAGTTCGATGCAATGGCCGAGCTCTGCCCCCGACAGGCGCCAGTTCTGACAGGCCACGATCACCCCCAGAAGGGCGGCCGCCATCTGCACTTCGGCATATTCAAAGCGGTTCTCCGACAAGAGCGCGATCCGGTCGCCCCGCGACAGCCCCTGCGCCTGAAACGCACTGGCGAGGCACTGCACCCTGCGATCCATCTCGCCGTAGGTGCGCGTCACACCGCCGGTGCTCAGCGCGACCGCTTCGGGCCAATGGCGCGCACGGGCGTGAAACAGGTCATACACCGTGGCCTGACCGGCGGCCGCAACATCTCCTATCCCAATCGTTTCCTCCGCAGTCATGGTGTTCCTCCCCTTCGGATTATCCGGCCTTTTCCCTGGACAGGCGTTCGATCTGGTCCGTGGCCGATGCAAGCCGATCCGTCAAACTCCCCAGATCCCCCCCGGGCACCTCTGCGGCGGCACCGCAAAGCACGAGCGACACGATGGCATCGGCGGATTGTTTCGGATCGAACTCCCCCTCGCCGCGCAGATAGGCCCAGGTCCGGTGCTCGACGCAGCCATAGATCAGATCGCGCACCAACCCCATGTCGAGCCCTTCGCGCAGTTCCCCCCGGGCAACGCCCTCGGCCACAATGTCAAGCGTTCGGCGCGTATACATCCGGTTGAGACTGAAAACCGATGTGTCACGATAGCCGGGGCTCGACCGGATCTGATCGAACATCAGACGACACATCTGCGGGCTGTCCCAGACCGTCTGAAGGTGACGCCAGATCATGAAATGAAGCCGGGCGCGGGTTCCGCTGAACCCTTCCAACTCGCGCGCGTAGTCGGCCAGCATGCGTTCGTACCAGGCCTCGATCACCTTGGTGAGCAAATCGTGCTTGTTGTCGAAAAAGCGGTAGATCGTGCCCTCCACCACCTGCGCGCGGGCCGCGATCCGGGCCATGGAGACCTTCTCGAACCCGTTGCCGCGGAACTCCTCTTCCGCGGCGGCCATGATCGAAGCGATTCGCTCTTCGCGGGGACGGCGCTGACTTGCGGGTTTACTCTTGCCCTGAATGCGCGGCATCAGCCCACCCCGTTCGTGTCATCCGTGGCATAGGTGGGGCGGCGCTTCTGCGCGAAGGCCGACATGCCTTCGGTCCATTCGGGGCCGGCCGCGGCGCCAAGCACCGCATCAAGCGCCGCCTCATCCGCCGCGTTCCCTTCAAGCGCCTCGGTGCGGTAGATCGCGCGCTTGCTCTCAGCCACGGCGATGGGGCTGCATTTGAGGAACCGCCGCGCGAGATCCAGCCCCGCGGCCTCCAGCGCGTCGGGGTCGTGCACCGACATCACCAGCCCTGTCGAAAGAGCCTCCGGTGCGGTGATCTTTTCGCCCAACAGCACGATCTCCAGCGCCTTGGCGCGGCCAACGATCCGGTGCAGCCGTTGCACCCCGTTGCCGGCCGCCACGGCGCCCAGACGAACCTCGGGCAACCCCATGCGCGCATCTGACGACATCAGCCGGAAGTCAAACGACAGCGCCAGTTCGGTTCCCCCGCCAAGGGCATGGCCGTTGATCAGGGCAATCGTCGGACAGGGCAGCGCGGTGATCTTGCCAAAGACATCGAGGATTTGCCGCACATAGACATCGCGGATCGCACGGGCATTCTGGTAGAGCGGCGACTCCTTTTCCGAGAACAGCTTGATATTCGCACCGCCACAGAACGCGCCATCGCTTCCAGTGAGCAACAAGGCGCGCGGCGGCGATTTTGCAAGGTCGGTCAGCACCGCCCCCAGATCGTCGAGAAACTCCCCTGTGATCGTGTTCATCTGCGCGCCGCGCGCCAGTCGCAGAAGACAGATTTCCGGCGTGGGCCATTCAACGACAACCGTGTTTTGCGATCCGTGGGTCATGCGGGGTTCCTCATTCTTTTCGGCAGGCCGACAAAATCATTGACAGAGAAGGTAACAGCCAATTTAATGAGTATCATTCATTAAATGCTCTTCTGACGCAAGACCAATGTGAACAGGGGCGGCACACGATGAAAAACGGGAGGAAGACTTGAATATCGCACGGAACCACTCAGCGATTCGTCGCTTTCGAAGGAATGCGCGAAGCGGTTGCGCTTTCTGCGGACGCGGGCAGATAAATGATACTCATCATACTGGACACGCGGTTTCCGGGCGCGCCGCCCATGCTTGAACTGCGCAACGTTCAAGTCCTCTACGATCGCGCGATCGAAGCGGTCCGAGATGTCTCGCTTGCCGTGCCAGAGGGGCAGATGATCGCGCTTCTGGGATCGAACGGCGCCGGGAAGTCGACAATTCTCAAGGCCATCTCGGGAGTGCTCTATCAGGAGAACGGTGAGATCATGAGCGGCTCCGTCGCTCTTGACGGCAAGCCGATATCGGGATTGCAGCCGGGCGATATCGTGCGCAAAGGCATCATTCAGGTGCCCGAAGGCCGCGCCCTGTTTGCCCAGCTCACCGCCGAGGAAAACCTCCTGATGGGCGGGATCACCCGCAGCCGCGCCGACAGCCGCGCGGCGATGGATATGGTGTACGACCTGTTTCCAAGGGTCAAGGAACGCCGCCATCAGACCGCCGGCTACCTGTCGGGCGGCGAGCAGCAGATGGTTGCGATCGGCCGGGCCCTGATGGCCAATCCCAGCCTGCTGATGCTGGACGAGCCGTCTCTGGGGCTGGCGCCGCAAGTCGTCGATACGATTTTCGACGCCATTCTCAATCTTAATCAAAGTTCGGGTGTCACGGTCCTTCTGGTTGAACAGAACGCGCAGCTTGCGCTCGATGTCGCCTCCTATGGCTACATCATCGAGAACGGTCGCATCGTGCTCGACGGAACGGTCGAGACGCTGCGCAAGAACGACGACGTGCAGGAGTTCTATCTCGGCATGTCCGGCGGCGAACGCAAATCCATGCGCGATGTCAAGCACTACAAACGGCGCAAGAGGTGGTTGTCGTGAGTCTTCTGAAACTGGAAAACGTGACCAAGAAATTCGGCGGGCTGACCGCCGTGTCCGACATCGGCCTGACCGTGGAACAGGGCCAGATCTATAGCCTGATCGGGCCGAACGGCGCGGGAAAGACGACACTTTTCAACCTGGTCAGTTCCATCTTTCCCGTCACCTCGGGGCGGATCTTCTTCGATGAAAAGGACATCACCGAGGTGCCGACCCATGCGCTGGCGTCTCTTGGCATTGCCCGCACCTTTCAGAACCTCGCGGTGTTCAAGCATGAAACGGTGGTCAACAATATCCTCGTGGGGCTGCATTCTCACCTGAAGGCCGACCCGTTTTCTGCCGCCGTCTTCTGGGGGCGCGCGCGCAATGAAGAAATTCGCGCGCGTGAACGGGCCGAGGAGATTATCGAGTTTCTCGAAATCGAAGAGTTACGCGATCTGCCTGTCGGCACGCTGTCCTATGGCCAGCAGAAACGCGTCGAGCTGGGCCGTGCCCTGGCGGTGCGTCCCAAGCTGCTTCTGCTCGATGAGATGGTCTCGGGCATGAACCAGGAGGAGCGCGAGGAAATCGGACGCTTCGTCCTCGATCTGAAGGAGGAACTGGGAATGACCGTTTTCATGGTCGAGCACGACATGGGGATCGTGATGGACATCTCCGACCATGTCTGCGTGATGAATCATGGTGCGAAGATCGCGGAAGGCACGCCCGATGAGGTCTCGAACAATTCCGATGTGATCGACGCCTATCTCGGAAGCCGGAGGAAGTCGGCATGACGCTGAAGCGCGATGACATCCATAAAATGACAATGCCGCAAATCCTGCGCGCGCGGGCGCGCGATCACGGTGCGCGACTGGCCTTGCGTGAAAAGGCGCTCGGTCTCTGGCAACGCACGACGTGGCAGGAGTATTTCGACAAGGCGCGGCTGACGGCCATTGGCCTTTACGCGCTCGGCTTTCGTCCCGGCGACCGTCTTGCCATCGCGAGTGACGACTCGCCGGAATGGTACTACGCCGATCTCGGCGCCCAGATGCTCGGCGGCACCGGGCTCGGGATCTACCCCACCAACCCCTGGCCAGAGCTTCAGTATATCGTGCGGCACTCCAAATCCCGCTTCGTGGTGTGTGGGGATCAGGAACAGACCGACAAGGTGCTTGACGCGCAGGCGCAGGATGGCGGGCTGCCCGATCTCGAACAGATCCTCTGCGTGGATATGAAGGGCATGCGCACCTATGCGCATGACGGGCTGATGTCCTTCGCCGACCTGCTCGATCTCGGCCGCAGGTCCGAGGTGGAGTTCGGCGCGGAAGTGGACCGCCTCATTGACGCCGGCACACCCGATGACGTGGCGATCATCGTCTACACATCCGGCACCACCGGCATGCCGAAGGGCGCCATGCTCAGCCACGGCAACATGCTTTCCTCGGCAAGCGAGGTGGCGCGGATACATCGCCTGGACGACCGCAGCTATTCGGTATTGTGCTACCTGCCGCTGTGCCATGTCGCCGAGCGCAGCTTCTCGCTTGTCATGCAACTGGTGACCGGCTGCGTCGTGTCCTTCGCGGAATCGGTCGATACCGTTGTGGTCAACCTGCGCGAGATCGCGCCGCTCGGCTTCCTTGGTGTGCCCCGGATCTGGGAGAAGATGCAGCAAAGCATCGACTACCGCGTGCGCGACACCACCCCGCTGCAACGGCGCGTGTTCGAGACGACCATGCGGCTTGGCAAACCGATCGCGGCACGGCGGCTCGACAATGGCGGTCAGTTCGCCAGCTTGCGCGACCGTCTGGTGTTCATGGCCCTGTGGCTGATCTGCCTGCGCAGCCTGCAACGGTTTCTTGGTCTCAACCGCGTCCGTGCCAGCTTTTGCGGCGGGGCGTCGATCTCCGAAGAGGTGCTGCTCTTTTTCTGGACGCTCGGGGTTCCGGTCTATCAGATCTACGGCATGACCGAATGCGCGGGGGTGTCCCATTCGCAGCGCCCCGGCGCGACGGCGCCCGGCTGCTCCGGCCCGCCCATCGACTGCATCGAACAGAAGATCGCCGAGGACGGAGAGCTTCTGTTGCGCGGCGCAAGTTGCTTCAAGGGGTATCTCTTCAACGAGGAGGCGACGCAGGAAACTTATGCCGGCGGCTGGTTGCATACCGGCGATATCGTCGAGATCACCGACACCGGCGAGGCTCGCGTGCTCGATCGCAAGAAGGACATCCTCATCACCTCGGGCGGCAAGAACATCACGCCCTCGCTGATCGAGAACGCGCTGAAGGATTCGCCCTATATCCGCGAGGCGATCCTGCTGGGCGACGGGCGCAAGTTCCTGTCCGCGCTCATTCAGATCGACCTTGAGACAACGGGCAAATGGGCGCAGGCGCAAAACATCCAGTACACCACCTACCGCACGTTGGCCGAGAACGACGCGGTGCGCAAGCTGATCGAACAAGAGGTGGCGCGCGTCAACGAGCGGTTCGCGCGGGTCGAGAACATTCGCAAATTCGAGATCCTCAAGAAGGAACTCGATCACGACGACGGTGAACTGACCGCAACAATGAAAGTGCGGCGCAAGGCGATCGAGAAAAAGTTCAGCGCCGAAATCGAAACGATCTACGGGAGCGCCGCATAATGGATTTCTTCCTGCTGCTCATATCGACCGGCCTTGTGATCGGGGCGTCCTATGGCCTTATCGCGATGGGCTTTGCCCTTGTCTACAAGGCGACGGGCGTCGTCAACTTCGCGCATGGCGAACTTGTCATGCTCACGGCCTATATCGCCTTCAGCCTGACGCAGATCTTTGGTTTGTCGTTCATTCCGCTGATGCTCGTGACGATTCCGATCTCGATGGTGCTCGGCCTCACGCTGGAACGGATCTTCATCCGTCCCATGCTCGGGGAACCGGTGTTTTCCATAGTCATGGTCACGATCGGCCTCGCGGTGATCCTGCGCGGGGTGACGATCATGATCTGGGGGCCGGACCCGCATAACCTCACTGCCGGGGTCACGAGGGACGTGATCCGCGTGTTCGGTATTCCGTTCTATGCCGCACAGCTCATGTCGATTGCCGCGCTGGCGATCTGCACGACACTTGGGTGGGCCTTCCTGCGGTTCTCGCGGATCGGGATTTCCATGCGCGCCGTGGCGTCGCATGAAACCGCGGCCCTTCTGGTCGGGATCAGCGTGAGCCGCACGCACGCGATGGCCTGGGCGCTGTCCTCGGGGCTCGCCGCGGTGGCCGGGGTGCTTTTTGCCATGAATTTCAAGCTCGCCCCCGATCTGTGGTTTCAGGGGCTCAAGTCTTTCCCGGCCGTCATTCTCGGGGGACTCGATTCAATCCTCGGGGCCGCCTTTGCCGGGGTCATCATCGGGCTGATCGAGAATCTGTCACAAGGCTACATCGGCCAGGGGCTGCGTGAAATCTCCGGCTTCATTGTCATCATCATCGTTCTGATGGTCCGTCCCTACGGGCTCTTTGGCGACCGCGACATCGAGAGGGTATAATGCGTACCGGACATTTCAAGGAATCCACCGGGCAGCTTATAGCCCTGACCGACAACCCAACGACAAAGGCATGGGTGGCGGCACTTGTCGTGGCGCTGCTGGCCGCCCCGCTGCTTCTGGGCGCCTATGAACTCGGCCTGCTGGTCACGGTGCTGATCGCCGTTGTCGGTGGGGTCGGACTGAACCTTCTGACGGGAACGACGGGCCTGATCTCGCTTGGTCAGGCGGGTTTTCTCGCGGTCGGGGCTTATGGCAACGCGGTGCTGATGGTCGATTATGGCTGGCCCGTCTGGCTGTCGCTGCCGGCGGGGGGCGTGATTTCCGCGCTGATCAGCCTGCTGGTGGGGATTCCCTCGCTCAGGCTCAAGGGGCTGTATCTCGCCATCACGACACTGGCCTTTTCCTTCATCGTCAGCCACATCATCCTCTATGCAGAGCCGATCACACGCGGGCCCAACGGGATCTTCGTCTCCGGCGCCGAGATCTTCGGCTTCAATGTGCAAAAGGGGCCACCACTCTATTTTCTCACGCTCTTCGTGAGCGTCGCGGTTGTGCTGCTCGCTCTCAACCTGCAACGCAGCCGCCTCGGCCGGGCGTGGCTGGCCATCCGCGACCATGACATCGCCGCGCGGGCGATGGGGATCGATCTGACGCGCTACAAACTTCTGGCCTTCATGATCTCGTCGTTCATCGTCGGGCTGGCCGGGGGTCTGATTTCGCTTCAGATCCGGTTCATCAACATTGACGTGTTCGGGCTGATCCTGTCGATCGAGGCGCTGGCCATCATCATTCTTGGCGGGCTCGGTTCCATCGCGGGCGCGATCCTCGGGGCCATATTCCTGACGCTTCTGCCGGAGGTGATCCGCATCGCCTTCAACCTCGTGCTGGAGCCGGGATCGTCCTTCTATTCAACTTATGTCTACGAAATTCGGGGGGTTGTCTACGGCTTCGTGATCGTTGCCTTCCTCCGCTTCAAGCCAGACGGGCTGATCGGGCTGTGGCGCGACAGCAAGAAATTCTGGAGCAACTGGCCCCTCGCCTACTAGGGCGCGCGGCTTTTCAAGAACCAACAGAGGAGAATACCATGAAACGGATTGCAATAGTGGCCATCGCCGCCCTGGCGACGGGACCGGCCTTCGCCGCCGACCCCGGCGTCACCGATACCGAGATCAGGATCGGCGATGTCAACATCATGACAGGTGCCGCCTCCTTCATCGGGCGCGCGGTTTCCGTCGGCTCCAAGATCGCGGCCGCCGAGATCAACGACGCCGGCGGTGTCAACGGGCGTATGATCAAGATCATCACCGAGGATGACGGCTACGTGCCGTCGCGCTCTTTCCAGGCGCTCTCGAAGCTGATCGAAGTCGATGAGATTTTCGCGCTCAACGGCACCTCCGGCACCGCGAACGTGCTGGCCATGATGCCGCTGATCGAGGAGAACAACCTGCCCACCATCGTGTCGACGGCGCCCAACGAATTGGTCTACGATCCGGTGCGCCCGTCGGTCTTTACGCTCGGGGCAAGCTATTCCGACGCCTTTTACGCACAGCTGAAGTATATCAACGACAACGTGGACATCGAAAACCCGGTCTACGGCCTGATCCGTCAGGACGACGATTTCGGCGTTGCGGTGGAACACGGCTACAACCGCGCGGTCGAGGAGTTCGGCGTGGAAGATGCCGCGCGCATCCGCTTCAAGAAGGGCACGTCAAACTTCTCCGCTGAAGTTGCGCAGCTCGATCGGGCCGGCGTGAACGTTCTGGCGAACGGCGGCATCATCTCCGGCGCGGCCAACATCCTGTCGGAGGCCCGCAAGCTTGGCATGGACATTCAATCCGCCCAGGTCTGGAGCGAGGACATGCCCCCGTCGGTCAATCTGGCTGCACAGGCAGGCTATGACTACTACGTGGCCGATTATGTCGCCCTTACCGGCGAGGCGAACGACGCCTTTCTCGAAACCGCACGGGAATACGTGAGCGAAGATGAAATCGAAGCGATCAACCGTTACACCTATGTGACCTATGCCGCGCTGCATGCAATGGCAGAGGCGATGAGCCGCTGCGGCGAAGAACTGACGCGCGATTGCACGATCGAGAACCTGCGCCAGCTCGAGGATTTCCCGGTCGGCGGGATCATGGCCCCGATCAGCTTCAACAACGAAAATCAGCTCTCGGGCACGGCAGTGTCTGTCTATCAGCTTGATGCCGACACGCAGACCTTCACCCGTCTGACCGAGTTTGTCGACTACTGATCACTCCCCCAACTGCGGGGGCGGCGGCAATCGCCCCGCCCCCGCCTTTTCGCCCCCTCTCACCTGCATCAACCCAAAGGACCGCCGCATGGCCATACCGAGCCAATGGCGCGGGCAGCTCTCTGTCCCGGTGATCGCCGCCCCCCTGTTCCTCATCTCGAACCCGGATCTTGTGGTTGCCTGCTGCACCTGCGGCGTGGTCGGCACCTTTCCCGCCCTCAATCAGCGCTCAACGGAAGGCTTCGACGACTGGCTCTCGGACATCCGCGCGCGGCTTGATACCGCCGCCTGCACCACCCCCTTCGGCGTCAACCTTGTCGTCCACCGTTCCAATGAGCGGCTCGAGGCCGATCTTGAGGTTGCCGTGCGCCACAAGGTGCCGCTGATCATCACCTCTCTGGGGCTCCGGCGCGATCTGATCGACGCGGCGCATGGCTATGGCGGGCTGGTCTTTCACGATGTCACCAACCGGCGCTTTGCCGACAAGGCGCTGGAGGCGGGGGTGGACGGTCTGATCGCGGTGCCCCATGGCGCCGGGGGGCACGCCGGGCGGATCAATCCCTTTGCCTTCGTGCAAGAGCTTCGCGGCCTGTTTAACGGCCCGCTTATTCTCGGCGGGGCCATCTCGACAGGCAATCAGGTCGCCGCCGCGCAGATGATGGGCGCCGATCTGGCCTACGTCGGCAGTCGTTTCATCGCCACGCGCGAAAGCGGTGCCCACCCCGACCACAAGCGCATGATCGTCGAGGGCCGGGCCGAGGATATTGTCCTGACCCCGAAAGTCAGTGGCCTGCCCGGAAATTTCCTGCGCCCCAGTCTGGCCGCCGCCGGTCTCGATCCCGACGATCTGGAGCCGCCCGAGACGCTCAACTTCGGGACCACCGACAACATCAAGCCGTGGCGCGACCTCTGGGCCGCGGGACATGGCATCGGCGCGATTGACGACATCCCCGGCGCGGCCGATCTTTGCAACCGGCTCACCGCCGAATACCGCGAGGCTCTGAACGGCGGGTCAAGGCTTCTGGATCAGATGCGTCCCTGACGCGGGGCTTTGTCGGCGCTGTCTGTGTTCTCGGCCTCAAGCGCCGCCTGCACCAGATCGCGCGCCGCCATGCCCGCGCGAGCGCCAAAAGCTTCCGCCCGGGAATTGCAAGCCGAGATCACGCCATCCTCCCATGTCGAGCGGGCATCGCCGATCCGGGCACTGTGCGCCGCGACGGTCGCGGCGGCGATACCCCGCGACTCCAGCACCGGCAGGCGCCCCTGCCCGACACCGCCCCCCGCATCGTTGAAAAGCGCCAGACGCGCCGCAACCTTCAGGGCATTGGCCGGGTCTCCGCCAAACACCGCGCCGTGCGATCCTGTCACCACCACCTGTCCCGCGTCCTCGGGTTGCACCAGCCCCGCCGAATCCACCAGAACGAGGCGGCATGTCGCGCCAGCCGGCGTCAGGACTTGCCGCGCCTCCGTCACCTTGTCGCACGCACCGCCGGGGGGGTTGGCCTGTTCAAGGCGTCCCACCGCCTCGGCGCAGGCCATGCCGGGCCGCACCCCAAGGCGCGCCGCCCCGGCGTTGACATAAGAAATCCATCCCCGCTCCAGCATGGCGCGGGCATCCCCAATATCGGCGCTGCGATGATCGACACTCGCCGCCGCCATGCCCTGCGCCTCCAACCACTCCAGCCCGCCGATCCCGGCCGCGTCCAGCCCGATACCGGCATCGTTGAGGATCACCGCGCGGCACCCGGCCCGAAAGGCAAGATAGGCCGCATAGCGCCCTCCGTGAGAGCCCGATACGACGACACGCCCTGCCGCCTCCGGGCCAAGCTTCGTGACACTGTCGGCCAGCAGGACAGGCGCCCGGTCAGGCAACGCGATCCCCCTTTTTCACCTTCACCGCCCGGCTGTCGGCGGCGGGCAGCATCTTGCCCGGATCGCGCGTGACCACCACGTCGAGCACCGTGGGCCGCCCTTCCTCCGCCAGCGCCTGCGCGAGCGCCTCCGAGAGCGCATCGGGATGCTCCACCCGGATTCCACGACATCCCAGCGCCTCGGCGGCGCGGGCGTAGTCCGTCTCGGCCAGATCGCTCGACTGATAGGCCCCTTCGCCGTACATCAGATGTTGCAGCGCCTTCACATAGCCCGAGGCCGCGTTGTTGACGACGATGATGACCACCGCCAGCCCCATGCGGCGCGCGGTCTCGATCTCGCCCAACACCATGTTGAACCCGCCGTCCCCGGTCAGCGCGACAACCGCCCGATCCGGCGCGGCCAGTTTCGCCCCGATCGCCCCCGGCAGGCCATACCCGATGGAGGCAAAGCCGCGATCGGGAACGAACCCCCGCCCCGCGCGCGGCTGGTCGTAAAGCAGCCCGCCCCAATGCGCGGCAAACCCGCCGTCGGCGATCAGCACCGCATCCTCGGGCAGGCCCGCGTTCAGCGTGCCCATCAGCCGCCCCATCGACACCGGCACCTCGTCGCTTTCCAGACGCGCGCGCGCTGTCTCGCGCCATTTGTCCATGCGGCGGACCACACCGGCGCACCAATCCTGCCGTCCTTCGGGCGCTGGCCCGTCCTTCAGCCCGGCGCGCAGGTCGCGTATCCCCTCTCGCGCATCGCCCCAAAGCGGCAAGGTGGGCCGATAGGTGCGGCCGATCTCCTCGGCCACGCAATCAAGATGAATAAGGGTCTTGCCGGGCGCGGGAACCGTATACCGCTTGGTCGCGATCTCGCCGAGCTTGCAGCCGATCACCAGCAGGCAATCGCTCTCGTCAATCATGTCGTTGGCAATCCGGTCATACCGCCCGAACAGCCCTGCCGAAAGCGGGCTGATGCAGGCGATGGCGCCCTTGCCGCTCATGGTGTGGGCCACGGGAATTTGCGCGGCCTCCGCCAGCGCCTGAAGGTCATCGGCGGCCTGCGACAGGTGAACGCCGCCTCCCGCAAGGATCAAGGGACGCTCCGCCGCCGCAAGCAGGGCCACCGCCTGCGCGAGACCCTCCGCATCGGGGCGGCTGCGCAGCGCGGGCGCGGCCTGATAGCGCGGATCGGCGGAGAAGTCCGCCTCGTCGAAGGGATAGGTGCCGTGCGATATATCCTCCGGCACGATCAGCGCCACGGGACCGGGGCGCCCGGTCGTGGCCACGCTGAAGGCGCGGCGCACCAGTTCGGGAATGCGCCCGATGCTCTCCACGCGGATCAATTCCTTCACCGCCGGGCGCAGGATCTCGGCCTGCCGCGATTCCTGCGTCATGTTCTTCCACGAATGGTCGCGGTGCGTGTCGCCCACGATCGCCACCAGCGGCGATCCGGCATTGAGCGCCTCCACCAGCCCGGTCACGAGGTTGGTCGCCCCCGGCCCCAGCGTGGCATCCACGAGGCCCACGCGCCCCGACACCTTGGCATAGGCGTCGGCGGCGAACACCCCGCAGCGTTCGTCGTTGATCAGGTTGTGGCGCAGGCCAAGCCGCCGCGCGGCGTCATAGAACGGCAGGAGCTGAAACCCGCCCATGCCGAACATCGGCCCGGCCCCATGCGCCTGCAACATCCGGGCCAGCGCCTCGCCGCCATTCATTTCATTCCTGCGTTGCTCTGTCATCTGCGCCTCATTCCGGTTCAGGTTATGCGATAGCCCAGAACCCGCGGCAGCCAGAGCGCAAGTTCGGGAAACAATATGATCAAGGCCAGTGCGCCGACCATCGCCAGCAGCAGCCAGCCGACCCAGCGAAAGGTCGATTCAAGCGGGATTCCGGCAATTTTCGCCGTCACCATCAGGTTGACCGCGACGGGCGGGGTAAACTGCCCCATCGCCACGTTGATCGCCATGACGACACCGAACCAGACGAAGGACCACTCGAACGCCTGCACGATGGGGATGAGGAGCGGCACGGCAATGAGATAGATCGACACCCCGTCCAGAACCATCCCCGCCAGCAGCAGCAACGTCATCAGAAGAAGCAGAATGATCCACTGGTTCTCGGTGACAGACAAAAGCGCCTCTGTTGTGGCCGTGAAGGCGCCCATGGTGGACCCTGCCCACGCGAAGAGGCCCGCCAGAGAGATGATCAGCATCACAACGCCCGACACCTTGGCGCTGTCGGCCAGAACGGCGTAGATCTCGCGCCAGCCCATGGTGCGATACAGGACCGTGCCGACAAAGAGCCCATAAAAGACCGCCACCACGGCGGTTTCCGTCGGCGTGAACAAGCCCGAACGCAGACCGCCAAGAATGATCACCGGCGCCATCAGCCCCGGCATCGCGCGGCGGAAACTGGGCCAGAAACGGGGCCGGTCCGGGTCTTCGCCGTCGCCAAACCCGTGTCTGCGGCTGAGCAGCAGCGTCGGGATCGCGATGGCCGATCCCACCAGAAGGCCGGGCACCAGACCGGCGGCGAACAGCGCGCGCAGGTCAAGGCCGGGCACGATCACCGAATAGATGATCATCGCCACCGAAGGCGGAATCAGGATCGCGGTGGACGCCGAGGCCGCGATGACGCTGGCGGTAAAGGGCTTGGGGTATCCCGCCTTGATCATCGACGGCAGCATGACCGTGGCCACCGCCGCCGCATCGGCCGGGCCGGACCCGGACATGCCCCCCATGATCAGGCAGACGATGATCGCCACCAGCGCCAGTCCGCCCCGGCGCGGCCCGATCATCGATTGCGCGAACTCCACCAGTCGCGCCGCCACCCCTGATCGCTCGAAGACCATCCCCGTCAGGATGAACAGCGGAATCGCGATCAGCGGGTATTTGGCCACCGACGCATAGGTGTTCGGCCCGATCATGCCAAGCGCGGTCATATCGAGCCCGGCAACGATACCGATCGCTCCCGAAAGGCCGAGCGCAACGGCAATCGGCGTGCCGATCACCATCAGCACGACGAAACTCAGAAGCATGAGGATATTGGCATCCATGACGGTCTCCTGCCCTATGTGCGGCGGCGCGCGGGGCGCAGGGTGGCCCAGGCCCGCCCCAGCACCCGCAAAAGGATCGCCACCGACAACAGCGGCAGCCAGATGGTGTAAATCCACACCGGATTGCCCAGACCGGGCGAGGTCTCGCCCCAGTACCATTCGTCGTAGGTGATACTCGCACTGTAATAGACCACGAGCGAGAACATCAGCGTCGTGGCCACGACGGTCACCACCTCGCAGATCCAGCGCAGGGCGGGCGGCATCCGTTCGAGGAAGAAGGTGATGCGGATATGCTCATTGCTGGCAAAGGCCAGCGAGGCGCCCACGAAGGTCATGAACACCAGCAGAAAGACCGAGAATTCCTCTGTGAAGGCGAAAGAGATGTTGGTGGCGTAACGCACGACCACATTGGCAATGGAGATCAGGCAGATCGCCGCCATCGCCGCCGCCCCGAGGGCTTCCTCGATCCGAACCGGCACGCGCACATGGTTGGCGCCGCTTTCGGTCCCGTCAGGCACGGCATCGGGGCTGGGATCATCGGGGTTTGGCGCGGTCATCTCCGCCTCCTTGGGGTCGGGGGGTCGTGGATCTGTCAGGGTCGGGGGATCGGCCCCGCGCCGCACATGGCGGCACGGGGGCCGCCACGCCCGAAGCGGGCCCGGCGGCTTGCCTCAGCCTTGCCTTAGCGGTTGGCGATGGACTCCTCGGCCATCTCCACCAGATCGGCGCCGATCACGTCGGTCCATTCCTCGTAGACCGGACGCGTGATATCGACGAACGCCTGGCGTTCCTCCTCGGTCAGAGAGACCACGTTGACGCCATAGCCCCTGATCTCCTCGATCAGGCTCGGGTCGTCCTCGGTCAGGCCCTCTCGCGCCACCTCGATCCCATGCGCCCCGGCATCGACCGCGGCACTGCGCAGGATCTCCTGATCCTCCGCCGTGAAGCTGTCCCAGACCTCCTGGTTGACGGCGAAGATCAGCGGGTCGGCCACGTAATGCCAAAGCGTCACATTGGTCTGACCCAGTTCGTGCATGTTGAGAACCGAGTAGATGGTGAGCGGGTTTTCCTGCCCGTCCACCGCGCCGGTGGTCAGCGCCGGCTGCGCGTCGGCCCAGCTCATCTGCGTCGGGTTGGCCCCCATGGCCGAGAACATGTCGTTGTAGATCGGAGAACCGACAACCCGCATCTTCAGCCCTTCCATGTCTTCGGGGCGGCGGATTTCGACCTTGGAGTTGGTCACCTCGCGGAATCCGTTCTCCGCCCACGCCAGCGGCACCACGCCGTTGTCCTCGAGGATCTCGAAGATCCGCTCGCCGACGGGCCCTTGCGTCAACGCATCCAGCGCCGCGTAATCGGGCATCAGGAACGGCAGGGAAAACAGGTTGAGTTCCTTGACCTGCGGCGACCAGTTGATGGTGGAGCCGACAGCCATGTCGATCACGCCGCGCCGCATCGCGGTAAACTCGCGGGTCTGGTCACCCTGCACGAGCTGCACGCCCGGGTAGATCTTCATGTTGATCCGGCCCTCGGTCCGCTCGGCCACCAGGTCGGCCCAGCGGTTCGCCGCGATCCCCCATGGGAACGGCTCGGGCACCACGGTCGAGACTCGATATTCGTCCTTGTAGTCCTGCGCCAGTGCCGGGGACAGCCCCAGCGTGGCCACGGCGGCTCCGGCCGCCATCATAGTTCTGAAGAGTGTCATGTTGTCTTTCCTCCCGTTGAATTTTGACAGCGCCTCCCCGCGCTGCCGGTTCACGCTACGGTCTGGGGCACAACCATGCCCCGGACCGCATCAGTGATGGCTTTGTCCGTCACCCGCGCCTGATCCTCCAGCGGCGGCGCATAGGCCACCGGGATGCGCGGCGCGCCAAGGCGGCGCACCGGCGCGCGCAAACGGTAATGCAGCGCCTCTGCGACACTGGCGGCGATCTCGGCCCCGAAGCCCGCGACCGACACCGCCTCCTGCACCACCAGAAGGCGGCCGGTCTTCCCGACCGAGGCAAGGACCGCCTCCCGGTCCCATGGCCAGAGCGTGCGCAGGTCGATCACCTCCACCCCGATCCCTTCCGCCGACAGGTCTTCGGCAGCCTTCAGACACGGATGGCGCATGGCCGACCAGGTCACGATGGTCAGATCCACCCCCTCGCGCGCCACCTCCGCCTTGCCCAGCGGCACCAGATGCTCGCCCTCGGGCACCTCGCCTTCCAGCGCCCAGAGGTTCTTGTGTTCCATGTAAACGACCGGATCCTCGTTGCGGATGGCCGTTTTCAGCAGCCCGAGGTTATCGGCCGGCGTCGCGGGCGCGACCACCACAAGCCCCGGAATATGCGCATACCACGCCTCAAGCGATTGCGAATGCTGCGCGGCCGACGATCGCCACATGCCGATCGGCTCGCGCACCACCATCGGCACCCGCATCTGCCCGCCGAACATGAAGCGCGCCTTGGCCGCCTGATTGACCAGCTCATCCACCGCGCAAAGCGCGAAATCGGAAAACCGCATCTCCACCACGGGACGCGTGCCGGTCATCGCGGCGCCCACGGCGGCGCCCATGATGCAGGCTTCGGAAATCGGGGTGTCGGCGATCCGCTCGTCCCCGAACATCTCCTGAAGCCCCTTGTATTGGCCGAACACACCGCCGCGCCCAAGATCCTCGCCAAGCGCCCAGACACGCTCATCGCGCTGCATCTCTTCCATTACGGCGCGGCGCCCGGCCTCAAGATAGCTTGTCATGCTCATCAAAACGCCCTTTCCGCCGGATTGCCCATATCCTGCACGTCCGCGAAGGCGCCGCGCGCGTCGGGCCAGGACGTGGCGCTGGCCTCTGCGCTGATCGCGCGCATCTCGTCCCATGCCTCCTGCCGCGTCCGGCTCAGCTCTTCGTCGCTCACGCCCGCCAGACGCAAGCCCGCCTCCAGCCGCGCGATCGGGCATCGCCGGCGCCATTGATCCACTTCCGCTTCGGGGCGATAGGAGGCCGGGTCCACCGCCGTGTGCCCGGTGATCCGGTAGGTGTGACAATGCATCAGGCGCGGCCCCTCGCCCGCGCGCAGGGCGGCAATCGCCGTGCGCGCCGCCGCATCCACCGCCAGCACATCGTTGCCATCCACCTCCGCGGCCGGCAGCCCAAGGCTTTCCGCCCGAGCCGTGGCCCCCGCGCCCCCGGTCATCGACCGGGTCCGCGTCGTGGCGGAAAACCCGTTGTCCTCGCAGACAAACAGCACCGGAAGATCGAACACCCGCGCCCAGTTCAGCCCCTCAAGGAACGGGCCGCGATTGATCGCCCCATCGCCGAAGATGCAAACCACCACCTCGCCCGCGCGCCGCAGCTTGAGCGCATGGGCCGCCCCCGTCGCGATGGGAATATTCGCCCCCACGACACCATTCGCGCCCAGCATGCCCACCCCGAAATCGGCGATATGCATGGAGCCGCCCTTGCCGCCGCAGGTGCCACCCTCGCGCCCGAAAAGCTCGCGCATCATCGCCAGCGGATCGGCCCCCTTGGCCAGCGTATGCCCATGGCCGCGATGGGTGGACAAAAGAAGATCGGTCTTCGACAGGTTGGGGCAGATCCCCGCCGCCACCGCCTCCTGTCCGATGGACGGATGGATCGCCCCCAGAACCAGCCCCTCGCGCTGCGCCTCGATGGCCAGCTCCTCGAAGGCGCGTATCCTCCACATCAGCGACAGGATCGGAAGAAACCGCCCGGTCTCCAGATTGCCGGATGCCCCTGCGTGCTCGGCGGTATGCTGTGTCAAACCTGTTCCTCCCTGACCTTGCCCTGACCGGCTCCTGCCGGCGCCTGTCCCCGCTGATGAAGCGTCCGGCCCAGCTCCTCGGCTTCGTGCCGCAACATGCCGACCAGGTCCGAAACGCGCGGCGGGTCCATTCTCTCCCGGATTGCCGCGAGAGACAGCGCCGCCAGCGCCCGCCCGTCGCGGTCCTTCACCGGCACGCCCACAGCCGCCATCGCGCTCACGATCCGGCCGCCGTTAAAGGCGTATCCGTCGCGCTGCGTGGCGCGCACCATCTCGCGCAGGCTGTCCTCGCCAAACCCGTCAAATCCCTGCCGCGCCGCATGATCATCGCGCAGGATGCGGTCAATATCGTCCTCGGGCTGGAACGCCAGCAACGCCAGCGATCCCGCCCCCACGCCAAGCGGGCGGCGATCTCCGACATCGAGTGTCAGGGTGCGGATGGGAAACTTGCCGGTGCAACGATCCACGCATAGCGCCTGATCGCCCTCACGCACCGACAGATAGACGGTATCCTCCGTCGCCGCCGCCAGCCGCACCAGCGACGGACGCGCCTGCTCCACGATGCTGAACCGCTGCGCCGCCGCCGCAAGGGAAAACAGCCCATAGCCCAGCCGATAGAGTTTCGATCCCTCGTCGAACTCGACAAATCCCACGTCGGTGAGCGCGCCCAGAAGCCGGTGAACCGTGGCCTTGCCCAGATCGACCGCCGCAGTGACATCCGCAAGGCGCATGCCCCCCGCCGGGCCGGCCGACAGCGCGCGCAGCACAAGGGCGGCGCGGCCTATCGTCTTGACCGAAGAAATCTGCGCCTCTGCCACTCTCGCCTCCCCACGATCGCGATCAGACTCATTTCGTTCCACTTGATGGAACATTTGATAGCCTATTTTGGAACAAACGAATCTGTCAAGCCATCTTGAGCAGTCCGCAAGCATGATCGACGCGGGCGCGCGGAGTGCCGGTCCCACAGCCGCAAGGCCCGGTCGCCTCAGGGCGCAACACAGCTTGAAGCCGGACTCCGCCGGTGCAACAGTGACGGTGCCCGCCCTGCTGCAAAGGTCCGACAATGCCCGCCTTCCGCTTTCTGCACACCTCAGACCTTCACCTCGGAAAACGTTTCGGTACCTTCGAAGAAGAGATTCGCGCCGATCTGCAACAGGCCCGGCTGGGGATCGTCGCCACGCTGGCACGCACGGCCGCCGATCACGGCGCCGGTCATGTCCTGATCGCCGGGGACAGCTTCGACACCGAAACTCCCTCGCAGCGCCTGATCCGGCAGACTCTCGCCACGATGGGTGAGACATCCGCGCTGCACTGGTGGATCATTCCCGGCAACCACGACAGCCTTGGCGCAGAGCTGATCTGGACCGTGATGCAGGCCCATGCGCCCGACAATGTGCATCTGCTGACCGACCCCGCGCCGACGCAGATCGCGCCGGGGGTGACGCTCCTGCCCGCACCCTGCCCGCGCCGCTTTCCCGGCACCGATCTGACCGCATGGATGGACGGATGCGAGACACCACAGGAGCACCTGCGCATCGGGCTGGCGCATGGCGGCGTGATCGACTTCGGCAGCGATGAGCCGGGCGGTGACATCATCTCGCCGCGCCGGGCCGAAACCGCGCGGCTCGATTACCTCGCGCTGGGGGACTGGCATGGCATCTTTACCTTCGATGAGCGCACCCGCTACAGTGGCACGCCCGAGCGGGACAGGTTCAAACATGCGGGCCGGGGGGGCTGCCTTCTGGTGGATCTGCCCGGCCCCGGCGCCCCGCCGCTGGTCACGGAGGTGGAAACCGGCAAATACAACTGGCAGGAGCGCACCCTGCGCCTCACGCCCGGTGACGATGCGGCCGAGGCGCTGATCCGCCTTCTGCCACACGATCGCACCGACTGGCGTCATACGCTGCTGAAGATCACCGCCGAGGGCTGGTGCCACCTGCCCGAGCGGCTCCGGCTGTCGCGCGCCGCCGCCGAAATCGCGCCGGAGTTCTGCCATTTCGACTTGAACGATGGACCTCTTCAGACCGAATACAGCGCCGATGATCTGGACGACATTGCACAGGGCGGTGCGCTGCGCATGGCCGCCGAGACGCTTCGCAACGACGCCGAAAACACCGATCTGGCACGGCGCGACCGGGACGTGTCCGCCGCCGCGCTCAACCGGCTCTACGGCCTAGTGCAGGAGGCGGCGGAATGAACCTTCTGTCCGTCCGGCTCAATAACGTGCGCCGCTTCACCGCGCCGGTGGAAATCACCGGGCTGGGGCCGGGGCTGAACGTGTTGTCGGCCCCGAACGAGCAGGGCAAATCAACCATATTCGACGCGCTCCACGCGCTTTTCTTCAAAAGCGCCTCATCGCGTGACAAGGAGATTCGCGCCCTGATCCCCCATGCCGGGGGCGATCCCGAGATCACCGCCGAGATCGCGCAGGACGGCGCCCGCTACCGGATCGAGAAAATCTTTTCCAAAGGAACCCGGGCAGGCACCCGCATCCTGCGCGACGGCCATCTCTACAAGCAGGCCGGAGAGGCGGAAGCATGGCTCGACACCCTGCTCACAGCGCCCAGGGACGGCGGTCCGGCGGGGCTTTTGTGGGTGCGGCAAGGGCTGACCGCCTTTCAGGACGCCGGCGCCACGCTCGACGCGCGCCGCGATCTGCTCTCCTCCGTCGCCGGAGAGGTGGAGGCCGTCACCGGCGGCCGGCAGATGGAAGCGATCCGCGCACAGGTTCGCACAGAGCTTGACCGCTATGTCACTAGAACCGGCCGCACCGCCAAGAACGGCCCGCTGGCCGAGGCCGAAACGCAGGTCGAAGAGCTGCAAGAGCTGCATGGCTCTCTCGCGGACAAGGCCGCCGACCTGCGCGGCCTGCTCGATTCGCGCCGCGTGCTTGTCTCGGAGTTGGACGGGCTGCGCGACGCGCAGGAGGCCGCCCACCGCACGGCCCGCCTCGACGAGGCGCGCAAGGCGCATCAACACGCGGAAAGCCATCTCGAAAGGCTGGACCGGGCCACCAGCGCCGTGGACACCGCCGAGGCCCGCGTGCAGCGCAACCAGCAATCGCTCGAAACGCTGACAGCGCAACTTCGTGAAGTGATGGACGCGGAAAAGGCGCTGACCGGCACCGGGGACGATCACCGCGACGCCGCGGACCGGCTGACCCGGGCAGACACCGCTCTGGCAGCGGCCAGGCAGGCCGAGACCACGGCCCGCAAGACCCTCGATACCGCGCACATGCAGCTTGATCGCGTGATCCGGGCCGAGGCTGCCCGCATCGCCGAAACCCGGCGCGCCGAACTCACCGCGCGGCTGTCAGAAGCCGAAGCCCATCACGCGGAGGCCGAAAAGACCCGCGCCCTTGTGGCCCGCGGCCCCGACGCGGCGGTGATGGACAAGATCGAGACCGCAGCCGCCGATCTCTCGTTCGCCCGCCGTGCCCGTGAGGCCGCTAGTGCCTCTGTCAGCATGAGTTACTCGCCCGGCGGCGAGGGCGGCGTGACGCTGGAGGGCACGCCTTTGCAAGATGGGGCGCGTCTGCCCCTGCCCGACGGCGGCGCGCTGCATCTGCGCGGGCTGGGCGAACTGCGCATTCATCCCGGTACGGTGGCCGGCGACGAGGATTTGCAACAGGCCGACACGACCCTCCGCCGTGCGTTGGAGGAAGCGGGGTTTTCCACACTCGACAACGCACGCGCCGCGCACCGCGAGCGGGCAGAGGCCAAGGCACGGCTGGACGACGCGGTTAACGCCCTGCGAATCGCGGCCCCCGACGGAATTGACGCCCTGCGCGCGCGGATCTCCGACTTGCCGCGACAAGAGCCCGACACCGGCGATCTGCCCACCCGCGATCAGGCTGAGGCCGAACTGCAAGAGGCGAAGGCGCGCCACGCCGAAACCCTTGCCGGTCTGGAGAAGGCGCGCGCCGAGCACGCCAGTGCGCAGGCCACGGCGCAGGGCGCCGGGGCCGCCCACGACGGGGCCACCGCGCGGCTGGAACGCGCCGCCGCAGCCCTGCGCGACCGGGACGGGGCCGAGGCGCGCCTGACCGCCCTGCGCACCGAGGCGGCAGAGCTTCGCGCCGCTCTGGACAAGGCACGCCGCGAGAAGGCCGCGCTTGCCGACAGCGCCCCGGACCCCGAACAGACACAGGCCGCCCTGCAACGGGCCACCTCCGCCGCCGAGGCCGTACAGACCCGCGAACAGGAGATTACCCGCGATCTGGCCGGATTGGACGCGCGGATCGACGTGCAGGCCGGGCAAGCCATCGAAGAGGAACTGGCCGAGGCCGAGGGCCGGCTTGCCACCGCGCAGGCCCGGCTCGACAGCCTGCGCTTCGAGGTGGATGTGCTGCGCACCCTCGATCAGACGCTCGACACGGCGCAGCAATCGGCGCGCGATCACTATATCGGCCCGATTTTCCGCGAGTTGGAGCCGCTGGTGCGCATGGTCTGGCCCGACGCCGAACTGCATATGGATGCCGACAGCGTTCTGCCAAGCCGCCTTGTGCGTCCCGGCGCCGAGGATACGTTCGATCAGCTTTCGGGTGGCACGCAGGAACAGATCGCGCTTCTGGTCCGTCTGGCCTTCGCCCGCCTTCTGGCCCGTGCCGGCACCCCCGCGCCGGTGATCCTCGACGATGCCATCGTCTACACCGATGACGACCGTATCGAAAAGATGTTCGATGCCCTCACCCGGCAGGCGAGCGACCTTCAGATCATTGTCTTCTCCTGCCGCCAGCGCGCCTTTCGCGATCTTGGCGGCCGCCTCCTGTCGATCCGGCCCGCGCACGACTAGGCCCCGCTCGTCCGGCGCGGCGATTCTCCTGTGCCGGGGGGGCATGGGGCCCCCGCCAGATCGGAGCGTTTTGTCGCATCCGGTGCAACCGGGACGCGGCAGGGCCCCGTCCCGTCTGCCGTTGCGTCACCGAAGGTGATTGTGCCTTTGCGTCAAGTCTCTGGAATATCAGCGAAAACCGCGGAGTCTGAAAATCATTTACAGCGCCGCAAGTAAATCTGGAAACGGATTTACAATTTTTTCCCTCACTATCCGTGACTTATATATATTTTTTCATAACCCCCTATGATCACCACAAATCCAGTTACCGGGCGCGGCGACCCTGTCCCGCGCCGGTCCATCCGATCGTCAAGAGGGAGGAGCCTCAGGATGACAGACCACACCAAGAGCACGACAGATGTGAATGGCGCCCTTCGAGACCCATCGTGCCTTTCCGCGCCGCCGGTGCTGATCCTTCTTGGCCCGCCCGGTGCGGGCAAGGGCACGCAGGCGCGGATGTTGGCCAACCACTTCGAACTTGTGCAGCTCTCCACCGGCGACATGCTGCGCGCCGCCGTCGCCGCCGGCACCGAGGCCGGGCAGAAGGCCCGCGCGGTGATGGAGGCGGGCGATCTTGTCTCCGACGCCATCGTGACCGCCATCCTGCGCGAGCGTCTGGCGGAGCCCGATTGCCGCGCAGGCGTCATCCTCGACGGCTTTCCGCGCACCGGCGCGCAGGCCGAGGCGCTCGATGCGCTTCTGGCGCGGGCCGGCCAACCCGTCGCCGCCGCCATCAGCCTCGACGTGGACGACGCCTCGATGGTCGAGCGGATCACCGGCCGCTTTGCGTGTGCCACCTGCGGCGAAGGTTATCACGAGCGCTACAAGAAACCGCTGCAAAGCGGCATCTGCGACACCTGCGGCGGCACCGACATGACCCGCCGCGCCGACGACACCGCCGAGACCGTCACAAGCCGCCTTGCGGCCTATCACGCGCAGACCGCGCCGCTCATCGCGCATTACGCGGGCCGGGGCGTGCTGCGGCGGGTGGATGCGATGGCCGAAATCGACACCGTCGCGAACGAACTGACCGCGATTGCCGAACGGGCGCTCGCCTGAGGGAGAGAGGGGGGCACCGGCACTCTGCCCTGCCCCGGTATTCAACATCAACGGGAGGACGGCGTCATGGCCGACAACTCATCCAATTCCACCTACTGGGCGACCAATATCCGCATCATCCTGATTTCTCTGGTGATCTGGGCGCTGGTCTCCTTCGGGTTCGGCATCCTGCTGCGCCCGCTGTTGGCGGGCATCCCCGTCGGCGGCACGGATCTCGGCTTCTGGTTCGCCCAGCAAGGCTCGATCCTCGTCTTTCTCGGGATCATCTTCTTCTACGCCTGGCGGATGAACCGGCTCGACCGTGAACACGGCGTGGACGAGGAGTAAGCGACATGGACCAGTTCACAATCAACCTGCTGTTTGTCGGCGCGAGTTTCGCGATCTACATCGGCATCGCCATCTGGGCCCGCGCGGGCTCCACCTCGGAATTCTACGCCGCCGGGCGCGGCGTGCATCCCGTCACCAACGGCATGGCCACGGCGGCCGACTGGATGTCGGCGGCCTCCTTCATCTCGATGGCCGGGCTCATCGCCTTCACCGGCTATGACAATTCCACCTTCCTGATGGGCTGGACCGGCGGTTACGTGCTTCTGGCGCTGCTTCTGGCGCCCTACCTGCGCAAGTTCGGCAAGTTCACCGTGTCCGAGTTCATCGGCGACCGCTTCTATTCTCAAACCGCGCGCATGGTGGCGGTGCTCTGCCTGATCGTGGCCTCGCTGACGTATGTGATCGGCCAGATGACCGGCGTGGGCGTCGCCTTCGGCCGCTTTCTGGAGGTGAACAACACCACCGGCCTTCTGATCGGGGCCTGCGTGGTCTTCGCCTATGCGGTCTTCGGCGGCATGAAGGGCGTGACCTATACGCAGGTGGCGCAATATGTCGTTCTGATCATGGCCTACACGATCCCGGCCATCTTCATTTCGCTGCAACTGACCGGCAACCCGATCCCGGCACTGGGATTGTTCGGCGAGCATACCGCCAGCGGAGAGCCGCTTCTGGCCAAGCTCGACGCCATCGTCACCGAACTGGGTTTCCGCGAATATACAATGCACCACGGCGACACGTTCAACATGGTGCTCTTCACCCTATCGCTGATGATCGGCACCGCCGGGCTGCCACATGTCATCATGCGCTTTTTCACGGTGCCGAAAGTGTCCGACGCGCGCTGGTCGGCGGGCTGGGCGCTGGTGTTCATCGCTCTGCTTTACCTCACGGCCCCGGCCGTGGGCGCGATGGCGCGGCTCAATATCTCCGAGATGATGTGGCCCAACGGCGGTATCGACGGCGGCGCCGTGACCGTTCAGCAGATCGAGGAGGAAGAGCGTTACGACTGGATGGCCACCTGGCAGAAGACCGGCCTTCTCGGCTGGGAGGACAAGAACGGCGACGGGCGCATCCAGTATTACAACGACGCCAATCCCGATATGCAGACGCTGGCGGCCGAAAAGGGCTGGCAGGGCAATGAGCTGACCAACTTCAACCGCGACATCCTCGTTCTGGCCAACCCCGAGATCGCCAACCTGCCCGGCTGGGTGATCGGTCTGGTGGCCGCCGGCGGTCTTGCCGCCGCGCTCTCCACCGCCGCCGGTCTGCTTCTGGCGATCTCCTCGGCGGTGAGCCACGATCTGATCAAGGGCGCGGTCAACCCGAGGATCTCCGAACGCGGGGAGCTTCTGTCGGCGCGCGTCGCGATGGCCGTGGCGATCGTCGTGGCGACCTACCTCGGGCTCAACCCGCCGGGCTTTGCCGCGCAGACGGTGGCGCTGGCCTTCGGGCTCGCGGCGGCGTCGATCTTCCCGGCGCTGATGATGGGGATCTTCTCGACCCGCATCAACAACACCGGCGCCGTGGCCGGGATGCTGGCGGGGCTCGTGGTGACGCTGGTCTATATCTTCCTGCACAAGGGCTGGTTCTTCATCCCCGACACCAACAGCTTCACCGACGCCAACCCGCTTCTGGGCACGGTGCAGTCCACCTCCTTCGGGGCGGTCGGCGCGGCGATCAACTTCACGGTGGCCTATCTGGTGGCCGGGATGACGAAAGCGACTCCAGAGGAGATCAAGGAGCTTGTGGAATCCGTGCGCATCCCGCGCGGGGCCAGCGCGGCGCAGGATCACTGATCGGCCAACGGACAGGGCCGCCCGCGACGGCGGCCCTTCCTTCCCCGTCCCGCCCGGTGCATGCTCCGGGCGGGACGCCTCCCCTGACGGGACATGGAGCCGACATGCCGCTTTCACCCGACCAGATCGTGCAGTTCCTGCACTCGGTCCACCCCTATGACGCGTTGCCGCCGGAGGAACTGCGCGCGCTTGCCCCGCGTCTGCGGGCCGAAGCCGTGGCAGAGGGAGAGGCGCTCCACGCGCCGGGCGATACGCTGCCCGGCCTCTACATCGTGCAGCAGGGCCGCATCGGCATTAGCGACGCGCGCGGCGCGCCCTTCTCCGAGCTTGGGCCGCGCAATTCGTTTGGCGAGCGCGGTCTGATGCAGGGCGGCCGGGCCGCCACCGGCGCCGCGGCGCTCACCGACGCGGTCCTGCTTCTGCTCCCCGCGGCCGAGTTTCACCGGCTGATGGGCACCCATGACGTCATGCGCCGGTTTTTCGAGCGGGGCCGCCGCGCCGCCCGTCCGCGCGGCTCCGATCTGGCCACCAGCCGGGTCGAAACGCTGATGAGCCGCGCGCCGCTGACCTGCCCGCCCAACACGCCCGCGAGGGATGCCGCGCAGATGATGCGGGACGCGGGCACCTCCTCGATCTGCGTGACCGAGGATGGCCGGCTCATCGGGATCGTCACGACACGCGATCTCGCCTCGCGCGTGCTGGCCGAAGGGCGCGCGCCCGGCACGGCCGTGCAGGACATCATGACCCCCGATCCGCTCACCCTGCCGCCCTCCGCCATCGGCTCGGACGTGCTCCATGCGATGATGGAACGCCGCATCGGCCACCTGCCGATCACCTCCGGCGGCCGGCTTGTGGGGATGGTCACGCAAACCGATCTGACCCGGTTTCAGGCCGTCAGCAGCGGCGAGCTGGTGGCCGAGGCCGCGCGCGCCGCCAGCGTGGACGATCTCGCCCGCACCACCGCCCGCATCCCGCGCCTTCTGGTGCAGCTTGTCGCCGGCGGCAACCGGCACGAGGTGACGACCCGCCTGATCACCGACATCACCGACACCGTGACCCGCCGCCTTCTGGGCCTGGCCGAGGAGAGGCTCGGCCCCGCGCCGGTGCCCTATCTCTGGCTCGCCTGCGGCAGTCAGGGACGGCAGGAACAGACCGGCATTTCCGATCAGGACAATTGCCTGATCCTCGACGACAGCGTGAGCGAGGCGCAGCGCACGGGCTATTTCGCCGATCTCGCGGGCATCGTCTGCGACGGGCTGAATGCCTGCGGCTATGTCCACTGCCCCGGCGACATGATGGCCAGCAATCCGCGCTGGCGGCAGCCGCTGTCGGTCTGGCGCGGCTATTTCGACGGCTGGATCCGCACCCCCAGCCCCGAGGCGCAGATGCTCGCCTCCGTCATGTTCGACCTGCGCCCCATCGGCGGCGCGCGGGCGCTCTTCGACGGGCTGCACGCGCAGACGCTGCGCGCCGCCTCGGCCAATTCGATCTTCGTGGCCCACATGATCGGCAACGCGCTCAAGCACACGCCGCCCCTGGGCCTGCTGCGCGGCTTTGCCACGCTGCGCTCGGGCGAGCACCGCAACCATCTCGACATGAAACTGAACGGCGTGGTGCCGGTCACCGACCTGGCCCGCATCTACGCGCTTCAGGGCCGGATCGGGCCGGTCAACACCCGCGCCCGGCTGGAGGCCGCCGCCGACGCCGGCGTGCTGAGCGAGGCCGGCGCGCGCGATCTTCTGGACGCCTACGACCTGATCGCCGAAACCCGCCTGACGCATCAGGCCGCGCGGGTGAACCATGGGGCACCGCCCGACAACTTCCTTGCCCCCTCCGAGTTGTCGGATTTCGAGCGCAGCCACCTGCGCGACGCCTTCGTCGTGGTCAAGACGATGCAATCGGCGCTGGGACACGGGCGGGGGATGCCGCTTTGACCGCCGCGGCGGGACAGACGGCCCCCGCCGGACGCCTCCGGCGGGAGAATTCGGACAAGGATGAAGGGACGGGCGCGCCATGTTTCTGGAACTGATTGCCACCATCGTGGCGGGACTCGCGGCGGCGGGGCTGGTGCTGATCGTGAACCGCGCTCTGGGCGGCCGCCTGCCCCTGTGGCTGATGCCGGTGGCGGCGGGCCTGTCGATGATCGGCGTCACGGTGGCCAATGAATACGGCTGGTATGGGCGCACCGCCGGGGCGCTGCCCGACGGGATCGAGATCGTCGAGACGGTGGAAAGCCGCGCTTTCTACCGACCGTGGAGCTATGTCTTTCCCTATGTGGACCGCTTTGCCGCGCTCGACACCGGCAGCCTGCGCCAGCATCCCGACAAGCCGGGGCGGCATATGGCCAATCTGGTGTTCTTCGCCCGCTGGTCGCCGGTGCGCGGCATGACCGTGCTGATCGACTGCGGCGAGCGGCGCCGCGCCGCCCTGCCGCCGGACGCCGAGTTTGCCGAGGACGGCGATGTGCCCGGCGCGCATTGGATCGACGCGCCGCCCGGCGATGCGGTGATCGCTGCGGTCTGCGGGGGCTAGGCGATGACGGAGCGGTTCGGCCTGCGCCTGCGGATCGGGCTTTTCTTCGCCTTTCTGGCGGCGGGCGGGGCCGTGCTGGCGGCGCTGGCGCTCTGGCTGGGGTTCCAGCGGGCGGCGGGGGCGGGCGCGGCGTCGGGCTTTGTCATGGCCGGGCTGCTTCTGGTCTTTGGCTGGGCGGGGCTTTGCGTCGGGGTCTGGCTGCTGTTCGACGAGAACCTCGCCCGCCCGATAGAGCGGCTCGCCGCCGGGCTGCGCAGCCGCGCCCATGCCGGGGCGACAGGCGAGATGGACCTGCATACCGCGCGCCATCTCGGCGATCTCGCCCCGGCGGCGGCGGCCATCTCCGCGCGGGCGGCCGAAGTGGCCGCCGCGCGCGCCGACGCCGTGGCCGAACAGACCGCCCAGCTTGCGGCGGAGAAGGATCTGCTCACCGCGCTGCTGTCGGAGATCCCGGTCGCCACGATCCTGCTCTCCGACGCGCGGCGGATCGTGCTTTATGACGGGCAGGCCGCCGAAGTTCTGGCGCAGATCGGCCCGCCGCGCCTTGACGCGCCGATCGCGGACTATCTTGAGGAGGCGGACCTCGCCGCCGCCCATGACAGGATGCGCCGCGAGGCGCGCGAGGTGCGCTTTACCGCCCGCGGTGTGGCCGGCCGGCTGGCCTTTCAGGCGCGGCTGCGCCCGCTGGGCGGCGCGCCGGGGGCGGTGCTGCTCATCGACGCCGCCGAGGCGCGCATCGCCCCCGGTGCCGCGCGCCCGCTGGTCTATGATTTCGCCCTGCTGGAGCGGGCCACGGGCGGCACGCTCGACGCCGCCTCGCTCGAGGCGCTGCGCCTTGTGGTGTTCGACACCGAGACCACCGGCCTTCTGCCGCACCGCGACGAGATCGTGCAGATCGGCGCGCTGCGCGTGGTCGGCGGACGGATCGTTCCGGGCGAACGGCTGGAGATGCTGGTCGATCCCGGCCGCCCGATCCCGCGCGCCGCCACGCGCGTGCATGGGATCACGGACGCGATGGTGGCGGGCGCGCCGGACATTGGCGCGGCGGCGCGGCAGTTGCACGATTTTGCCCGTGGCGCGGTGATCGTGGCCCATAACGCGCCCTTCGACATGGCCTTTCTGCACCGGCAGGCGGGGCGCGACGGGCTGGTGTGGGATCATCCGGTGCTTGATACCGTGCTGCTCTCGGCGGTGCTGTTCGGAGCGAGCGAGACGCACACGCTCGACGCGCTCTGTGCGCGGCTGGGGGTGGAGATCCCCGCCCCCCTGCGCCACACCGCTCCGGGCGACGCGCTGGCCACGGCCGAGGCGCTGTGCCGGATGCTGCCGATGCTGCGCGCGCGCGGGCTGACGACGCTGGGCGAGGTGATCGCTCAGACCCGCCGTCATCGCCGCCTGCTCGAAGACCTGAACTGAACGACAGGCAACGCCCGCCGTCTTAACGCGGGGCGGATCGCGCCCCCGCCACCGACGCGATACCGACGTTATACCGACGTTTTACCGACAGCCGATTTTCCATGATTTCAGCCCCTTAACCCGATTCTCTCTTGACCGGGGGAAACTCCGGGCCACGTCACGCTTCGACCCCGAACGGAGCACACTCAAACCGCTTTTGTCGGGTTTAAGGTTGCAAAGACGCGCGCGGCGCGCGATCTAACCCCCGGCCCCCGGGCCAAAGCAGCGAGCAGGAAAACAGGACGCCAACATGGCCCGCATCTTCTCCCCCGGCCCCGAGACCGAACGGGCCTACCGCGATGCCCTCGGCTGCTTTGCCACCGGCGTGACCGTGATCACCGCCGCCACCGCGACCGGGCCCATCGGTATGACGGCCAATTCCTTCACCTCAATCTCGCTCACCCCGCCACTGATCGCCTGGTCGCCCTCCAAGTCCTCGCAGCGCTTTCCTTTTTTCGCCGCGGCGCGCGTGTTCAACATCCATGTTCTGGGCGACTGGCAGAAGGATCTCGCGCTGGATTTCGCCCGCCGCGCCGATGCCTTCGACCGCGTCGCGCATGAGATCGGCGACGGCGGCCTGCCGCTTCTGACCGACTGCGTATCGAGCTTCACCTGCCGCCAGCATGCCGTTCACGACGGCGGCGATCATGTCATCGTGGTGGGCCACGTGGACACCGCGATCCACCGCGACGGCCGGCCCCTGATCTTTTCCCAGGGGGCGTTCGGCGGGTTCTCGGGTTGATCCGCTCGCGCCGGTTCGCGCTCAAAACCGCGTTTAATCAAACCGTTACTTGACAACACACCCGCCGGTCATGTCCTGATAGGGGCACATTCCCGCGCCCGGCGCGGCCTGCCCCCGGACCGGATCTCCCCATGCAATACATCGAAAACCGCACCTTCGACGAGATCGCCATCGGCGACAGCGCAGAGCTCACCCGCACGCTGGAGCCCGGCGACATCGAGATTTTCGCCGCCGTTTCGGGCGATGTGAACCCCTCTCACGTCGATGCCGAATGGGCCCGTGGCGAAGGGTTTCACAAGGTGATCGCGCATGGCATGTGGGGCGGGGCGCTGATCTCGGCGGTGCTGGGCACCGAACTGCCCGGCCCCGGCACGATCTACGTCACGCAGACCCTGCGCTTTGGCGAGCCAGTGGGCCTTGGCGATACCGTCACGGTGCGCCTGACCGTCACCGACAAGGCCACCGAAACGCATCAGATCACGCTCGCCTGCCTGATCACCACGCAGACCGGCGCCACCGCGATCGAGGGAGAGGCGGTGGTCATCGCCCCCACCAGCCGCATCCGCCGGCCCCGCAAACCCCTGCCCGAGGTGCATCTTCACCGTCAGGGGGCGAGCTTCGACGCGATGCTTGACGCGGCCGCTTCGCTCGATCCGATCCGCACCGCCGTGGTGCATCCTTGCGATGCCGCCTCACTGGAGGGGGCGATGGAGGCGCGCGACAAAGGGCTGATCGAGCCAATCCTCGTCGGCCCAGAGGCCCGAATCCGCGCCGCCGCCGAAGAGGCCGGGCGCGATATTTCCGGCATCGAGATCGTGAACACGGAACACAGCCACGCCGCCGCCCGCGCCGCCGTCGCGCTGGTGCAGGAGGCCCGCGCCGAAGCGCTGATGAAGGGCGCGCTGCACACCGACGAGATCATGGGCGAGGTGCTCGACAAAACCCTCGGCCTGCGCACCGAACGCAGAATGACCCATGTGTTCGTGCTCGATGTGCCCAGCTATCCCAAGCCGCTGATGATCACCGATGCCGCGATCAACATCTTTCCCGATCTCGAAACCAAGGCCGACATCGTGCGCAACGCCATTGATCTGGCCCATGCGCTCGGCCTGCCGAACCCGAAAGTGGCGATCCTGTCGGCGGTCGAAACCGTCTACCCCAAGATTCCCTCGACGGTCGAGGCCGCCGCCCTGTGCAAGATGGCGGACCGGGGGCAGATCACGGGCGGCACCCTTGATGGCCCGCTGGCCTTCGACAACGCGATTTCCCATGCGGCGGCCAAGGCCAAGGGAATCGAATCGGAGGTGGCGGGCGATGCCGATATCCTCATTGCCCCCGACCTTGAGGCGGGCAACATGATCGCCAAGCAACTGATGTATCTGGCCGGGGCCGACAGCGCCGGTCTGGTGCTGGGCGCGCGGGTGCCGATCATGCTCACAAGCCGCGCCGACGGCACGCTCTCGCGCGTGGTCTCCGCCGCGCTGGCGCAGCTCATGGTGCGCCACCGGCAGGGCGCGCTGCCGTTCTGATACGCGCCGCCCTGTCCCTGACGTGACCTCGGGCGGGAAATCCATGCCTGGACTGCGGCGCCCGATGGGCTAGAGTCGGGACAAGCATCTGGCAACCGGAACACAGGAGCCGACCATGCAGATCACCGTGAACGGAACGACCCACGAGGTCGACGTCGAAGAGGACATGCCGCTGCTGTGGGTGCTGCGCGACGAGCTTGGCATCACCGGGGTGAAATACGGCTGCGGCATCGCGCAATGCGGCGCCTGCACCGTCCACATCGACGGCGAGGCCGCTCGCGCCTGCCAGGTATTGGCGGCGGATGTCTGGGGCCCCGTCACCACGATCGAGGGGCTCGGCACGCCGAAGGCACTTCACGCGGTACAGGCGGCATGGATCGAACATCAGGTGGCGCAATGCGGCTATTGCCAGTCGGGCCAGATCATGCAGGCGGCCGCCCTTCTGGCCGAAACCCCCGCCCCCACCGATGACGACATCAACGACGCCCTCTCCGGCAACCTGTGCCGCTGCGGCACCTATCCGCGCATCCGCGCCGCCGTGAAAACGGCCGCAACCCGCCTTCAGGAGGGGTAGGATCATGGGACGTATCGCAAAAATCGCCCGCCGCTCATTCCTTGTCGGCTCCGTCGCCGTCGCCGGGGGCGTGGCCTTCGGGATCTATCGCTACCGCAGCCCCTACCCCAACCCGCTTCTGGACGAACTGGAGCCGGGCGCGGCGGCGCTCACCCCTTATGTGAGGATCGACGCCGGCGGTATCACCCTGATCACCCCGCGCGCCGATATGGGGCAAGGCGCGGATTCGGTGCAGGCCGCGCTCATTGCTGAAGAGCTTGACGCGACGCTCGACCAGATCCACACCGATCCCGGCCCGCCAGACAGAGCCTATTGGAACACCGCCCTGTCCGAAGAGGCCGCCGCCTTCACCGCGCCGGGAGACGGGCTTATGAACTCCGCCGTTCATGGCACCATCGACGCCGTGATGAAATTCCTTGGGATGCAGATCACCGGCGGCTCCACCACCGTGCCCGACGGCTTCGTGAAACTGCGGCAGGCGGGCGCCTCGGCGCGCGAGACATTGAAACGCGCCGCTTCCGAACAGACCGGCATCGCGCTGGACCGGCTGTCCACCGAAGCCGGCGCCGTGCTGCTTCCGGGGGGCGAGCGCATCGCCTACACCGATCTGGCCGCCACCGCCGCCGATCTTGAGGTCGTGCAGGATGTCCCGCTGCGCGATCCGTCGCAATGGCAGATACTGGGCAAACCGATGCGGCGCATCGACATCGTGGCCAAATCCACCGGCACGCAAGACTATGGCATCGACGCCGCCGTGCCGGGCATGGTCCACGCCGCCATCCTGCTCAACCCCGCGCAGGGCGGGGAGTTGCGCGGGCATGATGCCTCCGCCGCGCTCGCCATGCGCGGGGTAAGCGCGGTCGTGCCGATCACCGGCGGGCTCGGCATCGTGGCGGACAACACATGGCGCGCCTTCCGCGCCGCCCGTGCGATCACCGCCGACTGGGGCCCTTCCCCCTTCCCCGCCGAAATGGACGCTCATTGGGAGGCCCTGTCGGACGCCTTTACCGAGGACCGGCAAGACAGCCGCAAGCGCGATGATGGCGACGTGGAGGAAGTGCTGTCCGCCGCCGCGCCGCTCAGCGCGGAGTATCGCGCGCCCTATCTCGCCCACGCCCCGCTGGAGCCAGTCAACGCGCTCGTGCGCGTGGATGAGGAGGCCGCCGAGGTCTGGACCGGCACGCAGATTCCCCGCTTCGTGCAGCAGAACGTCGCCCGCATCGCCGGGCTGGACCCCGATCAGGTCACCGTTCACGCGCTCATGATCGGCGGCAGCTTCGGCCACCGGCTGGAGGATGAGGTTGTCAAGCGCGCCACCGAGATCGCGGCGCAGATGAAGGGAACGCCCGTCAAGCTCACCTACAGCCGCGAAGAGGACATGACCCACGACTTCCCGCGCCAGATCGCCATGGCACGGATGCGTGGTGCGGTCCGCGACGGGCGCGTTGAGGCGCTCGACCTGTCGCTCGCCATGCCCTCGGTCATCACCTCGCAAATGCGGCGGCAGGGGCAGAGTGTGCCCGGCCCCGACAGCCAGATCGTCGCCGGCGCCTTCGATCAGCCCTTCGGCATCCCCCATCACCGCGTCACCGGATACCGCGCGGCGCCCCTTGCCCCGATCAGTTCATGGCGCTCTGTCGGGGCATCCTCGAACGGATTTTTCTACAACGCAGCGCTCGATGAGTTGATCGACGCCGCCGGTGCCGATCCGATGGCCGAGCGTCTGCGCCTGTGCAACGACCCGCTCGCCCGCGCGGTGCTGGAGGCGGTGGCCGAGATGTCCGGCTGGGACGGTCCGGCCCCCGCCGCAGGGCGCGGGCGCGGTGTTGCGCTGACCCAGTCTTTCGGCGTGCATTGCGCCGAGGTCGTGGAGATCACCGACACCCCCAACGGGATTCGCCTCGACTCCGTCTGGTGCGCGGCGGAGGTGGGCCGCGTGCTCGACCCGGTGAATTTCGACAATCTGGTGAAGGGCGGCGTGATCTTCGGCCTCGGCCACGCCATGAATTGCGAGATCACCTATGCTGATGGCCGCGCCGAGCAGGACAATTTCCACAGCTTCGAGGGGATGCGCCTGCGCCAGAGTCCGCGGATCGAGGTGCGCGGCCTTGAAAACGGCGACGCCATCCGCGGCATCGGAGAGCCGCCCGTCCCCCCCGCCGCCCCGGCGCTGGCCGGTGCAATCTTCGCCGCCACGGGCACACGACTGCGTGAGATGCCCTTCTCCAAGGCGGTGAGCTTCCTGTGACCTCGCACGATTGCGGGCCGGGGGCGCCGAGTTCCCGCACCGGAAAAAGAGCGTTTCGGAACAGCGCCTTGTCCGGGCCGTCCCGTCTGGCTACCCTTGAGAAAGGATGACAAACCAAGGACAGCACGCGCGTCATGGCAGTTGCAGCCCCCGCCTGTTCCGAACATGAGAAGTCTGTCGGCAGGCGATACAGCCGGGCGCGTGGCTCCCAGCACGTTGGTGGTCACGCGGTTGCAGTTCGAACGCCCATGGCTGGCTTCCGCCCTCATGCTTCTGGTGGCCTTCGCCGTGCTGGAACTGGCCCTGACGCGGCCGCTGCACGCCGCGCTCTCCCTGCCGCTGGCCACCGTTTTGATGGCGGCGGCGATCCGCGTGCGCGCGCGGCTCTTCTACGTCACCGCGATTCAGCTCATGGCTGCGCTCGGACTCGGGCTGCCTTGGCTGGGCGCACCGATCTGGCTCGTGGTGGCGCCGCTTGCGGCGATCTGGCTCTCTCTGGCGATCGGCCTCGCGCTGATCCGATGCAACCTACCGTTTCAACCGGTGCCGGTGCGCCCCGGGCGAGCCTATCGCTTCGGCGGCACCGATCACCGCGTCCCGGACATGCTAATAGGCGGGCCTCCGCCCTGGCTTTTGCGGGGCGAAGTGGCACGCGATCTGATCGAGCTTGCCGCCTTCGCGCATGACTTTCTCGACCGCAACGGCATCCGCCATGTGCTCGCCCGGGGCAGCCTGCTCGGGGCGCTGCGCCATGGCGGGCTGATCCCCTGGGACGCCGATGTGGATTTCGCGCTCTACCGCAAGGGCGATGTGGCCCGGCTCGATGCCGCCTTCGAGATCTTCCGCGACGAGGCGGCACAAGCCGGCTTTGTGCTCTATCGCCATTCCGGTCACTGGCGGATCGCCAGGCCCGGACTTTGGCGTTTTCCGGCGCTCGACCTGCATGTCGACCAGACACTTGACGAGGGTCTTTCCCCCCTGTGGGTAGACTGGGAGGGGTTGCGCCTTCCGGCCCCGCCCGCCCCGAAGGCCGCGCTACGCGCGCGCTACGGCAACGACTGCCTTGATCGCGCGGTGAATGGGCGGACCTTTTGGCAGACCGGCTTCGTACCCACCGCGCTGTCACGTCTTCTGGGTCAGCGCGCGTGCGCGGCGATGCAGGGGCTCTGGTCAAGGCTCTACAGCGCGTCGGGCAAATAACGAAGCGCGTGCCTCTCCGAAGATTGCTTCAAAATCCTTGGAGGAATCGGTAACGTGTTTCAAGATTGCGTTGAAGGTCGCCGCCCCGGCGAACAAACGGAGCCCCCGATGCCCTATCTCGACAGTTTGCGCGTATTCGTCCGCGTGGTGGAGCTTGGCTCGATCACCGCCGGCGGGCGCGATCTGCGGCTGACCCCGGCGGTTGCCTCCAACCGTGTGAAAGAGCTTGAACAGCGCCTCGGCGTACGGTTGTTCAACCGCACCACCCGGCAGCTTACGCCCACCGAAGTGGGCAAGACCTTCTATGACCACGCCCGAAAGGTGATCGAGACACTGGAAGACGCAGAGGCGGTGGTGGCGAATTTTTCCGATCATCCGCGCGGGATCATCCGCGTCACCGCACCACTGGGCATCGGGCGGCGGATCGTGGCTCCGCTGGTGCCTCTCTGGGCTGAGCTATATCCCGATGTTCAGATTCGCCTGCGCCTGTCGGACCGCAAGGTGGACATGGTGGAGGGCGGGCTCGACGTGGCCTTCGTTCTTGGCACACTGAGCGATTCCAACCTCAAACTGCGCAAGATCATGGACTGCGACCGCGTCCTCTGCGCCGCGCCCGCCTATCTTGAGCGCGCAGGCACGCCGAAGGGACCTGACGATCTGCTTCGCGGTCACAATTGCCTGTTGCTGCGCTACCCGCGTTCGCCGGAGTACTTCTGGATGCTGCAAACCCCGCAGGGCACAAAGAAATACGAGGTCTCGGGCCAGTATGACGCCGACGACGGTGATGTGCTGACCGAATGGGCACTGGACGGGCGCGGGATCGCGATGAAACCGCGCTTCGACGTGGCGCGTCACCTGACCTCGGGCGCGCTGGTTGAAGTGCTGCCCGACACGCCCCCCGTTCCGGTCAGCTTTGCCTGCCTTTATCCGCACCGCAAGTTCCAGGATCCCAAAATCCGGCTGTTCGTCGATTTCATGGTCGACGCCTGCCGCAAACGGATTGAACAACTCTGACTTGATGGGCGCTCGCGCCCCGTGCTCGACAACGCATTTATATACCTGATGCCAGAGGCTTACAGCAGCGTTGTATCGCTGTTCACGGGAATGACAGGTGCGGCGGAACGTGGCGCGCCGCGTCACTCATAGACCGCCGTCTGGCCGGGCTCCCCCTCCCGAACGCTACCGCGATACATGCCTTCGCAATTGAAGGGCATGACAATGTTGCCCTCACTGTCGATTGCTATCAGTCCACCAGAGCCTTCATGCGTGGCCAGATCGACCTGCACGACATGTTTGGCGGCGTCGGCCAGCGATTGACCGATGTGGCGCATTCGGGCGTCGATCTCGTGCGCCGCGACGCGGCGGATAAACGCTTCGCCGTCGCCGGTGGCCGACACGGCGCAGGTGGCGTTGTCGGCAAAGGTGCCCGCACCGATGATCGGGCTGTCGCCCACACGCCCCGCACGCTTTGCCGTCATCCCGCCCGTCGATGTGGCAGTGGCGAGGTTGCCCTGACGGTCGCGCGCCACCGCTCCGACCGTGCCGTGGCGGCGGGAGAGATCATCGTCAAGCGTGCCCTCCGCCTGCATACGCAGGGTGTCCTGCAAGCTGTCCCACCGCTCCTGCGTGAAGAAATAGGCGTCCTCCTCAAACGCAAGGCCGGCGTCGCGCGCGACGGTCAACGCGCCTTCGCCAATCATCATGACGTGGTCCGTCTGCTCCATCACCGCCCGGGCAAGCTGCACCGGGTTGCGCAGTCCGGCAATACCCGCCACCGCCCCCGCGCGGCGGCTTTTCCCGTCCATGATGGCGGCGTCCATTTCGTGCCTGCCATCGCGCGTGAAGACGGCTCCGCGCCCGGCGTTGAACAATGGCTCGTCCTCAAGCGCCGAAACGGCAGCTGTCACGCCATCAAGCGCCGCGCCACCCGCCGCCAGCACAGTCTCACCGGCGCGCAATGCCCGAGACAGCGCGGCGCGGCACGCCGCTTCGCGTTCGGCCGTCATCTGCGTCCGAGGCACAACTCCGGCGCCTCCGTGAATGGCCAAGGCAAAACCCTTTGTCATGTTTGTGTCCCTCTGCCAGCCACCTGCGGCCCGCCTAAGTTTTAGGCGGGTCTTGTCACGTTACGCCATGACAGCCACATATTGCCTGAAGCCGCCCAAAATCAATCTTGTTTGTGTCGTGATGAATTCCACAATATGTAGATACTGTCTACAGTGGACTGGAGAACCTTGATGAACATGCCGATTCACCCCGCGCCACGCGGCAAGCTTGTTGCCATTGGCGGCGCCGAGGACAAGGACTCGGAAACCGACATTCTGCGCCAAGTGCTGAAATTCGCGCCAATGCCCGATCCCCGGGTCGGCGTGATCACCACGGCCAGCAGCATCCCCGATGAGGTGTTCGCGGTATATCGCAAGGTTTTTGAACGGCTTGGCGCCAGTGAGATCATGGATATCCGGATTCGCGAACGGGCAGACGCCACGAATGCGGCGATGATCGACATGATCAAACAAAGCGACGTGATTTTCATATCCGGCGGCGATCAGATGCGCCTGACCAGCATTTTCGGCGGATCCACCGCCTTGACCGCCATTCGCAGGCGGTATGAGGATGGAGGGGTCATCGCCGGCACAAGCGCCGGGGCGGCCTGTCAGTCGACCACGATGGTGTATGGTGGGGATGCGGTCGATTCGCTGCGCAAGGGCGCGGTCAGGATGACTGCGGGGTTTGGACTGATCGACGGGGTGATCATCGATACACATTTTCTTGAACGGGGACGCTTTTCGCGCCTGATGGAAGTGGGCGCGACAAATCCCGAATATCTTGGGGTGGGCCTGGGCGAAGATGCCGCGGTTCTCTTTGATGACGATATAATCCACGCCTTCGGCCCCGGTCACGTCATCCTCGTTGACAGCTCGGGTATCACCGGTTCCAATGTATTCGATTTGGCGGAAGGTGAGGCGGTGAGTGTCCACAACGTCACAATGCACGCGCTCGTCGACGGCGACGCCTATAGCCTGTCGGACCGGCGTGTCCTGAAGGCGGACGAGCGCGGGACGACGATACTGGAGAAAATGAATGCGTATAATTGAGCATCGCGCGCTGCGCGGGCCAAATTACTACAGCCGCTATCAAGCGATATTCATGCGGCTTGATATCGAGGATCTCGAAGATCGACCCAGTGACGAGGTGCCCGGTATCGCCGAAAGCCTGGAGGCCGTCTTTCCAACGATTTACGGTCACCGCTGCTCGGTTGGTGAGCCCGGCGGCTTCTTGCAGCGGGTGCGCAATGGCACCTATGCCGGCCATATGGTCGAGCATGTGGCAATCGAATTGCAAAACCTTGTCGGATTCTCCGTCGGCTACGGCAAGACCGTCGACAGCTATGAGCCCGGCATTTACAACGTCATCTACCGCTACCGCGACGAGACCACCGGCATCGCGGCGGGCGAGGCGGCTGTCGATATCGTGCGCAAGCTTTATGACGGCGGCTATGTCGATCTGCCCCCGATTATCGACCACCTCAAGCAGGTGCGCGACGCCAACGCGCTCGGCCCCTCGACCGGGGCCATTGTCGATGCCGCCAAGGCGCGCAACATCCCGCATTACAATCTGACGGCGGGCACCAGCTACACCCAGCTGGGCCACGGCGTGAAACAGCGCCGATTTCAGGCCACGGTAACGGATGCCTCGGGGATCATCGGCCACTCCATCGCCGACGACAAGGACTGGACCAAGCAGATCCTCGGTGATGCGGGCGTGGCCGTGCCCAAGGGCTACACCTGCCACTCCTGGGACGATGTGAAAGAAGCCGCTGAGTGGATCGGCTGGCCGGTGGTCACAAAGCCGCTTGCGGGCAATCACGGACGCGGTGTGACCACGAACATCGCCAGCATGGAAGACTTGAAGTCAGGCTATGAGGCGGCGCTTGCACGGCTGCGCGACGACTCCCCCGCTGTGATCGTCGAAAGCTATATCAATGGCGAGGATCACCGCATGCTGGTGATCGGCGGCAAGCTGATCGCTGCGGCCCGCCGCCGCCCCGCTCATGTCACCGGGGACGGCAGATCGACGATCAAGGCATTGATCGACAAGGCCAACGAGGATCCCCGGCGCGGTGTCGGCCATGAAAACCTGCTCACCCAGATTCTTGTGGACGAGCAGACGCACCGCATGCTCGAACAGGCGGGGCTCACACTCGAAAGCGTGCCCGCCGAGAGCGAGATGGTGTTTCTCAAGTCCACCGCCAATATCTCGACCGGAGGGACGGCGACCGACTTGACCGACGAGGTGCATCCCGATATCAAGTTCGCGATGGAACGGATCGCCCGCCTTGTCGGGCTCGACGTGATCGGCATCGACCTTCTGGCGGAAACCCTGACCAAGCCGCTTGATCAGCAATCGGCGGGCGTGGTCGAGGTGAATGCCGGGCCCGGGTTCCGGATGCACATGGCGCCCACCCACGGCACCCCGCGGCCCGTGGGCGAACATGTGGTCGACATGCTGTTTCCCGACCCCACCGACAATGGCCGCATCCCGATCACAGCGATCACCGGGACCAACGGCAAGACCACGACGACGCGCCTGACCACGCATCTCCTGCGGCAATCCGGGCATTCCGTGGGCATGGGATGCACCGGGACGGTCGAGATCGACAACCACGTGATCCTGCGCGGAGATTATTCCGGCCCGGCCGCAGCACAGGCCGTGCTGCGCGAACCCACGGTTGAACATGCCGTGCTGGAAGTGGCGCGCGGCGGCATAATGCGTCGGGGGCTGGGGTTTGATGAATGCGATGTCGGCGTGCTCCTGAACATCGCGTCGGATCATCTGGGCGAGCGTGACATTCACACGCTGGACGAACTGGCGCGCTGCAAGACCGTGGTCGTGGACGCGGTCAAGAAGGATGGCGGCTACTGCGTGCTCAACGCCGACGATCCGCTGGTAATGGAACATGGCACCTATTGGGCGCGCGGCGAAATCATCTACTTCACCATGGATCCCGACAACACCGCGCTGCAGGACCACCTGAGCGAGATGCGCATGGTCGTCACCGTGCGACACGGGCGTATTGTCGTCTTGCGTGGCAAGGTCATGGTCGAAGTGGTCGATGTCAACGACGTGCCAATCGCCTTCGAGGGGCACGCGCCCTTCAACGTGCAGAACGCGATGGCCGCAACAGCAATCGCGCTGGCGCATGGTCTGGACATCGAGGATATCCGCGCCGGGTTGCTGACCTTCCATCCGACCCCGGCGCAGATGCCGGGACGGACCAACTATTTCGAGGCCGATGGCGTCAAATACCTGATCGACTATGGCCACAACGTTCCCGCGCTCGAAGCGCTGGAGCCGCTGGTCAACGGTTTGGCCCAGCAACGCAGGATCGGGGTCTCCACCGCGCCGGGCAACCGCCGTGACGAGGATCTGGCGGCGCTTGGCGCGCAGCTCGCCAGAATGTGCGACATTCTTTACGTCTACGAATCCGACGCGCGCGGTCGCACCGAGGGCGAAGTGGCCCGCCTGATCCAGGAGGGAGCCACCGGGGCCGGGTCGGACTGCGCGGTTCATGTCATCATGACCGAGCCGGAGGCCGTGAGCCATGCAATCGAGGAGGCTAGGCCAGGCGATTTCCTGCTTTTGCTCGTTGATGATATCGTCGGCACCGCCGAGCGGCTCAAGGGTCGCAGCTTCCCGGTTCAGGCCGATCTGGCCCAGACATGAGCCGCGAGGGCCGCGCGGCAACGACATCCCCGAGCGGTGGAGCCCCGCCTGACCTGAGATGAGAGGACCGCAGGAATGACAAGAAATGTTTTCGTCGTCGGAATGAACGATCTCAACGCCGAGCGGCTCAGGCGGCTGCGGGGCGTGGAGGACGTGGTCTTTCACCCGCTGCTGACATCCGAGGCGGTATCGGACACGCAGGAATTCGACATCCCCGCAATGCTGGCCGAGGCCGAGGCGACGCTCGACGCCTTCGACGGCTCTATCGACGCGATCGTCGGTTATATCGACTTTCCGGTCTCCACGATGCTGCCGCTCTTGTGCAAGAAGTACGGCACACGCAACGCCTCGCTGGAAAGCCTGCTGAAATGCGAGCACAAATACTGGTCGCGCAAGGTGATGGCCGAGATCGTGCCCGACCACACCCCGACCTTCACCGCTTTCGATCCGTTCGACGATGACGCGCTGTCGAAAATCGGTGAGGCCGATCTGCGCTTTCCGTTCTTCGTCAAGCCGATCAAGTCGTCTGGCTCTCGCCTTGGCTTCCGCATCGACAGCCCCGAGGATTTCGACTACGCCATCGCCGCCTTTCGCGCCGAGATCGGCCAGATTTCCGAACCGTTCAACTACGTGCTGGATCAGGCCGACCTGCCCGATGACATCAAGGCGATCGAAGGCCACTACTGCATGGCCGAGCGGGTGATCGGCGGGCGGCAATGCACGGTCGAGGGCTATGTGCACGAGGGCGAGGTTGTCCCCTATGGCACAGTGGATTCGATCCGCTACCCACAGGTTTTGAGCTTTTTCTACTACCTCTATCCTTCGACCCTGCCGCGCCCTGTGCAGGACCAGATGAACGAGATCACCCGCAAGGTCATGGCGCACATCGGTTATGACAATGCCGGCTTCAATATCGAGTATTACTGGGACGAGGTGCAGAACAAGATCTGGCTGCTGGAGATCAACACCCGCATCGCGCAGTCGCATTGCGACCTCTTCGAGATGGTCGATGGCGTCAGCCATCAGCAGGTGACCGTCGATCTGGGGCTTGGGCGCAGACCTGACATGCCCAAGGGCGAAGGGCCGGAGAATGTCGCTGGAGAGTTCTTCTACCGGGTGTTCTTCAACGACGCGACCATCGCGCGCGCGCCCTCCAAGGCAGAGATCGAGGTAGCCGCCGAGCAGGTCGAAGGAACGCGCATCGCCTCTTACGTCGCACGCGGCATGAAGCTGTCGGAACTGCCCGAACAAGACGCCTACAGTTACGCCGTCGCCTCTGTCTGGATGGGGGCGGGCAAGCAGTCCAAACTCCTGTGGAATTACGAACAGGTGATGAAGCGGCTGAACTACGAATTCACCGATATCGTCGAATAGAAGACGGGGCGCTCTGGACTTCACACTCTCAAAGCGCGATAGCCTGCCCGTGCTCCCCCTTCTCTGCATCAGTCCGGAACGCCCCCATGAAAATCGACCACCCGCTTCCCGCCGCGATCCGCGAGATCGAACACCTCGAGATTCCCATGCCGGACGGCACCAGGCTTGCCGCGCGTATCTGGATGCCCGAGGGGGCGGAGACGCAGCCGGTTCCGGCGATCCTCGAATACATCCCCTACCGCAAAAACGACAAGACGCTGGAGCGGGACCACGCCCGCGCGCCATGGCTGGCGGCGCGCGGCTATGCCTATGTCCGCGTCGATCTGCGCGGCACTGGCGAATCCGAAGGCGTGATGACAGATGAGTACACGGAAACCGAATTGCAGGACGGCTGTGATGTCATCGCCTGGATCGCCGATCAGGCGTGGTGCGAGGGCGGTGTCGGCATCGTCGGCATTTCCTGGGGCGGGTTTAACGGCCTGCAACTGGCGGCGCTTCAGCCGCCTGCGCTCAAGGCGGTCGTCTCGATCTCTTCCACCGATGACCGCTATGCCGATGACGTCCACTACATGGGCGGCACGCTGCTGTGCGATCACCTGTCCTGGGCGTCGGTGATGTTCGGCATCAACACCTTGCCGCCCGACCCTGTGCATGTGGGCGAGCGCTGGCGCGACATGTGGAAGGCGCGGCTCAAGGGGTCGGGCCTGTGGCTCAAGAATTGGCTGGAACATCAGACGCGGGATGATTTCTGGAAACACGGCTCGATCTGCGAGGATTACTCCGACATCAAGATCCCCGTCTACGCGGTCAGCGGATGGGCGGATGGCTATTGCCGCAGCGTGTTCCGTCTGGTCGAAAATCTGAAAGGACCGGTGAAAGGGTTCGTCGGACCATGGGCGCACCGCTACCCGCATGTCGGCGAACCGGGCCCGGCGATCGATTGGCTGAGCGAGGAAACCCGCTGGTGGGACCAATGGCTCAAGGGCATCGACACCGGCATCATGAACGAACCACCGCTGCGCGTGTTCCTGCAGGATCATGCCCGTCCGGCCACGCACTACCCCCAACGCGACGGGCACTGGATCACCGAACCCGCCTGGCCGTCGCCCAACATAATCCGCACCGATTTTACGCTCGGCTCGGACGGGCGGTTGTCGGCCAACTGCGATCTGCCCGACGGGCAGCTTGCGATCGCCTCACCACTCTGGGTTGGACGGCATGGAGGCAAGTGGTGCTCCTATGCGCATCCCGGCGATCAGCCCGGCGATCAGCGGCGCGACGATGCCGGTAGCCTGACATTCGACACCGCCCCCCTGCCCGAGCCGCTGCACATGGTGGGTGACCAGATTCTGACCCTGAGCTTCACCGCCGATAGCCCGGTCGCGCAGGTGGCCGTGCGGCTTGTCGATGTGGCCCCGGACGGAGCCGCCACACGGGTCAGCTACGGCCTGCTGAACCTCACCCACCGCGATGGCCACGAGCATCCCGAACCGCTGACACCGGGGCAGACCTACACCGTCCATGTGCCGATGAAACATGTCGCGCAGACGTTCCGCGCCGGGCACCGTATCCGGCTGAGCCTGTCGACCAGCTATTTCCCGCTGGCATGGCCCGCGCCGGCGCCTGTCACGCTGCACGTGGACACGGCCCAAACCACGCTGACCCTGCCGCTACGCAGCGACACGCCCGAGGCGGAACCCACCTTTGCTGCGCCGCGCGCCGGGATGCCGCTGGACCAGAGCTTCGTGACACCGCCGCAATCGGAATGGATCATGTCCGAAGACGCCGACACCGGACGCCTTGTCGTCGAGGTGCGCGACCATGAGGGCGCCGCGCATATCACCGAGCACGGGATCACGCATTCCGCCGAAGGGATCGAGCGCTATTCGGTCCTTCCGGACGATCCCGCCTCTGCCGAGGGCGAGGTAACATGGACTCACGAGATGCGCCGGGACGGTTGGGAAATCCGGACCGAGACAACAACGCGGCTGACCTGCACGGTATCGGAATTTCGCGTCGCGGCGCACCTTCTGGCATGGCAAGACGGAACCCTTGTGCATGAGGACAATTGGGACGAGGTCATCCCGCGCAACGGCCTTTGAGAAATCGCGGCGCGGCGCTCATTTTCTTTGCCGGGCATGCGGAGAAACCAGACGCCATGCGCCTGCCCAATCCTGCTTGCGGGGACCAACGCTAATAGTCCCACAAGCCATGCGTCAGCCCAAAAATCGCCAGAAGTCCCGTTCAGCGCCAGACGCCCCATCCGAAATTCGACTTTCTCGAAAACCTCTACCAACGCCTTGAACATGCGATGCTGCATATCGGGGCGGCTCGCGTCGTTCATGCAGTCATCCGCGTGATCTTTCATGACGGGCGGATTTCTTCCTGCGATACGAAGGAACCAACCCGGGACTGGAAGCGTTCCTCGGAACCTCAGACGCCTGAGCGTGTTGAATCGTTACTCCGTGGGGTATCGGGCGGCGTCACCAAACGCTCACCGAGATTTGCGCTGGCAGATACGGTTGCCCAATTGCCCCCATGCAGATTGCAGAACGAGCAGGAACTCGTGACATGTCCTACATCCGTTTCGGCTTGATGATCCTCACCTCGACCTTGGTGATGTTCATCCTGATGTACCTCAACACCTATGCTTGGGAGCACGTCTTCTTTTCCGAGACGCGCGCTTACATGGCGATCATGATGGGGGCAACGATGGCCGTGATCATGCTCGCCTACATGCTCGGCATGTATTCGAACAAGGCGCTGAACATCGCGATCTTCGTCGGCGCGATCATCGTCTTTGCCGTGTCGCTCTGGCTGGTCCGAAGCCAGGTCACTGTCTCGGGACCGAGCTACATGCGGGCGATGATCCCGCATCACTCGATCGCGATCATGACCTCCGAACGAGCGCAGATCCGCGACCCGCGCGCCCGCCACCTCGCCGACGAGATCATCGACGCGCAGCGGCGCGAGATCGCGGAGATGCGCCACCTGATCGCCGACGTCTCAGAAGGCAACGTGGTGGAGAGCACCTACCAGGACCCGCCAGCCGAACCGGGCAGTGTCGAGGACGCGCTGGCCAACACCCTCATCAGCAAGCTCGATCTCGCACCGATGACCGAGGCCGAGGCCGACCAGGTGCTCCAGTCCACCGCTCGCTGCTTCTTCAACCGCAGCCCGGAAACAGACCCGGTCCTGTGGGCTAACGACGGCGGAGCGGCTGCGATGAAGCTGAACGGCGTCCTTGTCGCTCTGGAGGCGGACGGCAACCCGCAGCAAGGCGCGGCAACCTTCGGGGCGCCAGGTACGACAGTCACCGTGCGGCCGCTCGGCGAGCTGGCCGATCGGCGCCAGAACGCGGAACTCGTGTTCGAGCTCGATGCGGGGTTGAGCGTGGGCTACCGCGGCTTCTATGGTTGCGGAGCGGATTGAGAATCAAGCACCGGGTTCCTTGCAAGGAGAACCACATGGCTTTGGACCAAGACGGCAAGACCGCGACCCTATACCGGATGGTGATGCACGATCATCTATGCCCATTCGGACTGAAATCGAAGGATCTGCTCGAGCGGCACGGCTACACGGTCGAGGATCACCACCTCAAGACGCGGGACGAGACAGAAACATTCAAGAAAGAGCACGGCGTCGAGACGACCCCGCAGACATTCATCGGGGGCGAGCGGATCGGTGGCTATGAAGAACTTCGAGCCCATTTCGGCAAGGACGTGAAGGGCGCGGACGAGACCAGCTACCAGCCGGTCATCGCGATCTTCTCAATGGCCTGTCTCATGGCACTGGCGGTCAGCTGGTTCGCGTTCGGCACCGTGTTCAGCATCAGGGCCGTGGAGTGGTTCATCGCGATAAGCATGTGCTTCCTCGCGATCCAGAAACTTCAGGATATCGAGAGCTTCTCGACCATGTTCCTGAACTACGACTTGCTGGCGCGCCGTTGGGTTCGGTACGGATACGTTTACCCCTTCGGCGAGGCGTTGGCCGGCATTCTGATGATCGCGGGCGCCCTGATCTGGATCGCGGCCCCCGTCGCGTTATTCATCGGAACCGTCGGCGCGGTATCGGTCTTCAAGGCAGTCTACATTGACAAGCGCGAGCTCAAGTGCGCTTGCGTCGGCGGTTCGAGCAACGTCCCGCTCGGCTTCGTTTCCCTGACCGAGAACCTGATGATGATCGCAATGGCAATCTGGATGCCGGTCCGGATGCTCTGGCTGGGGCCATGATCGCCGCCCTTTCACAAAAGGCTAAGCGTGCGGGGGGATAAAAAAAGCGGATGGCTGATGTCGCATGCGTCGACCTGTTCTGCGGGGCCGGAGTCTTCACCCACGGCCTAATTTCGGAAGGCACTAAGGTCGTCGCTGGCATAGACGTCGACGAAGCATGCCGTCACCCCTTTCGAAGCCACTAACGCAGCGCGCTTCATCAACGAAGACATTGGGCAGCTGCCGACGCCATGGTGTAGAGTGGTTGAAGGTTCGGGGATTCTCACGACCGCTTTGGTAGCGTTCTTCGGAATGGGTTTCAGCTCAATGCAGATTGTTCAACAGCTTGTGGAGCGTTCAAAAAAAACCGAGCATGGATTCAAGGACCTGGAGGCGGCTGCCGTCGAGGTCCACGATCAGGTCTCTGCGGTCGAAGCCAAAAAGCTGGCCTTGACCCTGCTGCAAACGGATTTGCCGCAGGCGCGCTGCATCGGTGTTTTCATCCTCGGCATGATGGCGGCGTTGGATGAGGACGCCCTGCAAGCTCTGAGGGAGCGGGCCAGCCAAGACAGGGACTGGCGCGTCCAAGAAATCATTGCGAAGGCGTTCGATCGCTATTGCTCGGACACGGGATATGAAGCTGCGCTTCCTGTTATCAGGGCGTGGCTGGCAGATCCTTCCGCCAACGTCCGCCGTGCCGTGACGGAGGGGCTCCGAATATGGACGGGGCGGCCGTATTTCAAAGATCATCCCGAGGTTGCGGTCGCGCTGCTCAGTCAGTTCAAAAACGACGATAGCGGATATCTCAGGAAGTCGGTGGGCAATGCCCTGCGGGTGTCCGTCGTCATATAAAATGGGACATCAGAGCGGCTTGAACATTGGAGGCTCTGGTTCGGTTGTGTGATTGATTATGCTGCTTGTTTTTGATGTTGCAAGCGGCGCTGTCGGATCGTCAGGTTCTTGATCTTCTCCCTTTCTCTCAGAATGGCCTTGTCCCGGCCAAAGTAGACGTCAGCGGGTGTGACGTTTTTCAGGCTCTCGTGGTAGCGCTGGTTATTGTAGTAGTCGACGAAGTCCCCGATCTGTCGCTCGAGATGACCGGGCAGGTAGTAATTCTCCAGCAGAACACGATTCTTCATGGTCTGATGCCATCGCTCTATT
>NZ_FODS01000024.1 GCF_900110425.1 Salinihabitans flavidus | reverse complement strand
ACCGGATCGTGGGTAATTCCGGCGACAACCTGCTGAATGGTGCGTGGGGCGACGATACGCTGATCGGAGGAGAGGGTGACGACACATTCCGTGACGACTATGGGGATGATCTCATGATTGGCGGTGCCGGGAGCGATACTTTTGTTTTTCGCGGCAACTTTGGTCAGGACACGATTTCGGACTTCGATGGTTCAGGTGACGGTGATGTGATCGATCTCCGCGCGCTCTCCGATATCGTGAATTTCAGCGACCTAATCTCTGATCACGCAAATCAGATAGGACACGACTTAGTGATCGAGGACGGATCGGGGAATACGGTTACCTTGACCGGTATCAATGCGTCCAATCTTTCTGCAGACGATTTTCTTTTCGGGTGACTTGAACCGCGCTGAAGTTGCCGAAGGCTGTTTTGATGTAGGTCTGGAGTGCCTTGCAATGCCCTCGCGTACGAACGACTTGTTGTCACTCTGATGATGCGAATCATCACCTCTCACCGACATTGATGGGCAGATGTGGGATTGCAACGATCCATAAGGGAGATCAGTCATGCTATCAGTGTTGGCCCTACACGCGAGTTCGTTATGTTTATAAAATCTTAACTAGAATTATTGGATATTACCCGTGGACGCAGGATTCACGGAATTATGGATAGTTATAATTATTATTCAGCGGATTTGATTATGGATCAAGTTCATATTTCAAGTTTTGATAATTTTGTTCACGCAATAATTCTGGAGAAAAAACCTGAAGTAAGCTGGTATATTGAGATGGAGAGAAAAAAATATTTCCTGAAGGTTGGCTATCTTTCGGCAAATGTTTTTGATGTTCTTGAGGATTTGCTTATTTGCGCTCTGCTTCAAGAAAATTTCTTGTTCAAAGATGCTCGAGAGATATCAAAAAAAATTGTTTTAAGTATTGCAGACTTTATTGATACAGAATTCGGATACCCTCAAACTAATATTGAAGAGAGCCACACTCCTTCTCGCCAAGTTAACAATATTACCTCCAGCCTTAGTGAGTTTTTGAGTACCAATAATCGCATCTATTTTGTCTTACAAGCTTGGGTAATCTGGCTTCATGCTCTGACCTACCCCCCGGTCGTCCCTCGAGAGTCCTTGGGGTTTTGCGCTGCTCCCCATCTTTGGACCGCCGGAAGCTGGACTTTTCCGGCTGCTTCACGATGACGGGCTGGTGACGCCATCGGGATAGTGCATTGCAATCGGGACGTTGTATCCGATCGCGCTGTGGGGTCTTTCCTCGTTGTAGTGTCTGCGCCAGTCCTCCGGCTTTTCGCGGGCATCTGCAAGGCTCATGAACCAATGGGCGTTGAGACACTCCGCCCTCAGCTTGCTGTTAAGGCCTCGATGAACCCGTTATCGGTGGGTTTCCCGGGCCGTGAGAAGTCCAGTGTGACCCCACACTGATATCTGCGGATGCAAACCTCGCGCCGGCACCGCTCCGGCTGTCAGGCTGCCAGGAATTTCGGCAGCCTGGCGGGGTTGCAGGCCGCCATGGTCATTGTGAACTGCGCGCGGACCCTTTCGAGGCTGCGGTGAACTGTCTGCACCATGCCGCCGACGGTCTTGGCCCAGCCGAACGGTTCCTCGATCTTCTTCCGCCGCCGCTGGGATAAGGCGTAGCCGGGATGCTGGGTGGTCCGTCCGTCGATGGCGGAATGCCGGGCCTTCTGTGCGACATGCGGGGACACGACCATCCGCCTTAGCTCGGCGACAAAGTCTGCGCTATCGTATCCCTTGTCTGCCCCAAGCGTCAGGCGCCGGGTCGAGCCCGGGGAGTGGCGGTTGATCATCTCCAGCGCCGCCTTGCGCTCGCCATGGCCGTCGGCATGGGTCAGCTCAGGCCGTTCCGGTTTTCCATCAGCGTATGCCCCATGAAGCACAGCATCGACGCCGCACCCGGCGACTTCTTGTAGAGGCGCGCATCCGGGTCTGTCACGGACGCATGAGTTGCATTCGAGCGCTTCTCACCCCCGGAAGTTCACTTCGGCGTTGCGGTTCTGGCGGGGCGTGTCGGGCATCGGCTGGGTCTCTGTCTGCTGGGGCTGGCTAGTGTCTGCGGAGGTCTCGTCACTGGCGGCGGCGGCCCGCCGGGATTGTCATCGTCTGGCGGCGCCGTGCTGTCCTTGGGCTGGAAATTCTTCATCGAGGGTGAGCCATGGTGTCGCCATCGGTTGGAGACCCATGGCGAACGCCTTGACCAGCGTGCCGTCCACCGAGAAGTGCTCGTCCGATAGCAGCGGCCGAACCTCGGGATGCGCCAGGATCCGCCGCCATCACCTTGCGCGACATGTCGGTTGTCAGCAGCCGGTCGCGGTTCTTGGTAAACACTGTGGGGACCCAGACTGTATCGTCGATCCCGAGCCCGACGAACCATCGGAACAGCAGGTTGTAGTCCATCTGCTCAATGAGTTGCCGTTCCGGCCGGATCGAGAACAGCATCTGGAGCAGGCTGGCCCGGATCAGTCGTTCCGGCGCGATCGAGGGGCGGCCTTCCTTCGTGTAGAGCGCGTTGAACCCGGCATCGAGGCTCACCAGCGCGTCATTCACGATCTGCCTGATCTTGCGAAGCGGGTGCCCCGTTGGAACTCGCGCTTCAAGGTCCACATAGCTGAACAGCGCCCCGCTCGCCTCGTCCGTCCCGTCCCACGCAGCGTCACCCCCTTCGTAACCCGAAAAGGGTGAATCATGTACTCAAATCCATGTCGAGGAGGAGTTTTTCAGCAGCCTGCTAAACACGATGAATCACAAATAGAACCCATTGGGAATCCTAAGATTCAAGTTTCTCCCGAAAAGCTTTAAAGGACGACAGCCCATCAAACTATCAGCGGCAAGCGGCCACCTCGGGAGCGGCGGACGGCTTTGAATCTTTATGAGTTGTTAACGATGATTCGGGGGAGTAGGTGAGCGTTGCGCAGGGTCCAGGACACCCGCGCGCCGCCTATTCCGCCGCGGCGCCGGTGACGACGAGCACCTCCTGCATGCAGCTTGCCGAACCGGCATAGCCCGAACCCGTCACCCGCACCCGTGTGCCGATGGGGAACTCCGACGGCAGCCGCGACAGGGCGACGGTGCGGCCATCGTCAAGCCGGATCGCCGGGCAGGTGACACCCTGCACCACCTCGCCCGTCAGGGTGATCGACCCCTCCTGCGCGCTGCTCTGATCTGTGCTCATGCTGATGGTTTCCATGCTGTCGGTGCGTTCCGGGTCCGCCGTGCCCACATCGGACCCGGTCATCATGCACCCTGAAACGCCCAAGTATAACGCCAGTGCAATTCCGCCCGAAAATCCCATGAAGGCCATGACACGCCTCGCTTTTCCGGGGTATCGCCCGTCGATCCCCGCGCCGGCAAGGCTACCACCGGCCCGCCGCGATCACAAGCGGGGACGGGGCGCGCCGGATTTCCCTGCGGGCACGCGGCTTTGCCGTTTGAGCCGGGTGTCTTGTGGTGTAACGGTGGGTCGCGGCGGGCGTAACACAGGGGAACACGATGGCAGGGCTGACAATTGCGGTGGCGGGGATCGGCTATGTGGGTCTGTCCAATGCGGTTCTTCTGGCCCGGCACAATCGCGTGCGGGCGCTGGATATAGATCCCCAACGGGTCGATGAGATCAACCGGCGCCACTGCCCGCTGATCGACCCCGAGCTTGAGGCCTATCTCGCCACCCGCGATCTCGATCTCACCGCGACGACCGACCCGGAAACGGCCATGGAGGGGGCAGATTACGTGATCGTCGCGACGCCCACCAACTACGATCCGGTGGCGAATTTCTTCGACACGTCCACGGTCGAGACAGTGGTGGGCGAGGCGCTGCGGCTGAACCCCGAGGCGACCCTTGTGATCAAATCCACCGTGCCGGTGGGCTTCACCGCCGAGCTGAACGCACGTCTGGGCACCGACCGGGTGATCTTCAGCCCGGAATTCCTGCGCGAGGGGCGCGCGCTGCATGACAACCTCTATCCGTCCCGCATCGTGGTGGGCGAAGACAGCGCGCGGGCGCATCGTTTTGCCGCGCTGCTGACGGACGGTGCGGAGGCGGAGGATATTCCGACCCTGTTCACCCAATCCACCGAGGCCGAGGCGATCAAGCTTTTCGCCAACACCTATCTTGCGATGCGAGTGGCCTTCTTCAACGAACTCGACAGCTATGCCCTGTCGCGCGGGCTGGCCTCGCGCCAGATCATCGAAGGCGTCGGGCTCGATCCGCGTATCGGCACCCATTACAACAACCCCTCCTTCGGTTACGGCGGGTACTGCCTGCCCAAGGACACCAAGCAGCTCCTGGCCAATTACGCCGATGTGCCGCAAAACCTTGTCCGCGCGGTTGTCGATGCCAACCGCACCCGCAAGGATTTCATCGCCGAACGCATTCTCGACCGCGCGCCGCGGCGGGTCGGCATCTACCGGCTGGTGATGAAGGCCGGCTCGGACAACTACCGTCAAAGCTCGGTTCAGGGGATCATGAAACGCCTCAAGGCCAAAGGGATCGAGGTGGTGGTCTACGAGCCGACGATGGAAGAGCCGCAGTTCTACGGAAGCCGGGTGATCCGCGATCTTGCCGCCTTCAAGGCCGATTGCGACCTGATCGTCGCCAACCGCCAGAGCCCGGACCTCGATGATGTGGCCGGGCTCTCGCGACACACCGGATCGCCGCCGGGGGGGGCGCAGATGTCTGACAGGCCATAACCCGCCTGTGGAACTCAGTGTGAAATGAGATATTGAAAGAATCACACATTTCTCGTTAACCTTACGTTAATTTTCGTCCCGTGCCGGTTTGGGCGTCCTCAACGAGGTGGGTCAATTTTCATTTGTCCTGTGCGTGCGCGGGAAACTCATGGTTAGTGGAGTGTAGTATTATGCTGGATGCATCATTTTCTGCCAAAGTCGCGGCTGAACTTGCAAAAGAAGCGCCCGACAATCAGAGCGGAACGCCCCTTCGGGAGACAGAGGAGGCCATTCTCGCGGATGGCACGGGCGAGGGGGACGAGGCCCCCCGACAGGAGCGCAGCATCAAGCGTATGGATGGCAGCCTGCGCGAGGATGCGCGCGGCGGCACCCTTCAGGATGGTCTGGCCGCCCGCGCGGAGATGGGCGGCGCCGATGCCTTGCCCGCAGAGCTGAGCGGCCTGACCCAGCGAAGCGCCACCGACATGATGACTTCGCTCAACGCTCTCTTTGCCGGCGACGCGATGGCCTGGCGCCATGACGGCAGCGCGCCGGTCACCTATGACGCGCCTGACGCCGACACCGGGCACTCGGCGAAAATGGCCCTGCCCTCGGACGATCTGTTCTCAAGCCAGTGGCACCTGCTCAACGGCACGGCGGGCCTGTTCGATCTGAACGTGACGCAGGTCTGGGACGGTTCGGGCCGGCAATATACCGGCGCCGGTGTCGAAGTGGCAGTGATGGATGACAGCGTCCAGCGCAGCCATCACGATCTGGGCGATAATTATTCCATCGCCAAGGACTGGGATTTCCGGGACAACGACACCGACCCCAGCCCGGGGGGGCCGGGCGACAACCACGGCACCGCGGTGATGGGGATCATCGCCTCGGACCGGGACGGCAACGGCACGGTGGGGGTGGCCTATGACGCCACCAAGTTCGGGTTCCGCGTTGGCGATCTGATCAACGATACCCTTGTGGACACGATGATCGGGGCGGCCAACTACGCCTCCGGCGTGAGTGGCGGCGGTGGGTATCAGGCCGACATCATGAACATGTCCTACGGGACGATGTATCAGTACAACTGGTTCGATCTGGCGCTGACGACTGGCGGCGCCGATGGCATGAACGCCCTGAACCAGGCCTTCGACGATGGCGCGGCGCAGGGGCGCGGCGGGCTTGGCACGATCTATGTGAAATCGGCCGGCAACTCGCGCAACACGTCGACCCCCGATGGCACCGGCAATACCGGACATGATGCCAACGCGTCCTCCTGGAACGCCAACCCGCATACCATCTCGGTCGCGGCGGTCGATCAGGATGGCGATGTCTCGTCCTACTCCACTCACGGCAACAACGTCCTGATCTCCGCCTTCGGCACGCCGGGGCAGGTGGTGACCACCGACCGCACCGGCAGCGACGGCTATTCGTCAGGGGATTATACCTTCGGCTTCAACGGCACCTCGGCGGCGGCGCCGATGGTGTCGGGCGTGGTCGCTCTCATGCTCGAGGCGAACCCGAATCTGGGCTGGCGTGACGTGCAGGACATTCTCGCCTATTCGGCGCGCCATGTCGGAACGGATGTCGGCTCCGGCACCAGCGGTTCGGAGGAATACGCCTGGTTCTTCAACGGCGCCAACAACTGGAACGGTGGCGGGCTGCATTTCTCCAACGACTACGGCTATGGCCTGATCGACGGTCTGGCCGCGGTGCGGCTGGCGGAGACCTGGGAAACCACCCACACCACGGCCAACGAGGCCAGCGAATTCCACGATGAGCTGAACACCACGATGACGTTGAGCGGGTTCAACGCCAACAACGATTTCACCGTTTCCGCCACGTCGGACATCATCATCGAAAGCATAGAGATCGACATCGGGTTCAACGCGTGGGACGATCTGGGCGATCTGGAGATTCAGCTGATCGCGCCGGACGGCACCACCGCCTTCGTGATCGACAATGTCGGCGAGAATGACGGCACCTCCGCGGGCGGGTTCGGCTCTGGCCGGTGGGAGTTTTTCAGCCAGTCCTTCCGCGGTATGCTGGCCTCCGGCGACTGGACGGTCCGCCTGCGCGATCAGGACAACGGCAGCGTTTCGCCGATCACGATCTACGACCTTGACGTGACCTTCCGCGGCAGGTCCGCAACCAATGACGACCTGTTCATCTTCACCAATGAGTTCTCGGATTACGCGGGCCTCTTCGGCCATGTGGCCACGGCGGCCGGCGGCATCGGGACCGACACCTTCAACGCCGCGGCGGTGACCTCGAACAGCACGGTCAATCTCGCCGGGAATACCGCGGTCATCGACGGTGTGGCGATGTCCAATGTTTCGAATATCGAACGGGTCTTCACCGGCGATGGCAACGACACCATCTACGGCGACAGCTTCGGCGTCTACCTCAGCACTGGCCGCGGCAATGACTTGGTCGTTGGTGGGGCTGCGGATGAGGAAATCCGCGGCGGCGCCGGCCATGACACGCTGGAAGGCGGCGGCGGCAACGACACGCTCTTTGGCGAGGACGGCAACGACACCTTCCGTTACAGCAACGGCCAGGGCGCGGAAATTGGAGAAACTCTTTGGGGCGGCGGCGGTCATAACCGCATCCTGCTCGATGGCGCAGGGACGTATGATTTCGGATCCGGCTCGAGCATGTTCAATGTGAACGCGATCCAGGAGATCGAGTTTGCGGCCGACGGCCCCGATATCGACAAGACCGTCATACTGGGCAACAAGGAGCTCGACCAATCGACCGAGTTCGCCACCGATCTTCTGATCGACGGCAACAACAATACCGGGTCGGATGACACGATCATCGTCAACGTCGACTTTGGCAATAATCTCGATATCTCGGGCTGGACCTTCCAGGACTGGAACATCAGCAGCAGCAACACCGATGAGATCATCATCAACGGGAACGGCAACGCCAACAACATTGTCGGGACATCCCAGGACGATCAGATTTTCGGCGGCGGCGGCGACGACACGCTGTTCGGCGGCGCGGGCAATGACACCCTGGAAGGCCAGGGTGGCGTTGACGTGCAGCACGGCGGCGACGGCGACGACACCTTCATTCTCAATAATGGCTGGGGTGACGGACCCGGGGCCAGCATCAATGGCGATGCGGGGTCGGATACGCTCGACGTATCCAATATCTCGGTAAGCACGACCGATATCGATCTGGCAACCGGTACGTTCAACTATACGCCGGGTGGATCGGGAACGATCAGCCTGAGCAGTATCGAGAACGTCAATGGCAGCGCCGGAAACGACCGCATCACCGGGAACTCTTCGGCGAACACCCTGATCGGCAATGATGGCAACGACACGCTTCTGGGCGGCGGCGGCACCGATCACCTTATCGGCGGCGACGGCGACGACCTGTTGTCGCAGGGCTTTGGCGGTCCGAACGAAACGCTCGACGGCGGGGCCGGAAACGATACCGCCGACTGGACCTACAATACCTTCGATGATTGGAAAATTGACCTTGGGGGCGGCACGGCCAAGATCGGCGGCACGATCTATGCCCATCTGATCTCGATCGAGAACGCCCTGGGTGGCGGTGGAGACGACATCATCTTCGGCACAAGCGACGGCAACCTTCTCGAGGGGGGCGATGGCAACGATTCGATCAATGGCCAGGCGGGCAACGACTGGCTGGTCGGCGGGGCCGGCGATGACAGGCTGAATGGCAGCACCGGCTTTGACACCGCGAACTACTCCAACGCCTCGGGCTCCGTGACGGTGAACCTCGCCGCCGGCACCGCGAGCGGCGCCGATGGCAATGACACGCTCATCTCGATCGAGCGGGTCTTCGGTTCCATCGGCTTCGGGGACACGTTGATCGGCAACGCCGCCGACAATGTCCTGAGCGGGCGTGGCGGCGACGACTGGCTGCTCGGCGGGGCCGGCGATGACAAGCTCGATGGCGGCGCGGGCTTTGACACCGCGAACTATACCTATGCCTCGGGCGCGGTGACGGTCGATCTCGCCGCCGGCACCGCGAGCGGCGCCGATGGCAACGACACGCTGATCTCGATCGAGCGGGTCATCGGCTCCAAGGACTACGGGGACACGTTGACCGGGGATAGCGGTGACAACGTCCTGTACGGGCGTGGAGGCAACGACACGCTTCTGGGCGGTGGCGGCACCGATCACCTTATCGGCGGCGACGGCGACGACCTGTTGTCGCAGGGCTTTGGCGGTCCGAACGAAACGCTCGACGGCGGGGCCGGAAACGATACCGCCGACTGGACCTACAATGCCTCTGACGATTGGAAAATCGACCTTGGGGGCGGCACGGCCAGGATCGGCGGCACGATCTATGCCCATCTGATCTCGATCGAGAACGCCCTGGGTGGCGGCGGAAACGACATCATCTTCGGCTCAAGCGACGGCAACCTTCTCGAGGGGGGCGATGGCAACGATTCGATCAATGGCCAGGCGGGCAACGACTGGCTGATCGGCGGCGCCGGTGATGACAGGCTGAATGGCAGCACGGGCTTTGACACCGCGAACTATTCCAACGCCTCGGGTTCCGTGACGGTGAACCTTGCCGCCGGCACCGCGAGTGGCGCCGATGGCAATGACACGCTCATCTCGATCGAGCGGGTCTTCGGCTCCAAGGACTACGGGGACACGTTGATCGGCAACGCCGCCGACAATGTCCTGAGCGGGCGTGGCGGCGACGACTGGCTGATCGGCGGGGCCGGCGATGACCAGCTCGATGGCGGCGCCGGCTTCGACACCGCGAACTATTCCAACGCCTCGGGCGCCGTGACGGTCGATCTCGCCGCCGGCACCGCGAGCGGCGCCGATGGCAACGACACGCTGATCTCGATCGAGCGGGTCTTCGGCTCCATAAACTACGGGGACAATCTGACCGGCGACAATACCGCCAATGTCCTGAGCGGTCGGGGCGGCGACGACACCCTCGATGGTGGCGCGGGCAATGACAACCTCGATGGCGGGACCGGCAACGACTGGATGGTCGGAGGAGACGGAAAGGACTGGATGGGCGGCGGCGTCGGCGATGACACGCTTCATGGCGGCACGGGCAATGACACGCTGATCGGTGACGATGGCGATGACCGGCTGTTCGGGAATGCCGGCGATGACAAGCTTCATGGTGGCGCCGGCAACGATACGCTCAATGGTGTCGGCGGCAACGACACGCTGACCGGCAGCGCGGGCGCGGACCGTTTCGACTTCGCGGACGGCTTCGGTCAGGATGTCGTGACCGACTTCCAGAGCAACGATGCCGAGGTCATCAACCTGATCGGGGTGACGAACATCACGGATTTCAACGATCTTCTCAACAACCACCTGGTCAACAACGGTGGTACGGCCCAGATCGTGGACGGGGTGAACAGCATCCTGCTGAACGGCGTGAACTTCAATCAGGTCGGGGTGGGTCTGGACTATTCGGCCGACGACTTCCTCTTCTGAAGACAGCCCGTGAAAAACCGCATGAAGATGGCCGGCATCGCCCGGCCATTTTTCTTGATCCCGGCGGGCATGACCAAAGAGCGACCGGCGGCACGGTTCCGGGCATTGCATCGTATCGCCCTACCCCTTTCGAGGCCCCGAAAACGGCGCCAGTGCCGTGCCGCAATGCTGCCCCCGGCGCCGATTAAGGCGTTGAAGATCAGGCGACCCTCGCGTATCACTCTGGCGAACTCGACCGTGTGTCTTTCTCGACAATTTCAGGATTTATCGGCACCATGAAAAAAGCATTCATTACCGGCATTACCGGACAGGACGGCGCCTATCTCGCTCAGCTTCTGCTTGAGAAAGGCTATGAGGTTCACGGCGGCGTCCGGCGCATTTCGCACCCCACGCTCAGCCGCCTCGATAAGCTCGGCGTCGCCAATGACGTGACGCTGCACGAGTTCGATCTCTCCGAGAGCAACAATATCTACCGCACGATCGACAAGGTGCGGGCCGACGAGTTCTACAACCTCGCGGCGCAGAGCTTTGTCGGCGCTTCATGGGAGTTGCCGATCTATACCGCGGATGTGGACGGGATGGCCGTGGTGCGCATCCTCGACACGCTGCGCACGCTGACGCCCGAGACCCGTTTCTATCAGGCCTCCACTTCCGAGATGTTCGGTCTGGTGCAGGAAGTGCCGCAGAGCGAGACCACGCGGCTTTACCCGCGCTCGCCCTATGGCGTGGCCAAGGTCTATGGCCACTACATCACCATGAACTACCGCGAGAGTTTTGGCATGCATGCCAGCTCCGGCATTCTGTTTAACCATGAAAGCCCGCTGCGCGGCAAGGAATTCGTCACCCGCAAGATCACCATGGGACTGGCCCGCATCGCCCGAGGGGGCGATGCGCCGGTCGAGCTGGGCAACATGGATGCCAAACGCGACTGGGGGTTTGCCGGCGACTATGTCGAAGGCATGTGGCGGATGCTCCAGCAGGATGACGCCGACGATTACGTTCTGGCCACCGGCACCACCACCACGATCCGCGATTTCTTCACCTTCGCCGCGGAGGCGCTCGGGATGGATCTGGTCTGGGAAGGCGAGGGAGAGGCTGAGACCGCGACCGACCGCAAGTCCGGCAAGCTGGTGATGCGGGTGAACCCGCAATTCTTCCGCCCCGCAGAGGTCGACCTTCTGATCGGCGATCCCACCAAGGCGCGCGAAAAGCTCGGCTGGGAATCAAAGGTCAATATTCGTCAGCTGGCAGAGATGATGGCCCAGGCTGATTATGATGAACTGGCATAACGGGCTTCGCAGGAAACTGGGGAGTGTCGTTCACGGTTTCCGCGGTTTCCGCGGGCATGTCGATGGATTTCAGAACGGCGAAATTCTGGGTTGGGTCGCCCGTAGCGATGGCCAGCCCGGACAGCATCTTACCGTCGGGGTCTATACCGCGAAGGGGTTGGTGACACAGGCCACGGCCAACATGTATCGTGGCGACCTGAAGGCTGCCGGGATCGGCAATGGCAATCACGGCTTCTGCATCCCGCTGAGTGATTCCATGCTGCGCTCCATCGCTGAGCAGGGCGGCGTGGTGCGATTGCGCACCTTGGGCGGCAACGGCTTCAACCTCGGCCGTTTCCGCATCCCCAAGGAAACCTTGCCCGAGGTGAACGGCACGTCGCGCCCATCGGGGAAGCCCGCCACGCGCGGGTTGCAGGAGTTGCTTTACGGGGATCTTGAGGCGCTCGCCGATCTGGTGGACGTGGTGCGCAAGCACCCGCCACCGCACCGATCCCCGCCCTTCGCACCGCATGCGGAGATGTTCGCCGCAACCGACTACATCCATGGCGGCGCCCTGCCCGCGCCGATGACGGCCTACGCGGAATATGTTCGCTACCGTTACAAGCTCGATACGCCCTTCCCGATTCAGGAGGATCCGGAGAACGTGGCGCATTTCCTCAGCTGGTATATCGCGGGCTATGGCCCGCTGCGCAAGGGGCTGCGTGTGCCGATGTCACGAGAGATGATTGACTGGCTCAACATGCCCGTGGTCATCGGCGGCGTGCGGCACAGCTTTACCCAGATCCACTGGTCCTTCCTGATGGGCGTGCCGCCCATCCTGCATTCGATGGATTTCAACAATTCCGACTGGGTGCTCTGGGCGGTCTATTGGTGGTCGATCGACCAGGCCAAAGCGCTGCATTGCGAGGATGTGCTCGTCCCGCAGACCTATATCGACCTGCTGTCTGCCATTCCTCCGTCCCGCGCCGATCAGCCCTGGCCACTAACCGCGTTCATGATTCGAAAGCACGCTCAGACCGAAGGGCTATCGACCCTCAATCTGGACACGGAGGACGGGCGGCGCAGGTTGCTTCTGGCGCTTCTGGTGATGGCCGTACAGCGGCCCGACTACCTGCGATACCTGCCCTCAGACCAGGTATCGGAGTTGCTGGAGCCCGACGAGACAGAGCAAAGCCCGATGGCGCGCTTTGTCGCGGACCTCGGCGTGGCGCCGGACTCGGCCCCTCTCGACCGGGCTCTGTTTTCCGATATGCTGCGGCTGCGCGGTTTCGACCTTGAAACCGGCGCCTTTGTGACGACCGACACCCACGGCCATCGGTTCGAGGCGGCGATGCTGCCGCCGGTCGAAACAGAAGATGAGGCCGAGATTCAGCTCATCGGCCCCTTCAAGAAGGCCTCGGGCCTCGGGCAGGCCACACGGCTTTCCGCGGCGGTTCTCGACCATGCGGGCTACCGGGTGAATCCGGTGAATTTCGGGCTCGACAACCCCGCCCCGGAAGGGTTTTCCAGCACCGGACAACTGTCGGACTGGCAACGCGCGAAAATCAACCTCATCCATCTGAACGCCGAGTCGATCCCGCTCATCTATGCCTATGCCCCCGATGTCTTCTCGGGCGCCTACAATATCGGGTATTTCTTCTGGGAACTCGACACGCCCGCCGCCTGCCACTTCCTCGGTATGGAGCTGTTGGACGAAATCTGGGTCTCGACCGACTATGGCGTGCAGATCTATGATCCTCATAATGGGGGCCGCCCGGTCACCAATGTCGGCATGTGCTTCGAGCATCTGCCCGAGATCGAACGCGAGGACGCGCGCCGCTTCGTCTGCGACCGCTTCGGCTTCAAGGGGGACGAGTTTGTCTTTCTCGTGGCCTTCGACAGCTTCTCCTTCGTGCAGCGCAAGAACCCGGTGGGCACGCTCAAGGCGTTCCGCGATGCCTTCGAGGGGGTGCAGGACGTGCGGCTTGTGATCAAGACCCAGAACCGCACCAAGGTCACCGACCCGGTGCAAGAGAAAATATGGGAGGAGGTCGACGCGGTGATCGCGGGCGACGACCGCTTCAGCATTCTCGACGAGACCCTGAAATACGAGGATCTGTTGCGGCTCAAGGCGGGCAGCGACTGCTATATCTCGCTGCACAAATCCGAAGGCTGGGGCTTTGGCATGATCGAGGCGATGAACCTCAAGGTGCCGGTGGTGGCCACCGCCTATTCCGGCAACATGGATTTCTGCTCCGACGACACGGCCTGGCTTGTGGATTACAAGGAGGTGGCGTTGGAGCCGGACGAATATATCTTCGTGCGGCCCGGGCAGAAATGGGCAGAGCCCGATCACGCGGACGCGGTGCGCCAGATGCGCGCGGTCCATGACGATGAGACGGCGCGCACGCAAAAGGCCGAGGCCGCATGGCGCAATGTGCAGGAGAATTTCTCCGCCGCCGCCATCGCGAAACGCTACCGGGCCCGGCTCGACGAGATCATGAAGACGCTCTGAGCGACAGGGGACCGATTACTATGCAAGACAGCAACCATCAGGCGTCGCCCGGATCGAATTCCAGAGAACTCACAGATTCCGAGGTTACACTAGCTTACGAGCTCTTTCTCGGTCGTCGACCAAGTGCGGCGGAATTGATGCGAAAGCGCGAGGCTGGAACCAAAATTGGACGTATCCGGCATAACTTTCTGAAATCTCCCGAATTTGCACATAGGTATGCCCAGTTCAAAGCAGCCGGGAACACCACCATGCCAGTGGCGCTAACGAGCAAAGCGGACGCATTCAACATGCCGCCGCTCTGGCCCTGCGCTACGGAACGGGTGGTGTTCCTGCATGTCCCCAAATGCGGTGGCACCACGCTGCACCATCTTCTGGGCCAATGGCTCGGCTCCGAGAACATGCACCCCGAACGCTTCAACAGGCTTTACGAATCTCCAGTGGCTCAACTGGCCTCCAAACTGGGGTTCTCGGGGCATTTCGACTATTATTCCACCACTCTGATCCCGGGAGCGAAGCGGCTGATCTCATTTCTGCGCGATCCGATGGACCGGCTGATCTCATTGTACAATTTCCATCGCGCCCATGCGCCGGAAATCATCGAGAAAAATAACCTGCAACTGCCTCGGTGGGCCAATGAGCACGACATCGATGCCTATTTTGCGCATCCCACAATTCGGGCACATCCCGCGATCGACAATTCCATTGTGCGCTATTTCTCGGATGTCCCGCAGGTCGCACACGCGCAATCCGATCCTGTGTGGCGGAACATCACGCTGGACGAGATGCTGGAACAAGCCCTGCGCAACCTTGAGAAGTTTACCTTCATCGGCTTCATGGATCGCTATGACGAGGATGTCGAGCGGCTGGCCAAAACGCTGAATTACGCGCCACCCGCCGAATTGCGCAAGCATCAGGTGCTGGACGATCTGATGGAAACCAATCCGAGCATGCGAAAGATCGAGAAACAGCGCCCCACTCCGGAAACCCGTGCCGGTATGGAGGAACTGGTCCACTACGACCAGCTGTTCTATACTCGTGCGCGCGAATTGTTCCGATGACACCCCTTTATCTGTTTCGCCCGAGTCGCGAGGCATTTCTTCGAGAGAACGATAGTATTCTGGAGTTTCGCAGGAGCCCCGCATCGTGAGTTTTCAACTTCGGCAAAGTTTACCGATCAGCGTCCCCATGGGGGGATGTCGATGAGCAATACCTCCCCGAAGCCGCAGAATGATCCGGCATACAAGAAAAGTCAGGATGCCAGTTCCGGCGGCGGCGTGAAACAGGGTGATGTCACCCGCGCCTATCAGCTTATCCTCGGCCGGAAGCCTGAAGGGCCGGAGGCGCGCAATGGACTCGATCAACCCGATCTCGAAGCCCTAGGGAAAAGGCTGATCACCTCTCCCGAATTCCGGAAAAGGTACGTCCGGCTGATGGCCCAACCGAAGCCGCAGGATGCTCGGGCAGGCGAAAAAGGCCAGATCACCAGTTCCGGCGAGGGGGTGAAGCGCGGCGATGTCGTCCGCGCCTATAAGCTTATCCTGGGCCGCAAGCCCGAAGAGCCGAAGGCGATCCAGAACAAGCTGGATTTGCCCGATCTCGATACCCTGGGCAAAAAGCTGATCCTCTCACCCGAATTTCAGAGAAGATACGCCCGGCTGGTGCCCCCTTCCCCAGAGCAAAGCGCCGATCCCGTCGTGATTCACCTGCATATTCCCAAAACCGCGGGATCGAGTTTCAACAAGCTCTTGGCGGACAATTACGCGGGCCGCTTCGGGTATGCTTTCAGGGAAATGGCCGCGTTCAAAGAGATACCGGCGGACCTGCGAGCAAAGATCGACTTGATCTACGGTCATATGAGCTATGGCGTGCATGAGTTGCTGCGGCGGAATTATATTTACCTGTTTGTCCTGCGGGACCCGAAGGCGCGGATATACAGCTTCTATAAGTTTCTCCATAAATCCGAGAAACATCCGCTCCATACGCTGGTGACAGAGAAAAACATGTCTTTCGGGGCGTTTCTCGATGAAGCGGCCCTCCCGTCCAACCCCATCAAGGGAATCGACAATGCGCAGACAACCCATATTGCCGGGATTGCATCCACCAGTCGCGCAGAAGTCTTCCGCACGGCCTGCCAGCATTGTTTCGCCCCGACCACCGAATTCGGTTTGCTGGAGGAGTTTCCCGCCTTTCTGGACCGCCTGAAGCACAAGGGCATCCTGACAGAGATCAACGACAACCGCCTGAACACCACCAACAGTTCCGATACCCTATCCGAGGCTCTGGACGCGCTAACCCCGAAGCAGCAGGATATTCTGACCCGCTACTCGGAATGGGATCAGCGGCTTTACGATCTGTGCAAGAGCTATATCGACAGCGCCTTCAAAACCGACACATAGTATTGAGGAAACGGTAAACCATGATGACTCCCGTGATCGGAATCAGTTGGCCCCGCAGCGGTCACCGCATGCTGGTGGGGCTTCTGAAGCTCTATTTCGGTAAAAGCTTCGGGTATTGTAACTTCCACTCCGGCAAGCCTTCGGTCGAGGACATCTCTACCTGCTGCAAGCAGATCCCCTGCAAGCATGCGGGACGCATCATGCTAACCAAGAACCATGATTTCGATCTTTCCGTACCGCAGCTGGAGGGGGAAAAGTACCTTATTCAGTATCGCGATTTTGCCCCTTCCGTCGTATCCAACTTCGAATTGTTCGTGCGCAATGGCAATGAGGACAGCGTGCTCTCCTTCCGAAAATTCGTCAGCAACCAATTCTCGCGTTATCTGGACTTCGTCAACAAATGGGTGCACTCACCCTTCGCTCAGGATCAGCTCGTGCTGAATTACGGCACCTTCCTTGATGACCCCCACGGAGAACTGCAACGCACCATCCGCTATTTCGATCCCGAAGCGGAGCCAGATACCGACCGCATCGCGCAGGCCATCGCAGAAGTGGATGGCCAAAAAATAGAGCAGAAAACGGTCAAGGCCTTGCACAAATCCGGCGTTCACGGGGACCGCGACCTGCGCCAGTTCCGGCATTATTCTCCCGCGCTTTTCGATGAAATCGAACGCCTCCGCCTGCCCCGCCAGACAGTCATCGCAGCCTTCCGAAAGCACCTTGGCAGAGCGCCCTCGGAATTGAATATATTGCGGTTTCAAGGTTATGAGAGCAAGGAAGCCTTCGAAGTATTTTTGCAAGACTCGAAAGAGTATCGACTGCTCAAGTCGAAGGGTCTTGCCTGACGCTTGAGAAATGGAATTGTCCCGAAAGCACCTGATTGACCGAAAAGAGGTTATCGCCATGACCATTACCCCCATCCTTCTCTGCGGCGGGTCCGGCACGCGCCTGTGGCCCCTGTCCCGCAAGAGCTATCCCAAGCAGTTTACCGACATCCTCGGAGAGGACAGCCTGTTTCAGGCCTCGGCCAAGCGGTTTTCCGGCGACGGGTTCGCAGAGCCGCTGATCGTCACCGGCGACAGTTTCCGCTTCATCGTCACCGAACAGCTTGACGCCTGCGATATCGCCCCGGCGAGCGTGATGATCGAGCCGGACGGGCGCAACACCGCGCCCGCCGCCATCGCCGCGGCGCTGACGGTCGCCGCCACCGATCCCGACAGGCTGATGTTGCTGGTGCCCTCCGATCACGCCGTGACCGACCCCGACAAGTTCCGCGAGGCGGTTCTCGCCGCGGTCCCGGCGGCAAGCGAGGGCCGGATCGTGACCTTCGGCATCGCCCCCACCCGCCCGGAAACCGGATTTGGCTGGCTCGAGGCGGGGGCCGAAACCCATCCCGGCGTGCATGTCCTCGAACGTTTCATCGAAAAGCCCGACAAGCAGACCGCGCAGGAGCTTCTGGCCGACCACAAGCACCTGTGGAACGCCGGCGTCTTCCTGTCCACCGCCGCCACAATGATCGAGGCGTTCCGCGCCCATGCCCCGGATGTGTTCGAGCCGGTGGAACAGGCCGTCGCCGCCGCGCGGATGGATCTCGGCTTCACCCGGATCGACCCCGAGGCCTGGGCGGCGGTGCCCGATATCTCGATCGACTACGCGGTGATGGAGAAGGCCGACAACGTCAGCGTGGTGCGCTTTGACGGGCATTGGTCGGATCTGGGAAGCTGGGAGGCGGTCTGGCAGGAGACCGGCAAGGACGACAACGGCAACGCGCTGTCGGACAATGCCACGGCCTTCAACTGCGAGCATTCCCTGCTGCGCTCTGAATCCGACGAGATAGAGCTGGTCGGCATCGGCCTGAAGAACATGGTGGCGGTGGCGATGCGCGACGCGGTGATGGTCGCGGACATGTCCGACAGCCAGAACGTCAAGAAGGCGGTCGCCACGCTCAAGGAGCGCGGCGCCAAGCAGGCCCAGCAGTTTCCCGTCGACCACCGGCCCTGGGGCTGGTTCGAGACGCTGATCCTGTCCGACCGCTTCCAGGTCAAGCGCATCCACGTCCACCCCGGCGCCGCCCTGTCCCTGCAAAGCCACGTCCACCGCTCCGAGCACTGGATCGTCGTGGCCGGCACCGCCCGGGTCACCGTGGACGACAAGGTGCAGCTTCTCAGCGAGAACCAGTCGATCTATATCCCGCTCGGCGCGGTGCACCGGATGGAAAACCCCGGCAAGGTGCCGATGGTGCTGATCGAGGTGCAGACCGGCACCTATCTTGGCGAGGACGACATCATCCGCTACGAAGACGTCTACGCGCGGAACTGAGGATTCGCCCCCAACCAGAGGACCAATCATGACCGCTACGGACCACCCGCGCATCTACTTCATGCATGTCAAGAAATGCGCCGGCACCTCGCTCGTGGGGTTGGCGCGGCGACAGAACGATCGGGTGCGTCTGCCCGAACCCAATGCCAATGCCATCCCCCTCCATCCAGAGGATACCGGCCTCAAGAACGATGCGCGCTGGATCAGGTTCTGGGAATGGCCGCTGGCAGAGCAGAAACGCTTCATCGACGATCTGGATTGCACCTTCTTTGCCAACGAGGGCCGTATCACCAAGGATTTCGAGCGCATGGAGGGGATGTTCTATCTTCTCTGCCTGCGCGAGGGCCTCGGCCGGTTCATCAGCCATTACCGGCACTTTCTGCGAGGCGGCAAGGTGTCGGGGGACCTGTCGGAATTCATCGAGACGCCGGAGAAGAACCCCGGGCTGCTGAACTTCGCCACCTACCAGCTCTCGGGGCGGCGGGTGGCCGGGTATGACCCGGTGGCGCTCAAGATTGCCTGCCGCAACATCGATAAATTCGACCACATCGTCTTTTCCGAAACCTACGAAAGCGACGTGCAGGTTCTGGTCGATCGCTTCGGCTGGGGCCGGCCCGAAGAACTGCCCAAGCGCAACAGCGCCGATGACGATGACGGCGTGTGCGCGCAGCTCACCCCCGAGATGCTGGGGCGCCTGGCCGAGCTCAACGCTTCGGATGTGGCGCTGCACGCATACGCCCGCCGCCTGTTTCCCCGGCCCTGAGCGTCAGGCTTCGGGCAGGGGCACGGCGCCGTCCTGCGGCTCCAGCGTGACGGGGGCGGGTGGATCGGCCCGGTGCTCGGGTCCGTAGGGGCGCAGCATCGTCAGGATCAGCGTCCCGCCGAGGCGGCGCACCGGCCCGGCGATGAACGGGCAGCCCACATCTTCGGCCGCGCGTTCTCCGCCCTCGGGGATGTCCGAGAAATCATGCGCCGCACCGTTCACCATCAGCATGTCGCCGGCGCGGTCCAGCTCCAGAATGGCGTCCATCCGAATCGGGGTCAGGGTGATCTGCATTCTGCGTCCTCCTCAGAACCAGCGGCCCAGGGCCACGAGACTGACCGCCCGCGAGGTGATCGACTGGAACGACATCGCGCAGGCCTCGCCGCTGGTGGTGGTGGTCACGCCGGGCACTGTCCAGTAGGCGGTGGAATGGTTCTGCCGGCCCTGCATCAACGCGGGCGCGGCGGAAAAGGCCGCCGGAAATGCCCAGGTCACCGGCGGTGAGCGAAAGATCGCCCCGGCCGCGACGGTCACATCCGCCAGCATCTGGCCCGACATGCAGATCTGCGTGCCATCGGCGAAGCGCACGTACGCGCCATTGGCGTTCGACGCCCGCTCGATCACCGCGCCGGTCGGAACCCCGCCCGATTGCGACACCCCGCCCAGAATCGAGGCAGAGGTGTAGTGCTCGCGCCAGCCCTCCCAGCCGGTCGACGGGTGCGACATGCGGTAAAAGCTCCGGCTGGGCGACAGGGCATCGGTGATCGTCTGCCTGCACCGCCCGGAATCATAGCGTTCCACCCGGATCAACCCGTAGTTGGAGATCCCCGCCGGACGCGAGGCGATATTGGCGGTATCGCCCAGCCGGTACCGATAGAGCCCGGCCGCGGTGTCAAGCGCGTCGAGATCGGTCAGGTCATGCAGATCGCCGGTCTCCCCCCAGCCGAAGGCCCCCGCCGTCAGCAGCCGCCCCGCGGTGCTGTCATGGCCGCCGGCCTGCACCGCCGCGCCCGTGACCTGCCCGCTGGCCGCCGCGATCCGCAGCGCCTCTGTCCAGGCGGTGCCGTCGGCCGATACCTTGACCGAGAAATCGTCGCCGCCATTGAGCCCCATCTCGGCCCGCCCCGACCAATCCGTCTGATACAACAGGCTGGCGGTCTCCGCCGTCGCCGCCTTGTTGAGCTTGAGCTGATGGCCCGCGCCTGCGTGATTGAACAGCGTCGCGGGCGAGGAAATCGCCAGCCGGTTGACCGCGTCGGGGCTTGCCGACACCCCCAGCCCGGCCAGCTCCAGCGTCTCGGCCGAACTGTCGCACCAGCCCTCAGCCGCGTCATAGGTCACCGCCCGCGCCTCGGCCAGAACATGCGCGCGCCAGCCCGGCTGCGGCGCCATGAACATCCAGGCCACACCATCGTAACAGGCCAGCGTGCCCGCCGGCTGCCCGGCCCAGGCGCCGGTCGCTCCCGCGGGCAGGAGAAAGCGGTCCCCCGTCTGCGGGGCGGCGGGCGGATCGCTCTGGTCGCGGGCGCTCACCACCATCTGCACCAGCGCATCCAGCACCTTGAGCGCCTCGTTGTGGGTGACGTGTTTCTGGGCCTGCGACGGCTGAATATAGGGCAGCGCCAGAACGGCAGAATTTTCGGACATCGGACTTCCTCGCGAAATCGGCAACCCCCAGAGGTAAGCGCCGAACGTGAAGAAAGCCTGAGACCACCGTGCGCCCCGATCAGCCCTCGCCGAGAAGCCCGCGCAGATAGGCGCCATAGCCGTTCTTGCCGAAGATCTCGGCCCGCGCCCGAAGCTGCGCATCGCCGATCCAGCCCCGGCTCCAGGCGATTTCCTCGGGGCAGCCGACCTGCTGGCCCTGCCGTTCGGACAGGGTGCGCACGAAATTGCCCGCATCCAGAAGGCTGCCATGCGTGCCGGTATCGAGCCAGGCATAACCGCGCCCCATGAGCTGCACATGCAGCAGCCCCTCGCGCAGATACATCTCCAGAAGGGAGGTGATCTCAAGCTCGCCGCGCGCCGAGGGGCGCACCGCCCGCGCCCGCTCCGGCGCGCTGCCATCAAGGAAATAGAGCCCCGTGACCGCATAGGGGGAGGGCGCCTGTTCCGGCTTCTCGACGATCCCGCGCACACCGCCGGAGATGTCGAAATCCACCACGCCATAGCGTTCGGGATCGGCCACCCGGTAGCCGAAGACCGTTCCCCCCGGCCCCTCCCGATCGGCGGCGGCCAGTTGTTCGGGCAGCCCGTGACCGAAAAAGATATTGTCCCCCAGCACCATCGCCGAGGGCGCGCCGGCCAGAAAATCCTCGGCCAGAAGATAGGCCTGCGCCAGCCCGTCGGGCGAGGGCTGCTCGATATAGCTCAGCTTCAGCCCCCATTGCGCCCCGTCGCCAAGGGTGCGGATGAACTGGTCGCGGTCCTGCGGGGTGGTGATCACCGCGATCTCGCGGATGCCCGCCAGCATCAGCACCGACAGCGGATAGAAGATCATCGGCTTGTCATAGACCGGCAGAAGCTGCTTGGAGATGCCGATGGTGATCGGGTAAAGCCGCGTGCCGGTGCCCCCGGCCAGGATGATGCCCTTGCGCTGTGTCATGTGCCTTCCTGTTTCAGATCCGCGATGACGCGGGCCAGCCCGCCCCGCCAGTCGGCAGGGGGTATGCCAAAATCGGCCGCCAGCGTGGCGCAGTCGAGCCGGGAATTGAGCGGGCGAGCCGCCGGTGTCGGGTAGTCTTGCGTAGATAGGTCAGAAATTTTGACCTTTTTCTCAGCCAATTCGAAGATCTCGCGCGCGAAACCCGCCCAGCTCGTGACCGGCGCGCCCGCGTAGTGATAGGTGCCACCCCCCTGCCCCGCTGCCATCGCGCGGGCCATCGTCACCAGCGTGGCGGCAATATCGCGCGCCGGGGTCGGCCCGCCGATCTGGTCGGCCACGATGGCAAGGCTGTCGCGGCTTTCCGACAGGCGCAGCATGGTCTTCACGAAATTGGACCCATGCGCCGAAAACACCCAGCTCGTGCGCAGGATCGCATGGCGCCCCCCGGCGGCGCGCACGGCCTCCTCCCCGGTCAGCTTGGTCCGGCCATAGGCGTTGATCGGCGCGGCCGGATCGTCGGGACGGTGCGCCGCCGCGCCGCGCCCGTCGAACACGTAATCGGTGGAGACATGCAGGAACGGCAGATCCCGCGCCGCCGCCGCCCGCGCCATCGCACCGGGGGCCGCGCCGTTGATCACCGCGGCCAGCGGCTCCTCTTCCTCGGCGCGGTCCACCGCGGTATAGGCGGCCGCAACGATCACCGCATCGGCCTTTGTGCCCGCCACGATGGCCGCGCAGGCCTCCGGCGCGCACAGGTCCGCCACCTCCCGGTTCAGGGCCTCCACCTCCAGATCCGGCCCCGCCAGCGCCCGAAGCTCCGTCGCCACCTGCCCGCTGTGTCCAAAGACAAGAAGTTTCATGCCTGCCGCCTGTGCCCCCTGATCGTGTTTGCCCGCAGCCTAGGCCATCGGCCGGCAAAGCGGAACCGCAATGGCGCGGTTCAATATGCGAACCCAACCGCCGAAGGTTGACGAAAGATGACCGCGCGCCCTGTTAATCCCGGCCCCGGGCGGTGTCCGGCACCGACGCTATACCGACGTTTTACCGACGTGATACCGCATGGCGATTTCGTCCCTGTTTCAGCCTGTTAACCCCGATTCGGGGGATGGGTGTTGCGCTGGCCCGCGACCACCGCGCGCCGCGGTGCCAAGCCGCTCGCCCACGCCCTCCCGCTCCAGAAGCGCGCGCCACCACGCCTCGTTGTCGAGATACCAGCGCACCGTCTTCTCCAGCCCCTGCTCCAGCGTCACCGAGGGCCGCCAGCCCAGCTCCGTCTCGATCCGGGTGGGGTCGATGGCATAGCGCAGATCGTGCCCGGGCCGATCCTCGACAAAGCGGATCAGGCTGGAATAGGGACGCTTTGCCGGCCGCAGCCGGTCGAGGATCGCGCAGATCATCCTGACCAGATCGATATTGCGCAGCTCGTTGTCGCCCCCGATATTGTAGGACCGCCCCACCCTGCCCTTTTCCAGCACGCATAAAAGCGCGTCGGCGTGATCCTCGACATAGAGCCAGTCGCGCACGTTCAGCCCCTGCCCGTAAACCGGAATCTCCTTGCCTGCCAAGGCGTTGAGAATGACCACGGGGATGAGTTTTTCGGGGAAATGATAGGGCCCGTAGTTGTTCGAACAGTTGGTGATGACCTGCGGCAGCCCGTAGGTCTCCCCCCAGGCGCGCACCAGGTGGTCAGAGGCGGCCTTGGAGGCCGAATAAGGGGAATTGGGGGCATAGGGCGTCTCTTCGGTAAAGCGCCCCGTCTCGCCCAGGCTGCCGTAGACCTCATCGGTGGAGATATGGTGAAAGCGAAAGCCCCCGGGCCGCCCCTGCCCTTCCCAATACCCCCGCGCCGCCTGAAGCAGGTGATAGGTGCCGGTCACATTGGTCTCGATGAAGGCGCCCGGCCCGTCGATGGAGCGATCCACATGGCTCTCGGCGGCCAGATGCATCACCGCATCCGGCGCGTGGCGGGCGAAAATCTCCTCCAACGCCTTGAAATCACGGATATCGGCCTGTTCGAACGCATAGGCCGGATGCTCCGCCACCGATGCCACATTGGCTAGGCAGGCGGCATAGGTCAGCGCATCGAGATTGACCACCTCATGCCCCCGCGCCACCGCCAGACGCACCACGGCAGAGCCGATGAACCCCGCCCCGCCCGTCACCAGCAGCTTCATGTCCCGCCCTCATAGACGAAGGGCGAGGCCACCTCGGACAAGCGAGGCGCGGCGGCATCCTTGCCGGATACCAGCGCCCGCTCCGGGGCGATGCCCCAGTCCACGCCGATTTCGGGATCGTCGAAGCGCACCGCGGCATCGCATTCGGGGGCATAGAAATCGGTGCATTTATAAAGGATTTCGGTATCGGGCGCGCGGGTCACGAATCCATGCAGGAACCCCGGCGGAATCCAGAGCTGGCGGCCGTTCTCAAAGCTCAACTCGACCCCGACCCAGCGGCCGAAAGACGGGCTGCCCCGGCGGAAATCCACTGCCACATCAAACAGTTCCCCCCGCCCGCAGCGCACCAGTTTGCCCTGCGCATGGGGCGGCGTCTGGTAATGCAGCCCGCGCACCGTACCCTCGGCCCGGCTGAAGGAATGGTTGTCCTGAACGAAGGTCAGATCAAGCCCGTGCTCGGCCATGCGCCGGGCATTCCAGCTCTCGCAGAAAAAGCCGCGCGCATCGCCGTGACGCACGGGAATGAGGATCTTCACCTCGGGGATCGCGGTCTCGATCACCTCCATCAGCCCGCCTTTCCGCCGGCACCGGGCCGGCGCCGTTTGACCCACCCCAGAAAAGCGGCATCCGCGCTCTTGAGGGGTTTGCGGCCGGTGTCGGCCCACCAGCTTCGCCACTCGGCCTCGAGCGCATAGACATCCACCCCGGGGCACAGGGCGCGCGCCGCCTCAAGGGTGCCGGGCGCCAGCAGCGGGCCATCCCCGTCCACCACCTGATCCCGCCGGGAAAAGGCGATGATGTCGCCCGGCACCTCTTCGAGGTGGTAATCGGGCAGGCTCGCCTCGGCAATCATCCGTCGCAATGCGGCGCGAAACACCCTGAGCGGCGCGGTGGAGCCGGACTTGGCATGCAGGGTGGTCACGCTGGCACGCCAGTGCCGCTGACGGCCACAATGCTTGCGGACCAACTCATAGAGGCGCCGCTCCAAGGGCTTGCGCAGGCGGAAATAATCGCGGCTGAGCGTCAGCACGGATTTCGACACGACCGCGCGGAAAAGCCATTCCGACAGGGTTACCGACACGCTGATCATCCGCCCCCCGCGCGAGCGCCGCACGATCTCCCAGCTTTCGATCAGACCGAACCCGCTGGTCGTCTGCAGACCGCCTGTCTCCAGGTTGGTGGTGATCCGCGTACCGGCCAGCCTCTCGAAGGCCTCGCGAAGCCGCGCATAGGCATCGCCGGAGGTGTCCCTGTTGGTCGCCACCAGAAGGTCATAGGCCTTGATCTGCAACTTGCGTGAAATCTCCTGGCCGGCGTTCATCGCCGCCATGAGCTGGCTGACGCAATAGATCAGGATGTCCTTGTCGTGGATGGTCGCCCTGCCCTTCACGCTCGGGATGACCTCCACCGTCTTTCCACCCCGTTCATACCGCAGGATGCGCCGGTCGGGCCGGGTCGCGAGCGAGAAGACCGGATGCTCCATGCTGGCCAGATCATCCTTGGGGCTGGCATCGAAAATTCCGCAAACAAAGAAATCCCCCGTCGGATGCCGATCCGGCAAAAGCCCGCCGCTGCCTGCTACACCACCTGCCATTCTCACCTGCCTGCCCGGTTCCGTTTTCACGGCCCGAATCTTTCGGGGTTTCAGTGACGCTTACTCTAGAGTTGTCCACAGGCTCTGACCAGTGCCGGATCGTGGGTCCGGAATCGCCTGGACGTGGGATCAGAGTCGCTTAATCGTGGGATCAGAGTCGCACCAGATCTCAAAAACCCGCAAAACGCCTTTGAAAACAGCCAACTCGTCGTTGCTAGGAAAACCGTAACGAATAAGCTAACAAAAATATAACAGGCATCGACATTCCCTTGCCCCAAAATTCACTGCCCTCCGCCAAACGTCACCGGATTTTCCTGAGAAAAAGCAAAGAAATACAGGTTTTGTCCGCTCTTTCCTTTCATGTTCGCCTTTTTTGCTTATACTGTCGCGATATACGAACATAGAGAGCATCCATATGACCTCCAGCAGCTTATCCGGGCTTCCTCCCTATCTTCGGATTGATCCGGACGCGGCCTCTTCCGCGCTCGGAGCGCCTGCGACAACCGAAGACTTCCAGGCGATTGCCCATGCCTATGCCCGTGGGCGGGCAGATCTGGCATCGCGCGGAATGGAGGAGCACGGCACCCGGCAATTGCGCCTGTTCTCCACCTGGGAAATTACGCGGTATCTGATCCCCGTCGCCACCGGCCATTTCCGTCGGGTGTTGAAACAGAACCCGGACCTTCCGCAAGGGCGCAGCGAGACAGATGGCGGCGCCAAGTGGTTTTCCCTCGATGAGGTGTTGCGGCTCCGGGCCCATTTTGCCGCCGAAGGGTCCAAGGCCAAGAATTACCTCCCCTACCGCCCCAAGGATCTACCGGCCAAAATCACGGCAGTGGCCAATTTCAAGGGCGGCGTGGGCAAGACCTCAACGGCGGCGCATCTGGCAATGGCGGCCGCGCTCGATGGCTACCGGGTGCTGGTGGTCGATCTCGACAGCCAGGGCTCGATGACCTCGATTTTCGGCGGCCGGGTGAGCGATGAATGGCAGACGGTCTTTCCGCTTCTGGCGCGCCATTACGCCAACTATCTCCGGGCCGAGAATCAACGCCGGCTGGATCGGGGCGACGCGCCGCAACCGCTCGACGACACGCTTGGCGAAGCGCTGGAGTGCCGAAGCCAGGACATGATCCAGAAAACCCACTGGCCGAATATCGACCTGATCGGGGCCCAGCTCAATCTCTACTGGGCCGAGTTTCAGGTGCCGGTCTGGCGCATGCAGGGGCGCGGCTGGAAACTCTGGGACGCCCTGACCGACATCTTTACCGCCGACGGGGTGCTGGACTCCTATGATGTCATCTTTCTCGATACCCCCCCTGCCCTCGGCTACCTGACGATCAACGGGCTGGCGGCCGCGGATATTCTCCTGGTGCCGCTCGGGGCCTCCTTTCTGGAGTTCGATTCCACGGGGCGGTTCTTCGATATGCTGCACTCGACCTTCAGTTCGATCGAGGATGCGGAGAACATGGCGGCCCGCGCCCTAGGGCGGGACCGGCTGGCATTTCAATGGGACGCGGTGCGCGCCCTCATCACTCGCTACGACGGCACCCAGCAGGCCGAACTGGCCGCGCTGATGCAGGCCTATCTCGGGTCGGCCCTCAGCCCTGAACGGCAGGATTACACCGCCCTGATCGGTCAGGCGGGCGAACAGGTGCGCGGTATATACGAGGCCGACTACCGCGATTTCAATCGCGAAACCTATGTGCGGGGGCGCGAGGTGTTCGACGCCACCTATACCACGTTCAAGCAGTTGCTCGTGGGAAGCTGGCGTCGCGATGAGCTTGCCGCGCAGGCGGCGGCAGAGTGAGGGGGGATGTTTCGCTGCGAAACGCCGCGCGGCTGTCTCGCAGCGTCGGAGTTTGACAGAAAAGGTGTCTTGATATGGCAAAACGCAAACGTTTGGCGCCGATCGGGCCGGGGCATCTGCCCGCCGCTCCGCAGGATGAGACAAGCGCTCTTCACGCAGATGACGCGCCTGGTTCTCAGTTCCCCGGGCCCACACAGCGCCGGGCCCCCATCGCCGATGTGGCCGCTGACGTCGCGGCCCGCGCAGCGCTGGATGAAATGAGCACCAGCCTGATCCGGGCAAGGGACAGCGGGCGGATGGTGATCGAGATTCCGCTGGACGAGATCCGGGATGATTATATCTCCCGCGACCGGATGGTGCTGGACCCCGAGGAGCAGGCGGCGCTGATGGACAGCCTCAGGGCGCGGGGCCAGCAGACGCCGATCGAGGTGGTCTCCCTGCCCGACAGCGGCGGCTACGGGCTGCTCTCGGGCTGGCGCCGCTGCCAGGCGTTGCGGGCGCTCCACGCGGAGACCGGTGACGCGCGGTATGCAAAGGCACTGGTTCTTCTGCGCCAGCCTGAAGACATAGCGCAGGCGTATCTGAGCATGGTCGAGGAAAACGAGATCCGGGCCAATCTGAGCTATTATGAGCGGGCGCATATCGTTGTGGAATCCGTCGATCAGGGCGTGTTCGAGACGGATCGCGCGGCCCTGTCGCATCTCTTTGGCTCCGCCACCCGACCGCGTCGGTCGAAGATCGGCTCTTTCCTGCCGATCGTGCGCGCGCTTGATGGGGCGCTGCGTTTTCCCGATGCGATGACCGAACGCCTTGGCCTCGTCCTGTCGCGCGCCCTGAAAGAGGATGCCGGCCTGCAAGGTCGCCTGCGCGCGGCGCTTACCGCGCGTCCCCCGACCGATGCCACTGAAGAACAGGCAACCCTGAAGGCTGTGCTGGAGGAGAAAAAACAGTCTCTATCAGCGGCAACAGGGACACATTCCACACAGAAGGAGGCGAATGTAGAAGCCCTGCCCGGCCTGAATGTGACACAGCGCCGGGACGGCAGTCTCATGCTGAGCGGTCCGCGGATGGATGATGCCCTGCGCCGCGATCTGATGGCGTGGCTGCGCGATCGCACCGGCGGCTGAGGCTGGCCGACGTGAGTTGCGAAGCGGCCCTGTTTCGCTGCGAAACACCGTATCGGTCTTCCGCCCGCAGTCCGGATGGCCCTGAGCCTGCGCTGGTTGAGGCGGCCGGGGCGGAGCGGCAATTGCAATCCACGAATCCGCGATATAGACGAATGCGCCGGGGGGCAGGGGTCATGCAACAACTGAAATCTGGACAGAACGTCGGATCGGTGCCGATGCCGGGGCGCCGGAGCCTGTCCCGGTTCGGGCGGCTCCATCAGGTGTTCCGGCGCTATGCCGCGCGCCATCTGACCTTGTCCGGCGCCGGGTGCGACCTGTCAGAGGCCACGGGCGGGGCGGTGCCGGGGGTGCTGGACCCGGTGGTGCTCGATCAGGGGCGGTTGGTCCTGTCCGGGCGCGCCGAGGCAGAACTGGTCTCGGTGAGGATCGGCCCCGCGCGCCATGAAACCCGCCCCGTGGTGACATCGGGAAAGACCGGGGCGGGCCAGTTCGGGTTCGATCTGCCCTTTGCGCCGGCGCCCTTGCATCTGGAATTCACACGCGGCGGTGTGGGCTATGGGGTGCATCTGCCCGGGTTTCGCCGCTGGCGGGTGCAACTTGCCACCTTCGCCCTTTGGCCGCGCTTCGGGGCGACCCTGTTCCGGACCCTGCCGGATTTGTGGCGCTGGCGCAGGCATGGTGATTTCGGTGCGCGTGAGGCGGTGAAGACCGCACTGGGTCTGTCCGCGCAGATCCCGGCCCAACCTCTCGACTCCCGCCTTTTCGAGCCTGCCGGGACGCCTGCGCCCAAGGCCGGGGGCGACGGGGTGACGATCATCCTGCCGGTTTTCAACGCCTTCGAGTTGCTCGAAGAGGCGTTGGGTCGTGTGGCGCGCCACACCGATCTGCCGTGGCGCCTGATCCTGATCGAAGACGCCTCGACCGATCCCCGTGTCCGACCTTTCCTGCGCGACTGGGCCGGGCGGAACGGGCAGGGGGGGCAGATCGAGTTGATCGAAAACTCGCAGAACCTCGGGTTCATCGCCTCGGTCAACACGGGGTTTGCCCGGGCCCTGGAGGGCTGTGGCGGGGAAGGCCCGGTGATCGTGCTCAATTCCGATGCCTTCGTGCCGGAAGGCTGGGCCTCGCGCCTGATCGGACCGCTTCTGGAGGATCGCACGGTGGCCAGCGTCACCCCGATGTCCAACGACGCCGAGATTTTCTCGGCCCCGGTCATCTGCCGGGCGAGCGGGCTCGATCCCGGCGAGGGGGACCGGCTCGATGCCATCGCCCGGCGCTTTCATCCCGGTGCCGCGCTGGCCGAGGCCCCGACCGGGGTGGGGTTCTGCATGGCCATGAGCCGCGCTTTTCTTGCGCAGGTGCCACACTTCGATACCGCGTTCGGGCGCGGCTATGGAGAAGAGACGGATTGGTGCCAGAAGACCCGCGCCCTTGGGGGGCGCCATCTGGGTCTGGCAGGGCTCTTCGTGGAGCACCGCGGGGCGGGGTCTTTCGGAACCGCGGAAAAGCGCCGGCGGATGGTGGACAGCGCCGCGGTGATCGCACGGCGCTACCCGGACTATGATCGGCAGGTTCAGGAGTTCATCCGCCGTGACCCGATGACCACCGCACGGCTGGCGCTTGCGGTCGCCTGGGCGGCGGCGCGGCAGGACGGGCGCATGCCGCTCTATCTCGCCCATGCGATGGGGGGCGGCGCCGAGAAGTATCTCGAACGCCGCGTTGCCAAGGACATCGCGGCCGGGGGGGCGGCGCTGGTTCTGCGGGTCGGACAGATGCACCGCTGGCGGCTGGAGGTGCACGGCGCCGATGGCATCACCCAGGGTGTGTGTGACGATTTCACCCTGATCGAACGGATTCTGGAGCCGGTGAACGCGCGCCGCGTGGTGTATAACTGCGGGGCCGGCGACCGCGATCCGGCGGCGTTGCCGGGCATGCTGCGCAAGCTGGCAAGCGGGGATGAGGACCGGATCGAGGTGCTGATTCACGATTACCTGCCGCTCAGCCCGTCTTATACGCTTCTGGACGCCGACGGGCTCTACCGCGGTCTGCCAAAGACCGGCAACTGCGATCCGGCGCATGTTTTTCAACGGGCCGATGGCACGACGGTGAGCCTGACCGAATGGCGCGCGGCCTGGTGCGGACTGATGGTCGCCGCCGATGAGGTCACCGTCTTTTCAGAGGCCAGCCGCGCCCTCGTCACGCAGGCGTGCCCCGGCGCGGCGGCGGTGCGGGTGCGCCCGCATCTGCCCCTGTCCGACATTTCCCGCGTCGCGCCGCCGGAGCCGGGGGCGCGGCCGGTCATCGGGGTTCTGGGCAATGTCGGCTATCAGAAGGGGGCCGCGGTCCTGTCCGGCCTCAGTCGTTTGCTGGCCGGTGACCGGCGCGCGGATCTGGTGGTCATCGGCAATCTCGATCCCGGCTATCGCCTGGCGCCACCCGCCATCGTGCATGGCAACTATCGCCACGCGGATATTCCCGCGCTGGTGGCCCGCTATGGCATCACCGGCTGGGTGATTCCGTCAGTCTGGCCGGAGACCTTTTCCTTTGCCACCCGCGAGGCGCTGGCGACCGGCCTGCCGGTCTGGTGTTTCGATCTCGGGGCCCAGGCCGAGGCGGTGCGCGCGGCGCTGGAGACGGGCGGGCAGGGGGGTGTGGTGCCACTGACGGACGGGCAGGGCGATCCCGCGCGCCTGCTTGAAGATGTGCTGCGTTTCTGGGAAGGTCGCGCGCGAAAATGAACCGGGGTGTTGAGGATATATCCCGACCAGAGACGGACCCGGTATCGGTATGAGGGACATCACCTGCATTCTGCATATCGGCGCCCCGAAATGCGGCAGTTCGGCCTTGCAATCGGCGCTCTCGGCGCAGCCCGACCTGAGCGATGAGACCGGGCAAAAGTATCGTTATACCGTTTACCGGGCGGATGTGGGCCAAGGCCGTGTGTTGTCTGGCCGGTCCCTGCGCCTGGCGGCCCGGACATCGCCCTATGGCTATGCCAGTTGGCCCAATATTCCCGGTAAGGAGACGCCGGGGGCTTTCTGGGCCGCAATGCGCCGGACGGTCGCGGACGGCCACCGGAGAGGCTATGTGCCGATCCTGTCGAACGAAGGGTGGATTGCCCATGCCGAGGCCTTCGCGGCGCATTTCCCGGATGCCTCGGAGAGACGGATAGAGGTGATCGCTTTCGTGCGCCCGCCGCTGGAATGGCTCAACGCGGCCTATTGGCAATGGGGCGTGTGGAGCGGGCTGAGCTTCGATGTCTGGCTGTCCCGGCCTGCCATCCGCTACCGCCTGGGAGAGCAGCTCGAAGCCTGGTCGCGGGTGCCGGGGGTGCGGCTCCGTGTGCAGACGGCCAAGCAGGACGTGACCGGGGCCTTCGCCGGGCAGTTCGGTCTTGCGCTGGAAAGCGGACAGGCGAAAAACGCCTCCGCGCCGCCGGCCCTGATCGGGTTTCTTCTGCGCAACCGCCGCTTTCGTCCCACCGCGCACGACTCGGCGGTTGAGTTCGTGTTCCAACGCTGGTGCCGGGTGACGACCGCACACGGTCTTTGGGGCTTCAAACCCCGTCAGGTCCAGCGCATTCGGGCCGATTTGCGGGCCGATGTGGACCGGCTTCTTGCCGCGGTCTCGCCGGTCGACGCGGAGGCGTTGCTGACCGATCCACGCTGGTACCGGGAAGCGGCCTATCATGACCGGATCACTGCCCCGACACCGGCCCTCGACGATCCCGAGGCTCTGGCCGAGCTTGACGCGGCCCTGCGCGACGGGCTGGAGGCCTGCGCGGCAGCCGCGGGGACGGCCCTGCCCGCGCTGCCGTCCTGGCCGGCCGCATCCGCATCGCTGGAAGAGTGGGACGCGGTGGTGGCCCGCACCCTGGAGGCGCTCCTCGATGCTGACCGGGCCTATCGTCTGGGCCGCTTGTCGACCTCCCGGCTGGGCCGCTGGCTGTCGGCAAAGCTGTCGTCCGGCCCGTCCGCGCGCAGTTTGCAAAAAAAGGCATGAACAGGCCGTTCAGGGCCGGTTCACACGGAGTTCAGAAGATCGCGGTGGTATCGGCGCAGCAGGAGCAGGCCGATCACCAGCGTGATCATCCCAACCCCGGCCACGTAGGGGACCGAGACATAGGTCGCATCGTAGCTGGGATAGAACCCGCGCCGCATCAGACCCACAATATGCACCAGCGGGTTATACCATAACCAGTCACGATAAGGCTGAGGCACGCCTTCGAAGAGAAAGAAGATACAAGAAATGATGAACAGCGGCCGCGTCAGGATCGACCAGGCACTCTTCCACACACTGAAGCGGGACATCAGGAAACAGTTCAGAACGCCGATCCCCAGCGTCATAAGCGTTACGAGTGCATAGGTCTGGGCGATCGTCGCCAGATCCGGCATGACACGGGTGTCGAAGATCATGATGATGCCGACGAAAATCACGTAACCGACCAGAAGCTGGGTAATCACATTCAGTATGAAGCGCGCCAGGATGGCATCGATGAAGGTCACCGTGGGATAGGCCAGTAACTGTTTGGAGAACAGAAGCGAACTGGAAACCTTCTGGCTTATGTTGGTGAAGAACATGAATGGCACCAGCCCGGTGGCATAGAAGATCGGGAAGCTGACCCCCAGGGCCGGAGTTCGGAAGGCAAGCGAAAAGATCAGCGACATCAGGGCGATGCCCCCCGCAGGCTCCAGCACCGCCCAGATATACCCGCCGGGAGACCGGCCATAGGTGGTGGCCATCTCCCGCAGCACCAGCGCGACGATGGTGCGGACCGACGCGAAACGCCGGGTCGGGGGGCGTGGGATCTGGGCCGAGGGGATGTCGTGCGATGATGTCATGAAACTCCCGATCAACCGGCAAAGGCCATGTGAATAAAGTGACATTCGGGCCGATTCAGCCCATTGGAGTCAGGGTCATATACCGCCATAATGATGATGCAAATACAAGAGAGCGACCGCGTGACGCAGAAATCTCAAACGCCCCGGACCCCTCCGGTCACGTCGACCTCCGAAACGGAAGGACCGGCGCCGGCCAACGCGCGGCCAGGGCCCGGCCCGGCCCGGCAGCAACAACAACAGCCGGGAAAACCCGGTCCCGGCGGGCCGCAGGCCAAGGGACCGGGGCCGGCCAAGGGACCGCAGGCGGTAGCAGGGGAGGGCGCGCCGGCACAGCCGGACTCCCCCCAGCCGGCCCAGCCCAAGCCGCAGGCGTCCCCGGCTGCGGTGCCCCCCCCGGCCCCGGCCGCCCGCGCGAAGACGCGTCACTGGCTGGTGCTGGTGAGCTTCTTTCTCATGGTCGCGGCCCCGGCCGGAGGGGCGAGCTGGTACCTGTGGCGGGTCGCGGTCGATCAATATGCGTCGACCGTCGCCTTCTCGGTGCGGCGCGAAGAGGCAAGCTCGGCGGTCGAGACACTGATAGGAATCACCGGCATCTCGGGATCGAGTTCCACGGATACCGATATCCTTTATGAATTTCTGCAAAGCCAGCGGCTTGTGGCGGAAATGGATGAGGAAGTGGATCTGCGCGGCAAATGGTCGAAACCGGAGGGCGATCCGATCTTTACCTTCGATTCGCCGGGCTCGATCGAGGATCTGGTCGACTACTGGGGTCGAATGGTCAAGATCTACTACGACAGCGGCGCGGGGCTGCTCGAGATCCGTGTGCAGGCCTTCGAGGCGGAGGATGCCACCCTCATCGCCGAGACGCTGTTCGACAAGAGCGCGGAGATGATCAACGAACTCAGTGACATCGCGCGCGAGGACGCGATCAGATACGCCCGCGACGAGCTTGAAGGCGCGGTGGAGCGCCTCAAGGTGGCGCGCGAGGCGGTCACACAGTTCCGCAACACCCATCAGCTGGTGGATCCATCGGTCGATATGCAGACCCAGGCCGGACTTCTGGGCAATCTTCAGGCGCAGTTGGCCGAGGCGCTGATCGAGGTCGATATCCTGAGCGAGTCTACCGGGGTCAACGATCCACGTATGGCCCAGGCCCGGCGCAGGGTCGAGGTGATCCAGGCCCGGATCGCGGACGAGCGGCGCAAACTGGGGCAGGGGGAGCAGAGCGTGACCGGCGAGGTCTTCGCCGATCTGGTGGGGGAATACGAACGGCTGACCGTCGACCGTGAATTCGCCGAGAACACCTATACGTCGGCGATGGCGGCCTATGATGCGGCGCTGGCCGAGGCCCGGCGCAAAAGCCGTTATCTGGCGGCGCATGTGAAGCCCACCATGGCCGAAACGGCGCGCTATCCCGACCGGCCGCAGATCATACTCCTGCTGTCGCTGTTCCTGTTCCTGACCTGGGTGACCGTCATGCTGGTTGTCTATTCCATCCGGGACCGGCGATGATCCGCTTCGAGAATCTCACCAAGGTGTTTCATCTGGGCCACGGCGGAACCAAGGTCGTGGCCGACAATATCAACGTGGTGTTTCCCACCGGCCGGGTCGTGGCGCTTCTGGGCCGCAACGGGGCCGGGAAATCGACCCTTCTGAGCATGATCGCCGGAACCGTATTGCCGAGCAGCGGGCAAATCGTCTCGACCGGCACGATTTCCTGGCCTGTCGGGTTTGCCGGCTCATTTCACCCCGAACTGACGGGCTTGCAGAACACGCTGTTCATCGCGCGCATCTATGGCGCCGATACCGAGGCGCTGGTGACATTCGTCGAAGGGTTCGCGGGCCTCGGGCAGCATTTTCGTCAACCCTTGCGCACCTATTCGTCCGGGATGAAATCGCGCCTGGCCTTTGGCGTGTCGATGGGAATTCGTTTCGATACCTATCTGGTGGACGAGGTGACCGCCGTGGGGGATGCTGCGTTCCGCGCCAAAAGCGCCGAGGTCTTCCGCGCCCGGATGGAACAGGCCGGGGCGGTCATGGTCAGCCATTCCATGCCGCAGGTGAGCCAGCTTTGCGATGCGGGGGCGGTGCTGGAGAATGGCAATCTGATTTATTATGACGATCTCGACGCGGCCATCGCGCATCACGAACGGAACATGCGCAAAGCGGGCTAGGGAGAGTCCGGGCTGAACGGGAAGATGTCGAAAATGACGCGTGTTACGCAAAGCGGAAATATCACGGTTTTGGGCGGGTGACAGGAAACGCAAGCACATCGCCGCCCCCACGTCCGCCTTCACGGGTGCTGGTCATGGGGGCGACGGGGCGGGTCGGGCGGCTGCTGTCGCGCGCCTGGGCCGGCGCCGCGGGGCAGGGGGTCGCGCCGCTCTGGCAGGGGCGGCGCCCATGCCCCGGACAGGACCGGCTTGCTCTCGATCCGCTGGCCGACCCCGAAGGGCTGGTGCGCGCCGCCGGGGGCATGGGCGCGATTCTCGTGCTGGCGGGGGTGACACCGGCCACCGCCGCGCACCCGGGCGATTACCGTGCCAATACCGAACTGGCGCTTGCGGCCATCGCCGCGGCAGAGCGTGCCGGCGTGCCGCGGGTCTTTCTGGCCTCGTCGGTGGCGGTCTATGGCGCGCCGGGGCAGGGGGGCATGCTGCGCGAGGACGGTCCGGCAGAGCCGGTGTCCGACTACGGCCGTGCCAAGCTGGAGATGGAGGATGCCGCGCAGGCGGCGTCCCGGACCGCCGGGGTAATCGCCCTGCGCATCGGCAATGTCGCCGGGGCCGATCAGCTTCTGGGCCCCGGCCGGCGCGACGTCAGGCTCGATATCTTTCCCGATGGCACCGCGCCGCGGCGCAGCTATATCGGCCCGGGAACGCTGGCGCGGGTGCTGTCGGATCTGCTGCATCACCCCGGCCCGCTGCCGGAGTGCCTCAATCTTTCGGCGCCCGGCGCGGTGAGCATGGCCGATCTGCTGCGCGCCGCCGGAATGCCCGTTCGCGCCCGGCCCGCACCCGCCGGCCTGATCCCCGCCGTGGAGCTTGACGTGTCCCGCCTGGCCGGCCTGGTCCCGCTTGCGCCCGGGGACGGCAGCCCGGAGGCGATCGTGCGCGACTGGGACACCCTCACCGGCGGGCAGGCGATATGAAACGCGCGTTCGATCTGATCCTCGCGCTCCTGCTGTGCGTGCTTCTGGCGCCGCTCTTTCTCCTGCTGACGGCGCTCATTCTTCTCCGCGACGGGCTGCCGGTCTTTTATGTCTCCGAACGGATGCGCGCGCCGGGATATCCGTTCCGCCTGTGGAAATTCCGCACCATGCGCGTCGCCGCCCGCGACAGCGGCGTGTCGGGCGGCGACAAGGCGGCCCGGGTCACGCCGACCGGGCGTTTCCTGCGCCGCACGCGTCTTGATGAGCTGCCCCAGCTTCTCAACGTCCTGCGCGGCGACATCAGCTTCGTCGGCCCGCGCCCGCCGCTGCGGCAATATGTCGAGCAGTACCCCGACATCTATGCCGAGGTGCTGGCCTGCCGTCCGGGCATCACCGGGCTGGCCACGCTGATCTGTCACGGCCATGAGGAACGGCTTCTGGCCCGCTGCGCCACGCCCGAGGAGACCGACGCCGTCTATCGCCGCGCCTGCATTCCGCGCAAGGCCCGGCTTGACCTGATCTACCGCGACAACTGGTCTGTCTGTCTCGATCTGTGGATCATGTGGGAAACCCTGAAGCGGGTGCTGCGCCGCCGCTGAGGGCCGTTCAGCGCGTGTAGTGCCCGGCCCGGTGCCAGCGCCACGCATCGGCGATCATCGTGTCCAGATCGGAGCGGGCCGGGCGCCAGCCCAGCTCCTTCTCGGCGCGGGTCGATCCGGAGACCAGTCGGGTGCAGTCGCCGGCGCGGCGCGGGCCGATCTCATGGGGCACCTCGCGGCCCGTGACCGCCTGCGCATGGGTCATGACCTCGCGCACGGAAAAGCCCGATCCGGTGCCAAGGTTGAAGACGCGGCTGCCTTTCGCGGCCTGAAGCCAGCGCAGCCCCAGCACATGCGCCTCCACCAGATCGCAGACATGGACGTAATCGCGGATGCAGGTGCCGTCGGGCGTGTCGTAATCGGTGCCGAAAACGGTCAGCGCCGGGCGCGTGCCGTCGGTCGCCTCCAGCATCAGCGGCACCAGATGGGTTTCGGGGCGGTGAAACTCGCCGATCTCGGCCTCCGGATCGGCGCCGGCCACGTTGAAATAGCGGAAGATCACCGATTGCAGCCCGTGCGCGGCCTCGAAATCGCGCAGCATGTCCTCGATCGCGCGCTTGGAGGCGCCATAGGCGTTGATCGGCTCCTGCGGGGTGTGTTCATCCAGCACGACATTGTCATGCTCGCCATAGGTGGCGCAGGTGGAGGAAAAGACGATATGCGGGCAGCCGGCCGCTACCGCCGCCTCGATCAGGTTCAGAGAGGCCGCGACATTGCCGCGCCAGTATTTGCCGGGGTCCTGCATGCTTTCGCCAACCAGCGACAGGGCCGCGAAATGCATCACCGCCACCGGGCGATGCCGGGCAAAAACCTCATCGAGCCGCGCCCGGTCGAGCAGATCACCCTCCTCGAAGGGGCCGAATTTCACCGCATCGCGCCAGCCGGTGCACAGGTTGTCATAGGTGACAGGCTCGAAACCCGCCGCCTTCAGCGCCTTGCAGGCATGCGAGCCGATATAGCCGGCCCCGCCGGTGACAAGAACACTTCGCACGGGGGATCTCCCTTTCAGGTTTCATGTCTGCACTCCGGCTCCTTGGTTTTACAGCGCGCACGACATTGCAACAGGAAAGTTTCCCGGTTTCGGGGCGGTGGCGCCTTCATATTTAACATAATCTTTATTATAGGATAATCAGAAGATCACGTTCCGGCCCCGCCGCCGGCGTCAGCATTCCTGCCGCACGGTCTCCACGATATTGGTCAGAACGCTGTCGAGCCGGCCCAGGTTCTCGGCCTCGCCCATCACCCGGATCATCGGCTCTGTCCCCGATTTGCGGATCAATAGCCGGCCCGTGCCGCCCAGTTTCCTTTCGCCCGCCGCGATCGCCTCCTGCACCGCCTCCGACTCGAGCGGGTCGGTGCCGGGCGCATAGCGGATGTTGACGAGCTTTTGCGGAATCGGCTCGAACACATGGACAAGCGCGCTGGCCTTCTGTTTCGTCTCTACCATGGCCGACAGGAACTGAAGCGCGCCGATAAGCCCGTCGCCGGTCGTGGCATAGTCGCTCAGGATCAGATGCCCCGACTGCTCTCCGCCCAGGTTGAATCCGTCCGCGCGCATCCGCTCCACGACATAGCGGTCGCCCACGTCGGTCCGCACCAGCCCGATGCCCCGCCCTTCGAGGAACCGCTCCAGCCCCAGGTTGGACATGACCGTGGCGACAAGGGCATTGCCCTTCAGCCGCCCCTGCTCGGCCCAGCGGGAGGCGATCAGCCCCATGATCTGATCGCCGTCGGCCACCCGGCCCGTTTCGTCGATGATCACGACCCTGTCGGCATCGCCATCGAGGCAGATCCCGACATCGGCGCGGGTCTCGCGCACCCGCTGCGCGGCGACCTCGGGGTGGTTGGAGCCGCACTCGGCATTGATGTTGAACCCGTTGGGGCTGACGCCGATGGAGATGACCTCGGCCCCCAGCTCCCACAGCACGGTCGGCGCGGTGCGATAGGCCGCCCCGTTGGCGCAATCGAGCACCACCCGCAACCCGTCAAGGCGCCGCCGGTTGGGAAAGGTGGTCTTGGCATACTCCACATAGCGGCCCCGCGCATCCTCCAGCCGCATGGCCCGGCCGATATTGTCCGGCGCGGCAAGCGCGATGTCGGTTTCGAAAAGCCGCATGATCTCGCCCTCGGCGTCATCGTTCAGCTTGAATCCGTCCGGGCCGAACAGCTTGATCCCGTTGTCCTTCGCCGGGTTGTGGCTGGCCGAGATCATCACCCCGACATCGGCGCGCAGGCTGTGGGTCAGATAGCCGATCGCCGGGGTCGGCACCGGCCCGAGCAGAAAGACGCTCATCCCGGTGGAGGTGAACCCCGCGGTGAGCGCGTTCTCGATCATGTAGCCGGAGCGCCGCGTATCCTTGCCGATCACCACCCGGTGATCCTGCTTGTCGGTGCGGAAATACCGCCCCGCGGCGGCGGCAAGACGCAGCGCCACATCGGCCGTCATCGGCCAGCTGTTCGCCTGCCCGCGCACCCCGTCGGTCCCAAAAAGCCGTCTTGTCATGATCTTCTTTCGAATTGACGCGATTCCGGACGGTTCTGGGCCAACGGCGCCGCCAAGGCAAGCCTTCCGCCTCCGCAGATTGTGCCGACGCCGCGCGCGGCGCGCCTATTCCACGGTCACCGATTTGGCCAGATTGCGGGGCTGATCCACATCCGTCCCCTTCTCGACCGCGGTGTGATAGGCCAGCTGCTGCATCGGCACCACATAGGCGATCGCCGCGAACGGCCCCTCGATGGCCGGCATCTCGATGGTCTGCCACAGCCCTTCCCCGGCCGCCGCCAGCCCCTCGGCGTCGCTGACCAGAACGACCTTGCCCGCCCGCGCCAGAACCTCCTGGATATTGGACAGCACCTTGTCGAAAAGCGGCCCGGACGGGGCGAGCACCACCACCGGCATCTCTTCGTCGATGAGCGCGATAGGCCCGTGTTTCAGCTCGCCGGCAGCATAGCCTTCGGCGTGGATGTAGCTGATTTCCTTGAGCTTGAGCGCCCCTTCCAGCGCGATGGGATAAAACGGACCGCGCCCCAGAAACAGCACGTCGGCATGGCGGGCCAGCTGGGCGCTCACGGCCTGCACGCGCGGCGCCAGTGCCAGCGCCGCGCTGACCTGTCCGGGCACCTGGCGCAGCAGGCCGGACAGGCGGCTGTCCTCCCCGGCGTCGATCGTGCCGGTCTGGCGCGCGGCCTGCAAGGCCATGGCCGCCAGCACCACGAGCTGACAGCTGAACGCCTTGGTCGAGGCCACGCCGATCTCCGGGCCGGCCAGAATCGGCAGGGCCAGATCGCTTTCGCGCGCGATGGAGCTTTCGGCGGCGTTGACGATGGAGACGATCTTTCCCGCCCGCCCCCGGCAATACCGCAGCGCGGCCAGCGTGTCGGCGGTCTCGCCCGACTGGCTGACGAAAAGCGCCAGCGTGCGCGCATTGAGCGGCGGCTCGCGGTAGCGGAACTCCGAGGCGATATCGACCTCCACGGGCAGGCCGGCGATCTGTTCGAACCAGTATTTCGACACGAAACAGGCCAGAGAGGCGGTGCCGCAGGCCACCATCACGATCCGGTCGATCCCCGAGAAATCCAGTTCGGCCTCAAGCTGGCGGCGACCGTCGCACGGATCGAGGTAGTAGGTCAGCGCATGGCTCAGGACCTCGGGCTGCTCGGCGATCTCCTTGGCCATGAAATGCCGGTGCCCGGCCTTGTCGATCGCGCCCGGATCAAGGGTGACCGTCTTGCGCGGCCGCTCCACCGGGGCCTGATCGGCGTCGAAGAAATGCGCCCCGGCGCGGGTGACCACGGCGATATCGCCCTCTTCGAGATAGGTGATCTGATCGGTCATCGGCGCCAGCGCCAGCGCATCGGAGCCGACATACATTTCCCCCTCGCCCCAGCCGATGGCCAGCGGGCTGCCCTTGCGGGCGGCGACGAGCAGATCCTCCTCGCCCTCGAACAGGAAGCACAGCGCATAGGCCCCGGTCAGATCGGCCACCGTCGCCTTGGCCGCGGCAACCGGATCGTGCCCCTGATCGAGATACCAGTTGCACAGCATGGCCACGGTTTCGGTGTCGGTCTCGGTTTCCGGCACGATCTGCCGGCTTTCCAGAAAGGTCCGCAGCGCGCGGTAATTCTCGATGATCCCGTTATGCACCACGGCCACGCGGCCGCGGGCATGGGGGTGGGCGTTCATCGTGGTCGGCGCGCCGTGGGTGGCCCAGCGGGTGTGGCCGATCCCCGCCGTTCCGGACAGCGGATCATGCACCAGCAGATCGTTGAGATTGACCAGTTTCCCAGGACTGCGCCGCCGGTCCAGCCGTCCGCCTTCCACCGTGGCGATCCCGGCGCTGTCATAGCCCCGGTATTCCAGCCGCCGGAGCGCGTCGACAAGGATCGGGGCCGCCTGATGCCGCCCCAGAACTCCCACTATTCCGCACATCGGGCCGGTCCTTTCCTGTTCCTCAGTTGCCGGCGGCCTTCGCCTTGAGATCCATGAGCCGCGCCCGCAGGCGGCGGGCCAGTCCCGGCTTGTTGCTCTGCTTGCCCCGGGCCAGCGCCAGCGCCCCGTCCGGCACGTCCCCGGTAATGGTCGATCCCGCCGCGACCATCGCCTCCGCACCCACCGACACCGGGGCCACCAGCGCCGCGTTGGAGCCGATGAAGGCCCCCGCGCCGATCCGCGTGCGGTGCTTCATCACCCCGTCATAGTTGCAGGTGATCGTCCCGGCGCCGATATTGGCGCCCGCGCCGACCTCGGCATCGCCGACATAGGACAGGTGGTTGACCTTGGCCCCCTCCGCGATGTCGGCGGCCTTGATCTCGACGAAATTGCCGATCCGCGCGTGCTGTCCGATGCGCGTGCCGGGGCGCAGCCGCGCATAGGGGCCGATCACGGCCCCCGGCCCGACATGGCATCCTTCCAGGTGGCTGAAGGCCCGCAGGCGCGCGCGCGCCTGCACCGTGACGCCGGGGCCGAAGACCACGTTGGGCTCGATCTCCACGTCGCGGCCCAGCACCGTGTCGAAGGCGAAATGCACCGTCTCGGGCGCGATGAGCGTGGTCCCCTCCCGCATCGCCTCGTCGCGGCGGCGCGCCTGCCAGACGGCCTCGGCGGTGGCCAGCTCGGCCCGCGAGTTGATCCCCAGCGTTTCGGCCTCGTCGCAGGTGACGGCGACACAGCGCCGCCCGGCCCCGTTCGCCAGCGCGACGATATCGGTGAGGTAGTATTCCTCCGCGGCGTTGTCGTTGCCCACCTGTGCGATCAGTTCGAACAGAAGGGCCCGGTCGGCGCAGATCACGCCGGAATTGCACAGGCGAACGGCCAGCTCCGCCTCGGTGGCGTCCCGGGCCTCGACGATCCGCTCCAGCCGGTCGCCCCGGGTGATCAGGCGGCCATAGCGGCCCGGCTCCGCCGCCTCGAAGCCCAGAACCGCCACATCGGCGCCGCCGCGCCGCGCGGCCAGCATGGCGCGCAGCGTGCCGGGCCGGATGAAGGGGGTATCGCCGTAAAGCACGATGACATCGCCGGAAAACCCCTCCATCGCGGCCTGCGCCTGGTCGACCGCGTGGGCGGTGCCCAGTTGCGCGCGTTGCAGGGCGAGACGCGCCTCCGGATCGACCCCGTCCACGGCCTCGCGCACCTGCTCGGCCCCGTGCCCGGCGACCACCACCGTGACCTCGGGGTTCAGCGCTGCCGCCGTGCGCATCGCATGGGCAAGCAAAGGGGCCTGCGCCACGGGATGCAGGACCTTGGGCAGGTCGGACGCCATGCGCGTGCCCTTGCCGGCCGCCAGTATGATGAACGCAAGAGACATGGGTCGCGATCTGCCTGTGTTGAGCGGCGCCAGACTTGTCAAAATCGCGCCGGAAAAGCAATTCGTTTCTGGCCGGCCGCCCCGGCCTCAGATCCGCCCCAGCGTGGCCGCCAGGTAAAACAGCGCGGTTCCGGCGCGGCTCTGGCGATGCACCCCGGCGCGCATCAGATGCGGCAGGCCGAGGGGCCCCCGGCCCAGACCGGCGCGCAGGCTGGCAAGGATCGCCCGGTTCTCCGCCGTCAGCAGCGCCCCGGCCTGCCCGAGCGCGGCGCTCTGCGCGTCGATCCAGCGCCCGTATTCGCCCCCGAACACCATGGCCAGCCGCCTCAGGCGCGTGCGCGCGCCGCGATGCGCGCCCAGAACGTTGACCGCGTGCTGCCGGTACAGCAGCACCCGCGCCTCGTCGATCAGCACCGCCCCGCCCGCGCCGCTGATCAGCTGATAGAGCCACCAGTCGTGATAGGCGATCCCGGCGGGCGGCCCGGCCGCGCGCACCAGCGACAGCGCGGCACCGTTCATCGCGGCGCTGTGGCCGCTGACGATATTCTGGGTCAGCGCGTTGGCGAACCTCGGCGCGCGGCGTGGCGGGCGCGACGCCCCGATCGGGCGGAGCGCCTCATCCACGTGCACGCTCTGCGCGCCGTAAAGCGCCGGACGCTCGCGCGGCGCCGCCGCCAGCCGCCGCGCCGCGCGTTCGAGCTTGTCGGGATGCCAGACATCGTCCTGATCGCAGAGCGCGACAAGACCGCCGGGCAGATCCGGGTGGCACAGAAGCGACATGAAATTCGCCGCCGCCCCCTGCCGCGGCCCGTCGATCAGGCGGATATCGCGTGTCGTCGCATGGGTATCGCGGAAGGCTTCGGCAATGGCGCGGCTGCCGTCGGTGGAGCCGTCGTCGCTGATCCACAGCGACCAGTCCGCATGGCTCTGTTCCAGAAGGGAGGCGAGCTGCGCAGGCAGGAAGCGCGCGCCATTCGCGGTGCAGAGCAGTATCGTGACAGGGGGCAGGGGCTGCGACATTGCTTGCGTGTTCTGGCGCAAGCGTCCGGCGCGCGCAAGCGGGGACGGCCCCTTCGGCAGCCCCTTCCGTTAATTTTAGCGAAACGCCTTGTTGAAACTGCAATTGGTTCCCGAGGTCTTAATCACGCCCGTCCTACGCTTCCGGCATGGTTCATTATGTGAGCCACCGCTCCAGCGCACTTTACAGTTTGAGCCAGATATTTTCTGGTGTACCGATGCGCCACATTAGGCAAACCGTGGGCGTTTTATAGGGAAAACATGGGCGGATTAAAAATCGCGGTAGCGGGAATCGGCTATGTCGGTCTGTCCAATGCGGTCCTGCTCGCCCAGCACAACCAAGTGTGGGCTCTGGATATAGATTCTCAGAGGGTTGATGACATCAATCGGCGCCGATGCCCTTTGACCGATCCAGAACTTGAGACTTATCTTGCCACCCATGACCTCGACCTGACCGCGACAACCGATCCGGAAACGGCTCTGGCCGAAGCAGATTACGTGATCATCGCAACCCCCACCAATTACGATCCGGTGGCTAATTTCTTCGACACATCCACGGTTGAAAGCGTGGTGAACGATGCACTTCGGCTGAATTCGAAGGCGACGCTGGTGATCAAGTCCACGGTGCCGGTGGGGTTCACCGAAGACCTGAACGCGCGGCTGGGGAGTGACCGGGTCATTTTCAGCCCGGAATTCCTCCGTGAGGGGCGAGCACTCTATGACAACTTGTATCCGTCGCGCATCGTCGTGGGTGAGGACAGTGACCGGGCGCACCGCTTTGCCGCGCTGCTAACGGATGGCGCGGAGGCAGAGGATATTCCGACCCTGTTCACCCGATCCACCGAAGCCGAGGCGATCAAGCTCTTCGCCAATACGTATCTCGCGATGCGGGTGGCCTTTTTCAACGAGCTTGACAGCTACGCCCTGTCCCGCGGGTTGACCTCGCACCAGATCATAGAGGGCGTCGGACTCGATCCGCGCATCGGAACGCATTACAACAACCCCTCCTTCGGATATGGTGGTTATTGCTTGCCCAAGGATACCAAGCAGTTGCTGGCCAATTACACGGATATACCGCAAAATCTGGTCCGCGCCGTTGTCGATGCCAACCGGACGCGCAAGGATTTCATCGCCGAGCGCATCCTCCAGCGCGAGCCGAAGCGGGTTGGCATTTACCGGCTCGTGATGAAAGCCGGTTCGGACAATTACCGGCACAGCTCAGTTCAGGGAATCATGAAGCGCATCAAGGCTAAGGGCATTGAAGTGCTGGTCTATGAGCCGACGATGGAAGAGACGCAGTTCTACGGAAGCCGAGTGACCCACGATCTTGCTGCCTTTAAGGCCGATTGCGACCTGATTGTTGCCAACCGCCTGAGCCCGGAACTTGATGATGTAGCCGACCGGATCTTCACCCGCGATCTTTCCGGGCTCGATTGATCCAGCGGGAAACAGCTGGGATCACATCATGCATTCTAGCAATATCCCAGCCTTGAGGGTAGCCTCTTCGCCTCGAAGGCTGAAAGGTACGCGCCTCAGAAGCCCGAGAATACCATGTCGAGGGCGCCCTTGATCTCGTAGTCCTGCGCCGAGAGATCAGCAATGCTCGCGCCCCTCAGGAGGTCGGATGGCACGGCGGCCAACTCCGCAGTGTGCAGGACATGGTCGACGCCTCCGATCTTCAGGATGGGCTCGAGCCGTCCGAGGGGTGTTGGCCCAGTCGATCGTGGCAGCAGGGGCGCAACGACGCGGGTGCCGGTGTCGATAAGATCGGTCTGAAGATCAAGCAGCAGTCGATCACCGGCAACACGGTAGACGTGAAACTGAGCCATCAGTCGAGCCGAAGGGCCTGCAGGTCTGCCAGCGGCGTTCCGTTGGCGTCGATCCAGGCCCGGCGCTCGGTAATCGCCATTGCGTTCTCTTCGGCCCAGGCTGCCGCCTCAGCCTGCCTCACGGCCTTGGCAAGTGCCTGGTCGCTGATGGCGGACACATTCAGGCCAAGCTTGCGTGCGGCGGCCAGGTTGGCTGCGCTCAGGGTGACATTCGTGCGTTGTTTTTCGCGGGTGGTTTGAGGCATCATGTAATACATATCTTTCATGTGTAACATTTACACATGAAAGATATGTATTACAAGTGCATAGAATTCTCATTCGTCGTTCAACATTCTTTGGGACAACATCCGAACTTTGCAAGGGTATTGCCGTGTAAAGGGGCCGTCTCACCTATACCTGCAACCACGATGGAACGTCGATTGAGGCGCTTGACCAGATACTGCAGGAGTCGCGCCAACAATGTCGCGATGGCATTGTGGAAGCTCTGGTGATCAGCGATCAGCATTTCCTGAAGTTGCCTGAAGGAACTCGGTCTGCCGTCGGCTCGTGCTTCATACGTATTGCTCAGGATTGGGGTTAGACAAGACGCAGGCAACACTAGAGCGCCCGGCAGCGGAGCCTTCGCTCCGGGCGCCTTCTTTGGCGCATCCACCTGCCGCCCGATCCGCGACCGAACCAATCGGCGGGTCCTTCCCGCGGCTTGCCGCGTATACGGGCGCGCAAGGCGCATGTGTTTCGGATCGCTAAACGAAACACAAAGCCTAAATCTTCGTGGCTAAACGGTCCCGGGATCGTTCGGCCCGTCATTCGGAAACGATGGAAAGGACGAGACGTCCGCGCGGGGAGCGCGCGGCGCGCAGCTGTCATGACGCAACTGAACACGACGCAACTGGCCGAGCGCCTGGGAAAGACGAAGGCGCGGATCAGCCAGTATGTCTCCGAGGGCAAGCTCGACGGGTGCTTCACCGGCACCGGCCACGCGCGGCGGTTCGATCTTGAAAAGAGCGTGAGGGCGCTGAGGATGCAAGTCCTCAAAGGAGAGGCTGGCCAACATGACATGTCTATGGCAAACGGGCATAATCCGTTGCTGGATCGGGTGCTGGCGAGCACACGCCCCCGCAATGGTCATCAGCGCTGCTCTGTGGTGACCATTGCGGGGGCGGCACCCTACCCCTACCCCAGCCCACGGCGTGTGTGGCACAGGGCAGGTAGCACACGGCCTTGTCGTGCCCGTGCGGCTTCTGCCCAGGAGAGAGACCGTAGCTAATCATGATACCGCTCAGGAGGGAAAAGTGTGACGTTTGCGGGGGGTGCGTAACGCGACCGTAACGTTTGGTGTAACGGAGGTAAGTGTTTGATGTGATTAGAGGAAACCGGAAAAAACCTTGCAATGTGACGGTGTTACGCTCTCAGGAGCACACCCCAATAGCGTGCGCGCGTGAAAGGTATACGGATCTAGGCGTCACGCCGTTATATAAATCTATTTATTGTAAAAAGATTAATTAAAACAAAGGGCTGATGTGAAACTCAAAGTGTAACGATTGCGTAACGGTAGGGAGCAAAACGTTACGGTTTGGAAAGGCAAGCAAGATGGGGAGGGGGAGTATGTATGAACTGCCTTCCCCTGCAAGTGATTTGTCGATGCGCCGCTGGCCCTGCTTCTATGTATTCGGTCTTTCTTCGGGGCCATTTGATTCACCCCTGACCAAGATGGGAAGTCGCGTGTTCTGTGTCTCGTTAGCTCACCGGCACTCAGGGGCCATGCTCCCCGTCAGACTGACAAGACGCCGGTCGGTCGTTGGTCCATCTCCTCCTCGCTCGCAGATTCCTTTTTCTCGGTTGTGCTTCGGTTCGACTACAGGCCGCTCAGTGCATTGGGTCTATATCGCTCACCCTTCGTCAACACAGCCCAAGCGATACGCGCCATCTTGTTGGTGGCCATGGCGACGGCCGCGACGTTCACATGCGCTCGCTCCTTCAGTGCGTCAGCCCTAGCCGTTATCGGCGATGTCCTGTCACGCACGAGATGCAGCACCGTCCGGGCTCCGTGAATGAAGAGTTTGCGCAAGTATCGATTGCCGTGCTTCGAGATGCCGATCAGCTTGGCATTGCCACCTGTCGTGACCTGCCGCGGCACCAGGCCGAGCCATGCGGCGAGATCGCGTCCTTTTCAAAGCTGGTGCCGGTGCCGACAGCGGCCACAAGCGCCGTCGCAATTGTCGGGCCAACGCCGGGGATCTCTATCAGCCGCTGCATATCGGCATCCGTCTTGGCCAGTGCCTTGATCTCGGCATCGATGACCGCGACCCGGTCATTGATCACGTCCAGCTCTGACGCCATGTCGGACAGAAGGATGAGCATTCGGCGTGAAAGATCGTCGGTGTCCTCCACGGCCAATCTGGTCAGTTCCTTTTGGAAGACGTGGCGCCCTGTTTCTACACGGATGCCGCGTTTCATCAGGAAACCGCGGCCCTGATTGATCAGCCGCGTCCTATCCGTCACCAGACGCTCCCGCGCACGGTGCAGGGCCTGAAGATCAAGCTGTTCTTCCGATTTGATTGCAACGAATGACATCGTCGGGCGCGTCGCGGCTTCGGCCATTGCCTCCGTCCGCATCACGGTCATCGTTCTTGTGAACCTTCACATAGGGTCGGACATAGGGTGGCGACATCAGCCGAGGCTCATGCCCGATCTGATGACAAAAGCGCCCGATATGATGAGCGCCGCCGCAGGCTTCCATTGCAACAATGCAGGGCGGAAGCCCTTCCAGGAAGTCCAGTAGACGATGCCGCTGGATACGCTTACGAAACACAATCGCTCCTGCTTCATCCAGCCCGGCAAGACTGCAAACGGTCTTGCCCAGATCAATTCCCAAAATCTTGATGTCCATCAGACGCTCCTCTCTCCACTTATGCCCGCAACAATAGCAGCGGTTTGGTGGGAAGGCAGTTCATCCCATTAGCTCACTCTTCACGCTCTCCGAAAACTGAATTTCTTGGCAGTTTAATAAGATGGTTCTTACTTGCCATGGATTTGCCGGTTTCATGTCCAGCGGCAATCACGCCTTTCCCTGACTCTCGATACTGAAACAGAAGCACTCAGTATTGGAGAAATCTAGATGGGCCGTGGTATCCATGGAACAGATGGCGATGATGTCATACACGCGATCGCAGACACAAATGGGCAAATTCATCTCTTCGCTAACGGTGGGAACGATATCATACGGATGGATTTTTCCGGTGATTTCAGCGGAGCCGACCCGGGTGATGTGGTGAATGGTCACCACATTTACGGCGGGGCAGGGGCAGATGAATTTCGTTTTGAAAACATCTCCAATGTGATCAACGAAGGGGTTCGAGTCGTCGGTAGAATTGATGATCTTAATGTATCCGAGGACACCATATGGGTTGAGGACACTAAGGTCGACCTGAACAACTTACCCGAAAAGGTACAACTTGATGATGGTACTGCGGTCACTGTTCGCATCGTCGAATATGAGATCCAAGATCCGCTTGGCAACGCGCCCTTGGACCCTCAGCAATTTCTACTCATCGGTGACAACATTATGTATGCGATCGAGGGGGCCCGGTTGGACTCCACGAGTCCGACCGGCGAAGAAAAACATTTCTTCGACTGGACCGAGGACCCGGATGACTTGAAAGCTGTCGAGTTCAAAGACCAGATCAACTACGTACCCTCGGGCGCGTATGATCCAATGGATATCGATGAGGTATACGATCTCGGCAGGTCAACCTTCACAGGTTCGAACGGCAATGACATGATTTATTTCAACAAGCTAGGCTCCGGCGATGGAAACCAGATTTTTGGAGCGGGTGGCAATGATGTCATCAATGCTGGACAAGGGAATGATAGTGTCGACGGAGGTGCTGGGGACGACCTTATAGCTGGAGGCCTCGATAATGATCTGTTGCTGGGAAGATCTGGCTACGACAGGCTTTGGGGCGGTAGCGGAGAGGACACGCTTCACGGCGGCACCGGCAATGATACGCTGCACGGCGGGGCAGGCGCCGATCTCATGATCGGTGGTGTGGGGGACGACACCTATTACGTTGACCATGCGGGGGATACCGTTCGCGAACGGCCCGATCAGGGCCATGACCAGGTCATTTCCAGCGTCAGCTTTTCGCTTCGCAATCACAGCCAGCACCTGGAGGAGCTGAAGCTGACCGGAAATGCCAATGCGTTCGCCGTCGGAAATTCACAGGACAACCGGATCGTGGGTAATTCCGGCGACAACGTGCTGAATGGTGCGTGGGGCAACGATACGCTGATCGGAGGAGAGGGTGACGACACATTCCGTGACAATCATGGGAAAGATCTCATGATCGGTGGTGCCGGGAACGACACCTATTAC
>NZ_FODS01000013.1 GCF_900110425.1 Salinihabitans flavidus | reverse complement strand
GATCGCGCCGATCGCCATGGAAGACGGGCTGCGCTTTGCCATCCGCGAAGGCGGCCGCACCGTCGGCTCCGGCGTCGTGTCCAAAATCCTTGAGTGATCACGGGACCATAGAGATGCAAAGACCGCCCTTCGGGGCGGTCTTTTTCGTTCGGCCCGCGCGCGCGGTCGCAGAAATTGCGGGAATTGCGCGAAAGAACCTTGCACTGGATCGGCAGGTGCCCTAATCCGGCACCCGGTCATAGGGGTATAGCTCAGTTGGTAGAGCGACGGTCTCCAAAACCGTAGGTCCCGGGTTCGAGTCCTGGTGCCCCTGCCACTCCTTGCGACATTGCGCCCGCTGCGGGGTGTTGGCGCGGCGGTCCGCGTCAGTCCGAGCCGCGCACCAGATCGGTGGGCCGGACAATCCGTTTTTGCACCACGAAGGCCAGAATGGCCACGGCAAGCCCCACGGCATCGGTCACGAAGCCGCCGGCGATCATCGCCAGAGCGCCCGCGATCAGCACCACGCGCAGCCATGCCGCCACCGGCCCGAAGAACCAGCCCTGCACCCCGGAGGCGAGCAGGAAAATCCCCGCCGCCGCCGAGACGAAGACATGCGCGATCTCGAACCATGTCCCCTGCATCAGCATGGCCGAGGAATAGAAGAACATGAACGGCACCACGAAGGCCGCGATCCCGATCTTGAACGACGCGATGGAGGTTTCCATCGGGTTGGCCCCGGAAATCCCCGCCGCCGCATAGCTGGCCAGCGCCACGGGCGGCGTGATGGCCGAGACCACCGCGAAATAGAACACGAAGAAATGCGCCGTGAGCTGCGGGATGCCGAGGTTCACGAGACCCGGCGCCACCACGGAGGCGGCCACCGCATAGGCGGCGGTGGTGGGCATGCCCATGCCCAGCATGATGGCGATGCACATGGCGAAGAAGAGCGCGAGAAGCTGGCTGAACCCGGCGAGCCCGAGCAGCAGGCTTGAAAAGCGCGCGCCCACCCCGGTCAGGGAGATGACGCCGACGATGATGCCCGCGCAGGCGCAGACCGCGATGATCTGGATCGACATGATACCGGCGGTTTCGAACGCCTTGCCGATGCTGAAAAGGCCCATGCGATAGGGCGTGAGCCAGGACACCACGGCGGCGGAGGCCGTCGCCAGCGTGCCGGCCCGGATCACCGAATAGCCCATGAAAAGCGCGGCGATCAGGATGATGATCGGCAGGAACAGGAAGACCTTGCGCATGAGATCACCCAGCTTGGGCAACTGGTCGCTGCGCATGCCGCGCATTCCCAGCTTGGCCGCCTCGAAATCGACCATGAAGAAGATGGAGAGAAAATAGAGGATCGCGGGGATGATGGCGGCCAGCGAGATCTCGACATAGGGAATGCCGGTGATCTCGGCCATGATGAAGGCGCCGGCCCCCATGATCGGCGGCATGATCTGCCCGCCGGTGGAGGCCGCGGCCTCGATCGCGCCGGAGGTTCTGCGGTTGTAGCCCACGCGCTTCATCAGCGGGATCGTGAGCGAGCCTGTCGCCACCACGTTGCCCGCCGATGTGCCGTTGATCATGCCCATCAGGCCGCTGGCGAAGATGGAGACCTTGGCAGGGCCGCCCCGCGATCGGCCCGCCGTGGCAAAGGCAAAATTGACGAAATACTCCCCCACGCGCGAGGATTGCAGGAAGGCCGCGAAGATGATGAACAGGATGATATAGGTCGAGGAGACCGCCGTTGTCGGGCCGAGGATGCCCGCGTCGGTGTAGACCTGGCTGAAGAACCGTTGCCAGCTTATGCGAGGCGAGTTCAGGAAGCCGGGCAGGTAGTGCCCGACAAAGACGTAGATCAGGAACACCACCGAGATGATCACCAGCGCCAGACCCGCCACGCGGCGGGTCAGTTCCATGATCAGAAGGCTGCCGGCGATCGCGGCCAGCGACATGCCGATGGGGGCGAACGGCGTGCCGGTGGAGTTGCGCATCAACGTGCCGAAAATGGTGATCAGGTAGGTCGCCACCGCCACGGCACAGACCAGCAGCACCAGATCCGGGGCCGAGAACCCGTGGCGCTGACGCTTGTGGAACCATGAGGCGACGATGCCGCCAACCGTGGCCACCAGAAGCGGCACGCCGAACCACCACGTCTCGTTGAACCGGATGCGCGCATCCATGCCGTTCCACATCACGCCGCTGGCAATCTCCATCTGGAAGGAGATCGCCGCCGCGAGGGACACGATGGCGGGCATCATCAGGATATAGGCGATATAGCGCAGAGTGTGCGTTTCATCGCGGGCGCTTTCGGCAAAGCTGCGCGCGCCGTAAAGCGTGAAGCCGAGCGCAAGCGCCCCGGCGATATGAACGATGCGGAAATTCCATGTCTCGAGCGGGAAGGACGGCAGAAAGCCGATATCGACAACCCCGCCGGTCATGTTCGAGATCGACAGACCGTTCAGGGCGGCCATGTGAAACATTGCGTAGAGCATCGCGGCCACGGCCACGACATTTGCGCCGGACCCTTCGAACAGGCGGCGGTTAGCCTCTATCGGGTCCACGTCCACATCCACGTTTTCCACGACAAGGGGCGCGTCGTTGCCGGTATCGGTGTCCTCGGTTTGCGTGCTCATGGCGAATGTCCCTTACCTGCGATTCGATGTCGCTTGCCGCCTGCGGAGGACCGCGCCCCGGCGAGGGGGGCGCGGCTCTTGATCAGACCCGTTTCAGGGTCGCCCGGCCGATCAGTTGCCGTGGATCATGTCGTCGGGGATGCTGGCGCCGTTCTCGTTGAACCACCGGGCCGCGCCGGGGTGCCACATCAGAACCTTGTTCTTGTCCCAGTTGTCGGGCGTGGTGGAGCGGGCCGCGCGGTGAATGGCCACCATCCGGTCATTGTCCGACATCACCACATTCGTGGCCTCGTAGACGAAGCTTTCCGGCAGATCGCAATTGGCGATGGCGAAGTTCCACATCGACACGGCGCGCGCCGGCTCGTCCAGCGAGGTGTAGGTGTCGGCCGGGATCGTGAATTCGGAGACGGGGAACGCCTCCAGGATCTGGGCCTGTTCCTCCTCGGTGAACTCGATGATGTTCACGTCGGTCTGCACCTCAAGCTGGCTGACGGCGGGAATCGGGATGCCCGCGGCAAAAGCGATCACGTCGAGCAGGCCATCCTGCAACTGCCCGCCAAGGTCGGTCCAGCCGCCATTGCGGCGATCGAAGTTGACGCCAAGCTCTTCCAGCATCCGCGGGAAGTAGGTGTCCGAAGTGGAGCCCGCCGGGCCGAAGCCGATCTTGGCCCCGTCGGGGATGTCGGAAATCGATTCGATCCCCGAGGAGCTGAGCGCGGTGACCGAGAAGGGCGTCTGGTACATCGGGAACATGGCGCAGGCCATATCCATTTCCAGACCCGGCGCGATCGGGTTCGTGCCGCCCAGCGATTCCGCCGCCGGACCCATCGTCGTCATGCCGAAGGCGGCCTCTCCGGTGTGGACAAGGGCCATGTTCTGCATCGGCCCGCCTGTCACTTCGCCGCCGCCGGACATGCCCAGCTCATCCGCGACAAGGTTGGCCCAGCCAGAGCCATAGGCGAAATAGGTGCCGCCCTGGCTCGCGGTGCCGACGGTGAAGCTCGAGGGCCAGTCGGAGCGATCTTGCGCCTGCGCGGCGACGGTGCTGCCGATCAGCATGGCAGCGATGCCAGCGATTCTGGATAGTGTCATTGTTTCCTCCTCCAGGTTTTGCGGCCGTCACTCTGTGCGACCGCCTTCGAAACTAGGGCTTTCGGGCGATCAAGGGAAGGATGAAACAGAAGGCGATGCTGTCTCGCCGGTCTATGGGGTGTGGGCCCCGGCCTTTTGCGGGTTGCTGTGGTTATGGCACGAAGCTGGTTTCGCTCTTGTAGCAGCGCAGCGAGAAGACCGAGCGGGAATGGCGGATTCCGGCGATGGAGTAGAGCTTGTCCTTGAGGAACTGCTCATACCCGCGCGTGCCGCTGACCGCGACCTTGATGAACACGTCGAACTCCCCAGAGGTGATATGCGCCTCCAGCACTTCGGGGAATTGCGCGAGGCGTCTGCACACATCCTCGAGCTGATAGCCTTCGTTGCGTTCCAGCGAAATCTCCACCAGCGCGGTTTCCGGCGCGCCCAGGGCGTCGTGATTGATGCGGGCAGTGTAGCCCTGAATCAGGCCCGATTTCTCAAGCTTGCGCACGCGCTGCCAGCATTGGCTGGCCGACAGGCCCACGCGTTCGGCAAGCTGTGCGTTGGGCTGGCGTCCGTCGCGGTGCAGTTCCCTGAGGATGCGGCGGTCGATTTCGGGAATGTTCGTCATTGGGTGTCCTGTGGCGAATTATCTTTCGAAAGATCCCGCAAGTTCCGAACGATCTCAAGAAATTTTGAACAGATCGCTGAATTTCAAAAGAACATTTTGCCGGTGTTCCCGTATCATCGACCCGAAGGCAGGCCGGAGCGGGCCCTGCCGGAAGGGGAGCAGCGGCATGAGTGAGAAGCAGCAAGACGGCCCGAGGTTGACGTTTCCGCATCCGCCCGCGCGCCCCGGTGAGCGCGCGGATTTCTCAAGCCTCGACATACCGGAGGCGGGCGCGCTCGACGTGCCGCCGCCAGAGATCGATTCCATCGCCTCGCGCCCCTATGCGAACGGAATGATCCGGGTGCTGAACGATGCGGGCGAGGCGGTCGGCCCCTGGGCCGATTATGTGGGGCAGGTGAGCGACGAGGCGTTGCTCGACGGGATGCGCGACATGATGAGAACGCGCGCCATCGACACGCGGATGCTCAATGCGCAGCGGCAGGGCAAGACATCCTTCTACCTGCAATGCACCGGCGAAGAGGCCATCGGCGTCGGGTTCCAGCGGCAGCTTCAGGCGGGAGATATGAATTTTCCCACCTATCGGCAGCAATCGCTTCTGGTGGCGGCGGGCTATCCGCTCGAAGCCCTGATGGGGCAGATCTATTCGAACGATTTCGATCCGTTGCAGGGGCGGCAGTTGCCGATCATGCACTCGGCGCGCGATTATGGGTATTTCTCGGTTTCGGGCAATCTGGGCACGCAGTATGTGCAGGCGGTCGGCTGGGCGATGGCCAACGCGCTGACGCGCAACGGACAGATCGCGGCCGGCTGGATCGGGGACGGGGCGACGGCCTCAAACGATTATCACAGCGGGTTGCTCACGGCTTCGACCTACCGGCCGCCGGTGATCCTCAATATCGTGAACAACCAATGGGCCATTTCCACCTATACCGGCGAGGCGCTTGGCGGGGCGCGGACCTATGCGTCGCGGGCGCGTGGCTATGGTATCCCGGCGCTGCGGGTGGACGGGAACGACTACCTCGCGGTGCTGGGCGTGGCGAAATGGGCCGTGGCGCGGGTGCGCGCGGGGCATGGGCCGGTGGCGATCGAGTGGTTCACCTATCGCGTGGCGGCGCATTCCACCTCTGACGATCCGAGCGCCTATCGCCCCAAGGACGAGGCCCGGTCGTGGCCGCTTGGCGATCCCATCGAGCGGCTGAAGACCCATCTGATCGCGCGCGGCGCATGGTCGGAGGAGCGCCACGCGCAGACGGAGGCGCAGATCACCGACGAGGTGCGCACGGTGCAGAAGGAGGTCGAGAGCCACGGCACGCTGGTCGATCCGCAACCGATGTCGTCGGCCTCGATCCTGAAGGGGGTTTATGCCGAGATGCCGCCGCATCTGATCCGGCAGCGGCAGGACATGGGGGTCTGAGCATGACGGCGATGACGATGATCGAGGCCCTGCGCAGCGCGATGGACGTGATGCTCGCACGTGATGAGCGGGTGGTGATCTTTGGCGAGGATGTCGGCTATTTCGGCGGGGTGTTCCGCTGCACGCAGGGGTTGCAGAAGAAATACGGCGAAGAGCGGGTGTTCGACACGCCGATCAACGAAAGCGCCATCGCGGGCATGGCGATCGGCATGGCGGCGCAGGGGATGCGGCCCTGCGCGGAAATCCAGTTCGCCGATTACATGTATCCCGCCTATGACCAGATCACGCAGGAGGCGGCGCGCATCCGCCACCGCTCCAATGGTGATTTCACCTGTCCGTTGACGATCCGGATGCCGACGGGCGGCGGCATCTATGGCGGGCAAACCCACAGCCAGAGTCCCGAGGCGCTGTTCACCCATGTTGCCGGGCTCAAGGTGGTGCAGCCCTCCACGCCTTATGACGCCAAGGGGCTCTTGATCGCGTCGATCGAAGACCCCGATCCAGTGATTTTCCTCGAGCCCAAGCGGCTTTATAACGGGCCGTTCGACGGCGATCACACCGCGACATCGCAGGGCTGGGCGCAGCATCCGGCGGGCGATGTGCCCGAGGAGTATTACCGCATCGATCTTGGCAAGGCGTCGGTGCGCCGCGAGGGGGCGGCGCTGACGATCCTGGCCTATGGCACGATGGTCTTCGTGGCCGAGCGCGCGGTGCGCGACACCGGGGTGGATGCCGAGATCATCGACCTGCGCACGCTTCTGCCGCTCGATCTGGAGACGATCCGCGCGAGCGTGGAGAAGACCGGGCGCTGTCTGGTGCTGCATGAGGCGACGCGCACGTCGGGCTTTGGCGGCGAACTGATCGCGGAGGTGCAGGAGGCCTGTTTCTGGCACCTTGAGGCGCCCATCGTGCGGGTGACGGGCTGGGACGCGCCCTATCCGCATGCGCAGGAATGGGACTACTTTCCGGGGCCGAAGCGCGCGGCGCGCGGGATCGCCCGGGTGATGGAGGCGTGACATGCAGACCGTGAGCGTGAAGCTGTCCGATGTGGGCGAGGGCGTGACCGAGGCGGAGCTTGTCGAATGGCACGTCAAGCCCGGCGACATGGTGCGCGAGGACGACGTGCTTGCCGCGGTGATGACCGACAAGGCCACGGTGGAAATCCCGTCGCTTTGCGATGGCAAGGTGGTCTGGACCGGCGGCGAGATTGGCGAGCGGATCGCTGTCGGCTCCGAGCTGGTGCGGATCGAGACCGATCAGGAGGTGGACCCCGAGGCGCAGGAGCCGCCCGCGCCCGAAGAATCGCCGACCGCGACGCGGGAGCCTGAGACGGAGCCGGAGGAGATGGAGGCGCGTCCCGCTCCCGACACCCCGACACGGCCCGCCGCCCCGCGCCCCGCGCAGGTGGGCGCGCCGCGTCCCGAGGGCGTCAGGCCGCTGGCCGCGCCGGCGGTGCGGGCGCGCGCGCGGGAGGCGGGGATCGACCTGCGGCAGGTGGCCGGGACCGGCCCGGCGGGGCGGATCACCCATGACGATCTTGATGCGGTGTTCGCCGTGCCCACCGGCGGGCGGGCGCCCAGGGCACGGCGCTCGGGCGCGCAGGAGGTGAAGGTGATCGGCCTGCGCCGCCGGATCGCGGACCGCATGGCGCTGGCCAATCAGCGCATCGCCCATATCACCGTGGTCGAGGAGGTCGATGTCACCGCGCTGGAGGAGCTTCGGGCGCAGATGAACGACACGCGCGGCGACAAGCCGAAGCTGACGATCCTGCCGTTCATCGTCGCGGCGCTGGCGCGCGCGGTGGAGGATCACCCCGAGATGAACGCGCATTTCGACGACGAGGCCGGGGTGATCACGCGGCACAACGCGCTTCATGCCGGGATCGCCACGCAGACAGACGGCGGGCTGATGGTGCCGGTGCTGCACCACGCGGAGGCGATGGGGATTTATGAGACGGCGGCGGAGATCGCGCGGCTGTCGCAGGCGGCGCGCGACGGCAAGGCGACGCGTGATGACCTGACGGGATCGACGATCACCGTCACCTCTCTGGGGCCGCTGGGGGCGATTGCCACAACGCCGATCATCAATCATCCCGAGGTGGCCATTCTGGGCGTGAACAAGATCGCCACACGCCCGCATTGGGACGGCAACGGGTTCGTGCCGCGCCGGATGATGAACCTTTCGGCCAGCTTCGACCACCGGGTGATCGACGGCTGGAACGCGGCGGTGTTCGTGCAGCGGATGCGGGCGCTGTTGCAAACCCCGGCGCTGATATTCATGGAGGACTGAGGCCATGCGCGATCTGACGTGTCAGGTGCTGATCATCGGGGCGGGGCCGGGCGGCTATGTCTGCGCGATCCGCGCGGGGCAGCTTGGCCTCGATACCGTGGTGGTGGAGAAGGAGGCGCCGGGGGGCACCTGTCTCAACGTGGGCTGCATCCCGTCCAAGGCGCTGATCCATACCGCCGACGAGTTTTTCCGGATGGCGGGCGCGGCGGAGGGGCCGCTTGGCATTTCCTCCAGCGACGTGACGCTCGATCTGGGAAAGACGCAGGAGTGGAAGGACGGCGTGGTGCAGCGCCTGACCGGCGGGGTGGCCGGGTTGATGAAGGCGGCAGGCGTGCGTCATGTCGCCGGGCGCGCCCGCGTCGAGGACGGCAAGACCGTGGTTGTCGAGGGCGAGGACGGCCCGCTGCGCATCCGCTGCGAGAGCCTTGTCATCGCCACGGGCGCGGCGCCGGTGGAGGTGCCCGCGCTGCCCTTTGGCGGGCAGGTGATCACATCGACCGAGGCGCTGGAGCTACGCGAGGTGCCAGAGCGGCTTGCCATGGTGGGGGGCGGCTACATCGGGCTGGAGATTGGCACGGCGTTTGCGAAGATGGGCAGCAAGGTCGCGGTGGTGGAAGCCGAAAAACGTATCCTGCCGCAATATGACGCCGCGCTGACGAAACCCGTTGCCGCGCGGCTGGAGGCGCTTGGCGTGGAATTGCATCTGGAGGCGACGGCCACCGGGCTGAGCGAGGCGGGCGCGCTCATGGTGGAGACGGCGGGCAACGTCACCGAATTGCCTGCCGACAAGGTGCTGGTGACGGTGGGGCGGCGGCCGGTGCTGGACGGGTTCGGGCTGGGCGATCTGGGGCTGTCGCGCGACGGGCCGTTCCTGCGCATCGACGAGGTGTGCGCCACATCGATGCGCGGCGTTTATGCCATCGGCGACGTGACCGGCGCGCCGATGCTGGCCCATCGGGCCATCGCGCAGGGCAAGCTGGTGGCCGAACATCTTGCGGGCCATTCGGTGGGCTGGGACAAGCGCGCGGTCGCGGCGGTCTGCTTCACCGATCCCGAAGTGGTCGTCGTCGGCGCTCTGCCCGGAGAGGTCGAGGGCGCGGAGGTTAGCCAGTTCCCGTTTCAGGCGAATGGCCGGGCCCTGACGATGGAGCGGACGGACGGGTTCGTGCGGGTGGTTCATGCTCCCGACACGGGGCTTGTCCTTGGTCTTCAGGCGGTGGGCGCAGGGGTGTCGGAACTGGCGGGCGAATTCGCGCTGGCGCTTGAGATGGCGGCGACGCTCACCGACATCGCAGAGACCATTCACGCCCATCCGACATTGGGCGAAACCGTGCAGGAGGCCGCAATGGGCGGGCTGGGCGCGGCGCTGCACATCTGAGAAGGAGCAAGGGTATGGCAGTCGGAAAAGGCAGGGTGCTGACGTGGTTCGACGGCGCGTGGCAGGACGGCAATCAGCCGATCATCCGGGCCGCCGACCATGTGGCCTGGCTTGGCAGCCAGGTGTTCGACGGGGCGCGCATGTTCGAGGGCGTGATGCCCGATCTCGACCTGCATTGCGCCCGTCTCATCCGGTCCGCGGAGGCGCTTGGCATGGTGCCGAACACGACCGGGCCGGCCCTGACCGACATCGTGCGGGAGGGGGCGGCGCGCTTTTCGCCGAACGCGGAGCTTTATATCAGGCCGATGATGTGGGCCTGCGACAGCGCGGGCGGGGTGATCGACCTCGACCCCGAGTCCACCGCCTTCGCTGTCTGCATCGAGGAGATGGCGATGCCGCCGATCGAGGGGTTCTCGCTCACCGTGTCGCCCTATTGCCGGCCGCGGCAGGACATGGCGCTGACCGAGGCGAAAGCCGGCTCTCTTTATCCCAACAACGCCCGGATCATGGCCCATGCGCGCAAGCGCGGGTTCTCCAACGCGCTGTCGCTCGACATCGACGGGAACGTGGCGGAGACGGCCTCCACCAACGTGTTCATGGTGCGCGGCGGGGTCGTCTTCACGCCGGAGCCGACGGGCTGTTTTCTCAACGGGCTGACGCGGCAGCGGGTGATCGGCCTTCTGCGCGAGGATGGGGTGGAGGTGGTCGAAACCACGCTTCGCGTGGAGGATTTCCACGCGGCGGAAGAGATTTTCGCCACCGGCAACATCGCCAAGGTCATGCCGGTGTCGCGGTTCGAGACGCGCGATCTGGGCATCGGGCCGGTGACGCGGCGGGCGCGTGCGCTGTATTGGGATTTCGCGTGGTCCTGCGCCCATCGGCACGAGGCGGCCTGAAGCCGCGCATATCGGCACAAGACCGCCGGAAAGGGCTGGCGGAGCGGTGCGGGATGGGGTAACTGCGCGTCTGCTCATTGAGAATTCGCCGAGGCGATGCTACATTGAGTCCATGCCCGGCACCGGGGCTTTGCGGTGCGCGGAAAGGAGGGCAGATCTCTGTCTTTACATACTGACGTGGCACATGCTGCTGACGATACCCGGCGAGAGCCAGCCGGGGCGGATACGACAAGCGAGAAGCTGTTGGACCGCATCCTTTCTTCCCTGACAGAAGACAAGGCCGAGGACATCGTGCAGATCGACCTGCGCGGCAAATCGGCCATGGCGGATTACATGGTGATCTGCTCGGGCCGGTCCTCGCGGCAGGTCACGTCCATGTCGGAGAAGCTGGTGGATCGGCTCAAGCAGGAGTTCGGCCGGGCGAGCAAGGTCGAGGGCAAGCAGACCGGCGATTGGGTGCTGATCGACACGGGCGATGTGATCGTCCACGTCTTCCGGCCCGAAGTGCGCGAGTTCTACCAGCTTGAGAAGATGTGGATGCCGGCGGGCATGGCCTGAGCCGGCGGCATTTGCGGCGCGGAGAGAGCGGATGTCTCTGAAGGTGCATGTCTGCGCCGTGGGCCGGATGCGGTCTGGCCCCGAAAAAGACCTTTTTGATGAATACCTTACACGGTTCGACAAGACCGGGCGGGCGCTTGGCCTCGGCCCGGCGCGCCTGCATGAGGTCGAGGACCGCAAGGGCGGCGGCATGTCGGCGGAGGCCGCGCTCTTGCAGGGCGCGATCCCCGGCGGCGCTGTGGTTTGCGCGCTCGATGAGCGGGGGCGAGTCATGTCCTCGCCCGAGTTCGCGCAGATGCTGGCGCGCTGGCGCGATGAGGGGCGCGGCGACGTGGCCTTTGTCATCGGCGGGGCGGACGGCCTTGCGCCGGAGCTGCGCGAGGGGGCCGACGCGGCGCTGTCGCTGGGCAGGATGGTCTGGCCGCATATGCTCGCCCGCGTGATGCTCAGCGAACAACTCTACCGCGCCGCCTCGATCCTGGCGGGAAGCCCCTATCACCGCCTGTAGGGGCGACTCACCCCAAGTCCTTGTTAACGCGGCAAATCCCCATGCGGTAAAACGTCGGTATTTTGTCGGTATCGCGTCGGTGCCGGTGGCCCCGGATCCGCCCAGTTAACAGGGCGATCTTAGGGAAATCGTCACACAGGTTGAGATCGGGTGAATAGCGGGACAAAGCTCTTGGCCGTCGCGCGCAGTCAGCGCGGATTGCGCGCCGTCACCTTCCACGAGCCGGAGGACATGACGATGCCTTCGGGCCTTTCGAAAGGGGCGAGTTCGCGCTTCAGGGCGGCGACGATGTCTTCATGGCGCTGCTCAGCAATTGTGCCCGCCTCGCGATAGATCTCGCCCGCCGGTCCGATTGCGAGTTGAAAGTCCACGGCATCGTCGAGCGATTTGCCCATCACCACCGGCGCGTCCACGCGCTCGAACGCGATCGCCTCGAAGCCGGCCGCTTCGAGTTGCCGCCTGACCACGGACTGGTCCGCCATCGAGAACGGGCCGGGGCCGCAGGTGTCGGCGTCGTCCTCGGGCGCGGGAAGGAACCGCAGGATCACCTGTTTCGGCAGGTTCATGCACGGGTTGTCCTCCAGCGCGCGCCACACGATCATTGTCATTGTGCCGCCCGGCTTGAGTGCCGCGCGCATGTTGCGCAATCCGGCGACAGGGTTCTCGAAGAATTGTGTCCCGAAGCGCGAAAAGCAGGCATCGTGGACCGGCTCGAACCGATGCGTCAGCACGTCCGCCTCCACAAAGGTCAGGTTGGAGATTCCGGCGGCCGCAGCCTCGCGCCGGCCAAAGTCGAGAAAGGCGTCGCAGCAGTCGATGCCGAGAACGGCGCCGGACCAGCCGACCCGACGGGCCAGTTCGATTGCCGTGTCCCCGAACCCGCAGCCGATGTCGACGACCCTGTCGCCTTCCTCAAGGCCGAGAGTCGGCAGCACCTGATCGCTGTGGTTCGATGTCCCCTCGGCGAGAATGTGCCGGAAGCGAATGAACTTGGGAACGAGCACCCGGTTCCAGAAATCGACGTATTCGCTGGCCTCTTGCATCGTTGCTGTTGTCATGTCTGTGGTCTCCCTTGAACATCGGGGGCGCGGATCATTGCGCCGGCGGCTCCGGTATCACGGCGTTGACGAGGGTGCGCTGCACGATCCAGTCGCCATCCACCTTTTCGAGGATCGCTAGGTGATAACCTTCAAGCGGTTCGCCTTGCGGGTTCGTGATCGTGTAGCGGGCGATATCCCACGCCGTGTCGCCAATGACTTCGATTTCGATCGTCTCGACGGTCATGTCGCTGAAACCGGCCTCGAAGTTCTGCCTGTAGCGTTCCTCCACCGCGGCGCGGCCTTCGAAGATTTTCCCGAGCGGCCCGTAGTAGACGACCTCTTCGTCGAACAGTTCGGACAGGGCAACGGCATCCTCCTCGTTGAAGCGCGCCTCGTACTGCTGCAGCCTGTCGTCGATGGCTTGCCGCTCGTCGGGATTGGCGAGAGCCGCGCCGGATTGCGTCAGTGCCACCGCGAGCGCAGGGCCCGCCGCGATCAGGGTCATGCTTGCCAAGTGTTTCATCGTTGTCTCCCGTGTTTCGTTGCTCCGGGAAGTCTGGCGGTTGAGGGCGATCAGGATAAGTGCGAGACTCGGCACCATCGGTCCATTTCCGTCGTGGAGGACAAGAATGACCGAAAATCTGCCCCTGCATGTGAGCCTGGTTGCCGTTCCGGGAACCCTGGCGATGCCGATTGCCGGCCTTTACGAGGTGCTCACGGCCTTTCCGATCGTGGCGCAGTTTCATGAAGGCGTGCCTGCGTCCCCGCCCTTCGCGGTCGACATCGTCGGGACAGCGCGGTCGACCGTGGCCGCGGGAAGCGGCCTGCCGATCACGATCCAGCGCGCGGTGGACGAGGTCGAGCAAACCGGCATCGTCATAGTGCCGATGATGGCCGTTGACGAAGGCTGGACAACCGGATGCCACCCAGATCTCGTGGCGTGGATGCAAAGGATGCACGCGCAGGGGGCGATGCTGTGCTCGGCCTGCACCGGGCTTGGGCTGCTGGCGGAAACCGGGCTTCTCGATGGCCGGCAGGCGACGACCCATTGGGCCTTCGGACCCGGTTTCCGGCAGGCGTTCCCCAACGTCGAGTTGCGCGTTGACGAGGTGCTCGTCACCGCCGGCGCGCGCGAGGAATTCGCCATGTCGGGCGGGGCGGCCTCTTGGCAGGATCTCGTTCTCTACCTGATCGGCCGTTTCGTCAGCCCCGTCGCCGCGCAGGCGGTCGCGAAGTTCGAGCTGCTCGAGCGGCACGCCGAGGGTCAGGCCCCCTACCTGCCGTTCCTGCCACAGACCCAGCACGGCGATGGCATGGTGCGCGGGATGCAGGACTGGCTGGAGACGAATTTCTCGGTGGCCAGCCCGGTCGCGGAGATGACAGGCAGATCGGGTCTTTCACCGCGCGCCTTCGAGAGGCGGTTCAAGCGCGCGACGGGGCTTTCCCCCATCGGCTACGTCCAACAGGTGCGTATCGACGCGGCGAAGCGCAGGCTGGAGCAGACCGACCTGCCCATAGACCAGATCAGCTGGGACGTCGGCTACGAGGACGCTGCGGCCTTCCGGCGCCTTTTCAAGCGCATCGCCCGCGTGTCCCCCGGCAGCTACCGCCGCAAGTTCGCGACAGACAGGCCCGCATAGTCGTTCAGAAATGGCGCGTCTTGTTCGCTGAAGAATCGTCAGGCCGCAATCTTCGCGGTGACGGAGCCAATGATCAGACTTTCCCTAGACGGCATTCAACGCCTTGGTAGCAAGAGAGGTCTCACTATTCGACACTGACTGATTTTTGCCATCCGCTTTGGCATGGTACAAGGATCGATCGGCAATCTCTAACGCGGCTTCCAATCTCTGAGGCTCTTGACTCCAGCATACGCCAATACTCACAGTCAAACTCAGATCGAAATTGAACTCATTCATTCCAAACTTGGCTATGGAGTCCTGGATTCGATCGATTATCGTTTTCACATCGCTGACAGCTATATCAGGCAGGCACAGGATAAACTCGTCCCCCCCGAAACGGGCGGACAGATCGCCGTCACGAATACTGTGCTGAAGGATTTGGGAAACGCCAACCAAAACCCTGTCACCAACAATATGCCCGTAGGTGTCGTTGACGTCTTTGAAGCGGTCCAGGTCAACGATAATGAGGGCTATGCCCGAAGATGTCCGGGACAAGATGGACGTCTCGTACTTCTTCTCAAAAGCTCGACGATTCATCGCGCCAGTCAATGGGTCAAATGACGCTTGATCGAGCAATTCCCTCTCTCGTTCTTTCTGGTGGTGGTGACGTTCGAGCAAGCCCCCCAGAATCATTGCACCTACGATATTTGTCATAACCAGAATCGGAACTGCTGTCGTAAAAATGTCCTGCCAATGATCACGAGGCAGCAGGAAGGTGGAGATGTAGGATAGGCTGATGGTCAAGCCCAGAATGACGAAGTGCACTTGACGCTTGCGCTCTATATTCCGCGTATAATGCCTCCAGACGAGCCCTGCACATCCGGCGACAAAAAGTGAAAAAATGCAAACGTAAGCCGATGGGGCAGCCTCATAGTATCGGGTGGTGGCCGCCATGAAAAATGTGATTATGCCAGCCAACGGGCCAAAAATCGCAGCGGCAACACCAACAAAAAGGTTGCGTGGATCGTTCTGAACCCCGCTCGCGTGCATGATCGGTTGAAGGGAAACAAGCACAGCACCTGCACCGAGGATGATGCCAAAGAATATTTGTTGAACGATACTTTGGGAAATCAATTTGAACGCGCCATAGGAGGCCACCGCGATCAACGCCATCAATCCGGCCAGGTTCATTATCGATATGAGATAGTGAGTTGTCACCGCAGTGTATTTCGAACAAAATGAATTGCTGCGGTTTTGAACTTTGTTGAGATTTGGCGTTTCAGGTATTTATAGACCGACATGACAGGGTCTTTCATCTACGTCTATTTTTTGTTCTTTTGTGCCTGAGAGAATCCACGGAGCTGGATTTCAAACGATCCCGGCTGCTCAGCCTAGTCATGTTTCACGACTGGTGGGAACTGACCAGATGGACGGGTTCGCGACTGCGGCAACCTGACCGGATGGACGGGTTGCGACTGCTGTCCGCGGGCGATTTCACCTCCGCGAAGACCGTCACGCGGCTGAAAACAGGCCGCTCCCGCAGGGGCAGGCAGGCCCCTTCATCCGGGGGGCCATGGGCGCACCGGATCAGGACGCGGGCGAGCGTTCTGTGCTCGCCCGCCAATCGACTTACTTGACCTTCGTCGCACCTATCGAGACCGGCTTCGCGGCGCCGGTATTGGCTGTCGCCAAAGTCTTGGATTTCTCCTGCTTCGGCTTCTTGATTTCCTTGTTTCCGCGCTTGTTGTTGCCTTTTCCCATCACGACCTCACATGTTGAATAACCGGCCCGGCGACACGCCGGGCGGGGCGATCTCAGGAAAATCACGGTTGCCTGATCAGCGTCAGGGCGATGATTTAGATGAGTTGCGTACGTTCTCTGATCGAGGACCGACGCCATTATAAAATATGCTCTGTTCGCGGTCTTGCAAGGCTCTGAATGGGTTTGTCACGATCTGATGCCCTTCAAGGGCGTGCTTGGGCCTTCTTCCGCTCGACGTGACCTGCCATTGAGCGTTCATCCTGAGGCGGGGTTTCCCCTGGACCGGGCTGGTGTATGCCAGTCGCCTCCCGATGCTTGGAACGCCGCTTTGGCCCGGACGTCCCCGATATGGACCTTCGCGCGAAGCGGCGCTATGGCGGGGGGATGCCGAGATTTGCGCTCAGGGTGGAATATGATGGCGGCCCCTTTGCCGGATGGCAGAGGCAGGCCGATCAGCCTTCGATTCAGGGGGCGATAGAGGCGGCGCTGGCGCGGCTGGAGCCGGGGCCGCATGCCATTGCCGCCGCCGGGCGGACCGATGCGGGCGTGCATGGGCTGGCGCAGGTGGCGCATTGCGATCTGCAAAAGGACTGGGAGCCGTTTCGCCTGTCAGAGGCGCTCAACCATCATCTCAAGCCCGCGCCGGTGGCGATTGTGGGGGCCGCGCGGGTGGCGGAGGACTGGCACGCGCGGTTCACGGCCGTCGAGCGGCGGTATCTTTACCGTATCCTGCTGCGGCGCGCGCCGGCGACGCATCTGCGCGGGCTGGTCTGGCGGGTCGGGCGCGATCTGGATGTGGGCGCGATGCAGGCGGGGGCCGATCACCTTGTCGGGCATCATGATTTCACCACCTTTCGCTCGTCGATCTGTCAGGCGGCCAGCCCGGTCAAGACGCTGGACGCGCTGCGGGTGGAGCTTGTGGAGGATCTCTGGGGGCCCGAGGTCCGGTTTCATGTGCGCGCGCGGTCTTTCCTGCACAATCAGGTGCGCAGTTTCGTCGGCACGCTGGAGCGGGTGGGCGCGGGGCGCTGGCGGCCCGAGGATGTGGGCGTGGCGCTTGCGGCGCGCGACCGCGCCGCCTGCGGGCCAGTGGCGCCGCCGCAGGGGCTTTACCTCGCCGGGGTGGTCTATCCCGACGATCCGTTCGGTGCCGGGCAATCGCGGTAGCGTCAGCCGGTTTCGTCCTGGAGATGCGCCTTCATGTCGAGCAGCACCTGTTGCAGCGCGACCGCCTCTTGCAACAGGCGTTTGCTTTCGTTGTTGGTGATGATCCCGTTCTCGGTTGCCTGGTTGTATTCGGCCATCAGGATGGCAAACCTCTGCGCCAGCTTGATCACATCGGCGTTGAGGCGACCGGGGGCGACATTGTGATTCAGCTTGTCATACGACAGCGTGATGGCGTTCAATTCGGCCAGCGCGGCGGTGACATGGGGATATTTCGCCTGCTTTTCGAGGGTGGCGACGGTGTCCACCGGAATGAAGCGTTCGGAATGGTCGGGCATGGTGGAATAGTAGCGTCCCAACGTGGCCTTGGATTTGCCGGTAATGGCGCAGGCGGTTTCGATGCCGATATCCTTGACCAGAGCTTCGGTGTGTTTCTTCAGGTAGCTGCCGATGCTGTCCATGTTGACCTGTCTCCGGAATGTTCCCCCCTTCCGAGCGTCGAAGGGGAAATTGCCGGCTCATTTCCCATGAAAGGGTCGCGCGGGAGGTGGTAATTGTAAAGGGTTGTCTGGCGGCCATCAGCCCGGCGGGCGTGGCGCGGCGGCGCGGCGCAGACGGTCGTTGATGGCGCGGCCCAGACCTCTGTCGGGGATGGGTGAGACGGCGATGGCGCGCGCGCCTTGCGCGTCGAGCGCGTGCAGGTGGTGGAACAGGTTGGCCGCCGCCTCCACCAGATCGCCCGCGCGGCTGAGGTTGAGGGCGCAGTCCACCAGGCCGAAGCCAAGCAGCACCTCGCCCTCACGCGCGGCGCCAGCGTTCAGGCGCAGCGGCGCGTCGGGAGCGTAGTGCGAGCTCATCTGTCCCGGCGCGGTGAGCGGATCGCCGGTGTGGCGGTCGGCCAGCGGTTGCCCCAACGCGGCCTCCAGCGCCTCTTGCGGCAGACCGCCCGGGCGCAGCAGAACGGGGGTCTCGCCATCCAGCCCGACGATGGTGCTTTCCAGTCCCACATCGCAGGGGCCGCCGTCGAGGATCGCCTCGATCCGGCCATCCAGCCCGGCCTTCACATGCGCGGCGGTGGTCGGGCTGATCCGGCCCGAGGGGTTGGCCGAGGGCGCGGCGAGCGGGCCGCCGAATTCCGTCAGAAGCGCGCGGGCGACCGGGTGGGCGGGCACGCGCACCGCCAGTGTCGGCAGCCCGGCGGTGACAAGCGGCGACAGCCCGGCCCCGGCCTTCAGCGGCAGTACGAGCGTCAGCGGGCCGGGCCAGAAGGCACGGGCCAGAGCATCGGCGCGGTGCGGCCACTCCACGTAATCGCGCGCGGCGTCCGGATCCGGCAGGTGCACGATCAGCGGGTTAAAGCGCGGGCGGCCCTTGGCCTCGAAGATCCGGGCGACGGCGGTATCATTGCGCGCGTCCCCGGCCAGACCGTAGACCGTTTCCGTCGGCATGGCGACAAGACCGCCCGCGCGCAGGATCGCGGCGGCGCGCGCATGGCCTGCGCTGTCGGGGCGGAGCGTTTCGGTTTGCATGGATGGCGCGGGCCTTCGGTGACGCTGCGTTTTGCTTTGACCGGGCGGCGCGGGGCCTTACCCTGTGGTGTGAAACTGCATACAAGTGCGGGTCGTCAAAGCCAAGCCGGATTGGAGCAAACCATGCCCTATCGCGCCCCTGTCGCGGATTACACCTTTCTGTTCGATCATGTCGTGGGCCTTGGTCAGGTCATCGGAACCGAGACCTTCGCCGAGGCCGACCGCGACACGGTGGATGCCATCCTGTCGGAAGCGGGCCGCATGTGCGAAGAGGTCATGTATCCGGTCTGGCGCAATGGCGATCTGCATCCTGCGGTGCTTGAGAACGGTGTCGTGCGCACCTCGCCCGGCTTTGCCGAAGCCTATGGCAAGATCGCCGAGGGCGGCTGGATCTCCACCAGCGCGGGGGCGGAGCATGGCGGCATGGGTCTGCCGCTGACCGTGACCACCGCCGTGAACGAGATGATGGCGCAATCGTGCCTGTCGCTGCAACTCAACCCGCTGATGACTCAGGGCCAGATCGAGGCGCTGGAGGCGCACGCGAGCGACGAGCTCAAGGCGCTTTACCTGCCCAAGCTGATTTCCGGCGAATGGTCGGGCACGATGAACCTGACAGAGCCGCAGGCCGGCTCGGACGTGGGCGCGCTTCGCACGAGGGCGGAGCCGAACGGTGACGGCACCCATGCGATCACCGGGCAGAAGATCTATATCTCGTGGGGGGACAATGATTTCACCGGCAATGTCTGCCACCTGGTGCTGGCGCGGCTGCCGGACGCGGTGCCCGGCAGCAAGGGGATCAGCCTGTTCATGGTGCCCAAGTACATCCCCGACGAAAGCGGCAATCCCGGCAAGGCCAATACGCTCAAGGTGGTGAGCCTTGAGCACAAGATGGGCCTGCACGGATCGCCCACCGCGGTGATGCAGTACGATGGCGCGACCGGCTGGCTTGTCGGAGAGCCGCACGACGGGCTGAAGGCGATGTTCACCATGATGAACAACGCGCGCCTTGGCGTCGGCGGACAGGGGATCGGCGTGGCCGAGGCGGCCTATCAGCACGCGCTGGCCTATGCGCAGGATCGCAAGCAGGGCCGCAGCCCCATCGAGGGTGGCACCGGAATGATCGTCGATCATGCCGATGTGCGGCGGATGCTTCTGACGATGAAGGCGGATGTCTTTGCCGCGCGGGCGATCGCTCTGTCGTGCGCGGTGGCGATCGACATGGGCCACGCCACCGGCGAGGCGGACTGGACGGCGCGCGCCGCCTTCCTGACGCCGATTGCCAAGGCCTTCGGAACCGACACGGGCATCCGCGTGTCCGAGATCGGCGTGCAGGTGCATGGCGGCATGGGCTATATAGAGGAAACCGGCGCGGCGCAGTTTTCCCGCGATGTGCGCGTGACCGCGATCTACGAGGGCACCAACGGCATTCAGGCGATGGACCTCGTGGCGCGCAAGATGATGGACGGCGGCGAGGCGGCTTTTGCCCTGCTGGACGAGATCGAGGGGTTCGCCGAATCGGTGCGCGGCAAGCTGCCGGATCTGGCAGAGCCGGTGTGGCAGGCGGCCGAGACCCTGCGCGAGGCGACCGAATGGCTGATCGAGCAGGACGATTTCAATGACCGTTTCGCCGGGGCGGTGCCCTATCTGACCGCCTTCGCGCGGGTTCTGGGCGGGCATTACCACTTGCAGGCGGCGATGGCGGCGGGTTACGACAGCCCGCGCGCCCGACTGGCGCGGTTCTACATCACCCGTCTGCTGCCCGAACATGCCGGACTTCTGGCCCATGTGCGTCAGGGGGCGGAGGGGCTTTATGCCCTCAGCGCAGAGGATCTTGCCGCATTATGACTACCGCCGCCGCCCCCGCCATCCGCTATCCATGGGACACACCGCCGGAGCCGGGCACCGCCCGCGAGGTGGCCGAGGGGGTGCTTTGGATTCGCCTGCCACTGCCTTTCGCGCTCGACCACGTCAATATCTATGCCTTCGACGAGGGTGACGGCTGGACCATCATCGACACCGGGATCGGAACGGACGAGAGCCGCGCGATCTGGACCGCGCTGCTACAAGAGGGCGCGCTCAAGGGCAAACCGGTCACGCGCGTGATCCTGACCCATCACCATCCCGATCATGTCGGCCTTGCCGGGTGGTTCCAGAGCGAGCATGGCGCGGAGCTTTGGGCGACGCGGACAAGCTGGCTTTTCGCGCGGATGCTGCAACTTGACGTGCATGCGGTGCCCAAGCAGGAAACGCTTGATTTCTGGCGCAGCGCCGGGATGGACGAAGAGCTGTTTCACAAGCGGGCCAGCGAGCGGCCCTTCAACTTTGCCGATGTGGTGGCGCCGATGCCGCTTGGCTTTCGCCGGATTCAGCAGGATGACGTGATCACCATCGGCGGGCGCGACTGGGATGTTCATATCGGTCACGGCCACGCGCCAGAGCAGGCCACATTCTGGAGCCGGGATGACAACCTCGTGCTGTCGGGCGATCAGATCCTGCCGTCGATCAGCTCCAACATCGGGGTCTATGCGACAGAGCCCCACGCCGACCCGCTGGGCGAGTGGCTTGAAAGCTGCGAACGGCTGTCGCGGCTGGCCCGCCCCGATCAGATCGCGCTTGGCGGGCACAAGGTGCCCTTTACCGGCCTTCCGCTACGAATGCGGCAGTTGATCGAAAACCACGAGGGTGCGCTGTCGCGGCTTCGGGCGTTTCTGACCGAGGAGCGCACCGCCGCGGAGTGTTTCGTGCCGGTCTTCAAGCGCGAGATCCGGGGCGAGGCCTATGGCCTTGCGCTGGTGGAGGCGATTGCCCATCTCAACCACCTGTTGCATCAGGGCGACGTGCGCCGCCGCCGCCGGGACGATGGCGCCTGGCTCTGGCAAATGGTCTGAGGGTTGCGTGCCTCGGGGTTCGATCACATATTTGCGGCAGGGTGCCCATGCGCGATTGACCTCGTGACAGAGCTGCGCGAATACAGTAACCAACTGCCCAAACGCATACGAGAGGAACCGTGAACATGGCCGAGCAAGAGCACAAGCATGGCGAAATGAATACCGAGGTTCAGGAGCAGACCTTCGCCGGCTTCGTCAGGTGGATGATGTGGGCCGCGGGCGGGGTGATCGCCATCCTGATCTTCCTGGCGATTTTCAACAGTTGATTGCCTTGCATAGCGCGGGCAGGGCCTGACCATGTATATCATGCTTCGCATCCTTTCGCTGCTGGCCGCGCTTGTTTCGGTGACAGCCTGCACCACCCCCAACAAGGGCGGCGCCTCCCCCGAAGAGGTGTCCAGGGCCATTTTCCGGCATGACGGGCCGCCCAAGCTCACGCTTTACACGATGCTCAACAACGATACCGGAGCGGGCGCGCACAGCTCCATCCTGATCAACGGATCGCAGCGCGTCGCCTTCGATCCCGCGGGATCGTTCCGTAAGGAGGGGATCGTATCGCATGACGATGTCGTCTACGGCATGACCCCTTACATGGTTGACGTCTACACCCGCTTTCACGCGCGCAAGACCTATCACGTCGTGGTGCAGGAGCTGGAAGTCAGCCCACAGGTGGCAGAGATGGCGTTGCAGAAGGCGCTTGCCTATGGCCCGGTGAGCCAGGCGCAATGCGCCTATGCCACCTCCGACCTGCTGTCGCAACTTCCCGGTTTCGGCGACATCGGGCGCACTTATTTTCCCAAGCGCCTGATCGACGATTTCGCCGCCAAGGGGGCCACCATACAGCGGCTTTACGAATACGACGACGACGACAAGACGAAAGTTCTGCGCAATTTCGTGCCAGAGGATTACGCGGCGATGAAACGCGCTGGTGGCTGAGCAGACGACGGTTTCAGAACAGGAATATCCCAGCGTAGAGCGTGGCCGCCCCGCAGAAGATCGACAAGAGCACGTTTTTCGTGGTGATCCCGACCGCCAGCGTGACGAGCGCGGCGGTCAGACGCGGTATATCGGTGCTGCCGCCCGTGGCGGCCGGCCAGATTACCAGCGGGGCCACCAGCCCGGGCAGGACCGCCACCGCCGTATAGCGCAGATGCCGCAGCACCCAGCGTGGCAGGGGCCGGTCCCCGATCACCCCCAGAAAGAAAAAGCGCAACGCGAAACTGCCCAGTCCAAGCCCGATGATCACGATCCAGAGTGTGCCGGTGTCGATGGTCATACCTTCATCCCCCGCCGTTCCATCCAGAGCTCGGCCTGCGCGCCGGTGATCATTCCGCCGATCCCGGCGACAAGAAGCCCCGAGTTGTACGGGAGCCCGGCAAGAACAAGCGCCAGCGTCACCGACATGAGCGCGGCGGCGACATGGGCCCCCGTGCGCAGCATCGGCGCGGTCAGCGCGATGAAGGTGATCGGCACTGCGAAATCGAGTGCCATCTCCGGCGGGATCTTCTGCCCCACCAGCGCCCCGATCAGGGTGAAGAGATACCAGTTCGGGCAGATCGGCGTGACCACTCCGAAGAAATAGGCCATCTTCTCGCGCAGGCTCATGTCGCGGTCGCGTTCGTATTTCACGATCCCCATGGCATAGCTCTGATCGACGAGGAAATAGGCCGCGAAGGCCCGCTGCCACAAGGGCGCGGCGCCCAGATGCGGCACGAGAGAGGCCGAATACATCGCCATGCGCAGGTTCACCGCCAGCGCCGAGGCCAGAACGATCACCGTGGGCGCATTCTCCGTCAGAAGCTGCAATGCGGTGAACTGCGATGCCCCGGCAATCACCAGAACCGAAAACGCCATTGTTTCCAGAAGGTTGAGGCCCGCCTCCGTCGCCACCACGCCGAACAGAAGCGCAAAGGGCGCGACCACCAGAACAAAGGGCGCGCCGTCGCGCACGCCCTGCCAATAGGCCGAATTGGTGGTGGAGGATGCCATGTAAAGCCTCTAGAGTCGGAGCCGGAAAATCCCTACCCGCCAAAACGGAGAGATGCAATTGACCCGCAGCAGTGACGTCGCGCAGCACTATGTGATTGCCCCCGATCCGCAGGCGGAGCGTCTGACCCGCGCCGTCACCGGCACCGATCAGCAGGGCGAGGCCGTGGAGATCCGCGTGGTGGAGGAACGCCCCCTGACCATCTTTCTCAACGCGCGGGAAATCGTCACCGCGATGACCATCGGCGACTATCCCGATTACCTCGCGCTGGGGTTCCTGCGCAATCAGGGGATGCTGCGCGACAGCGACACGGTCACCGGCGTGGATTACGACGAGGATCTGGAGACCGTGGTGGTGCGCACCGCGGAGCAGACCAGCCACGAGGACAAGCTCGCCAAGAAGACCCGCACCAGCGGCTGCGCGGTGGGCACGGTCTTTGGCGACATGATGGAGGGGCTGGAGGATCTGACGCTTCCGCCGGCGCAGGTGAAAACCTCCGATCTTTATGCGCTGGCCCACACGATCAACCGCACGCCCTCGCTTTACCTCGAGGCGGGGGCGATCCACGGCACGGTGCTGTGCCGGGAGGGGCGCCCGCTTGTCTACATGGAGGACGTGGGCCGGCACAACGCGGTGGACAAGATCGCCGGCTGGATGTTCTCCGAAGGGATCGGCGCGGCGGACAAGATCCTTTACACCACCGGGCGGTTGACGTCGGAGATGGTGATCAAGACCGCGCTCATGGGCATCCCGGTGCTTGCCTCGCGCTCCGGCTTCACCGCGTGGGGGGTGGAGATCGCGCAGCAGGTCGGGCTGACGCTGATCGGGCGGATGCGCGGGCAACGCTTCGTCTGCCTGTCGGGCGAAGAGCGTCTTGTGCGCGACGCGGACCCCTCCGCCGTGCCCGACGAGGCGCGCAAGCACAGCCGCAAGGGGGCGCGGACTTGAAACAGCCACTGGGCGTGATCCTCGCGGGTGGGCTGGCCACGCGCATGGGCGGCGGCGACAAGGGGCGGCTCGATCTTGGCGGGCGGTCGATCCTTGAACATGTCATCGACCGGCTGGCGCCGCAGGTGGCGGGGCTCGCGCTCAACGCCAATGGCGATGCGGGTCGGTTCGACGATCTTGGCCTGCCGGTGCTGCCCGACAGTATCGAGGGCTTTGCCGGACCGCTGGCGGGGGTTCTGGCCGGGCTCGACTGGGCCGCCGGGCAGGGGGGCGAGGCGATCGTGACCGCCGCCGCCGACACGCCGTTTTTCCCCTGCGATCTGGTGCCGCGCCTGCTTCTGGCGGCCGAAGGGTGCGCGCATCCGCTGGCGCTTGCGGCGACGGAGGATGAGACCGGCCGGATCTGGCATCAGCCGACCTTCGGGCTCTGGCCGGTCGCGCTGCGCGACGATCTGCGCGCGGCGCTTCGGGGCGGGCTGCGCAAGGTGGTGATCTGGACGCAGGCGCATGACGCGGGCACGGCGGTGTTCGATACCGGCGCGGGCGATCCGTTCTTCAACGTGAACACGCCCGACGACCTGGATCAGGCGCGGCGCTTGATGGGGAAGGGCCGGGAATGAGGATCTACGGGGTCACCGGCTGGAAGAACGCCGGCAAGACCGGGTTGATGGAGCGGCTGGTGACAGAGATCACCGGGCGCGGGTTTTCCGTCTCCACCGTGAAACACGCCCATCACAGCTTCGACGTGGATCAACCCGGCAAGGACAGCCACCGCCACAGAAGCGCCGGCGCGCGCGAGGTGCTTTTGGCCTCGGGGCGGCGGTGGGCGCTCATGCATGAGCTTGACGGCGAGCAGGAACCGCCGCTTTCGGAGCTTCTGGCGCGGCTCGCGCCGGTCGATCTGGTGCTGGTGGAGGGCTACAAGCGCGACAGTCACCCCAAGGTGGAGGCGCACCGCGCCGAGACCGGAAACCCGCTCATCGCGCCGGACGAGCCGACAGTGCGCGCCGTGGCCTCGGATGTGCCGCTGACGCTTGACCGGCCTGTGTTCGATCTGGACGATACCCGTGCGATTGCCGACTTCATCCTGCGGGAGGTGGGGTTGTGATACCGTTCAACACGGTTGCGATGGTCGACTGGTCGGGGGGTAATGATACAGGGCCGACACCGCGAAAGGATGCGATCTGGCTGGGGCTGGTTCGAGATGGTGTGGAGTTGCCCCCGCGTTATCTGCGAAATCGTGCGGTGGCCGAAGCTGCGCTGACTGAACTGATCGAGGGTGAATGCTCCGCTGGTCGTAGGCTCCTGCTTGGCTTCGATTTTCCGTTCGGTTTCCCGAAGGGGTTCGCGGCAGGACTGACAGGATGTCCGGACCCTTTCGCTGTTTGGGAATGGTTGGAGGCGCGGATTGAGGATACGCCCCGTGCCAACACCCGCTTTGATCTGGCTGGGGAGATTAACGCGCGCTTTCCCGGGACTGGTCCTTTCTGGTTCAATGGTCTGAAACGCGACATTGCTCACCTGCCGCGCCAAAACACGCGGAGGGGTCACGGTCTTCCAGACCGGCGAGTTGTCGAGAACATTGCGCGCGGCGCTTTCACGTGCTGGCAGATGGGGGGTGCCGGGGCCGTGGGCGGACAGGTGTTGACCGGGCTTCCAGTACTCAACAGGCTACGCCATCGCTTTGACGGACAGTTGGCGGTCTGGCCTTTTGAGCCACTCAGTTCCCCTGTGGCTGTGGTGGAAGTCTGGCCAACGCTGATCAACGGAGCCGTCAAGAAAGCGTCGGCTCTGGGCGGTATCCGCGATGCGCATCAAGTGCGCCTTCTCGCGCGCGCCGTTGCCCGCTTGTCTCTGGATGATCTGTCGGACATGCTGGATGTATCCGCTCCTGAGGAGGGATGGATCATGGGATTGGGCCACGAGGACAAACTCGAGAAGGCGGCTTCCGGTGGTTTGCACCCACCCCCCCTTCGGGACGATTGCTTTGCTCTGCCGGCGGGGGTGGACTGGGCGCCCGTGGACGAGGCGCATGAGCTGTTGCGCGGGCGGCTCGGCCCCGTGACAGGGGCGGTGCGGCTGGCGGCGGTGCAGACGCTCGGCCGCGTTCTGGCGGAGCCGGTGCGGGCCGCGCGGGCCAACCCGCCGCAGCCCAACAGCGCGGTGGATGGCTATGCCTTCGCTCATTCGGATACGGGCGCGGGCGCGCAGGTGTTGCCGCTGGCGCCGGGCCGGTCTGCGGCGGGGGTGCCCTATGGCGCGGCGCTGCCCGGCGGTCATGCGCTGCGTATCCTGACGGGCGCGAGCCTGCCGGAGGGGGCCGACACGGTGATCCTGCAAGAGGATGTGACGCGCGGCGAGGGGGAGATCGCCTTTCGCGGGCCAGTAAAGCGCGGCGCCAATACCCGCGAGGCCGGGGAGGATGTGGCCGAAGGGGCGCAGATCCTGCCGGCGGGCCGGGTGATCACCCCCGCTGATCTGGCATTGATGGCCGCGACGGGCGTGGGTGACGTGACGGTGCGCGAGGCGCTCCGGGTGGCAGTGATCTCCACCGGGGACGAACTGGCCGAGGCGGGCGGCCCGGCCAGCGGGCATCAGATCTACGACGCAAACCGGCCCATGCTTCTGGCCATGCTGGAGCGGTTCGGCGCGGTGCCGCGCGACATGGGCCGCGTGCCCGACGACCGCGCCGCGCTGCGTGCCGCGCTGGACAAGGCAGCCGATGGGGCCGATGCGATCCTGACGTCGGGGGGCGCGTCGGCCGGCGACGAGGATCACGTCTCCGCGCTTCTGGGTGGGACGGGATCGCGCGCGCTGTGGCGCATCGCCATCAAGCCGGGGCGCCCGCTGGCGCTTGGCCTGTGGCGCGGCGTTCCGGTTTTCGGCCTGCCGGGCAACCCGGTGGCGGCGATGGTCTGCACGCTCGTCTTTGCCCGTCCGGCGCTGGGGCTTCTGGCCGGTCAGGGCTGGAGCCTGCCGGAGCCGATGCTGCTTCCGGCGGGATTCGCCAAGTCGAAGAAACCGGGGCGGCGGGAGTTTCTGCGCGCCCGGCTGCGCGATGGCCGGGTCGAGGTGTTCGCCTCCGAAGGGTCGGGCCGGATCAGCGGGCTGAGCTGGGCCGAGGGGCTGGTGGAGCTTGAGGACGGCGCGCGCGAGATCGCACCGGGCGATGCGGTGCGTTACTACCCCTATTCGGCCTTTGGGCTGTGACGGGTCGTCTGACCTGAATGTGCGCCTTCGGCGCGCAGGGCACGCTCTGATCCGCCTTGCGGCCGATCAGAGCCGTGGGCGGCTTCGCAATGGAGCGGGCCGCGCCGTGTCAGTCGAAGATGCCCGCCACGCGGCCCAGCAGCATGAAGGCGCGCGCGGTGCGGGTGTCCGAAAGCGCGGCGATATCGGTATCGCTGGCGGTTTCCTCGAATTCCACGAAGCTTTTGTCGAAGCGGCGCAGGAAGTGATGCGCCGCGTCCCGGAAGATCGGATCCTGCTTCATCCGCCCCGCCGTGAGTGCCAGAGAGGAGCGGTCGCGGATACCGCCGAGCGCCGCGACCGCGCGGCCCCGCTCGCCTTTGGCGAAGTGGCGCCAGATTTCGGGACGGGCGGGATCGGGCCGCAGATCGTCCATGTAGATGCCGTCCTGGCTCAGCAGGGTGAGCACATCCTGCGCCGCCTGAATGAGCTGTGCGGCCTGTCGGTCCTTCAGGGCCCGGCGCAGCGCGGCAAAGCCATCCTCGTCGTCTTCGGTTTCGGGGAAATTCAGCGCGCGTATGAAATCGGCGCGCGGCAGCGGCGGCGACAGCGCCTCCGCCGGGGTGCCGAGTGCGAGCAGCCCCTGGTTTTCTGCCGCTTTCGCCGTGGTTCCGGGCGCCGCGGCCGGGTCCTTGCGGATGCCGCCGGTGTCGCGGGTGGTGGTGAACTGCGCCAGCGCCGTCTCGGTCTTGCGCTGCGCCGCCGCGATTTCGTCGAGTTTTCTGGCCACCGACGGTTCGAGGCTCATCTTGCTGCCATGGCCCTGCATCTGCGCCATATAGGTCTGGCGCATGTCATCGATCGCGGCCTGAAGGCGGCGGCTTTCCTCGCGCATCACCCGCGAGGAACGGGCCGCCGTGGCCGCGACCCAGATCATCGCCACCGGCAGGAAAATCGCCAGCAGCGTGATCAGGAACCGCAACATGTCGGGTGCCGGCCCATCCTCGCCGGGGCGCCCGAGCACCAGAAAGAACACCACCGTCGCGCCAAGCCACAGCAGGCTGAGCATGATGGCGGCCAGTTCGATGCCGGTCACGCGCGGCTCTGCCGGGCGATCATAGAGGCCAAGCGGCGTCGGGCGCGATTCGGTATCCTCTGGCATGGGGCGGTCCTGCGATCGTGAAACTGCGATTAGCGGTAGGCGATGCTCAGCACCTCATAGCTCTTTTCCCCGCCGGGGGTGCGCACCTCGACGCTGTCGCCCTCTTCCTTCCCGATGAGGGCACGGGCGATGGGTGACTTGATGTTGAGCAGGCCCTTTTCGATGTTGGCCTCGTGTTCGCCCACGATCTGCCAGGTCTTTTCCTCGTCGGTATCCTCATCCACGAGAGTCACCGTCGCACCGAACTTGATCGAGCCCGAGAGGCTGGTCGGATCAATCACCTCGGCCAGGCCAAGGGCCCCCTCGATTTCCTTGATCCGGCCCTCGATGAAGGACTGTTTCTCGCGCGCGGAGTGATACTCCGCGTTCTCCGACAGGTCGCCATGTTCGCGGGCCTCGGCGATGGCACTGATGATCGCGGGGCGTTCCACGCTCTTGAGCTGTTTCAATTCTGTTTCCAGCGCCGCATAGCCGGCGCGGGTCATCGGTATCTTTTCCATGGGTATCGGTCCCGATCGTGAGGGGCGGGCGGTCCCGCGGCCCGTTGGTTTTGGTTACGTCTGAACAGAGTGCATTGAGCTGTCCTTCAAAAGCAAGGGCAGAGCGGCATTGCAAGCGTAAAACCGTGCCCAACCCCGGCCCCGCATCGTTTTATGGGCGCGTGCCGTCGTGTTCCGATTGACCATGCGGGCCTTGTCACGCTACGCAAGCGCGACCTAAAATTACCCGCACCCGCAGGGAAAGGACGCCAGATGGCCGAAATTGAACGCGAAGCGATGGAATATGACGTGGTAATCGTGGGCGCCGGGCCGGCCGGCCTGTCGGCCGCGATCCGTCTCAAGCAGCTTGACGCCGATCTTGAGGTTGTCGTGCTCGAAAAGGGGTCCGAGGTGGGCGCGCATATCCTGTCCGGCGCGGTTCTGGACCCGAGCGGCCTCAATGCCCTGATTCCCGACTGGAAGGAAAAGGGCGCGCCGGTCAACGTGCCGGTGAGCGAGGACAATTTCTACATGCTGGGCGAGGCGGGCCAGATCCGCGTGCCCAATTTCCCGATGCCGCCGCTGATGAACAACCACGGCAACTACATCGTCTCGATGGGCAATGTCTGCCGCTGGATGGCCGAGCAGGCCGAGGAACTGGGGGTGGAGATTTTCCCCGGCATGTCCTGCTCCGAGATTGTCTATGGCGACGACGGCGAGGTGAAGGGCGTCGTGGCGGGCGAATTCGGCAAGGAGGCCGACGGCAGCCAGGGCCCCAACTATGAGCCGGGCATGGAGCTGCATGGCAAATACGTCTTCCTGTCCGAAGGGGTGCGTGGCTCTCTGTCGAAAGAGGTGATCGACAGGTTCGATCTCTCCGCCGGCAAGGAACCGCAGAAATTCGGCCTTGGCATGAAGGAGATATGGGAGATCGATCCCGACAAGCACCGCGAGGGCACCGTCACCCACACGATGGGCTGGCCGCTTGGCTCCAACGCGGGGGGCGGGTCATTCATCTATCATATCGACAACAATCAGGTTTACGTGGGCTTCGTGGTGCACCTCAATTACCGCAACCCGTATCTTTACCCCTACATGGAATTCCAGCGGTTCAAGCATCATCCCATGGTCGCGGAGCTTCTGGAGGGCGGCAAGCGCATCGCCTATGGCGCGCGCGCGATCACCGAGGGCGGGTATCAGTCCATGCCGAAGATGGTGGCGCCGGGGGTGGCGCTTCTTGGCTGTTCGGTGGGCATGGTCAACGTGCCGCGTATCAAGGGAAACCACAACGCGATGCTTTCGGGCAAGGCGGCGGCAGAGGCGGCCCACGCCGCGCTTCAGGCGGGGCGCCGGTCCGATGAGCTGAGCGACTATGAGGCCGAAGTGCGCGAGGGCGCGATTGGCAAGGATCTCAAAAAGGTTCGCAACGTGAAGCCGATGTGGTCGAAATGGGGGCTGCTGCCGTCGCTCGCGGTCGGCGGGTTCGACATGTGGACCAACACGCTCGGCTTTTCGGTCTTCGGCACGATGAAGCACGGCAAGAACGATGCCGAGGCGACAGAAGAGGCCGACAAGCATGCTCCGATCCACTACCCCAAGCCCGATGGCAAACTGTCCTTTGATCGGCTGACCAATGTGTCCTTCTCGATGACCAACCACGAGGAAAACCAGCCCTGTCACCTGACCCTGAAGGACCCTAGCGTTCCGATCGACGTGAACCTGCCGAAATATGCCGAGCCGGCGCAACGGTATTGTCCGGCGGCCGTTTACGAGGTCGTGGAAAAGGACGCGGGGCCGGAATTCGTGATCAACTTCCAGAACTGCGTTCACTGCAAGACCTGCGACATCAAGGATCCCAGCCAGAACATCAACTGGGTCACGCCGCAGGGCGGCGACGGGCCGAACTATCCCAACATGTAAGGGCGATCAGGAGGCGGCGAGGCCCGCCTCCTTTTCCTCCAGCATTGCCAGAACCATCTTGCGGTAAGAGGCGCTCACCGGCAGGCTGCGCCCGTCGGAAAGATGCAGCAGGTGCCGCCGCCCGTCCCGGCTCAGCGATTGCGCGAAGGCCTGGGCGGCCCAGTGCGAGCGGTGGGTGCGCGCGCCGGGATGACCGTCGAGAAGGTCAATGGCATCCGATAGCCGCATCAGGATCAGCTCGGTTCCGGTTTCGGTCGTCACCGCGACATAGTGATCCTGCATCGACAGGGAGATGATGCGCCCCTCGCGAACGTTCGGGCGCAGGCGGTGATACAGACGGGGCAGCGCGCCCGGCGTGTCATCCACGTTGGCGGGGGGCGATAGCAGGGCGTCGGGCCGCACGCCGGCGGCGTCCCCGCCCCGCATCTCTGAGCGCAGGCGGCGTTCGATCATGGCCGGGGCAAGATATTGAACGCCGGTAATCATCGTGCCGATCATGGTCACATAAAACCAGAATTGCGGAAACAGGCTTGCGTCGATGCCGTGGTCGCGGAACTGGGCGTTGCTGAAGATCACGACCGCGGCGCCCGGTATCGCGCCCAGGGCGGAGCCCAGCAGAACGAAGGCGGATTTCGATAGCAGGTTTTGCCCGGCCAATCCGAACAGATAGCCGGTGCAGACATGAATGAAAACGCCGGGCCCCGCCAGCATGATTGACCAATAGGTCAATCGCTCCCAAAATCCGAAATCCCAGAATGTGCCGAACGGTCCCGTCAGCGTCAGCAGGGCAAGCGCTCCGAAGAAAGGAATCACCGTTCGGCCGGGGGCGAGCCTGCGGCGGAGATTGCTTGAAAAGTCACGCATCGTGAAATTGTAACTTTCATTCATCTACGAATAAATTAACGGCTTTGCGAAGGTGTCATAGCACGATCACCGCCCTTTGGAATAGTCTTGGTGATTGTGAGTGATCCGGAACGCAGGATTGATTATATCTGTGGCCGGAATGTTGATGAGTGGGTTTGTATCAGTAAACTATTGGTTAGGGGCGGCATTTCGATGCCGTCCCGCATTGCAGGGCACGTCGCGCGGCAGTAGTGTCAGGTTCAAATCCCCCGTCACGGAGATCCGCGTGCCCGTCCGTTCCCCATTGAATTTCGCATTATTCGCCGTTGCCTTGTGTCTTGGAACGGTTCCCGTCGCCCCCTTGGCGCAGGGACTGGCCGGCCCCTATCTCGCCGGGCGCCAGGCGGTGATCGCCAGCGACTACCGCGCCGCGGCGGAGTATTACACCCGCGCGCTGGCGCGTGATCCGTCCAATCCGATCCTGCTCGACAATGCGCTGTTGTCTCATATGTCGCTGGGGCAGTTCGAAAAGGCCGTGCCGATCGCCCGGAAGATGGAGTCCGATGAGCTTGACAGCCAGATCGCTCATATGGCCGTCACCGCAAGCCTGATCGCGGAGGGGGACTATGACGCGGTGCTCGCGCGCATGAAGCCGGAGTTCGGCACCGGCCCGCTGGTGGATGGACTGGTGGCCGCATGGGCCCAGATCGGCAGCGGCAACATGTCCGGCGCGCTTGAAGCGTTCGACGAGGTGGCCGAGCAGCGTGGTCTGGCGGGATTCGCCGCATATCACAAGGCGCTGGCGCTGGCCTCGGTCGGTGATTTCGAAGGCGCCGAGGAGATCTATGCCAGCGATCAGGCCGGCGCCATCCAGATGACCCGCCGCGGCGCCATGGCGCGCTTTGAGGTGCTGAGTCAGCTTGACCGCAACGAGGATGCGGTTGCCATGCTCGACGACACCTTCGGCGGCGGGCTCGATCCGGCGCTGCGCGACATGCGCGAGCGTCTGGTGGCTGGCGAGATGCTGCCTTTCACCCATGTGCGCAGCGCCCGCGACGGCATGGCCGAGGTGTTCTATTCCGTCGCCGGCGCGCTTCAGGCCGAGGCAGAGCCGAATTACACCCTCGTCTATACCCGCGTGGCCGAATACCTGCGGCCCGATCACGTCGATGCCCTTTTGCTGAGCGCCAACCTGCTAGAGCAACTTGAACGTCACGAGCTTGCCACCGCCGCCTATCGCCGCGTGCCCGCCGATCATCCGGCGTTTCATGCCGCCGAACTGGGCCGCGCCGAGGCGCTGCGCCGGTCGGATCGCCCCGATGCCGCCGTCGAGGTGCTGGAACAACTCGCCCGCACACATGGCGATATTCCCACGGTTCATTCCTCGCTCGGCGACCTGATGCGTCAGGAAAAGGATTTCGCCGCCGCCGTCGCCGCCTATGACCGCGCGCTGGAGAAGTCGGACGAGGAGGACAACAACCGCTGGTTCATCTTCTACGCCCGCGGCATCAGCCATGAACGCCTCGATCAATGGGAGCAGGCGGAGGCCGATTTCCGCGCCGCGCTGGAACTCAATCCCGGTCAGCCTCTCGTGCTCAACTATCTCGGGTATTCCATGGTGGAAAAGCAGATCAAGCTCGATGAGGCACTGGCGATGATCGAAGAGGCGGTCGCGGCCCGTCCCGACAGCGGCTTCATCGTCGATTCGCTGGGCTGGGTGCTCTACCGGCTGGGCCGTTACCCCGAGGCCGTGGGACACATGGAACATGCCGCCGAACTCCTGCCCACCGATCCGGTGGTGAACGACCATCTGGGCGATGTCTACTGGGCCGTGGGCCGCAAGCTGGAGGCGGAATTCCAATGGCGCCGCGCGCTCAGCTTCGTGGACGAGGACAGCGCCGAAGAGGCCAAGCCCGACCGCATCCGCCGCAAGCTTGAGGTCGGTCTCGACCGCGTGCTGGAGGAAGAGGGCGAACCGCCGCTGTTGCTGGTCAATGGCAACTGAGGCGTTCGCCCCGGCCAAGATCAACCTGACACTGCATGTCACCGGCCAGCGCGCCGATGGCTATCACCTGCTCGATTCGCTGGTGGTGTTCTGCGATGTCGGCGACACCCTGAGCGCCGCGCCGGCCGACAGGCTGAGCCTGCGTGTCGATGGCCCGATGGCGGCGGGGGTGCCCGATGACGCCTCCAACCTCGTGATGCGGGCGGCGCGGTTTCTCGATCTCTCGCGGGGCGCGGCGATGATGCTGACCAAACGTCTGCCGGTGGCCTCCGGCATCGGCGGCGGGTCTTCGGATGCGGCGGCGGCGCTACGCGCGCTCTCGGCGCTCTGGGATGTGCCGCTGCCCTCTCCGGAGGAGACCCTGCCGCTCGGGGCCGATGTGCCGGTCTGCATGACCCCGCGCCCGCAGCGGATACGGGGCGTGGGCGCGCGGCTTTGCCCGGTACCCGATCTGCCCACCGCCGATCTGGTGCTGGTCAACCCGCGCCTGCCGGTCCCCACGCCAGCGGTGTTCGGTGCCCTGACGCGCCGCGACCGCTCACCCATGCCGGAAGAGCTGCCCCGCTGGCCCGATGCCGCCGCGCTGGCCGAATGGCTGGGCACGATGCGCAATGATCTTGAGGCGCCCGCGATCCGGGTGCAGCCCGCGATCGCCGATGTGCTGCGCGTCCTGCGGGCCGAAAAACCGCTTCATGCCGCCATGTCGGGGTCGGGCGCCACCTGCTATGCGCTGCTGCCAGCGGGGCAGGGGGCGGGGCTTGCCGAGACGCTCAAGGCCGCGCACCCCGGCTGGTGGGTGGCCTCCGGCGCGATCCTGCGGGACACAGGCGCCGCCTGAACGGCGTCAGTTGACCCGCGCCACCACGTAATCGCTCAGCGCGATGAGAAGCGTGCGCAGCTCGCTCTCGGGTAGGGTCTGCATCGCCGTCTTGGCCTTGGCCGCCCATGACAGCGCATCGTCCCGCGTCGCCTCCAGCGCGCCATGCCGGTGCAGCAGCGTCAGCGCATGATCGAGGTCGCCCTCTTCCTGACGCCCTTTCTCGATCACCCGCTGCCAGAAGGCGCGCTCTTCGCCATCGGCCAGCGCCACCGCCTTGATCACCGGCAGCGTCAGCTTGCGTTCGCGGAAATCGTCACCCACGTTCTTGCCCGTGGCCTTCGGATCGCCCTGATAATCGAGCAGGTCATCGACGATCTGGAACGCGATACCAAGCGCATCGCCATAGTCGAACAGCGCCTGCACCTGCGCGTCGTCCGCACCGGCGATCACGCCCCCCACCTCCGTCGCCGCGGAGAAAAGCGCCGCGGTCTTGCCGCGCACGACCTTGAGATACACATCCTCGTCGGTGCGCAGATCCCGCGCCGCCGTCAGTTGCAGCACCTCGCCCTCCGCGATCGTGGCCGAGGCATTGGCCAGAATGTCGAGCACCCGAAGATTGCCGGTCTCCACCATCAACTGGAAGGACCGCGAAAACAGGTAATCCCCGACCAGCACAGAGGATTTGTTGTCCCACAGAAGGTTCGCCGTGGGCCGCCCGCGCCGCTGCGCGCTTTCGTCCACCACGTCGTCATGCAGAAGCGTGGCGGTGTGGATGAACTCCACCGTGGCGGCCAGATGCACATGATACGGGCCGTCATAGCCGCAAATGCGCGCCGCCGCGAGTGTCAGCATCGGTCGAAGCCGCTTGCCCCCCGCGTTGACAAGATGCGCCGTCACCTCCGGTATGCGCGGCGCGTGTTCAGAGGCCATGCGCGCCCGGATCAGCGCGTTCACGGCGTCCATGTCCTCGGACAGAATGGCGCTCAGCGCCTCATGCGGTTTGGTGGCAGCGCGGTCCAGGCTCATCACACTCCTGTCACGGGGACTCGACATTGCCGCGCCCCCGCCCTTACATCCCCGTTATGAAAGAGCTTCTGCGCAGCAACGACCCGACGGTCATCGCCTTTGCCTCCGCCCTTCTCAGAGGCGAGGGTATAGACTGCTTTGAAATGGACGTAAATATGAGCGTGCTCGAAGGCTCCATCGGCATATTGCCGCGCCGCATGATGGTGCGGGCCGAGGATCATGAGCGCGCCCAGCGTGTGATGCGCGACAATGACCTTCCCACCGGCGCCTGATCCGCGCGCCGCACCGGCGGCGGCGATCACCGAGAATGGCTTTCTCGGCGGGCGGCTGCGTGTGCGACAGCCCGCGCGCGGCTATCGCGCCGGGGTGGATCCGGTCCTGCTCGCCGCCTCCGTGCCCGCGCGGGCCGGACAATCGGTGCTGGAGCTGGGCTGCGGCGTGGGCACGGCGCTTCTGTGTCTGGGCGCGCGGGTGCCGGGCCTGTCGCTCACCGGGGTGGAGGTGCAGCCGGGGTATGCCGCGCTTGCACGCGAGAACGCGGCGCTGAACGGTGTGGAGATGGTCGTGGAGGAGGCCGACCTTGCCGCCCTGCCGCCCGACCTGCGCCAGCGGCGATTCAATCACGTGATCGCCAACCCCCCCTATTTTTCGCGCACCGCCAGCACCCCCGCGCAGGATACCGGCCGCGAGGTCGCGATGGGAGAGGCGACGCCGCTGGCCGCTTGGGTCGAGGTGGCGGCGCGGCGGCTCGCGCCGAAGGGACATGCCAGTTTCATCCACCGGGCCGAACGCCTGCCCGATCTGCTCGCCGCGCTTTCGGCACGGCTCGGATCGGTGGAGGTGATCCCGCTTCTGCCGCGCGCCGGGCGGGCGGCGTCTCTGGTGATCTGCCGCGCGCGCAAGGGCGGGCGCGCGGCGTTCCGGCTTCATGCCGGGGTGGTGATGCACGCGGGGGATCGTCACGACGAAGACCGCGAAAGCTACACCCTGCCGATCCGCGCAGTCCTGCGCGATGGCGCGGCGCTGCCTCTCGCGGAAGATTAGGCAACGCGCGGAGCGTTAACCCGGCGAATGTCGGCACACCATACCGACGCAATACCGACGTTTTACCGACGTGATACCGAAACCGGGTTTTTCCGCGATGTCAGGACGTTAACCCTGATTCGCCGACGGGGACGGACTCAGGTGTTTGAAACAGTTTTTTGACGCTGGGGGAGAACTGTCGGCAAGATTCCGATCTGTTGCAGATTTTCAACGATTGGAACGTGACAGATCAGATCTTTTGTGCTGCACTGATGGGGCCGAACAGCAACCCAGAGGAGGATCTCCCATGAGCCTGAGTTCGCATTTGCAGGAATTGAAGCGCAAGCACGAAACCCTTTCCGAGAAGGTCGAGGCCGCGCAGCGCTCCCCGAGTGTGGATGACCTGCAAGTCGCTGAATTAAAAAAACAAAAACTCCGCCTCAAGGAAGAGATCGCACGCCTTTCGATCTGATCGTCAGGCGCGGAAACTGGTGCGCGCGGCCAGTGCCGCGCCACCCGTGATCAGTAGGGCCGCCAGCGCCAGCGACCAGCTTGGTGCGGCGATTCCAATTAGGACAAGAACCCCGGTGGAGAGCAGCGGGGCAGCATAGGCCAGTGTGCCCAGAAGCTGAATATCGCCGCGCTTCATGCCCACATCCCAGACATAGAACGCTAATCCAACCGGCCCAAGCCCCAGCGCTAGCGCCGAGGACCATCCGATAACACCTTGTGGCCAAACGGTTTTTTCAAACAACAGGTGGAGAACGGCCGACAGGATCGCGCTGGCAAGGCAAAAGATCGTCACCGCCTCTGTCGGCACATGCCCCATCCGGCGCGACAGAACCGAATAGCCCGACCATGTCACCGCGCAGCCCAATGCCAGCAGGTATCCGGGAAGGGCGGCCGGGTCGATCCCCTCACCACCGCCCCCGATGATCAACGCTGCCCCCCGAAGCCACACAGCGCCCCCAGCAGGTGCCCGGGGCGAAGCCGCTCTCCGGGCAGGAGGCCGGAAAAGATCACGATCAGAAGCGGCCAGAGGTAGGCAATCAGCCCGGCCTGCGCCGGTGGGGCAAGGCGCAGGGCGCTGAAATACAGCGCGTGATACCCGAAAAGGCCAATCGTGCCAAACGCATAGACGCGCCATGACAATCCGTGCAATCGCGCGATCCCGCCATTCCGCGCGGTCCATATCGCCCCAAGCGTCCCGCCCAGCGTGAAACAGATCGCATTGAGCAACAGCGGCGGCGCTGGCTCAGTTCCGACAGTGAACAGCGCCAGCAACGCCCAGAGAAGCACAGCGACAAAGCCAATCAGCGTGGCGCGGGGGCGGCGGATCATGCGGTGGGAACTCTTCCGGCAGCGTCTTCTTCAGACGCCCAGAAACCCGGATTATCCCCCGGACGCAAGACCTATACGAAAAACTGGCCCCCATTGGCCGAGATGGTCGAGCCATTGATAAAGCTCGAGTCGTCTGACGCGAGAAATGTCACGCAGCGCGCGATTTCTTCCGGCTCCCCCAACCGCCCGGCGGGGATCATGCTGATGATCTTTTCGCGCACCTTCTCCGGCACGGCCATGACCATTTCAGTGGCGATATAGCCGGGACAGATGGCGTTCGCGGTGATGCCTTTTGCAGCGCCCTCCTGTGCCAGTGACTTGATGATCCCAAGATCGCCTGCCTTCGTCGCGGCGTAGTTCACCTGCGCGAATTGTCCCTTTTGACCGTTGATGGAGCTGATGACGATGATCCGTCCGAAGCCGCGCTCGCGCATACCGGGCCAGATCGGGTGAATGGTGTTGAACACGCCGGTCAGGTTGGTGTCGATCACCTCTTTCCATTGCTCCGGTGTCATCTTGTGAAACGGTGCGTCGCGGGTGATGCCGGCATTGGCCACCACGATGTCGATGGGGCCAAGCTCTTCCTCGACCCTGGCGATGCCGGCCTGGCTCGCCTCGTAGTCGGCCACGTTCCACTTGTAGGTCTTGATGCCGGTGGCGTCGCTGAAGGCCGCCGCCTTCTCATCATTGCCAGCATATGTCGCGGCGACGGTGTAGCCGTCGGCTTTCAGTGCCTTGGAAATCGCTTCGCCGATGCCGCGCGAGCCGCCGGTGACAAGTGCTACTCTGGCCATGGTGTTCCTCCAATCTAGTGTGGTTTTCAGGTAATTCTGTTACGCATAATTACCCCGGAGTGCAATAATGTTGCGCACATAAATCCAATCCGGGTGATTTCTCCATGATTTCTTTGACAGTAACATGTAGCAGCCCAAAAAAAAGACGCCGCTGAGGCGTCTTGTCGCGAGGGCGGGCTTTCGCCCGCCATCGCGTGATCTGGTGGTATCTGACTGCTACGGGCGCTCAAGGCACATGGCCACGCCCATGCCGCCTCCGATGCATAGCGTGGCGAGGCCCTTCTTGGCATTCCGGCGCTTCATTTCGAACAGAAGGGTATTGAGGATTCGCGCGCCGCTTGCGCCGATTGGGTGGCCGATGGCAATCGCGCCGCCATTGACATTCACGATCTCCGGATCCCAGCCCATGTCCTTGTTGACTGCACATGCCTGCGCGGCGAAGGCTTCGTTGGCTTCCACAAGGTCGAGATCCCCGACGGACCAACCGGCCTTCTCAAGTGCCTTGCGGCTGGCCTGAATCGGGCCCACGCCCATGATCGACGGGTCGATTCCGGCCGTGGCATAGGAAGCGATGCGCGCAAGGGGTTCGATCCCGCGCTTCTCGGCCTCATCCGCGCTCATGAGCAGTGCACCCGCCGCACCGTCGTTGATGCCAGAGGCGTTCGCGGCGGTCACGGACCCGTCCTTGGCGAATGCAGGGCGCAGTTTTTGCATCACATCCATGGTCGCGCCGTGGCGGATGTACTCATCCTTGTTCACCACGATTTCACCCTTGCGCGTCTTGACAGTGAAAGGGATCACCTCGTCATCGAACTTGCCCGCGTTCTGCGCCGCCTCGGCCCGGTTCTGGCTGGTGACGGCGAATTCGTCCTGCATGTCGCGGGAAATCTGCCACTTCTCGGCGACATTCTCCGCAGTCTGGCCCATGTGATAGCCGTTGAACGCATCCCAGAGGCCATCGCGAATCATGGTGTCGATATACTTCATATCGCCCATCTTGACGCCCGCGCGGAGGTAGGCGGCATGGGGGCTCAGAGTCATGTTCTCCTGTCCGCCGGCGGCCACGATGGCGGCATCGCCAAGCTGAATATGCTGGGCGGCAAGAGCCACAGCCCGCAGACCGGAGCCGCAGACCTGATTGATGCCCCAGGCGGCGCTTTCGATCGGCAAGCCGGCGTTGATATGCGCCTGACGGGCCGGATTCTGACCCTGACCGGCGGTCAACACCTGACCAAGGATGGTCTCGGACACCTCGGATTTGTCGATACCGGCACGTTCCACGATGGCTTCGAGCATGGCGGCGCCAAGGTCATGCGCGGGCGTATTTGCGAAAGAGCCGCTGAAGCTGCCCACGGCGGTGCGGGCGGCAGAGGCGATCACGATATTGGTCATTGGCAATTCCTTTGCAATGTGACGAGACCTTGGGCGCGGTGCCCAACGTTGCATCATCTCATAGCGGATTTGCCGCATTGCGGCAAGAATGTCGCCGCCGCCGCACGATGCGCAGCTTTCATGGTCGGGTCAGGCCACGTTGGTGCGCCCCCTTGGCATTTTCCACGGCGGCGTGACCGAGGGGGCGCCGAACAGAAACCCCTGAAGGCAGTCAAACCCAAGCGACGACAGGGTTGCCGCGTCGCCGGGATTTTCCACCCGGCTGGCCACGCTGTACATGTCGAACTGCCGGGCAATGGTGGCAATGGCACCGGCAATGCTCTGGTTCTCGGTGTCATGCTCGATGTTGCGCGAAAACTGACCGTCGAGTTTCAGAATATCGAAGAAGAACTCCTTGAAATGACGAAAGGATGTCAGGCCCGCGCCGAAATCGTCCAAAGCGAAGGCGATGCCCTTGGGCTGCTGTTCATCCATGAAGTCCAGCACCAGTTCCGGCATTGTCAGCGCCGATTCCTCCGAGATTTCCAGGATCAGCCGCGCGCCGATGTCGGGCTTGCGTGCCAGCCCGCGACGCAGGCTTTCGTTCCAGCGCTTGTATCCGATGGAGCGCGCCGACATGTTCACCGAAAGCCGGATCTGCGGCTGCCGGATCAGGGTGGCAAGGCTCAGTTCAAGCGCTAGGCAATCCAGCTGCCGGCCAAGATCATCGGTTGTCACGGCGGTCATGAAATCCTTGGCCGGGATGACGCGGCCGGTTTCGTCGAGAACGCGAATCAGACCCTCATAGAAGGCGGGCAGCGTAGGTTCATGGGCGGTCATCACCGGCTGATAGGCGAGCATGACCTGCTTGTGCGTGATCGCGGCGCGCACCATGTCCATCGTGGCGCGGTCGCGGCTGGTCACGGCATAGTCCAGCGGGTTCGACTGGCCGGGCGGCAGATCGGCCATCCGGGCCTTGTTGCGGAGAGCCATCGCAAGCTCCTGTTTGTGATCGCTGTCACGCTAGGGCCGCAAGGGTGAAGACGGGCTTAAGGAAACAATTTGAGACGAGATTGATGGGGCGATGCGGTCGGAATTGCGCGAGACGGGGTTAACCACCTGTGATCAATGAAAAACCGCCGGCTGCATCGCGTCGGCAAAACGTCGGTATTGCGTCGGTGTCATTGTCCGGATCGGCCTTGCGGCCTTGGCTCAACAGGCCGCGCGTTGCTTCTTCATCGCTTCACAGGCGATCATCCGGACAGGCAAGTCCGACGATCAGAGCGGTGACATCAGGTTGAGCCAATGGCGCAAGTCGGTCTCATGGAGCGCGATGGCGATCTGTGGTGCGGCAGGGTCGCGGAAATGAATGCGCAGGCCCGGCGGTGCCTCGACCACGTCGAAGTCGACAAGCTCTCGCGCCGTGATGCCCGCGTGTTCGCTCCAGACCAGTCCCGGCCCGCGCCGCGTGCGGACAAGTGCGACGCGGCCATCGCGCGACAGCGTCGCGTCCACCGGGTCCGTGCCGGGAAATGCGCGATCATAGGCGGCTAGTGCAAACTCCGGATCATCAATGCGTCGTCGCGCCGACCGTCCGGCAAGGCGCGGCAGCACGGCAATGGAGGCGATACCCGCCACGCACAGAACGATCAGGATTTCCAGCGGCATCCGCGCCTCCCCTTTTCAGCATAAGGCGCGGATGAGGGCGGTTTGTCAAAGGGGATGCGGGCCTATGCCTCGCCGTCGATGAGCGCGGTCAGAATGTCCCTTGTGCTTTGCGAGTTCCAGTCGGCGTCACCCTGAAGGCGCGCGATCTCCTGCCCGTCGCGGTTGAGGATCACGGTGACCGGCAGGCCGAACACCCCCATGCCGCGCGCCACCGTCATGTTCGGATCGCGGTGCAGCGGGAGGTTCTCGGCGCCGATCTCGGACAGGAATTTCTTCATGGCGGGCAAGAGGTTGCGGCCCGTCGCCAGTGTCACCACTTCGAACTCCTCGCCGCCGAACTCCGATTGCAGGTCGGACAGCATGGGCATTTCCTTGCGGCAGGGCGCGCACCATGTGGCCCAGAAATTCAGCAGCACGATCTTGCCCTTGTAATCGGCCAGTGTCATCGGGCCGTCCTCGGTCTCGAAGCTGTCGGTGGACACCTCGCGCGGGGTGGAATGGAAGTTGAGCTTGCGCATGTCGCCCTCGCGCAGCGCCTCCAGCGCGGCGGGGTCGGCGGCATGGAGCGGGGCGACTGTGGCGGCGATTGCAACGATGCTGAGGGCCGTATAAACCAGCGCGGACCAGATGCGTTTCATTCTCCCTCCGAAGGGTTAGCCATGACCAAAGACAGCTCGAACCAGATGTGGGGCGGCCGATTCGCCGCGGGGCCGGACGCGATCATGGAGGCGATCAACGCCTCGATCGGGTTCGACAAGCGGCTCGCGGCGCAGGATATTGCCGGCTCTCGCGCCCATGCCGCGATGCTGGCGACACAGGGTATCGTGAGTGATAACGATGCCGAAGCGATCCGGGAAGGGCTGCTCACGGTCTTGTCAGAAATTGAGGGCGGGACATTCGAATTTTCCACCGCGCTGGAGGACATCCACATGAACGTGGAGGCGCGTCTGAAAGAGATCATTGGAGAGCCGGCCGGGCGGTTGCACACGGGCCGGTCGCGCAACGATCAGGTGGCGACGGATTTCAAGCTTTGGGTGCGCGATCAGATCGACGCGGCGGTGAGCGGCCTTGAGGCTTTGCAGCGCGCCCTTCTGACGCAGGCGGAGGTAGGCGCGGACTGGGTGATGCCGGGCTTCACCCACCTTCAGACGGCCCAGCCGGTGACATGGGGCCATCACATGATGGCCTATGTGGAGATGTTCGGCCGCGACGCGTCGCGCTTGGCCGATGCGCGGGCGCGGATGAACGAATGCCCGCTGGGCGCGGCGGCGTTGGCGGGGACATCGTTCCCCATAGACCGGGAGGCGACGGCGCGGGATCTGGGCTTCGACCGGCCCGCAGCCAACTCTCTCGACGCGGTGAGCGACCGGGATTTTGCCCTTGAATTTCTGGGGGTTGCGTCGATCTGCGCCATGCACCTGAGCCGTATGGCCGAAGAGCTTGTGATCTGGTCCTCGGCGCAGTTCCGTTTTGTCACCCTGTCGGATCGTTTCTCCACCGGCTCGTCGATCATGCCGCAGAAGAAGAACCCAGACGCCGCCGAACTGATCCGGGCCAAGATCGGGCGGATCTTCGGGGCGAATGTGGCGCTCATGATGGTGATGAAGGGGCTGCCGCTGGCCTATTCCAAGGACATGCAGGAGGACAAGGAACAGGTCTTCGACGCCGCCGACAACCTCATGCTGGCGCTGGCCGCGATGGAGGGGATGGTGCGCGATATGGCGGCCAACCGCGCGGCGCTTCACGCGGCGGCGGGCAGCGGGTTTTCGACCGCGACGGACCTTGCCGACTGGCTGGTGCGGGTGCTGAACATGCCTTTCCGCGAGGCGCATCATGTCACCGGAAGCCTTGTGGCGCTGGCGGAATCACGAGGTTGCGATTTGCCGGATCTGAGCCTTGAGGATATGCAGGGCGTGCATGGCGCCATCACCGCCGACGTGTTCGGGGTGCTTGGGGTCGAGAATTCGGTGGCGTCCCGCGTGTCCTATGGCGGAACCGCGCCGGAGCAGGTGCGCGCGCAGGTCGCGCGCTGGAAGGAGCGTCTGGGATGAAGACCCTCATGGCCCTGATCATCGCCGCCGTTGTCGCGGGCTGCGGCGTGGATGGGGCGCCGGTGGCGCCAACGCGCGGCGCGCAGGCCGAGACCGCCCCCGAGGGGGTTTCCGTGTCGGGGAATGCGCAGGTCGGGGTGGTCTTCTGACCCTTTGCTGCGAATAAGGGTTAATGCCCTGTTTTCACTGAAAAAGCCGTTTCGGTATCACGTCGGTAAAACGTCGGTATTGCGTCGGTGTCGAAGTCCGGATTGCCCGCGTTCACCGCCCCGTTAAGAGATCGGGCGTTGCCGTCCAGGGCCGGGGTGCGAACGCTGAAAGGCGATTGACCTGCGGCCCGCAGGGGCTAGCCTGTGCACGATCCATATGAAGGGAGAGCGGGCATGTCGCCGTTGCGGATGATTTTCCTCGGGCTGGCGATCTGGGGGGCGGTGCATCCGATGATGTATTTCCTGCCCTGGCTGCTGGACAATGGCGCCGACCTGTCGGGGCTGGTTGCAGCGTGGAAGGTGAGCGCGGCAACTACCGGGCTTTACTGGGATCTGGTGATCGCGGCGGTGGCGCTGACGGTCTGGATCGTGGCGGAGGTCGCGGTGCGGCGCAACTGGATCGCGCTGCTGGCGATCCCGGCGACGTTCCTGATCGGGGTGAGCTGCGGGTTGCCGCTTTACCTGTTCCTGCGGTCGGCACCGGTGCGGTAGGCGTCCGAGCGGGATTTCTGGACAAGGCGCGGCAATTGTGGAATGAGCGCGACGGATACGGAGACAGCCATGACAACCACACGTTTCGCCCCATCGCCCACGGGATACATTCACGTCGGGAACCTGCGCACCGCGCTGATGAACTATCTCATCGCGCGCAAGGCGGGGGGGACGTTCATCCTTCGGATCGACGACACCGACCCGGAGCGGTCAAAGCAGGAATATGTCGATGCGATCCAGCGGGATCTGGAATGGCTGGGCCTGACGTGGGACCGGATGGAGCGGCAGTCCGAGCGGCTTGACCGCTATGCGGAGGCGGCGGACCAGCTGCGCGAAATGGGGCGCTTCTACGAGTGTTTCGAAACCCCGGGCGAGCTTGACCTCAAGCGCAAGAAGCAGCTCAACATGGGGCGGCCGCCGGTCTATGACCGCGCGGCGCTCGACCTGTCGGAGGCCGAAAGGGACGCGCTGCGCGCGGAGCGGGGCGAAGGGCACTGGCGTTTCAAGCTCCGGCAGGAGCGGATCGAGTGGACCGACGGCATCCTTGGCGATCTGTCGATCGACGCCGCCAGCGTGAGCGATCCGGTGCTGATCCGGGGCGACGGACAGGTGCTTTACACGCTGGCGTCGGTCGTGGATGACACCGAGATGGGGGTCACGCATGTGGTGCGCGGGTCGGACCATGTGACCAATACCGCCACGCAGATCCAGATCATTGAGGCATTGGGCGGATCGGTGCCGCAGTTCGCGCATCACTCGCTTCTGACCGGGCCGCAGGGGGAATCGCTGTCCAAGCGTCTGGGGGTGCTGTCGCTGCGCGATCTGCGCGAGGCGGGGGTGGAGCCGTCGGCGCTCTTGTCGCTGATGGCGCGACTTGGTTCGTCGCAGCCGGTGGAGTTGCGCCATTCGCTCGACGAGATCGCCGAAGGGTTCGACCTGTCGCAGTTCGGCGCGGCGCCAACGAAATTCGATGTCGAGGATCTTTATACGCTCACCGCGCGGGTGCTGCACGATCTGCCGCTGGAAGCGGTGGCCGGGGATGTGGCGGCGGCGGGCGTGCCGGATGATCTTGCGCCGCTGTTCTGGGAGGTCACGCGCGAGAATATCACCACGCGCAAGGATCTGGCCGCCTGGTGGGAGATGTTCGCCAATGGCGCGGAGCCGGTGATCGACGACGAGGACCGGGAGTTCGTGGCGCAGGCGATGGCACTTCTGCCCGAAGGGCCGTTCGACGATGAGACATGGGGCAAGTGGACGGCGGAGGTGAAATCCGCCACGGGCCGCAAGGGGCGAGCGCTGTTCATGCCGCTGCGCAAGGCGCTGACCGGGCAGAGCCACGGGCCGGAGATGTCGGCGGTGATGCCCTTGCTTCAGGTGATCAAGGCACGCGGCTGAGGCCGGAGCATGGCACCGAGGGGGCGGCGGCGCTGCCTTCGGACGTGTCCCGTTGATCAGCGCAGCACATGCGCGCCGAGCGCGCGGAGCTGATCGTCCACGAAGGCGCGTTCGCCGCGACTCAGGTTCTGGGCGCGCGGGTAGCGGGGCGCGGCGCGGTCATCGACAATGGGGGCCGACCAGCCCGAGGTGGTGCGAAAGAACGCCTCCGCCCCCTCTTCCCCGAATTCGCGCAGGTAGCCCTGCACGACCACGTCGAGATAGCTTAGCAGGATGGGCTGCTCGCGGAGCGGGCGCGGGTGCTTGCCTTCGGGCACGGTGTAGACCGCGATCTCGATGGGATCGGGGCGGGGGTGGCGCACCGCGGGCGTGACAGGGGCGCGGTCGTAGCCGTCCTCTCGCGCGTCGAGCGCGGCCCAGTCGCCGCCGGGGACATGCGCGATCAGCCCGTCGATTTCCGCCTGCGGGTCGGGAATGGCGGTCAGATAGGCCACCGGGCGCAGATCCGTATGGCGCCATGTGCGGCGCCAGCCCGAAAGCCGGGCCGGGTGCGCATCGGTATAGGTGTGGGTCGCACGGTTGACGAGGCTGCCGTAGCCGAAGAAATGAGGAACTGTCATGGGCCGCAGGGTGCCACAGGTTTGACCCATGTCAATTCGGTTCTCCGCGGCATCTGCATAATGGGTTGGTCAAAGGGGAGGCTCGGGCCGGTCGTGCGCATCACAAAGAGAACCAATATCGCCATCAGGGTGCTGATGTATTGCGCCGCGCATGACGGGGAGTTGGTCACGAAATCCGAGATCGCGACCGTCTGCAACGCGTCCGAGAACCATCTGGCGCAGGTGATCAACCGGCTTGCGCAGCTTGGGTTTATCAGCACGCAACGCGGGCGCAACGGCGGGCTGATGCTGGCGCGGCCGGCCACGCAGATCGAGATCGGCGCGGTGTTCCGCGAGCTGGAGGGGCCGGTGCCGATGGCCGAATGCTTTGCCGATGTGGACAATTCCTGCCCGCTGACCGACGCCTGCCGGCTGCGCGGGGCGCTGGAGGATGCGGCCGAGGCGTTCTATGCGCGGCTCGACAAGGTGTCGCTGGATGCGCTGGTCTGCGGCAATGGCGCGCTGCTGGATATTCTCGCGCCGAAGGCCTGCCCGGCCTGAATGGCTCCGGGGTCTTGCCCCGGGGGGCGCCGCGCTCTAGGTTGGCGGCAAGGTGAATCGGGAGAACCGGATACGTCCGGTGCCGAAGGAGCAACCGCCCCGGAAACTCTCAGGCCGCAGGGACCGCTTCACCGCACAGAACTCTGGAGAGAGGCGCGAAGGCGTCCGCCGAAGGGATAACGATCTCAGGCGAAAGGACAGAGGGGGCATCATGCGCGGGGCCGGTGGCCCTGTGGATTCAGGATGCCGGAAAGGGGGCGGGATTTGACCGAACTGCTTGAGACGCCGCTGCATGGGCTGCATGTCGCGCTTGGGGCGAAAATGGTGCCCTTCGCGGGCTATGCGATGCCGGTGCACTATCCGCTTGGCGTGATGAAGGAACACCTGCACACGCGCGCGGCGGCGGGCCTGTTCGATGTGAGCCACATGGGGCAGGTGATTCTGCGCGGGGTCGACTACGACACCATTGCGCGCGCCTTAGAGGCGATGGTGCCGATGGATGTGCTGGGCCTGGAGCCGGGACGGCAGCGTTACGGGCTTTTCACCAATGAGCGCGGCGGGATCGAGGACGATCTGATGTTCGCCAACCGGGGCGAGCATCTGTTCGTGGTGGTCAATGCGGCCTGCAAGGCGGACGATATCGCGCGGATGCGCGCGGCGCTGCCCGCCGAGGTGACGGTGGAGCCGGTGACCGACCGGGCGCTTGTGGCGCTTCAGGGGCCGAAGGCGGAGGCGGCGCTGTCGCGGCTGGCGCCGGGTGTCGCGGAGATGCGGTTCATGGATGTGGCCACGCATGACATCGCGGGGGCGGAGTGCTGGATCTCGCGCTCGGGCTATACCGGCGAGGACGGGTTCGAGATTTCCGTGCCCGAGGCGGCGGCGGAGGCGCTGGCGCGCGCATTGATCGAGATGGACGAGGTGGAGGCCATCGGCCTTGGCGCGCGCGACAGCCTGCGGCTGGAGGCGGGGCTGTGCCTTTACGGTCACGACATCGACGCGGGCACCACGCCGATCGAGGCGGGGCTGGTCTGGTCGATCCAGAAGGTGCGCCGCGCGGGAGGGGACCGCGAGGGCGGGTTTCCCGGCGCGGCACCGATCCTGCGCCAGATTGCGGAGGGCGCGCCGCGCCGGCGTGTCGGGCTGCGGCCCGAGGGGCGGGCGCCGATGCGCGAGGGCACGGCGCTCTTCGCGGCGCCCGAGGGCGGCGAGGCCATCGGCGCGGTGTCGTCGGGCGGCTTCGGGCCAAGTGTTGGCGGGCCCGTGGCGATGGGCTATGTTCCCGAGCAGAGCAGGGCGGAGGGCACGACGCTCTGGGGCGAGGTGCGCGGCAAGAGGATGCCGGTGAATGTGGTCAGGCTGCCGCATGTCCCGGCCAATTTCAAACGTTGAGACAGACAGGAGACCGGGACATGAAATTCACCGAGGAACACGAATGGATGCGCGTCGAGGGCGACGTGGTGGTCGTGGGCATCACCGAGCACGCCGCCGAGCAGCTGGGCGATGTGGTCTTTGTCGAGCTGCCGGAGGTGGAAACCGTCGTCAGCAAGGATGACGAGGTCTGCGTGATCGAGAGCGTGAAGGCGGCCAGCGATATCCTGTCGCCCCTCGATGGCGAGATCGTGGAGGTCAATGACGTCATCGTGACCGATCCCGGCAAGGTGAACGAGGATCCGATGGGCGATGCGTGGTTCTTCAAGATCAAGGTCGAGGACATGAGCCAGCTCGACGAATACCTGGACGAGGCCGCCTACAAGAAATTGGTGGGATAACCTGCTCTTGCCGGGTGCTCGCTCCCCCGGCGTGGGCATATGACCCGGCGGGATCGTCCGGGGATATCAGACAGGATGCGCGGGTCGCGCCGGTGGCGCCCCGCGCCGGGATTTTGCAATGGAGGCCGCGCATATGGCGTTCGAACCGACAGACTACCTGCCCTATGATTTTGCCAACCGGCGCCATATCGGCCCCTCGCCCGAGGAAATGGCCGAGATGCTGCAAACCGTGGGGGCGGCGGATCTCGAGGCGCTGATCGACGAGACGGTGCCCGCCTCGATCCGGCAGAAGGCCCCGCTTGAGACCGGGCGCGCCATGTCCGAGCGTGAGCTTCTGCATCACATGCGGATCACCGCCTCCAAGAACGAGGTGTTCACCTCTCTGATCGGGCAGGGTTATCACGGGACGGTCACGCCCCCCGCGATCCAGCGCAACATCCTTGAAAACCCGGCGTGGTATACCGCCTATACCCCCTATCAGCCGGAGATCAGCCAGGGCCGTCTGGAGGCGCTGCTGAATTATCAGACGATGGTGTCCGACCTGACCGGGCTGGAGATCGCCAATGCCTCGCTGCTCGATGAGGCGACCGCCTGCGCGGAGGCGATGACCATGGCGCAGCGGGTGGCCAAGTCGAAGGCCACGGCCTTTTTCGTGGACCGCGATTGTCACCCGCAGAACATCGCCGTGATGAAGACGCGGGCCGCGCCGCTGGGGATCGAGGTGATCGTGGGCAACCCCGAAAAGCTCGATGCCGAACAAGTGTTCGGCGCGATCTTCCAGTATCCCGGCACCTATGGGCATGTGCGCGATTTCACCGATCAGATCACCGCGCTGCACGAGCACAAGGGCATCGGGATCGTGACCGCCGATCCGCTGGCGCTCACGCTGCTGAAGGAGCCGGGCGCGATGGGGGCCGATATTGCCGTGGGCAGCACGCAACGCTTTGGCGTGCCGCTGGGCTATGGCGGGCCGCACGCGGCCTATATGGCGTGCCGCGACGCGTTCAAGCGGTCGATGCCCGGGCGCCTTGTGGGCGTGAGCGTGGACAGCCACGGCAACCGCGCCTATCGCCTTGCCCTGCAAACCCGCGAGCAGCATATCCGCCGCGAGAAGGCGACGTCGAACGTCTGCACCGCGCAAGCGCTTCTGGCGGTGATGGCGTCGATGTATGCGGTGTTCCACGGGCCCAAGGGCCTCAAGGCCATCGCGCAGCGCATCCACCGCAAGACGGTGCGCCTTGCCAAGGGGCTGGAGGAGGCCGGGTTCAAGGTCGACCCGAAGGCGTTTTTCGACACGATCACGGTGGATGTCGGCCCGCTTCAGGCGGCGGTTCTGAAATCGGCGGTGGATGAGCGGATCAACCTGCGCCGCGTGGGCGAGACCCGCGTCGGCATCACGCTTGACGAGGCGACGCGGCCCGAGGCGGTGGAACGGGTCTGGCGGGCCTTCGGGATCACCCGCAAGGACGATGATTTCACCCCAGAATACCGCGTGCCCGAGAAGATGCACCGCACCTCGGACTATCTCACCCATCCGATCTTCCACATGAACCGGGCCGAGACGGAAATGATGCGCTACATGCGGCGCCTTGGCGACCGCGATCTGGCGCTGGACCGGGCGATGATCCCGCTTGGCTCCTGCACGATGAAGCTCAATTCCGCGGCGGAGATGATGCCGATCTCGTGGCGCGAGTTCGCGCTGCTGCATCCCTTCGCGCCAGCCGATCAGGCGGAAGGGTATCGTGAGATGATCGCGGATCTGTCCGACAAGCTCTGCCAGATCACCGGCTATGACGCGCTGTCGATGCAGCCCAATTCAGGCGCGCAGGGGGAATACGCGGGGCTGTTGACCATCGCGGCCTATCACCGGGCCCGCGGCGAGGGGCACCGCAATGTCTGCCTTATCCCGATGAGCGCGCATGGCACCAACCCGGCCAGCGCGCAGATGGTCGGCTGGAAGGTCGTGGCGGTAAAGTCGGACGAGCGGGGCGATATCGACCTTGAGGATTTCCGCGCCAAGGCGCAGCAGCACGCCGAGGCGCTGGCGGGTTGCATGATCACCTATCCGTCGACCCACGGCGTGTTCGAGGAAACGGTGATGGAGGTCTGCGAGATCACGCACCGGCACGGCGGGCAGGTCTATATCGACGGGGCCAACATGAACGCGATGGTGGGGCTGAGCCGTCCGGGCGATCTCGGCGGGGACGTGAGTCACCTGAACCTGCACAAGACCTTTGCCATCCCGCATGGCGGCGGCGGTCCCGGCATGGGGCCGATCGGGGTGAAGGCGCATCTGGCGCCGCATCTGCCGGGCCATCCCGAAGACGGCGGGGGCGAGGAGGGACCGGTGAGCGCCGCGCCCTATGGCTCCGCCTCCATCCTCGCGATCAGCTGGGCCTATTGCCTGCTGATGGGGGGCGAGGGGCTGACGCAGGCGACGCGGGTGGCGATCCTGAACGCCAACTACATCGCCCGGCGGCTCGAAGGAGCCTATGACGTGCTCTACAAGGGGCCGACGGGGCGGGTGGCGCATGAATGCATCATCGACACGCGGCCCTTCTCCGACAGTGCCGGGGTGAGCGTGGACGACATCGCCAAGCGGCTGATGGATTGCGGGTTTCACGCCCCCACGATGAGCTGGCCGGTGGCCGGTACGCTGATGGTGGAGCCGACCGAGAGCGAGTCCAAGGCGGAGCTGGATCGGTTCTGCGACGCGATGCTGGCGATCCGCGAGGAGATCCGCGCCATCGAGGAGGGGCGGATGGACCGGGAGAACAACCCGCTGGCCAACGCGCCGCACACGATGGAGGATCTGGTGCGGGAGTGGGATCGCCCCTACAGCCGCGAGCAGGGGTGCTTTCCGCCGGGGGCCTTTCGGGTGGACAAATACTGGCCGCCGGTGAACCGGGTGGACAATGCCTGGGGCGATCGGCACCTGATCTGCACCTGCCCACCGATGGAGGATTACGCCGAGGCGGCGGAGTAGGTCCGGGCGGCGTGATCTTGCGGGGCGCGCCTTCGCGCACGCAGTATGATTTGCGCTCAGGCCGCGCAGGCGCATGTCAGTTTGCGCTCAGGCCGCGCAGGCCCCGGGGCTCTGCCCCGGACCCCGAGATATTTGATCCGAGAAGAGGAAACAGCCGGAATCACTCGCGCGCGCGCAAGATGTGCGCGGGGCGTGCGGTGAGCGGCGCCCAGGCGAAGGCCAGCCCGGCCAGAAGCGTGGCCGCGATACCCCCCGCGACGATGGCCAGCGCGTTGGGCCAGATCACGTCGAAGCCCGTCTCCAGCACATGGTGGCTCACGGCCCAGCCGCCCGCGATGCCGGCGGCGAGCGCCACAAGCCCCGCCCCCGCGCCCAGAAGCGCGGCGCGAATGGCAAAGCTCATCAGGATGCGGGCGCGGGTGGCGCCAAGGGTTTTCAGCACCGCCGCCTCGTAGCTGCGGCTGTGCTGGCCCGCGGCGGAGGCGCCGATCAGCACCAGAAAGCCGGTCAGCAAGGTGGCTGCGGCGCCATAGGCGGTGGCGGCGGCGAGCTGTCCGAGGATGCCGGAGACCTGATCGATCGCGTCGCGCACGCGGATGGCGGTGATATTGGGATAGGCGTTGGTCAGATCGCGCATCAGCGCGGCCTCGGCCCCGGGGTCGGCGTAGACGGTGGCGATGAAGCTGTGCGGTGCGGCCGAGAGCGCCGTCTCGTTCATTGCCATGACGAAGCCCATTCCGGCGGTGGAAAAATCGACCTCGCGGAAGCTGGTGATCGTGGCGGTGATGTCGCGTCCCAGTATGTTGACGGTGAGCGTGTCGCCCAGGGCGAGGCCCATTTCGGCGGCTTCCTCGGCCGAGAAGCTGACCTGCGGGGGGCCGTCGTAGGTTTCGGGCCACCATTGCCCGTCGGTGAGGGTCGTGCTGTCGGGTTGCGCGGCGGCGTAGGTCACGCCCCGGTCGCCGCGCAGCACCCAGTGTTCGCCTGCCACCTCGCGCGCGGGCTGGCCGTTGATGCGGGTGATCACGCCGCGCAGCATGGGGGCGGTCTGGGTGCGGGTGACATCCGGATCGCCTCTCACGCGGTCCAGAAACCCCTCCATCTGGTCCTTCTGGATATCGACGAAGAAGAAGGAGGGCGCGACAGCGGGCAGATCGCGGGCGATGGCGCCGCGCAGGTTGCCGTCGATCTGCCCCACGGCGGCGAGGACCGACAGCCCCAGCCCGAGCGACAGGACCACGGGTGTTGCCCCCTCGCGCGGGCCGGAGATGGCGGCGAGCGCCCAATGCAGGGCCGGGCGGCGGTGCGCGGCGGGGCGGGCGCGGGCGGCCAGCCAGCGGATGCCGAGCGCGGCGAGCGTCAGCACCCCGAGCGCGCCGGCGATGCCGCCCGTTGTCCAGAGCGTGAGCATGGCCGAGCCCGACAGCCAGCTTGCCGCGCCCACCAGCAGCGCCAGAAGCAGCGCCAGCGCGATCAGGTAGCGCGGTGCGGGCAGGGCGCGGCCCGACGACATGGCATCGCGAAAGAGCGTGGCGGCGCGGATATCCTCGGTCCGCGCGAGCGGCCAGAGCGTGAAGATGAGCGCGGTCAATACGCCATAGAGCGCGGCCTCGGCCAAGGGGGCGGGGTGGATGGTGAAGACCGCGGGCACCGGTAGAGCCGACTCGATCAGTGGCGCGAGGATCAGCGGCGTTCCGGCCCCGAGCACCAGCCCCAGCGCGATTCCCAGCACGCTCAGCGCACCGATTTGCAAGAAATATGTGGCGAAGATGGTGCCGCGATCCGCGCCGAGGCTGCGCAGGGTGGCGATTGTTTCGGTCTTGCCCGCGAGATAGGCGCGGATGGCCGAGCTGACGCCGACGCCGCCCACGGCCAGCCCCGACAGCCCGACCAGCACCAGGAAGGCGCCGAGCCGGTCCACGAAGCGGGCCACGCCCGGCGCACCGTTGCGCGCGTCGCGCCAACGCAGCCCGGTGTCCTCGAACCGCGACTCCGCCTGAGCACCGATGGTGTCCAGATCGGCCCCCTCGGGCAGGTCGAGCCGGTATTTCGTCTCGAAGAGCGTGCCCGGCTCCAGCAGGCCGGAGCCTTGCAACGCCTCGGTCGCCACGATGGTGCGGGGGCCGAGGGCGAAGCCGCTCGCGGCGCTGTCGGGCTCATTCACCAGACGGGCCATGAGGATGAAGGGTTGCGCGCCGAGACGGACCGTCTCGCCCGTCTTCAGCCCCAGCCGGTCGGCCAGAAGCGGGTGCATGACCGCGCCGGGAAGCCCGTCTTGCCCGGCGAGGGCGGCCTCGAGTGGCATCGCCGGGTCGAGCGAGACCGCCCCCCGGAGCGGATAGAGATCATCGACCGCCTTCACCTGCGTGAGCGCGCGTTCCGCACCGTCGGCGCGATCCACCACGGCCATGGACCGGAAATCGACCACTTCGGAGGTGCGCCGGGCGGTCTGCCTCATCCAGGCGCGCTCTTCTTCGGTGGCGAAGCGGTAGGTGAACTGCATCTCGGCGTCGCCGCCCAGAAGCGTGGCGCCCTCGGTCCTGATCCCGGCCTCGATGCTGGCGCGGACGGTGCCGATTCCGGCGATGGCGGCGACGCCGAGGGCGAGGCAGGCAAGGAAAATGCGAAAGCCGCGCAGGCCGCCGCGCAGCTCTCGCCGGGCGAAGCGGGCGGCGGTGGCAAGATTCATTCCGCGGCCTCGCGGTCTTCGGTGGCGATGCGCCCGTCGGCCAGCCGGATCATTCGGTCGCAGCGCCCGGCCAGCGCCTCGGCATGGGTGACAAGCACGAGCGTGGCGCCGTGACGGTCGCGCAGGCCGAAAAGCAGGTCGATGATCGCCTCGCCGTTGGCGCTGTCGAGGTTGCCTGTCGGCTCGTCCGCGAGCAGGATCTCGGGGCGGGGAACGGAGGCGCGGGCGAGCGCCGCGCGCTGCTGTTCGCCGCCCGACATCTGTGTGGGGTAGTGATCGGCGCGATGCGACAGGCCCACGGCGGCCAGCTCGTCGCGTGCGCGGTCCAGCGCGTCGCGCTGCCCGGCGAGTTCCAGCGGAGCCGCGACATTTTCCAGCGCGGTCATCGTGGGAATGAGGTGAAAGCTCTGGAACACGATGCCGACATGACCGAGGCGCAGGCGGGCAAGCTGATCCTCGGACATGGCGGAAAGATCGTGGTCCAGCGCGCGCACCGTGCCGCTCGTGGCGCGTTCGAGCCCGCCCATGAGCATCAGAAGAGAGGACTTTCCGGACCCCGATGGCCCCGTCAGGCCCAGCGTTTCGCCGCGCCCCACATCGAGTGTGATGTCGCGCAGGATTTCCACCGATCCGGCATTGCCTTTGAGTGAAAGGCACGCATCTTGGAGGGAGAGAATTGGGGTCATGAAAGGGGTGCCTGCTTATGATCGGTTACAAGCCATATGGGGCCTTGGGGTGGCTGAGCAAGGTTCTTGCGCTGCTTGCCCTGCTTGTGTCCGGCCCGCTCCGGGCCGAGGAGGTCAAGATTGTCGCGCTTGGTGACAGCCTGACGCAGGGTTACGGGCTGATTGAGCAGGAAGGTTTCGTGGCGCAGTTGCAGGCGTGGCTCGATGCGCGGGACGCGGAGGCGACGGTCGTCAATGCCGGCGTTTCCGGCGATACCACGGCGGGCGGGCTGTCGCGGGTGGAATGGGCGCTTGGCGCGGGCACGGATGCGATGATCGTGGCGCTTGGCGGGAACGACATGCTGCGCGGGATCGACCCGGCGTCGGTGCGCGATAATCTTGCGGGCATCCTTGAGGTGGCGGCGCGCGCGGAGGTCGAGGTTCTTCTTGTCGGGATGCGCGCGCCGGGCAATTACGGCGCGGAGTACAAGTCCGATTTCGACGCCATCTACCCGGAACTGGCAGAGACCCATGACACGCTCTATGTGGAGAGTTTCTTTATTGGAGTGGACGAGAGTGACCCGGCGGCGCGGCGCGATCTGTTGCAGCCCGACGGGATTCACCCGAACGCCGAAGGGGTGACGCAAATCGTGGAGGGGCTGGGCCCGCATGTGCTGCGCCTGATCGAGCGGGCGCGACAGGAGGGCGGTTGAGCCCCGGAATGACATCGGGCGCCGCAGGGGCGCCCGGTGCCGGAACGGCGGTGATGCTTCGCGTGTTCAGAGCAGCTCTATATTGACGGCGGATTCGCGCCCGTCGCGGCCCGATTCCAGATCGAAGCTGACTTTCTGGTCGTCGGCAAGGCCGGTGAGGCCGGACCGCTCTACCGCGGAAATGTGGACGAACACGTCCTTGCCACCATCTTCAGGGGCGATGAAGCCGTAACCCTTGGTGGTGTTGAACCATTTGACGGTGCCCTTGGCCATCGTCGTCTCTCCTCTTCAAGTTCCTGCCCGCGGAATTGCGGCAGGCCGGCGCAGTCAGTAGCGTAATCGAGATACTGAGCCCTTGAAGCAGCAGGTCGTCGATAGCGTAACATTGCAAAACGGATTTTTGCCGCAGAATCACCTTCATATCAAGGAAAATTTGAAACCCCGCAAGGAGCGGAGCCGATTGGTTCAGTGAAAGACTCAGATTATTTTACCAGTTGATAAAAAAAATATCCTGTGTCAGCCTGTCTCAAAGCCCACCACAAGAATACGGGGAGAGACATGACCAACACACCATTGAGCGCGGGCATCGTGGCCGGGCGTCTTGCGCCTGCGGAGCTTCAGCAGAACTTTGCCGATCTGCATCCGCCGCTGGACGATCACGAGGCGCTGGTGGCGGCGGACCGCTGCTATTTCTGCCATGATGCGCCCTGCATCACGGCCTGTCCGACCGATATCGACATTCCGCTTTTCATTCGCCAGATCGCCACCGGCACGCCGGAAGCGGCGGCGAAAACGATCTTCGATCAGAATATCCTGGGCGGCATGTGCGCCCGGGTCTGCCCGACCGAGACACTCTGTGAAGAGGCCTGCGTGCGTGAGATCGCAGAGGGCAAGCCGGTCGAGATCGGGCAGTTGCAACGCTATGCCACGGACCGGCTGATGACGCGCGGGGAGCATCCCTTTTCCCGCGCGAACCCAACCGGCAAACGTGTGGCCGTGGTGGGCGCGGGACCGGCTGGTCTGGCCTGCGCCCATCGTCTTGCAATGAAGGGGCATGACGTTGTCATCTTTGACGCGCGGGCCAAGCCTGGCGGGCTCAACGAATTCGGGATCGCCGCCTACAAGTCGGTGGACGGCTTTGCCGAGCAGGAGGTTGACTGGCTTCTCAAGATCGGCGGGATCACGGTGGAGACCGGCAAGGCGCTTGGCAATGGACTGACGCTGGAGGGGCTGAGCGGGGAGTATGACGCGGTGTTCCTCGGTATCGGGCTGGGCGGTGTCAACGCGCTTGGCCTTGAGGGCGAGGACCGCGACGGGGTGGAGGACGCGGTGTCCTTCATCGCGGACCTGCGGCAGGCGAGCGATCTGGCGGCGCTGCCGGTGGGCCGTGACGTGGTGGTGATCGGCGGCGGCATGACGGCGGTGGACGCCGCGGTGCAGTCGAAACTTCTGGGCGCGCTCAACGTGAGCCTTGTCTATCGCCGGGGCCGGGACCGGATGAACGCGAGCGCATACGAACAGGACCTGGCCGCCTCCAAGGGGGTGCGGATCATCACCAATGCCCGCCCCGTCGCGGTGCACGGCAACGGCGCCGTGCGCGAGGTCGAGTTCGAATATGTCACCGACGATCAGAAGCCCACGGGTGAGGGCTTCCGCCTGCCGGCCGATCAGCTTTTCAAGGCGATCGGCCAGACGCTTGAGGGCGAGGCGCTTCCCGAACTGGAGGGCCGCAAGATCAGGGTCACGGGCGCGGGGCGCACGTCCTTGCCGAACGTCTGGGCCGGGGGCGACTGCGCCGCGGGCGGCGACGATCTGACGGTGACGGCGGTGGCCGAAGGGCGCGACGCCGCCGAGGACATTCACGCCGGGCTGATGGGCTGAGGCACGCACACAACAGGGGCCGTAGCGGTCCCGCACACAGGGAGATAAGCAGATGGCCAATCTCGCAAGCGACTTCGTGGGGATCAAGTCCCCCAACCCGTTCTGGCTCGCTTCCGCGCCGCCGACGGACAAGGAATACAACGTGCGCCGCGCCTTCGAGGCCGGCTGGGGCGGGGTGGTCTGGAAGACCCTCGGCGCCGAGGGACCACCGATCGTCAACGTCAACGGGCCGCGGTATGGCGCGATCTACGGGGCGGACCGGCGGCTTCTGGGTCTCAACAACATCGAGTTGATCACCGACCGCGAGTTGCAGCAGAACCTCAAGGAAATCAAGGCGGTCAAGCGCGATTACCCGGATCGGGCGGTGGTCGTCTCGATCATGGTCCCCTGCGAGGAGGAGGCATGGAAGGCCATTCTTCCCGCAGTCGAGGAAACCGGCGCCGACGGGGTCGAGCTGAACTTCGGCTGTCCGCATGGCATGGCCGAACGCGGCATGGGCTCCGCCGTGGGGCAGGTGCCGGAATACATCGAGATGGTCACCCGCTGGGTCAAGCAATACAGCCGGTTGCCCTGTATCGTGAAGCTGACGCCCAATGTCACCTCGATCCTGCCACCCGCCATGGCGGCGGCGCGCGGGGGGGCGGATGCGGTCAGCCTGATCAACACCGTCAAGTCGATCACGAACGTCGATCTCGACCATTTCTCGCCCTTCCCGATGATCGACGGCAAGGGCAGCCACGGCGGCTATTGCGGCCCGGCGGTCAAGCCGATCGCGCTCAACATGGTGGCGGAGATCGCCCGGCAAGAGGAAACCCGGGGTCTGCCGATTTCCGGTATCGGCGGGGTGACGACATGGCGCGACGCGGCGGAATTCATGGCGCTTGGCGCGGGCAACGTGCAGGTCTGCACCGCTGCGATGACCTATGGCTTCAAGATCGTGCAGGAGATGATTTCCGGTCTTTCTCAATACCTTGACGAGAAGGACATGGAGATGTCCGACCTGATCGGGCGGGCGGTGCCGAACTTTGTCGAATGGCAGCACCTGAATCTCAACCATGTCACCAAGGCGGTGATCGATCAGGACGCCTGCATCCAGTGCGGGCGCTGCTATGCCGCCTGCGAGGATACCAGCCATCAGGCGATCGCGATGTCCGACGACCGGGTGTTCACCGTCAAGGAAGAGGAATGCGTCGCCTGTAACCTGTGCGTCGATGTCTGCCCCGTCGAGGATTGCATCACCATGCGGACCCTTGAGGCGGGAGAGATGGACCTGCGGACCGGGCTGCGGGTGAGCGCCGAGCATGGCGACTGGACCACCCATCCCAACAACCCGGCGGCGCGTCAGGCGGCCGAATAGGCGAATCAGGGTTAACGCGCTGAAATCGCTGAAAAACCCGTTTCGGTATCACGTCGGTAAAACGTCGGTATCGCGTCGGTATCGAAAACAGCCCCGGCCGGAATTGGCCGGGGTTAAACATGCGCGCGTTGCGCGGGGGGCTTGTGCGACCGGAGGGAGCGTTGCCGCCCACTGGCGGAGTCCGGACCGGCCATTCGGGCTTGTCTTGCGATCTTTCGCGCGGCACTGTCGTGGGTGCCAGTGTTTTTCAGTCGCGTTGCCAGAGCGGGCCCCTCATGCCGACACCATTCGACCCCGAAGACGTCCTGCGTCTCCCCCTGGTTGCCATTCTGGCCAGTTGCGAAACGGACGGCAGCCCCCGCAATGCGCCGGTCTGGTTTCACTGGGAAGAGGGTGCGCTGTTCATGCTGTCGGACGACTCCGCCAGCTCGGCGCGCCGGATTCTGAATGACCCCCGCGTTGCGGTCGAAATCATAGACTATGACAACGGGCAGGGCATCATGCGCCACCTTGGCCTGCGGGGCCGCGCAACCATCGAACCGATGAACCCGGCGCTGTTCCGCCGCCTGCTGTCGCGTTATCTCGGCCCCGACGAAACCCGGTGGAACCCGTGGTTCATCGAGACTGTCGCCCGGATAGATGACCCGTCCGGCCGCCTTATCCGGCTTGCGCCCGACAGCATATTCACCAATGACGTGAGCTTTTTCCGCACAGGACCAGAGCTTGCCACAAGTTGATCGGAGGGGCGGGTTGCGGTTGTTTGCTGCGCTTCGAACGAATGTCAGAGATGTGCAGGAAGCGGAGTTTGCAAATTTCTGGCAATAATCCCAAAATTATATCGATCAACCCACGATGTAGTAAAAGCGGCAGGGCCTTGGGGTTGCTGATGTCAAGACTCATGCACACATACGAATATTCTTGATGAGTGCTGACTTTCAGTGCATCAATTATGGTGCCGGCAGGCAAAGAAGACCGGTAAATCAATGGGAGGATCCAAGATGAAACGTTTTTTCATGCCAATTGCGGCGCTGCTCGCTGCAGTAACGATAACCTTCGCCACCGCAGAGCTCGCAAGTGCGGAAGGTTACGGAAAGCAGAAGGTTGTCTATCATATTAACTATGATGGCGGGCCAGACTCCAAAGCCTACAAGGGCGCGCTGCGGAACATCCAGAACCATATCAACGCAGTCGGCGACGAGAACCTCGATCTCAAGGTAGTTCTGCATGGAAACGGTCTCGGTGTGCTGATGGCGGCTAAATCGGACGACACCTTGCAAACCGTTGTCGGCTCGCTGAAGTCGCAAGGCGTGGATTTCCACGTCTGCAACAACACGCTGGTCGGGAGGGAAATAAGCTACGAGAATGATCTCTACGACGTGTGGGAGAGTGATATCGTACCGTCGGGCGTGGCAGAACTCGCACACCTGCAAGCGCAGGGATATACTTACATTAAGCCCTAATCCGCGTTTCATTTGCCGATAAGAAACCCAGCGCTGTCGCTGGGTTTTTTCTTGTTATGAGGTTCCAGGTTTGCGAGCAGACCAGAGCCAGCGCCGACCGGACGACAAGCTATTTGTGAGGCAGATACCTTGGAAAGGTCCTGAATGGGCTGGGTCCTGCCATTAGCCGTGCGCGTGACCCATGTGTGCAATGGGCCAGTCATTTCACGAAGGGGCGATCACGGGTCGCAATTTTAACCTCCCGCCCCCCAAGCGTTGCCGTCTGTCAGGTCAGTTCTCGGCGCTTTTCAGCGCCCACCTGCAGCTGGGCGCTCGGCGGCGGTCAGGGCGCCAGCAGCTTGCGATACATCGTGTCGAGATAGGCCGCCGCGCCGTCGAGCACGTCGTCTTCGCCGGCCATCAAAACCCGCACCTGCGCGTCGAAATCGGCGTAATGCTGCGTCGTGGCCCAGATCGAGAAGATCAGGTGGCGCGGGTCGAGCGGGGCGATCCGGCCCGCCTCCATCCAGCGGCGGATCAGCGCGGTCTTGTCGTCGAAGAGCGCCTTCAGTGTGGTCTCCAGATGCGGCTTCATGCGCGGCGCGCCTTGCAGGATCTCGTTGGCGAACAGGCGGCTCTCGCGCGGGAACTCGCGGCTCATCTCCAGCTTGCGGCGCACATAGGCGCAGATTTCCTCCAGCGGGTCACCGTCCGGGTCCATGTGGTCGAGCGGGTCGAGCCAGCTTGTCATCAACTGGTTGAGCAGCGAGACGTGAATCTCTTCCTTGCCGTTGAAATAATAGAGGATGTTGGGTTTCGACAGCCCGGCCTCCGCCGCGATCTGATCGAGCGTCGCGCCGCGATAGCCGTGGTGCGAGAACACCTCCAGCGCCGCGTCGAGGATGCGCCGGCGGTTGCGGATCTGGATGCGGCTGCGTTTCTTCACCGCGGTGGGGGCGCCCGTCATGCCGGTGGTATCCTCGTCTTGATGGAAGGGCGAGACTAGCGCGCCCGGTTTGCGCCGTCCAGTTCGCCCGCCGATGCGGCCGGGACCGCGCCGATACCGCGCAGGATGATCTGTTTCACGCTCTGTTTGGCGGCCTCCCATTGCGCGTCCGAGAGGGGGTCGCCGCCATTGAGCGTTTCGATCTGGTGGTTGAAATCGGCGTAATGCTGCGTCGTGGCCCAGAGCATGTACAGCAGGTGGCGCGGATCGACCGGATCCATCAGCCCCTGTTCGATCCAGCGTTCGATCACCGCGATCCGGCCATCTGTCCATTCCGTCAGCGTGGTTTCGAGATAGTCCTGTATGACCGGCGCCTGATGCATCACCTCGGAGGCCCAGACCTTGGAGCCTTCGGGGTGGCGGCGGCTGATTTCCATCTTGGCGTCGATATAGGCGCCCAGCCCCTCGACCGGGCCATCGGCGTGATCGAAGACGTCGGCGGCCTTCAGCCAGTCGAGAAAGATCGTCTGCACCACCTGCCGGTAAAGCGATTCCTTGGTGGGGAAGTAATAATGCAGGTTGGCCTTGGGCAGCCCGGCAACATCCGCGATAAGCTGCATCGTGGCCCCGCCAAAGCCCGCCGCCGAAAAGACTTTTTCCGCTGCCTGCAAAATAAGCTTCTCGCTTTCCCGGCGGCGATCCTTTCGGCTGTTGGGGCGGGCCTCGTCGTTCATGGCGCAAAATGATCCGAGAAAATTCTTGACCAGTTGGTCAGGCTGTGGTGCTTTGTTTTTGACCATATGGTCAGGATGGGGTGGAAGGCAAGAGGCCGCATAACGGCACGACCACCCTCCGCAACAAGGGAGAAGATTGCTATGGCCGCACCGGGTGAAAACCTCAAGATCAATGGCGACCGCCTGTGGGACGCGATTCACGAGATGGCCAAGATCGGCCCCGGCGTTGCGGGCGGCAACAACCGCCAGACTGTCACAGACGCCGACGGCGAGGGCCGCGCGCTGTTTCAGACATGGTGCGAGGCGGTCGGCTGCTCCATGGGGCTCGACCAGATGGGCAACATGTTCGCCGAGTATCCCGGCACCGATCCGCAGGCGCTTCCGGTCTATGTGGGCAGCCACCTCGATACGCAGCCCACGGGCGGGCGCTATGACGGCGTGCTTGGCGTGCTGGGCGGGCTGGAGATCCTGCGCACGATGAAGGATCTCGGCATTCGCACGAAGCATCCGATCGTGGTCACCAACTGGACCAACGAGGAAGGCACCCGCTTTGCCCCCGCCATGCTGTCGAGCGGGGTTTTCGCGGGGATGCACACGCAGGACTGGGCCTATGAGCGCGAGGATGCGGAGGGCAAGACCTTCGGGGATGAACTTCAGCGTATCGGCTGGCGCGGCGAGGAAGAGGTGGGCCAGCGCAAGATGCACGCCTTTTTCGAGCTGCACATCGAGCAGGGCCCGATCCTTGAGGCCGAGGGCAAGGATGTGGGCGTTGTCACCCACGGGCAGGGCCTGAGCTGGACGCAGGTGACGATCACCGGCAAGGACAGCCACACCGGATCGACACCGATGCCGATGCGCAAGAATGCCGGTCTGGGTATGGCGCGGGTGCTGGAAAAGGTCGATGAGATCGCCTGGAGCCACAAGCCCGACGCGGTTGGCGCGGCCGGACATATCGACATCTACCCCAATTCGCGTAACGTGATCCCCGGCAAGGCGGTGTTCACGGTGGATTTCCGCTCGCCCCAGCTTGAGGTGATCAAGGACATGGAACAACGGCTCCGCGAGGAAGGTCAGAAGATCGCGGACGACATGGGCCTTGAGATCGCGTTCGAGAAGGTCGGCGGGTTCGACCCGGTGAAGTTCGATGAAACTTGCGTGGCCGCGGTGCGGAACGCGGCCGAGCGGTTGGGCTATTCCCACCGCGATCTTGTGTCGGGGGCGGGGCACGATGCCTGCTGGATCAACCGGGTGGCACCGACGGCGATGGTGATGTGCCCCTGCGTCGACGGGCTGAGCCATAACGAGGCCGAGGAGATTTCAAAGGAATGGGCCGTGGCCGGGGCGGATGTCCTGATGCACGCGGTGCTCGAGACGGCGGAGATCGTCGAGTGAACATGAATCGGCGGGGCGGGGCGACCGTCCCGGCGCCTTCCGGACCATTTGACGCAAGACGGCGGCCCCGGGCCGCGCTTGCCGAACAGGGAGAAGAGCAATGACAACCAAGGTGATCAAGGGCGGAACCGTTTGCACCGCCGACCGCACATGGAAGGCCGATGTGCTGATCGAGGACGAGACCATCAAGCAGATCGGCGAGGATCTGAAGGGCGATGAATATATCGACGCCGAGGGGGCCTATGTCATCCCCGGGGGCATCGACCCGCATACGCACATGGAAATGCCCTTCATGGGCACCACCGCCGCCGAGACCTTCGAGACCGGCACCTGGGCCGCCGCCTGCGGGGGCACCACGATGCTGGTGGATTTCTGCCTGCCGGGCCCCGATGGCAGCATCAAGAACGCGATCAACGAATGGCACCGCAAGTCGGCGCCGCAGATATGCACCGACATCGGCTATCACATGGCGGTCACCGGCTGGAACGAGACCATCTTCAACGAGATGAAGGACGCCGTGGAGATGGGCGTGAACTCGTTCAAGCACTTCATGGCCTACAAGGGCGCGCTGATGATCGAGGACGACGAGATGTTCGCGTCGTTCAAACGCTGCAAGGAGCTGGGCGCGCTGCCGATGGTGCATGCCGAGAACGGCGATCTGGTGGCCGACATGCAGGCGCAGATGCTGGAGAAGGGCATCACCGGGCCGGAGGGCCACGCCTATTCGCGCCCGCCGGAATTCGAGGGCGAGGCCGCGAACCGCGCCATCACCATCGCCGATACCGCCGGCGTGCCGCTTTATATCGTGCATGTGTCCTGCGAGCAGGCGCATGAGGCGATCCGGCGCGCGCGGCAGAAGGGGATGCGCGTCTATGGCGAGCCGCTGGCGCAGTTCCTGACGCTGGACGAATCGGAGTATTTCAACACCGACTGGGATCATGCCGCGCGCCGCGTGATGAGCCCGCCGTTCCGCAACAAGGAGCATCAGGACAGCCTCTGGCACGGGCTTCAGGCCGGCAGCTTGCAGGTGGTGGCCACAGATCACGCCGCCTTCTCGACCGAGCAGAAGCGGATGGGGCTGAACGATTTCACCAAGATTCCCAACGGCTCCAACGGGCTTGAGGAACGGCTTGCCGTGCTCTGGACGCGGGGCGTGGAGACCGGGCGGCTGACCCCGAACGAGTTTGTCGCCGTCACCTCGACCAATGTGGCCAAGATCCTCAACATCTACCCCAAGAAGGGGGCGATCGTGGAAGGGGCGGATGCCGATATCGTGGTGTGGGATCCCAAGATCACCAAGACGATCAGCGCCAGCAATCACCATTCGATCCTCGATTACAACGTGTTCGAGGGCTTCGAGGTGACCGCGCAGAGCCGCTATACCATCTCGCGCGGGGAGGTGATCTGGGCCTGGGGCCAGAACAGCCAGCCGCAGCCCGGACGAGGCCGTTTCGTGCCGCGCCCGGCCTTCCCCTCGGCGCATACCGCGCTGAGCAAGTGGAAGGAACTGACCGCGCCGAAGCAGATTCACCGCGATCCGATGAATATTCCGGCAGGGATCTGAGCGCGGGGCGCCGGGCCAGCCCCGGCGCCTTTCTTTTACCCATGAACGCCCGGTATGATCCGGGATGTGCAAAGGCAAGACAACGTGACAACATCCCCAGTGATCAGCGCGAAGAACATGTCGCTGACCTTTCAGACCAACGACGGCCCGATCCATGCGCTGCAAGATGTCAGCCTGGACATCGAAAAGGGCGACTTCGTGAGCTTCATCGGCCCGTCGGGCTGCGGAAAGACGACCTTTCTTCGGGTCATGGCCGATCTTGAACAGCCCACGGGCGGCGAGATCACCGTGAACGGCGTCAGCCCCGAAGAGGCCCGCAAGGCGCGCGCCTATGGCTATGTGTTTCAGGCCGCCGGACTTTATCCGTGGCGCACCATAGGTGGCAACATCCGCCTGCCGCTGGAAATCATGGGCTTTTCCAGGTCCGAGCAGGCCGAGCGTGTCAAGCGCGTGCTGGAGCTTGTGGAACTGGACGGCTTCGAGAAGAAATTCCCATGGCAGCTTTCGGGCGGGATGCAGCAGCGGGCGAGCATCGCGCGCGCACTGGCCTTCGACGCCGATATCCTGCTGATGGACGAGCCGTTCGGCGCATTGGACGAGATCGTGCGCGATCACCTCAACGAGCAGCTTCTCAAGCTGTGGAAGCGAACCGAAAAGACCATCGCCTTCGTGACCCATTCGATTCCCGAGGCGGTCTATCTGTCCACAAGGATCGTGGTGATGAGCCCGCGGCCCGGACGAATCAGCGAGGTGATCGAAAGCCCGCTTCCGAGGGAACGGCCGCTCGACATCCGCGACACGCAGGAATTCCTCGACGTCGCGCACCGCGTGCGCGAGGGGCTCAGGGCGGGGCATGCCTATGACGAGTGAGTGTCTTGAAACGGCCCGGGGGGTCTCGGATGCCCGCCACCCCCCGGTGCCGTGCCGCCTTTCGGGCAAGGTGGCGGCCCCTTTCTCCGTTCACGGCCATCGGCTCTCCAGCCTGTGCCGCGAGAGCAGGAGACCATCAATTCCTTTCTCTGTTCTTAAAATACTCAAAAATCCGCGTCTGCCGCGGGCGGAGCGCTATGAGTATTTATGGAACAAAGAAAAGGGGAGGGTGCGGGCATGAGGAACGTTCTTCCGGTTCTGACGGTCGTGGCCGCGATTTTCGTGATCTGGTATGTCGGCGCGGTCGCGCTCAACGCGACATGGGCGCAGGACAACGCGGCGCGCGCGGGTGGGGGCGAGCTGAGCTTTACCGAACTGGTGGCCGACACGCTGTCGCAGGACAAACCCAAGCTGCCCGCCCCGCATCAGGTGGCGCTGGAGATCTGGGAAACCACGGTGGAGAAGAACATCACATCTCGGCGGTCCCTGATCTATCACAGCTGGATCACGATGAGCGCCACGCTCATGGGGTTCGTGCTGGGCACCGGGCTGGGGATCGCGCTGGCCATCGGCATTGTCTACAACCGCACCATGGACATGAGCGTGATGCCATGGGTGATCACGAGCCAGACCATTCCCATCCTTGCCATCGCGCCGATGATCATCGTGGTGTTGAATGCCATCGGGATCACGGGGCTTCTGCCCAAGGCGGTCATTTCCATGTATCTGTCGTTTTTCCCGGTCGTGGTCGGCATGGTCAAGGGGCTTCGAAGCCCCGACCGGATGCAGCTTGACCAGATGAAGACATGGCATGCGACCGGCAATCAGGAGTTCTGGAAGCTGCGGTTCCCGTCGTCGATGCCGTATCTGTTCACCTCGCTGAAGGTGGGGATGGCGGCGTCGCTGGTCGGTGCGATCGTGGGTGAGTTGCCCACGGGCGCGGTGGCCGGGCTTGGTGCGCGGCTTCTGGCGGGGTCCTATTACGGGCAGACGGTCCAGATCTGGAGCGCGCTGATCATGGCGGCGGTTCTGGCGGCCTGTCTGGTCGGGATCATCGGTCTGACGCAGCGGTTGGTTCTCAAGCGGATGGGGATGGCGTAATGGGCTGGGTCGTATTCGGAATATGCGTCTGGCTTGTCGGCTGGCTCACCAATGTCTGGCTGGCGCGGCAACCCAAATCGCAAACCACGTCGCTGGCGGTGCCGGTGATCTTCGGTGTCACGCTGATCCTGATCTGGGAAAGCGTGGTGCGGGGGCTCGGGATATCCCCGGTGCTTCTGCCGCCCCCCTCGGTGATCGCGGAGCGGTTTTCACAATCGTCCGAGATCCTGTGGGTCGATTTCGTGCAGACGGTGATCAAGGGGGCGCTGTCGGGCTATGTCATCGGCTGCGGCGCGGCCTTCGTGATCGCGGTGGCGGTGGACCGCTTTCCGTTTCTGCAACGCGGTGTGTTGCCCGTGGGCAATTTCGTCGCCGCGCTGCCGATCATCGGGATGGCGCCGATCATGGTGATGTGGTTCGGTTTCGACTGGCAGTCGAAGGCGGCGGTGGTTGTGGTGATGGTGTTCTTTCCGATGCTGGTGAACACGGTGCAGGGCCTTCAGGCCAGCGATGCGATGCAGCGCGACCTGATGCGGACCTATGCGGCCGGATACTGGAAGACGCTGCTGAAGCTGCGTTTGCCGTCGGCGATGCCATTCGTGTTCAACGGGCTGAAAATCGCCTCGACGCTGGCGCTGATCGGGGCGATCGTGGCAGAGTTCTTCGGCTCCCCCGTCAGGGGCATGGGTTTTCGCATCTCGACCTCGGTGGGGCAGCTCGCGCTCGATCTGGTCTGGGCCGAGATCGTGGTTGCGGCTATCGCCGGGTCGGCATTCTATGGCGGCGTGGCGCTTCTGGAAAGGGCGGTGACCTTCTGGCACCCGTCGCAGCGAGGCTGAGCAAAAGGAACAACAAGAACAACAACAACACGTCAACAAGGTTCAACAAGGAGAGAAAGATGAAACGTCTATTCACGACAATGAGTGCCGCGGCCCTGACCATGGCGGCGGGGGCGGCGCAGGCCGCCGACGATGTGACGCTACAGCTCAAGTGGGTCACGCAGGCGCAGTTCGGGGGCTACTACGTGGCGCTCGACAAGGGGTTCTACGAGGAAGAAGACCTTGACGTCACGATCAAGCCGGGCGGCCCGGACATCGCGCCGGTGCAGGTTCTGATGGGCGGCGGCGCCGATGTGATGGTGGACTGGATGCCCTCGGCGCTGGCGGCGCGGGAAAAGGGCGCCCCGATCGTCAACATCGCGCAGCCGTTCGCCTCTTCGGGGCTGATGCTGACCTGCCTGAAAGAGCATGGCATCACCAGCCCGGAAGATTTTCCGGGGCATACGCTTGGCACATGGTTCTTCGGCAACGAGATCCCGCTTTACACCTGGATGGGCAAGCTGGGCATTCCCACCGATGGCTCCGAAGAGGGTGTGACCATCCAGAAGATTAACTTCAACGTCGATCCGCTGCTTCAGAAGCAGGTCGAATGCGCCACGACGATGACCTACAACGAATACTGGCAGGTGATCGACGCGGGGCTGACGCCGGACGATCTGGTGGTGTTCAAGTATGAGGACGAGGGTATCTCCACGCTGGAGGACGGGCTTTACGTCGTCGAGGACAAGCTGGAAGACCCGGAATTCGTGGACAAGATGGTGCGGTTCGTGCGCGCGTCCATGAAGGGCTGGAAGTGGGCCGAGGAAAACCCCGAAGCGGCGGCGATGATCGTTCTGGAAAACGACACGACCGGCGCGCAGACCGAAAAGCATCAGGTCCGCATGATGAAGGAGATCGCCAAGCTGACCGCCGGATCGGATGGCGAGCTTGACCCCGAAGCCTATGAGCGGACGGTCGAGATCGTGAAATCCGGCGGCGTCATCGAGGAAGAGCCCGAAGGCGCGTGGACCCATAAGATCACGGACAAAGCTTTGGACTAAGCCGGATCGCAATATGATAGGGGAAAGGGCCGGGCGGTGTTCCGGCCCTTTTCTTTTCGCGCGGCGATCATATATTCAGCCGACTGAATTTGAATGCGAGGATGTGGCGATGGCCGGAGCGAGGAAAATCACCTGCCTGGAGTGCGGGCAGGTCAACCGGGTGCCGGGAGAGAAGCTCTCCGCGGCGCCGAAATGCGGCACCTGCGGGGCGCCGCTGATGGGGGGCAAGCCGCGCGAGGTGGACCTTGCGACCCTGCAGAAGGCGGCGCGCAACGACGATGTGCCGCTGGTGGTGGATTTCTGGGCGCCGTGGTGCGGGCCCTGCCGCCAGATGGCGCCGCAGTTCGCGCAGGCCGCGCAAGAGCTTCTGGGCGATGCGCGTCTGGTGAAGCTCAACACCGAGGATCACCCGAAGGCGGGGGCGGCCTATGGCATCCGCGGCATTCCGACCATGGCGGCCTTTGCGGGCGGGCGTGAGGTGGCGCGGCAGTCGGGCGCCATGCCCAAGGCGGCGATCGTCAACTGGGTGCGCTCGAAGGTGTAAGGCGGCCGTTCTTTGCGGTGGTATCGGGGGCTGAAGCGGATATGCTTGCCCCGTTGCAGACTGGAGGGCCCGATGACCGACGACGACGCAAACGGGGAATTGACACTGCGCACCCTTGCGATGCCGAGCGACGTGAACGTGAACGGCGATATCTTCGGGGGCTGGGTGCTCAGCCAGATGGACATTGCCGGGGGGATCGTGGCGCGCGAGCGGGCGAAGGGGCGCGTGGCGACCATCGCGGTGGACGCGATGAAGTTCATCCGTCCGGTGAAGGTGGGCGATATCCTGTGCGTCTACACGTCCATCGCGCGGGTGGGCACCAGTTCCATCGCGGTGGAGGTCGAAGCCTGGGTCAGGCGCGGCACCGAAGGGGCGCGCGACAAGGTGACAGAGGCGCTTTTCACCTTCGTGGCGATCGACGCCGAGGGACGGCCCCGACCTGTAGACCCTTGATCGCAAAAGAAAAGGCGCGGCCCCCGGGGGACCGCGCCTTTCCTGTCATATCCTGATGCGATCAGGCGAGCGCGAGGTTGATCGCGCTTTCGCGGCCGTCACGGCCGGCTTCGATGTCGAAGGTCACCTTCTGATCATCGCGCAGCCCGGTCAGGCCGGAACGCTCGACAGAGCTGATGTGGACGAAAACGTCCTTGCTGCCGCCGTCGGGTGCGATGAAGCCGAAGCCTTTAGTGGTGTTGAACCATTTCACGGTGCCAGTGGCCATATCCGTGGTCTCCTATCATGATGCTGCCCGCGGAGTGCGGCAGCTTGGCGTTGTTGGTCTGGATCGAGGTCTGAACGCCGTTGGACGGGAGACAGATGGTCGAAAAAGATTAACGTTAGCCCGTGCCGTATGACAGCATTGCCCCCCCGGCGCAAGACAAATCGACGTGACCACCGACGGCGCCTGTGACGGGCCGGATCGGGCGATTTTGCCACGTCGGTGGAACGTCGGTATCACGTCGGTATTGCGTCGGTGGCGCCGCGCGGTGGGGTCAGGCGACGCTAACCCGCCCGTGGCAGGGTGCGCCTCCACGCCGAAAAGGAGACCGCCATGACCCGCGCCCGCACCAAGACCGAACGCCTCGCCAGAGAGCGCCTCGTGCCGAATCTGATCCGGATCGAGAGCGACGGGTGGATCGACGCGACGCTGCGCGAGCAGATCCCCGACGCGTGGCACACGCTGGAGGCCGATGTCGATGTGCGCGAGCCGAAGGAGAAGGTGACGCTCTACCTCGACCGGTCGGTTGCGCGGTTCTATCGCGGCATGGGCCACGGCTATCACGCGCGGATCAACCGGCTTCTGGCGACATGGGCGCAGATGAAGATCGCGGGAGAGGTCCGGCTGGACGCCTACCTGCAAAAGCGCCTGCGGGAGATGGGGGATGATCACCCGGACGCGCCGGAGGGGAGTGGGTGAAGGGGAGGGGGGGCGACGCACGCGCGAATGGCCGGAGTGCGCAAAGAGGGGACTTTGTAAAGTTGCGAAGCGGCCCATATTGGCCATTCACGGGTCCTGCCGACGCCGCAGCGCAGCTTCACGAAACCCGCCATTCATGCATCTTGCAACATTCGAGCGTGGACGAAGGTTAGGAAGCTTACAAAGCTGCTTTTCTCGGCACCACATAAGGGTGAGGCTTTTGAAAATGATGCAACTTGCGAAGGATCAGTCGAACGTGACCGGCGCCTGCCGGCTGCGATTGACGGTCAAGGTGAACACATCCGGGCGGGCATAGTGTCCGCTGGCGTCGAATTTCCGCCGCGAAGATCGGGCGGCGCTGACGTCGATGTCAGAGATCAAGAGGCCCTTCTCCTGATGCATCGGTCCTGCGTGGACGCCGCCGAATGGCTTGTAGATGACCGCGTCGCCCGGGTTCACCCATTCGTCCTTGTTCGGAAACAGGTCTTCATAATGAGGGATGTCGGTCGGAATATCCGATACCTCAAGAGCCGTGGCGCAGCCGATGACCCAGCACCCGCCTTCGCGCGCGATGTGCTGCATCGTGGCCAGCCAGGTGTCGCCGCTATCCCAGGTTGGAGCGACATAGATATCGATGTTCTGGGCATAAAGCGCGTATCGCGCCAAGGGCATGTAATTTTCCCAGCATAGCAGAGCTCCGACACGACCCACCGCAGTGTCGACGACGTTCAGGCCGGACCCGTCGCCGAACCCCCAGACCATGCGCTCGGGATTGGTCGGCATCAGCTTGCGGTGGTTGTTCGCGACGGTCCCGTCCGCGTCGATGATGATGCAACTGTTGTAAAGCGTGCTGCCGCTGACCGCCCCGTCCAATTCCTGATACCCCGCAACGATCACGACACCATGGTCCTTTGCGGCCGCCTGCAACGGCTTCATGCCGCCCCGGCTGAGGTCGATCGCGTTGGCCTGAAGGCGGCAGAACAACTCATCGGTCTTTCCCATCCCCGCGCCGGGCGGCAAACGCCAGACGAAGGTTGGGTAGCCGGGAAACCATGCCTCGGGGAAGACCACCATCTGGGCCCCGTCGCGGGCGGCGTCTTCGATCAGCTGGATCGCGCGGGACATCGTTTTTTCAAGATCAAGATAGACTGGCGGCTGCTGGATGATGGCGACTTTGGTCATGATGTGGTCCTTACTATGCAAATGGGGCTAAAATTCTGTCCGGCCTTCTATATCAGAAGATCCGTCCGACCGGCTGACCAAGCGCCATCGCGCCCGCGTATTCCGACTGCGCCTCTTTTTGCAGCGGGTGATACCTCGCGGCCTGGATGTCACGGAACCGACGTTCCAGCCCTGTCTTGCGGTAGAAGCCCGCGCCACCCGCCAGTTCCATTGCCAGCTCGACCGTCAGGATGGCGTTTTCCTCGACCAGCCTCCGACCGATCATGACGTCATTGACGCTTTGCTCCGATGGCGCGTTGCGCTCCGCCGCGGCGATCATGTGTTCATGCCCCATCCGGGTCGCGGCAAGGGCCGTGTCCATCCGCCCTGCGATGGATTGCAGTCGGTGGGACACGGGCTTCATCCCAGCGATGCCCACGGCGATCTCGCGCGCGCTTTCGGCAATGCCGAGGTATGTCGCGTATATCAGCGGGAAGGCCATGGTGGCGATCAACTGGAAACCGGGATGCCATTCACCCGCCGTCCGTCTGAGGGGGATCTTGTCATCGGGCACGAAAAGCCCGTCGATCATGATGTCGTGCGACCCGGTGCCCCGCATCCCAAGGGTGTTCCAAGTGTCCAGGACCGTGACCTCCTTCGCGGTCATTGGGGCGCCGAAATGAAGCACCATTCGCTCGCCGTCTTCGTCGCAGATGGCGCTGGTCATCAAGATGTCGCCCACGGGCGCACCCGAGGAAAACACCTTGCGCGCGGTAATCTTGTAACCGCCATCGACCTTTTCCGCCTGGCCCGATCCGCCGATCCAGTCCGATCCGCCCGAGCTGAGTAAGACGATGTTCTCCGCGGCAACGCGGCGCAGAAGCGGCTCGACCAGCGGTCGGGCCGCGGCTTGATGGTGCCAGCGCCAGGCCGGAATGGCGACCTGGTGGGTGTGCATCGACAAGGTGAGCCCGCTGGATCCGCAGGCCCCGCCGATGATCCGCAGCATCTCGCACAGATCGCGAAATGAGGCGCCGCCGCCGCCAAGCTCGGTTGGCACGCCAGCGGCCACCAAGCCAGTGGACTTCATGGCCTTGTAGTTGCCCGCGATGAAATCGCCGGTCAGGTCATGATCCGCCGCGCGTTCCGCGCAGCCTTCGGCAAACTGCCGCGCCGTATCTTCAAGGGATGGTTTCCGGGTCGGGATCAGGTCTGCTGTTACGTCAGTCATCAATCAATCCTCCTGTTAAACTTTGAGAAGGATCGCAGGCCGGAGTACGTGCATCCAGTCCACAAACTATACTGGGCAGGACCTTACCTTGTGGTAGATTGAAGATCGGGGCGTTTTGCCCTGCCAAACGGGAGGTTGAAATGCGTGGAAGCTACGGACAGTTCTGCCCCGTCGCCATGGCGTCAGAGGTGCTTTGCGCCCGCTGGACGCCTCTTGTCGTGCGGGAACTCATGTGCGGCAGCACGCGGTTCAATGATCTGCGCCGCGGCGTTCCGCGCATGTCGCCCTCGCTGTTGTCGAAACGGTTGGTGGAGATGGAGGCGGCTGGTCTGATCGATGCGGTGCCGGATGCAAGAGGCATCAAGTCCTACCGCCTGACAAAGGCGGGAGAGGAGTTGCGCCCGATCATCATGTCCCTGGGAAGCTGGGGGCAGCGGTGGGTCGAGACCGGCCCAACGCTTGACAATCTCGACCCGGAGCTTCTGATCTGGGACATGCACCGGTGCCTTGATCCCACGCCGCTACCAGCTCGACGAATTTGTATCCAAGTCGTATTCGAAGATCTGGCCGCAGAAAAACGCGACAACTGGCTGATCATCGACCCAGAAACTGGCGCCGAGGCCTGCTACGTCGATCCAGGGTTCGACGTCGATCTTTACGCGGAATGCAGCTTGCGCACGATGACCGCGATCTGGCTGGGGCTGGACACAGTCGCCGCGGCGGTTGCGCGGGCCGATCTGGTGCTGTCGGGGGACCGGGAAATCGCCGCCATGATGCAGAAATGGCTGGGACTCAGCCCCTTTGCGAAAGACAAGAAGCAGGTGGCGTGACGACGCTGAAGGCGTATAGCGGCCCTGAGCGGACATTCAAGCCGAGCGCAGAAAAATGGCTGGTCCCAGCCCAAACCAGACATTAGATTTGGTGGAAGGCTACGTCGCCTTGATCCGCGATTCGAGGTTGATAGAAACTGGGGGAAGGGAACTACCGAAATGCGCATTATTGATTCAATTTAATGCAATTAGTATCGGTATATTGGTGCTAAGTTGACCGGGCACAATCATTACCCTTGGTGCACATGCGGTTGGTGCGTTGGCGGCGGCAACAGAAACGGTGACGGCGTCTCCGCAGCACCAGGAATAAAGCCACTTCGGCCAGTCTATTCCGAGTATGAAAAGCACCAAGCGACGCAAACACTGAAAGGCTACGGCGCAACAAGCTACTCTCGCTGCTTCGTTAATCCCAATGCATCCTGCCCTGTCTGCGGTCAGCCGGTTTATTTCTATTCGAATGAGTACGGTAGCCGTGTCTTCTTTAATGAACTCGGAAAGCCTTGGGAGAAGCACGGTTGCACGGACACCGGGCGCCCAGCCTCTGGCTCAATGCGTGCTCGCCCTTCCAGTCGACCAGTTGCTGAAATCAAAGACATTCTCGGTGCCGAAGAAAAGATCGAACAGCGAATACTACCTGTAGGTCGGCAAGCCAGAAAAAATTCGTGGAAGCTTGCAGTGGTGGTTGAAGTCCATTTTACCGACTTCCGGATGGAAGTTCAGGTTGAAGACCTTTCAAGCCAAAATCATCAGAAATATCGTTTTTCCATTTACTGCGATCAGCCGCTTCTAACTGAAGGCGACCTCGTCAGTCGCCGTGGAGAGACCTTCTCATTTCTGCATCCACTGTCACTTGAAGACATCGAGGTTACCAACGGTGACCGGCTAATGGACTTCGAAGCGCTGGAGAAGGATATTGACCCAAGTGTTATTCCCGATGAGGTTTTAGAGCTTTTGCCATCCGAGAGGAGGCACTTTGGGTCAGAAAGCGGCGGAACTGCCAAAGTGTCAGGTACATTGCGTTCTGTCCTCGAAGATTTCGCCAAGAAGGGGATAGTGGGCCCCAAACTTGTTTCTCACTATTTGAATGCAACGGGCCGTGTGACTGCTGATGGTTCGCCTTGGACTCCTCGCCTTGCCTTTTTTCTGATAACCCTATCCGGCGTATCCCAAGAAAAACCGGTTAGGCAAAAGAAACGAACTGCAGCTAACAAACAGAAAAAGGCTCGGAAGCCGCAACCACATCCACGCGCCAAGAAGCGCCCACGTTCATCTGGAACCCTGTCTGGCAATTCGGTTTCGCAATCAGCCAATAAAACTCGCAAGCCACGTTCCGAACCCGCACATCGGCTCTCTACCGATGTAGATGAGTGGGCACGTATGCTCTCAAGGCTTGGGCGGGTTTCCAGAAAAGACGACGACGGCTGATGATTACCCGGAACTAAGATTGAGCGCTGTTATCGGTCGCTCCGTTTCGAAGGCGGAGCAATGAGACGATACGGTTTTCAGTCCTGTTGGCCTTGGTCCGTTCTCAGGTGGCCAACGGCTGGTCTGAGATGACAGCGGCGCACCAAAAGTCACATTGGCTTTCTCCTGCCGTGCGGTCTTTCAAGTGGCAAACGGTCAGTGTTCGTTTCCTGCAGCATCGCTGCCGTCCGTCCAAGACGCAGCGAACTACCGCTTCCCGCCCTCCCTGTAGAAGCGCTATGACCGCTCCGGGCGGGGACCGGTCATTCCTGGACCCGCGTTTGAAAGACCGTTCAGACCCTCCCCCCCTCAACTCGCCAGCATCCTCAGTCCTTGCGTGACGTCCGAGCGGACGGCGAGGCGCAGGCCGGGTTCGTCCCCGGCCTTGAGCGCGGCGAGGATCAGGCGGTGGTAGTGGGGCGGTTCGGTCTTGCGCAGCCGTCCGTAGAGCGCGCGCATCGTCGGGCCGAGTTGCAGCCACACTGTCTCCGCCATCGCCAGCATCGCCGGGGCCTGCGCGCGCAGGTAGAGTGTGCGGTGAAATTCGAGGTTGCTGCGGATATAGCTGACCGGGTCGCGCCGCTCCACCGCGTCGGCGACGGAATTGTTGATGCTTTGCAGCCGGTCGATGAGCGCCATATGCGCGCGCGGCAGGGCGCGGCTGGCCAGTTCCACCTCGATCAGGGCGCGCAGGGCGGCCAGTTCCTCGATCCGGTCGCCGGTGAGTTCCGGTGTCGCCACCCGGCCCGAGCTTGACAGGGTGAGCGCGCCCTCGGCGGCCAGACGGCGCAGCGCCTCTCGCGCGGGGGTCATGGACACACCGTATTCCTGCCCGATCCCGCGCAGCGTCATGGCGTGGCCGGGCATCAACTCCCCGTGCATGATCCGGGTCCGAAGGGTTCGGTAAATCCGGTCATGGGCCGAGGGCGTCTGCTCTGGCGGGCGGGTCTGGATCAGCATGGGCCGACTGTGATCACAAACCGGATCGGGGTCAATCGCAAATGGTCTCAGAACCGCACGAGGTGGAGCGAGTCGCCCTGCTGCCGCAGCCATGCGCGCGGCGCCGCGTAATCGCCGTAGAGCCGCTCTACCGTGGACCAGAAGGCCGGGGAATGGTTCATCTCCGTCAGGTGCGCGACCTCATGCGCGGCGACGTAGTCGAGCACCTCGGGCGGGGCCATGATCAGCCGCCATGAGAACATCAGCGCCCCGGCCGATGAGCATGAGCCCCAGCGCGAACGGGTGTCGCGCAGGGTGATGCGCGTGTAAGGGCGGCCCAGCCGCGCGGCGTAGGCGTCGCAGGCCGGCACCAGCGCGGCGCGCGCCCGTGTCTTGAGAAACCCGGCGATCCGCGCGCCGGCGCGGGCGGGATCGCCCGGCACCGTGATGGCCCCCGGTTGGAGCTGCACGGCGCGGCCCGGTTCGGTCTCGATCCGCCGAAATTCGCCCTGCACCGGGATCTGCGCCCCGATGGCGGCGGTGATCTGCGCGGGGCGATCCGACAGGTGGCGGCGCAGCCAGTCGGCGCGGTCGCGGGCGAATTGCAGCCCTTCGGCCTCTGGCACGCCGCGCGGCAGCGTGAGCGTCACCCGCCCGTCGATCCGCGATACCCGCAGGGAGATGCGCCGCGCCCGCGCGGAGCGCCTCAGATCGAGTGAAATTTCCGGGTTGCCCGGAAGAAGATGTTGCCCCATATACGCCCCTCGACGCGCGGCCCGGCGGGGCGGCGCGATAGCCTTTGACACACCGAACCACATATGGCAGTTGGCGCGAACTGTCTGCAAGACTCACGAAATCAGAGGGGATTTCCCATGCCCAAGGAAGAATGGGGCGTCAAGCGTGTTTGCCCGACAACCGGCAAACGGTTTTATGACCTGAACAAGAACCCGATCGTCAGCCCCTATACCGGCGAGGTCGTGGAGCCTGAAACCGGCAAGAGCCGCATGATCGCGGCCGATGCCGAGGATGCCGTCACCACCAAGTCGAAGCCCGCCAAGACCGACAGCAGCGCGGTTCTGGATGATGACGATTCGGTCGATCTCGATGTCGGGGACGATGTGCTCGAGGATGACGACGAGGACGAGAAAGTCTCGCTCGACGATCTGGCCGATGTGGCCGCGGACGACGACGATACCTGAGCCAAGGGCCGGGCGGGGCCGACGGCCGCCGCCCGGCACAGGTCAGCCGCCCCGGCAGGCCGCCATCAGGCGATAGGCGATCTGCGCGGCGGTGAAATCCCACGCCGCGTTGCCATCCGGCGCCAGTTCCACCACGTCCACCCCCACGCACCGCCGCCCCCCCAGCGCGTGTTCGACCAGATGCAGCGCCTGGTAGTAGCCAAGGCCGCCGGGCACCGGCGTGCCCGTCGCGGGCATCTGCGAGGGATCGAGCCCGTCCACGTCAAAGCTCACGTAGACCAGGTCGGGAAAATCCTCGGGCAGATCGACGGCATGGATGTTGCCGGTCACGAGCCCTTCGGCATCCTTGAAGAAGACATTGTTGGCAAGGCGGCTCTCTTCCTCTTCGGCAGAGAGGGCGCGCACCCCGAAATGGGCCTGCCGGATGCCCTCCTGCGCCAGCAGGTGCATGACAGAGGCGTGCGAATGCACCTCGCCCTGATAGGCGACGCGCAGGTCCGCGTGGGCATCGATCAGCACAAGCCCCACGGGCCGATCCAGCGTGCGCGCCACGCCCATCACCGCGCCGTAGGTGAGCGAATGCTCTCCGCCCAGCGTGACCGGGATGCGCCCGGCCTGCGCCGCCGCCTGCGTGCGCGCGGCCAGCCGCTCCATCACCTGCGGCATCGGGCCGGTGCAGTCGAGCGGGTCTTCGGTGAAGATCCCGTCCGCGCAGGGCTCCGCCCCGTTGCAGCGGCGTTCGAGTTCATTGCTGGCGGCGATGATCGCCTTCGGCCCCCCGGCCGTGCCGGCGCCATAGGACACCGTCCGCTCCAGCGGCACCGGGATCACATGAAAGCGTGCGGACTCCCCACGTTCCGCTGCGCTCAGTTCACTGTCGAGAAAGACGCTCATGACAGACGCTCCCTGAAATCGTCGTATCCGAATTCGCGGATGATCCGCAGCGCATCGGTGTCGCTGTTCCACAGGGCGATCGCGGGCAGCGGCACGCCGTTGAAGGTGTTGGTCTTGACCATCGAGTAATGCGCCTGATCGAGAAAGGCGAAGCGGTCCCCCACGCGGAGCGGCCGGTTCCATGTGTAGTCCCCGATCACGTCGCCAGCGAGGCAGGAAGGGCCGCCGAGGCGGTAGGTTTCCCCGTCTTCGGCCTCATCGAGGAGCGCCGGGCGATAGGGCGCCTCGATCACGTCGGGCATGTGGCAGGTGGCCGACACGTCGGTGATCGCCAGCTTCATCCCGTTCACCGGCAGGTCAAGCACCTCGCCCACGAGGATACCCGCGTCGAGCGCCACCGCCTCTCCCGGTTCGATATAAACCTCCACCCCGTAGCGCTCGCGGATGCTGTGCAGGAAGGCGATCAGAACATCGCGGTCGTAATCGGCGCGGGTGATGTGATGCCCGCCCCCGAAGTTGAGCCATTTGAGCCGGTCCAGATAGGGTTGCAGCTTGAATTCCACCGAGGCCCATGTGCGCAGAAGCGGCACCACCCCCTGTTCGCACAGCGTGTGCATGTGAATCCCCTCCACGCCCTCCATCACCTCCGGCGTGATCTGGCTGACGGGGGTGCCAAGACGCGAGCAGGGCGCGGCGGGATCGTATTTCGGGATCTCGCCTTCGGAATGTTCGGGGTTGATGCGCAGGCCGACCGACACCCCCGCCGCGTGGCAGCGCGGCGCGAAACGGGCCTTCTGCGCAGGGGAGTTGAAGATCATGTGATCGGACAGCGCGATGATGGCGTCGATCTCGCTTTCCTTGTAGCCGGCGCAGAAGGTGGCGACCTCGCCGCCGTATTCCTCGCGGCCCAGCCGCGCCTCGAATAGACCGCTGGCGCAGGTGCCGCCGAGATACTGCCGAACGAGGGGCGCCAGCGCGAACATCGAGAACGCCTTGAGCGCGCTGAGGACATGCGCGCCGGAGCGATCCCCGACATCGGCCAGAACCTTCAGGTTCCGCTCCACCGCCACCTCGTCCACCACGAAACAGGGGCTTGGTACGCGGGCAAGGTCGAGCCGCCGGAAGGCGCCGGGATCGCCGGCTTGAGTGGCCATCATGTCTGACACGGGTCTGATCTCCGATTCTGCGCGCGGTCTGGCGGGGGACAAAGGGGGCGGGGCCCCCTCAGAATTCCACCGGGCCGTCCAGTTCCCTGACATGCCACGGCAGGCCCTGCGTGTTCAGCATGTCCATGAAATCATCGGGGTCGAGTTGTTCCATGTTCCACACGCCCGGCCTGGCCCAGTTGCCCTTGAGCACCTGCGCCGCGCCGATCATCGCCGGCACGCCGGTGGTATAGCTGACCGCCTGACTGCCGACCTCGCGGTAACATTCCTCGTGGTCGCAGATATTGTAGATGTACCAGGTCTGCTCACCCGTGCCGTCCTTCGCCTCGCCGGTGGCGATATCCCCGATGCACGCCTTGCCCTTGGTCAAGGCCGCCAGACCGCCGGGATCGGGCAGCAGGGTTTTCAGGAACTGGATCGGGATGATTTCCACCCCGTTGTGCATCACCGGGTCGATCCGTGTCATGCCGACGTTTTCCAGCACCTTGGCGTGCTTGATGTATTCATCCCCGAAGGTCATCCAGAAGCGCGCGCGCTCGATCTCGGGGAAATGGGTCGACAGGCTCTCCAGCTCCTCGTGATACATCAGATACATGTTCTTCGGCCCCACGCCGGGAAAGTCGAATTCGACCTTGTGGGTCATGGCGGGGGTCACTTTCCATTCGCCCCCTTCCCAGTGTTTCGCGTCGGCCAGCACTTCGCGCAGGTTGATCTCGGGGTTGAAGTTGGTGGCGAACGCCTGGCCATTGTCGCCGCCATTGGCATCCAGCACGTCGATCTGCCGGATGCTGCCCAGCTTGTGCTTTTTCAGCCATGTGGCGAACACGCTGGTCACGCCCGGATCGAAGCCCGATCCGAGAATCGCGGTCAGCCCAGCCTTTTCGAATTTCTCGCGGTAGGCCCATTGCCAGTGATATTCGAATTTCGCCTCGTCCTCGGGCTCGTAATTGGCGGTGTCGAGGTAATGGCAGCCCGCCTCAAGGCAGGCATCCATCAGTTTGAGATCCTGATAGGGCAGCGCGAGATTCACGAGGATGTCCGCGCCCGTGTCCCTGATCAGCGCCACCGTCGCGGCCACGTCCATCGCGTCCAGCGCCTCGGTCCTGATTGTCACGCCGACACGCTCTTTCACGCTTTTGGCGATGTCGTCGCATTTCGATTTGGTGCGGCTGGCCAGCGTGATCTCGGTAAAGATCTCGGGGTTCATCGCCATCTTGTGGACGGCGGCATGGCTGACGCCGCCCGCCCCGATCACCAGTGTCTTGCCCATGGGAAACTCTCCTCTGGATGGGTTATTCGTAATAGGTATAGCCGTTGATACTGTCGCGGTAGGCGGCCATCAGCGTGCGCCGGTCCTTGGCCTTCAGGCCCCCGCCCGCGATCGCCTCATCGACCATCTTGCGGAAGGCGGCAACGCAGTCGGTGGGGTCGAACTCCACATAAGCCAGCACCTCGCTGATGGTGTCGCCCTCCTGTTCATGGAGCAATTCGAACCCGCCGCCGGGCTTGAGGTCAATGGTCACCACGTTGGTATCGCCGAAAAGGTTGTGCAGATCGCCCAGCGTCTCCTGATAGGCGCCGATGAAGAACACCCCGAGGTAATAGGGCGCATCCTCGCCCAGCGTATGCACCGGCAGCGAGGGGGAGACCCCGTCAGCGAGGATGAAGCGGTCCACCTTGCCGTCGCTGTCGCAGGTGATGTCGGACAGGATCGCGCGCCGGTCCGGCGCCTCGTTCAGCCGTTGCAGCGGCACCATTGGGTGGATCTGGTCGATGGCCCACACATCGGGCAGCGACTGGAACAGAGAGAAATTGCAGTGATAGATGTCGGCAAGGCTCTCAAGCTGATCGTCCACATCGGTGGGCCCGTCGCTGCCCGCCACCACCGCCTTGATCCGCCCCATCAGGTGCAGGTAGATGCGTTCGGCCCGGCCCATCTGCCGCAGGTCGATATAGCCGCGCCGGAACATCGCCCGAAGCTCGTTGCGGTAGAAGGTGGCGTCGTTCCAGCATTCCTGAAGCCGGTCGGTGCGCAGGTAGTCATTCACAGCGATCAGGTCGGAGATCAGGTGGTGATCGTCCGGCTCTGCCGCCGGGGCGTCCTGCGCGTCATAGAGCGTGGCCTCCAGCACGTTGAAGATCAGCATCGAGGAGGTGGCCACCACCGCGCGGCCGCTTTCGGTCACCAGCGTCGGATGCTCCACCCCGGCCTCATCCATCGCATAGGCCACCGTTTCCACCACGTTGGAACAGTATTCCGCCACCGTGTAGTTGATGGAATTCTCGATCGCCTTCTTCTCGCCGGTGTAATCCACGCCAAGCCCGCCGCCGAGATCGAGATGCGTGAGCGGCACCCCCTCGCGGGTGAGTTCGGTGAAATAGCGGCACGCCTCGCCCACCGCGCGGCGCACGTCGTTCACGTCGGGCACCTGGCTGCCAAGATGCGAATGTTGCAGCCGCAGGCAATGCAGCAGGCCCGCATCGCGCAGCTTGTCGATCACGGCGACGATCTGATCGGTGTTCATCCCGAAGGTGGATCGGTCGCCGGAGCTTTCCTCCCACTTGCCGCTGATCTGGTTGGTGAGCTTCACCCGCACGCCGAGCATCGGCTCCATGCCAAGTTCCTCGTACACCGCGATGACGGTATCGACCTCCTTGGGGCTTTCCAGCACGATCACCGTGTTGAAGCCCAGCTTGCGGGACAGGATCGCAAGCCGGATGAACTCCGCGTCCTTGACCCCGTTGCACACGATCAGCGCCTCGCCCGGAAGCCGGTGCGCCAGCGCGATGACAAGCTCCGGTTTCGATCCGGCCTCCAGCCCGTAGTGATAGGGCTTGCCGTATTCCACGATCCGGTCCACCACCTGCGCCTGCTGGTTGACCTTGATCGGGAACACCCCGCGATAGCTGCCGCGATAGCTGGTGCGCGCGATGGCGGCGGCGAAGCTGTCGTTGATCTCGCGGATCTCGTGTTCGAGATAGGAGGCGACGCGCAGGATCATCGGCACATGCACGTCACGCTGTTCCAGATCGTGCAGGATCTCCGGCAGGCTGACCGGCGGCTGATCCGGCGCCAGCGGGTTGCGAAGCCCCACGTCGCCGTTGTCCATCACCACGATCAGATCCTTGCCCCAGCGGTCGATCCCGTAAACGGAATGTGCGGCGTCCTGCGTTTGCGTCACTCGGCTCACCCCCTGTCGATGGTTTGTCACACTGTCCGGACCCTGCGCGCCCGGCACTGCCACCTATGCCGGATTCGCGGCGTTTCCAAGGGCCAGTCTGCACCGGGGCACGGGCAAAAGGCGACCCTGATTCGGGGCAAAGTTTGCTGTTGACTCGGTGGCCCCATTTTACTTAACATGATAACTAACATCAGAACGGACCGGACCCATGCCGCATATCATCATCGACTATTCCGCCAACCTCGAAGACGAGGTCGACATGACCGCCTTCTGCGAGCATATGCGCCGCGCCGCCGCCACGATAGAAAGTTTTCCGCTGGCGGGCATCCGCGTGCGCGCCATCCGCGCCGATCACTACGCCATCGCCGACGGCAACCGCGATCACGGCTATATCGACATCTCCGTGCGTCTGCGCGCCGGGCGGCCGGACGCGGTGAAGCAGGCCGCGACGCAGACCCTGTTCGACGCGGCGCGCGCGCTGCTTGCGCCGGTTCTCGACCGACGCCCGCTCGCCCTGTCGCTGGAGATGCGCGACATCGACCCCGACCTGTCGCCCAAGACCGGCACCATCCGCCAATACCTCAAGGAGAGTTGAGCCCATGACCGACCTGCAAACCAATCTCGCAAAGCTCAACGGCCATCTTGCCCGCTTTTCCGAAGGCGGCATTGACAACCTCATCGGCGGGCAAAGCCGTCCCGCTGCCGGGGGCGCGACGTTCGAGACCACATCGCCCGTGGACGAAAGCCTGATCTGTACCGTCGCGCGGGGCACCGCCGCCGACATCGACGCCGCCGCGGGCGCCGCGTCGGATGCCTTTCCCGCATGGCGCGACATGCCCGCGGCAGAGCGCAAGGCCGTTCTCATCCGCATTGCCGAAGGCATCGAGGCGCGAACCGAGGAGATTGCGCTTTGCGAATGCTGGGACACCGGGCAGGCGCTGCGCTTCATGTCGAAGGCGGCGCTGCGCGGGGCGGAGAATTTCCGCTTTTTTGCCGACAAGGTGGCCTCGGCCCGCGACGGGCAGCAGTTGCGCTCTCCCACGTTGATGAATGTCACCACCCGCGTGCCCCTTGGCCCGGTGGGGGTGATCACGCCGTGGAACACGCCCTTCATGCTCAGCACATGGAAGATCGCCCCGGCGTTGGCGGCGGGCTGCACGGTGGTGCACAAGCCGGCAGAATTTTCGCCGCTGACCGCCCGCATCCTTGCCGAAATCGCGCATGAGGCGGGGCTGCCGGACGGGGTCTGGAACCTCGTCAACGGATTTGGCGAAGAGGCGGGCAGGGCGCTGACCGAACACCCGAAGATCCGCGCCATCGCCTTTGTCGGGGAATCGAAAACCGGCTCCATGATTATGAAACAGGGGGCCGATACGCTCAAGCGGGTGCATTTCGAACTGGGCGGCAAGAACCCTGTCGTGGTGTTCGACGATGCCGATCTGGACCGCGCGCTCGATGCCGCGATCTTCATGATCTATTCGCTGAACGGGGAACGCTGCACCTCCTCCTCGCGGCTTCTGGTGCAGGACACGATTGCCGATGAGTTCGAGGCGAAGCTGATCCAGCGGGTGAACAACATCAGGGTCGGCCACCCGCTCGACCCGGCGACGGAGATCGGCCCGCTCATCCACAAGGTGCATTTCGACAAGGTGACGGGTTATTTCGACACCGCGCGCAGTGACGGGGCGACCATCGCCGCCGGCGGCGCGCGCGAGGGGGACACCGGCTGGTTCGTGCGCCCCACGCTCTTTACCCATGCCACCAACGACATGGCCATCGCGCAGGAAGAGATTTTCGGCCCGGTCCTGACCTCCATCCGCTTCGGGAGCGAGGAAGAGGCGCTGGAGATCGCCAACGGCACGCAATACGGTCTGACCGGCTATGTCTGGACCAACGACCTCAAGCGCGCGCTGCGCTTTACCGACAAGCTGGAGGCCGGCATGATCTGGGTGAACTCGGAAAACGTGCGCCACCTTCCCACGCCCTTCGGCGGGATGAAGGCCTCCGGCATCGGCCGGGACGGGGGCGACTGGTCATTCGAGTTTTACATGGAGCAGAAACACATCGGCCTTGCGTTCGGCGATCACGCGATTGCCCGGCTCGGGGCCTGACCGCCGATCAAGTGACTTGACCCGGAAACGCGCGCCACGTCTTTTGCAACGCATCAGGAGAATCCGCCAATGCCCGTCCCCGCCCCGAATCTCTATCCGCCGTTCAATATCGTGCGGCTGAGCCATGTGACCTATCGCGTCACCGATCTGGCCGCCTCGCGCGCGTTCTATGTCGACACGCTCGGCCTTCAGGTGACTGAAGAGAACGACAGCGAAATCCACCTGCGCGCGATGGAAGAGCGCGGGCATCATTGCATCGTTCTGGAACAGGCGGGCACCGCCGATGTCGGCGTGCTTGGCTTCAAGCTTTTTGACGAGCCCGATCTCGACAAGGCTGAGGCCTTCTTCCGGGCGCGCGGCCTGCCCGCCGAATGGGTGGAGCGCCCGCACATGGGCCGCACCCTGCGCACCCGCGATCCCTGGGGCATTCCGCTGGAATTCTACGTGAAAATGGACCGCCTGCCGCCGATCCATCAGCAATACAAGCTCTATCGCGGGGTCAAACCGCTGCGCATCGACCATTTCAACATGTTCTCGGCCGATGTGGACGCCTCTGTTGCCTTCTACAACGACATGGGGTTCCGCGTCACCGAATACACCGAGGACGCGGAGACGGGCCGCGTCTGGGCGGCGTGGATGCACCGCAAGGGCGGCGTGCATGACGTGGCCTTCACCAACGGGCTGGGCCCGCGCCTGCATCACACCGCCTTCTGGGTGCCGACACCGCTCAACATCATCGACCTGCTGGATCTGATGGCCACCACCGGCTATGTCGCCAATATCGAACGCGGCCCCGGACGCCACGGCATCTCCAACGCCTTCTTCCTCTATGTCCGCGATCCCGATGGCCACCGGATCGAGATTTATTGCTCCGACTACCAGACCGTCGATCCCGACCTTGAGGCGATCAGATGGGATCTGAAGGACCCGCAGCGCCAGACCCTCTGGGGCGCGCCCGCCCCGCGCAGCTGGTTCGAGGAAGGATCGCTTTTCGAAGGCGCCGCGCCGCAGGACTCCGCGCTCAAGGCGCAACCGATCATCGCCCCCTGACCAGACCGAAGGACAACGCCCATGTGCTCCAACACCTCCGACACCACCGCGACCGGCACCGTTCTGATCGAAAACGACCGGGTGCGCGTCACCCGCTGGTCCTTCGCGCGGAAGGGCGACCGCACCGGCTGGCACCGCCATGAACACGATTACGTCGTGGTGCCGCAGTTCGACGGCGTGCTGGAGATCGACCTGCCGGGCGGAGAGCACACCACTGCCGAGCTGCGCACCGGGGAGCCTTATTACCGCCCCCTTGGCGTGGAGCATGACGTGATCAGCGGCAATGATTTCCCCTGCGCCTTCATCGAGGTCGAGCTTCTGGACAGAAAGGGCTGAGCCATGATGCGTTTTGCCACGGTCAGCACCCCGGACGGGCAGCTTTACGGTGCGGTCGGCGATGACGGCGGGTTTGTCGCGCTCTCGCCCGTCTTCCCGCAATGGGCCAGCCTGCGCGATGTGATCGCCGCCGGCGGCCTGCCCGATCTCGCCCGCGCGGCAGAGGGGCGCGCGCCCACGCACCGCGATTTCACCTATGAGATCCCGGTGCCCGACCCCGAAAAGATCCTCTGCGTCGGCGTCAACTTTCCCGACCGCAATGCCGAATACAAGGACGGCACCACGCAGCCGCAATACATGTCGCTTTTCCCGCGTTTTGCGCGCAGCTTCACCGGCCATGACCGCCCGCTGATCCGCCCGCCGGAAAACCACACCCTCGACTATGAGGGCGAGGTGGCGATTGTCATCGGCAAGGGGGGGCGGCGCATTGCGGCCGCGGACGCCTATGACCATATCGCGGCGATCACGCTGGCCAACGAGGGCACGATCCGCGACTGGGTGCGGCACGCGAAGTTCAATGTCACGCAGGGCAAGAACTGGGACAACTCCGGCGCCATCGGCCCGTGGCTCATCCCCTTCACCGACGCCGCGCAGCTTGACGACGCGCGCATCGTCACCCGCGTGAACGGCGAGGTCCGGCAGGACGACACCCTGTCGCGCATGATGTTCCCCATCCGCGAAGAGATCGCCTATATCTCCACCTTCACCACGCTGGTGCCCGGCGACATCATCATCACCGGCACCCCCACCGGCGCGGGCGCGCGGTTCGACCCGCCCCGCTATCTCGTTCCCGGCGACGTGGTGGAGGTGGAGGTCGGGGGCATCGGCACCCTGCGCAACACGGTCGAGGATGAGGCATGAGGCCCGAGGACCACGCAAGCGCCGCCGCAGAGCTGCTGAACGCCGAAAAGACCGGCACGCAGATCGGCCTTCTGTCGCTGCGCCACCCGGAGATGACACTGGGCGACGCCTATGCCATTCAATCGGCCCTGATGGCGGCCAAGCTGGCGGCGGGGCGGCGCGTGATCGGCTGGAAGATCGGGCTGACCTCGAAGGCGATGCAATCGGCCCTCGGCATCGACATCCCCGACAGCGGTGTGCTTTTCGATGACATGCTGCTGGCCAATGACGCGCATATCCCCGCTGACCGCTTCATCCAGCCGCGGATCGAGGCGGAGATCGCCTTTGTCATGAAGGCCCCGCTGGCGGGCGAGAGTGTGAGCCGCGCCGGTGTGCTGGCTGCCACCGATTACGTCGCCCCCAGCCTTGAGATTCTCGACACCCGCATCCTGCGCGCCGATCCCGACACCGGCCAGCCGCGCCGCGTGCACGACACGATTTCCGACAACGCCGCCAATGCCGCGCTGGTGCTGGGGGAGGCGCGCCACGCCCCGGAGGCCCGCGATCTGCGCTGGACCGGCGCCATCGTGACCCGCAACGACACGGTGGAGGAAACCGGCCTTGGCGCCGGGGTGCTGAACGATCCGGTGGAAAGCGTCGTCTGGCTCGCCCGGCGGATGCACACCTATGGGCAGGTGATCGAGGCCGGGCAGATCATCCTGTCGGGCTCGTTCATCCGTCCGGTGGAATGCCCGCCGGGCAGCCACATCCATGCCGATTTCGGCCCGTTCGGCTCTGCCTCTTGCCATTTCGACGACTAGGAGATCCCGCCATGCCCGCCCCAAGCAACCCCTTCAAGGCCGCGCTGGCCGCACAGACCCCGCAGATCGGCTGCTGGTTGAGCATGGGAGAGGCCGCCAGCGCCGAGATCATGGGCACCTGCGGCTTCGACTGGCTGGTCATCGACGGCGAGCACGGGCCCAATGACCTGCGCTCGATCCGCGATCAGCTCATGGCGCTGGAACGCAGCGAAAGCCACCCGGTCGTGCGCATTCCCGTGGGCGAGACATGGATGGTCAAACAGGTGTTCGACGCGGGCGCGCAGACGGTGCTCGTGCCGCTGGTGGAAACGGCGGCGGAGGCCGGCGCGATGGCCCGCGCCTGCCGCTACCCGCCGCAGGGCGTGCGCGGCGTCGGCTCCTCCGCCGCCCGCGCCTCGCGGTTCGCGCAGATCCCCGATTACCTCGCCACGGCCAACGACGAGGTCTGCATGCTGGTGCAGGTCGAAACCCGCAAGGGGATGGACAATATAGAGGAAATCGCTGCGGTCGACGGGGTGGACGGCGTCTTCATCGGCCCCGCCGATCTTTCCGCCGACATGGGCCACCTCGGCAACGCCGCCCATCCTGACGTGAAAGCGGCCATCGCGGGTGGCATCGCCCGGATCCGGGAGGCGGGCAAGGCCCCCGGCATTCTGATGATGGACCTGCAAGGCGCGCAAGAGGCGCTCGGATATGGCGCGGTGTTTGTCGCCGTGGGCATCGATGTCACGCTTCTTGCCAAGGCGGCAAGGGCGCTCGCGGCGCAGGCGCGTGCGCTGGTGGACTGACACCAAACAGCCCACTCCAGTCGCCACCTGCCGCGCGGGTGAACCCCCGCGCGGCAGTCAGCAACGGACGGGCATGTGGCCCTGACGCACAGTCTCGCCCGTCGTCACTCGGACATCGTCTCGTCGGTGCCAACGGTCCCGGTTCCGTTCGTGTCGGTGGTTCCGGTTCCCGTCGTGCCCGTGGTGCCGGTTCCGGTCATGCCCGTGGTGCCCGTCGTGCCGGTTCCCGTGCCGGTCCCCGCTGCGGACGGATCTTCGGCGGGTCTGTAATCGCGGCTGCGGAAGCTGTATTCCGGCGCCTCCTCCGCTTCTGCGCGCGTCAGATCGACCACGACCTCATTGGCGTCCCAGTCGATCTGCAATTCGGACCAGTCGATCGCGACCGCCTTCGCCCCGATCCCGAGGAACCCGCCGACAGAGACGACCGCCGCGGTCACGTTGCCCTCTTCCTGATCGAGAATGATATCCTCGATATTGCCGATTGTTTCGCCATCGGGCGATGTGATCCTCGCGCCGATGACCCATTCGCCGCGCAATTCGTTGGCGCCCTGCTCGGTGACCAGCGCGTCCTGCGCAGAGGCCGCGCCCAGAAGAAGGGGAAATACGACGATTGACCCAAGAATGCTGTGACGTATCATTTTCAGTCTCCTTTCCGTTTTGAATAGCGAATGAAAACCGGGGTTCGCTATTTGTCATAACTCCGGAAATGGAATTTTGTTCACACCCTTGATATTGGAAATGTGCCGGGAGTTGGCAATTCCGTCGGCATTCCCTTGCCAACTGGAATTGAACCTTATCCGGGCGCACCTCCGCAAAGGCAATGGATCGGCATAACCTGCCAATCTGAAAACACCTTGATATATTGAGCCGCGCGGGCTGATCATGCTTCGAAACGATTCCGAAAACGCAAGTCAATACCGTTCGGCATCAAATTGCCCACCATACGCAACAGATTGCCGAGAGGACGCGCCGACCCCTTCCACTGGACATTGCCGTCCGCTCTGGGGTTTAACGCCCGCATGGCAGGCCAGACCGATACCATCATCGCCGCGATCCTCGATGACATCGAATCCGGCGCGCTCAATCCCGGCGACGGGATCGACGAACCCGCGCTGGAGCGGCGGCTGGGCGTGTCGCGCACACCCATGCGCGAGGCGATGATCCGGCTGGAAACCGCCGGGCTCATCACCCGCCAGCCGCGCAAGGGGGCGACGGTGTTCAAACCCACGCTGGAGGAATTTCTCGCCATCCTCGAAGTGCATGCCAAGCTCGAAGGTCAGGCCGCCGGCCTTGCCGCGCGCCGCCTGTCGGGGCGCAGCGCCGCGGCGCTGGAGCGGATCGTCGCCGACTGCGAGAACCACGCCGGCACGAAGGGCGACGCGGAGCCGGACGCCTATTATCAGCTCAACATGCGTTTTCACGAGGTGGTGGCGCAGGCCGCGGGCAACCCCTTCCTGCTGGAAATGATCAAGACCAACGCGCGCAAGCTCATGGCCTACTACCGCGCGCGCTACAAATACGTCGGTGCGGTGGCCGATTCCGCGCATGAGCACCGCGAGATCGCCCGGCTGATCAGCGCCCGCGATGCTGCGGCCGCCGAACGCCGCATGGCCCGCCATGTGCAGTTCGACCAGATCACCGCGATGGACCTGCTTGCCGCGCTGGGCTGAGCGTCTCAGGCCTCCCGCCGCGCCACCGACCATTCGAAGAACCGCGCGATGATCTCCGCGATCACCTCCCGGTCGGCACGGTTCTTCAGCGATTCGCGCGCCCGCGCCGTCACTTCCGGACCCACGTAGCCGGCGGTATGCTCCACCAGATCCGCGATGAAGGCATCGCTCATTTCCGGGTGGTATTGCGTGGTGAAGATGTGATCGCCGATCACGAATCCCCCAACGCCGCAGCCCGGCCCCCGGGCCACGATCTGCGCCCGCTCCGGCGCGCGCAGCACCTGTTCGCTGTGAGAGGCGTAAAGCCCCATCCTTTCGGGCACCTCCGCCCAGGGCAGCGGCGCCGCCCGCGTCACCTCCACATACCCATGCACCCAGCCGCCGGGGTTGTCGCCCACCTCGCCGCCAAGCGCCATCGCCACCGCCTGATGGCCGAAACACGCCCCGAAGACTGGAAAGCGCGCGGCGTCCATCTGCCGGATCATGTCCAGAAGCCGCCCGATCCACGCCTCGTCCCCGCGCACGGAGGCCGGGCTTCCGGTGATCATCGCCCCGTCGAAGGTGCTGAAATCCTCGGGAAAGTCGCCGTCCCGCACCCAGAACACCTCTGTCTGCCAGTCGGGGCGCCGCTCCTGCACAAGGGCGGTGAACTTCTCCCCGTCATCGGCATGCGTCCGGGCGAATTCGCTGTCGTCGGTATTGGTCACGAGAATGGCAAGTTTCATGCGGCGTCCGCTTTCCGGCCCCTGGGGCAGTTTATGATTGCATATTTATAATCCCCCTATATATACATAACAAAGCAACGATCAAGACCGCAGAAGGGATGGCTCATGACCGTCTGGACGCCAACGGATGACGGCTTCGCCGATCTGACCAGCCACGACACCTTCGCGCGGGGCGCGCCGCACAACACCTTCGCCCGCCTGCGCCGCGATGACCCCGTCCACTGGACGGAGTGGGACGGCGGAGAGGGCTTCTGGTCGATCACCCGGCACGCCGACATCACCGAGATGAACCGAAATTTCGCGGTCTTCTCCTCGGCGCGCGGCATCCGGATGGAGGATCAGACCTACGAGGAATATCTCGCCCGCCGCACGTTTCAGGAAACCGACCCGCCCGAACACATGATGACCCGGATCAAGGTCGCCAAGGCGTTCTCCAAACCCGTCATTGCCAAATTTGAAGAGGATATCCGCACCCTCTGCGACGAGATCCTCGACACCGCCCTCCAGCACGGGGAATTCGACGCCACGAAGCTGATCGCGCGCCAGTTGCCGATGCGGATGCTGGGCCGCATCCTCGGCCTGCCCGACGAGGATCTGCCATGGCTGGTGGAAAAGGGCGACGCGCTCATCGCCAATACGGACCCCGATTTCACCGACCATGTGCTCGACCGGATGACCACGGACGAGTTTCGGATGATGCCCTTCAACTCCCCGGCGGGAGCGGAGCTTTACACCTACGCAAAGGATCTGATGGCCCGCAAGGAGGCCGCGGGCGACACCTCCGGCGTGCTGCATCTCATCCTGCAACCGGGCAAGGACGGCTCGGTCATCACCGAAGAGGAATTCCGCAACTTCTTCTGCCTTCTGGTGGCGGCGGGCAACGACACCACCCGCTATTCCATCGCAGCGGGCATTCAGGCCATGTGCCACCAGCCCGAACTTCTCGGCCAGATGCAGGAGGGCGGCGCCATCTGGGACACCGCCCCCGACGAGATCATCCGCTGGACCACGCCGGCGACCTATTTCCGCCGCACCGTGACCCGCGATTTCGAGGCGCACGGCAAGACCATGCGCGAGGGCGACAAGGTGCTGTTCTGGTTCGCCTCGGCCAACCGCGACGAAGAGGCGTTCGACGATCCCTTCCGCGTCAATCTTTTCCGCAGCCCCAACAAGCACCTGTCCTTCGGACAATCGGGCCCGCATGTCTGCCTCGGCATGTGGCTCGCCCGCCTCGAAGTGCGCGTTCTGTTTCAGGAGCTTTGCAAACGCATCAAATCCGTGGAACCTGCGGGAGAGCATAAATTCCTTCGCTCCAACTTCGTGGGCGGCATCAAGGAACTGCCCGTCCGGGTCAAACTGCAATAGGGAGCCTTCGTTTCATGTCCGACCGCCTGCGTGCGCTTTTCTGCGACCACCTCTCGATCATGCGCGGCAAATACCTGCCCGCCGCCAAGATCGGGGATGCCGCCACCCGCTTTTGCCGCTCCACCTTCGGGGTGCATTACGACAAGGATCTGCTGCCCGCCCCCGGCGCCATGATGATGGAGGGGTTGCCGGACATGGAACTGCGCTGGCGCCACGACGACATCCGCGACAGCTGGCACGGCGCGACGAAGATCGTTCTGGGCGATCTTTATGACACCGAGGGCGCGCCGCTTCCGATGTGCCCGCGCGGGGCGTTGAAACGCGCCGTCGCCGCGTGGGAGGACAAGGGCCTCACCCCCAAGATCGGGATCGAACTTGAAGCCTTCGCCCTGCAACGCGACGCCGAGGGGCAGCTCGTGCCCTATGACGCGCCCGGTGGCGTGGTCTATGGCACCGGCCCCGGCACCGATCCGCTCGGCTTCAACGATGCGATCTGGGAGGCGGCGGAAGATCTGGGTTTCCGGCTCGACATGATCACGGCCGAATACGACGCGCCGCAATTCGAATACACGCTCACCTTCGACGACGCGGTGAAGGCGGTGGACGACATCGTTCTGTTCCGGCTGATGGCGCGCGAGATCGCGCTCGATCATGGCATCGTGCTGAGCTTCCTGCCCAAGCCGCTGACCGACCGGGGCGGCTCCGGGCTGCATGTGAATTTCTCGTTTCTCGACACCGGGGGCGGCAACGCGCTCTCATCGGGGGAGCACAACAGCCCCGAGACGGCCAACGATCTCACGCGCGGCTGCATTGCCGGTCTGGTTCACCACCACAAGGGGCTCGCCGGGCTCATTGCGCCGAGCGCCAATTCCTATGAGCGGCTGCAACCGGGCACGCTCTCGGGCTACTGGAGGAACTGGGGCGGCGATCATCGCAACGTTACCACGCGGCTCAGCTCCGAAGGCGGCGCCAAGGCGCGGCTGGAACATCGCACGGCCGACGCCGCCGCCAACCCCTATACGTCCGTGGCCGCGATCCTGCACGCCGCGCGGCTCGGGGTTGAGAACGGCTATGACCTGCCGCCCGCCGAAACCGGCGACGGCTTCGAGACGACGGATGCCACCGAAGGCACCGCCGACAGCCTCGCCGGGGCCGTGGCCGATCTGGAGGCCGATACCGCGCTCGGCGACGCGGTGGGCCGGACGCTGGTGGACAACCACATCTTCATGAAACAGCAGGAGGCCGAGAAAACCGCCGCCCTCTCGGGAGAGAGCCTGCGCGATTTCTACGTTCATTACATCTGAGGCCGGCGCGCGCCCCGTGCGTCTTTTCGGCCCAAATACCTCCCCGCCGGAGGCGTCCCGCAGGCGCCCCCGGCGCAACGTCAGATCATCGGAGACCCGCCATGAAAGTCACCTGGAACCTGCCCGACGGCGCGCAGATCACCGCCGATGTGCAAACCGGCACCAACATGATGGAGGCCGCGGTCGCCAACAATGTGCCGGGCGTGATCGGCGAATGCGGCGGCAACCTGAGCTGCGCGACCTGCCATGTCTATGTCGACGCCGGCTGGACCGACCGGACCGGAGACGCTGAAGACTTCGAGGATGCCATGCTCGACGTGGCGGAGGCCGAACGCCGCCCCGAAAGCCGCCTGTCGTGCCAGATCGAGGCGTCGGATGATCTCGACGGGCTGGTGCTCATCGTCCCGCAGCCCTGACCCGGCGTCCGGGGCCGATGCCGCCATGTGCGTTGCTCGGCGCGTTTAGGCAACGCGCGCGGCGTTAAACCCCGGCCCGCCGCAAACCGATACCGACGCGATACCGACGTAATACCGACGTTTTACCGAATGCCGTTTTTCAGCGATTTCAGCGTGTTAAACTGAATTTGACGGATCTTAACGATCCAGCAGCGCCGCCAGCGCCTTGGCGCAGCTTGCGACCTGCCGCGCGGCCAGTGCCACGTCGAGATCTTCCATCGCCACCACGCCCACGCTCGCCTCCATCGCGCCGCTGGCCGCGTGACCGCTCAGGATCGGGCTGGCCACGCCGATGGCACCGGGTTGCAGGATGCCGCGTGTCACCGCGTACCCCTGCGCCCGCGCCTCGCGTATCTCGTTGGAATCGCCCGCGGATTCGGCACGCCCGGCCAGTATCGCCAGCCCCGCCGCCCCCTTGTTCAGCGGGTGCGTGCTGCCCACGCGATAGCCCACCCGCAGCAGCACGTTGTCGGGTTCTGATACCACGATGGCGGTGCAATCGTCGCCCTCGGCCACCGAGATGAAGGCCGTCGCCCGCGTCGCCTCCGCCAGCCGCGCCAGCAGCGGTTCGGCCTCCTGCCGGAACTGCGGCTGAAACCGGGCGTCAAGCTCCAGCACCGCCGCCCCCAGCACCAGCCGCCCATCCCCCCGCCGCGCCACGAGGCGATGAGATTCCAGTGTGGAAACAATGCGATAGGCGATCGCGCGATCCACGTCGAGCGCCTGCGCAAGCTGCACCGCCGAAAGCCCACCGGGCGATTTCCCGATGATCCAGAGCGCCTTGAGGCCACGGTCCAGCGTCTTGAGCGTACTCATCGTTTTCCCTTGCTCCATTCCGGCGCTTTATCCTCGCGCCGATCCTTCCTACCCTCCGCGCCCCCGTCCCCACAACAGGCTTGACCGGATGGGGTACAAGGCGATATTGAGCGTTATTAGCACATAATGAGCGATAAGCGACACGAAAGGGATCTCTCCATGACAGATCAGGGTGCCTGCCCCGCCGATCACGGCCTCTCGCCCACCGGCTGCCCGATCTCCGCCCGCGCCGCCGCCTTCGATCCGTTCAAGGGCGACTATCAGGTCGATCCGGGCGATGCCCTTCGCTGGGCGCGAGAGCAGGAGCCGGTTTTTTACAGCCCCGAACTGGGCTATTGGGTGGTCACCCGCTATGAGGATGTGAAGGCGGTCTTTCGCGACAATATCCTTTTCTCGCCCTCCATCGCGTTGGAAAAGATCACCCCCGCGCCGCCGGAAGCCCTCGAGATCCTGAAGAAATACGATTTCAACATGCAGCGCACCATGGTCAACGAGGACGAGCCCCAGCACATGGAGCGCCGCCGCCTGCTGATGGACGCCTTCCTGCCCGACAAGCTGGCCAAGCACGAGCCGATGGTCCGCCGCCTGACCCGCTCCTACATGGATCGCTTCATCGATCGGGGCCATGCCGACCTGGTGTCCGACATCTTCTATGAGATACCGCTCACCGTGGCGCTGCATTTTCTGGGCGTGCCCGACGAGGGCGCGGAGGAACTGCGCCAGTTCGCCGTGGCCCACACGCTCAACACATGGGGCCGCCCTACACCCGAGGAACAGCTTGAAATCTCGGAAAACGTGGGCCGGTTCTGGAAGACGGCGAACGACATCCTTGACCGCATGCGCGCCGATCCGACGGGCGAGGGGTGGATGTATGACACCATTCGCATGCACAATGAGCATCCCGAGGCCGTGCCCGAAAGCTACCTGCGCTCGATGATGATGGCGATTCTCGCCGCCGCGCATGAAACGACATCGAACGCGACGTCCAACGCCTTCTGGACGCTGCTCAACGACCGTCCCGCGTGGGAGGATCTGGTCGCCAACCCCGCGCTCATCCCTTCGGCGGTGGAGGAATGCCTGCGCGTTGCCGGCTCCATCGTCGCATGGCGCCGTATTGCCACCGACGACACGGAGGTGGGCGGCGTGAAGATCCCCGAGGGCGGCAAGCTCCTGATCGTGCAGGCCAGTGCCAACAAGGACCGTCGCCATTGGGAAAACCCCGATGAAGTGGACATCTACCGCGACAACGCGGCCGAACACATGAGCTTCGGCTATGGCGCGCATCAGTGCATGGGCAAGAATATCGCCCGCATGGAAATGCGTGTTTTCCTTGAGGAATTCACCCGCCGCCTGCCGCATATGCGCCTTGTGCCGGGACAGACATTCCGCAACCTGCCCAACACCTCCTTTCGCGGGCCGCAGAGCCTCGAGGTCGAATGGAGCCCACAGGACAACCCAGAGCGGCGCGATCCGGCGATCCTTGACCGCACCGTATCGTTCCCCATCGGCGCCCCGCGCAAGGACGACATCCTGCGGCAGATGACCGTCACCGACGTGCGCGAGGAGGCGGAGGGCGTGCGCCGCATCACGCTGGCCGATCCGCGCGGCCGCGATTTGCCCCGCTGGTCGCCGGGTGCGCATATCGACCTCGTCTCGGGCGACATCCGGCGCAAGTATTCGCTTTGCGGCGAGCGCGCGGACGCGGGCCATTACACCGTCTGCATCCTGCGAGAGGACGCGGGCAAGGGCGGCTCGCGGTATTTCCACGAGCATGTGAAGCCCGGTGACACGCTGCATATCGCGGGGCCGAAGAACCACTTCCGCCTTGATGAGGAGGCCGCCGAACATATCCTGATCGCGGGCGGCATCGGCATCACCCCGATCCTTGCGATGGCCGACCGCCTGAAGGAGGCGGGCACACCGTATGTGCTGCACTATTGCGGTTCCATACGCGGTCGTATGGCGTTTCTGGGCCGGGCGATGCGAGATCACGGTGCGGCCTTGTCGCTGCATGTCGGGGAGGAGGGCACGCGGCTCGATCTGGATGCCGCGCTCGCCGATTTGCCTCCCGGCGCGCAGGTCTATGCCTGTGGTCCCGAGCGCCTGTTGAACGCTCTGGAGGACATGGCCGAAGGCTGGCCCGAGGGCATGCTGCACATCGAACATTTCACAACCGGGGCGGGCGGGCTCGATCCCGAGAAGGAACACAGCTTCGAGGCGGTGCTGCGCGATTCCGATCTCACGCTGACGGTGCGCAACGACCAGACGCTTCTCGACGCGCTCACCGCCGCCGGGGTCGATGTGCCCTGCGACTGCAACGAGGGGCTGTGCGGCACCTGCGAGGTTGGCGTGCTCGATGGCGAGGTCGATCACCGCGACAAGGTGCTCAGCCGCGCGGAACGCGGCGCCAATGATCGCATGATGGCCTGCTCCTCGCGCGCGAAAGGCGGCCGGATCGTGCTCGCGGTCTGACCTCGGGGGCCTTCGTTCGGGTCGTTGTGTCGGGCGCCTCTGCATCTGTCGGCGCCACCTGCGTTGCAAGGCGGCGCGGAACCCGCTAGAGGACGCGCAACTCGTTGCTTCCCGCGTCCAGACAAGCGAAGGAAACCGCCATGACCACCCCCCTGCGCCTCGGCATTGCCGGACTGGGCACCGTCGGTGTCGGCGTCGTCAAGATCATCCGGCAAAAGGCCAATCTTCTGGCGGACCGCACCGGGCGCCCTGTGGTGATCACCGCCGTGTCGGCCCGCACGCGGGACAGGGACCGGGGCGTGTCGCTGGCGGGATACGACTGGGAAGGCGATCCGGTGGCGCTGGCGCGGCGCGACGATGTGGATGTCTTCGTGGAACTGATGGGCGGGCATGACGGCGCGGCGCTGGAGGCCACGCAGGCCGCGCTCGACGCGGGCAAGGATGTCGTGACCGCGAACAAGGCGCTTCTGGCCCATCGCGGGCAGGCTCTCGCCGAACGGGCGGAGGCCGCGGGCCGCACCATCCGGTTCGAGGGCGCGGTGGCTGGCGGCATCCCCATCATGAAGGCCCTGACAGAAGGCCTTGCGGGCAATGAGATCACCCGCGTCATGGGCGTGATGAACGGCACCTGCAACTATATCCTGACGCGGATGCAGGATTCGGGCCTGCCTTATGAAACCGTGTTCCAGGAGGCGAGCGATCTGGGCTATCTCGAGGCCGATCCGACGCTCGATGTGGGCGGGATCGACGCGGGCCACAAGCTGGCGCTTCTGTCGACCGTGGCCTTCGGAACCCGTGTCGATTTCGACGCGGTGGAACTGGAAGGGATCGAACGTATCTCCATCGAGGATATCCGGCAGGCGAGCGATCTGGGCTACCGGATCAAGCTTCTCGGCGTGGCGCAGATGACCGGCCGCGGGCTGGAGCAGCGCATGTCGCCCTGCCTTGTTCCGAAAAGCAGCCCGCTGGGGCAGCTCAAGGGGGGCACCAACATGGTCGTGATCGAGGGCGACGCGGTGGAGCAGATCGTGCTGCGCGGCCCCGGTGCGGGGGAAGGCCCGACCGCAAGCGCGGTAATGGGCGATGTCTGCGATCTGGCGCGCGGCTGCCGCGTGCCGACCTTCGGACAGCCCGCCAGCGAACTGACGCAGGCGCGCGTGGCGCAATCCAACTCGCCAGCGCCCTTCTACTTGCGCATGGCGCTTCTGGATCGTCCCGGCGCGCTGGCCAAGATCGCCACCGTTCTGGGCGAGGCGGGGATCAGCATCGACCGGATGCGCCAGACCCGCCACGATTCCAGCGCCGCGCCGGTTCTGATCGTCACTCACCGCACCCAACGCAGCGCGCTCGATGCCGCCATCGCCGCGATGCAGGAAACCGGCGTGCTGGCCTCCGACCCGGTGGCGCTGCGGATCGAGACGGCCTAGCGCGCTTGCCCCGGTGCCGCACGCCCGTTAAACACCGGATAATTCCACCTCTCGAAGGACCATATTGATGCCCACCCAAGCCGAATTTCAGGACCGTATGCTTTCCCTCGGCCTTGCCCGCGTCGCCGAACAGGCCGCTCTGGCCTCGGCGCGCCTTGTGGGGCGCGGCGATGAAAAGGCCGCGGATCAGGCTGCCGTCAACGCCATGCGCGATCAGCTCAACCTGCTGGACATCGCCGGCGTCGTGGTCATCGGCGAAGGCGAACGCGACGAAGCCCCGATGCTCTTTATCGGCGAAGAGGTGGGCACCGGCAACGGCCCCGGCGTGGACATTGCCCTCGACCCGCTCGAAGGCACGACGCTGACCGCCAAGGACATGCCCAACGCGCTGACCGTGGTGGCGATGGGGCCGCGCGGCTCCATGCTGCACGCGCCGGATGTCTACATGGACAAGCTCGCGATCGGGCCGGGTTATGCTCCCGGTGTCGTCACGCTCGACATGGAACCGGCGGACCGGGTGCGCGCGCTGGCCAAGGCGCGGGGCTGCGACACCTCCGACATCACCGTTTGCATTCTCGAACGTCCCCGCCATGACGCGATGATCGCGCAGGTGCGCGAGACCGGTGCGGCGATCCGGCTGATCACCGATGGCGACGTGGCCGGCGTCATGCACTGCGCCGAGGCCGGGATCACCGGGATCGACATGTATATGGGATCCGGCGGCGCGCCCGAGGGCGTGCTTGCCGCGGCCGCGCTCAAATGCATGGGCGGGCAGATCTATGGCCGCCTGCAATTCCGCAACAACGACGAAAAGGCCCGCGCCGCCAAGGCCGGAATCACCGATCTCGACCGCGTCTATGCCCTTGAGGACATGGTGACGCAGGATGTGATCTTTGCCGCCACCGGCGTGACCGACGGCTCCCTGCTGCCGGCGATCAAGCGCAGCCCCGGCTGGCTTGAGACCACCACGCTCCTGATGCGCTCCAGAACCGGCTCGGTGCGGCGCATGTCCTACCGCACCCCGGTCTGACGATCATGCGGCGCGCGCTCCTCCTGATCGATATCCAAACGGGGATGGACGACCCCGTGCTGGGCGCGCGCAACAATCCCGGCGCAGAGGCGAACGCCGCCCGCCTGCTGGCCCGGTATCGCGGCACCGGGGCGCCGCTGGTGCATATCCGGCACTTGTCGAAGAACCCCGCCAGCTCGCTCTATCTCGGCAAACCCGGCACCGCCTTCAAGCCCGAGGTTGCGCCGCAGGAGGGCGAGACGGTGTTCGAGAAAGCCACCAATTCGGCCTTCATCGGCACGCCGCTGGACTCGCACCTGCGCGAGTGGGGCGTCGAAGGCGTCGTGATCGCGGGTCTGTCCACGCCGCAATGCGTGTCCACCTCTGCGCGCATGGCGGCCAACCTGGGGTTTGACGTATGGCTTGCGCATGACGCCTGCGCCGCCTTCGACACCCACGCCAGCAACGACTGGGCGCCCGAGATGCCGCCGCTGACGGCGCAGCAGATACACGACATGGAAATCTGTATCCTGCACGGCGAATTCGTCACCGCCCGAAGCACACAAGAGATCATCGACTCTCCCCTATGAGCGATTTTCTGAATGTCTCCGCCTCGCTCACCGGACGCCGCTGGACCGGCCCGGGGACAGAGATCATGCGCGCCGCCGAGGCGCTGGAGCAGGACACCGGCCTGCCCGGCGCACTGGCGCAGGTGCTTGCCCGGCGCGGGGTGACCGCGCAGGCCGCCGCGCTTTTTCTTGAACCGTCCTTGCGCGATCTGCTGCCCGACCCGCGCAGCTTGCGCGACATGGACATTGCCGCCACGCGGTTCCTTGCGGCGGTCAAGGGGCGGCAGCGGATCGCGGTCTTTGGCGACTACGACGTTGATGGCGGCAGCTCGGCGGCGCTTCTGCTGATATGGCTGCGGCAGATGGGGCGCGAGGCGACGCTCTATATCCCCGACCGGATCGACGAAGGCTATGGCCCCAACGACGAGGCGATGGCGATGCTGGCGCGCGATCACGATCTGATCGTCTGTGTCGATTGCGGCACGCTCTCGCATGGTCCGATTGCCGCCGCCAAGGGCGCCGATGTGGTCATTCTCGACCACCACCTCGGCGGCGAAACGCTGCCCGATGCGCTCGCCGTGGTGAACCCCAACCGACAGGACGAGGATGGCGCGCTGGCGCATCTGTGCGCGGCGGCTGTGGTGTTCCTCATGCTGGTGGAGGTCAACCGCATGATGCGGGAGGAGGGCGCCAGGGGCCCCGACCTGATGGCGATGCTCGATCTGGTGGCGTTGGCCACCGTGGCCGATGTCGCGCCCCTGATCGGCGTGAACCGGGCGCTGGTGCGGCAGGGGCTGAAGGTGATGGCCCGGCGCGACCGCCCCGGTATCGTGGCGTTGTCGGATGTGGCGCGGATGGATTCCGCGCCAAGCGCGCATCATCTTGGTTTTCTGCTCGGCCCGCGCGTCAATGCCGGGGGGCGCATCGGCAAGGCCGATCTGGGCGCGCGGCTTCTGGCCACCGATGACGAGCAGGAGGCGCGCGCGCTGGCCGAGCGCCTCGATCAGCTCAACACCGAACGGCGCGAGGTGGAGGCGGCGGTGCGCGCCTCCGCCATGGCGCAGGCCGAAGAGCGCGGCTTCGATGCGCCGCTGGTCTGGGCGGCCGGAGAAGGCTGGCATCCCGGCGTTGTAGGGATCGTGGCCAGCCGGTTGAAGGAGGCCACCAACCGCCCCGCCATCGTCATCGGGCTGGAGGGCGGCGAGGGCAAGGGCTCGGGCCGCTCGGTTTCGGGGATCGACCTCGGCGCCTCCATTCAGCGGCTCGCGGCGGAGGGGCTTCTGCTCAAGGGCGGCGGGCACAAGATGGCCGCCGGATTGACTGTGGCGCGCGAGAGGCTTGAGGAGGCGATGGACCGGCTGTCGGAGCTTCTCGCCAGACAGGGCGCGGGAGAGATCGGGCCAGCGGAGCTGAAGCTCGACGGGATACTCATGTCCGGCGCCGCCACGGTGGAGCTTGTCGAACAGATCGACGCCGCCGGTCCCTTTGGCGCGGGCGCGCCCGCGCCGCGCTTTGCCTTCGCGGACGTGGAGATCCGCTTTGCCAAGCAGGTGGGCGAAAGCCATCTGAAACTGCGCTTCGGCGACGGGGCCGGCCCCACCGTCGACGCCATCGCCTTCGGCGCCTTCGACACCGCTCTGGGGCCGCGCCTGATCGCCCACGGCGGGGCACGCTTTCATCTCGCCGGGCGGCTGGAGGTCAATATCTGGGGCGGGCGCCAGCAGGTTCAGCTCCGCCTCGAAGACGCTGCGGAGGCGTGAAAACTGGCCGCTTCGCGCCTCGGAAAAAAACCATGAATCGCCCGAATTTCCGCTTGCACCACCGGGGGGCTTTCAATAAATACCGCCTCACGCTACGGCGCTGGCCCGTTCGTCTATCGGTTAGGACGCCAGGTTTTCAACCTGGAAAGAGGGGTTCGATTCCCCTACGGGCTACCATTTATCCGTATAATTAATTGAAAATATGGTGTAATTTACATCGGAATAAGCTCTAGCTGCCTATATATATGCCATTAGTGAATGTGTTCGTGGATACCGCGGCGACCACAAGAGCCTATCAGTATTACGGTCACCACATGTCTGCCTTCCAGCGCCGATTTAGGCTTGCTTTGTTTTCTTGGGCAGCTGCGGGGTGCAAGGCGTTTGCGCAAAGCCCAAAAAGTGATTTTTTGCACCCGCGCAGGCCCGACAACACGCCGGTCAAGGCGCTGGCCCGCGCGTTCCGATGGAAGCGGATGCTCGAATCCGGGGAGTTCACCACAATCGCTGAACTGGCCGAGCGCGAGGGGATCGCGCCCTCCTATATGACCCGCTTTCTGCGCCTAACACTGCTCGCGCCTGTCATCGTCGAGGCGATCCTGGACGGGAAGCAGGGGCCGGAGGTCACGCTGGCAAGGATGCTGGAGCCGTTTCCGATCGAGTGGAAGGAGCAGCGGCCGGTCCGGTAGGCTCAGCTGCCTTGACCGCGCGCACCCGCTCTGTTTCTCTTTGACGCTGGGGGATACGACCTCCGATGCCATTAGAATATCAACAGAAATCCATGGTGATCATCGAAGCCCCGCGATAAACTGAGGATTGAAAAAGCAAGTAAGGTCAATCCCGGAATGAATCTGCAGGCTCACGATCAGCTCAAAAACCACATCTGGGAAATCGCGAACCGCCTGCGCGGTCCCTATCGTCCGCCCCAGTATCGGCTCGTCATGTTGCCGATGGTCGTCCTGCGTCGGCTCGACAGTGTCCTTGAGCCGACAAAAGACGCTGTGCTCAAGGAGTACGACAAGCTCACCGCGCAGAACATGCCTGAGAGCGCGATGGAGCGGCTGCTTGGCCGCGCCGCTGATCCTGCCCGACAGCATCCTCTCTATAACACCAGCCCCTTCACGTTCAGGCGTCTACTTGGCGACGCCGAGAACATCGCGCCCAACCTCGTCGCCTACATCAACGGCTTCTCGCCTACGGCGCGCAGCATCTTCGAGCGGTTCAAGTTCACCGACCAGATCGAGAAGCTCGATGCCAGCAATCGGCTGTTCACCATCGTGAAGGCGATGGCCGACGTCGACCTGCACCCGGATCGTATCGACAACCTGCAGATGGGCTACCTGTTCGAACACCTGGTGATGCGCTTCAACGAGCAGGCCAACGAGGAGGCCGGCGATCACTTCACCCCGCGCGAAGTCATCCGGCTGATGGCGAACTTGATCTACACCGGCGAGCAGGACGTCTACACGCCTGGCATATACCGGACCATCTATGACCCCGCCTGTGGCACGGGCGGGATGCTATCAGAGTCCGAAAAATTCATCCTCGCGCAGAACGAGAGCGCCAATCTCGCGCTCTTCGGGCAGGAGTACAACGACGAGTCTTGGGCGATCTGCTGCTCGGACATGCTGATCAAGGACGAGGAGACCAGCAACATCGTCCTCGGCGACACGCTGGGCGATGGCAAGACCCGCGACGGCTTCGAAGGGGAGCGTTTTCACTACCTGCTGGCGAACCCGCCCTTCGGCGTGGAGTGGAAGGATCAGAAATCCGTCGTCGAAGCGGAGCATGCGCTGCACGGCTTCTCCGGCCGCTTCGGCGCGGGTCTGCCCGCGATCAACGATGGCTCGTTCCTGTTCCTCCAGCACATGATGTCGAAGATGCACCCGGCGCCCCAGGACGGGGGCGAAGGGTCAAAGATCGCCATCGTGTTCAACGGCTCGCCGCTCTTCTCGGGCGACGCCGGGTCCGGGCCATCGAACATCCGCCGCTGGATCATCGAGAACGACCTTCTCGACGCCATCGTCGCGCTCCCCGACCAGCTTTTCTACAACACCGGTATCTTCACCTACGTCTGGCTCGTTACCAACCGCAAAGCGCCCGAGCGGCGCGGCAAGGTACAGCTGATCGACGGGACGCGGTTCTTCGAGCGGATGAAGAAGAGCCTCAACAACAAGCGCAACGAGATCACCGAGGACCAGATCCGACACCTTACCCGCATCTATGGCGCCTATCGCGACGGCGAGACGGCCGAGGTCGTCATGGATCAGAAGACGGGCGAGACCGAAACCCGTACCGTCTCGCGCATCTTCGAGAACCGCGAGTTCGGATTTCTCAAGGTGACGGTGTGTCCGTCGTCATATAAAATGGGACATCAGAGCGGCTTGAACATTGGAGGCTCTGGTTCGGTTGTGTGATTGATTATGCTGCTTGTTTTTGATGTTGCAAGCGGCGCTGTCGGATCGTCAGGTTCTTGATCTTCTCCCTTTCTCTCAGAATGGCCTTGTCCCGGCCAAAGTAGACGTCAGCGGGTGTGACGTTTTTCAGGCTCTCGTGGTAGCGCTGGTTATTGTAGTAGTCGACGAAGTCCCCGATCTGTCGCTCGAGATGACCGGGCAGGTAGTAATTCTCCAGCAGAACACGATTCTTCATGGTCTGATGCCATCGCTCTATTTTGCC